>CAWANT010000001.1:0-680750 GCA_963783495.1 uncultured Chloroflexia bacterium
GAACCGCGCGAGCGAGGTTCTGGCGAATAGTCCGTGCCGGGGGCGGAGATATTCTCGACCGGACAGCTGACTCGGCAGCCATCAGTCTTCCTGCGGGAAGAATCCCTCCGCTCGGCGGCGAATTCACTGCGGAACACGACATGGTGTCCGTCTTGCTGAGTGTTCGCCCGAATGTCAACCGGGCTTCCCCCAAAGTTCCGGCTGGGCGTGACAGCGTCGCTCATCGTGTTCATCACATGGGGAATTCTGCTCACGCCCTACTTCCGCTGGAGACCCCGAAGCCGATGGCCCCGGCAGTAGTCAGGATCCTGGGAAAATCGGTCGCTGACACGCTTTCGGCAGGCGCCGTTTCACGCTAGACTCTGCCCATGGCTCCCGCGCCAAGTCGCCGGGACGTGCTTCGTACGCTGATCGGCGGTGCCTCAGTTCTGTCACTTCCGTTCGGTGCGATCCGTCGCACGTACGCGCAGAGCGATCACACGTCGCTCACCTCCACTCGTCTGAGTGAGACGCTCACACTCATTTCCGGTGCGGGTGGCAACGTCGTTGTCGTCACCGGCGATGACAGCGCTGCGATGGTGAACGGCGGTCTTCGGGAGCACGCGACGGACCTGTCCAGGACTGTTTCCGAACTCACCGCGGGTAAGCCTGTCCGCTATCTGTTCAACACCGACTGGCACGTGGAGCACACCGGGTCGAACGAGTTGCTCGGACAGGCGGGCGCGCAGATCGTCGCGCACGAGAACACGAAGCAGTACCTGGCCAACGACATCTTCCTCGAGTGGCAGCATCGGACGTACAAGGCTCTTCCGAAAGTGGCGTGGCCAACGAAGACCTCATACAACGCCGGCAAGATGACGCTCGGTCGCGAGCGAATCGAGTTCGCTCCCCTCGGGCAGGCGCACACCGACGGCGACATCTACGTCTTCTTTCCTGAGCCCAACGTGCTCGTCGCCGGCGACGTGCTCGCGGTTGGCACGTATCCGATTGCGGACTACATCAGCGGCGGATGGCTCGGCGGACTGATGACGGCGTCGAAGACGCTGCTGGATCTCACCAACGAGCAGACGAAGATCGTCCCCGGTGCTGGCCCCGTGCAGACTCGAGCTGATCTCAAGACGCAGCACGAGATGCTGGTCACGCTGCGCGAGCGCCTGCACCAGATGATGCGCAAAGGGATGGGCACCGAGGACATGCTCGCTGCTGGCGCGACCAAGGAATTCGACGCGCGCTGCGGCGACCCGGAGCCCTTCATCAACATCACGTATCGCGGGCTGTGGCTTCACGTGCGCGAACTGGGTGGAATAGTGTGAGGACACTCCTTCTTCTCTCCGCCGCCTTCTCTTCGCGGTCTCGGCATCGCGTTCAGGATGTCGCGACAGTGTCGGCGCAGCAGGCGACTGCGACTGCGACAGCGACGACGGCTCCGCTCGCGCCGCGCGCGCTGCTCGATACGTACTGCGTCACGTGTCACAACCAGCGGACCAAGACGGCCGGCCTGATGTTCGACACGATGGACCTGGCCCAGCTCCCCGAACACGCCGACGTGTGGGAGAAGACCGTCCGCAAGCTGCGCGGCGGCATGATGCCGCCTCCCGGCGTTCGCCGGCCCGATCAGGCGAGTGTCGATTCGATGGTGTCGTGGCTGGAACGGTCGCTCGACGAAGCGGCGGCCGCCCATCCGAATCCCGGTCGCGTCGCATTGCATCGCCTCAATCGCGCGGAGTACACGGCTGCAATCGAGGATCTGCTCGGGCTCAAGATCGACCCCGCTGCGCTTCTTCCCAAGGACGATGAGGCGGAGGGGTTCGACAACGTGGCGAGCGTGCTCACCGTCTCACCGTCGTTCCTCAATCAATACATCTCTGCGGCGCGCGTCGTCAGCGGGCGCGCGATCGGGAATCCTGGTGCGCGGCCTGGCAGCATGACCTACCGTCCCGCGCGCGGAACTGATCAGGCCGTGCGGGTTGACGGTCTGCCGCTCGGCACGCGTGGCGGACTGATCGTCGAGCATCTGTTTCCCGCCGATGGCGACTACAAGCTCAACATCCCGAACATGGCCATCGCCGGCTACGTACGCGGCATGGAGTACACGCATACGCTGATCGTCACGATCGATGGTGTGAAGGCCTTCCAGAACACGATCGGCGGCGAAGAAGACATCAGGGCGATCGATCAGCAGCAGGCGCCTGCTGTCGCTGCGATCAACAGCCGGTTCATGGATATCCCGGTGAAGGTGACGGCCGGACCACACAAGGTTGCGGCGACATTCATCGCGCGGACGTACGCGGAATCCGACGATGTGCTGCATCAGTTCCGGCCGGGCGCGGGCGAGGATCGCATTCCGAAGATCGGAAGCCTGGAGATCCAGGGTCCGTTCAATCCGACCGGCGTGAGCGAGACGCCGAGTCGCGGACGCATCTTCGTGTGCAGGCCAAAGACACAGAGCGAGGAGCTCCCGTGCGCCAGGACGATTCTCTCGTCGCTGGCGCGCAAGGCGTATCGCCGGCCGATTACCGAGGCTGACGTCGAGGCGCCTCTCGGCTTCTACGGCGCCGCGCGCGGAATGAGCGACTTCGATACGGCGATTCGCGATGCGCTGCCGACGATTCTGGCCAGCCCGAAGTTCCTGTATCGTGCCGAGCGATCGCCGGCAGGTCTCGCACCGGGAAGCATTCATGCGATCGGTGATATCGAGCTGGCTTCTCGTCTCTCGTTCTTCCTGATCGGGCGCGCCCCGGACGATGAACTCCTGGCTGCGGCGGAAAAGGGAACGCTGAAAACGCCGGTGGTTCTCGAGGCGCAGGTGCGACGACTGCTCGCCGACCCGCGCGCGGAGTCGCTGACGGATAGCTTCGCGTTCCAGTGGCTGAAGATGCGGGCGCTCGAGGAGATCGATCCCGATCCGATCATTTTCCCGAACTTCGACGACAGTCTGCGCGCGGCGTTCCGCGAGGAGATGGAGCTGTTCGTCAGCAGTATTCTCCGGGACGATCGCAGCGTCCTGGAGCTGCTGACGGCGAATCACACCTTCGTGAACGAGCGGCTCGCGCTGCATTACGGCATCCCGAACGTCAGGGGCGATCGCTTCCGCCGTGTGACGTTGAGCGATCCGAACCGCTGGGGACTGCTGGGCAAGGGCGCGGTGCTGCTCACGACGTCATACGCCAACCGGACGGCGCCCGTGCTGCGCGGCGCGTGGATTCTGGAGAACGTCCTCGGCACGCCGCCGTCGCCTCCGCCGCCCGACGTCGAGGCGTTCCAGGAGAACAAGGACGGCGAGAAGGCGCGCTCGGTGCGCGAGATCATGGAGCAGCATCGCGCGAAGCCATCGTGCAACGCCTGCCACGGCGTGATGGATCCGCTTGGCTTTGCGCTCGAGAACTTCGATGCCATTGGAGAGTGGCGGGCCGAGGACCGATACGCTGGCACGAAGATCGACGCGTCCGGTCAACTGATCGACGGCACGGCCGTCAACAGCCCCGCCGACCTTCGAGTGGCACTCATGAAGCGTCCCGAGCAGTTCGTGCAGACGCTGACCGAGCGGCTGATGACCTACGCGCTGGGCCGCACGGTGGAGTATTACGACATGCCGACGGTGCGCCGGATCGTGCGCGAGTCGGCGCGCGACAAGTATCGCTTCTCGTCGATCGTGATGGGCATCGTGAAAAGCGACGCGTTCCGCATGCGCATGGTTCCCGCCGCCTGAGAGCGCGGCAACATCCACTGCGTCTGTGGCGAAGACCGAGGACCGAAGACCGTAGACCGAGGACCGTCATGTTCATTACAAAGAAGCATCTCTCGCGTCGCACGTTCCTTCGCGGTGCTGGTGTGGTCGTCGGATTGCCGCTCCTGGACGCCATGGTCCCGGCGTGGACGCAACTGGTTCACACCGCCGCTGCGCCGAAGCCGCGCATGGGATTCATGTATCTGCCGCACGGTGCGATCATGGAGAACTGGACGCCGGCCGCCGTCGGCAGCAACTTCGAGCTGTCGCCGATCCTCCAGCCGTTCACACCGTTCAAGAAACAGCTGACGATCGTGAGCGGCCTCGAGAACAAGCCGGCCATCGCGCCACCGGTGCATGCGCTCAATCCGGGCACGTGGCTCAGTTGCGTGACGCCGGAGGCGAGCCAGGAACCACACGGTGGTGTGACGATCGATCAGCTCGCCGCGCAGCACATCGGTCAGGACACGCCTCTTCCGTCGCTCGAGGTGGCCACCGAAGGCCGCGGCGGAAATGGCGCGTGCGATCGCACCTACGGTTGCAGCTACGGCGCGACGATCTCGTTCCGATCGCCGACGACACCGCTGCCGATGGAGTCCGATCCGCGCAAGCTGTTCGAGCGGCTGTTCGGTCAGGGCGATACGGCGCAGGAGCGCAAGGCGATCACCAAGCAGTACGCGAGCATCCTCGACCTGGTGACGCAGGAAGCACACGATTTGCAGCGCACGCTCGATGCGCCGGATCGCGCGAAGCTGGCCGACTACCTCGAGAGCGTTCGCGAGATTGAACGGCGCGTGCAGAAGATGGAGGCGCAGGATCTCTCGAGCCTCGATCTTCCCGACGTGCCGGTCGGGACGAACTTCGATCAGCGGCTCAACCTGATGTTCGACATGATCGCGCTGGCGTATCAGGCGAACCTCACGCGCGTCTTCACCTACATGATGGCGGGCGAGGGGAGCAACGTCACCTACAACCACATCGGGATCTCCGACGCGTTCCACCCGCTGTCACATCACCAGAACGACAAGGCGCGCAAGGAGAAGCTGACGAAGATTCAGACGTACCACATCCAGGCGTTCGCGAAGTTCCTCACCAAGCTCGCGGCGATGCCGGACGGCGACGGATCGGTGCTCGATCACTCGATCCTGCTGTACGGCAGCAACATGAGCAACAGCAACGCGCACGACGAGTTCCCACTGCCCACGGTCGTCGTCGGCGGTGGATGCGGGAAGCTGAAGGGCGGACAGCACCTGAAGTTCGAGGACAAGACGCCGCTGGCGAACCTGCACTTGACGCTGCTCGATCGCGCAGGCATTCCGGTGGACAAGTTCGGCAACAGCACGCAGTTGTTCTCTGAGATGTAACGACCCATACGACACACCGATCATGTCGAAAGCCTTTTCGATCGCGCTTCTGGTTCTTGGCGGTTCGCAACAACGCCTCTTGTTGCGGCAGGGTCGCCTCCCCTTATCGAAGCGATCAAGTCCGGCAAGCGTGACGCGGCGCTGGCGCTCGTCGCCAAGCGCGTCGACGTCAACGCGCCAGAGCCGGACGGCACCACGGCATTGCACTGGGCGGTGCAGCACAACGACCTCGAACTCGTGACGCGTCTGATCCGCGCGGGCGCGAAAGTGAACGTGAAGAACGACTTCGGATCGACGCCGATGGCGGAGGCCGCGATCGCCGCCAATGCGGCCTTGCTTGGCGCGCTGCTCGAAGCGGGAGCCGACGTCGAGTCGCCGAACGCCGACGGTCAGACGGCTTTGATGGTCGTCGCGCGCACGAGCCAGGTGGATGCCGCTCGACTGCTGATTCAGCGCGGCGCCAACGTGAACGCGGTGGAGAAGTGGCGTGGGCAGACGGCGCTGATGTGGGCCGTCGCGCAACACCAGCCGGCAATGGTGCGCGAACTGCTCGCCCGCGGTGCGCAGGTGAACGCGCGATCCACAGTCAACAACTGGCAGCGCCAGGTCACCGCAGAGCCAAGAGCCATCTACCGTCCCTTTGGAGGACTGACGCCACTCCTGTATGCAGCCCGCGAAGGGTGCGTTGAGTGCGCGCGAGCGCTCGTGGAGAAAGGCGCCGAGATCAACCTCGCCGATCCCGAAGCGCTCAGCCCTCTGCTCACCGCCATCATCAACATGCAGTTCGATACAGCTGCGTACCTGATCGCGCAGGCGCAAATCCGAACCAGTGGGATCTCTGGGGTCGTGCGCCACTCTACGCTGCGGTTGACGTCAACACGATTCCGCGCGGCGGACGACCCGACCTGCCGTCGCTCGACGAGACCAGCGCTCTCGATGTCATCAAGCTGCTGCTCGATGCCGGCGCGAATCCCAACGCACGCCTGCGTCTGCCGCCGCCGTTCCGCAACGTCGGCAACGACCGCGGTCTCGACGGCATGCTGACGACGGGAGCGACGCCGCTGCTGCGGGCGGCGAAGGCACTGGACGCACCAGCCATCAAGCTGCTGATTGGGAAGAACGCCGATCTGACGCTGACCAACAGCCGCGGCATGACGCCGACGATGGCGGCTGCAGGACTGGGGTCGGTCGACGCTGACACTCGCGGGTTCTATCTGAGCGAGGACACGCAGCAGCGATCGATCGAGTCATTGAAGCTGTTGCTGGATGCCGGCGGCGACATCAACGCGAAGGACTCACGTGGCTTGACCGCTCTGCACGAAGCGGCCCGCTGGGGCTGGAACGATGTCGTCACGTTCCTCGTCGCGCACGGCGCCGATCTCAATGCGAAAGACGCCAAGGGAAATACGCCGGTGGATTCAGCGCTCGGCAAGGCGGGTGGCAACAGCCGCGGCGGCGCACGCATCGACGTTCACGAAGATACCGCCGCACTCCTCAAGAAACTCGGTGCCCAGGCCTCGCAGGCGTCGAAGCAGTAACCGGTAGAAAACTCCCAACTCCCAAATTCCCAACTCCCAACGTCCACACAACTCCCAGATCGGGAGTCGGATGTTGGGCGATATAATCCCCACTGCCGGATCGCTATGTCATCAACCCGGTTGACGGGCGAACGGCAACGAGTTGGGGAACACACGGTCGAGCTGAGCTGAGGTCAGATCGAACGTCCCGGCGACGCGGCTTTGAGCACCGCACGAGTATCGATGGTGGGCTTGAGATCGCGCCCCTCATACAGCGTGTTCTGCGTGAGACCTGGCCAATCGGATACGACGTGCGCGCGCGCGAGTCGAGGACCGAGCACGAATCCGGCGCCGGCGGTTCCATGATCGGTGCCTCGGGTGCCGTTGGGGCGAGCCGTGCGTCCGAACTCCGTCATCACGACGACCGTGGTCGTCTGCCAAGCAGGTCCCATCGTCGTTCGAAACGCGACGAGTCCTTCCGCGAGCTGTCCAAGCAGACGATCGAGCGCGCCGCCCGCCATTCCCTGGTTGGCGTGCGTGTCCCAGCCGCTAAATTCCATCGCCGCGATATTCGGGCCCTGATCCTGGCGGAGGATTCGCGCCGCAGCCTGCATCAGCGGCGTGATGCCACCACGTCGCGCGGTTCCTCGAGCCATCGGCTCCTCGCCCACGAGCTCCTGCTGCTGCAGTGCGGCCTCGAAGCGATTGTGCAGCGCAGCGTCAGCGCGATAGAGCACGGCTAACCGTTCCACGAATGCATCGTCGACCGCACCAAGTTGCGTGGGTGACCAGCTCTCGACCTGAAACGGGCCGGAGAGCGAGAGCGGCATGCCTGCCGCGATCGCGATCCGGACCGACGGCCGGACATGACCTGCAGCAGACGATTGAGCCAACCGTCAGAGGCGCCTGCCGGATGATCGAGTCCGGTCTCGAGGATCGCCTGCCCGTCGAAGTGGCTGCGCGTCCGATGGGGAATCGCCATCGCGTGAACGACCGCGAGCTCGTTGCTGTCCCACAGCGCGCGGAGCGGCGAGAGCCCGGGTGCCAGGCCGAACAGGTCGTCGAGCGGCGCCAGTTCCGTCTCTTTGAATGCGAACGCACCGCGAAGCACGGCGTAGTCGGGGTCGCCGACGGGGACGACGGCAGCGAGTCCGTCGAACCCGCCGCGCAGCAGCACGAATACAAGCCGGCCATTCTGCGCCACCTGCGCGAAGCTGACTCGCGGAGCCGCACATGTTGCGAGCCCGCCGTAACACATGTTGCGAACGAACTCTCGGCGGTTCATGGTCATCTCCATTGAAATGCCGGGCCCGCGATCGCGAGCGCCACGCGCTCGGGCGCCGGAATCGACGTGTCCGCGATCAGCGAGTGCAAGGGATTCCCGGTCGGAACATCGACGACATCGAGCAGCGTTCGCGGGTCGAGTGCGGCCACCGCGGGCTGCCGGGAGATCGTGCGTGCCAGCTCTCCGCGATTGAGAAGCGAGTCGGATCCGCCCACTCCTGCATCGCATCGCCGAAGCCCTTGGGAGATGGCGGGGACCACAGCGGCTGCCGGAGTTGTCGCAGGACGCCCGGCCCGCTCGGGTTCACTTCGTTCGCTCCGAGCGCGCGCATCACGGCGACGAACCAGTCCTGCGGCGCCCGGAACTTCCGTGCGTCCTCGCGCCACGCTTCGGGTTCGTTAATCAGCGCTCGCGCGACCACTTTCAGATCGCCCTCGCTCGAACGAAACGCACGCGCCAGGCGATCGACTGCCGCCGCCGGCGGGTCGTCGCTGATGAAATGTGTCGCCAGCTTCGTCGCGACAAATTGCGCAGTGGACGGATGCCGGCACAGTGCGCGGATTGCGTGCTCGCCCTCGGCAAGGCCGTCTTCCTTGTATTGCTGTGAGCACGGTCTTCGTACCCGGCTCGTGCAGCATCTCGCGGAAGGTGAAGCCGATCGCACTTCCAGGCTCCGGCCGGGCGCGGCGGATCACGCCACTGGCACGTCGCGGTTGAGCACCTTGCGCGCGCGCACCAGGCCCTGCGATCCCTTCGATCGTCCAGCCGGTGAGAATCCGCGCGAGCTCCTGCACATCGGCTTGCGTGTAACCGCCGTTGACGCCGAGTGTGTGCAGCTCCAGCAGTTCGCGCGCGTAGTTTTCGTTCAGGCCTCGCTTCGCGCCGGTGTTGCGCTGTCCCATGCGCGCGCCGGGCGACGATGGTCCGATCGATTGAAAGTTGTCGAGGTACGCGAGCATCGCGGGGTGCTTCGCCGATGCGAGGACCATGTCTTCGAATCGTCCCAGCACGTGCGGACGGATGACGTCGCGGTCGGACGATCCGGCGAGCGGCGCGACAAGGATTTCGAGCCCGCAGACACGCACAGGTGATTCGACCAGAAGGCCACGAGCCGCTCGACAAAGGGGCGATCGCTGGAGATGCGCGCTTCGAGTGCGTTCGCGCTTCGCCAGCAGAGAGCTCTACGAGGTGGCGACGAGCTTCGCGGCGTTCCTGTTCGTCTTTCTGACCCGGCGGGCGAAGGCCGCGAACGGCGTCGCCGATTGCGCCCGGTGGAGGGATGTCGCTGGGGTGCAGCGAAGGCGCGCCGCCATCGAGCTGTGCTTTCAGCCAGCCCCTGGGATCAGAGATTCGCTGTCGCTCGCCTCGGCGGGCGCCCAGTCCGAATCGATTGAGTGCGCGAAGTGCGACGTCCATACAGCTGCAGCCTCTCGCTCAGGCAATGCTAATCCCCGTGTTCCCGGGGAGGCTGGAATCTGGAGTCTGAGACGAGTGTGGCCCCCGAGCGTTGCCCGGGGCCCGATTCAGGTGAGGACTCGACGGATTCGTGACAAATTCGAGTGGAAGGCAAGAAAGTAAGAGAGGGGCGAAGCCCGAACGGGAGCCAGGTGCGCGAGGGGGCTGACTGGAAGGACGAGACTCCGCCTCGTGTCTCGCCCCCTCGTAGGGTGTCGCTCTACTCCTCGGCGTGCTGCAGGGCGGCTTCAGCCTCGTCGTCACGCTGCCGAATATGCCGTGCGAGCCCCAACGTCGATACCGCAACGACCGCAACCCACGCCGCTGTCGGGTTCAAGAAATACGTCACCAGCAATGCTGCCATGACCGCCAGACTCAATGACATACGACCCATGCCTCCTCCGCTCCGTGTCAGAACAGAGAGCAAAGCGTGCACCATAACCGGCGAATGCTAGATAGATGGCAGCTAAGTCGTGGCCGCGCGACACGTTAGGTGGTGAGCCTGCGCCTGTGCGCGGCATCATCTCCCAGCGCCTGACGCGCCATTTCGGAACACAGAAAATTGCCCACGAACCGGAGAAGCTGCTGACTGCACGCGCTACGCCGAGGAGCTGCCATCCACGGAGTTCGCCGGGAAGATCGACGGCATCCCGGTGCCGCCCGGCTGGGAATACGGCGTGCCGGTCAGCTACGTCCGGGAGCGGGTCGACCGCTGGCGCAGCGCCTTCGACTGGCGCGAGCACGAGGCTCGGCTGAACGACTATCCGCAGTACGTCACGACCATCGACGACCTGGACATCCACTTCGTCCATGTGCGCTCGCCCGAGCCGAACGCCACCCCGCTCATCCTCACTCACGGCTGGCCGAACATGTTCACCGAGTACCTTGGGCTCGTCGGGCCGCTGACCGACCCGCGTGCCCATGGCGGCGACCCGACGGACGCTTTTCACGTCGTGATCCCGTCGATCCCAGGCTTCGGCTTCTCCGGCCCAACCCGGGAGCGCGGATGGAACGCGGCGCGCACCGCCGCGGCGTGGGCCGAGTTGATGCGCCGCCTGGGCTACGAGCGCTACGGCGCCCATGGCAATGATGCCGGGGCGATCGTCGGACCCATCCTCGGCGAGATCGACCGCGATCACGTCATTGGTGTGCACGTGAACCAGATCTTCTCGTTCCCCAGGGGCGAGCCCGGCGAGTTCGAGGGCCTAACAGAGGAGGAGGTCGGCTACCTCCAGTTCGGCCAGGCATTCATTGAGCACGCGATCCACGATCGGTCGATGGCGAACCAGCCCCAGACCCTGGCACATGCGCTGGCCGACTCTCCGGCAGGACAGCTGGCGTGGATGGGACAGCTCCTGGGCGACGCGCTGCCGGAGGACGACCTGTTGGTCATCGCGTCGCTCTTCTGGTTTACCAACACGTCAGCGTCTGCTGCCCGCTTCTATTTCGAAAACCGTGCCTGGTTCGCGGCCCATCAAGGTGAGCCCCAGGGCTTGGTGACGACGGTGCCGATTGGCCTGGCCTCGTTTGCGTACGACTTCAAGCCGGTCCGCAAGTTCGCCGAACGTGACCATTCGAACATCGTCCACTGGAACGACTACGACCGCGGCGGACACTGGGCCGCACACGACGCACCCGATCTCCTCCTGAGCGATATCCGCGAGTTCTTCCGCAAGGTCGCGTAGGGCTTCCGCGGCGCGCACCGGGGCGCGGGGAGGAGATCCGCCTGCGCCGAATGTTCGGTCTCAGACGTCGAGCAGAATGGCCGAGAGGAGGCCGAGCAGCAGCGCGCCCGCCAACAGCGCGTTGGCAACCCCCATTCGCACGCGCCGAACCGTGCCTGAACTGGCGACCTCGTCCTCGCCCTGGTTGACGCTGACAGATACGTTCATCGGATCCCACATCCCAGCGATCACGCTGGCTGCTCCGGCAAAGGAGCGCGCTTCTTGTGGTGGCCGCAGCTGGACGCGATCGTGGTAGATCTGGCCCGGCACCCAGCGGGACGTGGGCCAGGCCCAGTCACAAGGCTCGTGATCGCTGAGCCAGTCGACCGTCGACCCGTTGGGCCGACCGCGCACCGTGATCCGGAGGTCCGCCGGAACCGTCGCGGGGGCCGTCCAGTACAGGTCGAGGTCGACCGGTTCGGGACCGATGTAGCGGCTGCGCGGCAGGGAGAGCCCAACCAGCCGCAACGGTCCAAACGACATTGGCTCGATCCTTGCGCCGGCAGGGACGGCGGAGACGAGGGTTTCGGGCGGGGGCGAGGTGGCCGGCCGGGGGACCATGGGCGCCTGGACCGTGACGGACGGCGCCGCTACCGCCGTCGGCGCCTTTCGGCTTCGCGCATGCGGCACGCGCACGACCCCATCGCGCAGCACCGTGCCGAGGGATGCGGACAGCTCCGTCAGCCGGTCAAGGATCTCGGCAGACTCGGCGCCCGCGGCCATGCGCGCTCCGCGCCCACCAGCCTCCACGACGATGGGGTGGACCTTGACACCCGACACCCCGCCCGTGCCGACGCGGAGGGTGAAGACTGCCGACGCGCTCGAGCGATCGAACGGCGTCAACAGGTGGCTGGCATCGTGGATGACGACACCATGCGCGTACCGCTCGATGCCCTGCAGCACGTGGGCGTTCGAGCCCAGGACAGCGTCCACGCCCATCTCGATCAGCAGATGCCCCAGCGCCTGTTTGTCGCGTGACGGCTGTTCATTCCAGTCACCGCCCCAGTGGACTGCGAACAGGACTGCGTGGGCCTGGTGCCTGGCCTGGGCGATGGCACCTCGGAATGTCCGATCCCACGCTTCCAGGTCATCGAGCGGCAGGTAGCTGGTGCCGGGTCGATCGGCCTCGGCCGCGTAGTCAGGCTCCGTCGTATCGGCGGAGAACAGGGCGACTGTGACGCCTCGGCCCGCGTCCAGGAAGGCCGGCTCGCGTGCGCTCTCGAGCGTGCTCCCCGAACCCGGATGGGCGATGCCCATGGTGTCCAGGTAGGCGGCCTGCTCCAGCATCGCCGATGGGCCGTAGTCGCCGACATGGTTGTTCGCCGTCGCAACGGCATCGATGCCGGCGGCCGCCAGCACGGCCAGCGTTTCCGGCCGTGACCTGAAGTGGACCGGCACCGTCCCGCGCTTCTGATGGCGCGTGCCAGCCACCGTGGCCACCGATTCGAGATTGGCGATACCGAGGTCGGCGCTCAGTAGCGGACGGAGGTCCCCCAGGAGGGCAAGCGGCCCCCGTGACGCGACCTCAGCATTCACTTTCTTGGCCAGGATGACGTCGCCAACGACCGCGACAGTCCGGTGGGGCGCATTACGCATTGGTTCCCCGACACTACCCGATTTGCCACGTGGCAAGGTCGCTCCTCCGTAATCGTGCTGGGTCAGCCGGTTCGCGGGCAGCAACTCGCGTGCCGGGCGACTCTGCTACCGTCAGCGCCCCGTGGGCTCGATCCTTGACCTGGCGGTGATCGCGGTCGCGATCCTTGTCAGCATCACGCTGGGGCTGTTGGCCTGGAGCCTGGGCGTGAGCACGACTCGCGCGTTGCGTCGCGTGCGACGTGACATCCTGCTGGCGCGGCTCCAGCTGGCCACCGCCGAGCGGCGGCTGCGCGGCGGACCGCCTCCGGCCGAGGAGCTGGCGCAAGACGCGATGCTGAACGTAGGAGACGAATGACCGATCAGCGACCGAGCGGCTATCGCGGAGCCCTGCCGCCGCGCAACGACACCATCGCCCGACCCTGGGTGCTGGCCGTGGTCGCCATCTTCCTCCTGATGTTCGTGCTCGCGTTCCTGGGGTTCCCCAGCTCGCTCTTCCCCGAGCCGTCAACCGCGCCGAATCCGAGCGTCAGCCTCTCTCCATCGAGCAGTTCCGCAGCGTCGCCATCCGATCTCGTGTCGCCCCCGCCAACTCAGTAGCGAGCAGCAGCGCCGTTTAGCCAGCCGGTGGCTGAGTGGACCGCTGAGCGGGCGACAGCGGCCCGCCCAAGCAGTTCCCCCGTCATAGCAGCCAAGGGCTGGCTGAAGCGACCAAGGAACCCATGCCCCGGCCCACCATTGGCGTCTGCTTGGTCGTATCAGCCATGGGTTGACTAGCCGGCGAGGGCCAAGGCACGCGATATGGCGCGAAACCTGATTCGGTGTACGATTCCCGTCCGCTGCCCGACCCTCGCGTGGGCCGTAACGGAGGGGCTTCCTGAATCGATGGCTGCTGAGACCCGCTCTGTCCTGATCGTCGACGACGACGCGCAGATTCGTTCGCTCCTGGGCGACCTCCTGAAGGAGAACGCCTACGAGACGCGCAACGCCAAGACGGCAGCCGAGGCCGGCACCCAGATCGCCAAGCAGCGCCCCGACCTGGTGATGATGGACATCAAGCTGCCCGACCAGGACGGCCTGGATCTCCTCAAGTCCATCAAGCGCGAGTACCCCGAGCTCGATGTGATCGTGATGACGGCCTTCGGTGGCTCGTCATCGGCCATCAAGGCCATGGAGCACGGCGCCTACGACTACGTCACCAAGCCGTTCGAGGTGGACGACCTGCTGGCCACCCTGCGCCGGGTCTTCGAGCACCACGACATGACCTCAGAGGTGAGCGCCCTCCGGCTGGAGCTGGGCAAGTCCGCCGCCGACCGCGAGAAGATCGTGGGCTCCTCCAAGCCGATGATGGAGGTCTACAAGCTCATCGGGAAGGTGGCCGGCTCGGACGCCACCGTGCTGATCTCCGGGGAGTCGGGGACCGGGAAGGAGCTGGTGGCGGAGGCTCTGCATCGGGCCAGCAAGCGCAATCCCCATCCGCTGGTCAAGGTTTCGTGCGCCGCCCTGCCGGAGACGCTGCTGGAGACGGAGCTGTTCGGCCACGAGAAGGGCTCGTTCACCGGCGCCATGACCATGCGCAAGGGCCGCTTCGAAGGCGCGGACAAGGGCACCATCTTCCTTGACGAGATCGGCGAGATGACGCTGGGCACCCAGACCAAGCTGCTGCGCATCCTGCAGGAGCGCGAGTTCGAGCGCATCGGCTCCAACACGCCCATCAAGGTCGACATCCGGGTCATCACCGCCACCAACCGCGACCTGGCCGAGGAAGTCGAGGCTGGCAACTTCCGCGAGGACCTCTACTACCGGCTGAACGTGATCCACATCCACATGCCGCCGCTGCGCGACCGGATGGAGGACATCCCGCAGCTGGTCGAGCACTTCCTGGCCAAGTACCGATGGAAGCCGGACGCCATCCCGACCTCCATCTCCGAGGAGGCCGTGGCGAGCCTCATGGAGCATGACTGGCCGGGGAACGTGCGCGAGCTCGAGAACGCCATCGAGCGGGCGGTCGTCCTGTCGCGCGGCCAGACGATCATGCCGGACCATCTCCCGCTGGACGAGACGCCGGTGGTTGCCGGTGGCTCCCGCGGGCGCGCCAAGAGATCGTCAGCCAAGACGGACGGAGCCGATGCGTCCGAGGCGGTTCCTGCACGGTGCCGGCTCGAACGGCACGAACGGCACGAACGGCACCTTCAAGCAAGAGGTCGAGTCGCTCGAGAAGCGACTGATCGCCGAAGCGCTGGAGCGCAATAAGGGCAATCGCTCCAAGGCCGCCGAGGAGCTGGGGATCTACCGCCGCCTGCTCTACGCGAAGATGCGCGAGTACGGCCTGGGCGACTAGAGGGATTCTCCGCGGCCTTATGGCGGAGTGGTTGGGGCGGATACCGCGCGATGGGACCGCCCGAAGCGTTCGGCGGACCGATGTTCCTGGGCAAGCCGCCGCAGGGCAGTAAGGACCGTCTCGTAGAGCACGGTTCCGACAACCGCACTCTCCACGGCGTCGCTGCGAGACGCATGTGCCGGCACGGTCGCGACCTCTTCGGCGGCAAGCGAATCGGCGGCCAGCGCGTATCGGCGCAGTGTCGCCGGGGACACATCGTGCCCCAGGTCCCGGAGTGTCGCGAGGGCCCTGCCCAGCGTGCGACGCGCCGGCGCTTCTTGATCCACCTCCCACCCGAGTTCATCCACCAGCGCGTCCACTGTGTCTCGCATGGGATCTTCGGTCGCTGGTGCATCCGGCTCGAGAGCCCAGTGGGCGATCCCGAGCAGATCGTGAAGGGGAAGCTCCCGGTCGTCGATGGCCCGAATGACCGCACTCACGGTCTTCAGGGGCAGACGGCCGATCTCGGTCAGCGCGCGGATCAGCCGGAGGCGCCGAAGGTGCGCCTCACCGTATTGCGCCCGGTTGACGGCGATCGCGTCGCCCGGCGGGAGCAGTCCCTCGCGCAGGTAGAACTTCAGCGTCGGCACCGGAACACCGCTTGCCGCCGACAGCTCGGAGATCCGCATAGGCCCCACATCACCCGGTCTTGACATGGATAGTATCACTATCTACGGTATGGATAGTAACGCTATCCGCTACCGGAAGGACCGACCGATGCCGCTCACGCTCTCCCCCGCGACGCTCAGCACCGCGGGCATCCTGCTGCTCACGATCGTGGCCGTGGAGTCCGGTGGTTGGTACATGCTCCGGCTGCTCCGCGGAGCCGCTTCAGCAACGCCCTTCCAGATCGCGTTCTCACGGGCCGGGCATGCCCACGCCGGCGTATTGGTCATCCTGTCGCTGGTCGTCCAGCTCTACGCGGACGCGGCTGCGATGTCCGGGATCGCGGGCACCATCGCCAGGTCGGGCGTCCCTCTGGCGGCCATCCTCATGCCCGCTGGCTTCTTCCTCTCAGCCGCGGGCCAGGGCCGCACCCGTCCGAATGGGTTGATCTGGCTGCTGTACGCGGGTGCGGTGTCGCTGGCGGCCGGCGTCATCGCGCTCGGGCTCGGCCTGCTGCTGCGTTGACCCGGCGAGGCGCTATGCCGCGGGATGTGCCGAGGGACGAGGGAGGCCCGTCGCCACTGCGGCCAGGCCTCCTCGCGGTCGCCTACTTCGGCGGGTTGCAGGCAACCGCTCCCGGATTCGTGAGCGTGTCGCGCACGGCCTTCGGGATCTGACCCCACGACTGAGCGTGGCCCGGCACACCCTTGACCGGATTCTCCACCGGGATGAGGTTGGTTTCTTCATCCTGGAACCACTGCAGATCTTCCTGGCCGGAGTACGCACAGACGGAACGGGCGTGGAGGCCCGTGCCCCACTTGCTTTCCTCGATGGTCAACTGCTTCCGACCATTTCCGGTGATCTCGCCGGCGAAGGCGGCACTGGCGGTGATCACCAGGAGCATGAGTGCCACCGTGATGGCGGCACCGAGACGACGAAACATGGGCACACGGCCTCCTGCCCGCAAGGTCGGTCTCGCCATTGGCTCCGGCATGCATCGGGGCGACCGCATCATCGTGATCGCATGCCGTGGAACGAGCAGCCTGTCCCCCGCCACCCCGCGTGGACCGACATTCTGTGCGATGGACCGCGCGCTGAACAGCGTCCAGCAGCTGCGGCGTTGACAGGACGCGCCGCACGCCGCGGCGGTGCTTCGAAACGTGGGTCAGGCGCGGTGGGCCTCAAAGGCCGGCATCAGTGTCATGCAGCGAGGTGCGAACGCAGCGTACGCATATGTCTGCACATCGAGAGGAGCTGTCCCGATGACTTCCGCAACGACCACGACGCCGGGCCACGTCGAGTTTCTCAATCCCGAAGGGCTGCATCGGAATCCTGCATACACCAATGTCGCGGTCGTCTCCGGTCCGGTGAAGACGATCTACATCGGCGGCCAGGACGCCATCACCGCCGACGGGGAGATCGTCGGACGGGGAGACCTCGCGGCCCAGACGGCGCAGGTCCTGCGCAACATCGAAACGGCTCTCACAGCCGCCGGGGCATCGATCGACAATGTCGTGAAATTCAGCATCTTCATCGTCGCGGGCCAGGATGTCCGCACGGGCTACGGCGCCTTTCAGGCGACCTGGGGCGATCGACCGAACCCGCCCCTCGTGACCGCCGCGATTGTGCCCGCGCTGGCGCATCCTGACTTCCTGGTCGAGGTCGACGCGATGGCGGTCGTGCCGGAGGCGTCGACGGGGTAGCCGGGTGGGCCTGGCCATGCTGGAAGACGACCCGGACGTGAACCGCAGGGTGCTGGCCGTCCTCCTTTTCCTCAATGGCGCCACGTAGACTTGCACCATGGCTACGTCGAATGCCGAGGTCGCTCGGGTACTGGTCCAGGAACTGTGGGCAGGGAACCTGGACGCGGCCAAGGAGCATCCGGGCTACTGGCCCGGGCTCCACACGTTCGATTACGTGCGCAGCGCCTTCCCCGATCTGTCCGCGACGATCAAGCAGCAGGTGGTCGAGGGCGACACGGTCGTCACCCACGTCGAGCTGAGCGGCACGCACTCCGGCCCGTTCCTTGGTGCCGAGCCCACCGGGCGCGAAGGCACGTGGTCCGTGGTCTACCTGGACCGATTCGAGGATGCCAAGGTGGTGGAGCACACCGCCGATGGCTGGATGGACGTCCTGCTGGCCATCGGCGCCATTCCGCCGCCGGCTTAGCACTCAGCCCGAGGTACCCCGCATGACGACTTCCCTCCTGGCCGATGCCTTCGGCCATCACGTCTGGGCCACCCTCACCCTGTTCGACAGCCTGGCCGATCTGACGCCTGAGCAACTCGAGACCAATGTGCCCGGCACCTATGGCTCGATCCTCGACACGGCGCGCCACCTCGTGGGTGCTGATTGCTCCTATCTGTTCGTGATCGGCGGCGGTTCGCGGCCGCAGATCGACGAGGAGTCAATGGATCTGGCTCAGGTGCGCGCCGAGCTCGAGGTCAACGGCCCCGCCTGGATCGAGGTGCTGGACGAGGAGATCGATCCGGAGGAGAGGCTGCTCCGCGTCCGCGACGACGGGTCAACACTGCTGGCGCCGAAGGGGATCCGGCTGGCGCAGGCGCTCCACCACGGGACGGATCACCGCAGCCAGATCTGCACCGCGCTCACGCAGCTGGGGATCGAGCCACCGCTCATCGACGTGTGGGACTACGGGTTCCACGAGAATCGGCTCGTGGAGACTCCGCCGACCAGCGAGGGCTGACCACCGCCGGAACCGATGACGCGGCCCCGGCGTCATGGGGGCGAATGCGTGACGTGAGTCAGGCTGAATTCTCCGCGCTCTTCAACGCCCACTTCGATTCGCTTCTCGCCTACACCCGGCGGCGCACCCCGCAGCTGGCGGACGCCGAGGACGCCATGGCAGAGACGTACGTGGTTGCCTGGCGTCGCTTCACCGAGCTGCCGGCCGATGCGCAGGGTCAGCGCCTGTGGCTGTTCGGCGTGGCGTATCGGGTCATCGCCAACCAGCGGCGCGCAGCCGGTCGACGGCTTCAGCTCACCGAAAGGCTGAAGGCGGCCCTGCTGCCGCCGTCACGCCCACCTGCCGCCTTGGCTGACGTGACGGAGGCGCTGGCGACGCTGCCCGAATCTGACCAAGAGATCCTGAGGCTGGCCGCATGGGAGGGGCTGAGCCACACCGAGATCGGCTCGGTCCTTGGCATCACACCGAATGCCGCGGCGATCCGGCTTCATCGGGCCCGCCGCCGCCTTGAAGACGCGATGAAAGGATCCGCCTCCACCCGGACATTCATGAGGTGGAGGGGCAGCGTGAGCAGCACAGGGAGCGGAGAGGAAGGCCAATGACCCGCCAATCGCCAGACCCGTTCGACGCGCTGCGCAACGCCGATCCGGTGCACGGTGCCCCGGCGCCCTCCGAGAGCAAGGCCCGCCTATGGGCCCGAATCCAGGAGGTCACCATGGAAACACCTACCAGGGCCGATGACAGACGGCAGAACTGGACACTCGGCCTTGGCGCCGCCGCGATCGCAGTGTTCTTTGCCTGGGCACTGCTGGCTCGCCCCGCCGTTGCGCCTGCGCCGCAGCCGGTCGGCGGTGGAGACGCCGGCGGAGGCATGGGCATCTGCATTGCCTTCAGCGTCGAGGAGCTCGCCATGCGCGACTTCGCGATCGACGGAACCGTCACGGCGGTCGATGGCGACCAGGTGACGTTCACGGTCAACGAGTCGTTCATCGGCGACCTGAGCGGATCGGTCACGTTGACGGCGCCTGAGACATCGCAGACATCCCTCGAGGGCGGCATCGAGCTGGTGCAGGGAGAGCGCTATCTCGTATCCGGCGACGAGAACATCGTTTGGGGTTGCGGGTTCACCCAGGCATACAGCGATTCGGCCGCCGCGGAGTGGGCAACGGCCGGATAGGCTGAACAAATTGGCGCTGTCGGGAGTTACCCCCACTCCCGGCAGCGCCGCAACGTGCCCGCCTTCGACGCAGCGAGGACCCCGCGGCCGAACGGGTCCCGCTCGTTCAGCGTGGCGCGTGCTCCGGTCCAGCCAGGCCGGCGGTTATCACCTGCGAACGACGGGCTCGCCGGAACACCTCCACGATCTCCCAGCCGTGACCAGGATCACGCCCGCAGCCAGGCCGATCATCGCCACCCCGTCGCCCTCCGCGAGCTGTGGCCATCCGAGTGCCTCCGCGAACGCCGGGTTGATCAGCGAGCCTGTCACCGCAAGTGCGGCTACAGGCACCGCAAATGCCACTTGGAGGACGGCGTGGAGGACCGCTAGGGGCATCGTCCAGCGTCCAATCAGGAAGACGACTCCTGTCAGTGCCGCAATCGACAGCAGCACGGCGATCAGGGCTGGCATCCAGCCATTCCACAGGTCCGGGTTGAACAGCGGTATGAGCTCGCCGGCAGCATCGGTGAACCAGGCGACCTGGTTGAGGAAGAGGAGGCCACCGACCGATAGGACGATCATGAGGATGTCCCCCACCGCTTCCACGGCACTCATGCGGCTCGACGGGACCACCGGCAGCCGATCCACCGTCCATCGGCCAGCCTGCCGAGTGATCTCCTCCCTCGCGTCTCGGGCGGCGTCGAAGCGCTCAACCGCCGCAAACGTCAACGTGACCCAGAAGAAGATGTGCAAGCCGACGGTCCAGGCAGCTCCAACGCCAAACAGCAGGGCGCCCATAAGGTCCTCGCCGTCAACGACGTGGAGACCAACCTGCACGAACCCGACGATCGGCAGGACGATGGTCAGCAGCAGGGTGAGCAGTCGTCGGTATTCGACGAAGAGGTCCGGCCCGATGAGGTACAGCGGACGACCGGCGAGGCCGGCGGCAAGGCGCGTCGGGTCCCCAAGCTCTTCCAGGACAGCCTTCTCAGCATCCGCCTGATCCTCGCCGCCACGCACGCGGTCCTCGACGGCATCGGCGATGGACGATCGCAGCTCACCCTCGACGTCCTCTCTCTGCGCCTGTGGGATGCCACGCAGAGCCGCCCCCAGGTACCGCTCTGTCAGATCAGTCATCGCTCTTGTTCTCCATTGAGGGCATGCAGAGACGCCGTCAGGTTGGTCATGTCCTTCATGAGCTGGGTGGATAACTGCGGCCTGCGCGGCTCGTTTGGTAGAACTTCCGCGGGCGGGTGTCGTCCGTGTTCCACTCGCTCTTGAGCAGGCCGCGATCCTCCAGACGACGCAGGAGTGGGTAGATGGTGTTTGCGTCGCTCGGGATCCCGGCAGCGTCCAGGCGCTTCAGGAGCGCGTATCCGTACTCCGGCTCCCGCAGGGCCAGCAGGCAGGCCAGCACCACGGTGCCGCGCCGCAGCTCCTGCCGGTGCGTGCCAAGGAGCTCGTCATCCACCATGCCGCCGACAATAGTGTGCGACACACACTATTGTCAAGCATCCACCGCCGGCGGAACCCGCGGGATCGTCGGTATCAGCTGACGAGCGGCCGGCGTTCCCTTGTCGGCGCGGATCTCGGTTGCGACGGGCGCCACCACCCGGCCCCGCAGACCCTCTGGCGTCAAAGGCTCCGAGTTGAGCCAGCCAGTGGCTGCCTCGACCCGGGCAGCAAACCTTCGTCGGGCAGCGGTCCTGTCCCTGGATGCCGCAGGGCGCTGAACATCGTCACTTCACCGGCTCGGAGCCCGACGTCGCGGACCGCGGCGTCGTGGGCGTCGCGGCCCAGGACGAACCAGATGGCATGGACGGGCGTGTCGCCGACGTTGGCCAGCCGATGCGGCGTGGTGGAGTCCAGCGACAGTGAGTCGCCTGCCTCCAGCAGGTACTGGCGGAAGCCGACCGCGACCTGCAGCGTGCCGGACAGGACATGGCCCCACTCGTGACCGCTGTGGCGCTGGAAGGCGTCCTCCGGCGAGGAAGCGCCGCCCACCTCGTAGATGACGTAGAGGAACTCGATCCCCGGCTCCGACAGAGTGGTCAGCCGCTCCCAGATGACGCCCGATGCCAGCCGGATCCGATGGCGCTCGGTCGCCCGCTGGATCGGTCCACCGGCCGGTCGCCTCGGCGGGCCGCCGGTCCTCGAACAGCAGCTCGTCCAGGCTGACGTCCAGCTCGCCCACCAGCTGGTACAGGGTGGAGACCGATGGGTTGGCGCGGCCGCGCTCGATCTGCGAGATCAGGCTGGGCGAGACGCCCAACCGGTCGGCCAGGTCGCGGAGCGAGAGCCCCAGCTCGTGGCGGCGGGCGCGCAGGTGCTCCCCGATCTCCGGGTAGTCGGGTCGCGCGGGCCGGGCGACCTCGGCCACGTCAGGTGATCATCCAGCCGCCGTCGACCCGCAGGTCGACCCCGTTGACGGAGCGGTTCTCCAGGAGGAAGCGCACCGCATCGGTCACGTCCGCCATGGTGGTCAGGCGCCGCGTCGGCGTGCGGGCGATGACGTGGTCCAGGCTCTTGTCCTTCCAGTACGGACTGTTGCCCACGATGCCCGGATGGATGGCGTTGACCCGGATCGGCGCCAGCTCGGTGGCCAGCGTGCGGGTGAGGGCCACCACCCCGCCGTTGACGGTCGAGACCGTGGTGGAGCCCGGGTAGGGCCGATCCTTGGCCAGGCCGCCGAACAGGACGATGGCCGACTCGTCGCTCATGCGATCCAGCAGCGTGTGGACGACCTCGGTGTAGCCCACCAGCTTCAGGGTGACCAGCTCCAGCGCCTTGCCGATGTCGTAGTCGCGGACCTGGTTGTTGTCGCGGCTGATGGCGGCGATCACCAGGTACTCGACCGGCCCGGCGACCGAGGACAGCGCAGGACCGATGGTCTCCGGTTGGGTCAGGTTCAGCTCCAGCCCGGTCGTGCGGCCGCCGATCTCGGATGCGGCCTGCTGGGCGTCGGCGCCATCGGTGCAGGTGATGACCACCGCGCGCCCGGCATCGGCGTAGTGCTGCGCGATCTCGCGGGCGATGCCGCGGTTGCCGCCGATGATCACCACGCTGCCGTCGTCAGCCATGCGATTCAGCCTCCTTTCCCGTCGGGGTCCGTCTCGAATCGGCGCCAGTGGTCGAGCCAGCGGTAGGAATGCCGACCCGGCGGCTGCGGCGCCTGCGTCTCGATCCAGCGCACGCGGCCGGTGCCGTTGTTGAAGAAGCCGTGGGTCGCGCCGACGCTGGAGAAGACCACGTCGCCGGCGCGCACGGTGCGGACCTGCCCGTCCAGTTCGGCCTCGATCTCGCCGTCCAGGAAGAAGTAGGTCTCCTCGAACGGATGGTCGTGGACCTGGGCGGAGCCGCCCGGCTCGTAGTCGACGGTGAACATGGTGAGCAGCTCCGCGCCGAAGACGCGGTCGACCAGCATCTTCACGCTGATCCCGCTGTAGACGACCAGCGCCGTGTCGCGGCCCACCGGGCGCCGGCCGCGCGCCGGGTCACCCAGCGCCAGGGCCTCCGCCTGGGGCGGCGTGCCGTCGTAGTGGCCGACCCAGCGCAGGCGCGGATCGCCGAACGGCGGGCGTTCGGCGGCGGCGTCCAGGGCGGCGAGGTCGAATGGCTCGCTGGCGAAGAAGGTGTCCTTGCGGCCCGCGTCTGCGGGGAGGCGCTGCGGCGTGTTGATGGAGAGCATCCGCACCGGCTCCGACCCCACGTTGCCCAGCGCATGCCAGACGCCCACCGGCATCAGCGTGAAGTCACCCTTCGCGAGCCGATGCGCCCGTGCCGTCCAGCTCCATCAGCAGCTCGCCCTCCAGGACGTAGAGCGACTCCTCGAAGGAGTGGAAGTGGCGCTGCAGCCAGCCGCCCGGCTGGATCACGGTCACGCCCAGCTCGCTGTGCACGGCGCCGTGCATCGGCGCCGACCAGGACCTGGCGGGCGAGGCCGTGCATGTTCGGCGAGGAGGGCATCGGATTGGTCGGCGAAAGACCAGTCGACCGATGCGTGGAGGGTGGTCATCCGATTTCAACGCTATTGAACACCGGTCCCATCGTTGCAGGGCCGTCAAGGTCCGAATGTGGATAACAGCCGACATCCCGCGCCGGGATTGAACCGATAGGCTGCGGCAAGACTTTCCTGCTTGAAGGTGTTCATGTCAGCGTCGCGCAGAAGGTTCGGTTCAACGCCGGCGGTGCTGGCCGTGCTCGCCCTCGTCGCTGGCTGCGCCTTCTCGGCCACGGATTCTCCAACATCGTCGGCGTGCTCCACCCGGGATGCTCCGGAAACGACTGACGCCGTTCGCCTGGGGTCCGAGGGAGGTGACCTCGTCATCGTGGGTCGGATCGTGACGATGGGCGAGCCGGCCGTGGTAGAGGGGGTGCTCATCGAGGGCGGCCTCGTGACCTGTGTCGGGACGCGGGACGAGGTGCTGGCGTTGGCTGGCGAGGAGGTGCAGGTCGTCGACATCGGCGCCAACGTCGCATACCCGGGATTCATCGATGCCCATGCCCACTGGATTGGCCACCGCGCCCTGGCCGAACTCGACTCCGCGGAGGAGGCGATGGATGCCGCCCTTCGCCGCGGCTGGACCTCCATCTCCGAGCAGGCGGTCACCCCGGACCACCTCGCCGAGCTGACCGCGCTGGCCGCGGATGATGCGTTGCAGCTGCGCGTCGACGCCTATCTCGTTCTGGGTTTTGGCGGCGAGTTCACCCGCGACTTGTACGCCGAGCGCGAGCCAGGCCCGATTGGGGACCGGCTCCGCGTCCAGGGGCTCAAGATCGCTCTCGCTGACGGACCTGGCATCGGCAACTGGGTGCCGGCGGACCTGACCGAGACCATCGGCCGGGCGAACGAGGCAGGCTGGCAGGTATCGGTCCACGCCGTCAGCACCGAAGCCGAGGACCTGGCCCTCGACGCCTACGAGGCGGCGCTCGGCCGGGCGGGTCCGAACCCACTCCACCACCGCATCGAGCACGCAACCGAGGTGAGCGACGACCAGCTGGCGCGCATCGTCGCCATGGACCTGGTCACCGTCATCCACCCAGACGGCTCCGCGGTCGACTTGGTCCTGTGGGACGAATACATGGGTGTGGGCGCCGACCATCCCGCCGAGCAGATGGGCTGGCTCAGCCGCTGGCGGGACTTCGTCGAAGCCGGCCTGCACGTCGCGGCAGCCACGGACGCGCCGTGGTTCTCCCCGTTCGTCCCGCACGCCACCCTCACGGAGGGCATCGGCCGGCCTGTGGACCAGATAGCAGGCGGGATGGAGGGCCGCGGCCCGGAGTTCCCCGAGACCACGGCCTGGATCCGTGACCAGCGGCTGACAGCCGCGCACGGATTGCGCGCCGTGACCGTGGACGCTGCGTACGCCCTCCGCGACGAGACGCGGCGCGGCCACTTGTCGTCGGGCACGTTGGGAGACGTCACCATCCTGTCGGGTGACGTCACCGACGCCACGTCCGACGAGATCCGGAACATGGAGGTCATCGCCACAATCGTCGGCGGCGTCGTCGTGTACTGCTCCACTTCCGAGGTCTGCGGCCAGGAGTAACGATGACCGTCAGCCCTCCCAGGAACGCCGGACCCGGGCCGGCTGGGCTGGCACCGGCGACAGATTGAACCGATAGGCTGCGCCAGAACTCTTTAGTCCGATCGCGCCCAGATCGGACGCGACAAGGAACCCGAGGGCCGGAGGGATGGGTGCACGCAGAGCTGGTGGACCAGGCGAAACGAGGCGATCGAGAGGCCTTCGACGCCCTGGCCGCCTGACCGGTGACCGATGCATGGCGATCGCGTTCAGGATCCTGCGCGACTTCGACCTTGCTGACGACGCCGTCCAATCGGCCCTGCTGACCGCGTGGCGCGATATTCGCGCCCTGCGGGATCCCCAGCGCTTCGAGCCCTGGATCCATCGGATCCTGACCAATGCCTGCTACGCCGAGGCCAGGCGTCGCCGGCGCCGGTCGGAAGCAATCCGGCTCTTGCCCGTCGAGCCCGTGCACGGGCCTGACGAATACGTGACAGTCGAACATCGGGACGAGCTCGAGCGCGCCTTTCGGCGGCTCACCGTTGAGCAGCGCACCGTCCTGGTCTTTCACCACTACCTCGGGCTCCCGTTGCACGAGGTGGCGGTTCGCATTGGCATCCCCGTCGGGACGGTCAAGTCCCGCATGCATCACGCGAAGCGGGCGCTCCGGGCCAGCCTCGAGGCTGAGGCTCGGACGTCCGCCGCATCCCAGGAGCGATTGGCATGACCGCGCAGCACGACCTCGACCGAGAGCTCACTGCCTTCCTTCGTGAGGGCCCGACGAGCTGCCCGACGAGTCGCTTCGACGCTGTCTTCGATCGCACAGAACAGACACGACAACGGGTCGTCTTCGGCCCGTGGAGGCTTCCCGACATGAACAAGTTCGTAACCTCGGCCTCGGCGCGGCTGCCGTGGTCGTCGTCCTGCTCGTCGGCGCCCAGTTTTTCGGCCGACCGAACGGCGGCCTGGACAACATAGGCGACGGCGACTCCGAGCCAACCGCACCCCCGAGCCGACCACATTGCCGACTCCGTCGCCGACGGCCTGGGCTGGTCTTCGCACGGGCCCCTTCCTCATCACCGGCGAGGATGGCCCGCGTTGACGGAGGCCCCGTGCAGATCACGGATCGACATCGCGTCGCCCGGCTGGACGTCTTCCACCGAATCCGACGCCATGTTCAAGAATGACGACGGCCTCGACCCGCCGGAATCCGGCGGCGCTTCACTGCTTGCCTGGGCATGGCCGGCCGGGACCGCGTTCAACGTGTACGGAGACCCGTGTCACTGGACCATCGACCATCCGCAGACGCCCGCCACCACCCCCGAGCGAGATCGCCGCGGACCTCGCCGACTCAGGCGTCGCGCGACGCGTCGACGCCGGTGGACGTCACCGTGGGCGGGTACGCCGGCAAGGCGATCACGCTCGCACGTTCCGCTGTCGTACGACCTACCGAACGCCACCAGGAGCGAGTTCGCCGATTGCGACCAGGGCATTTTCGCCATGTACGGGCTCGACAGCGACGCAAAGCGTGCACGCGGACCGCCCAGGGACCCGGGCAGATCGACGCGCTGTGGATCTTGGACGTGAACGGCTCTATCGTGATCATCGATGCCGCGTACAGCCCGGTGACACCGCTCGACGTCGTCGACGAGCTGCGGACCCTCGCCGAATCGGCCACGTTCGAGACGCGCTGACCGATGCGTGGGCGGCCACTGGGCCGCCACGACGCTCCTTGCACGAGGACACGCCCTTGCCTTCCCGGCGTGCAATGGCGCTCTGGTCTCGACCCTGACGCTGGCACTCGCCGGTTCGGGTCGAGGCGACATCGTCGTCCTATGCCGAGCACCCGAGCCGGTACGAGCGATATCGACCTGTCCGCAATTGCATGTGCCAGTGACGATCCAACCGGCTCGGGGATCGCGGGCGCTTGGTCTGGGAACGATGGCGGCGTGTAGACATTCGCCAGGTCGGTGATTGCGTGTGGTGGTTCGCCACCACTCTCGAAGACTTGACTTCCGGCAGGACTGGCCAGCGTGGGCTATCGAACGTCACCAGCGGGCGCATCCAGGGTCCCACATCGAGGTGGAATATGTCACCTCCGCGGGCGAAACGCCAGGTGGTGGGGGCGGATCACGCTCGTGTACGACGCAGAGAATGATGAGCTCGCGATCACCGAGCAGCGCGGCGACTGGCTCCACTACGCGGCGAGCACGTTGACTCGCATCGAACCAGCGGCGAGTCCGAGGCCAGCCCATTGGTAGCGGCAGGCATGCACGGCACCGCGCGGTGGATAACCCTCTTGCCGCGGGGGCCTACGATTGAAGTACCACTGCACATCGAGGGCGGCCAGCCGATGACCAGGCCGATCGGCGCCCCGGGATTCCAGACCGTCGACTGGGAGGAGCGCGTCAACCCCGAGCGGCTGCGGAACTACCGGTTCGACCGCGTCCGCAAGGCGCTCGAGGCATCGGAGCTGGGCGCCCTCCTGGTCTTCGACTTCAACAACATCCGCTACGTCACGAGCACCCACATCGGGGAGTGGGCGCGCGACAAGATGACGCGCTTCGCGCTCCTCACCCGCGGCGGCGAGCCGCACCTCTGGGACTTCGGCTCGGCGGCGAAGCACCACCGCCTGTATTGCCCGTGGCTGCCGCCGGAGAACATCCGCGGCGGGATGATCGGGCTGCGGGGAGCGGTGGCGCCGGAGGCGGGCCTCTTCGCCGGCGCGGCCAGGGAGATCGCCGACATCCTGCGCGACGAGGGCGTGTGGGACATGCCGGTCGGCGTGGACATCGTGGAGCCGCCCATGCTCGCCGCCCTCGAGGCGTGCCAGATCACCGTCCGCGACGGCCAGCAGACCATGCTCGACGCCCGCGAGGTCAAGTCGCAGGACGAGATCATGGTGCTGAACATGGCCTGCGCCATGGTCGACGGCGCCTACCAGCTCATCAGCGAGCGGCTCAAGCCGGGGGTCCGCGAGAGCCAGCTGGTGGCGGAGGTCACCAAGGCCCTGTTCGACATGGGCAGCGAGCACGTCGACAACATCAACGCCGTCTCCGGCGAGCGCTGCTCCCCGCATCCCCACGTGTTCAGCGACCGCCTCATTCGTCCCGGCGACCAGGCCTTCTTCGACATCATCCAGACCTACATGGGCTACAAGACCTGCTACTACCGCACCTTCGTGGTCGGCCATGCCTCCGATGCGCAACGCGACGCATACAAGCGGGCACGGGAATGGATCGACAAGTCGATCGAGCTGATGAAGCCGGGCGTCATGACGGACAAGGTCGCATCGGTCTGGCCCAAGGCAGAGGAGTTCGGGTTCGACTCGGAGATGGAGTGCTTCGGCCTGCAGTTCGGCCACGGGGTGGGCCTGTTCCTGCATGAACGGCCGATCATCAGCCGGCTGAACTCGCTGGACCACCCGATCGAGCTGAAGGAAGGCATGGTCATCGCGCTCGAGACGTACTGCCCGGCCAAGGACGGCTACTCGGCCGCGCGCATCGAGGAGGAGGTGGTGGTCACCGCCGATGGGCCGCAGGTCATCACCCACTTCCCGTCCCAGGAGCTGTTCGTGGCGAACGAGTACTGATGGCCAGTCCCGCGGCGGTGGAATCGGAGGCGCAGGACCGCCCCGAGATCGACCGCGACCTCCGGCTGCAAGATGTACCGGACCATGCTCGACTGCCGCACCTTCGAGCAGCGCACGCACGAGCTGTTCCTGGCGGGGCTGGTGCGGGGCACCACGCACCTGGGCATCGGGCAGGAGGCGGTGGCCGCCGGCTTCGCGCGCCGCCATGCGCGACGACGACTGGACCTTCTGCACCTATCGCGGCCACAACCACACCCTGGCGCGCGGGGTTCCCATGACGCCGATGCTGCTGGAGCTGGTGGGCAAGCAGGGCGCGCTGATGGGCGGCAAGGGCGGCTCCATGCACCTGACCAGCGTCGAGCACGGGGCCATGGGCTCGTACGCCATCGTGGGCGCCCACCTGCCGATCGCGGTGGGCGCCGCCTGGTCCGCCCAGTACCGGCACTCCGGCCAGGTGGCGGTCTGCTTCTTCGGCGACGGCACCACCAACATCGGCGCCTTCCACGAGGCGCTGAACCTGGCCGTGGTCTGGAAGGCGCCGGTCGTCTTCGTCTGCGAGAACAACCAGTACATGGAGTACACCCCCATCGGCGAAGTCACCGCGGTGGCGCGACCCGCCGCGGACCGCGCCTCGGCCTACGGGCTGGAGCCGCTGGTGGTCGACGGCAACGACGTCGAGGCCGTGTACGACATGGCGCGTCGCACCATCGACCGGGCGCGCGCCGGCGAGGGTCCCAGCCTGGTGGAAGCGGCGACCTACCGCCATGGCGGCCACTCGCGCGCCGACCCGGGCAGCGTACCGGCCGGAGGAGGAGGTCCGCTCCTGGATGGCGCGCGACCCGATCCCGGCCCAGCGCGCGCGCCTGGAGGAGGCGGGCGTGGAGGCATCGGTCCTTGATCAGGTGGAGGCGGACGCGAAGGCTGCCGTCGACGCCGCCGAGGAGGCCGCCCGGGCTGCCCCCGACCCGGATCCGGCCTCCGCCACCACCCAGGTGTGGGCCGATGGAGGCTCCGAATGGCGGAGCTGAGGAGGCGGGCGATGCCTGAACTCACCTATCGGCAGGCCGTGGCGTACGGGATCGCGCAGGAGATGGAGCGCGACTCATCGGTCGTCATGCTGGGCGAGGACATCGCGGCGGCGGGCGGAGTCTTCAAGACCACCGAAGGCCTGCTGGACCGATTCGGCCCGGAGCGCGTCCGCGACACGCCCATCAGCGAGCAGGCGATCATCGGGGCGGCGATGGGCGCGGCCATGACCGGCCTGCGCCCCGTGGCGGAGCTGATGTTCAGCGACTTCTTCGGCGTGGCATGGGACATGGTCGCCAACCAGGTCGCCAAGACGCGCTACATGACCGACGGCCAGGTCTCGCTGCCGCTGGTCATCCGCACCGCCAACGGCGGCGGGCTGCGGTTCGGGGCGCAGCACAGTCAGAGCGTCGAGAACTGGGCCATGGCCATTCCCGGCCTGAAGGTGGTGGCGCCCTCCACGCCGACGGACGTGGTGGGGCTGATGGCCGCCGCCATCCGCGACCCGGACCCGGTCGTCTTCTGCGAGCACAAGGCGCTGATGGCCGACAAGGGCGAGGTGCCGGAGGGCGAGATCGTCAGCGAGCTGGGCGTGGCACGGGTGGTGCGGCCGGGTAAGGACGCGACGGTGGTGGCGCTGGCGGCCATGGTGCCGCGAGCGCTCGAGGCGGCCGAGCGGCTGGACTCCGAGGATGGGATCCAGCTCGAGGTCATCGACCTGCGATCGCTGGTGCCCCTGGACGTCACGACGGTGCTCGAATCCGTGCGCAAGACCACCCGCCTCTTCACGGTCGAAGAGAATCCGCGGCTGTGCGGCTGGGGCGCGGAGGTCGTCTCGATCGTGGCCGAAGAGGCGATCTACTCCCTGGACGGGCCGGTGGTCCGCATCACCACCCCGCACGTGCCGCTGGCCGCCAACCCGGTGCTGGAGGACGCGCAGATGCCATCGGCCGGGCGGATCGCGGAGGTTGTGCACCGAACGCTGGAGGCATCGGCGTGACGACGGTGGCGGTGCTGGGCACCGGGCGGATGGGCACCGCCATGGCCCGCTCCCTGGCCCGGGGGGACCTGGACCTGGTCCTGTACAACCGGACGCCGGAGAAGTGTGCGGTGCTGGCCGACCAGCTGGGGGCACGCGTCGTGGACACGCCGGCGGCCGCGGCGGCGGCATCGGACATTGCCATCACCATGCTGGCGGACGGGCCAGCCGTGCAGGAGGTGTGGGCCGGGGCGGACGGGCTGCTGGAGGGCGCATCGGCTGGATCGGTGCTGGTGGACATGAGCACCGTGCCGCCGGATGTCATCCGCGGATTCGAGTCGGCGGCGCGCGACCGGGGAGCGGGCATCCTGGACGCGCCCGTGTCGGGGTCCGTGCCGCTGGCGGAGACCGGAAAGCTGACGATCATGGTCGGTGGTTCGGCGGAGGACCTGGAGCGGGCGCGGCCGGCATTCGAGCAGCTGGCGACGCGGGTCGTGCACATCGGTCCATTGGGATCCGGCGCCAGCCTCAAGCTCGCCGTCAACGTGCTCATCTTCGGGCTCAACCAGGCGCTGGCCGAGGCACTGGTGCTGGCCGAGCGGGCCGGCGTCGACCGCGCCACCGCCTACGACTTCTTCGTCACCTCGGCGGCGGGCGCGCCCTACGTCGGCTACAAGCGCGACGCCTTCGTGGACCCGGACCACACGCCGGTCGGGTTCACGCTGGGCCTCACCCAGAAGGACCTGCGCCTGATCCTGGACCTGGCCGACGCGGTGGATGCACCGATGCCCCAGACGCGCGGCAACCTGGACCTGGTCGAGTCCACCATCGCCGCGCTGGGTGCCGAGCGGGACGCCTCCACCGTCGCCGAACAGCTGCGCGTCATGGCAGGGGAGGGCGTGGCCCGCTGAGAGTTTGCTGAATTGCCCGTTTCACCGATCCGTCCACTCGCACACTGCAGAAAGGGATCGACATCGTGAGCGACCGAATCCTCATCCGCGGAGCAACCGTGCTGACCCAGGACGATTCGCTTGGCGAGCTGCCGCGCGCCGACATCCTGGTGGAGGGCGACACGATCGCGGAGGTCGGGCCGAACCTGTCGGCCGATGGCGCGCAGGTGATCGACGCGGATCGGGACATCGTCATCCCCGGCTTCGTCGACACCCATCGGCACACCTGGGAGACATCCATTCGCACGTCGGCGCCGGACTACACGCTGGGCGCGTACTTCGGGGCGATCCTGGACAAGTTCGCGCCCAAGTACCGGCCCGATGACGTCTATGCCGGCAACCTGTGGGGCTCCCTGGAATGCCTGAACGCCGGCATCACCACGCTGGTGGACTGGTCGCACATCATGAACACCGCGGACCACGGCGACGAAGCGTTGCGCGGGCTGCAGGACTCCGGCATCCGGTCCGTGTTTGCGTTCGGCTTCCCGAACACCTCCATCCAGGACTGGTGGTTCGGGCCCGATTACGGCGGGTCGGTGGAACGGATCAACGGCGACCATGCGCGGCAGATGCGTGACCAGTACTGTCGGACGACTCCGGCCCTGATCACCATGGCGCTGGCCACGCGCGGCACCAACTTCTGCAAGGAGGACGTGGTCCGCTTCGAGTGGGAGCTGGCCAAGGAGCTCGGGATCAACATCACCGTCCACGTGGCGATGGACCGCTTCGGCTACACCAAGATGCAGCTCCGCCGGCTGCAGGAGCTGGACCTGCTCTATCCGAACACCACCTACATCCACTCGTGCCACCTGCTGGACGACGAGTGGGACATGGTCGCCTCGTCGGGCGGCAACGTGTCGGTGGCGCCGCAGATCGAGCTGCAGATGGGGCACGGCTGGGCCCCGGGCCAGGTCGCGCTGAAGCACGGCATACCCGTTGGCCTGTCGTCGGACGTGGCCACGACCGCGTCGGCCGACCAGTTCACGCAGATGCACGCCATCCTCGCCTCGGAGCGGGCGCGGCGGCACGAGGTGGCCTGGAATGAGGACCTGGACGGCAACGAGCCGACGCCCGATCTGATCGACTCGCGGCAGGTCCTGCGCTGGGCCACGATCGACGGCGCGCGCGTGGCCGGCGTCGCCGACCGCACCGGCTCCATCACGCCCGGCAAGAAGGCCGACCTGGTGATCATCGACACCAAGGCGGTGAACGTGGCGCCGGTGATCGACGCCGTGGGCGCGGTGGTCTGCGCGGCCGACATCTCGAACGTGCGCACCGTCCTGGTGGACGGCCGGGTGGTGAAGGACGACTTCAAGCTGAAGGCTGATCTGTCCACGCCGCGACAGCTGGTCGAGGCCTCGCGTGACTTCCTCGTCGGGGAGTTCGGGGAGCCGGAGCCCGGCTGGCTGGTCCGGGAACCTGCCAAGGAGACTGCCACCGCTTGAACTCCCGTTGAACGGCGCCGCGCCTCACGCTGCTCGCTTGCTAGCCAGCCTGCGGGCTGCCTATGCGGCGGCCGAATGATAGACCAAGGAGCCGCTTAGATCGGGGCTACAACCCTGGCTCCTTCGCGCGGCATGCAGAAGGTGACTCAATTCGCGAAAGAGCGCTCAGGGATGGGCGCTCGTTCGCTGTATCAGCCTGATGCCGCATAATCCGGCTTCACTCGCGAGTAAGTGCGGGGAGGCAGCATGCCTCCGTGCCAACTCGGGAGCGACTCAGTGCTATCGGGACGGCACGGGGAATAGGGTGATCCACGAGTTTGGTACGGAGCTTCGGCACGCTCGCCTGGCCGCTGGGCTGAGCCAGGCAACCGTTGCACGCTGCGGCCAACGTGTCACAGGGATCTATAAGTCGACTCGAGCGGGCAAGAGCTCCGTATCCCGACATCGTCGAAGCAGCTCGCGTGGCGCGGGTCGTGGGTCTGGAACTTTCCGTCCGTTGCTATCCCGCGCCGGGCCAGCTCCGCGACGCGGCCCACGTGGCGCTTATCCGTCGGTTCCTGGGTCGATTGGACATGCGAGTCGGGCGGACACTCGAGGCGCCTGTAGCGCCAGGCGACCAACGAGCGTGGGACGTGCTGCTGACCATCGGTAGCGTCCGCGTCGGCGTCATCGCGGAGACGCGGATCCGAGACCTTCAGGCGCTCCTGCGACGTGAGCACCGGAAGCAAGTCGACGGCTCCGTCCACCACCTGATCCTGCTGGTCGCGGACACGAAGAACAACCGAGCAGCGCTGCACGAGGCGGACGGGCTCATCGCGGTGGCGTTCCCCCTTTCCACGCGGGGAGTCCTCGCCAAGCTGGCGCGCGGCGAGGTGCCGGGCGCCAGCGGCGTGGTGATTCTGTGAGGCTGCCCTCAGCTGGTGGCGACCGACTCCTTGGCCCGAGCCGCTTCCCGGTCGATCTCTGCAGCGGTCTGCTCGTCGATCGCCTTGGTAACGATCCGATCAGCCTCGGCGAGTGCCTTCTGCACCTCGACCACCGCCTCGTCCTCGACGAGCGCGATGATGCCGGCCGTGTTCGGCTCCATCACCCCGGCCAGTTCCTGGGCGAGATCGGAGCGGTGGAAGATGTTTCCGATCTTCCCGAATACCGCGCCCACGCCGCCCACGGCGATCGCGCTGCCGATGATGCTGGGCGGGAAGATCAGGCCCAGGGCGGCGCCACCCACGACACCCCACTTCAGACCGGTGCGGGTGCTGTGATCGGTGACCTTGCCGAGGTGGACTTTGCCCTCTGCATCGCACTCGGCGACGACGACGCCGTCAATACGCAGGCTGGTCGTGCGCTCGAGCTCCTGGAGCGTCTCGTAGGCCGACTCGGCGTCTTCCAGGTCAGGGAACTGCGCCACGATCAGTGCGTGGGCGCCATCGGTCACGAGCCCCAGGACAACGTCGGTGCTGGGTTCCGCAGTCGCGGAAGTGGATCGGTCCTGCGTGGATTCGTCGGTCATCAGGTCTCCTCCCGAAGGGTACTGGTGGATGTTCAGGCTGCGCCGATGGGCGCCGGTGGTCAAGGCATTCACGCATGCTGGGATCAAGGCGCTGTCAACGGCCGCGCCGCAAGGCTGGCAGGCGCCGTGCAGGGAGCGGGAGAGGGGTCGGTGGTACGATCCCACGCACCACAACCGCACCGAATTGAGGGTTGAGCCAATGTTCAGCCGCGTCCGCATCGCGATCCGGTTCTTCTTCCTGGGGCTGGCGGTCGGTGTCCTGCTCGCGCCGCGCTCCGGCAAGGAGACACGGGCCTTGGTGCGCGAGCGGGCCGATCGGCTCCTGAACGACCTCCTCGACGCCGCCACGCTCGGCTCCTTCGAGCCCGGCCCGGCCCCCGAGGACGAGGCCCCAACCAACACGGGCAACGGGAGCGGCCGGAGCCGCTCAAAGCGCAGCACGACCAGCAGCGCGGCCAGTGGGGCCCAGGCTTAGGTCCACCGTCCCGGCAACTCCCCCGCGAGAACGGCCGCGTCCGAGATGACGCGGCCGTCGGCATTCAGGCCGATGCGTCCCAGGCGCTGGTGGCGTCGCTCTCCGACCCCGCGCACGCCGCCGAGCCACGACGAGGCGCGCGAGCAGATGGTGCGCACCCAGATCGAGTCCCGCGGCCTCACCGATCCCGAGCTGCTGCGCGCCTTCCGCACCGTTCCGCGCGAGCTCTTCGTGGAGGCCGGCGTGCCATACGGCGACAACGCCCTGCCCATCGAGCAGGGCCAGACGATCTCGCAGCCCTACGTCGTGGCCTTCATGACCGATGCAGCCCGGCCACGAACCGCCGACGGCTGGCGCGGGGCGGAGGTCCTCGAGATCGGCACCGGCAGCGGGTACCAGGCGGCCATCTTGTCGGAGCTGGGCGCCGACCTCACCAGCGTCGAACGTCATGCCGACCTGAGCAAGTTCGCCCGGGAGGCGCTGCGTCCGCGCCGGCTATCCGGCGGTGCGCCTGGTGGTGGGCGACGGAACCGAAGGCTTCCCCGAGAACGCGCCCTACGACGTGGTGATCGTGACGGCCGCCGGTCCATCGGTCCCGACGCCGCTGCTGGAGCAGCTGCGGCCGGATGGCGGGAGGCTGGTGATGCCGGTCGGTGACCGCGAGCGGCAGTGGCTGACCCTGGTGGTGCGCGATGGCGACGAGTTCCACAGCCGCGCGCTGGAGCCGGTCGTGTTCGTGCCGCTGGTGGGTGAGCACGGCTTCTGAACTCGGTCCAGGCAGTTGGCACGGACCATGCTTGGGAGGGTCGTGGAGGTTGCACAACCCATGACATATCCACCGAACGAACAGGTCAACGTGAACTCCGCCGGCGAGCCGGTGGCGTACACGCGCACCAGTCCGATGACGCCCATCATTCGGACCGTCTGGCTCCTCTTCGGCGTGCTGATATCGCTGATCGGGATCCGGATCCTGTTCCTGGCGCTGGGCGCCAACGAAGGGAACGTGATCGTCGACTCGATCTACGCCATCACCGATCCATTCGTGGCGCCGTTCCGCGGCATCTTCAGCATCGACCAGGTCCGCCCGACAGGCGAGAACGTGTTCGATGTCGCCGCGCTGCTGGCGATCATCGGCTGGACCCTGGTGGCCCTGCTGATCACGGCGGTCTTGCGGATCCCTGATCGCACCTCCGCCTAGAACCGGGGGAATGGAAGAGGCCGCGAAAGCGGCCTCTTTCTTTGTACCGCCAATCGCCGCATTTCCTCAGACGTGCGCCCCCTGCACGTTATCCGTAGCCGCGACCCGGCTAGTTCTCAAGCGTGAACCACGACAACAAAAGAGGGACGGCAATGGCCCGATGGCCCCATGGCGGCTGCCGCCACGCTCACCGAACCGGGTGCCACAGCAAGGTGGCGCCGACGCTTGCTGCTAAGGCAGCCCTGATTCACGCCTGAGAAGAGAAGGTGCGTGCGCCGAGCTAGAGGGGCGGGATCTCGAGAGCGGCGCGGGGGCCGCGCGGCGGGCCGGGGGTGGTGGCATCGGGGGCGGTCCCGTTGCGGCCGCCCAGGGCGGCCAGGGCGCCGGCGCGCTGCAGCTCTTCGTCGTACAGCTCCTCGATCCGGCGGACCTGGGCATCGATGCTGAACCGCTCGGCGACGATCTCGTAGCCGGCGTCGCCCAGCCGCTGGCGGAGCGAGGGTGATCGGGCCAGCCGGATCAGGGCGTCGGCCAAGCGCCGCCGGATCCGCCGGCGGGACGAGGAGGCCGGAGACGCCATCGGCCACCACCTCGGGAATGCCGCCAACGGCGGTGGCGACCACGGGCTTGCGTCGGGCCATGGCCTCCAGGATGGAGATGCCCTGCGCCTCGCGCAGCGACGGCAGGACGGCGATGTCCAGCTCGCCGGTGATGGCGCTGATGTCGTCGCGGCGGCCGGTGAACACGATCCGGTCGCGGACGGCCGCCGGCAGCGCGCGAGCCTGCGCGCGGAGGTCCTCGCCAAGGGAGCCCTCGCCCACGATCGCCAACCAGGTCTTGGGCGCCGCGGCCAGGACGGAGGGCATGGCCGCGATCAGGTGGACGTGCCCCTTCTCCGCCTCCAGCCGCGCCACCGCGCCGATCAACGCGTCCTCGCACGGGATGGCGTAGTCGTCACGGAGCGTGCAGGGCGGAGCCGGCACGGCGAAGCGCGAGAGGTCGATGCCGTTGGGGATGATGGTGAAGGCCGCTCCCCCGCGGCCCTCGGCCGCCACCTTGGCCAGGATCGAGCGGGACGGCACGATCAATCGGTCCATGGCCGGCGAGAGCGCGGCCAGCGTGGCCACGTCCTCCGGCGAGCGGACGCGGGACGAGTGCACCGTGGCCATCACGACCGGCGTTCCAGCCGCCAGGGCGGCGCGAGTGCCGATGACCTCGGCGCGATACATGTGGGCGTGGACGAGGTCGATCTCCTCCCGGCGCAGCCATGCCGCCAGCGCACGGACGGCGGCCTCGTCATCGGCCTCATCCAGGACCTCGACCTCCAGGCCCAGGCGACGCAAGCGCTGCACGGCGCTGCCCGACGACAGGCTCAGCGCCCGCACCTCGTACTTGGCGCGATCCAGGCGGAGCAGCAGTCCGGTGTAGCTCTCCTGGGCTCCGCCGCTCCCTCCGGTCGCCAGCAGCTGCAGCAGCCGCGGGCGTGGATGGCTCTTGGACCGATGCGTCCGCCGGTGCCGCAGATACGGCGCACCGGCAATGGCGGCCTCGTGGTCCGGGGCATGCGCCGATGCGGCTCGGGAGCGGCGGGGGGTCATGTCCGGATGCTATGCCTGCCCGCTTTGTTCGTCAAAGCGGTCGCGTGGCCGCTCGGTCACGCACCAGACAATGGTGGAGCGCCCGTGCGGCTCAGCCGCGCGGACGCTCCGTCGCACTACCGGGAGCCCATGCTCCCGAGGCGTTACCTCAGCGGCGAGCTCGAGCCGCCTTCAGGTTCACGTAACCCAGGCTGCCCAGCGAGACGAGCAGGATCATCGCGAAGGCGATGGTCGGGATCGGGCTGGGACCACCCTGCTGGCCCATGGCCGTATCAGGCTGGCTGGGCTCCGGGGTTCCGGTGCCGCCCTGGACCGAGCCTTCAGGCGTCGGCGTGTTGCCGGAGACCGAACCCTCTGGTGTTGGCGTGTTGACCACCGTGGCGCAAGCCTCGGTCCCCACGATCCGTGCGCGGATCTGGTGATCACCGTACTTGCTGGTGTTGTCCACCGTCTGGAGGGCCGGGCCGAATACGAAGTCGTACTGGGCAAAGCAACCCGGCATGTCACCCACGTGCGGCAATGAGGCCGTCAGCGTGTGCGTGCCGGGGCCGAAGCTTCCGCTATCGCTGTCGAACAGGGTCTGCGGAACGGAGAAGCTCCCGCTGGCCAGCTCGTACGTGGCCAGACTGACCGTGCAGGTTCCACCCTCCACCGTGAACTCGACGGTGACCTGCCAGGTGGCGGCGCTCGAAGGATCGCCGGTGGTCGTCTTGTACCACGACACAACGCCGGTGCCGTGGTCGGCCGGACACGCCTTGTCCGGCTCGGGATCGGTCACCACGCTGCCGGCGATCACGGGGGCCGCAAGCGCCAACAGCAGAACGATGGGCGCGAAGGCGAGGATGGATCGGCGTCCCCTGCGCCCGCTGGTCAAGGATTCACGCTGTTCTGCGCTCACTCGATAATTCCTCCCTGGAGTACTCAGCCGAGTACTTTTGCCGGTTCGCGATTAGGACGCGGAGTGCGACTCTATATCGCCCGGCATCGTTTGTGAAGTCCGGACATGGTTGTCAAGTGCGGTCATGTGCGGTCAAGTGGGATTGGTCCCGGTGCGCTCACGCACCATTCCCCCGTGACCGGAGTACCGCCCAAGTACCGGACTGAAGTGCGCATTTTGCATGCCAGCCCGCGAAGGAAGGGCTTGCTAGCAGTCCCCGCGACCGGAATCGGTGAAGCCGGCATCGCCAAGGCCGAGGAATTGCCACTCATAGGTTCCGCCACCGAGCGCCAACCACAGCAGGCCAAAGGTTGAGTCGCTTCGCGCCTCGGTCGTGGGCAGCGGGTCCTTCTCGAATGGGTAGTGCGACTTGCCACCGGTGCCCACCACGAACTGGCGGATCCCGTCGGAATTGATGCGCTCGTAGGTGTGGTCATGGCCGCTCAGCACGATATCCGCGTCATGCTCGCGGAGCACCGCCCAGAAGGGCTCGACCACCTCCAGCGACCCGTGGCGGCCCGAGCTCCAGCGCGGGTGGTGCCAGTAGCCCAGCAGGCACTCGCTGCCGTGCGCCGCAAGGTCGGCGCGCAGCCATGCCACCTGGTCCGAGTTGGGACCGCAATTGACCACGTCGCAATTCGAGTTCAGCACCACCACGTGCCACGCCCCCAGGTCGTACGAGTACCAACCCTTCCCCGGCGAACCGGCGGCTGGCCCGAAGTAGTCGAAGTAGCCGGCGGCACCCTCGGTCAGGTATTCGTGGTTGCCGACCGCCGGGCGAATGCGCGGCCGCATCGATCCCCAGCCCGGTTCGAAGCACGCCCGATACTCCGCGATCGTCCCGCGCTCGTAGACGGTGTCCCCGAGCAGCGCGATGGTGCCCGGCAGGCGCGAGGCCAGCTGGGCGACCGCATCATCGGCCGCGGTGTCGCAATCCGCGATATCGCCCACGGCCAGCAACACCTCCGGCGCCGGTGCCGGCGTTCCCGACGGCGGCGCGGTCGGGACGGGCACGCTTGGCAAGGTGGAGGGCAGCGCCAGGGGGCCGTCGTCGGTGACCGCTCGTCGCGGCAGGACCACCACGAGGCCGATGAGCAGGGCCACGGCCACGACCACACCCAGGAACCAGCGGCGCGAGGGTCCGCTGGGCGTCAGCAACGGCTATGAACGGACGTCGGCGGGTCTGCCGGCGTCGCCCATCCTCACGTCTGTGTCAGTGCCCTCGTCAGCGGACGGAATGGCGCCATCGGAGCCGCGCCGCTCGCGGAGGCGATCGATCAGGCCGCGGATCGTGATGACAGTGGCAAAGAAGATCGTCCCGACGTAGTGGCGCCACAGGTTCGGGATGACGGCCGTGCCGGCGAACATGGCCAGGCCGTAGCCAGTCAGCCCCTTGGCCGGAATGAGCAGGATGAGGGCGGCGACCGCATAGCCGCCCCAGTCCGGCCACCAGTCGGTCCGCTCGCGCAGCCAGGTGACGCCCAGCACGAAGTGCCTCGGGCCAACCTCATCCGTGGTCGCCAGCGCGCGGAGGAGCGGGCGGATCACGGTCGGACCGCCGAGCCAGAGCAGGAGCACCACGGTGACGCTTCCCGCCACGCCGACAGCCCAGCCAATCGTCCGCCAGTTGCGCTCGCGGGCCAGCGGCACCAGCAGCGCGGCGGGCCAGAGCTTGGTCGCGATAGCAATGCCCAGCAGCGCTCCGGCGGCGACCGACCGATTGGCCAGCTGGGCAGCCATGAAGCCGGCCACGAACAGCAGGATCAGGGGCGTGTTGTTGCCCAGCAGGGCGATGTTTGACCAGTTCCCGAACACGTTCCATGTGTACAAGCCGAAGGCCGCCCCGCCCCAGAGCCACGGCCGCGGCAGCCTGGTGATGGACGCCAGCAGCACGGCCGAGCCGGCAACCGCGGCGATGTTCACGAGCACGAACAGGATTCCGCCCACGTCGTCCGGGAAGGCCAGGAACGGGACGGCCTGTGCCGCGGCCAGCGGCGGATAGTTGAATCGGTCGACCGGGATCCCGAACTGCGAGGTGAGGAGCCCGTGATACAGGTCGCCCTCGACCAGGTCGCGCCCGGCCGCGGCATACACGTGCCAGTCCAGGAGGAACGCGCGCAACGGCTCCTCGTTGTTGGCCTCGAAGCGGGCATACCAGGAATACGCCAAGGCAGCCCACAGGGCGATGGTCAGGACGATCCACACCCAGCCTGGAACCCGGGACATCACTCGCGCGACGGACATGCGCGAGAGTATGCCCAACCTCCGCCGGGATGGGACTACCGTACGGCCTGACACATTGCGTATCGGGCTTACCCTTGGCCCGATGCGGCTCTTGGTCTTGTTCCTGTTCGTGCTCCTGCTGATCGGGGGCGGCATCAAGCTGGCCGGTGCGCAAATCCCGATCCTCGACTACCCCCTGGGTGGACCGATGGCGCAGCCGCGCATCGAGGTCCAGCAGCCGAACCTCAACCTGCCCTAGGCACCTCTTTCGAGCGCTAGTTCAGGAACAGGCCGGAGAGCACGCCGTTGGGACCACTGGTCTTGGTGACCGTCACGGTCAGCGAGCCGCCGGCCGGGACACTGACCGGGAAGTGCAGCCAGGCGCCCTGGCTGAAGTTGGTGGTGAGGGCGATGGTCTGGGTGTTGCCGCCACTCACCACGCTCACCGTCTGACGGCGGTTGAGGTTGTCCCAGTCGACCGCGTAGAGGTGGAGCGCGCCGCTGTAGCCGTTGGCGAAGCTGAGCCGCACCCGGAGGGAGGTGCCGCCGTGATAGATCGCCGCGCGGCGATAACTCTCGTCGGGCGCATCGAGGGCGCGCACGTCGGTGGTGGACGTCAACCACACCGCCCGCGCGCCGGCCTCCAGGGCCGCGCTGGCGCCGGCCGGCAGGCTGACCAGATCGCCGGCGGCACCGGTCCCATTCCAGGCCCCCAGCACGTAGCCGGCCGAGCCGTAGGTGCCGACCCAATCACCCTGCGGCGCGACCTCGTAGGGTGGCGGCGGTGGCGGCGGTGGCGGTGGTGGCGATCCGGCGCCGCCCAGGAACAGGCCGGAGAGCACGCCGTTGGGACCACTGGTCTTGGTGACCGTCACGGTCAGCGAGCCGCCGGCCGGGACACTGACCGGGAAGTGCAGCCAGGCGCCCTGGCTGAAGTTGGTGGTGAGGGCGATGGTCTGGGTGTTGCCGCCACTCACCACGCTCACCGTCTGACGGCGGTTGAGGTTGTCCCAGTCGACCGCGTAGAGGTGGAGCGCGCCGCTGTAGCCGTTGGCGAAGCTGAGCCGCACCCGGAGGGAGGTGCCGCCGTGATAGATCGCCGCGCGGCGATAACTCTCGTCGGGCGCATCGAGGGCGCGCACGTCGGTGGTGGACGTCGACCACACCGCCCGCGCGCCGGCCTCCAGGGCCGCGCTGGCGCCGGCCGGCAGGCTGACCAGATCGCCGGCGGCACCGGTCCCATTCCAGGCCCCCAGCACGTAGCCGGCCGAGCCGTAGGTGCCGACCCAATCACCCTGCGGCGCGACCTCGTAGGGTGGCGGCGGTGGCGGCGGTGGCGGTGGTGGCGATCCGGCGCCGCCCAGGAACAGGCCGGAGAGCACGCCGTTGGGACCACTGGTCTTGGTGACCGTCACGGTCAGCGAGCCGCCGGCCGGGACACTGACCGGGAAGTGCAGCCAGGCGCCCTGGCTGAAGTTGGTGGTGAGGGCGATGGTCTGGGTGTTGCCGCCACTCACCACGCTCACCGTCTGACGGCGGTTGAGGTTGTCCCAGTCGACCGCGTAGAGGTGGAGCGCGCCGCTGTAGCCGTTGGCGAAGCTGAGCCGCACCCGGAGGGAGGTGCCGCCGTGATAGATCGCCGCGCGGCGATAACTCTCGTCGGGCGCATCGAGGGCGCGCACGTCGGTGGTGGACGTCAACCACACCGCCCGCGCGCCGGCCTCCAGGGCCGCGCTGGCGCCGGCCGGCAGGCTGACCAGATCGCCGGCGGCACCGGTCCCATTCCAGGCCCCCAGCACGTAGCCGGCCGAGCCGTAGGTGCCGACCCAATCACCCTGCGGCGCGACCTCGTAGGGTGGCGGTGGTGGCGGCGGTGGCGGTGGTGGCGATCCGGCGCCGCCCAGGAACAGGCCGGAGAGCACGCCGTTGGGACCACTGGTCTTGGTGACCGTCACGGTCAGCGAGCCGCCGGCCGGGACACTGACCGGGAAGTGCAGCCAGGCGCCCTGGCTGAAGTTGGTGGTGAGGGCGATGGTCTGGGTGTTGCCGCCACTCACCACGCTCACCGTCTGACGGCGGTTGAGGTTGTCCCAGTCGACCGCGTAGAGGTGGAGCGCGCCGCTGTAGCCGTTGGCGAAGCTGAGCCGCACCCGGAGGGAGGTGCCGCCGTGATAGATCGCCGCGCGGCGATAACTCTCGTCGGGCGCATCGAGGGCGCGCACGTCGGTGGTGGACGTCAACCACACCGCCCGCGCGCCGGCCTCCAGGGCCGCGCTGGCGCCGGCCGGCAGGCTGACCAGATCGCCGGCGGCACCGGTCCCATTCCAGGCCCCCAGCACGTAGCCGGCCGAGCCGTAGGTGCCGACCCAATCACCCTGCGGATTGGTGCCCACTGAAACCGTCGCCTTGGATCGGGCGACCTGGCCCGTGGTGTCGTGCGCGGAGATTCTGAGGTTGTAGATGCCGGGCGCCAGGGACGTCGTATCCCAGATCGCGGACCATCCGTTGGCCCCGTTGACGTCATCGGCGAACTGGACGCCGTTCGCCTCAAAGACGACATGCGTTACACCTACGTCATCGGTGGCATTCGCCGTGACTTGTACAGGCCCGCTGACGTTATCGCCCTCAGAAGGTGATACGAATGAAATCGCTGGCGGGAAGTCGAACGTGGACGCCGCAGAAGCTGAGCGCAGCGCACTTACGAGCGGTTCTGCCGTCCCATCCGGGTCGCCACTCCAGGTGCCCTGTCCCACGCAATCTTGGGAGTCGTCGCCCGCTTCTATCCCCGTCCCGTCCGGACATTCGCCACGACCCACGAGAATGGCGCGGATGTCTGCCGGGCTCGCGGATGGATTCGCGCCTTTGACGAGGGCAGCGACGCCCGCTACGTGCGGCGATGCCATGCTGGTCCCATCGCTGGTCTGGTATCCGCCGTCCTTCCACGTCGAGTGCACCTGGACGCCAGGCGCAATGACATCAACCGCGGACCCGAAGTCGCTGAAGAAGGCGAACCCGTCGTCGCAGTAGATAAATAGGTAGCAGCCGGCGACGCCGCCCGGTTCGCCGTCGAGGTCGGTCATCGCCGAGACCGTAATTACTTCCGGGTACGAAGCTGGGACGAAGCCGTTTGCGTCGATCGAGGAGTTGCCGGCCGCGACGACGTACGTCACCCCGGCAGCCACTGATTGGCAGATCGCCTGGTGCAGCCCGTTATCGGAGCAGCTACCGACCGCACCCTCCTCGCCCAAGCTCATGTTTGCGATGGGGATGTCGTTTGCGGGGTCCCCATCCAAGGCGAGGCCCGTCAAATAGTCGATGCCGCAGATGACTGTGGCGTCGGTGCCGACCCCAGCGTCGTTCAGGACCTTGATCGGCACCACGGCCGCTTCAGGGGCGACACCGATGACGCCTATGCCGTTGAGCTGAGCCGCGGCAGTCCCCGCGACGTGCGTGCCGTGCCCGTGACCATCCTCGGGTGCGCCGCCACCCTCCATGCAGTTGCGACCACTGTCGATATCGACGTTCAGGTCGGGATGGTCGAGGTCGATCCCCGTGTCGAGGATGCCGATTGATACGCCAGCTCCCCGAAAACCGGCTTCGTACGCATCAGGCGCTCCTGGGTGGTACGCGTCGATCCTCCTCACCCCCCACGGGAGGGTCTCTACTGCGCGCAGCGCGCGATCCGGCACGACGGCGATGACGTGGGGGTTTCGGACGAGTGCTTCGGCCGCATCGGCCGGGCCCCGGAACAAGAAACCGCGCAGGGCATGCCGAAAGACGTGATCGACGTGGCCGCCGACTTCAGCGCTGAGCTGCTTGGCAAGCTGTGCGGGGTTTTCCCCAGCGCGCACGGTGACGATCCACCTGCCGGGCCCTTGCTCGCGGCGCACCCCTGGGTCCGTGTTGCCCATCGTCGGGTACACGACGAGACAAGCCACCAGGACTGCGGCGAAGGTGGCGGCCGCACGCTTGGGCATCATGGGCACCTTGATGAGCTCCAAAGAAGGGCAGCAGTGTCGCCCGACGGGTAGTACCGGTCAATGGGTGCCAGCCAGTACTGCTAGCCGGGCCTGGCGGCCGAACCTCGTTCCCTGCCCAGACGGCCGCGCGTTCGACCTAGAGGCCTGGCACCGTCGTCCGGGGCGCGCCCGTCACCGGTGCTCCTCCAAAACCTCGCGCAGCGTGTCCTCGAGTGGATGCTCAGGACGCCACCCCATGGCGTGCAGCCGCGTCGCGTCGCCAACGAGCGACTTGGGTCCGGAGGGTGCCGCCGGAGGGCTTGAGATGACCTCAACCTGCACCCCAGCCAGACTGATCATCAGGTTGATGACGTCGCCAATGACCATCCCCGTCCCGGAAGCGATATTCCACGTTCCGTCGCGGTCAGATGTGGCGATCACGCGGTAGGCGCGCACCACGTCGCGCACGTCGCTGAAATCCCGCACGTCGTCGACCGCGCCAACGGTGAGCGAGGATCGGTTGCCCACCTGCACCTCGCGCAGCTGGCTTGCCACCGTGGGCACCAGGAAGCCGGCTTTCTGCCCAGGCCCAATGTCGTTGAACGGCCGAGCGACGGCCAGTCGCACGCTCCCCGCCAAGACCAGGGGCCAGAGTGCCTGCTCAGCTGCCAGCTTGGCAGCGCCGTACACATCGGTCGGCGCGACGTCCGCCGCCTCATCTTGTGCGTTGGGCGATGACCCGTACACGAAGCCGCTGCTGACAAACAGAAGCCGGGACCCTGGCGCGTGCTGGGCGATGCTTGCTAGCGCATGAGCCGATCCCGCGACGCTGACTCCGACGGCTGACGACAGGGCTTCGCGACTGCCGCGCTTGGAGACACCGGCCAGGTAGTAGGTGACATCCGGCATGGCGTTATGGATTGCGTTGTCCAGCGCGCGAGGATCGGTGACGTCGACGCGCACTACCTCATTGGCGTCCGGATCGGGGCCAGCGAAGTTCGGGCCGACGCCGGCCACGACGACATCACCGCTTTCGGCGAGGTGCTTCGTCAACCACCGACCGGCGAAACCGTCTGCGCCGATGACCAGCGCGCGCATGCGGAACTAGCTCGATTGACCGGCTGTCGCCATGGTCGATTGCAGACGGGTTACATCCGCGTCCACCATCATCCGAATGAGCTCCTCGAACTGGACCGTCGGCTCCCAGCCGAGCATCTCGCGGGCGCGCGACGCATCACCCCGCAGGTCCTGGACGTCGCTCGGCCGGAGGTTGGCATCGTCAACCTCTACGTGATCGCGATAGTCGAGATCGACGAGGCCGAACGCCAGCTCGCACAGCTCTCTGACCGAGTGGTTTACACCGGTCGCGATGACGAAGTCATTCGGCGCGTCCTGCTGCAACATCAGCCACATGGCTCGGACGTAATCACCGGCAAACCCCCAGTCCCGACGAGCATCGAGGTTCCCAAGCTTGACCTTCGTCGCCATGCCCAGCGAGATCCGGGCGGCACCGTCCGTAACCTTCCTGGTCACGAAGTGGATTCCTCGCCTCGGCGACTCGTGGTTGAACAGAATGCCCGAGCACGCGAAGAGCCCGTACGCCCGACGGTAGTTCTGGGTGAACAGGTGGGCGAACACCTTGGCCACCGCGTATGGGCTGGCCGGGACCAGCAGTGTGTCCTCGTTCTGGAACGCCTGGTTGGTGTTGCCGAACATCTCCGATGTCGAGGCCTGGTAGAAGCGGACAGACGGGCTCGTCTCGCGAATCGCCTCGAGGATGCGAGCGACGCCAAGGGCATTCACATCGGCCGTGAAGACCGGTTGTCCAAAGGATCGCTGGACGAAACTGTGCGCCGCGAGGTTGTAGACCTCGTCGGGTTGTGAAGCCTTCAGCGCCCGGACCAGCGAGCCGTCATCGAGCATGTCGCCCTCGATCAGGGTGATCCGATCGAGGAGGTGGTCGATCCGCTCGAACGTTCCGAGACTGCTGCTGCGAACCAGCCCGAACACCTCGTAGTCGCGCTCGAGCAGGAACTCCGCCAGATATGAGCCATCCTGGCCGTAACGCCCGTGATCAGTGCTCTCACATCAACTCCAAGATCGCGGAAGCCACCCGCGCATGCGCATGAGCGCCCGGACCGCCCCGACTGCCTCGGAGGCAGACATGTTGGACTCGCCCAGGCGCCGATTGATGAAGACCGTCGGGACCTCGCTGATGATCAAACCGGCCCGATGGATGGTGTACGCCCACTCCGACAGGGTGATGTAGCCGGTCTCGTGCAGTTTCGCCGATGTCAGGACTTCCACCGCGCGACGACTGTACAGGCGATAGCCGTTGGTGAAGTCCCGCATCGGCACTCCCAACGTCCCTCGAATGATGGCGTTTGATGTGCGGCTCCAAACACGGCGCCGGCGCGGCCAGCCGTGAATCTCGCCTCCCGGCAGGTAGCGGGCGCCCACCACCATGTCCGCGCGCCGGATAGCGTCGCGGAGGGCTGGCAGCTCCTCAGGCTGATGTGACTGGTCGGCATCCATCTCGCCGAACCACTCGTAGTCGCGATCCAGAGCAGCCCGGAATCCCGCCATGACCGCGCCGCCACGCCCAGACTTGGTGGCGCGGTGAATGACACTGACCCTTGGGGCGTACTCATGCGCCAGCTGTTCCGCCAAGTCCCCGGTCCCGTCTGGTGAGCCATCGTCAACGATAAGGATGTCAACGTCGGGTTGCTCGAGCAGGCGGGGCACCAAATGCGGAAGGTTCAGTGCCTCGTTAAACGTTGGCAACACAATCACGCCTTGCTCAGAGCGTCGACCAGTTGTGTCCGATGAGGTGCTTTTGCCTCTTCCGGTGTCAGAAATTGACGAATTCAACCTTCACTCGCGGACAGCTAAGCGGAAAACCTAACACGCTCCTTTGGTGGACCGCCGGTCGTAGGATGCCCGCATGGCATCGCTGGGGGCTCTCACCCAAGCCGGGACCTCCGGTGAGGCATCGCTGCCGCAAACCCTGCGCGGTCTCCTGCTGATCGGCCTCGGCATACTCGCTTGGTCGTGGTTCGTGGGCCATAGCCTAAGCACCATCGCGCTATCGCTGGTCCAACCGCATCCGCCACATTGGGTGTTATGGGACTGGAGCGTGTACTACGCCGGGGCTCAGGACCTTGCCGAGCGCGACTTGTATCGCGTGCCGCTGCCGCAGTTCCCTATCCCGTTGCCGACGCCGGTCTACAACATGCCGCCCGCCAGTGCCGCAATCGCGCTCCCGCTGCTGCCACTCGGCCGAGAGGTAGGCGGCGCGGTCTGGGTGCTGATCGGGTGGGGCTGTCTCACCGGATCGGCACTCCTAGCTAGCCGCTGGCTGCCGTGGGGCTGGTTGTGGGTTGGCGTCGCCATGGTGGTGTTTGGTCTGCAGCCCTATCTCGACGGCCACCTGCTGCTCGGAAACGTCAACCACCTGATTTTGGCGCTCCGGTCGCGTTCACATGGGCGCACATCGAGGGTCATCAGCGGGCGGCGGGGATCCTGCTTGGCGCGGCAGTCAGCATCAAGATCTGGCCCGTCCTGCTCGGTGTCCTACTTATGCGCGAGCGCCGCTGGCAAGAGCTGCGGTGGGCATTGGGCGTCATCATCATCCAGGGCGTGATTCTGATCACATGGCTGGGATGGGACGTGCTGCCTTCCATGATCGCCGCGCTGACTGCATGGCTGCCCACTGTGCCCGACGACATCCTGTGGACTTCATGGGCCCGATACTGGTGGGGCTGGCCGGACTGGATCGGACCCGTTCTGGCCGTGGCCTTCGTAGCGCTGCCGGTCAGGGGGACGCTGGCCGTCGCCCTCGGTCTCCTGGCGGGGCTCAGCCTCATCAACAACATTTGGGACCACGATCTGCCGACCTTCGCCTTCATCGTCGTGCTTGGTCTGGCATGGCTCATAGGGCGCCAATACCGTGGCAGCGTTACCGTCCGCGGGGATCGTGAGCAGGCTGGCGTCGCCGTAACGGGTCACTGTTGATTGACTGTGCCTGGGGCGCCTTGAGTAGCAGCCTGTGGGCGTTGGGCAATGACGTCCCGCTTGTCCTGCCGCCAGAGAATGATCCAAGGCAGCCATATCCCCAGGATCGGGATGAGGAGCCACGTCAAATAGTGCGCATGGAGTGCAGGGGCGCTGACCAGCATCGCGATGATGGCGAGCGATAAGCTGGCGCGGGCAATCGCGAGGATGGCGATGAGAGCGGCGGCCGCGTAAGCGACCCAATCGGGAAGGTTCAGCAGCTCGACGGGATTCCAGCGGGGGCGATCGCCGGGTGGCGTGAACTCATTGAGGCGAAGCACAACGAAGTCAGTCAACGTGCTCGGTCCCTTCCACGCGACGATGACCGCCATGGCGGCGACGAAAATGGCGACCGCAATTCCGGCACCCCGCCAGTCCCGCTTGCCAAGCAGCCAGGCGACACCAAGGATTGGGATGAGCTTCACGGCTGCTGCCACGCCGATCGCCCAACCCGCCGCCCTGGGAAATCGCCAGGCGATCGCCAGAAGGCCGAAGACCATCGCATTGACGTTGGCCCAGGCGAGCGCACTCGGAACGGGTAGCCACACCAACAGCACGGGAAGGAGCAGGAAGACGGCACCAGGCCCAACCCGAGGCCACAGGATGCCCAGTCCCACCAGGACGAAGGCGACCATGATCGCCCCCCAGGTCCATCGCTCGCCCGGGAGTAGCAGGAGCAACGAGAACAGAGCCGTCGTCGGCGGCTGATTCCAGTAGGGCGGGAGCGCGAGTTCGTGGGGCTTGAGCTTGTCGGGTGGATAGAGGGGAACGTCAGAGAACAACCGAGGGAGCGCGGTCGCGTACCACTCCGCGTCCCCGAAGAGGGTGAAGCCACTCACCTTTGCGTACACGACGAGAGCGGCGATCGTCAGTGGAATCGTGATGAGACCAATGAGCGACCATGGCCAGATCGGTACAGGTCTTGTGCAATTCATGGCCGGTGGCTTCGTAGCCGATGGCTTCATCGGGAACGGGATCGATGCGGTGGCGCTCGGAGGCAAGCCTCTCTTCACGCGCGCGACGCAGCCACTTGAGGAGGTCCGCGCCGGCAAGGAGGCCGGCAAAGATCAGCGCAGGCACGTAGGTGCGCCACAGATTTGGCACGAGCGCAAGGCCTCCGAGAGTGCCAAGCGCGATCCCCAGCCGCCCTCGGGCCGGGATCGCCGCCAGCAGAGCCGCCACGAGGAATCCTCCCCACCAAGGCCACCATGGTTGCGTTTCGCGCAGCCAGCTCACAAAGAACACCGGGTTGTTCGGCTCGATGATCGCTCTGACCTGCATCATTTCCCAGGCAGGTCTCAGAACGTCGAGCCCGAGCCACCCGACGGTGACGAGGGCGACGGCCGCGGCGACAAGGCTGGACCATCCCAAGGTCTCCCACTTGCGCTCGCGTAGCAGGAGCGGGAATAAGGCCAGGGGCCACAGCTTCAGCGCGATCGCCGCTCCGAGGAGGAGTCCTGCTCGGCGACCGCTACCTTGAAGGTGCTGGTGCGCGAACGCCGCGACGAGGAATAGGACGAGCGGCGTGTTGTTGCCCAGGAAGGCGAGCCTCATCCACGGGTGGATGGTGTAGGCGAGGAATCCAATGCCACCCCATAGCCAGGGCTGCCGAGCGCCAAGGATCTTCGCCGTGAGGACAGTTGTGCCCGCCATGGCCAGGACATTCACCACGACGAAGATGCCGCCGCCCACTGCATCCGGCAGGGCCAGCAATGGCAGCACCATGATGGCCGAGAGGGGTGGGTAGTTGAAGGCGTCTATCGGAAGCCGATACGGAGACTCGAGAGGCACTCGGTACAGGTCGCGCGTCACGAAATCGGTTGCGCCGGCGGAGTAAACATGCCAATCGAGGAGCCACGTCTCCCCGGGGAAGAGATGCTGTGTGGTCAGGTACATCAGCCAGACCAAGGCTGACCCGGTCCAGCAGCCCAGAGCGACAACGCCGCGGATGTTGGAGCGGCGGCGCATCGGCTAGCTAGGGAGCGTCCAACCGCCGAAGCGCTGCACTTCCGCAGTCTTGGCGCGGACTGGGTCGATAGTCCGGGATGCCAACGTACGTTGACCGGCCTTCATAAGATCCATAGGCTCGCGGCACCGTATCACTGTCCCACTGCGAGGAGCGGCCCTTGGCTGCCGATGGCGCAACCGCACAACTGATTGAACGAGACCCAGACCGCGCAGGACGTGCCCTCAATCGGTTCACCACGGTCCTGCTTGTTGGATACCTCGCCTTCATCGTCCTGTTCATGGTCCTGCGCCGATCGACGCTGAGTCCGGACGTATTTGTCGTGTTTGTGAGTGTCATCGCGGTGATGCTCGGGCGAGGCAAGGCATTCATTCGCGATTGGGCTCCATTCCTTCTGATCTTCCTCGCGTGGGAGGCCATGCGAGGCATCGCCTACCAATTCGGCGCGACAGTCCAGTCGGACTCGATCATCTCGCTGGAGCGCTTCATCGCTTTTGGGCTCGTGCCGCCGGTAGCCCTGCAGGAGTGGCTGTACGAGCCGGGCCGCATCGGGCCGCTCGAGATATCGATGGCGGCGGTGTACGCGGCGCACTTCGTCCTGCCATTGACCGTGGCGTTCCTGCTGTGGGTCAAGCGGCGCACTGCGTTCTACCAGTACGTCATCACGCTGATGGTGATGTCCTTCGCCCAGTTCTTCACCGCCATTCTCATGCCGGTGGCGCCGCCTCGATATGCCGGCCAATTCGGCGAAGCTCTGCCGATCGTTGACATTGGGCACGAGGTCACGCTGCGTACGGGGATGGGCGTCGTCAGCTGGGCGTACCAGAACATCAATGCCAACCCGGTGGCCGCGTTCCCATCGTTGCACGCCGCATATCCGATCCTCGCCTACCTATTCCTCCGCGAGTACTGGCCTCGTTGGTCGTGGCTGATGCTGGTATATGCGGGCGTCGTCTGGTTCGCGATCATGTATCTGGGGCACCACTACCTCGTGGATGCCCTCGGTGGTCTGCTCTACGCGCTGGTCGCGTACTTCGGTGTGAAGGCATTCACATCCGGTGCGGCCCAGGCCGTAGCCCGCCGAGCGGTCGGTCGCGGTCGCGCTGCGCCCTCGGGCGGAACATGAGGCTCGGCTTCCAAGCCGATCCACTAGCGCAGATCACCTGACGTCGCGTCGATGACGTAGAGGTGGTCCGGGACGATCGGCCCATGCAGTCGGTGCGCATCCGCACCTAGACTGTCCGCCGTGCCGAAGTCGCTGCGCCTGGTCCTGCTCAGTGGCCTGATGCTCTTCGTCGAGCTGGCCCTCATCCGCTGGACCGGCTCGAACGTGGTCCACCTGTCGTACTTCAGCAACTTCGTGCTGCTGGGGTCGTTCCTGGGCATTGGCATCGGCTTCCTGCGCGGGCGGGCGAGGGTCAACCTCTTCCCGTATGCCCCGGTCGGGCTGACCTTCCTGGTCGGCCTGGTCCTGATCTTCCCGGTCCGGATCGACCGTTCAGGCTCCGACCTCATCTACTTCGGCCACTTCGGCGCCTCCGGCCTGCCGATCTGGGTCACGCTGCCCTTCATCTTCCTGGCGGTGGCCGGGGTGATGGCCATGATCGCGGAGGGTGTGGCGCGGACCTTCGTCGAGTTCGAGCCGCTGGAGGCGTACCGCTACGACATCGCCGGCTCCATCCTGGGCATCGCGGCCTTCAGCGCGCTCGCCTTCACCTGGGCGCCGCCGGTGGCCTGGGGCATCGTCGCGGCCATCCTGTTCGCGATCCTCCTCCGCCCGAACGTGCGGATCCTCCAGGCGGTGGCGCTCATCGGTCTCGTCTTCATGCTGGGCCGCGAGTCGATCGTGCCCGAGTGGAGCTGGTCGCCGTACTACAAGGTCAAGACCGCCGCATTCGAGATTCCCGGCAGGCCGGATGGGATCCAGATCGACGTCAACGGCATCCCGCACCAGTCGGCGGTGGCCGTGGAGGTGCGGGAGCGGCGGAACCGCGAGTACTTCATGCCGTACCGGCGCGCGCAGGTCGGCTCGCTGGACGACGTCCTGATCGTGGGCGCCGGCTCCGGGACCGATGTGGCGATCGCGCTGTCCGAGGGCGCCAAACACATCGACGCCGTCGAGATCGACCCGAAGCTGCAGCAGATCGGCGCCGACCTGCATCCGGATCACCCGTACCAGGATCCGCGCGTATCGGTCCACATCAATGACGGCCGGGCCTTTCTCGAGCAGACCGATAAGAAATACGACCTGATCCTGTTCGCGCTGCCCGATTCGCTGACGCTGGTCAGCGGGCAGTCGTCGCTGCGGCTGGAGAGCTACCTGTTCACGCTGCAGGCGATGGAGTCGGCGCGCGACCACCTGAAGCCGGGTGGCGCGTTCTCCATGTACAACTTCTACCGGGAAGACTGGCTGGTCGACCGGCTGGCCGGGACGCTCCAGGAGGTCTACGGGCGGGAGCCCTGCGTGGACACCTTCGGGCGGAATGGCCGGCTGGCGGTGCTGACGGTCGCTTCCTCGGCGGAGACGGTGACCTGTCCCGCCAAATCCACGTGGAAGGTGACCGATCCCGCGGCGGCCGCCTCGCCGGCGACCGACAACTACCCGTTCCTGTACCTGCGGACCCCCTCCATCCCGCAGATCTACCTGATCACCCTGCTGCTCATCCTGGTCGCGTCCGTGGCCCTGGTCCGCGTGGTCTCGGGACCGATGCGGCCGATGGCGAAGTACGTGGATCTGTTCTTCATGGGCGCCGCGTTCCTGCTGCTGGAGACCAAGAGCGTGGTCCAGTTCGCGCTGCTGTTCGGGACCACCTGGTTCGTGAACGCGCTCGTCTTCGGGGGCGTGCTGGTCTCGGTCCTGGCGGCGATCGAGGTGGCTCGGCGCTGGCGTCCGGCCCGTCCCGCGTTGCTGTACGTGGCGCTGCTGGCGGCGATCGCGGTCGCCTGGGTGGTGCCCGTCGAGTTCCTGCTGAGCCTCGAGATGCTGCCGCGCTTCCTGTTGGCCGTCGTGGTCTGGTTCACGCCCATCTTCATCGCCAACCTGGTCTTCGCCGAGCGCTTCCGCAACGTGGAAGAGTCGAACGTGGCGTTCGGCGCCAACCTGCTGGGCGCCATGGTGGGTGGCCTGCTCGAGTACGTCGCACTGCTGACCGGGTACCAGGCGCTGCTCCTCATGGTGGCGGTCCTCTACGGCGCCGCCTTCCTCACCGGCCGCGTCCACCTCCGGGAAGGGGCGGCGGCGGGCACCGCACCGGCGCAGGCGGGCTCCCCGTCGACATGAGGCTGCCGCCCGGGCAGCGGCTGGCCAGGACTGTCGCGCTCGGGGTCATCATCGGCATCGGGATCTTCAACCTGTACATCGCCGTGTCGGCTTGGACCCTGTCGGATGCGGACGCGTACTGGCAGGCCGGCCTCCGTCTGAGGGCGGGCGAGCCCCTCTATCCGCCGCTCAGCTCCGCCGAGGGCTCGGAGATCTACCGCTACGCGCCGTGGTTCGCCTGGCTGGCGGTGCCATGGACCTACCTGCCGGAGTGGCTGGCCGCGGTGCTCTGGTCGGCGGTGCTGCTGGGGGCGTCCGCGCTCGCCCTATGGCCACTGGTCAGGCTCCGCGCCTGGATCCTGGTGGCCTTCTTCGGCCCGATCCTGGTGGGCATCAGCGCGGTCGGCAACGTTCAGCCGCTGATCGTGGCGGCGCTTGTCCTGGGCGTGGAACGGCGCAGCGGACCGCTCTGGATAGCGCTGGCGGCGTCGCTGAAGATCTTCCCCGTCCTGCTGGCGCTGGTGTACGCCGGACGCCGGCAGTGGTTGGCCTTCGCCGCGACGGTAGCGATCACGGCGCTGCTCTGGCTGCCGGCCCTCTTCCTTTACGACCTGTCGGCCTATCCCGTGTCAGCCGGTGAGGCAGGTGCCCTGATCGGCTTTCCGATCCTTTACTTCGCGGTGGTGGGTATCGCCATGGGCGCCACGTTCGCGGTGGCACCGACGCGGTGGGGGTGGCTGACGGGCGCCACCGCGGTCGTGGTCTCGCTGCCGCGCCTCTTCGTCTACGACGTGACCTACCTGATGGTCGGTATCGAGCCAGCGGCCGCCGAACAGCCGGCGGCCAGGCCCTAACGCGACCTGTTCGCTTCAGTCAAGCGGTTCGAGGATCGCGCGCGCGGGGGCGGCCTCGGTGGCGTGCAGCTTGAGCGGAAGGCAGGTCAGGCGGTACTCGCCGGGGTCCACCCCGGTGAGATCGAGCCCTTCGAGGATCGCGACGTCGGCCCGCATCAGGACGCGATGCGTTTCGGGCTCGTCGCCGTACCGCTGGACGGAGAGGTAGTCGGTCCCCACCAGGCGAAGGCCGCGGGCGGCGATCCATCGCGCTCCGTCCTCGGTGAGCCCCACGAAGTCACTTCGGAAGTCCTCGCCGGGCTGCAAGAGACCCGAGTTCCGCGTCCGCAGCAGCAATCGCTCGGTGCCTTCCGCGATGCCTGCGGCGTCGAGCTCGGCGGGCCCGATCGCGTCCGCTCCTCGAAGGTCGATCACCGTCGCCGGTCCGACGAATGCTTCCAGGGGCACCGTCTCGATGGTTGCCCCGCCCTCCACGTAATGCAGCGCCGACTCAACGTGCGTCCCGGTGTGGACATCGAGGTCTATGCGGGACACGGTCATGCCGTCTCCGCGCGCGAAGCTGAGCGTCTCGTCGACGTGAAAGCCCGTACTGCCGGGCCACGTCGGTATGCCGCGGGCAAGTGGGACGGTGATGTCGATCAGCTTGGACATCGGGCCTGCCCAGAATAGCCTCCGCGAGCCTCGGCCCTATCCAGGCTTCGCCGCATTGGTCAGCTTGGAGACGAGGCGCTCAGCCAGGTCGATCGAGTAGTTCTGCCCACGGTCGTGCGGGTAGACCTGGAACATGCTGGCCACCCACAGGCCGGGCACGGGGGTTTCGAACGGCGGGATGTGGTCTCGGTAGTCGACGGTGACGATCGGCTGCGCGAACGGCGCGGCGAATGACCAGGCCTGGGTGATCCAGCTGCGTTCGAAGTCCGGGTTGACGCGCGCCAGGTGCGGCGCGAACTCGGCGACCACGTCGTCCGTGTTGGCGCGCAGCAGCGGATCGTCCATCGGCCGGTAGTTGCCCAGGTAGACCAGCCGTCTCCCGCCGTAGTCGGCCGGATCCATGTAATTGGTGTGCTCGACCAGCGCCATGAACGGGAAGCCCGGATCGGTCACGTTCATCCAATAGCTGTCCGTCAGCGGGCGGTCGAGCGCCAGGACCAGGCAGTGCGCGCCATAGGCCCGGCCCCATTCGTATCGGGACCGATAGTCATCGGGCAGCTCCGGCACCAGCCGGCAGGTGAGCCGCACCGCCAGCGTGCTGACCACCCGGTCCACCTGGATGGGCCTGCCGTCCGTTGGGATCACCGTCAGGCCGCCCGCGGCCGCATCGGTCCTGACCTCGCGCACTTCGGTGCCGAACCGCAGGTCGGCTCCCAGCTCGGTGAGCCGCTCCGCCAGCCGGTTGTAGAGGCGCTGGAAGCCGCCGCGCAGGTAGCCGAGCTCGGCGGTGCGGTCATGGACGCGCGCCCAGAACCAGGGCATGGCGATCTCGTCGGCCAGCGCGCCGAACTTGCCGTGCAGCAGCGGACCCCAGACGACGTCGTAGCTGGCCCTGCCCATGCGGCGTTGAATCCAGTCGGCGGCGGTGTGGCCCTCCAGCCGATCCGGCCCGGGCAGCGCCTTGAGATAGGCCAGCCAGGCGCCCATGCGGAGGCGGTCGATCACCGGCAGCGGGTCGAAGCGCAGCAGCGAGGCCGGCGAGTCCAGCTGGTGGATCTTGCCATCGCGGAGCGTGACCGTCAGCGGTCGCGGCCAGAGCAGGTCGTCGCCCAGCCCAACCTCCTCGATGAGGCCGATCGCGTGGCGGTCGCCGCGGAACAGGTGGTGATAGAACTTGTCCAGCCACATGCCGGGCTCGATCTCGAATCCCGCGGCGAGCCCTCCGGGAAGCGCCTCGCGCTCGATCAGCACGACCTCGTCGCCGCGTTGCGCCAGGCGGTACGCGACGGTGAGGCCGAGGGCGCCGGCCCCGAGCACGGCGGTGCGCGTCATCTCGACGCTGCCGGGGCCGGGTCGCCGGTCGGACGATCAGCACGAGCGACGCACAGCCAGCAGCTCGAACGGAAGGCCGACCAGGGCGTAGCCGGCCTGGTAGGTCAGCAGCCGCGGCGTGGTGGCGAGGATGGCGACCGCGCCGGCCAGCCAGCCGATAGCGCGTCCGCGCCAGCGAGTAAGTCGCGATCAGCGACAGCGCCGCGATCGGCACGAACAGGAATGAGCGACACGCCCGCCAGGCTGATCTGATTCGGCCCCGGGCCGGTCGGGTAGGCCGACAGGTCAAACAGCAGCATCGGTGCGACGAGCACGCCGGTGAACGCCGCTGCCCAGCCGGCCTTGCGCCATTCTCCACGCCCGGCGTACACGAGCGCGAGCACCAGGGGCGTGGCCTTGAGCGAGGCCCCGACCGCGATCCAGAACGGTCCGGAGCGCCGCTCGACGGCCCACATCAGCATCAGCACCAGCAGCGGCTGCACATTGCCGAAGACTGCGCCCTGGAGCTGGATCGGCAGGAAGACCGCGAACGCGGCCCAGCCCGGTGGGTCCGCGCCACAGGAGCGGCACCGTGGAGGCCAGGGCGGCGGCGATCATCAGGCCCACCCAGGCGGCGACCACCGCGTCGTGCGGCAGGTAGGTCAGGGGGATCCACGCGACCGCGAACCAAGGGGCGTATCGGTACAGATCAGACGCATTAGGCGGGCCTGCGACATACAACGGCTGACCGTCGCGCAGGCGTTCCGCTGCGTTCCAGTAGGCCGCCACGTCCACGCCGACGTGCCGCGACAGCGCGTAGGTCAACAGCGCGTAGGAGGTCAGCCCGATGAGGGTGGCGAGCGCACCGACGACCACGGCCATTCGCAGCCGGCTTTGCGGGGAACGTGCAGGCCATGACGAACGGCGCATACGCGGGCAGACAATACTCTGCGAAGGTGCATGTCCATGAGCAGCTGGCATCGCGGGGGTGAGCCCATGTTCAAGTCGCCCGCGCTGACGAGCCGTAGCCTGGCCGTCCTCATCAGCCTGTTCGTCTGCAGCATCTACACGGCGGCCAACTTCATCCTGGTCACCGCCAACTGGGAGTTCGACGACGTTCACGCCTACCTCAACGCCGCCCAACGCCTGCTGGATGGCGCGCCGCTGTACATCGCCGCCTCCGATCCATCCGACCTCTATCTGTACGCGCCGTGGTTTGCGTTCGCCTGGATTCCGTTCACGGCGCTCCCGCTGCGGCCCGTGGAGATCGCGTGGGCGGCGGTCCTGCTGGCCTCGATGGTCGCGGCGGTCTTGCCGCTCCGCCATTCGTGGGCCGGGATCGTGCTGGCGCTGTTGCTGGGGGGACTCCTGTACCGCACGGCCGGCTGGGGGAACGTGCAGCCGCTGCTGGTGGCGGTCCTGGTCTATGCCGCGCCGACGCGCGCCGGCCCGTGGGTCATTGGTGTGACGGCGTCGCTGAAGCCAGTGACGCTGCTGCTGCTGGGCGTCCACGCCTGGCGACGCGACTGGCGATCGGTGGGAATCGGGCTGGGGGTCGCCGCCATCCTCTGGCTGCCGATCCTGTTCTTCGACCTGTGGGTCATATCCGTTTGGCAGCCGCGCGCCCAACCTGTACGACGCCACGCTGCTCCTGGCCGTGCCGGCCCTCATCGCCAGCGCTCGGAACGTGCGCCGGCCCATTCCCGCCCTCTCCGGGATCCGCCGCCGTGTGCGAACGGCCTGATCGACGGACGCTGGCGGTCAGCGTCGTCATCGTCGCGTTCCTGCTGGTCCAGGTTGCGGTGCCCGTGGTGGCCCTCTTCGGGCCACGCCCTGGGCGCTTCGCGTGGCAGATGTACTCGGCCCTGCCGGACGTGCCGCGCGCGTGGACCGTCGCTGCCGACGGCAGTGAGCAGCCGGTGGACCTTGATGCGCTGTTCGCCGTGCAACGGGCGGAGATCGACTACGTCGCCGTCCTGCGCACGGGCCTCTGCGACGCAACCGGTGCGCCCGCGGTCAGGATCCAGGCCGATGACGGTGACGAGCCGGAGCTGATCGCGTGCCGCTGATGCGTCCGCTCTTCGCCATTGCCAACAGCGAGGCGCCGGCCAGGCCGCTGGCCCTGGCCCGCATCGGCGCCGCGGTGGCGATCCTGCTGGAGCTGCCGAACTCGGCCGAGACGCTGCTGCGGCTGACCAACCCATCGGTCATTCATGCGCCGCTCCTGCCGTTCGCGCCGCGGGTGTCCGAGCCGATGGCATGGCTGCTGATCGGCCTGTGGCTGGTTGGCGGCGTCATGTTGATGGTGGGCTGGCAGACGCGGGCCGGGGGCGCAATGCTCACCGTGGCGCTGGCGGGGACGCTGCTGAGCGACCAGCAGACCTACAGCAACCACCTCTACCTGATGCTGCCGGTGGCCGCCCTGCTGACGGTGGCCGAGAGTGGCGCCGCGCTGTCGCTCGATGCGCGGCGGGCCGGTGGGCGCGACTGGGTGCCGGGGTGGCCGGTCTGGCTGCTCTGCGCGCAGGTCAGCATCGTCTACGGCTTCGCCGCATTGGCGAAGCTGAACCCGGACTTCCTCTCCGGGTCGGTGGTGGCGGCATACCTGCGCCGGGACGGCCTGCTGGCGCTGCCCGCGGCCTGGCGCTCCCTGGAACCGATGTTGATCCTCTCGTTGCTGGCCATCTGCAGCGAGGCCTTCCTGGCGTTCGCCCTCTGGGTGCCGCGCTGGCGTCCGGCCGCCCTGGTGGTCGGGCTGGGCCTGCACCTCTTCATCGCCGGCTGGCTGGTGCCCACCGGTCCGCTGTTCGTCTTCTCGCTCCTGATGCTGCCCCTGTACCTGCTCTTCCTGAACGTCGTGCCGGAGGGACGGGTGGTGGTGTGGGACGACGGATGTGGCTTCTGCGCCACCTGGGTCCGCTGGTTCCGGCGGCTGGATTGGATGCACGCGCTGCGGTTCGTTCCACGTTCGCAGCTGGCGTCAGCCGGCCTGCCCATCAACGAGGATGCCGCGGCGCGCGCGCTCCAGATGCTGCTCCCGAGCGGGGAGGTGCGCGGGGGCTTCGCCGCAGTCACCGGAGTGGCCGAAGTCCTGCCGGTCAGCTACCTCTGGGCGCCCGTGCTGCGCCTGCAGCCGATCGCAGCAATCGGCGAGGCGGTCTACCGGCGCGTCGCTCAGCGGCGGAGGTGCGAGCTGCCGGTCGGGACGCGAGCGGCCTCGGAGCCTCGCAGCTCGTAGATCACCCAGCCATCCGCCACCGTGAGCTCGTCGTAGTTCTCGGCCACGAATTCGCGGAGGGGTTCCAGCAGGTCAACGTCGCGACCGTCCGATGCAAGAGGCCGGTCCATCAGCAACTCCTGGAAGCCCGGCTCGCCGACTGCCGGTGAGCCGACGTCCACCACGAACTGCGGTGGCTCGTTGCGGAGCTCCTGGAGCGTCTCGTCCACCAGCTCGGGTGTGGCATAGCCAGGCGTGACGAGCGGGTAGAGGTAGCAGAACCGCGTGGCCGACAGTCGATCGGCCTCGAAATACACCACCGGTTCATTGCCCCACGCCCAGATCCTGGCGTCCGTCCTCGAAGCGGGACCGATGACCTCGGCCGCCGCCTGGCCGCGCTCCCGGTCACGCTGGATGGGCTCGAACTCCATGGCGCCCGCCGCCACCGCCGCCACGCTGGAGATCGCCAACGTCAGCAGGATCGGTGCAAAGAGCGCCGGCCGGCCTCCCCGAGCGCGCTCCGACCAGGCGTCGATGCCCATGCCGCTGAGCACGCCGAGCGGTACCGCCAGCGGGATGGCGTAATGCGCCAGGAAGCGCCCCTGGATCACGAACGACAGCAGCCCCAGCGCCAGCCACACGAGGCACGCGAGCGTTGCCTGGCGTGTCACGGCCACCTGCCCCATGCCGGCGCGGGTGCCATAGACCACGGGGACCACCACGAACAGCAGAGCCAGCAAGGTCCAGGCGATGACCGGGCCGCTGAGCGTCCCCCCGGTCGCTGCGGCGACAGCGCGGTACGCGCCGTTGTAGGTCACGACCGCATCGAAGGCGGCCGGCAGAGCGCCGCTCATGCCGAGCCATGCGCCGACGGCCAGCAGGACGGCCGCGATTCCCGAGAGCAGGGCGGCCAGGCCGACGATCCGGTTGCCGCCCCGCATCCAGACCAGCCCGCCGACGGCCGCAATGCCCGCTGCCGCCTGGACGGAGAGCAGGAGGCTGACGCCCAGCAGCGCACCGATCCACACGGCGCGGCCCAGACCGACTGCAGGAAAGGCCGACAGGGCCGCGAGCAAGGCGAGCGCAAGTGGGAGGGCCGCCATCGGCTCGGTCAATCCGCCGCCAAGGGAGAGCAGGAACTCGCCCATCACGACCACGCAGGTCGCTCCGGCGACCAGCGACGCGCCCCGGGTCGTGCCCAGCCCGCGGCAGATGGTGAGCACCACCCAACCCGTTCCCGCGGTGGCGGCAACGGAGAGGAGCCAGCTCACCGCCCAGGCCGAGAGGAATGGCAGCAGGGTCTGGCCGGCCGATAGCAGGAGGTAGATCCCCGGCGGCTTGTGGTCCCAGATCCCCGCGTAAAGGGTCGCGCCATCGCGCATCCGCTCGGCGACCTGCATGAAGACGGCAGCGTCCAGGGAAGGTCCGCTGAGCAGGCCAGGCGCCAGCAGCAGGAGGGAGAGGGCCACCAGGAAGACGGCGTGCAGCATTGCCCCAGATTGTGGTCTGGGAAGATCGGTGGCCGTCATCCGGAACCGGGCTTAGGGGCAGGTGCGGAGAAGGAGCACCTCGTTCTCGTCGCGATACTGCTCGCACCAGCCGGCATCCGCGGCCGGACCGCGGGTGACGGTTGCTTCCTCCATCAGCAGCATGTGCCTCGACGCCGTAGCGGTCGGCGAGTGCCTCCCACCCGGGGTCGGCGTTCTTGATGTGGTCGTAGTCCTCCAGCACCTGCTGGTCGTACATATCGTTGCGACCATCCACGAAAACGCGGCCGCCGGACGGATAGAGCTCGTGGATGACAAAGCCACCCCAGCCATAGTCGGTCAGCACGCGCGCATCCGGATCAATGTCCTTGAGCATCGCGACGCCCTGGACCGGAAAGCGCCTGTCGATATTGGCGGTGGTCTCGTCACCCACGCCGCGCGGGACCAGCACGATCATGGCTCCGATGACGATGATGACGGCGGCGCCGATCTCCAGCATCCGCCGACCAAGCTGCACCGACGAGGAAGACTGCCGCGGTTCGCGCGCCCGTTGGGCAGCGCGCTCGCGCAGCCGTGCCTCCATGCCCAACGCCAGCGTCGGCAGGCAGAAGACCGCGGTGATCGGCACGTTGCGCAAGGCGACCAGGCCCAGCGCCACACCCACCCAGGACAGCATGACCAGCCATCCCGGCGTGTTGCGACCACCGTTCAGGCCCACCCACCCGATCAACACGAGGAAGGCCCACAGCCTGGGCTCGTGGAACGAGGGCGACTGCCACTCCTGGATGTTGGCGAGGCCCCAATCGGACAGCTCCACGTAGCGGAACGGGTAGAGGATGCCGATCGGCCCGGCTGGGGTCACCGCCGAGGCCAGGACGCAACCGATGGCGGCAATGGCCATTGGGCGTTTCGCCTGGCTCATGGGCGTCCGCCCAAGAATGGTGAAGAGGCAGTACGTCGCCACCACCCCAAGGCCGATCACGTACACGCCGTGCAGGTTCGCCCACAGCACGAAGAACGGGACCAGCCAGAGGGCTCTCCACGGTCTGTCCGGGCGCAGCTCGAGCAGGAACCAGATCAGCAGCGACAGCAATAGCCAGGAGATGGCCTGCGGCCGGACCGTGACAAACGGTGTGATGACCAGACCGATCAAGACCGCCGGCAGGGCGAACGCCCGCAGGCTGACGCCCTGGCGCGACAGCATCAGGCCCTGGCTGATCACGATGGCGGCCGGGAAGAGTCCGAAGACGAAGAGCGCCCCCGTTCGTCCCACCCCGGTCACCAGCCAGTACATGAGCACCTCCGACAGCCACTCGTGGGGCGTCCATGGCCGGCCGGCCCAGGTGAACGAGAAGGGATCGGTGTTCGGCACTCGGCCGTGCTCCGCGATCCACTGGCCGGCGGTCACGTGCCAGAAGAAGTCGGGATCCTGCACGCCCTTGGCGACCGTGATGCCGACGAGAATCCCAGCCAGCGTCAGCGTGAAGATCCAGAACGGCGTGGGGAGCCGCGCCAGGCGCGCGGCGGCGCGATCGGTGGCGTTCTCTGCGGAGGCCTGCTGGGGCGCAGCCGCCGAGGTGGTGGAGGACATCGGCCGCGAGTCTAGTCGGTGCGCCCAAGCACCGACATGAGACTGAAGTACCCCGGATCATTCATGCGCGCCACCGTAGACTGCGGCCCCGCGACGAAGGCACGCGGCAGAGGAGCAATGCATGGTCCAGGAACCCTAGGCGTCGCGTGACTGTCCGCGTAGCCGCCGCCACCGCCGCCGTCGTTGGCTTCTTCGTGGCCACCGTTCTGCCGCGAGCGACCGCGCCGCTCATCGACGGCGACGCGTGGTGGCACATCCGCGCCGGCGAGGAGGTGCTGCGCACCGGGGCGATTTCCCGGACCGATTCGTGGAGCATCGTCGCTGCCGGTCGTCCCTGGACCAGCCAGGACTGGCTCACCAACGTCATCCTGGCGCTCGGCAATGACCTCGGCCCGTGGGGCAGAACGGGACTGTCCTTCTTGTTTGGCGGCCTGACGGTGCTTGCCTTCTGGATCCTGTGGCGGTCCATTGCCCTCCGCGTCAGGCAGATCGGCTGGGCGAGCCGGATCGCCTGGCTGAGCGTGGGCCTGGTCCTGGCCGGCCCGGTCCTGGGCGTTCGCGTGCAGGTGCTCGATCTCGTGCTTGCGGCGGCCGTGGTGTGGGTCCTGTGGCGATACATGGTGGATCCCCGGCGCCGCTGGCTCTTTGGCCTTCCCCTCATCACCGTCGCCTGGGCCAACCTGCACGCGGGGTGGGTGCTCGTGTTCCTGTTCGGTGGCGCCGTCCTGGTCGGGGAGGCCGCCGACAGGCTCCTGGCTCGGACGCCGGACGGGCAGCCGCTCGACTGGCGCGCTCTCCGCGATCTGGGCCTGGCACTCGTGGTCAGCGCCGCCGCGCTGGTGATCAACCCGAATGGGGTCGACCTCTACCGCTACCCATTCGACACGATTGGCATGCAGGCGCTGAGCCAATACGTCCTCGAGTGGTATCCAGCCAGCCTGGACAACCTGTTCGGACAGCTCCTGGCCGGATTCGTGGTCGTCCTCGTCCTGCCGGTCCTGATCGTTGGCCGGCGCCGCCTGCGAATCGCCGATGCGCTGATCCTGGTGGGACTGACCGTCATGGCCTTCCAGGCGATCCGGTTCCTCCTGATCCTTGGGCCGATCGGCGGAGCCATCGCGGCGGTCGTCCTCTCTCCCATCATCTCGGACTCATCCCTCGGCCGGCGCCTGTCGCCGGCTCTCGAAAGGCTCTCGAGGCCGCGGGGCGGCCGGCTCGGCAGCCTGAACGTGCTCTTGGTCGCCGTCGTCGCCGTGCTTGGCGTTGGCATCGCCCTCGCCAGGGTGTATCCGGCCGCCGCGGAACGTGAGGTGGCGAGCAAGCTCCCGGTGGGCGCCGTGGCCTGGATGGATGCGAACGAGCCCGGCGCACGGATCTTCAATCGCTACGAGTGGGGCGGCTACATCGGGCAGCATCGGCCGGACAAGCCGATCTTCATGGATGGCCGGGCGGACCTCTACGGGGACGACCTCCTGCGGATGTACGTCTCGGTCATCGGCCTGCAGGGCGACCCACAGGTGATCCTGGACCGCTACGGGATCGACCACGCCGTGCTGCCGCCCGATTGGCGGCTGGCGCGCTGGTTGGACGAATCGCCGCTGTGGGAGCGTGAGTACGAGGACTCGACCGCCGTCATCTGGGGTCGCAGGTGAGCCGGCGCGACCTGCTGGTCCTGTTCGGCCTTGCCCTGCTCGCGCGGATCGCGGCCGCCTGGCTGGTGGACTACCCGCCGTATACCGATCCGGCCTACTACCTCATGGTCGCCCAGCAGCTGGCCGATGGGCACGGTTTCACCGCGCCGGCGCTGTGGAGCTTCCTGGAGGTCGGCGGCGGCCTGCCCGCCGATCCGATGCTGCCGGTCCCGAGCAACGGCCACTGGATGCCGCTCACCTCCATCGTGGCGGCAGCCTCGATCGCCGCCTTCGAGCCGCTGCTCGGCAGCTGGCGGGCGGCCCAGCTTCCGTTCGTGCTGCTGTCGGCCGCGTTGGTGCCGTTCACCGCCTTCGTGGGCTGGGAGCTGTGGCGGTCGCGGCGCGTGGCCTGGGCGGCCGGGCTGCTCGCCCTCTTCGCGGGGCCGTTCCTGATCCTGTATCCACAGGTCAACAACACCGCCGTGTTCGGCGCGGCCGGGGCGGGCGCCATCTGGTGCGCCATCCGCTCGGTGAGCGCGCCGCGCGCGACGTGGTGGCTGGTGGCATCCGGCGCGCTGGCCGGCGTGGCCACCCTGACCCGCGTCGATGGCCTGCTCCTCGCCGTGGCCCCGGCCGTCGCGTGGTGGGTCCGGCCGGCGGAGCGATCGGTGCTGGCCGGCGCAGGGTCAGCCGCGGCCTTTCTGCTGGTGCTGGCGCCGTGGCTGGCGCGCGACCTGGCGGTGTTCGGGGCGCCGTTCCCCTCCGCCGGTGGCCACACCCTGTGGATCACCACCTACAACGAGCAGTTCTCCATCGGCCACGAGCCGACGCCTGCCAGCTACTTCGCGGCGGGCGTTGGCACCGTGGTCGGTTCGAAGCTGGCGGCCTGGGGCGAGCTGGTGGGCCGCGTCGCGGTGCTGATGGGCGGCCTGTTCATCCTGCCGCTGGGCTGGGGACTCTGGACGGAGCGCCGACGCCGCGAGCTGGCCCCCTTCCTCATCTACTTCATCGTCGTCTTCGTCGCGATGGGCCTGGTCTTCACCTTCCACGCGCCGATGGGGGCCTTCTACCACTCCGCCGCCGCCTGGCTGCCATTCGCGCTGCCGCTCGCGGTCGCCTCGCTGCCAGGCATGGCCACCGCCGGTGGCCGATGGTGGCCGTTCCTGCGCCGGCCGGCCACCCATCGGTTCCTGCTGGTGGCGGGACTGGTGGGTGCCGGCGCCCTGTCGCTCATCGGCTCCGCCGTCCTCCTCGGCCAGTGGAACGCGGCACATGACCGCCTCGCGCTCGCGGCGGGCTACCTGCGGGACCAGGGTGCGACCGGTGATCGCGTCCTCGCCTACGACCCGTCCGCCCTCCACTTCCTGACAGGGAATCCCGGCGTGGCGCCGCCGTTCGATCCCTACTCGGTCATCGGCCAGGTGGTCGACGCCTATGACGCGCAGTGGGTGGTGGTCACCCTGCGGCCGGGTCAGTCTCGGGACCCACTGGGCCTATGGGATGGCGCGGCGGGCACCGACGCGACCGGTGCGCATCCCGATTTCCTGCCTGCGGAACCGGCCTTCGAAGCGCCCGGCGTGCGTGTCTACCGCGTGGAGTAGTACTTCCGGCGCCCTTAGTACTGTTGACCGTGAGCAACTTGCGCCGACAGGATGGGTCGAGGTCCGGTACTACGCCGGACCCGGTACTGAAGGACGCACGTGGCTTTGCCGAAGACCGCAGCGGCCGGCGCGCCGGCCATCCAGTTCGAGCGCATCCACGCCCAGGCGACCGATACGGTCCGCCGGGATGCGCGGCGCGTTCGCGATCTCGCCGACCGTTTCCGGGGGGAGTATCGCGAGCAGCTCGAGGACTGGATGCGGCTGCGGGCCCGCGTCGAGAGCCCGCCAACGACCACCACCCCCAGCCGGACTTCGACGGCCGCCACCGAGCGGCTGCGGGCACGCCACGATGACATCGGCCGTCAGCTCGGCGCCCTGCAGGCCCGGCTCAAGCGGCTGGACACCGCGGCTCGTCAGCTCGAGCTGGTGGCCAGCTACCTGGCCAGCCCCGATGCGGAGGTCGACGAGCCCAGCCTGAGCGCCACCGATGCGCACGACACCGGGTCGCTGCGGATCATCCAGGCGCAGGAGGCCGAGCGGCAGCGCCTGGCCGAGGAGGTCCACGACGGACCGGCCCAGGTGCTGACCAGCGCGATCTTCCAGGTCGAGTACCTGGATCGCGTCATCGAGGGATCGCCACGGACGGCGCATGCCGAGCTGGCATTCCTGCGCAACATGCTGAGGGACGGCCTGGACGAGGTCCGGGCATTCATCACCGAGCTGCGGCCGCCGGCCGTCGACGTGGGGCTGGCCCAGGCCCTGGCCGAGACCGGCAAGACGTTCGCAGCTCGGAGCGGCATCGCCGTCGACGTGTCGGTCAATGGCATCGACGGGCGGCTGACGCCGGACGAGAAGGCATCGGTCCTGCGCATCACGCAGGAGGCCCTCCAGAACGTCCGCAAGCACTCGGCGGCGACCGAGGTGCGGATCGGGATGGAGAACGGCCAGCTCGTCATTGGGGACAACGGGCGCGGCTTCGACGTGATGCGGCTGGCATCGGCTGCCAGCCACAACTTCGGGCTGCATTTCATGCGCGAACGGGCGGAGCTGATGAACGCATCGGTCCGCATCGAGTCGCGACAGGGGGAGGGGACGCGGATCCTGCTGCGCCTCCCGGAGCACTGAGTCGAAAACGCTGAACGAGTGAGTACTCGGAGGACGACCATGGTGACCACAACCACGACCAAGACCGAACCACAGACCGACGAGCAGACCCAGCCAGGCCAGGAGGAGGCGCAGGTGGAGGAAACCCAGACCCAGGAGCGGCGGCGCGGCGGCGACCGACGGGCGGCCGGATCCAAGACCCGGGTCGTCATCGTCGACGGCCACACCCTGTTCCGGCGAGGGGTTCGCAACATCCTCGAGCTGGAGAACGACATCGAGGTGGTCGGCGAGGCCGGCAGCGGTCGTGAGGCGATCGCCGTGGTCGAGGAGCTGACGCCCGACGTCATCCTGATGGACCTGTCGCTCCCGGCCCCGAACGGCATCGAGACGACGCAGCGCATCAAGCGCGAGCTGCCGCACACCGGCGTGATCGTGCTGGCGCCGAACGACGACGAGGATCAGCTGTTCGAAGCCATCAAGGCCGGCGCGGCCGCCTACGTCCTGAAGGACATCGATCCGACCGACCTGATCGCCATCATCCGCCGCGTGCGGTCCGGTGAGTACCTGATCAATGACAAGGTGTTCAGCAAGCCGGCCGTCGCCTCGCGCGTCCTCAAGGAGTTCCGCGAGCTGGCCGTCTACGGCGCCGATGCCCAGCCCATCTTCGCCCCGCTCTCACCCCGCGAGGTGGAGATCCTGGACAACATCGCGCAGGGCATGACCAACAAGCAGGTCGCCTACGCCCTGTCGATCAGCGAGCAGACCGTCAAGAACCACATGAGCTCCATCCTGCGGAAGCTGTCCGTCAACGACCGCACCCAGGCCGTCGTCTATGCGATGCGCCAGGGCTGGATCAAGATCCCGGAGGACTGAGCCTCCCCGGTCGGGCCTCCGGAGGTCATCCCCGGCGCTGGTACGGACGTGCCATGGCCGGCCCTTCGGAGGCCCCGTAGCCTCACCCCACGTTGTTGAGGTATCTCGGCAACGTTCATCCAAATCGAGGAAGTTCCCGGATCGCGAGCCGGTAGCTGCCTCGGGTCTCCTCCTCCGGTGTGGGAGCCGTGTCGCAGCAGGCACGGCTCCCTCACTTTGTCCGGCGCCACGGCCGCGACCGTCACCGGCGTCCTTGGGCCGCCGACCTATCATCTGGCCCGATGGGTTCCAACCGCGACGCCTACGAAGTGCTGCAGGTCCATCCCCGGGCCGAGCAGCAGGTGATCCAGGCGGCCTTCCGCGTCCTGGCCGCGATGTACCACCCGGATCGCTCCGCGACGTCCGCCAGTGCGCGCCGGATGGCCGAGCTGAACGCCGCCTATGGCAAGGTCCGCACCGTCGAGCTTCGCCAGGCCTACGACCGCGAGCTGCGGGACGGGCGGGGCGGACTCGCCTCAAAGGAAGCGGCAACGCCGTCGGCGGCGGGCAAGCCCTACGCGCCGGACCTCGCCGGGCGGCCGCTGGACTTCGGACGCTACGAAGGGCTCACCGTGGCGCAGATCGCGCGCCGCGACCTGGACTACCTGCGCTGGCTCCAACGGCATGCGTCCGGCGCACGGTTCCGCGCCGAGATCGACAGGGAGATTCGGGCACGGGAGCCGGTCAAGCCGAAGGCGTGATCACCTCCCCGCGGGCAGGCCGAGAATGCCAGTCCAAGGTACGTGGCGCGGATTGCTGTGTCGGGACCAATGGGCGATAGGCCGCCAGCCGGGCGAGCCATACGCTCCGCGGACAAATCTCGAGGAAAGGAGGTCCCGCACCGGAATGGTTTCGTTCATCAGCACTTTTCTTGCCCGCTTCCGGCGTGAGGATGAGGACGGCCAGACGCTCGTCGAGTACGGCCTGCTTCTGGCCCTGATCGCGATCATCGTGATCGTGGCCCTGCTCTTCCTCGGCCCCATCGTCAGTGAGATTTTCCAGAACGTCGGCGAGAACCTGCAGACCGCCTAGGTCCTGCCAGGAGTCGCACGACTCATCGAAGCCCCCGTCATATGGCGGGGGCTTCTCCGTATGCGGCGAAACAGCTCGCGTTCAGTGAAACGCCGGGCTATCAAATCTCGTCGACAGAACGCCCAAACGCTTGCTCGCTCCTCTTGACAACGCGCAAATCAGCCCCCAAGGTACGTCCCCGCCCGGGCTGCCTGGGACGATCGGGCCATTGGAATGGCGCGATGCGGTTCTTACGCTGCCGAGCAAATCTCCAAGAAAGGAGGTACCGCACCGGAATGGTTTCGTTCATCAGCACTCTTCTTGCCCGTTTCCGGCGTGAGGATGAGGACGGTCAGACGCTCGTCGAGTACGGTCTGCTTCTGGCCCTCATCGCGATCATCGTGATCGTGGCCCTGCTCTTCCTCGGCCCGCTCGTCTCCGAGATTTTCCAGAACGTCGGCGAGAACCTGCAGACCGCCTAGGTCCTGCCAGGAGTCGAACGACTCATCGAAGCCCCCGTCATATGGCGGGGGCTTCGATGCTGTCTGGGATGCGGATTTCGGACGCGTCGGAGGGCTCGCTATCAGAGCCTCGCGGTGGTCGCCCTGCGTCAATGGGACTAGTCCACAAGTCCGGTACAGGATGCGCGATCACGAACGTAGACTGTTGACCGCAGTCACAACGCCTGCATGTCTTCGCGACTCATCTGGGCACCTTTTTCATTCGTTACGAGGAAGTCTCCGTGAAGCGATCCAATCGTCTGGTCATCCTGGTTGGGGTGCTGCTCGCCGTCCTGGCCTTCGTTGGAATCGTGATCCTGCTGAACCAGGACCGAGCGACGGCGGACCCAGCGGTACGACAACCGACGTCACCGTCCTCGTGGCAATCAATGACATCGCCATTGGCGATCCGGTTACGCCGGAGCTGGCCCAAGAGGAAGTGGTGGCGGCAGATGCCGTCGAGCAGACGCGCATCGGCGCCACGTCGCTCCTGACCGGCACGCTTGCCCTGGTGCCGATCGAGGCGGGCGAGCAGATCACCCGGGAGAAGGCCGGCTTGACCGCTGGCGGTCCGATCGGCCCCGGCGAGCAGCTACAAGCCGGCGAAAAGGCGATCGCCTTCCAGGTCGATCGCGTCACCGGCCTGGACTTCCTTCTCAAGGCTGGCGATCACATCGACATCGTCATCGCCCAGGACGTGACGCCCATCCAGCAGACCGCTGACTCCGTCGCCGAGCAGCAGGACAACCAGGACGCGCCTGCCCGCTACGAGGCGGTCACCGGGCTTGAGCAACGTTCGGACGGTCAAGACGATCATCCAGGATCGCCGCGTGCTGTACGTGAGCCAGACGCGAGCTTCGACGCCCGTGACGGGCACGCCCAGCGCGAGCGCGGCCGAGGGAGAGCCTGCGCCAGCGCAGATCGACAGCGTGATCATCGTCTTCGCCGGCAGCGACCAGGACGCGGAGCTGATCAAGTTCGCGCAGCGCGACCTCAACGAGGTTGGTGCACTGACGGCAGTGCTCCGACGCGCCGTGGACACCGAGGAGGGCGTCGAGGATCCGGCCACTACCGGCATCACGCTGAACCTCCTGGTCGAGGAGTACGGCGTGCCGGTCCCCGACATCATCGTGCTTGCCACCCAGGCCCCGCGGCCGGGCGGCGGCGGCAACAACAACTAGTCGCGCACGCTGCACGGCTTACCGAGCGAGGTCCCATTCACGTGATCAAGGTCCTGATCGTCGACGACATCCCGGAGACGCGCGATCACCTCACGAAGCTCCTGAGCTTCGAGGAGGGGATCGACGTGGCCGGCGATGCCGGCTCCGGCGAGGAAGCGATCACCAAGGCCATGGAGCTTCGCCCGGACATCGTGATCATGGACATCAACATGCCCGGCATGGACGGGGTGGCGGCTGCCGAGATCATCTCGCAGCGCCTCCCCACCTCGCCGATCATCATGATGAGCGTCCACGGCGAGGCGGAGCAGCTGAAGCGATCCATCTCCGCCGGTGCGCGCGAGTTCCTGGTCAAGCCGTTCTCGGCCGACGAGTTCTCGACCAGCATCCGGCAGGTCTACGAGCGTGAGCTGGTTCGCCGCGAGCAGGTGACAACGGCCATGCCGGCCGTTCCGGTGGCCGCGCCACTGGATGCGTCAGACCTTGAGGACCATCAGATCATCGGCGTCTTCTCGCCGAAGGGTGGCGCCGGGCGCACCACCATCGCCACCAACCTGGCGCTGGCCCTGCAGCGTGAGACGAACGGCCGGGTCTGCCTGGTCGACGCCAACCTGCAGTTCGGCGACGTCGGTGTCCTCCTGAACCTGAATCCCGAAGAACCGGTCCATGCTCGACGCCGTCGACGGTGGAGAGCCGGACCGCGACATCACCAATTCGGTGGTCATCGACCACTCGACCGGCATCCGCGTCCTGCTGGCGCCACCGTCGCCAGAAGGCGCGGACCTGGTGACGCCTGCCTACCTGCGCCGGATGGTGGACTTCCTGCGGGAGAGCCATGACTTCGTGGTGGTAGACCTCCCATCGGCCCTGAACGATCATTCGTTGGCGATCATGGATGCGGCGGACCAGATCGTGGTCCTCACCGCACTCGAGATCACGACCATCAAGAACGTTCGACTCTTCCTGGAGGTGGCCGACCAGCTGGAATACGACCGGTCGAAGATCCGACTGGTCGTGAACCGAGCCGATAGCGCCCAGGGCATCCGCATCGCCGATGTGGAGGCCTCCATCCGCCGCTCGATCGACGGAATGATCGTCTCCGACGGCCGGCTGGCCGTCCTGGCGGTGAATCGGGGAGTGCCGTTCGTCGTATCTCATCCGGATGGCGCGCTGTCGCGCGACATCACCAAGCTCGCTCGAACGCTCGCAGGCGACGCCATCGCTGCCAAGGACACGCCAAACAAGCGGGGACTCTTCGCACGCCGTTAAGGGGAAGGATCTGAGGTCATGTCACTACTGAAGAGGATCGAGCGGGCCCGGCCCGCCGCAGAGGGCGAGGGGACGAACGTTCCTGCCGTGCCCGAGTCGCAGGCGCCGGCCCCGAGGCCGGGAGCGCCGACTCCGCCCGCGCCGGGAGGGGGCGCGCCCGCAACCGGGCGACCGTTCCTCGGCTCGCTTCCTGCCCGGGAGTCGTTCCGGGAGGCGAAGTTCCGCGTCCAGAACCGGCTGATCAACGAGCTGGATCCGAAGCTTGACCTGACCAATCAGGTCGAGGTTCGGCGCCAGATCGAGGAGCTGTTCGGCAAGATCGCCGACGAAGAGGGTCTGGCTCTCACCCGCGCCGAGCGCGTGCGGATGCTGGAGCAGATCACCGACGAGATCCTGGGCCTTGGCCCAATGGAGCCGCTCCTGCGGGACGAGACCATCACGGAAGTCATGGTCAACGGGCCGCAGCAGGTCTACATCGAGCGTGAGGGTCGCCTGGAGCTCACCAACGTGACGTTCCAGAACGACGAGCACGTGATGAGGATCATCCAGCGAATCATCGCGCCCATCGGCCGTCGCATCGACGAGTCGAGCCCCATGGTGGACGCCCGCCTGGCCGATGGCTCCCGCGTGAACGCCATCATCCCGCCGCTGTCGCTGGTGGGACCGGTGCTCACCATTCGAAAGTTCTCGGCCACGCCGTTCACGGTCGAGGACCTGGTGCGCTTCGGCACGGCCACCCCGGAGATGTTCGAGTTCCTGGAGGCCTGCGTGAAGGCCCGCCTCAACATCTTCGTCTCCGGCGGCACCGGCTCCGGCAAGACCACGATGCTGAACATCCTCTCCTCGTTCATCCCCGACGACGAGCGGATCGTGACCATCGAGGATGCGGCCGAGCTGCAGCTCCGCCAGGAGCACGTGGTGACGCTGGAGGCCCGCCCCGCCAACATCGAGGGCAAGGGCGCAGTCCCGATCCGCGAGCTGGTGCGCAACGCCCTGCGCATGCGCCCCGACCGCATCGTGGTCGGGGAGTGCCGTTCCGCCGAGGCGCTGGACATGCTGCAGGCCATGAACACCGGCCACGACGGCAGCATGTCGACCGGCCACGCCAACACGCCACGCGACATGCTGTCCCGTCTCGAGACCATGGTGCTGATGGCCGGCATGGACCTGCCGCTGAAGGCCATCCGCGAGCAGATCGCATCGGCCGTCGACCTGATCGTCCACCAGAACCGCCTCAAGGATGGTTCACGCAAGATCGTGAACATCACCGAGGTGCAGGGAATGGAGGGCGACGTTATCGTCATGCAGGACATCTTCGTCTTCGAGCAGACGGACGTGGTCGAAGGCAAGATCCATGGCAAGCTGCGGCCGACCGGGATCCGCCCCAAGTTTGTCGAGAAGTTCGAAGTGGCAGGCATCCACCTGCCCCCGAACGTCTTCGGCTCGCCGTTCTAGGAGGCTCAGCAAAGCACGATGTTGCCGCTCCTGATTGCCGGGCTCGCCGCCGCGGCCGTTCTCCTCATCGCGGTCGGTATCTCGATGAGCGGCGGCTCGGGTGGCGTTGCCGAGCGCCTGCAGCGCTACGCGCGCTCCGGCGGCGACACGAGTGCCGAGGGCGACGAGGTGAAGGACTCGGCGGTCATGGCCGGCCTGTCGAGCGTGATCGAGCGGCAGGGCGCAACAGAGCGCCTGGCGACCGAGATCGCGCGGGCGGACCTGAAGCTCCGACCGGCGGAGTTCGTGGCGCTGTGGATCGCCTCGCCCTTCGTGTTCGTGGCGGCATCCTTCATCCTCGGCATTGTCTTCTCGGCCCTGCAGCATCCGATCACGCTGGCCGTGATGTTCGTGATCGGCATCTTCTTCCCGCGTTTCTACCTTCGCAGGCGGCAGGCGAAGCGCGTCAAGCTGTTCGGCGATCAGCTGCCGGACACCATCACGCTGCTGGCCAACTCGCTGAGGGCCGGTTCATCGTTCCTGCAGGGCCTGGAGCTGCGTCACCCGCGAGGGCCGGCCGCCGATCTCGCGAGGAGTTCGAGCGCGTGGTACGCGAGATGAGCCTGGGCCTGGCGCTGCAACCGGCCCTGAACAACCTGGTTCGCCGCGTGGACTCCGAGGACCTGGAGCTGATGGTCACCGCCATCAACATCCAGAGCCAGGTCGGCGGCAACCTGGCGACCGTCCTTGACTCGATCGCCTACACCATCCGCGAGCGCATCCGAATCGTCGGCGAGATCAACACGCTGACCGCCATGCAGCGCTACAGCGGGTACGTCATCACGCTGCTGCCGGTTGGCCTGGCGGGCATCCTGTTCATCATCAGCCCAAGCTACATCGGGCGAATGCTCAACAACCCACCGGAGATCTTGGGCCTGCCGGCGGGCGTCGTCTTCCTGATCATCGGCCTCATCAGCATGGCCATCGGGTATCTGCTGATCCGCCGCATCGTCGACATCAAGGTGTAGTCCAATGGGTATCGAATTCATCATCGCCGGCCTGGCGGCCGCCGCCGTCCTGCTGGTCACCATTGGCCTCAACTCCCGCCCGCCGAAGGACGCCGTTCAGACGCGCCTCGAGCAGCTGGTCGTCCAGCCCAAGACGCTCGAGGAGTACGAGCTGCAGCAGCCGTTCTTCGAGCGGGTGATGCGGCCGACGATCAAGCGCCTGTCGCGAGTCGGCAGCCGCGGAGACCAGGGCGGGATGATTGCCCGTACGGATGCAAAGCTGGAGAAGGCCGGCTATCCGGGCGGCCTGCGTGGCGCTGACTGGATGGGCGTCAAGGTCCTGTTCGCCATCGTTGGCGCAATCCTGGGCTTCTTCCTTGGCCTCATCATCGGGCGGTCCCGTACTGGGCTTCATCTTCGTGCTGGGTGGCGCGGGCATCGGCTTCATCGGCCCCGAGTTCTGGCTCGGGCGTCGCATCCGGGCGCGCTCCATGGGCATGGTCCTGCAGCTGCCGGACGCCCTGGACCTGCTGACCATCTCGGTGGAGGCCGGCCTCGGCTTCGACGCCGCATTGGCCAAGGTCGTCGAGAAGATGGAAGGCCCACTGGTCAACGAGTTCCGACAGGCGCTCGCCGAGATCCGGATGGGCCGCACCCGCCGCGATGCACTGCGCGACGTCGTGGCGCGCGCGGACGCTCAGCCCGTCTCGAACTTCATCGGCGCCATCGTCCAGGCGGAGCAGCTGGGTGTGCCGATCGCCAAGGTGCTCCAGATTCAGTCGCAGCAGCTGCGCATCGAGCGCCGTCAGCGGGCCGAGGAAGCGGCCGCCAAGGCCCCGGTCAAGATGCTGTTCCCCATGGTGGGCTGCATCTTCCCCACGATCTTCATCGTGATCCTGGGGCCGGCCATCGTCACCGTCATGGGTGGCATCGGCATCTGACATGGTGCCGGCGATGCGGCCGGCGATCCTGCTGGTCGACGACGACCTAACCCTCCTGTCCGTCCTCTCGCGCCGCCTCACGCGCGAGGGGATGGACGTACGCACCGCCTCTTCCGGCAACGCCGCGCTGGCGGCTCTGGAGCGGCTCCTGGCCGACCCTGCTGGTGGTGGACCTGATGATGCCCGGCATGGATGGCTTCGAGCTGTGCCGGCGCGTGAAACGCATCGCCGACCTGCCGATCATCGTCCTGTCCGCCGTCGACGCGTCCGAATCCAAGGTGCGAGCGTTGGAGGATTACGCGGAGGACTACATCACCAAGCCGTTCGATCCCGATGAGCTGGTGGCGCGGGTGAATCGGGTCCTCCGCCGGGCGACCGCCGGGGTCGGACAGCTCACCTTGGCCGGCGGCGATCTCCAGATCGACCTGAGCGGCCGCAAGGTGGTGACGCTGGCGGGCACCCACTCTCTCACCCGCACCGAGGTGCGGCTCCTGCAGGTGCTGATCGGCTCACTGGACCGGACAGTGCCCACTGAGGTGCTGCTCGATCGGGTCTGGTCGGATGCCGATGGCGCCGATCCGTCCTACGTGTGGGTCAGCGTGCGCCGCCTCCGACGAAAGCTCGAGCTCGACGCCGACAATCCGCAGTTCCTTTTGACCGAGCGCGGGCTGGGCTACCGGCTCGCATCGGTCGATGGCGACGCCCGCGCGCTCGCCGACTGACGATGGACCTGCGCAGCGGCACCCGCCTGTTCGTGGCGCTCCTGGTGGTGGCGCTGCCACCGCTCATCCTGTTCGCGATTGCCGACTTCGTCGCCGGCGAGTGGCTGGCCGAGCGAGGCTACGGCGCCGGGACGGTCCTGCTGATCGCGGTCCTGCTGACTGTCGTTTCGCGACCCTGGTCACGCTGCTCTTCGGACGGCGCCTGCTGGGTGAGGCGAGGGCGCTGCTGACACTGGCCGAGCGCGGGACTGACCGGCCAGGCGGACGCGGATGCCGGCCTGTCATCGGCAGAACGCCGCATGGCCGACACGCTCGACGAGCGGAACCGCCAGATCGGATGGCTGGCGGACATGGTGCGTGCGGCTCCGATCACCGAGGACGCCGGTGCGGTCGCGCGCTCGATGGCCGTCGCCGCATCCCGTCTGACCGGGGACCCAACCTGGTTCCTGGTGGTGCTTGGCGCCGCCGACGCCGACGCGCTGGCACCCGGGGTCTACGTCGCGGACCGGAGGCCGAGCTCCAACCCGTATCCGACGTCCATCGCTGGGCGTCCACGCTCGAGCGAGCCGATGATGCCGCCACGACCGGAGCGTGGCATGCCGTGGGGCCGTGGGGCGCGTTCGTGGTGGTCGATGTCGCCGCCGGCCAGGACTTCAGCGCGGTGCTGATGGCGCCCTGGGAGGGCCGCGCCGAGCCATCACCGGCCGAGCTGGGGTTGCTGAGCCTCTTGGGACAGCACGCCGCCACCGCCATCGATCACGCCCTGCTGTACGGCCGGGTCCAGGCCCAGGCGGACAAGCTCAACCGCATGGCGGCCATCCAGACCGACTTCCTGCGCAGCGTCACCCACGACCTGCAGACGCCGCTGACCAGCATTCGAGCGCTGGCCGACGAGCTGCGCGGGCAGGCCGGCGCGCGACATGCAGGCCGACCTCGACACCATCGCGCACCAGGCCGATCGGCTCCGCAGGATGGTGAGCCAGCTGTTGACCGTCTCACGCCTTGAGGCTGGGTCGCTCACTCCCAGGCAGGAGGTGTTCAAGGCCGAGCCGCTTATCAGCCGGACCTGGGACGCTCTGCGCCCCGATCGTGAGATGACGCTCCACCGCAACGGAGCGGAGTTGCTGATGGTCGGTGATCCGGATCGGCTGGAGCAGGTCCTGTGGGCCGTCCTGGACAACGCGACGAAGTACAGCCCGAACGGCGGCGCAGTCGAGATCTCGCTCGGTTCCAGGCCGGCGCCTGACGGTCCCGGCACCATGGGGGAGATCAGCATCCGGGATGACGGCATGGGCATGGACACCGAAACTGCCCACCGCTCGTTCGAGCAGTTCTACCGCTCCGACCACGCGCGGCGGCTGGTTCCCGACGGGAGCGGGGTGGGGCTCTATGCCGCGCATGGACTGATGCGCGCCATGGGCGGCGACATCGAGATCACCAGCCGGCTGGGCGTCGGCACGACGGTGACCCTCACGCTCCCGGCCGAAGCGGCTTTGGACGACGCCGATCTGCGCGTCGCCGAAGCGGAGCGTGCTTAGGCCGTACGAAGGTACGGTTGTAGAACAGGACCGCCGATCCCAGCCTGCAAGGTGGCGGGCAAGGTGTCATCGACACCATGTCGTCAGGTCAAATTGCTACAGCTGAGGGATCACCGCGTGTTTCGACGCAAGTCAGGAAAGGATGCGAGCGTTCGCGGCCAGGGTCTGGTCGAGTTCGCGATCCTGCTGCCCGTCCTGCTCCTCGTCGTGCTTGGCGCCATCGACTTCGGTCGCGTCATGTTCTCGTGGATCCAGATCACGAATGCGTCCCGCGAGGCTGCCGCGTACGCGGCGTTCAACCCCAACGATTCCGGCGGTATCACCCTGCGCGCCAACCAGGAGACGAACGTCCAGCAGCAGCGCGGTGAGGGAACGTTGGACGTCGACGTGACCTGCCAGCGCGCCGACAACGGCGTCGCAGTCCCGTGCAGCACCGCCTTCGTGGCCGGCCTGGGTTCAACCATCACCGTGTATGTGAGCGAACCCTTCAGCTTCTTCACCCCGCTCATGAACGGCCTGTTCCCGGGCTTCGCCATCGGCGCGGAGTCCACCGGCTTCTTCATGGTGCCGCCGAATGGCAGCGGCCCGATCCCGACTCCGACTCCCACGCCCACACCGTCGCCGACGCCGTCCGCCTCACCGTCGCCGTGCCCCACTTGCACCCCGGAACCCTCGCCGAGCCCGACCGGGTCGCCGAGCCCGACTCCTGCGACGCAATGCACGGTGCCGGACTATCTGAGTCATGGCGGGGTGCCCAGCGCTCAGGTCATGCCCTTGTGGACCGACGCGGGGTTCCAGGCCGGCAACATGACGAACAATGTGAACCCCGGCAAGAAGGCTAAGCAGCAGTCGCTGGGAGCCTTCACCAGTCAGCCGTGCTTCGGCGCCGTAATCATCGTCCAGTAGCCATGATTCTTCGACGACGCACCAAGCAGAACGATCGCGGCCAGGCCCTGGTCGAGTTCGCCCTGATCCTGCCCATCTTCCTGCTCCTGATCTTCGGCATCATCGACCTCGGTCGATTCGTGATCACCGACCACATCCTGTCGCAGGCGGCCCGCGAGGCCGCCCGCCAGGCGGCCGTAGAGGCCAGCTGGATGGGCTCCACCAACACCTCGTGCGGCAAGGTGGAGGGCCCTGTCTGTCCGGCGGACGTGACGACCCTGAGAAACGACGCCATCGCAGCGGCGAATCGCATGGTCGCCGGGCTTGGCGGGTCGATCACGGACCTGAATATCAGCTGCGACTCTCCCGGAAACGAGCCCACGGGCCTGTGGACGGGCAACTCGTGCAACAGCAAGACACCAGGCAACGAAGTCTCGATCCGGGTTGTCTACCTGTATCAACCGATCACGCCGGTCATCGGCGGGCTCGTCGGCAATGTGGTTCGGCACGGTGCCGCAACCATGATCATCAACTGAGAGGTCATCAGGGAAATGGAAGCCCAACTCGAACATCGGCAGGAGCGCGGGCAGGTTCTTGTCATCTCGGCATTTGCCATCGTTGTCATGCTGATGATCACTGGGCTGATCCTGGACGGCGGCTTTGGCCTGGCTCAGCGCCGGGTTGCGCAGAACGGTGCGGACCTGGCTGCCCTGGCGGGCGCTCGCGTCATCGCCTCGTTCGTGTCCGGCGATCTGACGAATGGCTCGGATGCCAACGTGGTCGCGTCAATCAACACCACGGTCACCGCCAACCACCTGCCAGCGGTGACCTATGGTGCGCCGGACGGTCCTCGGTACGTGGATATCGAGGGCAACCAGCTCGCTTACGTGGGCACCGGCACGATCCCGGCTGGCACTGCAGGCGTCACCGTCAAGACCACGAAGTCCTGGCAGCCGTTCTTCGCCGGCCTGTTCGGGGTCTCGCAGTGGTCCACCCAGGCTGATGCCACAGCTCGCGGCGGGTGGCGAGTAGGCGGTCCACCGCCAGGTAGCATCCTTCCCATCGGCGTCTCGGAGGAGACATATGCAGGCGCCGATCTGTGCCCCGCTGGAACGCCCGCGGCCAGTTGCACGGAGGTCAACCTGACCGAGGGGGAGCTCAACGTCCCTGGTGGCTTCGGCTGGCTGAAGTTCGGCTGCGGCGACAGCATCGATGACTTCGGCAACGTCTATGGCCTCGGCCAGACGTCCCCTGCCCCCGGCTGCGAGGAGAACACGCCGTTCCTGGAGGATGAGTGGGGCAACCTGGGAGCCGACCCGCCTGTCCCGCCGAATACCTACGGCTGCTGCACCGAAGTCGGCCTGCCCGGCAGCGGCGACGACATCGGAAGCCTGCCCGGCAACAAGGTAAGCATCAGCGACAGCACCGCGGGTGTCGATTACTACATCTCCACCGGGAAGGTCGGGTTCGTCCCGATCTGGGACCAAGCCGATGGCACTGGCTCCAACGGCTACTACCACATCATCGGTTTCGCGGGCTTCCAGATCACCCACATCAGCGGATCGAAGAACATCACGGGGATCCTGCGCCAGGTCATCTTCCCCGGACCGGTCGGCACCGAGTCCCCAGGTTTCGCTGGAGCCCCACTGGCGACCCAGCTCATCCGCTGAGCCTGCCATAGGTCGCTTCCCCGGCGGCGTGCCCCGCCCTCGGTCCTCAGTCTTGGACCGGGGGCGTGCCGCATCCCGGCGCTGATAGCATCCGGACTGCCCATGGCCCGATACGGATCCGCCCGCGTCACCAATCCAGCCCGCGGTACCGTGGTCGCCGAGGAGTGCCGGATCGCCCGCGGCATGAGGCAGCGCATCTTCGGATTGCACCTCCTGCCACGCCTGCAGCCCGGCGAAGGGCTGCTGCTGCCTGGCGCCACCACGATCGATACCACCTTCATGCGCTACCCCATCGACCTTGTCTTCCTGGACACGGCGCGCCGCGTGACGCGGGTGGTGCCGGACATGGCGCCGTGGCGCATGGTCATGCGGGCCAACGGCGGCCACGACTGCCTGGAACTGCCAGCCGGAGCAGCTGCGAAGAGCGGGACCGTCGTGGGTGATCAGCTGCAGCTGGAGGAGCGGTAAGGCGTCGGTAAGCGGCGGATAAGCCCCGTCATTGCACGCTCCTGTGCGTGGGCTGCCTTGATGTCGTCCTGCCCGCGGCCTGCGCCGGCTGCGGTCGGTACGGGGCCACGCTGTGCCGGACATGCGTGGCCGGCCTGCGGCCGCCGGCCGCACCTGCCGACCGATTCCTGGCTGCCCGATCCCGGCGTGGTGGTCGGCGAAGCGCTCGAGCTCGCTGTGGCCGCCTTTGCCTATGAAGGCACGCTCCGCAAGGCGTTGGCCGCACTCAAGTACGGCAGCGCCGCACGCGTGGCCCGCCCGTTGGTGGAGCGAGCCGCGGGCCGCTTCGGCGACCTGGCGGCGTTGGCCGGTTCGCCGGTCCTGGTGCCGGTGCCCATCCACCCGCAGCGTCTCCGCGAGCGCGGCTACAACCAGGCTGGCCTGCTGGCGGCCGGCCTCGCGCGCATCGCGCGCCTGCCCACCGCGGATCTCCTTCTCCGCCGGCGGGCGACGACCCGCCAACATCGGCTCGACCGTGCCGCCCGACTGCGGAACCTGCGGGATGCCTTCGCGGTGAAACCGGACGCGCGCGCTCCGCCGATGGTGATCCTGGTCGACGACATCCTGACCACCTCCGCCACGCTGGAGGCGTGTGCGGCCGTGCTGCGCGATGCGGGAGCCGCGCACGTGTTCGGCTTTGCCGTGGCACGCGAGGTTTGACGCCGGCCATAGTCCGGTCGCGATGCGGGTGCTACCGTTAGGCCTCAGCACGGTGAGGGGGCCACGTGAAGACTACGGTCAAGGCACGGAACCTCGAGCTCGCTGAGGGCACGCGGGCGCAGATCGACCGGAAGCTGCGTCGCCTGGATCGCGTTGCGCATCCCGAGTCAGAAGCATCCGTGGAGCTCATCGCTCATGCCTCGCACGCCATCGATGCCTCATACGTCGCGGAGGTCACGCTTCTCTCGAACGGCAGCGTGATCCGGTCAGCGGCCGCAGGCCCGAACCCGATCGCCGCCATCGACACCCTGCTGGACAAGCTGGAGCGGCAGGTCATCCGCAGCAAGACGCGGCCGCGCCGGGTGCGCGAGCGCGAGCATGACGAGGCTCGCACCGTCCTGGTTCGCGAAGCCGACGGCAGCCTGGCGGACGATGGTGGGACCGCCGAGGCCGACGAGGCCGGGTCATCGGTCGTGCGCATCAAGCGCTTCGACATGGTGCCGATGTTCGAGGAGGACGCGATCACCCGCATGGAGGAGCTGGGGCATGCGTTCTTCGTCTTCCTGAACGCGGAGAACGAACGGATCTGCGTCGTCTACCGGCGTCGCGACGGGACGTCGGGGCTGATCGAGCCCGTGGTAGGGGATCGCCGCTGATCAGCTCGGGAAGATGAGCGGCAGGATCAACAGGGCGGCAACGACCACCAGGATGCCGATGAAGAACACCAGCAGCCCGATCGTCATCAGATCGGCTCGGCGACCTTCGCCCGCCTCGAGCGATACATCCTCATCCGCATCGGTCGGCATGGCCGCACGCTAGCACGTGCCGCAGCCGTGCGCGGGCATCAGACCGGCTAGTCCGTCCTACCGACCAGTCGGCTGACGAGCCATATCAGGAGCGCGACGGCGCCGCAGATCACCAGCCACATGCCGATGTTCACCAGGAACACCGACACGACAAAGCCAGCATCGACGACGGGCAGCGGGTCGGTGACGAGATTGATCACGGCTGCGACCGACCCGAAGGCGATAGCCCAGGCCCACCAGGGTAGCCGTGGTAGCGGTACGTTCGACACCGGAGACTCCCCATGCTTCGGTACGTGCACAGTACCCGCTCGGGGCGCATGCCATCTCAGGCCGGCAATCCGTCACAGGGTGGCAAGCATGGCGACGGGGCCTCCCGGTGCTGCGGAAGGCCCCGCCACGATTCCCCCCAAAGGGACGGCCCACGGGCCTGAGTCCTGGCAGTGGAGGGATTCGGTATAGGACCGGCCGGGACCAATGTCACGCCGCTGGCTGGGCGGCTGGGAGAGGTCTGTGGCGGTCGAGTTCGCTTACGCATAGGAATCGCCGTTGACGGCTGGCAACCCGGGTCCCAGGACCATCGGGGCGGCCCGGCACCGTCGCGGCGCACTCGGTAGCGGCGGGGCTGCTAGGTTTCGAGCCGTGCCGCGAGTAGCAACACGCCCCGAGCCGCGCCGGCGGCTCACCTGGCCAGACGGCGCTCCCCGCGTCGGAATCCACCTTGGCGTGGCGACCGGGCTGATGAAGGCCGCCCGGCGGGCGCGGCATGATCGGCGCAACCGCCCTGCAGATCTTCAGCGACAACCCCACAGCCTGGCGGCGACGGCCCGAGCCGCCAGCGCGCGCACCGGATTTCGTCGCCTACATCGACGCCCATGACATCGCCCCGATCGCCATTCACGCCAGCTACCTGATCAACCTGGCCGGCAGTGCCGAACCGTTCGCCACGCAGAGCCGCGAGGGCCTGCTCTACGAGATGCGGCGTGCCCCGGCCTTCGGCGCGCGGTACGTGAACACCCACATCGGGTCGCATCGAGGCGGGGGTCGCGAGGCGGGCATCCGCCGGATCATCGACAACGTCTGCGCCGTCCTGGCGGAGTCGCCACCCGGCGTGATGCTGGTCCTCGAGAACTCGTCGGGCGGCGGTGACAACATCGGCTCCCGGATCGAGGACCTGGCGGCCATCCTCGACGGCGTCGACCCGTCGTTGAGTGCCCGGCTCGCGTTCTGCCTCGATACGGCGCACCTGTGGGGCGCCGGCCACGACATCTCGACGCGCGAGCGGCGCAACCGATGTGTTGGATCGGTTCGACAGGCTCATCGGCCTGGACCGGCTGGCGCTGGTGCACCTCAACGACTCACGATCAGAGCTCGGCAGCCGCAATGACCGGCACGAGCACTTGGGCGCGGGGAAGATCGGTCCGGAAGGCTTGGCGGTCATTCCTGCGTGACCCGCGGCTGGCGGCCGAGACCGCGTTCATGATGGAGACGCCCGGCGTGGACGAGGGCTACGACGCGGTCAACATGCGTCGGGCACGGATGCTGTACGACGGTGCCGCCACCCTGCCGGAGCTCCCGCCGAAGGCCTTCCGCACGTCGCGTCGCTCAACACGCACCGGCATCGGCCTTGACACCCGGCCCGCCGCGCGCGGCCACCGGACATGAGAAAGGCCCGGGCGGACAGGTGCCCGGGCCTCAGGTATGGACGATGTGTTCAGGAGCGGCGGCCGGCCCCCGCCATCTCGTAGGGATCGCCGGTCCCACCATTGCCGCCTTCGGCGATGACTGACCGTTCTCGCGCTGCCGGCGGCTGCGGACCGAGATGTAGGCCTGCATGAGCTCGCGCACGTCTGCCTCGGTCAGCGAATCGTCGCCGCGGAGCGCGTACTCGACGCGCGCGGTGGGCAGCGTCTGCCGGCCCGATTGGCTCGCGAAGTAGGCCGGTCCTTCGCCCTCGTCGTGGATCTCGCGCAGGCCACGCGCCAGCTTGGTGGCGGTGCCCAGCGACGGCATGCGGTCACCCTTGATGAGCCTCGAGATCGTCGAATGGTCGACGCCCGACTGCAGCGCAAGCTGCCGTTGGCTCATCTTCTTCTCCCTCAGCTGGCCTCGCAGCCAACTGTTGAAGGATCGCGGCGTCTGAAGCGTCATGCACCTACGTCCGTGCGCCGGACGCTCACCGCGAAAGGGCTCCGGTGGTGCGTCCGAGCAACCGCAGGATCGCAGTCGCCAGCCCTGCGTTCCAATGACCCAAAGGTACCGATGCGCAGCGGTCCGGCTGGAGGCCGCTCCATCGGCCGCGTGAATCAGGCCAGGCTGGGGCTCCCGTGCGCCTGGCGGACCTTGCCTGAGAAGGCGTAGAGCACGCCACCGATAACGATCACGCTCAGCGTGCTGATCACGAAGTCGACCAGCGCCACCGCCGTGGCTTCCTCGGCCGGCACGCCATAGAACTGGGTCAGCACCAGGACGATCCCTCCCTGCACGAAGCCAATGCCGCCCGGCGTGAGCGGGATGGCCGTCAGGAGCGACGCACACAGCGCAACGAAGATCGCGGACGTGATGCCGATCTCGCACGTCCGGCAGGTCCAGGGCGCTGATGACGAACAGGACGCGGGCGCCCTCCAGCAACCAGACGGCGGCGGTGACCGCACCAACCTGCAGCAGGACGCTCGGCCGCAGGGCGCCGGTGCTGCCTTCGTGGAAGCGCTCGTACAGCTCGGCGATGCGCGATGGCAGGTACCGCGTCAGCCGCTGACCGTGCGAAGCGCAGCACCACGATGAAGATGACCAAGAGGCTCACGACGACGAACGCGGCGAGGAACAACGCGTCGACCTCTGGCCGATTTCGTCCGCGGAAGCTCCAGAATCCGGCGGCCAGCGCCATGGCCAGGATGATGACGAGGTCCGAGACGCGCTCCAGGAAGATCGTGCCCACCGTACGGGAGACGGAGGCAGCGTAGGTCGGCGCGCAGCAGGTAGGCCCGGTACAGGTCGCCCAGCTTGGCCGGCACCAGGCAATTCACGAACCAGCTCAGGAACAGGATCTCGGTCGCGTCGCGGTACTTCACGCGGCGTGCCGACATTGCGCAGCACCACCCACCATCGCAGGCTGCGGAGCGGGAACGTCAGGTAATAGACGACGAAGGCTGCCAGCAGCAGGGCCGGGTTGGCGGACCTGACCACTTCCACGGTCGTGCTGAAGTCGACATTCAGGACGACGCGGAACAGGAGGAAGACCAGGACCAGCGCGAAGATGATGCGAGCCGATGGTCCGCCAGTTGAGCAGGCGCCGCTGGAGGCTGACCTCGGCCTCGGCAGATCGCCTCCTCGGGCGGCGCGTCCAGGAACTCGTCGAGCTCGTAGTAGGAGTGGCCGTGCTCGTGCGGTCCGGTCGGGTGCTCCGGGTGGCCATGCGGCGTGGCGCGGGCGGCGGGCGCCTCGTCGTCGGGCGGGGGCTTACCCTCGGTCACTCGACGCCTCTGGATCGTCAGGATCCGGCAGCTCGGCGGGGGTTGGCCGCTCGATCGGTTCCTCCTCCACCGTCTGTGGTGACTCGGGGCCGAGGACTGGCGCCGCGGCGGTCTCCTGGCCCATCCAGCTGCGCACCATGTTGCTCCACACCGCCCAGCGCGTGGTGAGGTGGATGAAGACCGTGGAGCGGCTGCCGTGCCACTCGTTCATCGGGCAGGGCCTGCGCGCAGCCCGTCCGCGTTCTCGAAGACGGGCAGCGCATTGAAGCTCATGGCGATCTCGAACGAGGAGTGGCTGTCCGAGCAGGCGATCCCCGGGACCTTGTAGCGCGCGGCCAGCTCGGCGGCCTCCAGGTTGTGGCGCTGCAGCGTCACCCGGCTGTTGAAGACCTCGATCATGTCGACCTTGCCGGCCTCCAGCAGCGCCGATCAGCGGCTCCTCGCGGATGTGCGACTTGCGGAACGGGTCGTAGGGATGCGGGATCGACACCAGGCCGCCCTGCTCGTGGATGGCATCGGCCGTCTCGTCGGCGGAGAGGCCGCGTGGGATGGTCCGCTGCAGGAAGACACCGACCACCTCGCCGTCGGCGGTCGAGACCTCCTCGCCCAGGATGACCGTCAGCCTGTCCGTCAGGCCCAGCTCCGCCACCTTGTCGCGGACTGCGACCGCTCCTTCCACGTTGTTGTGGTTGGTGACGGCCACGTGGGTGAGGCCGCGCTCCAGGGCCATGCGGACGAACTTCTCCTCGGACAGGATCGAATCGCGACTGAAGCGGGTGTGGATGTGGAAGTCGGCGAACGCCTTGGCCTGTGACGGCGGAGCGCCGGTCCGCTCTCGGGTCGCCTCGATGGCGCCCGCTGCGGCTGCGCCCTGCGCGGCCGTCGGCGCCTGGGCCGTCACCGGTGGGCCGTCACGGGATTCGAGTTCACGAGCTGCTCACCAGGCTCTTGCGGAACGTTCCGAAATGCTCGAGGGCAAGCCCCGTGCCGACGGCCACCGAGTTCAGCGCGTTCTCGGCCACGTGGCACGGAATGCCGGTGACCTGGGTCAGCATCGTGTCCAGGTTGCGCAGCAGCGAGCCGCCGCCGGACATGACCATGCCCTTGTCGATGATGTCGCTGGACAGCTCGGGTGGCGTCTGCTCCAGGACGTTGCGCACCGCGGTGATGACCTGCTGGAGCGGCTGCTCGATGGCCTCGGTGATCTCGGTGGAGGTGATCGGGATGGTGCGTGGCAGGCCGGCGATCATGTCGCGGCCCTTCACCTCCATGGTCATCGGCTCATCCATCGGCAGGGCGGAGCCGATGGCGATCTTCACCTCTTCGGCGGTTCGGTCGCCGATCATGAGGTTGTACTTGCGGCGGATGTAGTTGGCGATCGCCTCGTCGAATCGGTTCCCGCCGACGCGGACCGATTGGCTGACCACGATCCCGCCCAGCGCGATCACCGCGATCTCGCTGGTGCCGCCGCCGATGTCGATGATCATGTTCCCGGAGGGGCCGGCGATCGGCACGTTCGCCCCGATGGCCGCCGCCAGCGGCTCCTCGATCAGGTAGGCGTCCTTGGCCCCCGCCTTGAGGGCCGCGTCACGCACGGCGCGCTTCTCGACGCTGGTCACGCCCGACGGGACGGAGATCATCACCTCCGGCTTGAAGAGGCGGATGCCGCGCGGCGACCTTGTTGATCACGTAGCGCAGCATGGCCTCGGTGATCAGGTAGTCGGCGATCACGCCGTCGCGCATCGGCCGGATGGCCCGCACGTTGCCCGGGGTGCGCCCGATCATCTCGCGGGCCTCTTCGCCCACCGCCACCAGGCGATTGTCGTCGTCGCTGATCGCCACCACGCTCGGCTCGTTGAGCACCACGCCCTTGCCCTTGACGTAGACAAGGATGTTGGCGGTGCCGAGGTCGATGCCGATCTTCATGCGCGCACACGCTTCCTGCAGCGGGTCTTCCGGGGCGCCCGCAGTATACCGATTGGCCTCGCGCGCCCGGCCGGTACGATCGGTCAATGCCCGAAGGCGACACCATCTTCCGAACCGCCACCGTGCTGCGCGATGCGCTGGTCGGCGGGGTCGTGCGGAGGGCGCTGGCGCAGCCCGGACCGGGCTTGTCGCGCGTGCCCGACCTGTCAGTGCTCGTCGGGTCCACGGTGGACGTCGGTTGAGGCGCGCGGAAAGCACCTGCTGATCGGCTTCTCGGGTGGCCGGTGGCTGCGCACGCACATGCGCATGAAAGGCTCCTGGCACCGATACCGCCCGGGCGAGCCCTGGCGGCTCCCCGCCCGGCGCGCGGTCTGCGTGCTCGAGACCGATGCGGCGGTGGCCGTCTGCTTCGACGCTCCGGTCGTGGAGCTGCTCACCGATGCGGACCTGGCCCGTCATGGCACGCTCCGCGCCCTCGGCCCGGACCTGCTGGCGGAGTCGCCGGACCTGGACGAGGCGGTGCGGCGGCTGCGCGAGCGCGAAGACCATGCCGCTGGGCGAGGCGCTGCTCGACCAGCGGGCGGTGGCGGGGATCGGGAATGTCATCAAGTCGGAGTCGCTGCTTCATGGAGCGCCTGGATCCGTGGGCGCCAGTGAGCGCCTTCTCGGATGACGAGCTGCATGCGGTCCTGCGCCGCGCTGCGAGCCTGCTGGCGGCAAACACCGGTGGCGGCCGGCGGGTCACCACCGGTCGTGGCTCGCCCGGGTGCGTCGCTGTGGGTCTACCTACGGGCCGGCCGCCCTGCCGCCGTTGCGGGACGCTGATCCGCGCCCGCCGCCAGGGAGCGCAGGCCCGCACAACGTACTGGTGCCCGAGCTGCCAGCCAGGCACGTTTCAGTCGCTTGACGAGACCGCGGTTCGTCGGTCCCCTCCGCGGACTTCCGAGTCGGAGCAGTAGACCACCTCGCCACCGCCGGGCACCCCTGGGCGACCTCGAAGGTCCCATCGCCTCGAGCCGAAAGCCAGTCGCGAAGCCCGATTGCGCCGGCAGGTTCGCTGGCGCTTATAGGCGCGGGACGGCCCAGGGTGGACCGCCCGCGTATCGGTCTAGGCTACGAGGTCAGGGCGTTTCCCAGGTGGCCGACTGGACAATGGCGTCCAGCTCGTCGAGGAGGTCCTGCGGCGCTGCCGGCCCGTACAACCCATCGATGATCACAATGTGACCGTCAACCTCGACAATCCACAGCTTGTCGATCTGGCCGGGGTACTGGTGATAGCGAGCCGGGTCCTCGGTGGCCGTTCCCCAGCTGGCGAACGTGCCCACGCCCTCGGACCTATCGCATTCGACGAAATTCGCGTCATCCGGGACGTGGAGGGTGATCGACTTCCCCGTGTGCCCGTCCAGGGTGATGTCGACCGGCGCCGAGGCATCGCGCGAAGCCTGGGCCGAGAGCGCAGCAACGACCTCATCGACGGTGGTGGCTTGGGCGTCCGGCTTCGTCGTCGCCCACTGGCACGGGTCGCCGTACACGTAGTAGCCGTCCTCGACGAAGGTGATGAAGCCAGCCCCATCCTGCTCCCCTCCCTTGGTGATGATCCCGCCACCCGGATCGCCGGACCAGCTCGCGTCCGGGACGGTGGCCGTGACCGTGACAGGTGCACCTCGCAGGGTGAGGGAATGTGTTGCCGGCGTCGGCTCAACGGTGGGGGTCGGAGTCGGCGCAGTGCCGAACAGGCCGCCGGGACTCAGGATCTGAGATCCGGCGAAGAGAAGGACGACCACGGCGGCGGCGCCGAGGCTGTAGGTAACAATCTTGTTCATGATGGGCGTTCTCCACGCCGGCCACCACGTGGCGCGGCGCTGTGGGATCGTCTCTACTTGGTCCAGCACCGCCCCCGCGATGCGGGAGACATCCTCGTGCCGGTCCTCGTGGAGCCACGATCGGATGGCGCGGTTGACGTCCCGGTCGGAGGTCTTGAACTCGGTCATTGAGCCACCTCCCGAGCCGTCGACTCCGCATCGGCGAGGAGCGCCGAGCGCAGCTGCCGCGTGGCGTAATGCAATCTCGATCCCACCGTCCCGAGCGGCGCGCCGACGATGTCGGCCACCCGCTCGAGCGGCAGGTCCAGGTAGTGGTGCAGGACCACCACCGTGCGATGGTTCATGGAGAGTCGCCGAAAGGCGCGCTCGAGCTGGTCGCGATCAACGACCGCGCTCGTGCCATCGACCACCATCGGTTCGTCAACCGACACGAGCCTGATGTTCGGCGCCCAGCGACGGGACTTGCGGCCCTCGGCGTAGCAGGCGTGCACCAGGAGCCGATACGACCAGGCCTCGAAGCGGGCCGGATCGCGGAGCTGAGGAAGGTCCTGCCAGATGTTGAGCAGCGCCTGCTGCGTCGCATCCTCGGCCAGGTTGATGTCGCTCAGGATCCTGTGCGACACCGCAATGAACCGATCCGCGATGGCATAGACCAGGTCGGCAAATGCCTCATGGTCGCCGCCTTGTGCACGTCTCACGAGATCTTGGTCCATGCCCCTTCCAACGTTGCGGCGTCGGGTTCAGACCGACGCTACAACCCGTATGGGCCGAGACGCACCGGGTTTTTTCAATCGGCCGCGCATCGCACTGCGCTGGAGCGCTCAGCCGCCTCCGCAGACCTCGGTCTCTGAGCAGTAAACGATGCCGCCGCCCACGATGGTGGCGATGACCGACATGGCCCGGATCTCGTCGGGGTCGGCTTCTGCGACGTCGCCGGACAGGATCGTGACGTCGCCGAGCGTGCCCGGCGCCAGGTGGCCGCGGCGGGCCTCGTCGCCCAGGGCGTATGCCGCGTCCCGAGTCACCGCCCGCAATCCCTGCTCGGCGGTCAGCAGCTGGTCGAGCAGCCACGGCGGCGTCTCCGGACTCATGCGACGCCTCCCGTCCATCCCGGCGGCGATCTGGTCGACGGGCCGGCCGATGTCATCGGTCAGCTCGACCAACTGATCGCCTGCCTCGAAGTCCGGGAAGGTCCATGGCGCGTCGGTTGCCGAGGCGACATGCAGCCCCGCGTCCACGAAGTCGCGCCAGCGGGCTATCCAGCCGATCTCTTCGCCGGGGTTGTCCCGGTCGAACTGGGGCAGGAACTCGTCGTACGCCAGCCAGTCGGCAGCGCCATCCAGATGGATCACCGTGGCGATGTCCATTGCGACCATGCGGGCGAGCTGCTCGTCGGTCACCTGGACGGCGTGCTCGATCCGGTGGTGGAGTGGATTCGGCCCAGTCGGGCCGATGGCCGCCTCGAAGGCGTCGAGGACCAGCTCCTGGGCCGCGGAGCTCATGGTGTGGACCGATACCTGCCAGCCGGCATCAGTTCGCCCGACCGATGGTCGCCGTCAGATCGTCCGGGTCCCAGTTGATGATCTCGCCCGCGCCCGTCGTCGAGGTGGATCTTGAGCCCCTGGACGCGCAAGCGGTCCCCAACCGGCCCCCGTTCGTGATCGGTGTACCAGTCGCCGAAGAACTCGCTGTCGAAGTTCAGGGCGAGATAGGCGTCGACGCGAAGCGGGAGGGCATCGTCGGCGGCCAGGCTCTCCAGCTCATCGAGGCGCTCCGGGTTGACCCACTGCTCGGAGATCGAGGTCCAGCCGCGGGTCAGGGCGGCGTCCATGGCGTCCTCGGCGGAATCGACGCCGTAGTAGCCGCGATCGCCGATCCAGTGGGCGTGGGCATCGATGAAACCGGGGTACGCCACGTTGGAGCCGATGTCGACGATCGGCACCTCCTCGCCGGCAACTGCCATCACCTCGTCGCGTGTGCCGACGCAGGTCACGAGGCCCGCTTCGATGAGCAGCGCCTCCGCGATGGACGGATCGTCCATCGTCACGATGCGGCCGACGATGACGAGGTCACCTTGCCCTGGGCCCGCGGGGCCAGCGGAGGCAGTCGGTGCCGGCACCTCGTCGGCGGGGCACGACGGCGACCTCGGAGATCGTGCCGCCGAAGGCGCAGCCGGTGGCCAGGGCGACCACGATGAGTGCCGCCAACATTGAGCCGAACCCCGTGCGGGACGCGGGCATCTGGGACCTCCCTGCGAGAGTGTCGACAGCGGTTGGGCCGCTCGGGCATCGGTCAAGCGCGGCGCATGGACCGGTTACCTACTCTGAGCGTCCAGAGGGGCGAGTTTGTTCAATCCCGGTTCAGGGGGAGAGAGCGGGCGGCCGTCGAGGCCGCCCGCTCACCGGTTTTGGATCAGGGCCACTCGAAGGTGGATGAGGGACGAGCTACGCTGAGGGCGACGGCCCTCAGTCGACGGCGTCCTCGGGATGCAGTTGCACGGTCGCAACGACCTCCTCGAACCACGCCTGGTCGTAGGCATTGGCCTGTTCGCTTTCGTCACCCGTATAGAGCTGGATCCAGTAGCCGCGGCCAGCGGTTGTGACGACCGCCCATTCGCAGCCGATCACTCCCGTGACGCCGTCGACAGAGATCGGCTCGGTCGCCGTGCATCCCTCGTCGCTGGCCATCTGCTCGGCGACCCAATCCTCGGGCGTGGAATCGCCGATCGGCTGCGAGGCGAAGATCAGGAACAGTTGATCAGTTCATGGCCGGGTCGTACAGGGAGTCGGTTTGCGGCCCACTCAACAGGAGAGGAAACGTGCTATCCGTCCAGGGCTCGGTCGCCGCTTGAGCGGTCCACCCCTCGGGGTACGACAGTGAAATCCCGTGCAGCGTCGAGGTAAAGCTCTCGGTCAGCGGCAGGGCGGTCGGTTCGGGGGTGGCGGTCGGTTCGGGGGTGGCGGTCGGCTCGGGGGTAGCGGTCGGCGTTGTGCTCACGCCAGTATTGGCTGGCGGACCGATCAGCTGATAGCCAACAAGCAGCACGGCGACCACGGCCACAGCCGCGAGGCCGTAGCTGACAAACTTGTTCATGATGGGCGTCCTCCACGGGCCGAGGAAGGCCCGCTGTCGTTTGTGTTCAATCGCAGCCCGCACCTCGTCGTAGACCTGGTCCTGCAGGTACTCCTCGCCCTCGAGGAGGAAGCCGTGGATCAGGCGGTCGGGATCTCGAGGCGCGGTCATGCCATTCGCTCCTGTGAAGGCTGGGCGGCCCGGGCGTCAGCCTCGATGCTGGCCCGGAGCGCCCCTGTGGCGTAGTGCAAGCGGGACTTCGCAGTCCCGACGGGAAGTCCAGTTCGAGCCGCCACCTCGGAGATCGATAGCCCGAGGTAGTGATGGAAGACCAGGACGGCGCGCTGTTCGAGGGTGAGCCTCCGGAAGGCTCGCTCGAGCAGGTCGCGGTCGTCCACAGTCAGGTAGTCGTCGGAGCCGTACGCGCTCTCGACGGGCAGGATCCTGATGCCCTCGGACCATCGCTTGCGACGCCTGGCCTCGGCATAGCAGGTGTTGGTGAGGATGCGGTGGAGCCACGGTTCGAAGCGGGATGGGTCGCGCAGGGTTCGGAGCTCGGTCCAGGACGTGATCAAGGCGGTCTGGACGGCGTCCTCTGCCAGATGGAGATCGCGGAGGATCCGCACCGCAATCGCCAGGCATCGGTCGCCCACCATGCGCGCCAGGGAGTCGAACGCTTCTGCGTCGCCCTGCTGCGCCTGGCGGACCAGCTCTTCCTGCACCCATCCCTCCACACCCGTGGCAATTGGCCCAAGTGGACCGATCACCATTTGAGAGCGTGCGGGGGAGCCTAACTGTTCAATCTGGGGAGGAATAGCCGGTGCGGCGGTAAGCGAGCGAGTCACTCCGCAGTAATGGATCGGGCTCACCATCGCGGTCATGCGTGAGAGGCGACTCGGCGCCATCGCGCGTGCCGTGCGGCGGCGGCAGGGTCTCCGCCAGTCGGACCTTGCTGCCGCAGCCGGCGTAGATCGGTCGACCATTTCTCATCTCGAGAGTGGCGAGGCGGATCGGCTCACGATCGGCACCATTCGCCGGTGCGTTGAGCCGCTCGGCATGCGGGTCGAGGTGCGCGCAACCTGGCGCGGGCCGGAGCTGGATCGCCTGCTCGACGAGGACCACGCCGCGCTCGAGACCGGGTGGACGAGACGTCTGGCCCGGTGGGGATGGGAGACGTGGCCCGAAGTGAGCTACAGCCGCTATGGAGAGCGCGGCCGCATCGACCTCGTCGGTTGGCACCCGGCTGCCGGCATGCTGCTGGTCATCGAGTGCAAGACCGTACTCGGCGACGCCCAGGCAACCCTCGGCAACATCGATGCGAAGACGCGGCTGGCTCGCTTCGTGGCGCGCCAGCTCGATCTGCCGACCCCGTCGGCGGTCATCCCGGTCCTGATCTTTCGCGAGAGCATGACCAACCGCCGTCACCTGGCAACGCTGGAGCCACTGTTCCGTCGGTTCGGCCTGCGCGGTCGGCCGGCCATCACCTGGCTTCGCCGCCCGGCGGCCCCATGCCCATCCGGGCTGCTGATCTTCTCAAGCGTGAATCAGAGCAGCCTTCGAGGGAGAAGCGGCCGCCGCGTTCGGGTTCGGCGCGCCTCGTGAGCACGATTTCCGCCATCCGGAAGCGCATAGAGGCCGTCGCGTCCCACTAGCGTGGCTGTCGTTCACGCCTGAGAACCAGATGCGGCCGTAAGTCGGTAGCGTGAATGAGAACAGCGCATGGGACGAATCAGCCGATGCGCAGGGCGGCGAGGGCCTTCTCCAACCGGGCGGCGCGGGTTTCGGGCTTCTTCGCCTCCGCGATCGGGTCCGCCAGCTCGCGGCGACGCGTGAACGACAGCGCCTCGAAGCGGTCGCGCAGCGCGGGTTCCGCGGCGAGCGCCGCCTCGAGCTCCGGCGGCAGCGCCATCACCCGCGGCGCGTCGTCGCGCGTGATCTCGAACTCCAAGCGTGTCGCCGAACTCGACGCCCGCCGCTTCCCGCGTGGCCTTGTGCACGCCCAGCCACAGCCCCTCGCCCTCGTACGGGAACGTGGAGCTCTTCATCGGTACGCCGTTGAGGGTGCCAGTCACACGGAACTGCTTCCGGCCACCCATTGCCTCCGCCACGTCCGGCGGGATCAGCACGCCAGCTCCGCCGCCGCGGGCCTGCTGCAGGACGGCTTTGAACCGATACGCCCTGGTCGAGGCGGCCGGCGCCTCAGGCATCGATGCGGTGCATCTGGGCGCCCAGCGCGATGAGCTTGGCCTCGATCTGCTCGTAGCCGCGGTCCACGTGCTCCACGCCGGAGATGACCGACGTCTCCTCGGCCGCCAGCGCCGCCAGCACCAGCGTGGAGCCGGCGCGCAGGTCGGTGATCACCACCTCGCGGCCACGGAGCGTGGTCGGGCCGGCGATGCAGGCATGCCGCTCATCCATGACCTCGATCACGGCGCCCATCTTGACCAGCTCCATGGTGTAGTCGAGCCGATCCTCGTAGATCGTCTCGTGGATGCGCGAGTCGCCATCGGCCTGGGTCATGAGCACGGCCAGCGGCGCCTGCAGGTCGGTGGCGAAGCCGGGGTACGGCGCGGTCTCGACCGATGCCGGGCGGTAGGCGTCGGCGGCATCGACGCGCAGGCCGTCATCGGTCCGTTCGAACGGAACGCCCATGGCGGCCAGCACCTCCAGGAAGGAGCCGAGGTGCGCTGGATCCGCGCCGTGGATCGAGATGGAACCGCCGGTGACGGCCGCCGCGATCGCGAAGGTGCCCGGCCTCGAGCCGGTCGCCGATCACGCGGTGCTCGGCGCCGCCCAGGCGATCCACGCCCTCGATCTCCAGCCGATGCGGCGCGGTGCGCTCGATCCGCGCGCCCATGGCCGTCAGCATCGCGATCAGGTCGTCCGTCTCCGGCTCCTGCGCGGCGTTCTCGATCACCGTCGTGCCGCGCGCCAGCACGGCGGCCAGCAGGGCGTTCTCGGTGCCCATCACCGTGACGTACGGGAACTCGATCCGCGCGCCGCGCAGCCCGTCGGGCGCCTTGGCGAAGTAGTAGCCGTTCTTGTATTCGACCTCCGCGCCCAGGCTGCGCATGGCGTCGACGTGCAGGTCGACCGGCCGCCGCCCGATCCGGTCGCCGCCGGGGTTCGAGATGATGACCCGGCCGAAGCGCGACAGCATCGGGCCCAGCAGGATGAAGCTGGAGCGCATCTTCATCGCCGCCTCGAGCGGCACGAACGGCCAGTCGGCAAGGCGGGCCGTGATGGCCAGCGTGTCCGGATCCGGCCGCTGGACGTCGAAGCCGATGTCGCTCATCGCCTCGCGCATGATCTGCACGTCGCTGATCTTGGGCACGTTGGTGAGGGTGACCGGCTCATCGGTCAGGGCGGCCGCCGCCATCAGCTTGAGGACCGCGTTCTTGGCGCCGGCGATGCGAACGTCGCCGCGCAGCGGGCTGCCGCCGGTGACGATGAACTTCTGCATTGGCGGATGAGTCTACCGGCCCTCAGGCGGGCCAGGCTTCCTTCCACTCGTGCGGCGCCGGTGTGATGGCCGTCGCACAGGCCGACCCGGCCGCCCATGTGCCGGCTGGGCAGGTAGGGCTGCATGCCCTCCTCGAATGGCGTGGGCTGCTGGTTGCAGAGCATGTAGCGCCGATCGCGCGCCCAGTCGTAGGCATGCGCCGCCGAGCAGAAGTGGTAGCCCTTGGTGAAGTTGGCGGTCTCGCCCGGCCGCGGGTCGGACGCAAGGCCGATGGGCCCGGACTCACGCACGATCTCGATCCGCACGGGCAGCTGCGGCGCCCGGGTCCCGCACTGGTCGCAGCCCTGCATCTAGTCCTCGCTTCCGGGGAAGAGCGGCGCGATGCGGTCGTCCTGCCAGATCTCGTAGGCCTCGTCCACGGCGGTCGAGAAGCGCAGTCCCATGATCACGATGCCCGCGAAGCCGGCCTCGCGCGCCTCCGCCGCGACGGCCTTGGCGATCCGCCAGCCCAGCACGCGCTGCTCGTTCGGCGGGCGTGGCCGCCAGGCGCTGGCGAAGCGCCTCGCCGACCGGCGTGCCGCCGCACCTTCTCGATCCGCTCCACCCACTGTGGCGAGACCGGCGGGGTGAGCTCCAGGTAGACCGGCGGCGCGTCGGCCAGCTGCAGGCGCTCCGCGGTGGCGCGCACCGAGGCCGGATCCATGACCGGTCCGGTCATGAAGAACTGGCCGCCTACCTCGATCCGGCGCTGGAACATCCACTGCCGCGAGCGGGTGCTCATGCCGACCTCGAAGCGCGCCCGGACCGATCTGCTCCTGCAGCGCGCGCAGGTGCTCCACGATCTCGTAGCTGTTGCTCCAGTGCTCGACCTCCGGAAGCATGTCGCCCTGCACGACGAGGAACGACTCCACGCCGTTACCGAGCGCGCCGCGCACCTCGCTCTCGATGGCCAGGATGTTCCGGTCGCGAGTCGAGCAGACCACCGTGGGGCGGACGTCGGGCACGTCGTGCGTGATCCGCGCGGCGAAGGCGTACGGCGAGACGCGGACCTCCTTGAACGGGTTGTCAGTGATCAGGACGCGGCGCCATCGGCCACGCAGGCGGGAGTGCAGCATGCTGGGCAGGCGGGGTGGATTGACCTCCACCATCTCCTCCCAGCCGCTGGGGGCGGAGAGCACGCTCAGCTGCCGGTTGCCGGCGTGGCGGCCTCGCGATGGGCGCGGGCAGCGGCCACCATGTCGCCCAGCTGCCGCTCGATCTCGTCCCAGCTGCGCGTCTTGAGGCCGCAGTCGGGGTTGACCCAGATGTCGGCGCCGTCCATGAACGCCTCGAAGTGGCGCAGCCGCTCGTCCATGATCGGCTCGCCCGGCGAGTGCGGCGAATGGACGTCGAAGACGCCGGGACCGATCTGCAGGTGCCCGTCGTCGAAGAGCTGGTAGAAGGAGCGGATGTAGCTGTCGTCCTTGCTGCGGCTGAACTCGATCGAGGCCACGTCCACGCCGGCATCCGACCACAGCGGCACGATGTCGCCGAAGTCGCCGTAGCACATGTGCGTGTGCATCTGGACCGATGCGGGCTGGTTGAAGACGTGGTTCAGCGCGGCGCGCACGCCGCGGGCGTAGACCTCGCGGCGCGCGGCGGCATCCATCGTGGGCAGCGGCCACCGCTCACGGACCGCGGGCTCGTCGATCTGCACGATGCGGGCGCCGGCCTCGACCAGGTTGCGGACCTCCTGGCCGATGGGCTGGGCGACCGCCCAGAAGAGCCGATCGTCGGGCACGCCGGGCGGGCGGAAGCTCCAGTTCACGATGGTGACCGGTCCGGTCAGCATGCCCTTGACCGGCTTGCTGGTGGCGGCCTGGGCGAGGCGCCATTCGTCGACGGTCATCGGCTCGCTGATGGTGGGCGGCGCGGTCAGGATGGGCGGCCGCGTCGACCGGCTGCCATAGCTGAGCACCCAGCCGTTGGCGGTGGTCAGGTAGCCGTCCATCTGGGCGGCGAAGTACTCGACCATGTCGGTCCGCTCGAACTCGCCGTGCACCAGCACGTCCAAGCCCATGCGCTCCTGCCAGCCGATGGCGTCGGTGATCAGGGTCCCGATGGCCTGCTCGTAGGCGCGGCTGATCCAGCTCGCCCTTGTGCAGCTGCACCCGCAGGTGTCGGACGTCGCCGGTCTGCGGCAGCGAGCCGGTGGTGGTGGTCGGGTAAGCCGGCAGGTCGATGTCGGACTGCGCCGCCCGCCGTTCGGGTCGTGGCTCCCGCGACTCCAGGTCCCCGACCGGTTCCCACTCGGCGGTCGGTGCGCTGACGGCTGGCGGCTCCGATCCGCCGGCCAGCGCAGCGGCCCACGTCGCCAGCGTGCCGGCCTTCTGGCGGGCGAACTGGAAGCCGGCGGGCAGGTCCTCGCCCTCGACGGTGTACGGCAGGAACATGAGGCTGGTCGACGGAACCAGCCGGATGGTGCGGTCCTCAGCTGCCAGGCCACTCAGCGCCTGGCGGACCGGGGCGAAGTCATCGGGCCAGACGCTGCGGCCATCCATGACGGACACCACGAGCTCCGGCTGCGTCGATGCGGCGGCGGTGGTGATCCGTTTCAGCGGCAGCTGCACCGCCAGGCCGCGTCGAGCGAGGGCCATGGCGGTCTCCTCGGAGGCCTCGCCGAACTGCACGGTGACGACGGGAACGTTCGCGAACTCCGGGACGCCGGCGTAGGCGGCGTGGCGCATGGCCTCATCGGTCTCGGACAGCGCCATCCCCAGGCTCGGCTCGTCCAGCTGCAGGCGGAACTCCGGGTTGGCACGCTGCTGCTCAGCGACCCATGCCCAGAGCGCATCGCCCACCTGGCCCGCGACGGCCACCGGGTCCAGGCCATCGGCCAGCCGGCTCAACCGCGTCAGCGTGTACGGGCCGATCACGATCCAGAGGCACCCTCCCCTCGCATCGGCTCACGCCAGGGCAGCGGCCGGAACGCGGTGACCGGCGCGCTCACCTCGGGGACGACGTAGTGGTAGTTCGTGTCGAACCACTTCGTCATCTCCCACGCCTCATGCTCTGGCGTGCCGCGGGCCAGCGCGGTCAGGGCGGCGAAGGGATCCGAGGTCAGCTGCGCGCTCGCCCAGGGCGTGGCGATGCCCAGCATCATGGCCGTCTCCAACACGGCGTCATACAGGAAGTAGTCGTCCGCGGCCGAGCCGGTCAGCTCGCGCTGCTCAGCGAGGTGCGCCGTTCGGAGCTCCGACACGCGGGCATCGAAGCTCTTACGGTCAATGCGACCCGACCAGGCGCGCTCCAACGCCCACTTCAGCTCGCGGGCGGGACCGATGCGCGGATAGCCGATCAGCTGGGCAATAACAGACATGTCGTTGGATCGTAGCGCAGGAGGCCGTCTCGCTCCGGGCGCTCAGCGGATTCTTCGGACTATCCCGGCGATGCGCTGTAGCCCGAGCGTGGGCGAGGGCTCAGGCTTCGGCATTGCCGCTACAGTGCGCGCCGTGGCGTACGAGACGGTTGATTGCGTCGTGGTCGGTGCTGGAGTCGTCGGCTTGGCGGTGGCGCGGGCGCTGGCAATCGCCGGGCGGGAGGTGGTCGTACTTGAGGCCCACGAGACCATCGGCACGGAGACGTCATCCCGCAACAGCGAAATAGTGCACGCCGGCATCTACTATCCCAGGGGCAGCAACATGGCGCGGCTCTGCGTGCAGGGTCGGCGCATGCTGTATCGGTACTGCGACCGCCGCGGCGTGCCCTACAACAAGTGCGGCAAGCTGATCGTCGCAACGACAGAGCCCGAGACCGAGACCCTCGTCTCGATCAAAGCACGCGCCGAGGCCAATGGCGTCGAGGGTATGCGCCTCCTCGGCGCCGCCGACGCGACGGCGATCGAGCCGGAGCTCAGTTGCACGGGCGCGTTGCTATCGCCGGCCACCGGCATCGTCGACAGCCATCGCCTCATGGTAGCGCTGCGCAGCGACGCCGAGGCCGCCGGCACGATCATCGCCTTTCACAGCCCGATGGAGCGCGGTCGCGTCGACGACGAGGGCCTCGAGATCGACGTCGGCGGCGGGGCTCCGATCACCTTGCGCGCGCGGCTGCTGGTGAACAGCGCAGGGCTGCGTGCGCCCGAGCTGGCACGCCGGATCGACGGCGCGATCTACGACACCCTCCCGACCGCCTACTACGCCAAGGGAAACTACTTCCGCTTGAGCGGTGCGTCGCCCTTCTCGAGGCTGATCTACCCGGTGCCGGTGCCCGGCGGACTGGGGGTGCACATCACGGTCGATCTCGCTGGCCAGGCGCGGTTCGGCCCCGACGTCGAATGGATCGACGAGATCGGCTACGCCGTCGACCCCTCGCGCGGCGACGGATTCTACGCTGCGGTGCGCCGGTACTGGCCGGGCTTGAAGGACGGTGCATTGCACCCGGACTTTTCCGGCATCCGGCCGAAGATCGTGCCACCAGGTGCGCCGGCGCAGGACTTCACCTTTCACGGCCCCGAGAGGCATCACATCCCGGGCCTGATTCATCTCTTCGGCATCGAGTCGCCGGGCCTCACCGCGTCTTTGGCCATCGGCGAGCATGTGCTGGCGATGACACGCGCGTCATGACGGCTCGAGGCAGGCAGCACTCCCGGCCTCGTCGATGACCGATTGGGGTCACCTGGTTCTGACGCGTGCACCACCTGCAAATTCGAGGAATGCCAGAGTCGATGCCCGCCCGTTAACCCTGATGCCCGTCCTCACCTGAGAGATGATGCGAACCGGGTTGAGGGCCGCGCCTCACCCGCGGGAACGGCGTCGGGTGGCGATCCGCTCGCGCATCAGCGCGGTCTGCAGCGCGGCCCGCACGCGGGCGATGTCGACCGGGTCCTTGACCTCGCCAAGCTCCGCCTCGGCGCGGCGGCGGGCCTCCACGGCCCGGGCCTCGTCGATCTCCTCGGAGTGCTCGGCCAGGTCGGCCATGATGATGACCTTGTCCGGCCGCACCTCCACGAAGCCGCCGCTGATGAACATCAGCGTCTCCGTGCCGCCCTTCCTGATCTTCAGCTCGCCGATGCCGAGCGCGCTGATCAATCGCGTGTGATGCGGCAGGATGCCCAGCTCGCCATCGATGCCGGGCACGACGACCATGTCCACCTCATCGGCGAACGCCTTTCGCTCCGGACTGACGATCTCGAGCTGAAGAGGCATGGCTACTTCATCGCTTCCGCGTTCTCGACCACATCCTCGATCTGGCCGGCCATGAGGAAGGCCTGCTCCGGGAGCTGGTCGTGCTTGCCGTCCAGGATCTCCTTGGCGCCGCTGACCGTCTCGAGCCGCTGCACGTACTTGCCGGGGCGACCGGTGAACTGCTCGGCCACGAACATCGGCTGCGACATGAAGCGCTGCAGGCGTCGGGCGCGGCCCACGGTCTGCTTGTCCTCCTCGGACAGCTCGTCCATGCCCAGGATGGCGATGATGTCCTGCAGGTCCTTGTAGCGCTGCAGGGTGCGCTGCACCTCGCGCGCGACCTGGAAGTGCTCGTCGCCCACCACGCGCGGATCCAGCACGGTCGAGGTCGACGTCAGCGGGTCGACGGCCGGGTAGATCCCGATCTCCACGATCGAGCGCTCCAGGCGAATGGTCGAGTCCAGGTGGCCGAACGTCGTGGCCGGCGCCGGATCGGTGTAGTCGTCGGCCGGCACGAAGATGGCCTGCAGCGACGTGATGGAGCCCTTCTTGGTCGACGTGATCCGCTCCTGCAGATCGCCCATCTCGGTGGCCAGCGTCGGCTGGTAGCCCACGGCGGAGGGCATGCGACCCAGCAGGGCCGATACCTCCGAGCCCGCCTGGGTGAAGCGGAAGATGTTGTCGATGAACAGGAGGATGTCGCGACCCTCCTGGTCGCGGAAGTACTCGGCCATGGTCAGCGCGGTGAGGCCCACCCGCTGGCGGGCACCCGGCGGCTCGTTCATCTGGCCGAAGACCATCACGGTCTTGTCGATGACGCCCGATTCGGTCATCTCGCCGAGGAGGTCGTTCCCCTCGCGCGAGCGCTCGCCCACGCCGGCGAAGACCGAGTAGCCGCCATGCTCCTGGGCGATGTTGCGGATCAGCTCCTGGATGATGACCGTCTTGCCGACGCCGGCGCCGCCGAAGACGCCGACCTTGCCGCCGCGCTTGAACGGGGCGATCAGGTCGATGACCTTGATGCCGGTCTCGAAGACCTGCGACTCGGTCTCCATCTGGTCGAAGGCCGGCGGCTGCCGATGGATCGGCAGCATCTGCTCCGTCTTGACCGCCGGCTTGCCGTCGATCGGGTGGCCCAGCACGTCGAACACGCGGCCGAGCGTGGCCTCGCCGACCGGCACGGTGATCGGTCCACCGGTGTCCGTGGCGTCCAGGCCGCGTGACAGGCCGTCGGTGGTCGACATGGCCACCGTGCGCACCCAGTTGTTGCCCAGGTGCTGCTGCACCTCGACCACCAGCGTGTCGTCCAGCGTGCTGACCGCGCCCTTGCGCTTCTTGCGGCCGTTGCCATCAGTCGCGGCCGATCCGCGCGCCTCCTTGGGACGCTTGATCTCGAGCGCGTTGTAGATGGCTGGCAGGTCGCCAGGCGGGAACTCGACGTCGATCACGGGGCCCGTGATCTGGATCACCTTTCCGGTTGCCATGTGTCTTGTCAGTGCTCCTCGTGCTTAGCCGCCGAGCGCTTCAGCGCCGGAGGCGATCTCGATCATTTCGCGGGTGATGGTGGCCTGCCGCGTCTTGTTGTAGACGAGGGTCAGGTCGCCCATGAGCTCGTTGGCATTGTCGGTCGCGCTGCGCATGGCGATCATCCGGGCCGACTGCTCGGACGCGTTCGACTCCAGCACGGCGCGGAACAGGTCGACCGCCACGTAGTGCGGCAGCAGTCGGCTGAGCACCGCTTCCGGCGATGGCTCGAACAGGTATTCGTCGGTGCGCTCCGCTTCGTCCGGATCGAGGTCCGCGGGACGCGGTACCGGCAGCAGGGTGTTCACGTTGGCGCGCTGGGTCAGCGTGCTGACGAAGCCGGGATACACCACCGCGATCTCATCGTAGGTGCCGTCCAGGAAGTCCTGCGACACCAGCCGCGCGATGGGCGTGACGTCGGCGAAGCCAGGGCGATCCCCCAGCCGCGGGAAGTGCGCGGCGATCGGGATCCCGGCCCGGCGCAGCTGGTCGCGGCCCTTGCGCCCGACGGTGATGGCGGACACCTCCACCGGACCGTCGCCGTTGCGACCGCCCGCCTGCTCGGCGATGTAACGCAGCGCGGCACGCACCGTGTTCGTATCCAGGGCTCCCGCCAGCCCGCGGTCGGTGGTCATCACGATCAGGCCCAGCTTCCGCACGGGTCGGCGAGCCAGCAGCGGATCCACTTCCTCGCCGATCGCCGCCGTCGCGCGGCTGAGCGCGGAGCGCAGCTCGTCGTCGTACGGGCGCGCCGCCAGGATCGCCTCCTGCGCCCGCTTCATGCGAGACGCGGCGACCAGCTCCATGGCGCGCGTGATCTGCGAGATGTTCCGGATCGATGCGATCCGGCCGCGGATCTCCTTCAGGCTGGCCACGCCTAGCTCTTAGCCTCCTCGGACTCTGACGCCGATTCCTCCGCTGGCGCCTCGGTCGCATCGGCCTTGGCCTCGCCTTCTCCGCCTTCGCCTCAGCCTTCTTCGCCTTCGCCTTGGTGGGCTCCGCGGGCTTGCTTTCGGCCTTGGCCTCGGGCTTGGCGGAGTCATCGGCCTTTCCAAAGCCCGACTGCTCGCGGTACTCCTTGACCACGTCTTCGAGCTGCTTGGTCAGCTCGTCGGAGAGCGCCTTCTCCTTGGCGATCGCCGGCAGCAGGTCCTTGTGCGTCGACTCCAGGAAGCGATAGAAGCCGGTCTCGAACTCGCCGAGGCGCGACGATTCGACGTCATCCAGCCAGCCGTTGGTGGCCGTCCAGATGATGGCCACCTGCTTCTCGACCGGCAGCGGCGAGAACTGCGGCTGCCGCAGGATCATGGTGACCTTCTCGCCACGGGTCAGCTGGTCGCGGGTGGCCTTGTCCAGGTCCGATGCGAACTGGGCGAAGGCCGCGAGCTCGCGGTACTGGGCCAGGTCCAGCCGCATCTTGCCGGCGACCTGGCGCATGGCCTTGATCTGGGCGTTGCCGCCCACGCGCGACACGCTGATGCCGGCGTTGACCGCTGGCCGCTGGCCCTGGTTGAACAGGTCGGTCTGCAGGAAGATCTGCCCGTCCGTGATCGAGATGACGTTGGTCGGGATGTAGGCCGAAACGTCGCCGGCCTGCGTCTCGATCACCGGCAGCGCCGTCAGCGACCCGCCGCCGTTGTCCTTGTTCAGGCGTGCGGCACGCTCCAGCAGGCGGCTGTGCGAGTAGAAGATGTCGCCCGGGAATGCCTCGCGGCCCGGCGGACGGCGCATCAGCAGCGAGACCTGGCGGTACGCCCAGGCGTGCTTCGAGAGGTCGTCGTACACGCACAGCGCGTCGCGGCCGTTGTCCAGGAACTCCTCGCCCATGGCCACGCCGGCGTACGGCGCCAGGTACTGCAGCGGGGCGGGGTCCGAGGCGGAGGCGGAGACGATGATGGAGTGCTCCATCGCGCCGTTCTCCTCCAGCTGGGCCACCACCTGGGCCACCGTCGACTGCTTCTGGCCGATGGCGACATAGATGCAGATCAGGTCCTGGCCCTTCTGGTTGATGATCGTGTCGACCGCGATCGCCGTCTTGCCGGTCTGGCGGTCGCCGATGATGAGCTCGCGCTGGCCGCGGCCGATGGGGATCATGGCGTCGATGGCCTTGATGCCGGTCTGCACCGGCGTATCCACCGGCTGGCGCACGATGACGCCCGGAGCGATGCGCTCCACCGGACGCGTCTTGGTCGTATCGATGGCGCCCTTGCCGTCGATTGGCTCGCCCAGCGGGTTGACCACACGCCCGATCAGCGCGTCGCCGACCGGCACCTCCACCACCCGTCCGGTGGTCTTGACCTGGTCGCCCTCCTTGAGGTGGGTGTAGTCGCCCAGGATCAGGGCACCGACCGTCTCCTCCTCAAGGTTGAAGGCCATCCCCATGACGCCGCCCGGAAACTCGAGCAGCTCGGACGCCAGGGCGCCGGAAAGCCCGAAGATCTGGGCGATGCCGTCGCCGACCTCCACGATGGTGCCGACGCCGGCGACATCGGCTCCCTCGTCGAAGCCCTTGATCTCGCTCCTGATGATCGACGTGATCTCGTCGGATCGAATCGCCATGCTCTTCCTTTCAGACCGCGGTCAGCCGCGCGCGCAGCCGCTCGAGGCGATTGCGGACGCTTGCGTCATAGAGCTGGTCGCCGATGCGCACGGCGATCCCGCCAATGAGCGATTCGTCGACAACTTCATTCATCTCGATCGTTTCGCCGGTGAGCTCCCCCAGCCGCGTGGTCACCGCGCGGCGCTGCTCGTCCTCGAGCGGCAGGGCGGTGCGCACCTCGGCCAGCACGATGCCCCGCTCGGCGCGCAGCAGCGCCCCGAAGCGGCCGATCATGGGCTCGATCGCTCGCGGGCGGCCGCGTCGAATCATGAGCAGCGCCAGATTGAGCACCTCGGGCATGATCCCATCGGTGGTGCGCTGGAGCAGCCGCTCCTTGGCCTCGTACGGGATGACCGGGTGCTGCAGGATGCGCCGCATCTCGTCATTGGCCAGCAGCTCGCTCAGGATCGCCAAATCGCGCTCCCAGTCGTCGAGCGTGCCATCCGCACGGCCGATCTGGAAGGCGGCTTCCGCGTAGCGGCGAGCGGCGGTCTCGCGGCGGGCCATGCTAGTTGCGGCTGCCCTTCGCGTCGGCGGGCGTCACCTCGGACAGGAAGTCGTCCACCAGCTTGCGCTGGGTGGGGCCGTCCATCTCCGACTTGACCAGCCGCCCGGCAGCCTCCAGCGCGAGCTCGGCCACGTGGGTCCGGAGCTCGGCCAGGGCCCGCTCCTTCTCCGCCGTGATCTCGTCGCGGGCCTTGGCAGTGGCCTTCTCGGCCTGGGCCTTGGCCTCGGCCAGGATCTCGGCCTTCGAGTCATCGGCGATCTTCGTGGCACGGGCGACCATCGCCTGCGCCTCCTTGCGCGCCTCGTCCAGCGCGGCCTCTCGCTCGGCACTGGCCAGCTCACGGTCGCGCGCGGCCGCCTCGGCATCCTCGAGCCCCTTGCTGATCCGCTTCCCACGCTCGTCCAGCATCTGAACCACCCTCGGGAAGAGGAATCGGTTCAGCAGCCAGAGCAGCAGCAGGAAGTTGACGATCTGGAAGAAGAGCTTCGGGAGGTCGACCCCGAACGCGTTGAAGAATTCCACCGACCGCGCCTCAGGCGGCGAATATCAGGATCAGCGAGACGACCAGGCAGTAGATGCCGATGGCCTCGGTGAGCGCCAGGCCCAGGATGTAGGGAACGAAGATCGCACCCGACGCCTCAGGGTTGCGCCCCAGTGCCTCCATCGCCTTGCTGAAGCCGATGCCCAGGCCGATGCCGGGGCCGATGGCTCCGATCATGGCGAGACCGGCCGCGAGATTTGAATCCACTTGACTAGATCCTCCTGTCTTGCGCCTGCGTACGGCAGGCTTCGAATCGATTGGCCTGCGGTCAGGCGGTAGCGGGTTCGGGGGTGTCTGCGTGATGAGCCGATGCGTCTGCCTCGTGCTCCTCGTCGTGGCCGTTGCCGTGCTCGGCGATGGCCATGGTGATGTAGGTCATGGTCAGCAGCGCGAAGACGAGCGCCTGCACGGCGCCGAAGAGCAGCTCCAGGCCAAGGAAGACCGCGGGGACGAAGAAGGCGAGCGGCAGCACGAACAGGGCGGCGGTGGTCAGCGCCAGCATGGTGCCGATCAGGACCTCGCCGGCGAAGACGTTGCCGAAGAGTCGCATCGACAGGCTGACAAGGCGTGAGAGCTCGCTGATGAGATGAATCGGGAACATGAGCGGAGCCATGTAACGCGGTTCGCCGACCAGCTCCAGCAGGTAGCCGCGGACGCCATTGATCCGAATGCCCCACGACACGAAGACGAAGAACGAGACGATGGCCAGGCCCAGCGTGAAGTTCAGGTCGGCGCCGGCGGCCCGCACGAACGGGATGAGGACTTCCTCCTCGCCGTGGTGCTCGATGATGCCGACGGTGCCCACGCCGGGCAGCAGGCCAATCCAGTTGGCGACCAGGATCATCAGGAAGAGGCCGGTCACCAGCGCCAGGTAGCCCTTCCAACGGCTGGTGGAGCCCTCCACGATCCCGCTGACCCACTCGATCGGCCATTCGATCAGGCTCTGCACGCGGCCGGGAACGAGCTGCGGGCGGCGCAGGAAGACCCAGGTCAGGAACAGCAGGATCGCCGACGCGAGCACCGCGCCGACCATGCTATTGGTGACCGTCAGCGGGCCGATCGTGAAGAGCGGTTCCGCGCTGATGGAGACGTGCAGCAGGCTGCCGCCCTCTTCCTCCGGCATCTATCTCCTCATTGCGTCGCGGGCCACGTCCCAGATGGTGTACATCGCCGCTGCGATGCCGACCACCATGCCGATGAGCGTGAAGATCGGACTCGTGTGCAGCCAGCTGTCGAGCAGCAGGCCGGCACCCAGGCCCAGGAAGACCGATACGCCCAGCCGCACGCCCAGGTCCAATGCGATCCCGATGCCGGCCGCGGTCTTCCGCTGCTGGCCCGTCGATTCGTCGTCGACGCCGGGGTCAGGCTTCGTCACTGGGACGCCCATCGATATAGCCCCGGCGCGCACCCGCGCGAATCAGGAGCCAGATGCCGATGGCCGCGATCAGGGATCCGATCACCACGCCCGAGAGCACGAGCAACGGCGAAGTGCCCATCAGCTCGTCGAGGACGAGCCCGGCTACCGCGCCGCCCACCATGGGGACAACCATGATGAGCGTCACGAGGCCCATGATCTTGATGAGCCCCATGGGCGTCAGCTGTGCCATGTTCGGTTCGACTCACAGCGGTCGGACGCCGCGAGTATAGCCGGGGAGCCAGATCCTCGCGAACGAGCGGCCGGTTGCCCACGCATCCGAGGCCACGCTTCCCCTCAGGCGTGAACCACGCGCACCTTCGAGCGAAGAATCCGCGCCCAAGCGGTCATCCCGGCATTAGCGGAGCGTGGAGCACGTCCCGGAGCGGCCGTGGGGCGCAAATCTCCCCACTACGGTTCCTGTGGTTCACATTTGAGAAGTCGCGACGCCATGGCCGGCAAGGCCTTCAGCCGCGGTCCCAGCGGGTGGGACGCGGGAGGTCGCCCGGGTCGAACTGCTCCATCCCGAGCATGCCCGGCAGCCCAAAGATCCGCGTGGGCACGAGCCGGAACATGGCGTACGGAGGCGGCCCGGCGGTTGGTGCGTTCGGCCCCGTCACCCCGTCGCCGCTGACCTCGAGCGGCCACTCCAGGTGGGTGCCATAGGCCTCGACGACCCGGCGGAGCGTGGCCTCATCGGTGACCCGTTCGGCCTTGCCCTCGATGACGAGGTCGAGCGACGGAAGGGTTGTGCTGCCGGTTGCCACGACGCACCGTGGCTCGTGGGCCAGATTGCGGCCCTTGCGCGTCTCCTCGCCGCTCAGGAAGTACAGCGCGTCGTCCAGCCAGGCGGCGATCAGGGGCATGACGTGCGGGGCGCCATCGGGCTCCACCGTCGCGAGCCAGTATGTCCGAGGTCGTTCCGGGTTCCGCAGACGGTCCTCCGCGAGCGACCACGGAGCCGCGCCCCGGTCGGTGAGCGCCGTCGCGTCCATCTTTGTGCTCAACGTCATACCGTCAACGAGCCTGCAGATGCCTTGCCAGTGCGCTCCAGCGTGCGTAGGCCTGCGCCAGGCTCAAGTCGAACGCTTCAGCTGAGCTGCTCGGCCAGCGCGACGAGGATGCCCTCGGGGCCGCGGACGTAGCAGAGCCGATAGTCGTCCCCGTACTGCACCACCTCGCCGACGAGCTCGGCGCCGTTGGCCTGCGCGCGGGCGAGGACGCGGTCGATGTCGTCGACGGCGAACATGATGCGACCCATACCCAGCGTGTTCACCTGCGCTTTCGACTCCCGGCTGATAGCCGGCGGCGTGTGAAACCTGCTCAGCTCAAGCCGGCTATGGCCGTCGGGGGTCCGCAGCATGGCGATATCGCTTCGCACGCCGTCGAGGCCGACGACGCGGTCCACCGATGGTCCCTCGACTGTCGTCTCGCCCTCCAGCTCGAGGCCAAGGTCGACAAAGAACGCGATGGCGGCCGCGAGGTCGTCGACGACGATGCCCACGTTGTCCATGCGTTGGATCGTCATGTCTTCAAAGCGTAGCCGCTGACAGTCCTGGATGACTCGTACCGGGAGTACATCAGCGCCGCAGCGGCTTCCGACGCCACGCTGTACACCTATCGAGAGTGGGCGGAGGCGTGGGACGCCTAGAGCGGGTTCGAGCCGCGCCGTTGTACTCCCACCGCGAGTACACCCGCAACTAGGCGATTGAGGCGGCAACTCCCTCGCGCGTGGCCGGCAGGCCGGGGACGGGGAAGCGGTCCACGATCTCGGCGACGCCGGCGCGCACCCGTTCCTGGGCCGCCTCGTCGCCGCGGGCCGCGATGCCGTCCACGATCAGGCCGGCAACCGCGCGCATCTCCTCCTCGTGCATGCCGCGCCCCGTCACGGCCGGGGTGCCGACGCGGATCCCGCTGCCCACCATGGGCGGATTCGGGTCATAGGGGATCGTGTTCTTGTTCACCGTGATGCGGACCTCGCCCAGGGCCGCATCGGCCTCCTTGCCCGTCACGCCGAAAGGCCGCACGTCGACGAGCATCAGGTGATTGTCGGTACCGCCCGAAACGATGGATGCTCCGCCCTCGGCCAGGGCAGCTGCCAGGGCCTGGGCGTTGGCCACGGTCTGCTCCATGTCGCGGCGGAACTCATCGGACATGGCCTGCTTGAAGGCCACCGCCTTGGCGGCGATCACGTGCTCCAGCGGGCCGCCCTGGATGGCCGGGAACACCGCCTTGTCGATCGCCTTGGCGTGCTCCTCGATGCATAGGATCATCCCGCCGCGCGGCCCGCGCAGCGTCTTGTGGGTAGTGGTGGTGACCACCTGCGCATGGGGGATCGGCGAGGGATGGACGCCGGCCGCCACCAGGCCCGCGAAGTGGGCCATATCGGTCATCAGGATGGCGCCCACCTCGTCGGCGATGGCCCGGAAGGCGGCGAAGTCCCAGAAGCGCGGGTAGGCGGTCGCCCCGGTCACGATCAGCTTGGGCCGATGCTCGCGCGCCAGCGCCGCCACCTCGTCCATGTCGATCAGGTGCGTATCGCGGTCCACGTGATACGCCACGAAGCTGTAGTACTGGCCGGAGAAGTTGACCGGCGAGCCATGGGTCAGGTGGCCGCCCTGGTCAAGGGCGAGGCCCATCACCGTGTCGCCGCGCTGCAGCAGCGCGTGGTAGACGGCCATGTTGGCCTGCGCCCCGGCGTGCGGCTGGACGTTGGCGTGCTCCGCGCCGAACAGCTGTTTGGCCCGATCACGGGCCAAATTCTCGGCCACGTCCACCACCTCGCAGCCGCCGTAGTAGCGGCGTCCCGGATAGCCCTCGGCGTACTTCGCGGTCAGCACCGAGCCGGTGGCCTGCAGGACGGCCAGCGACGGATAGCTCTCGGACGCGATCAGCTCCAGGTGCGAGCGGGAGCGCTCCTCCTCGTCGCGCACCACCGCGAAGATCTCGGGGTCTTCCGACTCGAGCGGTGCCCAGAAGTCCATGCGCGGAGTGTAGACCGGCCATGGTAGGCCGCGACGAGCACCATCCACCGCAGTCTGTCCGCAGGGCTTCCTCAATACGATCGAGACGATCGAGGTTGACCGTGATCGCATAGACGGTAGGAGGAAGGCCAGTGCCTCGCGTGCTTCGCATAGTCCTGGTGACGGTGGGCGTCATCGTCATGGTCGCGGCCGTCGTTGGACCCGTCGTGGCCGCGCTCATCGAGGGAACGAACGGCCCGGACATCCTGTACGGAACCTCCGACGCCGACCGCATCTACGGGCTCGATGGCAGAGACATCCTGGACGGGCGCCGCGGGCCAGACCGACTGTACGGGGGAGCTGGAGCCGACCGGATCTATGGCGACCGCGGGCGGGACGTGCTGAACGGGAAGGCCGGGGGTGATCGACTGGTGGGCGGCGAACACGGCGACATCATCGATGCAGGCCAGGGAAACGATGTCGTGCGCGTCTCCGGGGACGGGAGCAAGGACCACGTCAGCTGCGGCGATGGCTGGGACACCGCCTATTACGGGCCGGAGGATTATGTGGAGGGGGACTGTGAGGTATGGATTTATCAGGGACCGGGGACCCCGCCGCCATCAGCGACACCCGCCCCCACCCCGAGCCCGACGCCCGCATCCTGAAGGTGGGACCGCGCGCCGTCAGATCGTTTCCACGAGAGGCGATGCGGCGGCCCAGGCGACGCGCTCGTCGATGTGCCGGTGCAGGCGGTAGAAGATCGGCTCGAACCCCAGCGCGGTCCAGCTCCGATGGGTTGGCAGCGATGCCGTCCGCCAGTCGGTGATCGCTTGGGTGGCACCCGCCTCCCGGGCCTCCGCGAAGCCGGCGGCCAGCAGGGCGCGCATGAGGCCGCGACCCCGCTCCTCCGGACGGGTCATGCCCAGCGACAGTTCTGTGGCGCGCGTGGGAGTGAGCGGGCCGGGATTGGGATCGTAGAACGAGGCCATGGCAAGGGCGCGACCGTCCTCGGCGATCGCGACCCAATGGCGCGACCCCGGCTCGGCCAGATCATCCTCGTCGGCGCCCAGGAGCGCCCACACCTCGGGCAGCTGAATGGCGTACGCCGGCGGCTTCATCAGGGCGCGGCCCACGAGCGGGAAGAGGTCGGCGACGAGGGCGACCTCATCCGTCTCGGCGCGGCGCAGCGTCACGCCGGTTGGCGGATCGGCGTGGAGCTCCAGGTCCCGCGCCGCATGGGCCTGCATCTGGCCGAAGCCGGTTCGCACCCAGGCGGCCATCAGCTCAGGCTCGTCCACGGCGGCATGCACGTACTGTCGGAAGTAGCCCCGCCGCACGTAGTGCTCCGACCAGGCGGCGTAGAGGTCGCGCATCCGCTCCGGGTCAGCGTCGTCGGCCAGCGCGCTGCCCTCGATCGGGCTCCAGGCGGCTCGGCCCCAGATCGGCTCCGGGCGAGCGTAGCCCAGCAGGAAGCCGAATGGCTCGCCGCTTCGGCGACCCATGACGCCAAAGGCTCCGTCCTTGCCTGCCAGCTCTTCGACCAGCGGCAGAGCGGCGGCAGGGTCCTCGTAGGCCTCCGGCAGGATTGGGCGTGCGCGCCGTAAGCGTCGCTGGCGGGCGGCCAGCAGCTCGGCCGCGATCGGCAGGTCCTCACCGGCCATGGGCGTGACGTCGATCAGGTCGGGCACGTCAGGCGGGTCCGGTGGCCGAGGCGAAGGGAACGATCTCGGGGGTGCGGGGCATGGGAGCCGCGAGAATAGCGCGTCAGCCGATACGGACCTCGCCGTCCGCGCCAATGGTCACTCGGTCACCGGTTCGGACCTGCGGCCAGATCGGCTTTCTCCAACAGCAGGATTGGAATCTGAACTCGGTACAGCTCGTCGGCCACGGCCGATCCAACAGCCAGGATGAGGTCGGGTGAGGTCAGCAGGAACGCGGCGGGCGCCACCCCGGCCCGCGCCGCCTCTGCCAGGACGGACGAGGACGACGAGGACCCACGACCCTCGGCCATGACCACGACCCGGCCCGCCAACGAGGCACCGCGCTGCGGGTGTCGCGACTCGATCACGACGCCCGTCGCGGGATCCAGGCCGCCCCACAGCGAGAGCGGCTCGTCCAGCACGATCGCGTCGCCGCTGGCAGTGCCGGGTGCGAGGACGCGGCCGGTCAGGTCCGTGGGCATCACGCGTCGCCCCACAGCGACGGATCCCGCCACACTCGCCCACCGACCGCGGAGCGCACGCACTCCTCGCGTGAGCCGAAGATGACCTCGGCACCGATGTTGGCGGGCGCGTACCAGGCCCACTTGGCGGAGTCGGTCATCATCGGCAATGGGGTCGGCCGCAGCACGGGCCTCAGGTAGCTGCACGTGTCGACGAGCAGCTCCACACCGGAATCGCGGAGGCGACCTGCCGTCCCATCGGCATCGGCCGCGGCCAGGACGTCGCGGGCGGTCGAGACCAGCAGCTCCACGCCGTCGGCGGCATGCGCGCCGTGCAGCAGCTGGGCGATCTCGCGAAGCTCGGCCAATGATGCGTGGGGGGTGCCGAGCGAGACAGCCCCGATCCGGGTCCCCGGGCCGGCGGTCTCCGCGCTCGTCAGCATGTCGCGCGCGTCGCGCAACTCCCCCAGCCCGATGACGCCGACTTCCTCCGGCTCCCGGCCCGCCAGCGCAGCCTGAAGCGTGGGGGCCTCAGGCGTCGAGCCGACCACGTGAAACATCGCCACCGAGCCAGACGAAGCGGCGGCCGCGGCGAGTGCCTTGAGCCGCTCCTCGGGTTGATGGGCTGGCACGCCGGAGATCGCCGCCACCCGGCTCCCCGGCCCGCCGCCCGAGCACGATCCCCAGCGGGGCATAGACCGCATCGGACGAGAGCAGTCGCTTTGGCACGTCCGAGCCGATGCCCAGCGCCAGAGTGGCGCGCCGCGCCTCGTCGCGATGCAGCCCGGCGTCCGGCACGCGGCCCATCACCGCGCAAGCGATATCGGTGAAGTCGCCATAGCGTTCCGTGCGGGCGCCGATCACCGCGTTGCAGAAGGCGATGGCATTCGACTCTGCCCAGGCCACCTGCTCCCCGAATGCCGGACGCGCGTCGGATAGCTGGTACGGCGCACAGGTGAAGGTTGGCCGGCAGCCCAGGGACCGGTACGTCTCCATCAGCAGCCTCCCGCGCTCGGCCACCTCACGAGAGCCGCGCCACAGCTCGGGGATGCAGCAGGTCCAGGGTCCCGACGTTCAGCGTGGTGGGAACGGCCACCCGCGCCTCGCCAGCCGACAAGCCGCTGCACGAAGTCGATGGTCGCCTCGCCGTGGTACAGGCACGAATCGACATGCGCCCGGGTGATGGGGATCAGGCGCTCGGCGCCCAGCACCTCCGCCGCGCGCACGACCAGGCGCGCCGCCAGCGCCGCGCCCTCGCCTTGCTCGCCGGCCAGCATCGAACGCTCGTGGTGGTCGAGCGTCAGGGCCATGTGCCTAGCGACCCGCCTCCTCGGCCTCGATGCGGGCGATCTTCTCCACCCGCGGCACGTGACGTCCGCCCTGGAAGGTGGCGGCCAGGAACTCGCGCACGCACGCGCGCGCCACCTCGGTGCCCACGATGCGCGCCCCGAACGAGATGACGTTGGCGTCGTTGTGCTCGCGCGCGAGGCGTGCCACCACCGGGTTGGTGGCCTGCACGCAGCGGATGCCGCGAACCTTGTTGGCGACGATCGCCTCGCCGGTGCCGCTGCCGCCGATCACGATCCCGAACTCGAAGTCGCCGCGCGCCACGGCGCGCGCCACCGGCGCGATGAAGTCGGGGTAGTCGACCGGCTCGTCGCTGAAGGTGCCGAAGTCGCGGTACTCGACGCGCATCTCGTCGAGCAGGCTGCACAGGTCGCCCTTGAGCGAAAACCCGGCGTGGTCGGAGCCGATGGCGACGCGCATCGGCGTCAGTCTATCGGTGCCGGAGCCAGCTCCACGACCTCCGCCAGCATCGCCCGCGTCACCGGGCCGGTTCGCAGAATGCGGGCCGGCGTGACGCTCAGGTCGAGCACCGTGGACGGAGTCCCGCCCGGGACTCGGCCGCCATCCAGCACGGCCGCCACGTCATCGGGCTGCGTCGCAAAGGCGATCAGGACGTCGTCCGCGTCCAGCGTGTCCGGCTCGTCGCTGACGTTCGCGCTCGTGACGTACATCGGCCCGGCAGTCTCGAGCAGGCCAAGGGCCACCTGGTGGTCGGGCACGCGGAAGGACTGCGTCCGATCATCGTCACGCCGCGAGGGCAGCACGAGGCTGAGCGCGCCCGGCCAGAAGCGGTCCGCGAGGGCGGTCGCGCGGTCGTCCACGACCCACGTCTCGTCGTCCACGTCCCGCATCCCGCCGAGCAGGATGGCGACGAGCTTCTCGGGCGGGCGGCGCTTCACGGCGTAGATGGCTGCGATCGCCTCGGGCCGCGAGACAGCGCAGCCAAGCCCGTAGACGGTGTCGGTCGGGAACGCCACCAGCCCGCCATCGGCCAGGATCGCCGACGGCCGTGGCGATGCCATCGGTCGTGGCCGGCAATCGCTCGGTCACGCGCGCTCGATGCGGACCACGCGCTGGATCCCGGCCAGGTCCGGCAGGCTGCTGACGCGCACGGGGATCGGCAGCGCCTCCGCCGCCGCGCGCACCGCCTCCGCCTGGCCATGCCCGATCTCCAGCAGCGCAACGCCGCCGGGCGCCAGCCGGAACGGGCAGCTCCGCCAGCAGCCGGCGCATCAGATCCAGGCCCTCAGCGCCCCCGTCCAGCGCCAGCCCAGGCTCGAAGCGCAGGCTGCCGACGCCGGCCGCCACCTCGTCGCTGGGGACGTACGGCAGGTTCGCCACCAGCAGGTCAGGCTGCTGCGGCGCCGGAAGCACGCTGACGTCCAGCAGGTCGCCCAGGCCCAGGCTGACGAACCCGGCCACCCCATGGGCGGCCAGGTTCTCGGATGCCAGCTCCAGCGCCTCCGGCGAGACGTCGGTGGCACCCAGCCGCAGACGGCCCAGGGCCAGCGCGGTCCGGAACCGCAACGCCGAGCGCGACGGCCACCGCACCGCTGCCGGTGCCGACCTCCCAGACGGCGATGGGTTCGTCGTCGCGCACCAGGCGCGCGGCGATCTCGTCGATCGCGGCCTCGGCCAGCAGCTCGGTCTCCGGCCGGGGGATCAGCGCCCGCCGGTCCGTCGCGATCCGGAGGGACAGCCACTCCTTGAAGCCGCGGATGTAGGCGATTGGCTCGCCGGCCGCGCGCCGCTCCACCCAGCCGCGCAGCCGGGCCTCGTCCGCACCCTCGAGGCGCGCCTCCGGGTGCGCGTGCAGCCAGGTGCGGTCGCGCCCGAAGGCGTGGCTGACGAGCAGCTCCGCATCCAGCCGCGGCGAGGGCGAGCCGGCCGCGCCCAGCGCCTTGGCGGCGTCGACCCAGCAGGGCCGCCGCATCGCGCGCAGCATCCGGCGCGCGCCGCGCCGGCCAAGGGTCCAACCACGCTCAGCCGTCCTCCGCGGCGCCGACCGCGGCCAGACGCGCGGCCTGGTCGGCCTCCGCCAGTGGATCGATCAGATCGGTCCAGGTCCCCCTGCAGGAGCCCGGGCAGGTTGTGGACGGTCAGCCCGATCCGATGGTCGGTCACCCGGTCATCGGGGAAGTTGTAGGTCCGGATCTTCTCCGAGCGCTCGCCGCTGCCAACCTGGGAGCGCCGCTGCTCGCCGCGCTCCTCCGCCTGGCGCTGCTGCTCCATCTCGAGCAGGCGCGCCCGCAGCACGGCCATGGCCTTGGCCTTGTTCTTGTGCTGGCTCTTCTCGTCCTGGATGGCGACCACCAGGCCGGTCGGCAGGTGGGTGATGCGCACGGCGGAGTCGGTGGTGTTCACGCTCTGCCCGCCGGGCCCGCTGGACCGATAGACATCGATCCGCAGGTCCTTCTCCGGGATGTCGATCTCGACCTCGTCCGCCTCGGGCAGGACGCTCGACGGTTGCGGTCGAGGTGTGGATGCGGCCCTGTGCCTCGGTACCGGGCACGCGCTGGACGCGATGCACGCCGCTCTCGTACTTCAGCCGCGAGTAGGCGCCGGAGCCGGTGACCTCGGCGATCGCCTCCTTGAAGCCGCCGCCGCCGCTCTCCGACGACGAGAGCAGCTCCAGCCGCCAGCGGCGTCCGTCGGCATAGCGGGCGTACATGCGGAACAGGTCGGCGGCGAAGAGCGCGGCCTCGTCGCCTCCGGTGCCGGCGCGCACCTCCAGGATCACGTTGCGCTCGTCGTTCGGGTCGCGCGGGACCAGGAGCACGTGCAGCTCCGCTTCCAGCTGCCGCGGCTCGGGACTCCAGCGAGGTCAGCTCCTCGCGCGCCATGGCGCGCACCTCCTCGTCCGGGTCGTTCGCCATCTCCGACGTCGAGCTCAGGGAGGTCTGCACCTCGTCCCAGGCGCGGATCGCGTTGACGACCGGCTCCAGTCGGGCCAGCTCGCGTCCGAGCTCGGTGAGGCGGGCGACGTCCAGTCCGGGCGAAGCCATCTCGCTCGCCAGCGCGTCGTATCGGGCCTCGATCTCGCGCAGGCGCTCGATCATCGGTCAGTTCGGCGATCAGGGCAGGACGCCGGTGTTCGGGTCGACCACATCGGCCGTCGGCTCGACCGCCGGCGTGCCGGCCGCCCGATCCGAGGCGAGGCACGACTCCAGCGAGGCGATGCTCACCTCGAGCATGCCGTGGTCCGGCGGCCTGGTGGTCAGCGACTGCAGCCACAGGCCGGGCCGGTAGATCGCGCGCACCAGGCGGTTGCCGTAGTGCTTGGCCCCGAACCGGACGAGCTCGTAGCTGACCGCCGCGATGAACGGCACCATCGCGATCCGCGACAGGAACAGGAGCGGCAGCGGGCACGCCGGTGCGCGGGATGAAGCTGAAGAAGAAGATGCTGATCACCACCACGATCAGCAGGAAGGTCGTCCCGCACCGGGTGTGGGCGGTCGAGAACCGATCGACTTCGTCCGGGGTCAGGGGCGCATCGGCCTCGTGGGCGCTGATGGCCTTGTGCTCGGCGCCGTGGTAGGCGAAGACGCGCTTGATCTCGCCCATCATGCCGATCAGCCCGATGTAGGCCACGAACACGACCAGCCGGATCAGGCCCTCGATGATGTTGGCGAGCAGGTCGGAGTCGGTGGCGTCATCGGCGAAGGTGGAGAGGAAGAGCGGCAGCAGGAAGAAGATCGCCACGGCGAAGCCGAGCGAGAAGATCATGGTGCCGATCATCATTCCGCGGCCGATCTGGATGTCCTCGCCCTCGGCCGCCAGCGCCGCGGAGCGCATGAGCATGCGGGTGCCCAGCACCAGCGTCTCGTACAGCACGAACAGGCCGCGCACGAAGGGCACCTTCAGCCAGCGGCCGCGCTGCAGCGCCGCGGGGAGCGGCTCGGAGAGGGTGACCACCTCGCCGGATGGCGGGCGCACGCTCATGGCCACCGTCGTGCGGCCGCGCATCATGACCCCCTCGATCAGCGCCTGGCCGCCATAGAAGAAGTCGGGGAGGCGGAATGCGCGGCGCCCATCGGCACCGGCCACCGTCTGCACCACGAACGGCCCGGCAGCCATCAGCAGCTCGGGGATCAGGAAGACGAGGTGCGGCGCCAGGAGCGCCGGCCAGCCCCTCAGATTGCGGCGCATGTACATCGGGCGCGCCGGATCAGCGCTTGGCGCGCTCCATGCGTCGCTGGAACCGCTCGACCTGGCCGGCGGTGTCGACGATGTTCTGGGTCCCGGTGTAGAACGGATGGCAATTCGCGCAGACCTCGACCCGGATTGACTCCGCGGTCGACCCGACCGTGAAGGTGGTGCCGCAGCCGACGCAGTGCACCTCCGCCTGATAGTACTTGGGATGAATCTCGGCCTTCATGGATCGGGGCTCCTAGGCGTCGGCGGGTACGACGCTCACGCGCTTCTTGGAGCGCGTCTCGTGGGTGAACTTGACCTTGCCATTGGCGGTGGCGAAGAGCGTGTAGTCGCGGCCCATGCCGACGTTGGCGCCGGGATGGAAGGTGGATCCGCGCTGCCGCACGATGATCGTGCCGGCGTTGATCGCCTGTCCGTCGCCGCGCTTCACGCCCAGCCGCTGGCCGGCGCTGTCGCGCCCGTTCTTGCTGCTGCTGCCGGCCTTCTTATGTGCCATTGCCTGGTTACTCCTTCGCCTCGTCGGCCGCCGTATCGGCGTCCGCCGGCGCGTCCTCCGTCTTCGCCGCCTTGCGGCGCGGGGTCCGCTTCTTCGGCGCCTCAGCCACGGCTGATGCGTCCGCCACGGGCTCGGCCGATGCCTCTGCCTTGGCCGCTGGCTCTGCCTTGGCCGATGGCTCTGCCTTGGGCCTGGCGGTCCGCGTGCGGCTGGCACGCGGCTTTCCGGCGGCCTCTGCCGCTGCGGTCGCGTCCGCGGCCGGCTCGGCCTTGGCCTCGCCGGCTCTTGCTGCGGCCCTCGGCGTTGATCTCGTCGATGCGGACGCGCAGCAGGTGCTGCCGGTGCCCGGTGCGACGACGGTACTTGACCTTCTGCTTGAACTTGAAGATCACGAGCTTTGGCCCAAGCTCCTCGCCCAGGACCGTGCCGCTGACGGTGGCGCCGGACACGACCGGGCGTGCCGACCGTCACCGTCATCGCCATCACCGATGAGCAGGACGCGATCGAACAGGATCGCGGCACCGGGCTCCGACGGCAGCCGCTCCACCAGGACCGTGCTGCCGGGCTCGACCCGGTACTGCTTCCCGCCGCTGCTCACGACGGCGTACATGGCGTTCTCCAAGGATGCTGATTCGACGAATCCGGGCGTCGATCACGGCGCACGGCGACGCAGGGCCGGTGATGATCCCGCGGGGCGACGAGTTTACCGGGCGATGGGGGGAGTGTCAACGAAGAGGAGGCGGGTCCGGACCGCCCGACCGGCCGCGATCGGGACGTCCAGCGCGCCCACCACGTCCTCCGGGCGTCCGGCGCCGCTGGGATCAAGCCGCAGCACCATCCGCAGCCGGCCCGCGGCGGCCGTCATCGGTCACCTCCAGCACCTCCACGTCCTCGATGAAGGGTCGCAGGTCGCGCGGCCCGGAGTCCGCTCGCCGTTCGCTCTCGCCCCGCCGCCGCTTGCCGGGCAGCTCTTCGGCGGCCAGCAGCCGAACCACTGCGCCGCGCAGCTCGTCGCTGGTCAGCGAGTCGCGGCCGCGCGGCCGGACCTCGATCTCGTACTCGGCGGCGCGCAGCTGGGAGGCGGCGGACGGAAAGCCGTGCCACACCTCGCGGGCGTCCACGATCTCGACGCCCTCGGGCAGCAGTTCTGCCGCCGTCTGGATGCGGCCGATCGTCACCAGCTCGTCGAAATAGACCTCCAGCACTTCGCCCCGCAGCTCCAGGCCGACCGGCAGGTTGGCGGCGAACTTCAACCGCGGCCGCGGGCGGGCGGCGTTGCTCTGCGAAAGGGGCAGCCCGGACTCGCGGAAGGTGCGCTCGAACTCGCCCAGCAGGTCTGCCTGGCGCATGCGGAGCGCAGGCTCACGGCGGGCAAACAGGATCTGCCAGCGCTGCCGCGGCTGGTCGTTGGCGGAATCGGCCATCTCGAAACGGATGGTACCGTGAATCGAATGGCGGACCTGCTGGGCACCGTGAGGCGGCATCGACTGGGGATCTTCGTCTTCGTCGTCGGCCTGCTGCTGGCCTGGATGCTGTGGTCGGTCAAGGGCGCATTGGCGGCCTTCATCATCGGCGTCGCGCTCGCCTTCGTGCTGGATCCGCTGGTGACCTTCCTGCAGCGTCGTGGCGTGCCGCGCTGGGGTGGCGTGCTCGTTGCCTACGCCGCGGTGGTCGCCGTGGTGGCGGGCGTGGTGGCCTACGCGATCCCGCCCATCGCCGCCCAGGCGCGCGACCTGATCAGTCACATGCCGCAGCTGGGCGCCGCCGTCAGCGACTGGCAGGCGGCGCTGCTGGCCTGGTACGAGTCGCTCCCGTTGCCGCCCGAGTGGCGCGACGCGCTCGAGGAATCCATCCGCGGCGCCGAATCGGCCTTCATCGATACCCTCCGCGCGATCCTGGGGCCCGCCGTGTCGGCGCTGCTGCGAGCGGCCGGCTTCGTGGTCGGCCTGATCGTCATCCCGGTCTGGCTGTTCTACGTCCTGAAGGATCGCGAGCGGCTGCCGGGTGCGGTCGATCGCGCCCTCCCCGAGGGCTGGCGGCCGGATGCCGGGAAACGTCCTTTCCATCCTGGCCGGCGTGGGCGGCAGCTGGGTGCGCGGGCAGCTGATCCTTGGGCGCGGTGATCTTCGTGGCCACGGTCATCGGCCTCAGCATCCTCACCTTCATCGGCTTCAGCGAGTTCGGATCATTCACGCTGGTGTTGGCCCTGATCGCCGGCGTGCTGGAGTGGTTCCCGATCATCGGTCCCGTGGTGGCCGCCATCCCGGCGATCCTGATCGGCCTGACGATCAGCCCGGCGGCCGCGCTGGCGGCGGTCATCCTGTATACCGTCATTCAGCAGCTGGAGAACCACCTGCTGGTGCCGAAGGTGATGGGCGATGCGGTCGACCTGCACCCGGCGGTGATCATCATGTCGCTGGTGGTCGGCGGCGCCCTGTTCGGGATTGGCGGGGCCATCCTGGCGGCGCCCATCGTTGCCATCGGGCGCGATCTGTACCGCTATACCTTCCGGCGCCTGCAATGGCGACGGCCCCGATACGGCCTTCCTTGCGGTCGCCCCCAGGGTGGCGAAGCCCCCACCCGAATCCGAGCCCACTCCCGAGGCGCCGCCCGACGCGGCGGCGGAGCCGGCCGCGGACTGACCCGGTCAGGGCCGGGGCGCATCGGTACAGCTAGAAGGTGGGTTTCAGGGCGTGCATCCGCACCGATTGCAGGATGCCCATGCCGAACAGCAGCGAGATCATGGAGGAGCCGCCGTACGTCACGAACGGCAGCGGGATGCCGGTGACCGGCATGATCCCGATCACCATTCCCACGTTCACCATGATCTGGAAGAGCAGCATGCTGGCCAGACCCATGGCCACCATCATGCCGAGCATGTCGCGCGCTCCCCAGCCGATGGCCAGGATCCGCCAGATCAGCAGCGCGAAGATGGCCAGCAGGACCAGGCTGACCCGATGAAGCCCAGCTCCTCGGCCACAACGGTGAAGATGAAGTCGGTCGACTGGACCGGCAGGAAGCCCAGCTGGTTCTGCCGCCCGGCGGTCAGGCCCTGGCCGAACAGGCCGCCGGAGCCAACCGCGTTCAGCGCCTGCACCAGCTGGTAGCAGGCACCCTGCGGATCGGCATACGGATCCAGGAAGCAGAAGAGGCGCGCCCGCTGGTAGTCCTGCAGCGACTGCACCACGATCGGTGCCGCAGCCACGGTCGCGCCGGCCAGGAGCGCCATCCAGCCGATGCTCGCCCCGCTCATGAAGAGCATCCCGACCAGGATCGCCACGAACACCAGCGCGGTGCCCAGGTCCGGCTGCTTGAAGACCAGGAAGGTGGGGATGGCCATCAGCAGTCCCGCGCCGAGCAGGGTCGACAGCTTGCCGATCTTCTCGCGGCGGCTCGCCAGGAAGCTGGCCAGCACCACGACCATCAGGACCTTGCTGACCTCGCTGAACTGGAAGTCCAGCCCGGCCACCGTGATCGACATCTGGGCGCCGAACAGGTTGGTGCCGATGAGCATGGTGAGCGTCAGCAGCCCGAGCACTACGACGTAGATCGGCACGGTCAGGGTCTGCAGCCAGTGGTAGTCGATGCTGGCGGCGACGAAGAAGATGATCAGGCCGATGGTGGTCCAGATCAGCGTCTTCACCGATTGTGAGAACCCGCCGCCCGTCCCCGCCTCGGCGAAGCCGGCCGAGTAGCCCATCACGACGCCGAAGCCGATCAGCAGCGCGACATACAGGAACAGCTGCGTGTCGAAGGCGCGCCAACGCCTCGCCTTGACGTTGTCAACAAGTGTTGAGGTAACCGCTGCTGCGCCCATCAGTTGGCCGCCACCAGGCTGAAGTCGCGCGGGTCGAGCCGCAGATCCTGCTTCAGCCCGTATGCCTGCTGCAGGAAGTACTTCACGACTTCCAGCGACACGTTGCCGGGCACGACTGCCGAGTAGGAGAAGGTCACGACGGCCAGGTCGGCGTCGGTGGCTCCCGTCCGCGACGGGAGGTAGGCCACGAACCAGGAGTGGAAGGGCAGGACGCCATGCCGGCGGACACCGAATTCGGCGGTGCCGGTCTTGCCGCTCAGGGCACCCGGCAGCCGCAGGTCGCGGATGTTGTAGGCATGCCCGGTGGTGATGACCTCGCGCGCGCCGATGCGCATGGTCTGCAGGTTGGCCGGGCTGGCATCGATGCGCCGGATGACGTGTGGCTTGTAGGCCTTGGTCAGCTTGCCGCGTGCGTCCGTCTCGCCGCGCACGATCATCGGCTCCATCAGGCGGCCGCCGTTGGCCAGCGTGGCATAGGCGTTGAGCAGCTGCAGCGGCGTCACGGCCACCACGTTCTGCCCGATGCCGGCCTGCGCCAGCTCACCGGTGAAGACGTCCTCGCGACCCTGCGACCGCGCCCACTCCCGGCTGGCAACGATCCCCTCCGCCTCACCGGGCAGGCGGATGCCCGACTTCTCGCCGAACCCCATGCGGTTGGCCCACTCGCCCAGCCGGTCAACGCCCAGCCCCACCGCCATCTGGTAGAAGAACGTGTCGGAGCTCACCGCATACGCCTGGGTCATGTTCAGCGGCCCGAAGCCGGCGTGGTTCCAGTCGAACAGGCACTGGCCCCTCGGCGCGTCCGGGATCTGGTAGCAACCGTACGTCGGCCACGGGCGGCCGGCGGTGGTCACGCCCTCTTCCAGCGCGGCCAGACCGGTAACCAGCTTGAAAGTCGAGCCTGGCGGGTAGATGTCGGCGATGGCGTGGTTGCGCAGCGGCTTGGCCGGGTCGTTGAGGTAGACGGCGTAGTCGTCCGCGCTGATGCCGGTGGCAAATTGGTTGTTGTCGTAGGCCGGCAGCGAGACCATGGCCAAGATCTCGCCCGTTTGTGGATTCATCACGATGGTGACGCCCTGCTCCAGACCGACGGCGCGCATGCCCCACTGCAGCGACTCGGTCGCGATGCGCTGCATCCGCGCATCGACGGTGAGCATCAGGTTCTTGCCCGGCTCCGGCTCCTGCAGCGTCCGGATCGTCTTCAACGGGCGGCCTCCCGCGTCACGTTCCTTGAGCTCCGTGCCGTAGGTTCCGCGCAGCTCCTGCTCGAACGTAGCCTCGATGCCGGCTCGGCCGATCAGGTCATCGCGCAGGTAGCCGTCGTCCTCCATGTCCCGGAACTCCTGCAGGTTGACCGGGCCGACATAGCCGAGCACGTGGGAGAGCAGCCGGCCGTCAACCAGGCCGCGCTCGTTGAGGTACTGGCGCACGGGCTCCACCTCGACCACGACGCCCGGCAGCCGCTCGGCCTCTTCGCCGATCAGGAGCGCCGCCTGGCGGCTGATCCCCCGCTCGATGGGGACCAGCTCATAACGGAGAGCCCTGGAATGAGCGCAGCCGGCCGCGCAGCGTGCGCCAATCCGCATCCACCAGCCTCGCCACCCGGCGCAGCACCGCCGGCGCCTCTTCGTCCGGCAGGTCGGCGGGGCGGATCTTGACGGTCCACGACGGCACATTCACGACCACGGGGCGGCCCCGGCGGTCGAATACCAGCCCACGGGGCGAGCGCAGTGCGACTTCGATGGTCCGCGTTGCGGCCGCCTGGGCCGCGTATTGGTCGCCGTTAACCACCTGAAGCTGGAAGAGCCGGCCTCCGAGCGCCGTGAAGAGCAGGGCAGCGGCGACGCCGAAGGCAACGAATCGCGCGCCCGAGCGCGGAGTGTCATGGCGGCCCTCGTTCAGGTCAGCCATGGGCCTTCACCACGCCGCCTTCTCTTCCAGGGTCAAACGGCGAAGGAGCATCCGTGAGGGATACAGCAGTACACCGGTGAGCGCCGCGTTGAGCACCGCCGCCGGCAGCAGGAGGTCGATCGGGACACCGAGCGCGGGACCCTCGGCCATGAGCCGGAAGACGCCCAGGATGACCAGGTCCGCCAGAAGGCTGCCGACGAAAGCGGCCATGATCGGATAGACCCAGATCAACCGTCCGAAGAGTCGATCACCGCCGGCCACCATGGCGCTGACCAGGAGGAGGCTGAGAGGCATCGCTCCGAGCGGTTCGTGGGTGAGCAGGTTCGCAGTCAGGCCCCCGACAAAGGCCCAGACCACGCCGGGACCGAAGCCCGCCAGCGCGGTGACCAGCACCACCGCTACCAGCATCAGGTTCGGTTTCACGCCCGCGATCTCGATCACCGGCGACAGGCCGGCATGGACGATCCCCACCACCACCGCCAGAAGGACGCTCGTATAGCTGATCTCGAATCCCCCTGGCTTGCTCGCTCTGCCCCGCACCGCCTGGTCCCGGATCCGCGCACATTGTCCGGTCCGGCCCGAGTATAGCCAGCCTCGCCGGCTGGTCAGCCGCCACCAGGACGGACTGGTTTTCACGTGAAACATCGGGCCTGCATGTGGACCGCAGCGCGGCTGGTGAGCACCGCCAGTAAGGCGTCGATAAGCCGCCCGTAACGCTCCAAACTGGTAGAATTGACATCGCCGAACTGAACTCGCTGCGGAGAGCTCGTGGTCAGAGTTACCGCCTGCACAAACCAGAAAGGCGGCGTCGGCAAGACGACGACCGTGGTCAACCTGGCGGCGTACCTCGCCCTCTCCGGAACTTCGACCCTTGTCATCGATCTCGATCCCCAGGGCAACGCAACGAGCGGGCTCGGGGTTGACCGACGAGCCTTGGAGCACTCGGTCTACGACGCGTTGATCGACCGGGCACCAATCGACGAGCTGATCGTTGGGACGGCCATCGACCGGCTGGACCTGCTGCCATCGGCTCCGGCCTTGTCCGGCGCGGAGGTGGAGCTGGTGGGGGTGCCGGCGCGCGAGCGAAGGCTCTCGGCCAGCCTTGGAGAGTTGAAGAGAACCTACGACCGCATCCTCATCGATTGCCCGCCGTCGCTCGGCCTGCTGACCGTGAACGCGCTCACGGCCGCCGATGGCGTGCTCATCCCCATCCAGACGGAGTATTACGCCCTTGAGGGCCTCAGCCAGCTTGTGAACACCATCCGCCTTGTCCGGGAGAGCCTCAATCCCCGCCTGGAGGTCGAGGGCGTCGTGCTGACCATGTATGACGGGAGGACCCGCCTCTCCGCCCAGGTCGCCTCAGAGGTGCGCCGGCACATGAACGGCGCGGTCTACGACACGGTCGTGCCGCGTGCCGTGCGGCTTTCCGAGGCGCCCAGCCATGGCCTGCCGATCGCGTTGTACGACCCGACGTCACGGGGTGCGGCGGCGTATGGGCAGCTGGCCGTGGAGGTTGGTGCGCGTGGCTAGGTCGTTCGGCCTCGGCCGAGGCCTGGACGCGCTCATTCCGCGGGCCGCCGAGCAGGCGACCAGCCAGATCCCCATCGACCGCATCCGACGCAATCCGCATCAGCCGCGGGCAGCATTCGACGAAGAGGGGCTGGCCGAGCTCGCGACCTCCATCGCTGAGCACGGCGTGATCCAGCCAGTCGTGGTTCGCGGAAGCGCGGATGGCGATTACGAGCTCGTCGCCGGAGAGCGTCGCCTCCGTGCCGCACGCATGGCCGGGCTGACCGAGATCCCCGCGGTCGTGCGAGATACCACCGCGAGCGAGCTGCTCGAGCTGGCCCTTGTCGAGAACGTGCAGCGCGCCGACCTCAACCCGATCGAGGAAGCGTCCGCCTATCGCGAGTTGATCGACGAATTCGGGCTGACCCACGAAGCGGTTGCTCGCCGGGTGGGCAAGAGCCGGGTCGCCATCAGCAACTCCCTGCGCTTGCTCGACCTGGCGCCGGAGACGCTGGCCGCAATCGTGGACGGCCGGATCAGCGAGGGCCACGGTCGCGCGCTGGCCGCGCTGACGATTCCGGAGCTGCAGCGCGCGGTGCTGCAGGTCGTGCTGGAGCGCCATCTCTCCGTGCGGCAGACGGAGGAGCTGGTGCGCCGCAAGCGGGAGAACGGCTGCCACGCGTCGGCCGCGCGCCCTGAGCGAGGACCTGGCGGACCTGGAGGCGCAGCTGCGCGGCGTGCTGGCCACCAAGGTGGGCATCGTGCGGACGCGCAAGGGCGGCCGCCTGGTGATCGACTTCTACAGCGACGAGGAGCTGGATCGCATCTACGCCATCATCACGCGCGGAGTCGCGGTGAGCGGCTCCGACGCGGCGCCAATCCCGGTGGTGGCGCCGAAGCACGCGACCACCACGCAGCCGAGGAGGCCCGATGACGGTCCAGCCCGCCGGCCGCACCCGCCGAACCAAGGCCTCGACCGAGTACACGGCCGCCAACATCCAGGTCCTCGAGGGCCTGACCGCGGTCCGCAAGCGTCCCGGCATGTACATCGGGTCCACCGATGAGCGTGGCCTGCACCAGCTCATCTTCGAGGTCGTCGACAACAGCATCGACGAGGCGATGGCGAACGTCGCCACCCGCATCGACGTCACCCTTCACGCCGACGGCAGCGCCGAGGTCGTCGACGACGGACGTGGCATCCCGGTCGGCAAGCACGCCAGCGGCAAGGACGCGCTGGAGCTCGTGCACACCGCGCTGCACGCCGGGGGCAAGTTCGGTGGCGGCGGCTACAAGGTCTCGGGCGGCCTGCACGGCGTCGGCGTGAGCGTGGTGAATGCCCTGTCGAGCAGCCTGCGCGTCGAGGTGCTGCGCGACAACAAGCGCTACCTGCAGGACTTCCGCGACGGTGGGACTCCCACCGGCCGTGTCCGCCAGACGGGCGGGCAGGCGGAGGCCAACAAGGGCCTGGAGCCCGGCTGGGATCGGCGTCATGGCACGCGCACCGTCTTCATGCCCGATGCGAGCATCTTCGAGACGGTCGACTTCAGCTGGGACACCATCGCCACGCGGCTGCGCGAGAGCGCCTACCTGAACAAGGGCGTCTGGATCCGGCTCCGCGACGAGCGCGTCGATCGCGAGAAGAACTTCTTCTTCGAGGGCGGGGTCACGAGCTTCGTGCGCCACCTGAACCGCCGCCGGGAGGTTCTCCATCCCAAGCCGATCCACGTCGAGCGGGTGGTGGACGGGACCAGCGTCGAGGTGGCGCTGCAGTACAACGATGGCTTCGCGGAGACGGTGCTGGCCTTCGCGAACAACATCCACACCGATCGACGGCGGCACGCACGTGGCCGGCTTCCGGGCCGCGCTGACGGGCTCGCTCAACGAGTGGGCGCGGAAGTCGTCGACCCTCTCCGAGAAGGAAGCCAACCTCACCGGCGATGACGTTCGCGAGGGGCTCACGGCCGTCATCAGCGTCAAGCTCACGGATCCTCAGTTCGAGGGCCAGACCAAGGCCAAGCTCGGCAACGCCGACGTGAAGGGCATCGTCCAGCGCGTGGTCACCGAGGGCATCACCCAGCACCTCGAGGAGAATCCGGCGGACGGGCGCCGGATCATCGAGAAGAGCGTCACCGCCGCCCGCGCCCGCGAGGCGGCCCGCAAGGCTCGGGACCTCGTTATCCGCAAGGGCGCCCTGGACGGCATGGCACTGCCCGGCAAGCTGGCCGACTGCCAGGAACGCGATCCGGCGCGCAGCGAGCTCTACATCGTCGAGGGCGACTCCGCCGGCGGCTCGGCCAAGCAGGGCCGCGATCGGCGCACCCAGGCCGTGCTGCCCATGTTCGGCAAGATGCTCAACGTGGAGAAGGCCCGTCTCGATCGGGTCCTGTCCAGCGAGAAGATCCGGCCGCTGATCATCGCGCTGGGCGCCGGCATCGGCGAGCAGTTCGACATCAGCAAGCTGCGCTACCACCGCATCTGCCTGCTGTCCGACGCCGACGTCGACGGAGCGCACATCAGCACGCTCCTGCTCACCTTCTTCTTCCGGCACATGCCGGCCGTCATCGACGAGGGATACCTGTACCTCTGCCAGCCGCCGCTGTACCGGGTCAGCACCGGCAAGGTGACGCGCTACGCGAAGGACGAGAAGGAGCGCGACCTGGCGGTCAAGGAGCTGTCGCGGGAGGGGCGGACCAAGAACATCAGCGTGCAGCGCTTCAAGGGGCTGGGCGAGATGAACGCCGATCAGCTGTGGGAGACGACCATGAACCCGGACACCCGGACCCTGCTCCAGGTCTCGGTGGGCGACGCCGGCGAGGCGGACGAGACCTTCAGCACGCTCATGGGCGAGCGCGTCGAGCCGCGACGGGACTTCATCCGCGGCGAGGCCCGCAAGGTCCGCAACCTGGACTTCTAGTGAGCGGGAGCGCACGAGAGACCGATGCCTAGCCGACACGTTGCCGACATCCGCCAGGTGGAGAGCAAGACCGGCCGCAAGGTCGAGGAGTGGTGCGAGCTGCTGGAGGCGAACGGCGTGGGCGACCGCCGCGAGGCGGTCAACATGCTGCGCGACGGGTACGCGGTCAGCCACGCATTCGCGCTGGCCATCGCCGATGAGTGCCTGAAGCGGGCCCGTGACGACGACGACTTCGCTGACTGGACCGACGACGAAGCCGAGGACGGCAGCTGGTGAGCTCCGCCCAGCGCCGGACGGCCACGGCGCCGATCGGCACGAGCCGCTGGATCGTGGCGGCCGACGGCCGCCGCTACGCCTTCGCGGACCACAACTGCTTTGCCTGCGGCGACGCGAACCCGATCGGCATGCACCTGCACATCGAGCTCGGCGAGGGCGAGGCCACGCACGACCTGGACGCGCCGGCACGGACTTCGTCGGCTGGGAGGACAAGGTCCACGGCGGGATGCTGGCCACGCTGCTCGACGAGGTGATGGCCTGGGCGCCGTCCAGCTACGACTCGTGGGCGGTGACCGCCGAGATGAACCTCCGCTACCGCTCGCCGGCCAATCCGGGCGAGGAGCTCAGCGCGCGCGGCTGGGTCACGCAGCGGCGGCGTCGGATCTACCACGTTCGCGGCGAGGTCCACGGCGAGGACGGACGGCTGGTTGCCGAGGCCGAGGGACGATTCCTGGGAGCATCGCCCACGCAGAAGGCAGCGCTCAAGCGACGCTACGCTCGGCCGGCCAAGGCGACAGAAGCGACAGTGGCGACGCGTTGATCGCCACGAGACGACCTGAGGTGACGAACAGGGCATGGTGATGGACGGCGTCGGCAACGTCCGGCCGGTGGCGATCGAGGACGAGATGCGCTCGGCGTACATCGACTACGCCATGAGCGTGATCGTGGCGCGCGCGCTGCCCGACGTGCGCGACGGCCTGAAGCCCGTCCATCGGCGAATCCTGTACACGATGCACGAGATGGGGCTGCGCTCGACCGCGGCCTACCGCAAGTGCGCCGGCGTGGTGGGCGAGGCGATGGCCAAGTACCACCCGCACGGCGACCTCGCCATCTACGACACGCTGGTGCGCATGGCCCAGGACTTCAGCCTGCGCTACCCGCTGGTCGACGGCCAGGGCAACTTCGGCTCGGTCGACGGCGACCCACCGGCCGCGATGCGCTACACCGAGGCGCGGATGGCGGCCATCACCGACGAGATGCTGGCCGACATCGAGAAGGAGACCGTCGACTTCGGCGACAACTACGACGGCCGCCTGCGGGAGCCGATCGGTCATGCCGGCGCGCCTGCCGAACCTGCTGGTCAACGGCAGCTCCGGCATCGCGGTGGGCATGGCGACCAACATCCCGCCGCACAACCTGAACGAGATCACCGACGCGATCAACGCCCTGATCGAGAACCCGGAGCTCACCGTCGACGAGCTGTCGGAGATCGTGACCGGGCCCGACTTCCCCACCGGCGGCACCATCTTCCGCTTCGAGGACCAGCGGAACTCCGTCACCGGCGAGAAGGAGCGGGTCGACGTCATCCGCCACATGTACGCCACCGGGCGCGGGCGGGTCGTCATCCGCGGCCAGGTCTCGTTCGAGGAGATCCGCCCGGGCCGCATGGCGGTCGTGGTCACCGAGCTGCCGTACCAGGTCAACAAGACCACGCTCATCGAGAAGATGGCCGAGCTGGTCGGCTCGAAGCGGATCACGGACGTAAGCGACATTCGCGACGAAAGCGACAGGACCGGCATGCGGATCGTGGTCGAGGTCAAGCGCGACGGCTCGCCGCACACCGTGATGCAGCAGCTCTTCAAGCACACGGCCCTGCAGACCAGCTTCAGCGCGAACATGCTCGCCCTCGTGGATGGCCAGCCGCAGACGCTGGGCCTGAAGCGGATGCTGGAGCACTACATCGCCTACCGGCGCGACGTGATCCGGCGGCGCACCGAGTTCGAGCTCGCCAGGGCGCAGGAGCGGGCCCACATCCTGGAAGGCCTGAAGATCGCGCTCGACAACCTGGACGAGGTGATCAAGACCATCCGCGCCGCGGCGGACGTGGACGTGGCCCGCACCAGCCTCATGAAGCGCTTCAAGCTGACCGAGGTCCAGGCCAACGCCATCCTGGAGATGCAGCTGCGGCGGCTGGCGGCCCTCGAGCGCAAGAAGATCGAGGACGAGTACCGCGAGATCATCCAGCTGATCGCCACCCTGGAGGACCTGCTCGCCAACCCGCGCAAGATCCTGGAGGTCATCAAGGACGAGCTGGCGGAGCTGAAGCGCAAGTACGGCGACGATCGGAAGACGCGCATCCAGGCCGATGCCAACCGCGAGCTGACCGCCGAGGACCTGGTGGCGGCCGAGGACGTGGTGGTCACCCTCAGCCAGCGCGGCTACATCAAGCGCCAGCAGATCGGCACCTTCCGCTCGCAGCGCCGCGGCGGCAAGGGCAAGCTGGCCATGATCACGCGCGAGGAGGACGCGGTCCGCCACCTGCTGGTGGCGAACACCCACGACTACATCCTCTTCTTCACCAACCGCGGCCGCGTCTTCATCACCCGGGTCCATACCCTGCCCGAGGCGAGCCGCCAGGCGAAGGGGCTGCCGATCATCAACCTGCCCGGCGTGCAGGTCGACGCGGGCGAGTACGTCAGCGCCATCATCACGCTGCCGCAGTTCGAGCCCGATCACTACATGGTCATGGCCACGCGCGGCGGGATGATCAAGAAGACCTCGCTGGCCGAGTACGCCAAGATCCGCGCCAACGGCCTGATCGCCATCAGCCTGGTCGACGGCGACGAGCTCCGCTGGGTCGGCATGACCGATGGCCAGAGCGACATCATCCTGGCCACCCGCAAGGGCCAGGCCGCCCGCTTCCACGAGCACGAGGTGCGCGCCATGGGCCGCGACACGCGCGGCGTGACCGGCATCCGGCTCAAGAAGGGCGACGAGGTGATCGGCATGGAGATCGTCCTGCCGGGCGCCGAGCTGCTGGTCGTCACCGAGCAGGGCTTCGGCAAGCGCACGGCGCTCGACGAGTTCCCCGTCAAGCATCGGGCCACCGGTGGCGTGATCGCCAACTCGCTGAACCGCGACACCGGGGACGTGGCCGCCGTCCGCGTGGTGGGCCGCGACGACGAGGAGATGATGCTCATCACCGAGGAGGGCACCATCCTGCGCACGGAGGTGTCCAGCGTGAACCGATACCGCCGCGCCTCGCGCGGCGTGACGGTCATGCGCCCGGGCGAGGGCGATCGGATCGTGAGCATCGCCGTCTTCGTCGACGATCGGCTGCCGGAGGAGCCCGTCGAAGCCGAGTAGCCACGCCGGCGCGGTACCCAGCCCACGGGTGATGCGACCAAGGAACCGTCCGGCGCTCGTTCGCGATCACCCACTGGCTGGGTACCAGCCAAGGACCCTCGAGGGTTTGTCGCCAATCACCCGCCGGCTGGGTAATCCGCCAACCTCGACCGTATCGCGGGACACGCCGGAGCGGGGCGAACGGCTAGAATCGGGCCCGCGACACCGACCGCAGCGGAGATCGCCGTGTACGCCGACGAGTTCAGCATCTACGCCGGCAACGCCAACCGGCCGCTGGCCGAGCTGATCTGCCGCTACCTGCGCACCCACCTGGGCGAGGTCGAGGTCTTCCAGTTCGCGAACGAGAACATCTTCGTGCGCGTCATGGAGAACGTCCGCGAGCAGGACGTCTTCCTGGTCCAGCCGACCTGCCGGCCGGTGAACCAGTCGATCATGGAGCTGCTGATCATGATCGACGCCTTCAAGCGAGCCAGCGCCGGGCGCATCACCGCGGTCATGCCCTTCTACAGCTACGGCCGCTCCGACAAGAAGGACCAGCCGCGGGTGCCGATCACGGCGCGCTTGGTGGCCGACATGCTGACCGTGGCCGGCGCCGATCGGGTCCTGACCATGGACCTGCACCAGGGCCAGATCCAGGGCTTCTTCAGCATCCCGGTCGACGAGCTGACCGCCATCAACATCCTGTGCCGCTACATCCAGGCCAAGGAGCTGCCGGACATCGTCGTCGTTTCGCGAGCTGGGCTTCGCCAAGAAGGCGCGCAACTTCGCCGAGATCCTGCAGGCGCCGCTGGCCATCGTCGAGAAGCGGCGGCTGGGCAACGAGGACCGGACCGAGCTGATGAACGTCATCGGTGAGGTGGAGGGCAAGACGGCGGTCATCATCGACGACGAGATCGACACCGCCGGCTCGCTGATCGAGGCGGTCAACGCGCTGGTGGCGGAGGGCGCGCGCGAGGTCTACTCCTGCGCGACCCACGGCGTCTTCTCCGGCGCCGCCCTCGACCGCATCGCGGCCAGCCAGCTGCGCGAGGTGGTCGTCACCGACACCATCCCGCTCCCGGAGGGCGCCCCGAAGGGCTGATCACCGTCCTCAGCGTGGCGCCGCTCTTCGGCGAGGCGATCAAGCGCATCCACCGCGGCGAGAGCGTCGGCGCCCTCTTCGCGTCCGAGGTCCAGCTGGTCGAGGAGATGACCTTCTGGGGCAGCCACGCCGACGAGGAGGACGAGACGCCGGCGATCCCCATCGAGCGCTAGGCCACCCTCTGACCGATCCGAATCGATCGGCGATCGATTGGCTGCTCGCATCCGACGAGCCGGCATCCGCGGCATGGCTCGGCGTGACCTGCTCGACGAGGCGAATCCTGCCGACCTGCATCGGGTGACCGAGGGTCCGAGGTCCGCGCCTGCTTCCGGCCAGCGCCCGACGGCGGCTTCGGCGTCCATCCCTATCGCAAGTGGACCGGGGCGCATTGGAGGCTGGTCAGCCTGGTCGAGCTCGAGGTGCCGGCCGACGAGCGCGCCATGGCGCCTGGATCAGTCCTCGACTGGCTCCGCTACCGCGGATCGCGGACCGCCAGGACGGTGATCCTCAGCGACGCGTCGATGGAGGGCAATGCGCTGGCCGTGGCCTGCCGCTCGGAGCGGCGACGATCCGCGCGCGACAGCTGGCCGAGGCGCTGGTGGCGTGGCAGTGGCCGGACGGTGGCTGGAACTGCGACCCGGGCAAGCGGCCGGCGGTCGTCCTTCCACGAGAGCCACGTCCCGATGTGGGCGCTCGCCGAGTACGCGACGGCAACGGGGACGATGCGGCACGGCGCGCCTCGACCGACCGCCGAGCTCTTCCTGTCGCATCGCCTCTTCCGCCGCGGCGGGACGGGGAGCCAATCCATCCGTCGTGGATCGTGCTCCACTACCCGCCGTACTGGCACTACGACGTGTGCAGGCGATGCACCTGCTGGCCGCATGGATCGCGTCCGCGACGAGCGCGCGGCCGACGCGCTGGACCTGTTGGAGAAGCGCGCCTGCCGGACGGCCGCTGGCGGGCGGGCGCCTACTGGTGGCAACCGCCCGGGTCGCCGCGCGCGCCGGAGGCGTCGACTGGGACGGGTGACCGACGAGATGCTGACGCTCAACGCCTGCGGTCCTGAGGGCGCCGGCCGGCTAGGCATCGCGCCATCGGCGAGGCCCGGCGGAGCCCTCGGCCCGGAGGCGCCGGCTATACTCGAAGCTCCCATGAAGAAGTTCCTGTCCCGGCTGGTGGACTCCAACGAGCGGGAGGTCCGCCGGCTGGAGCCGCTCGTGGCCGCCATCAACGAGCTCGAGCCGGAATACGAGGCCATGTCCGACGCCGAGCTGCGCGGCGTGACCGCCACGCTGCGCGCGCGGCTGCAGGACGAGCTGGGCGAGCTGCTCACGCCCATCGAGCTGCGCGACGTCCCTCCCGGCGAGGAGGAGGAGACGGAGCTGGCCGGCGACGACCCGGCGCGCCACAGCGAGGAGCGCAAGGAGCAGCGCAAGCGGGAGCGCGAGCAGATCGACGCCGCGCTGGAGGAGATCCTGCCCGAGGCGTTCGCGGCGGTCCGCGAGGCGATGAAGCGCGCGCTCGGCAAGCGCCACTACGACGTGCAGCTGATCGGCGGGATGGTGCTGCATCGCGGGGCCATCGCCGAGATGAAGACCGGCGAGGGCAAGACCTTCGTGGCGCCGCTGGCCGCCTACCTGAACGGGCTGACCGGTCGCGGGGTGCACGTGGTGACCGTCAACGACTACCTCGCCAAGCGCGACGCGCAGTGGATCGGCGCCGTCTTCCATCGGCTCGGCATGGCGGTCGGCAGCATCCAGCACGACGCCGCCTACCTGTACGACCCGGACTTCCCCCAGACCGATGAGCGCCTGCGCAACCTGCGCCCCGTGCCGCGCGGTGAGGCCTATGCCGCCGATGTCACGTACGGCACCAACAACGAGTTCGGCTTCGACTACCTGCGCGACAACCTGGTCATCGACCTGGCGCAGCGCGTCCAGCGCGAGCCACTTCTTCGCCATCGTGGACGAGGTCGACAACATCCTGATCGACGAGGCGCGGACCCCGCTGATCATCTCCGGCCAGGCGGAGGAATCGGCCGACAAGTACATCCAGTTCGCGCGGCTGACTCCCCGGCTCACGGCGGAGGAGGACTACATCGTCGACGAGAAGTTCAAGCAGGTGGCCATCACCGAGGCCGGCACCGACAAGATGGAGCGCTGGCTGGGGGTGGACAACCTGTTCGGCAACGACTTCAGCATGGCCCGCCACCTCGAGCAGGCGCTGAAGGCGGAGGTCCTCTACCAGCGCGACCGCGACTACGTGGTCAAGGACGGCGAGGTCGTCATCGTCGACGAGTTCACCGGGCGCCTGATGCCCGGCCGCCGCTGGAGCGAGGGCCTGCACCAGGCGGTGGAGGCCAAGGAAGGGGTCAAGATCCAGAACGAGTCGCGGACGCTGGCGACCGTCACCTTCCAGAACTACTTCCGCATGTACGACAAGCTGGCGGGCATGACCGGTACCGCCGAGACCGAGGCGGAGGAGTTCGCCAAGATCTACGACCTGGAGGTCGTGGTGGTGCCCACCAACCGCGACATGGTCCGCGACGACTTCGCCGACCTCGTCTTCCGCAACCAGAGCGGGCAAGTGGAACGCGGTCATCGACGAGATCGCCGAGGAGCACGAGAAGGGGCGGCCGGTCCTGGTCGGCACGATCAGCGTGGCGGTCAGCGAGATGCTCGGCGAGATGCTGAAGCGGCGCGGCATCAAGCACAGCGTGCTGAACGCCAAGTTCCACGAGAAGGAGGCGGAGATCGTCGCCCAGGCCGGGCGCTCGGGGGCGGTCACCATCGCCACCAACATGGCCGGCCGCGGCACCGACATCCTGCTGGGCGGCAACCCGGAGATGCTGGCCGCCGAGATCCTGCACAAGGCCGGCACCAACGTGCTGGAGGCGTCGCCGGAGCAGTACCAGGCCGCCCTGGCCGAGGCCGACCAGGTCTGCGCCGCGGATCGCGACGTGGTCATCGCCGCCGGCGGGCTGCATATCCTCGGCACCGAGCGGCACGAGGCGCGGCGGATCGACAACCAGCTGCGCGGGCGCGCCGGTCGGCAGGGCGACCCGGGCAGCAGCCGCTTCTACCTGTCGCTGGAGGACGACCTGATGCGGCGCTTCGCGTCGGATCGGGTCAGCAGCATCATGGGACGCCTGGGCTTCGACGACGAGACGGCGCTCGAATCAGGGATGGTGAGCCGCACCATCGAGGGCGCGCAGACCCGGGTCGAGGGCTACAACTTCGACGCTCGCAAGCACGTGGTCCAGTACGACGACGTCATCAACCGCCAGCGCGAGACGATCTACCACGAGCGCGAGCGGATCCTGCGCTCGAAGGACCTGTCGCCGACCGATCCTGACCATGCTCGACGAGGAGGTGCGCGGCCTCGTCCTGGAGCACACGCCGGACGACGGCCACGGGCGAGGGGAATCGCGGGGCGCTGAAGGCGCGCCTGCAGGCCATGGCGCCGGCGCTCGACGCCGTCGGCACTGGCCGCGATCGACGAGGAGACGAACGCCGCCGCGCTGACCGAGGCCATGGTCGACGCGGTGGCCGAGGCCTACGAGCGGAAGCGGTCCGAGACGGGCGAGGAGGGCATCGCCGTCCTGGAGCGGGTCGTCCTGCTGCGGGTGATCGACTCCCTGTGGGTCGAGCACCTCACCGCCGTCGACGACATGCGCCGCGGCATCGGCCTGCGCGCCTACTCGCAGCGCGACCCGCTGAACGAGTTCAAGGTCGAGGCCTACCGGATGTTCGACGAGCTGAAGGACACCATCCGCCACGACGTGACGCACACCATCTTCCGGGTCAGCGTGGCGCGCGAGCCGGTCGCACAGCCGACCCGCCGCGTGACCGAGGGGCGGCTGGAGCTTGGCGGAGCAATGGCGGCCGGCGCCGTGGGCGCCGAAGCGGCAGCGGCGGAACCGATGGCCGGCAATGGCAACGGCGCCGCTCCCGCCAATGCGCCGCAACCGGTGCGCGCCGGCCCGAAGATCGGTCGCAACGATCCGTGCTGGTGCGGATCAGGCAAGAAGTACAAGCGCTGCCACGGCGCCTAGCGCCGGCGGGGCTGGCCTAGGCGGATTCCTGGGACTGTGACATCGCTCGGGCTAGGACCATTCGAGGGCTTGGCGGGAGCGCAGGGACCCGCTACGATGAGGACCCACAGGACACACGAGGCGCGGTGACCGCGTGCGTCCCCGAATGTGGAGAGGTTCGTGAAGCAACTGACCAGTCCCGCTCGAGGCCCCGAGACAACCACCCTCCCTTCTCTCCCGACCCCAGCCTCCCTTCCACTGGTCACCCGCTTCAGAGACCCGGACGAACCCTACGAAGACCTCATTCAGTGCGAGCGTGACTGCATGCGCTGCAGCTATGCCTATACCCTCGATTGCGACGGCAACTGCGGCGCCTGCCCGCGGCAGACCTACTGCCCGTGCGTCAATCCGGCCAAGGTCCGCTCCAAGAACGCTCGCGCCGAAGCCGACTTCCCGGCCGAGCTGCCCATGGTGACGGCGGTTGGACGGAATTAAGGACGAGGCGCTGCGCCTGGCGCGACTCGTGGCCGATACGGCGGTGCGCCTTTGACCTGCCCGCCAAGGAATCCGAGCTCGCCGAGCTGACGCACGCGCAGCGCCGATCCGGATCTGTGGAATGACCCGAATGCCGCGCAGGCGCTGCTGCGCCGTGCCGACGAGCTGCGCGAGGAGGTCGCCACCTGGCGTGACCTCGAGGCGCGCGCCAACGGCCTGGCCGAGATCGCGGAGCTGGCCGAGGCCGACGGCGAGTCGGGCGACGGGCTGACCGCCGACCTGCAGCGCGACCTCGACGCCCTCACCGCCGACTGGGAGGGGATGCAGTCGCGGCTCCTCCTGTCGGAGCCGTACGACGAGCGGCCGGCGATCGTATCGGTCCATGCCGGAGCCGGCGGGACCGAGTCGCAGGACTGGGCGGAGATGCTGCTGCGCATGTACCTGCGCTGGGCCGATCGCTCCCGGTTCAAGACCGAGATCCTCGACCAGACCGAGGGCGAGGAGGCGGGCCTGAAGAGCGTGACCTTCGCGGTGGACGGCCGATGGGCCTACGGCCGCCTGAAGAGCGAGCGCGGCGTGCACCGGCTGGTCCGGATCAGCCCGTTCGATTCGGCGAAGCGGCGGCACACCAGCTTCGCCCTGGTGGAGGTCATGCCGGAGGTGGCCGAGGACGCGGCGATCGAGATCCGCGACGACGACATCCGGGTCGACACCTATCGGGCCAGCGGCGCCGGCGGCCAGCATGTCAACAAGACCGATTCGGCCGTGCGCATCACGCACCTGCCGACCGGGATCGTGGTCACCTGCCAGAACGAGCGCAGCCAGGCCCAGAACAAGGAACGCGCCATGGCGGTGCTGCGCGCCAAGCTGGTCGAGCGCCAGCAGGAGGAGCGCGAGGCGGAGATGGCGCGCCTGCGGGGCGTCCATGTCGAGGCGGGCTGGGGCAACCAGATCCGCAGCTACGTGCTGCAGCCGTACACCATGGTCAAGGACCTGCGCACCGGAGTCGAAACCTCCAACCCGACCGCGGTGCTGGACGGCGACCTCGATCCGTTCATCGAGGGCTACCTGCGCTCGCGCATCGGCAGCGAGGTGGCGGCGTCATGATCGGCGCGCTGGAGCGGCCGGCAGTCGGGGCACGAGCCGACGCCCAGCCGGTCATCAGCATGATCGACGTGGGCATGACCTATCCGAACGGCAAGGTGGCGCTGGCCGACGTGAACGTCAGCATCCCGGGCGGCGACTTCGTCTTCCTGGTCGGTCCGTCAGGCGCCGGCAAGAGCACCTTCATCCGGCTGCTCATCCGCGAGCAGCTGGCCACCAGCGGGCGCGTGACCGTGGCCGGGCGCGACCTGGCGCGCATGCGGCGCGGGCAGGTGCCGAAGCTGCGCCGTCGGATCGGGATCGTCTTCCAGGACTTCCGCCTGCTGCCGGCCAAGACGGTCTACGAGAACGTGGCCTTCGCGCTGGAGGTGACCGGCGCGGCGCGCCTGCACATCCGGCAGCGCGTCCCGCAGCTGCTGAACCTGGTTGGCCTGCACGAGCACGACGACCACCTGCCGACCCAGCTCTCCGGCGGCGAGCAGCAGCGCGTGGCCATCGCGCGGGCCCTGGTGCACGACCCGGCCATGCTCATCGCCGACGAGCCGACCGGCAACCTTGATCCGGTGACCTCCTGGGAGATCATCCAGCTGCTGATCCAGATCAACGAGCTGGGCACCACCGTGCTGATGGCGACCCACAACCAGGAGATCGTCAACGCCATGCGCCGGCGCGTGCTGGCGCTCGAGCACGGCACCCTGGTCCGCGACGAATCCGGCGCCGCCTACGAGCGGGAGTACTGAGCCGATGGCCTTCTTCCGGTTCATCGGCTTTGCGGTGGTGCGCGCCTGGCAGGGCTTCTGGCGCAACGCGATGATGAGCCTGGCCGCGACGGCCACCGTGGTCCTGATGCTGGTCCTGCTGTCCGGGCTGTTCATCGTGATCAGCGGCCTGAACTCCGGGCTGGCCTACATCGAGTCGAAGGTGGCGGTCACCGCGCGGCTGATCGACGGCCTGTCGGAGGAGCAGCGCGACGCGCTGGTCGCCTATGTGGAGGAGCAGCCAGGCGTCAAGGGCGTGACCTACGTCAGCCCCGAGATGGCGATGCAGCGCCTGCAGCAGGCGTACGAGCGAGCGCGGCGAGGAGCTCGACCTCGGCGGTGCGCCGATCACGCTGTACGCCAGCCTGGAGATCGCGCTGGACGACCCGAACTTCTCGGGGTCGGTCGCGCTGGCGCTCGACGACCGCGCACGAGGTAGACCGCATCACCACCAAGCAGGCCGACTACGAGAGAGCTGCTCGACATCATCGGCACCATCCGCATGGTCGGCGTGGTGGCGCTGGTCCTGGTGGGCGCGGTGGTGCTGTTCATGATCGTGAACACGATCCGCATCGCGGTCTATTCGCGCGCCAACGAGATCGAGATCATGCGGCTGGTGGGAGCCAGCGACTCGTTCATCCGCTGGCCGTTCATCCTGGAGGGGATCCTGTGCGGGCTGATCGGCGGCGCTGGTCACGATCGTGCTGGTCGCGGTGGTGTGGGATCCGATCAAGCCGGTGATGGTCACCGTCTTCCAGATGCCGACCGCGGTCAGCACCCAGTTCCTGGCGACGCCTGTCGGCCGTCCTGCTGGGCGTGGGCCTGGGCGTCGGCGCCATCGGCAGCTGGATCAGCGTGCGCTCCAACCTGTCGACGGCCACCTGAGGCTCCCGCCCGGTAAGCGAAACGTAATGCGCGCGTAACCGGGCCCGGACGAACCCGGTGCTACATTGCCGCCCCAATGACCGATTCCACCCTGATTCCGCGTCCCCGCCGCCAGATCCTGGCGAGCAGAGGCCCGATCCCGTCGCAGCCGGCCACCGACGAACCGCCGACCCCTCGGCCAGCCTCGCCATCGCGCACCGGCACCTCGCCGGTCGCCTGGGTGGTGGCACTCGGCCTGGCCGCCATGGTCGGCACCCTCCTCTTCGTGGGGGGCTACCTGGCCGCCGGCGGCGGGCAGCGGCTCCTGCGTCGCGCCGAGCGAGGCATTCGCGCCGTTCTGCGACGCGTACGCCAAGCTGAAGGAGCAGTACGTCGACCAGCTGGACGACAGCAAGCTGGCCGAGGGCGCCATCCAGGGCATGTTCGAGCACGGCGTCCAGGACCCGTTCAGCGGCTACATGTCGCCGGATGACTACCAGCGCGCCCTGGGCGACCTGTCCGGCCAGTTCAGCGGAATCGGCGCCGAGATGGGCGTCCGCAACCTGGACGACCCCGATGACCTGGAGGCCTGCACCAGCTTCAGCGAGATCTGCGCGCTGGTGGTCGTGGCGCCGCTGGAGGACTCACCGGCCGAGAAGGCCGGCCTGAGGGCGGGCGACATCGTGACCGCCATCGACGGCGACAGCGTCGAACGGGCTGTCGCTGGAGGATGCGGTCAAGCAGGTCCGCGGCGAGTCCGGCACCCAGGTGACGCTGTCGCTGCGTCGCGACGATCGGCCGCTGGAGATGACCATCACGCGCGCCAAGATCACGATGCGCGAGGTCACCAGCCGAATGCTCGACGACACACATCGGCTACGTGGCGCTGCACGGCTTCTCGAACCCGAGCTCGACCCAGTTCCACGAGACGCATCCAGCGAACTGCTCGAGGACGGCGCCACCAGCTTCGTCTTCGACCTGCGCGACAACCCGGGCGGCTACATCGATGCGGCCAACAAGATCGCGTCCGAGTTCATCGAGAGCGGCCTCGTCTTCACGCAGGAGTCGGCCGCGGACGGCGTGAAGCGCTGGGAGGCGACCGGCGACGGCCTGGCCACCGATCCGAACATCCCGCGTCGTGGTGCTGGTCAACAACGGCTCGGCTTCCGCCTCGGAGATCGTGTCGGCGGCCCTCAAGGAGCGCGAGCGAGCGACCATCATCGGGCAGCACACCTACGGCAAGAACACCGTGCAGCTCTGGGATCCGCTGGACAACGGCGGCGGCGTGCGGATCACCATCTCCCGCTGGTTCACGCCGGAGCACACAGCGTGGCGCCGGACGGCGTGCAGCCGGACATCGTGGTCGACGTCCCGGAAGGCACCCCGCCGGAACGCGACCTGTTCGTGGAGCGGGCGGTGCAGTTCCTGGCCGATCGCGCCCTGGGCGAGGATGGCAACAGCGCCCCGGCCGCCTCACCAGCAGCCAGCCCTGCCGGTCTCGTTCCCACCAGCTCGCCGGTCAGCTACGACCCCTCGGGCCAGGCGGTGGCGGCCTTCTGACCGACCGGCCATTGCATACGGTCGCGGAGGGCTGCTAGGATCACGACAACGAAAGGAGGTGGTGTGCAGTGAGTATTCCCTGTCACGCCACCACCGAGGCGGTGCGATAAGCGACCTCGCGTGGTAGCGACGGAGAAGCCGGCCGACCGGCCGGCTTTTCCATTTCCTCCCGCCTCTCGCCATCCGTATTGATCATGGACCGATGCCTGAGCAGACCGTCGCCCTCAATCGCCGTGCCCGCCACGACTACGCCATCGAGCAGACGCTCGAGGCGGGCCTGGTGCTGACCGGGACCGAGATCAAGTCGATCCGCGCCGGGCGCGCCAACCTGGCCGAGGCCTACGCGCGCATCGAGCGCGGCGAGGCGTGGCTCATCGGCGCCCATATCGCGCCCTACGAGCAGGGCAACCGGAACAACCACGAGCCGACGCGGACGCAGGAAGCTGCTGCTCCATCGGGACGAGATCGCCGAGCTCATCGGGCGGGTGCAGGCGAAGGGCTTCACCCTGGTGCCGCTGCGCCTCTACATCAAGGATGGCCATGGCCAAGCTGGAGCTCGGCGTGGCGCGCGGCAAGAAGACCCACGACAAGCGGCGCGCCATCGCCGAGCGCGACATGCGTCGCGAGCTGGCCCGGGAGACCAAGGCGCGCATCCGTCTCTAGGTCGGTGCGCAACGCCTGCTCGCCGCGCTCGACCGCGGACCGCTGTCACCAATCGCTTCATTCCTCATCAGGCGTGACTCAGGAGCACACTCGCAGGAAAGTCGCGCCACGCCGAGCACCTGCCCGCCGGCTGCCGTCAGCGTGCTGCATGGGCGATTCGACTGTATCGGCCCCAACCGCCCCGCTAACGCTCGTATGGTGCACGCCTGAGAACAACGCGGGCGCCCAGGATCCTTAACGTGCATCGGGTGCACACCTGAGGAGTCGGTGCCCTGCGCCAGCCATGGGGGCGGAAGCTTAAAGCGAACGCCCGTTCACATTCGGCGGGGGGGCGTGGTAACATCGGTCGGTCAATCGGTTCGTGGGGATGTCAGGTTTCGACAGGGCTCAGGAACCGGGAACTGCAGGTCGAGGTCGCCCGCATGGCCTCGTTAAACCGCGGGCAAGCCAGCAACTGGCAATCGTCAAGTTGCTCTCGCTGCTTAGACAGTGAGCATTGACGTCGTCCCCCCTCCCCGGACGGCGAAGATGTCATCAGGGGAGGTGCGGCGCCGCCGACTCCGGTGAGTGGCGTCAAAGGGCCGAAAGGCTGCCGGATAGCGCGCGGAGCACCCCGCCGGTCGGGGACCCGCTAGCGAAACGACTCGTAGGCCGGACAAACCTGTAGTACGTTCCCGGCAACTCGGTTCTGGACGGGGAGTTCGATTCTCCCCCATCTCCACCAGCACTCATTCGGAGCCTCGCCCCAGGTGGGCGAGGCTTCATTGGTGCTCCGAGCGCGCTCGGAGCGAGGTCTTGCCACGGCCTCGGAATGCCTATGAAGCACGTTAGGCCTGTGCTAACGTGCCCGGCGACGCGGCCCGTCCAAGGCGGATCCATCCCGCCGGCCGCGCATACGGAGGCATCCGGATTCATATGGGAAACCTGACTGCAACGGAGAGGCAGATTGCAGGAGCGGCCGCGGTCGTCGTCATCCTGAGCCTTTATTCCCTGTTCGCGGCATGGGGCGGGCTGATGGTCGTGCCACTGCTGACCGGCCTGGCCGCACTGGTCATCCTCTACCTGCCGCAGATTGCGCCGAACACGAAGGCGCCCGGCTCGAAGGGCAGCCTGCTGATGGTCTCCGGGGTGCTGGCGGCGGTGTTCTGGCTGATCGCCGCGCTGACCTGGATCAATTACATCTTCGGCAACTTCGTCAGCTTCGACGTGCTGCTGTTCCTGGTCGGCTTCGCCGCGTCGCTGTATCTCGGCTGGCTGTGCTGGCAGGCGTTCCAGGCCGAAGGCGGCAAGTTCCAGTTCGGCAACACCGACATGGGAACAGGCGGTAGCGCCGCTGCTGCCACACCGCCCGCCGCTCCGCCAGCGACCACCCCGCCGCCGGCTGAGCCAATGGCCGCAGCGCCACCGCCGTCCGCAGCGCCACCGCCGGCTGCAGTGCCGCCTCCCGCCACGGCACCGCCATCGGCTCCGCCGCCGGCCGCACCCGCCCCGCCAGCTGACACCGGCATGGGCGCGCCGCCCACGGGCTCGACCGAAGGAGACCAGGACAACCGGGCCTAGTCCTTCAGCAGCTCCTCGGAGAGGGTCTACGAGCAGGTCGACCGGGTCGGCCTGCTCGTCTGCTGTCTGGGACCAGGCCGCGCCGAGGCGGCTGGCAACCGCGTCCCCCGGCAGCCCGTCGTCGATGGCATCCACCGCCTCCGCCAGCGCCATCCGCAGTTCAGGGCGATCGTTGCTGGCCGCGACGTGGCGCACCAGCGCCGACAGATCGGCATGGGTGGCCTCGCGGTCCGACGGCGCGTCCTCGAAGGCCTCCTCGAAGTAGGCGATCGCCAGCGCCAGGAGCAGCGCGGCATCGGCCGGCCGGCTGCGCTCCCCGCGATCGTCACCCGCGACGAAACGATAGCCGGTGGGGTCGGCCGCGAACCCGATCCACGGTCCGTTCGGGCGGCTCCGGCCGATCGCGCAGGCCTCCACCTGGGCCAACGTCGGAGCGGAGTCTCTAGGCCTCGACCTTTCCGGCCGGCAGGACAACGATCCGGCGGTTCGGCTCCACGCCCACGCTCTGGGTGCGGACCTGCGAGTTCTCGACCAGGGCCATGTGCACGATTCGCCGCTCGACGGCGGGCATCGGCTCCAGCTGGATGATCTTGCCGCTCTGGGCCACGCGCTTGGCGGCGCGCTCCGCGACGTCGCGCAGCTGCTCCTCGCGGCGGCCGCGGTAGTTCTCCACGTCCACCGCGATGCGGTGCCACTGTCCCTCGCGCTTGGCGACGATCAGGTTGACGAGGTGCTGCAGGCTGGCCAGCTTCTCGCCGCGGCGCCCGATCAGCACGCCCAGGTCCTCGCCCTTCACGTTCAGCTTCGAGGTCTCGGAGCCCATCGTGATCTCGACCGTGGCCTCCATGCCCATCAGGCGCAGCATCTCCTGCAGCACCTCCTGGGCGGTGGTGATGGCGCTGCGCTCGGCGTCGGTCAGCTCCTCGAGCGGCTTGGCCGGGATGAAGGGGGCCGGCTCACGGGGCTCGCGCGGCTCTCTCGGGGGGCGATCCGGTCGGGGCTCGCGCGGCGCCCGGTCCGCCCGTGGCTCGCGGCCACGGCCGCGGCCCCCACGCTCCCCGCGGCCGCGGCCGCCGCGGCTGGAACCGCCAGGCGACCGCTCCCGCTCCTCGACGCGGGCCAGGTCGGCGACCTGCTCGCCGCCGTCATCGATGGCGAAGGGCACGGCCTCCGCCGATTCGGCCGGCGCCTCGGTCTCGTCCGCCTCGGTCATCGGCTCCGCAATGCGGACCGTCTCGGCCGCGGCGACCGCCGACTTTGGCGCAGCCAGGATGCGTGCCTCCTCGCCGCCGACGCCGAGAATGGAGCGGCTGCCCTGGGCCAGGATCTCGATGTCGAGGTCCGACAGATCCGACTCGAACTCGCGCATTGCGCTGCGGATTGCCTCTTCGACGTTCTTACCGGTGAATTCTTTGAAGGTCATCGTCTACGGCCTCGTCGTCGTCTCTGCCCCGAGCGTTGGCGCTGGCGGTTGTCGCCGGAAGCGCTGGCGCTGGTGGGGCGGTTGGTGGTGGGCTGCCCGTCAGTCGGTGGCCCATTGCTGCTATTGGCTGGTGCGTCCTTGCTCTTGGCCAGGCGCGGTGGCTCGCCGTCGGTCGGTGGCGCCCAGCGCGGTGACCAGCCGAAGATCGGGAAGAGGTTGCCCCAGCCCATGATCGTGTACTGCTGAACCACCAGGAAGGCGGTATAGACGACCCAGTACAGGATCAGGCCGCTCGGGAAGAGGCCGCCCCAGAAGATCGTCATCAGCGGGAAGAGATAGATCATGGTGCTGGTGGTGGCCGAGGTCGGGTCGTCCGGGTTCGGCCGAGGGCTGGTCATCTTGACCTGCACGAACTGCAGCACGGCCGCAATCATCGCCAGCGCCGAGATGGCGAAGGCGGTGCCGGGGATGATCACCGCGAAGATGCTGTCGACCGCGGCGAGATTGAGGCCGAACAGCCACGGGATCGTGGTCTGCACCGGCTCCGACAGCTTGATGGGGTCGATCAGCTGGCAGTTCAGCGGCAGGAAGTGGCTGAACTCCGAGATGTTGTAGGCCGGCAGGTTGCACGGCCCGCTGATGGGGGCGTTGAACTTGTCCGGCTGGCCTGCGATCGGGGTGATGCCGGGTAGGTTCCGCTGCAGCTCGGCGAACGCCGCGGAGCTGGCCTGCTCGGCCGTCAGCGTCACGACGTTCGAGGCCCGGATCAGGGCCTGGTAGAGGGCGAACAGCAAGGGCAGCTGCAGCAGGACCGGGAGGCAGCCACCGAACTGGTTGACGCCGTGCTCCTTGTACAGCGCCATGGTCTCTTCGGTGATCTTCTGCCGGTTGCCCTTGTGCTTGCGCTGGATCTCGCGCACCAGCGGCTGCATCCGCTGCATCTCGCGCTGGGACCGGATCTGGCGCACGAAGAGGGGCGCCAGCGCGAAGCGAATGATGACCGTGAACAGGATGATCGCCAGCGCGAAGTCGACGACCGGCAGCTCGTACAGGCCGATCAGGAGGTTGAAGAGGGGGAGGAAGAAGATGTCCCACGGCGGGTTGAAGTGCTCGATCCCGAGGAATCCGGCGGCGATCACCGGCGGTCCACGGTCGTAGCGGTCGTCCGGCTCGTCATCGGACCGGGTCGTAGCCGCCGGGGTGGAAGGGCTGGCATCGGGCGATGCGCTTTGCGCCCATCCAGCTGCCGCGCAGCAGGCCGTACTTCTCGACGGCGGTGTAGGTGTACTGCGAGCAGGAGGGGCTGTATCGGCAGCTGGATGGCATCCAGAAGAAGAGGCGCTGGTAGCCCCGGATCATGCCCAGCCCAATCGTCTTCCCGATCGCCGTCATCCACCGACTCCCGATCGCTCCAGGAGCGATCCCAATGTCGCGCGCAGCTCCGCGTGACTCGCCGTCGCCGCCTCCGGCCTGGCGATCAGCAGCAGGTCCCACCCTGCGCCAATCGTCTCGTGCCGCTCACGAATCAGCTCGCGCAGACGGCGGCGTACCCGGTTGCGCTGGACGGCCCCACCGAGCGTTCTGGGGGTGCTCAACCCGACCCTGGTCTCCGGCCGTCCGGTGCGCATCGATCGCAACACCAGCAGCCGGGACGAGCGGGCCGTTCCATGGCGCCCGAGAGCATCGAAGTCCGCCTTGCGCCGAAGCATCGGGAAGGCAGGCACCTGTATGCGCCCTCGTTCGCGTCAGACCGTGAGCCGCTTGCGCCCCTTCGCGCGTCTGCGGGCTAGCACGCGCCGACCGCCCTTTGAAGCCATGCGAGCCCGGAAGCCGTGTTCGCGCTTCCGTGCGCGCTTCTTGGGCTGGTAGGTCCTCTTCATCGGAGCGTGCTTGTCCTCGTTCAGCGGCGGGCGAGTTGCGAAGTCCCGGAAACACACGAACGGCTGGCTCGACGCCAGCCTCACGCAAAGCCGTCTCCGGCTCGTCTCGCTCTGCGCCGCGATTCTACCCCAGCCGGCTTGCGGAGTGTCAAACACCGACCAGGCAAGCGCGAGGGAGGAGCCGGGGGCCACCCGTCCCGGATCCCGCGTCTGGATCGGCGCCACGCGCATCAAGCGCGGGGAGGTCGAGCGGAGCGATGTCGCCTGGGTGATTGCCGGGCCCGAAAGCCCGCTGCTACACTACCGCGACCCCCGAGGCCGGATGACCGAAACCGCCGGCTCCGCGCCGCCCGGAGGGAGTAGGATTCCGAGCCCGACCACCCCCTCCGTTGACCAACGGGAGACGGCTGATTGATGGATGCGAAGCAGGTATGGCGTGCCGTCCTGGGAGAGCTGCAGGTCAGCCTCTCGCCCGCCAACTACGAGACTTGGCTGAAGGACACCACCCTCGCCGAGATCGATGAGAGCCGCTTCCGCATCGCTGCCCCCAATGGATTCGCGCGCGACTGGCTGGACAACCGCTACCGCACGCTGGTGAGCCAGACCCTGGCCCGCGTGGTGGGTGGATCGGTCCAGGTCGAGTTCGTGGTCGCCGACGCGCCGGGTGGCGTGCCGATCCAGAGCGACGAAGACCTGCTGCCGCCCCCGCCGCTCTCCGCAGGCGGCAATACCGTCAACCTGAACAGCCGGTACACCTTCGCCAACTTCATCGTGGGCTCCGCCAACCGGCTCGCGCACGCAGCCGCCCTCTCGGTCGCCGAGCGGCCGGGCCACGCGTACAACCCGCTCTTCCTGTACGGGGGCGTGGGCCTGGGCAAGACGCACCTGATGCACGCCATCGGCAACGCCGTGGCCGTCAAGTTCCCGCGCAAGCGCATCCTGTACGCCACCAGCGAGAAGTTCACGAACGACTTCATCAACTCCATCCGCGAGCAGAAGATGGAGGACTTCCGAAACCGATATCGCCGCATCGACGTGCTCCTGATCGACGACATCCAGTTCATCGCCGAGCGCGAGCGGACCCAGGAGGAGTTCTTCCACACCTTCAACGCCATTCACGAGGCCGGCAAGCAGATCGTGCTGTCGTCCGATCGGCCGCCGAAGGCGATCACCACCCTGGAGGAGCGGCTGCGCTCCCGGTTCGAGTGGGGCCTGATCGCCGACCTGACCCCGCCGGACCTGGAGACGCGGATCGCCATCCTGCGCTCCAAGGCAGAGGATCAGCTGAACCTGATCCCGGCCGAGGTGATCGAGTTCATCGCGCGCAAGGTGGTCAGCAACGTGCGCGAGCTGGAGGGCGCCCTCAACCGCGTCATCGCCTACGCCTCGATGTCCGGCATGCCGATCAACAACGAGCTGGCGTCGGCGGTGCTCAGCAATGTGATGTACAACCCCAAAAAGCGGTCGATCACCCCGCAGCGCATCGTGCGCGCGGTGGCCGACTACTACGGTGTAAACCTCGATCAGCTGCGCAGCTCGAAGCGCGACCGGGCGATCGTGGTGCCGCGCCAGATCGCGATGTACCTGATCCGCGAGGAGACGGACATCAGCCTGCTGCGCATCGGCGCCGAGCTGGGCGGCCGCGATCACTCGACCGTGCTGCATGCCTGCGACAAGATCGCGCGCGAGCTGGCCGAGAATGACGAGATGCGGCGGGAGATCAGTGCCGTCCGGGAGATGATCTACTCGGAGTGATGCGCGCGGGAGGGGCAAGCGTGGATAACCGCGCCGATCTCGTGGATAGCGCCCCTCGCCTGTGGAGAAGCTTTGTATCGCGGCAGTGTCAGCAGGTCCTGTATCCCGCATCCGTCCACCGCCGGCGCACCGAATCGAGGCCAAGCATCCACCGTCCAGGCCCGGATACCCACCGCCGAATGAGAGCCGTCCGAACGGGGACGGGCACATCGGTCCACAACGTTCACACCCCTACGAGGGACGACTGCGGAATAGGTATTCTTCCAATGGTTAGTCAGAGAGCCTGGGTAAGGATCTGGGTACGGATGAGGTTCGGATGAACATCTCGGTGATGCAGGAAAACCTGGCGCGTGGCCTGGGCGTCGTGAGCCGGGCGGTCAGCAGCCGAGCGACGCTGCCGGTGCTGGCGAACGTCCTGCTCAAGACCGAGGAAAGCGGCCTGAAGCTGACCGCCACCAACCTGGAGATCGGCATCAACTGCTGGGTACCGGGCAAGGTCGAGGCGGAAGGCGAGATCACGGTTCCGGCCAAGCTGCTGACCGACCTGGTCGTGTCGCTGCCGAACCAGCGGATCGATCTGCAGCTGTCCGCCAAGGACCGCACCCTGAAGGTGACCTGCGGCGGCAGCCGCTCCAGCATCAAGGGCATCGATGCCGACGAGTTCCCGGTGGTGGCCGCCATCGGTGACGCGCCGGCCACCAGCGCCGATTCGCGGCAGCTGCGCGACGCGCTGTCGCGAGGTGGTCTTCGCGGCCGCCAGCGACGAGAGCCGCCCCATCCTGACGGGCGTCCTGACCAAGCTGTCCGGCGACGTCATGACCCTGGCCGCCGCCGACAACTACCGGATCGCGGTGCGCAGCCTGCCACTCACCAAGGCGGTGAGCCCAGAGCTGAGCATCGTGGTGCCGGCTCGCTCGTATGCCGAGCTGATGCGCATCCTGCCCGATGCCGACGACCCCATCGACATCACGGTCACGCCGAACAAGAGCCAGGTGCTGTTCCATGTCGAGGGTATCGACCTGGTCTCACGCCTGATCGAGGGCCAGTTCCCGAACTACGAGCCGGTCATCCCCACCGCCCATTCGAGCCGGGCCGTGATCGACCGCGAGTCGTTCCTGGCCGGCGCGCGGCGGGCCAGCATCTTCGCCCGCGACTCGGCCAACATCGTGAAGGTGGAGGTTGGGCGGCGAGGATGGTGCCGGCGTCTCGATCACCGCCCATGCCGCCGACGTGGGTGACAACGCCGACACGCTCGAGGCCGCGATCGAGGGCCAGGGAACGACCATCGCCTTCAATGCCCGCTACCTGATCGACGTGCTCTCCAACCTGCGCGCCGAAGAGGCGGCCCTGGAGCTCTCCGGTCCGCTGGCGCCCGGTGTGGTGCGGGGCATCGGCAAGGACGACTACGTCCACGTCATCATGCCGGTCCGCACAGCCTCCTGACCGCCCTCGGACCCGATGCCGGCGCCATGCGCCTGACCCGCCTCAGCCTTACCGACTTTCGTGGCTATCCCGAGGCAGAGCTGCACCCCGATCCCGCGCTGACGATCGTGGCCGGGCCGAATGGCGCCGGCAAGACCAACCTGCTGGAGGCCGTCCATCTCGCCATCACCGGCCGCTCGCACCGCACCGCCGCCGACCACGAGCTGGTGCGCCACGGGCAGCTCTTCGCGCGGGTGCACCTGGACCTGGCCGCTGAGGACGGCGGTCCGCCGGCCGCCATCGAGCTGGTGATTCCGGGCGAGACGGCGCCTCCCGAGGTACGCAAGCGGCTGACAGTCAACGGCGTGGCGCGGCGCCCTTCGTCGGTGAGCGAGACCGCGCGATCGGTCCTGTTCCGGCCGGAGGAGATGCTGCTGCTGATCGGTTCGCCGGCCGATCGGCGCCGCTTCCTGGACGGGATCCTTGCCCAGCGCGACCGCCGCGTGGCGCGCGACCTGGCCGAGCTGGTGCGGGTCCTGGCCCAGCGCAACGCCCTGCTGCGGGCCATCCGGCGCGAGGAGGCGACGGACGAAGGGCTCGGCTTCTGGGACGAGCAGCTGGCCCAGATCGGTGCTCGGGTCATGGCGGCGCGGCTGCAGCTGGTCCGGGAGCTGCGCGAGCGGATCCCGGCGCTGCACGACGCGGTCGCGCCGCGAGACGAGGGCGACGCCAGCGTGGAGCTCACCTACGTCGACACGCTGAAGGACGCCTGGCCGGACCGAGCGGCGGACACGGACGACCCTGAGGCGCTGCTGCTCGCCTTCCGGCGGCGTATCGCCGACGCGCGCCAGAAGGAGATGTGGAACGGGGTCAGCCTGATTGGGCCGCAGCGGGACGACCTGCGGGTGGCGCTCCGCGGACGAGACGTGGCCACCCACGCCAGTCGCGGGCAACAGCGCACGATCATCGTGGCCCTGAAGCTGGCCGAGCGGGATCTGCTGGGCGCCGATGATGCGCCCGCGCCCATCGTGCTGCTCGACGACGTGTTCAGCGAGCTGGACCCCGACCGCGCCGAGCGCACGCTGGACCTTTTGCTCGACCGGGGCCAGGTGCTGGTCACCACCGCCGACCTGGGGCTGCTGCCCGCGGGCCGACGCCAGCGCGTGCCGGTCTGGCAGGTTGGCGCCGGTGAGCTGCGGCGCTCACCGCGCGTGGCCTAGGCTGGACGGCGGCATGAGCAATCAGGCAGAGGAAGCGGCGGTGGCGGTGCAGCGCGCTCTGCTGGCCTGCATGGGCCCCGCCGCCGCGGAGCAGCTGGCGAAGGCCCAGCTGCGGCTGGCCTGGCAGGAGACGGTGGATGCGGCCGGCCTGACCCGGGGGACGCTCACCAGCCGGCTGGTCGACCAGTCGAACGGGGTGGCCCGGATCGAGGCCTCCGAGCCGATCCTGGCCCAGGAGCTCACGCTGCGGTCCGAGGCCCTCGTGCACGGCGTGAACCAGCGCTTGCGGGGCCGGCCGGGGGCGACTATCGAGCTTCGGCGACTGGCCATTTCGGTTGGTCGTGGAGGTCGGCAGCGCTCCCTATAATCCCGACAGTGCGGCACGCCAGCGTGCCGCTGAGCGCCGCTGCAGGTAGCCGATGAGCAGCCGACTGGCGACCAGACTCGGGCTTCCGGCGTCCGAGGATCGGCTCCCGGGCGCCATGGACCTTGTCCGTTTCCACGAACCCGCCACCGGCTCGCTGGTGCGCACCAAGGGCAGCCTCTTCCTGCTGGCACAGCTGACCGGCGGCGATGCCCACCTGGCGCGTGCGGCCGGCGACGCACTCGAGCAGCTGCAGCACGATTACTACTACGACCTGTCGGCCGGCTCGCTCGGCGCCCTCGCCAAGGCACTTGCCAACGCCAACCGGCGCCTGTTCCACCAGCGCAGGCGGCTGGGCATTCCCCGCCGCGCAGGCGTGAGCATCATCGCCATGGCCATCCGGGGGCGCGAGGCGCACGTCGCCAAGCTGGGCCCGGCGGCGGCGGTCATCCTCCGCGAGGACCGCATGTACGAGCTGCCGCCGCCGCCGGCGGTCCACGAGGAGGACCCCCGGGTCCGGCAGCGCCGCGTGGCCGCCACCCTGGGTGAGGCGCTGGAGATCACGCCCTACACCTGGAAGGGCGAGCTGGCGCCCGGCGACCAGATGGCGCTGGTCAGCCGCAACCTGGCCCAGGTGGTGGGTGTCGAGGAGCTCAAGCACGCATTGGCGACCCTGCGGCCGGCAGCCGCGGTGGAGCACGTGGAGCGACTCTTCCAGATCCGCGGCGGCTCCGGCTCGGACGGCATCCTGGCGATCGAGATCATGGAGCTGCCGGCCACCGCCACCACCCGCCAGCTCGAGCCGGTGCGCCCGTCGGAGCCGCTGGCCGGGCTGCCGGACCAGAGCCCGGTGCCGCTGGCCGACGCGATCGGGCGCTTCCTGCATCGCATGGGCGACGCCATCGACGGGCTGCAGGGGGCGCTGGGCCGGGCGATCCTTTACGCGTTCAACTTCCTGTTCGCCTTCGTGCCGCGCCGCCGGCCGCAGTACCCGCGCCAGATCCTGCGCACGGCGGCGGTCGAGGAGGGTCGCCGCCGGCGGCTGGGAATGCTGGGCATGGCCGGCGTGGCGCTGCTGCTGGCGTTCGGCACCAGCGTGGCCAGCCTGCCGGCCGTGTCGCCGACCCAGGCCATCCCGCGGGCCACGGTCGCCCGGCAGGCGATCGAGGAGACGCACGACCTGATGGCCGAGGTGAGCGAGCAGGTCGACGGCCGCGACCTGATCGACCGCGCGCCGGAGGCCGCCACCGAGCGGCTGAACCAGGCCTTCGCCGCCATCGAGCGGGCGGCGGGCGCCGGCGTCCGCCGAGCTCGCTGAATCCGCTGCGCGACCGCGTCGACGCCGGCCTGGACCGCATCTACGCCGTGGCGCGCATCGGTGAGGCGCAGCACGCTGGTCGACCTGGCGACCCCGTTCCAGGGCGTGGCGCCGTCGGCGATGGTGGCTGCCAGCGACGGCTCCCTGTGGGTGGCGGATGGCGGCCGCGGCCGCCTGATCCGGATCGACGGCCGGGGTCGAGCGCAGGTCGTCTACCGCGCCGGCCAGGCGATCGGCGAGCTGGCCGGCGGCGACCCGTGGCTGCTCGCCACCGCCGCCACCGACGTGGTGCTGGTCGACCGCCAGCGGCAGGCCTGGCGCTTCGACCTCCGGGAGCAGACGCCGCAGCCGCTGAACCTGCCGGGGCTGGCTGAGATCGGCGGTCGCAGCCGCCTGCTGGCCGCGCTGCAGCACCGGCCGCCGCTCGAGATCTTCAACCTGTACGCGGTCGACACCGCGCGCGACCAGGTGATCAAGTGGTCGCCGGCGACGTGGTGCCGGTCGTCTACCCGCGCGTACCGGAGCGCTTCCTGACCGAGAAGCCGGACCTGCCGCCGCGCGACGCGCGCGACCTGTTCGTGGACGTGAATGTCTGGCTGCTGCAGCGCGACACCGTGACCCGGGTCAACTTCGGCGTGCCGCTGCCGCAGGAGGACTACTCGCTCGACCCGCCGCCGGACGGCGAGGTGCGCCAGGCGGTCGACTACCGGCTGATCGACGGCGCCACGGTCGGCGACCGCGAGCTGTTCTACGTCTACGACGCGGCCAACGCCCGGATCATCGCCTATCAGCGCGCGGACGGCGCGTTCGTGCGCCAGTGGCTGGCGCCGCGCACCGGCGCCTGGGCCGGCGTGCTGGACGAGGTGGTCGACATGTCGGTCGGATCGGTGGCCGACGGGCCGCCGGTCGCCACGCTGCTCACGCCGGACTCGGTGGTCCGCGTCGTCCTCGAGTAGGCCGACTAGAATCGGGTCATGCGCGACCAGCCTTTCGGCCGGGTTCGGCTGATCGAGATGGTGGTGGAGAGCGTCCGCGTCCACATGCTCTCCAGCCAGCACGTGGTGATCCTCAAGGAGTCGGAGCGCGATCGGTACCTGCCGATCTGGATCGGTCCGTCCGAGGCCAACGCCATCGCCATGCGTCTGCAGGGCCTCTCCGCGGAGCGCCCGCTGACCCACGACCTGATGGTGAGCGTGCTGTCCGCGCTGAACTCCAGCCTCAGCCGGGTGGTGGTCACGCACGTCACCGACGGCACCTTCCACGCCCGCCTCTACCTGGAGCTGGCCGACGGCAGCGAGGCCGAGATCGACTCCCGCACCTCGGACGCCATCGCCATTGCGGTGCGCACCGGGTCGACCATCTACGTCGACGAGCGGGTGCTGGACGAGGCCGGCGTCGAGCCGGAGCAGGAGGACGGCGACAGCGACGAGAAGCTGGCCGTCTTCCGCGAGTTCGTGAACTCGCTGGACGTCGACCTCGAGTCCGGCGAGAGCCCGCCGTCGGAGGAGCAGACCTCCTAACCGAGACTGAGCGCGCCGCCGACGCGCATCCTGAGTGCAACGGCGCGGATGGCTGAAACCGGGCTACTTCTTCGAGAAGAGCACCTCGTCGCGGCGGGTCCACAGCGCCCAGCGCAGGAGCGCCAGGTCGCGGAAGGTGCGCAGGATCTTCGTGAAGCTCGCCCCGGTGTTGGTGCCCGCCGCGCGCGGGTAGTGGTTAACCCCGACCTGCGCCATCCGCACGCCGCGCGCCCGCAGCTTGATCAGCGTCTCGGCCGACAGGAACGGGCCGTCGGCGTCGAGCCGCAGCCCGTCGAACACCTCGCGCCGGAAGAGCTTCATGGCGCAGTCGATGTCGCGCACCCGCAGCCCGAATGCCACCGACACGATGGCGTTGTAGGTCTTGGCGATGAAGATCCGATGGAACGGGTCGCGGCGCTTGATCCGGTAGCCGATCACCGCGTCGACCGGGCGTGACGCTCGTCGGCCAGTCGGTCGAGCAGGCGCTTCATCTCCGACAGGTCGAACTGCAGGTCGCCGTCGGAGAAGCAGATGAGCTCGCCGCGGGCCTCGCGAAAGCCCGATTTCAGGGCGCCGCCGTAGCCGCGGTTCGGCTGGTGATGGACGCGAACGCGCGGGTCGGCGGCGGCCAGCGCATCGGCCAGCTCCGGCGTCCGGTCGGACGATCCGTCGTCGACGGCCAGCACCTCCAGCGAGCCGTCGACCAGCGGCGCGATCTGCTCCAGGGCGAGCTGCACCGTGCGCTCGATGTTCTCTTCCTCGTTGAAGGCGGGGAAGAAGAAGGTGAGCCGCGGTCGGACGTCATTGCTGTTCGGGCGGGTGCGGCCGGCGGAGGCGCGGAGGCCGTCAACGCGGCCCCTCGACGTACAGCAGATCCGTGTAGCCGGAGTAGGTCGGGATGGTCTCCGTCTCCCAGGTCAGCACGATGCGGTCAAGCTCCCAGAACGGCGGCACCAGGTAAACCGGGCGCTTGCCCAGGAAGGACTCGATGGTCCGATCGATCGTACCGTAGGCCGAGTTGTCCAGGATGGTGCGCTCGTCGACGATCGCCACGTCCGGCCGCTCGTCCAGCACCCAGCGGTGGTACCAGAGCGGCGTGGAGTAGCTCCACCAGCTGATCACCACCGCGTTCTCCGGCAGCGCGCGGTGGACCGATGCGACCCAGGCATCGGCGTCGCGGTTGGCGCCCTGCTCGGCGCGCTCCGGGTACCGCTCCAGCAGGCTGCAGGGCCGGCAGCAGCGCAGCGGCGCCAAGCACCAGCGCCCCGCTGGCGATCGCCACGCGCCGGCGGCCCAGGCAGGCGAACGAGCGCCGGCTGGCATCGGCCATGGCGCGGGCCGCAGCCGCCACCACCGCGCTGACCCCGACCCCGATCATGATCGCGCCGACCAGCACGGTGAGCATGTAGTAGCGCGCGATGTCGCCGTCGACGTAGTTCATCGAATAGATCACGTTCGGCAGCACCAGCAGGAGCATGAACAGGAAGGCGCGCAGGTCGCGGGCGGCCAGGATCGAGGCGCCGATGGCGGCCATCAGCCAGCCCGGACCGATGAACTGGCGGCTGAGCACCCCGGACGCCTCGGCCCACTTGGCGCCAAAGTTGCCGAACGGGTCGGCGAGCGGGTCGAACAGGTCGCGGAACTGCTCGGCGAGGACCAGGTAGCGGAAGCGCTCGAAGGTGTTCGGGCGGGCATAGAAGAGCGGCGGCTCGGGAGGGATCAGCGCGCGGATCGGGATGTAGGCATAGACGCTCATGCCCAGGGCCAGGAGGCCGATGCAGCCCAGCAGCAGGCGCCAGCGCCGCCACAGGTCCCGGTCGACGAAGAGCAGCCAGGCGCCGATGCCAAAGGCCATGAGGCCGATGAGCGGGTGGTTGCCCATGGCCAGGCCGAACACGAGGGCCGCGCCGAGCAGCCAGCCACCGGCGCGCCGAGCCCGCGCACGCTCCGCGGCGCGCCAGACGAGGAGCAGCCAGACGAGCAGCGCCGCCAGCAGGACGTGCAGCGCGTGCACGTCGGCACGGATGGCGTTGCGCCACGGTTCGGAGGCGAGCGCGAAGGCAAGGCCGGCCACCGCGGCCGAGCCGGCCACCGCCCAACGATGCCGTTCCCCGGCGAGCTGGTCGACGCTCAGCACCACGAAGGCGCTGGCGCCCGCCACGCACACTCCGGAGAGGAGGTTCATGCGCCAGGCAACCTCCCCCAGCGGCATCTGGCTCCAAAGCCAGCCGACCAGGGTGTAGGTCGGAAAGCCGGTGGGGTGGAAGATCGACAGGGTGTACGGCACGGTCTGGGCCTCGGCCGTATCCCAGAAGCCGGTCGCGGGCAGCATGGTTCTCAGGTAGATGGCGAGCGCCACCAGCGCCACCACGGCCGCGCCCCAGCTGGCTTCCGGCGACGCGTACGGGACCACCGACCGCGGCCCGGCTGAGGAAACTCCGGCCCGGCCGGGGGCGTCAGAGCCTCCGTGTATACTCACCGCCACCTTGGCGTGGAAGACCCGCCGGCGCCGCCTGTGAGCGACGCGCCGGCACCGATGACCCGCGACTCCGTGGGGCGGGGCGCGAGGCCAATCGGCTTCTCCCTGCCGCGCGACGCCGTCACGCTCCTCATCGTCATCATCATCGGCGGGATGCTCCTGCGCGTCCTGGTCGGGGGCGTGCTGCTGCCGCTTTCCGGCTTCCGGATCGACGTCGGCGACTTCACCGCCTGGGCGCAGCGGCTGGCCGAGCGCGGACCCGGCGAATTCTACGATCCGTCCTACTTCAGCGATTACCCGCCCGGTTATCTCTACGTGCTGTGGTTGCTGGGATCCATCGGCCGGGCGCTCCAGCCCTTGATCCTGGGCGTCGACATCACGCCGGGCCTGGTCAAGCTGCCGGGCATCCTGGCCGATGCCGGCGTGGCCGTCATGCTGTTCCTCTACTCGCGCCGCTTCCTGGATGGCAAGTTCGGGGCCTGGACCGGCGAGCGGCTGGGCCTGATCGCGGCCGCGATCTACCTGTTCAACCCGGGCACCGTCTTCAACTCGGCGGTCTGGGGGCAGGTCGACTCGGTCGGCGCGCTGGTCGTGCTGGTCACGCTCTACTGGCTGGCGCGCGGCTGGACCGAGCTGGCGGCCTTCGGGGCAGTGCTGGCGCTGCTGATCAAGTTCCAGTACGCATTCGTGATCCCGATCGTCGCCATCGTGGGCCTGAAGCGCCACCTGTTCGGCCGCTCGGCCGAGCCTGAGCTGGACGGGCGCCGGGACCTGCTGCGCGTGCTCACCTCGCTGGCCGCCGGGCTGGGCACGCTGGTCGCGCTGATCTGGCCCTTCGGCCTCTCCATCTGGGCCCCGTCGCAGCCGACCCACGGCCTGATCGATCGGTTCATTTCGGCCGCCAACCTCTACCAGGGCCTGACCGTCAACGCATTCAATATCTGGCGCAATGCCTGGAGCGGCATGGGCGACACCATCAGCTGGGGCTGCGACGCGCCGAGCCTGCCGCCGCCGGCAACGCAGTCGTGCATCGACGGCGCCGGCGTGGCCTTCACGCTCGGGTCCGCCACGGTCAGCTGGCAAATGGTCGGGTTCGTCCTGTTCGGCGTCGCCGCCGTCATCGCCTTCTGGCAGCTGGCCCGCCGTGACGATCCGGAGGGCCTCCTGTTCGGCGCGCTGGTGCTGGCGGTGGCCTTCTTCGCGCTTCCTACGCGGGTCCACGAGCGCTACATGTTCCCGGCCCTGGCCCTGGCCGCACCGCTGGTGCTGCGTCGGTGGCCAATCAGTCGTGGCTGGCTGATCACGGCGATCGCCGGCGCGGCGGCGCTGGGCCTGCTGCTGGACGTGCTGCCGGCAACCGGCCTGCTGCACCCGGACGCGGCCACGCCAGTCATGCAGATCGTACTGCTGCTGGGCCTGATGGCCACGCCCCTCGCCCTGGCCCGATGGGGTGGCGCGGCGCTGTACGCACTGCTGTCGCTGTCGGTCTTCGCCAACATCTACTGGGTCTATACCGCCGACTGGTCCTTCGTGGAGGGTCCGCCAATCAACCCCGGCACCGGCGGAGTGCCGATGCCGCGCGACCCGTTGCTGGCGGTGACCCTCTTCAGCGACACCGGCATCGTGGGGCTGTCGGCCATGATCGTGGTCGTCCTGGTGATGCTCGTGGGCTGGGCGGCGGCCATGGCCTGGGCTCCGCTCACCCGACGCTTTGCGGAACCGGAACCCGCCTCCGCCGCCGATGCCGCCGTGCCCGCGACCGCTGCAGTTGCCGCGGCGACCCCGGCCGACCCCGCTGCGGATGGCACGGACGCCGAACGACCGGCGCCGACGGTCGCGGCCTTCGCTCGCAATCCGTTCGACCGGTTCGTGGGCTGGCTGCAGCCTGACCCGAGCGATCCGTACCTGCGCGAGCGCGGGCGCCGGCTGGACCGCCTCGACCTGGCGGTGGTGGTCGGGCTGCTGCTGTTCGCCTTCCTCTTCCGGCTGTGGCGCCTGGACACGCCGCGCTCAATGCACTTCGACGAGGTCTACCACGCCCGTTCGGCGACCGAGTGGCTGACCGACTGGCAAGAGGGCTGGACGCGGGACACCTACGAGTGGACGCACCCGATGCTGGCCAAATACCTGATCGCGGCGGGCATCGTGGTCGCCGACCCGAACAAGGTCATGGCCGAGACCGATACCGGCGTGCCGTACCACGCCACTGGCGGTGGCCCCGCAGCGCGAGGACATGGGCGTGGTCGACTCGATCGTCTTCGGCGCCAGCGACGGCGGGACCGATCACGGCCCGCGTCGGTGACTGAGCGGGGAGGTCGTGGCCGAGTGGCAGGCGGGCGGCCCGGTCGCGAGCCTGGCCTATGACCCGGACCAGGCGCGGCTGCTGGTGGGGATGACGCGACGCGGCGGACGGTGCATCACCTACGACCTGGCCGCCTTCCTGGTCAGTGCGCGGCGAGCGCGGGCCGCCGGCCGCGGGGCTGACCATCGAGACCGGCCTGGCGGGCGTGAACGAGATCGACGTGCCGCTGGACCAGCCCGCCCTCCTCTTCCGCGGCCCGGACGGGATCGTGGAGACGGAGAAGGCCACCGGGGTGGAGCTGGCGCGCAGCGAGCTGGTGGCGGGCGGCGTCGGCTACGTGCCGGGCACCACCGGCGACGCCGCCCAGCGGCCCGTTCGTGGTGGCCACCGACCTCGACCGCAACGTGCTGGTGGTCATGGACGCGGCCACGCTGCTGCCCGATCGAGGACATCAACGGCGAGCCGCGAGTGGAGTCGCTGCCGTCACCGGCCGATCGGCCCGCTCGAGGTGCGCGGCCAGCGGTGACGACGCTGCAGGTGTGGGTGCCGGTCGGCCCGCTGCCCGCCGACAACGAGCACCCGGCGGTCGCCGGGCGGCATCACCGTCTTCGACGAGCGCGTCCAGGAGATCGACACGGCGCCGCTGCCGGGCATGCCGTCGCTGATCGGCTGGCAGTCGGTGGCCAACATCATCTACATCGCCGGCTTCGACGCGTCGAGCCGGCCAGCCGGCGGTGTGGACCGTGCAGCCGATCGGCAACGGCGGCACGCCAGAGCGCCGGCTTCGCGGCCTTCGACACCACCCTGCTGCCGCGGCCAGCCGCTGGCCATGGCGCTTCGACGTGTCCGACTACGACCAGGACGAGGACCACGCCCGCCTGCTGGTATCGGTGACCGCGGAGGACGGCAGCGGGAGCCTGGTCCAGATCGACGCCGGCAGCAACGCCTTCGCCTGGCGGCTGGCCGGCATCGTGCTTCGGCTCGGTGCTGGTCGGCGCTGATCTACCTGCTGGCGGCGACCATGTTCAGCCGCCGGCGGATCGCGGTGCTGGCCGGCATCTTCGTGGCGGTCGACGGGATGAGCTACGTGATGAGCCGCATCGGCATGAACGACATCTTCGTCGCCGTCTTCATCGTCGCTGCCTACCTGGTCTTCTGGCAGGTGTGGTCCGGCCGCTGGCCGCGCAGCGCGTGGTGGGCGCTGCCGCTGGTCGGCGTCCTGATCGGGCTGGCGGCGGCCACCAAGTGGGTCGGCATCTACGCCATGCTGGGCATCTGGATCCTGGTCTTCGCGCGCTCGGCGCTGGGCCGCTTCCTGCTCGTGGCGCTGATCGCGGCGGTCGCGGTGGTGATGGGCTTCGGTGCCCCGTGGCCGTTCCTGGTCGTGGCGCTGCGCCACCCTGGCGCTGGCCTTGGTGGTGGTCTGGGTGCGGCCGATCCAGCTGGACCTGCGCGACCTGCTGGGGCTGTCGGCGACGATGGCCGTGCTGGCGGCGGTGGGCCTGGCCTTCGCGCTGGCCTTCAACCAGGTGGAGGGCGCCCGTGAGCCGGGCAGCGCGGTGGAGCTCGTCTTCAGCGTGCTGGCCCGCGGCGCCCAGGTGGGCTGGCCGGCCTACCTGCTCGCTCGCCGGCTCGCCGTGCTGCTGGTGCATTCGCGCCGTCCGCTCGCTGGCCGACCCGGATAGCGATCGCCGCTGGCAGCTGCCCGGCGAGCTGGGCGGCTTCCAGTGGCCGTGGATCGCCGCCTGCCTGGCGGTGATCCCGCTGCTCGTCTACTTCCTGGCCTACGTGCCCTACCTGCAGCTCGGGCCACCCGATCGCCGGGCCGTCGGCCGGTCCGGGCTACGGCTGGTCGCTGGACGAGATGCACGCCCAGATGTTCGGCTACCACTTCGGCCTGCAGGCCGGCCACCCGTCCTCGTCGCCGTGGTGGAGCTGGCCGCTGGACCTGAAGCCGGTCTGGTTCTACGGGCACGACTTCGACGATCGGCGCATCGGCGTCATCTACAACGGCGGCAACCCGATCCTGTTCTGGGCCGGCGTGCCCGCCATCGTCTGGTGCGCGGTCTGATGGCCTGGAAACGGCGATCGCTGGCGATGGTGCTGCTGGTGGTGGCCTTCGCCTTCCAGTTCCTGCCCTGGACCCGGATCGAACGCGCCACCTTCCACTACCACTACCTGACCGCGGTGATCTTCGCCATGGTGGCGGTGGCCTACGTGGTCGACGAGATGCTGCGCTCCTGGACGTATCGGCCCTTGGCGATCGCCTTCCTGGTGCTGGCCGGCGATCGTGGGCGTGCTGGTCTTCCCGCTCGGCTCGGCCATCGCCATGCCCGACTGGTACATCAACATGGCCCGGTCCTTCCCGCCCTGGAACTACGCCTTCCAGTTCCCGAACCCGCCGCAGGGCGACCGCGGCGAGCTGATCGCGGCCGACTCGGTGAAGTTGATCGCCGGCGTGCTGGTGGCGGTCAGCGCGGCGGCGTTCGCGCTGTTCGGGCGCGAGCTACTGGGACGAGGCCCGACGCAGGGCGACGACGAGCAGGACGACGCCCAGGACCACCAGCGCTACCGGCCACAGCAGGTCGCTGTCGATGGCGGGGACGTACTGGTCGATCAGGAACCAGACCCCCAGCCCGATCAGGATCACGCCGAAGATCACGGCACCGCCTGAGCCTCCGCGGCGCAGCCGCTCGCTCGTACGACTGCCAGTCCGGGGCCGATGCCTCCGCGGGGTCGGTGACTCGTGCCTGGTTCGTTGCCCGGCCCTGGTGCGCGGTGGTGATGCCTCCGCCGGGCCGCGCGGGCCACGGTCGCGGCGCTGGGGCCCTCCGGCACCACGATCCACATCACGATGTACAGCACCAGGAAGATGCCGCCGGTGACCAGCGCCAGCACCGCCCACACGACCCGCACGATCGAGGGGTCCATGTCGAAGTAGTCGGCCACGCCGCCGGCCACGCCGCCCAGGATCGAGTCGCGACGGGATCGGTACAGGCGCCGGTTCATGCGCAGCCCTCCTCCGGGTTCAAGGTGAAGCTGGCGGCATTGCCCTCCAGCCGCAGGTCGATGGTCCGGGCCGCGGATCCGAAGTTCGTCGCTGGTGTAGGTCTCGCCGGACTGCTGCAGGCCGGAATCGTCCAGGTTGTGGGAGAAGGTGACGTTGGCTTCGACCGTGATGCGCAGGCCCGCCGCCGGATCGGTGCACAGGTCGACGCTGCCGGCGTTGACGCCGATCCGTCCGGCCAGCTGCGTCTCGGCATCGGTCACCAGTCGAGAGCGAGCCGGCGTTGAGCTGCACGTCCAGTCATCCACCTCGCTACCGCTCAGGTTCATGGTCCAGCGAGCCGGCATTGGGATCGACGCCAGGCTGCCGAAGCGGCCGCCGCTGAGATCCACGCTGCCATCGGCGGCGTTCAGGCTGAGCGAGAGGTGTATGCGACGTCGCGGCCGAGCGTGAGGTCCCATTCCTGCCGGTCGTTGCTGAACGGGAAGCCGCCGGTATTGGAGCGGATCTCGAGCGAGCCGGCGTCGGCCTCCAGGCTGACCTGCTGCTCCCCTTCCGTGGTCGTCACGGCCTGCCAGGCCGACCCATCGGCCAGGCCAACACTCAGGTCGCCGCAGTTCATGTCCAGCTCCACGGCGGCGGTAGAGGTGCGTGAACTCGCCATTGGCGGTCTCCGCCGAGCCCCGAGCCTCGCCGCAGCTGCCGAAGCCCGGTCCGGCAGCGATGACGGCGCCCCGCCGGCGACGCCCACCACCAGCGCGGCCACGATGACGCCGATCACCGCGAATGGCGTCCGCGACAGCACGATGGCCAGGCCGACGACGATGAGGATCACCGGCCAGAGGTTCCACAGGTCGGCCATGATCGGGATGTCGATCCAGCCCTGGGCCGCGGCCAACGCGACGACGCCGGCGGTGACGAGCGCGAGGCCCCAGAACAGGAGGCCGCGGTTGATGTGCATGGTCAACGTGTCCCCGAAGGATCCGTAGGCCCCCAAACGACCGGTGGGCCATTGTCGCACTGCCCCGCCAGCAGGCACGAGCCGGTGGCCATGCCGGCTGCACCGCGCAGGGCCTTGACACAAGTCCTATATTCACAATATGACTCGTATTGCCAATACACGGCCACGCGCGAGTACCGCAGCGAGCTGCGTGCGCAGCAGGCCGACGAGACGCGGGCACGGATCCTCGACGCGACCGGGCGCGTCATGGCTGGCGGCATCACCACGATCTCGATCCCGGCCGTGGCACGCGAGGCGGGGGTGTCTGTCCCGACCGTGTACCGCCACTTCGGCAGCAAGCAGAACCTCGTGGCCGCGCTGTACCCACACACGCTCAAACGGGCCGGCGTGCATGAGCCGCCGTTCCCGCAGTCGCTCGACGAGCTGAAGGGTGGCGTTCTCGCCTACGCGGACCACATTGACTCGTTCGACGATATTGCCCGCGCGGCCATGGCCAGCCCGGCATCGGCTGAGCCACGAAAGCTCAGCATGCCCCGCCGTTTGGCTCTGATCGGCGGGCTGGTCGATTCGATCGAGCCGCCGCTGGCGAAGGCCGATCGCGAGCGAATGGTGCGGCTGCTGGCCGTGCTGCTCAACTCATCGGCACTGCGCATCTGGCGTGACATGTTGGAGGTCAGCGTTGAGCAGGCTGCCGACGATGTTGACTGGATCGTTCGAGCGGTGATTGCCGCCAGCCGGAGGAAGGAGCGATGACCACCACCAATCTGCGACCCCTGCGCGAGCTGCGCATGGCAGATACGGACCAGGTTGGGGGCAAGGCCGCCAGCCTGGGGGAGCTGGTGGCGGAGGGCGCCCGGGTGCCGGACGGCGTGGTACTGACGGCCAGCGCGCACCAGCTCCCCGCCGACGAGCGTCGTGCGCTGCTGGAAGGTGGCGTCGGGGAGCTGGGCGCTGGAACGTTTGCCGTGCGCTCCAGCGGCATCAGCGAAGACGGGACGATCGTTCGTTTGCCGGCATGTACGAATCGGCGCTGGATGTGCCCGTCGACGGGTCTGGCCGAGGCCGCGGACCGCACGATGGCCAGCGCTGGTGGCGGCCCCCTCGCCAGCTACGCGGCAGCCGGCGCCGGCGTCGGCACTGAGGCAGGGGTGGCGGTGATCGTCCAGCGCATGGTCCATGCGGCGGCCGCCGGCGTCGCGCTCACCGCGGATCCGATCACCGGGCGACCGGGCGACGACCATCGTCACCGCCGTTCGGGGTACCGGCGACCGGCTGGTGTCGGGCGCCTCGGTCGGCGATGAATGGATCGTCAGCGGGGACCGCGACTGCCCGGCGGCGCACCGAGTCGGCGATCGAGTGGCCGCAGGCGATCGCGGTGGCCACCGAGGCGGGTCGCATCGCCGCCGCGCGCAATGCGCCGCAGGACGTGGAGTGGGCGATCGACGCGATGGCACGCTCTGGATACTGCAGGCCAGGCCGATGACGGCGCTGCCACCGCAGGTCGCATGGGAGCCCGGCGCATCCGGCGCATTCACGCGACAGATCCGCCTCGGCGAATGGATCGGTCGCCGGTGACGCCATTGTTCGATCGTGGCTGCTATCCGCCATGGAAGACCGCATGCACGCCCTCTACCGGGCGAGATGCTGGGCAGTGGGCCCGCGGCCGTTACCATGTCATCGTCAACGGCTGGTACTTCTACTCGCTCAACTTCCTCTCGGGCGCTGCGCTGCTCCGCAGCCTGCCCGGCATGATCTCGCACGCCGGTGCGTGAGCCAGAAGCGTGGCGGGGGTGTTCCCGCCACTGTGCGGCACAGCTTTCCGATCATGGAGCGCGAGTGGCGGAACAACGTGCAGCCGCGGTATCGAGCGCTGGTCGCCGAGCAGACGGCGCGGGTGGAGACCCTGCCGGTAGCGAGCGCTTCCCGGCCTGGTCGATGAGCTCGCCGTTGCCGCCGGCGAGTACTTCACCTCGATCACGGCCCTGGCCGGGGCGGCATACAAGATGGAGATGAACCTGGCCCGGTTCTACCAGGCTCACCTCGAGCCGGCCTGGGGGGCAGCCACCTGCCGCTGGTTGCCGGCATCGCGCCCCCGGCCGCTCCCAGCAGTCACGCGGTCAGCTCGCTCGACTGGTGGTACGCGCCACTCGGCAGCGGAGTGAGCGCATCGCCGCCCACGACGGATCACGATTCGGTGGTCCGGCAGCGGGAGGCTGCCGAGACAGCGGCCGAAGCAGTCCTGGCCTCGTCGCCTCGCCGGCTCCGCGAAGTTCAGGCAGCTGCTGGCGGACAGCCAGCACCTCGTCCCGATCCGCGAGGAGCAGACGGCCGAGCTGACACTGCCCTGGCCGGTCATGCGGCGAGCCGTGGAGCGTATCGGTCAAGCCCTGGCCGGCAATGGCGCCCTGGCCGATCCGGACGACGTCTTCTTCCTGACGAAGGACGAGGTCCTGGCGGCGTTGGACCATCCGGCGCGGTTCATGCCACCGGATATCGCCGCCCGGCGTGCCACGCGCGAGGAGCAGGCCAGGCTGGTCCCGCCGCTGCTCATCGGCAAGCTGAACCCGATGCTCGAAGCGGATGTGGGACAGCTTCCCGCGCATGCTCGGCGCGGCGCCGTCGCCGACTGCGCTGGTGACCGGCAGCCCTGCCTCCGGCGGGATCGCGACGGGGCCGGTCCGCATCGTCCGCGGTCCGGACGAATTCGACACGTTGCAGCCGGGCGAGGTGCTGGTGGCGCCGCTCACGGCGCCCGCCTGGACGCCGCTCTTCACGCGAGCCGTCGCGGTCGTGACCGACGTGGGCAGCCCGGCCTCGCATGCTTCGATCATCGCGCGCGAGTACGGGATCCCGGCCATCGTCGGCTGCGGGGACGCCACCGCCCGGCTCACGACCGGCATGCGCGTCACCGTGGACGGTAGCACCGGGAACGTGGAACCGGCCTAGCGACGCCGGACGGTGTGAGCGCCGTCAGGCGATCGTGGGGACGGGCGACGACGCGGCGACCGCGTCCCGGGCGGTGAGGACGAGCGGGCCGTCGGCGGTGATCGCCACGGTGTGCTCGACGTGGACGCCCCGCGACCGGTCCACCGACCGGATCGTCCAGCCGTCGCGGTCGATGACGATCTTCGGGCTGCCCGCCAGGAACCAGGGCTCGATCGCGATGACGAGCCCGGGCTGCAATGCGAGGCCGCGCCCCGCGACCCCGTCGTTCGGGACGTCCGGCGGCTCGTGCATCACCCGCCCGACCCCGTGCCCACCGAACGCGGTGTTGACCTGGTAGCCCGCGCCCCGGATCACGCCGCCGACGGCCGCCGAGATGTCGCCCAGCCGGTTGCCTGGCTGCGCGGCGGCGATCCCCGCGGCGAGCGCCCGCTCCGCGGTCTCGATCTGGCGCAGGTCCTCGTCGCGTGGCGTCCCGACCGGAATCGTGATCGAGGAGTCGGCGACCCAGCCGTCGACCTCCGCGGCGAAGTCGAGGCTGACGAGGTCCCCGTCCCGGAGCCGCCGGTCGTGCGGCAGCCCGTGGAGCACCGCGTCGTTGACCGAGACGCACAGCACCTTGCCGAACGGCATCGCGCCGAACGAGGGGTGGTAGTCGATGTAGCAGCTGGTCGCGCGGTGCTCGCGGATCATCGCGTGCGCGATCCGGTCGAGCTCCAGCACGTTGATGCCGACCCGGGTCCGCTCGGCGAGCTCCGTGAGCACCGCCGCGACGAACCGGCCGGCGGGTCGCATCGCCTCGATCTCGTCGCGGCTCCGGAGCTCGATCACGCCCTGATCGTAGCGAAGGCCGGCGCGGCGCCATGGAATGAGTCCCCCGGCTCAACCTCCACAGCCGGGAAAGTCGTGGGCGCGACGATCACACCGATGAGTTTTGGTCGCGCGATGCGTCCACGCAGCAGGGTCCACATCAACCGGAGGTGTTGAACATGCGCAAGGTCGTCGCATATCGAGTTGCTGTCTCTCGACAGCGTCGCGGAGAAGCCCGATGGGTTCTTCGCCGACTGGGATGATGCAATGGATGCCAATCTCGGCGCCGTCATCGCGGCCCAGGACTCGGTGATCCTCGGCCGGCGCAGCTACGAGGAATGGGCCGAGTTCTGGCCGGGCAGCGACCTCGAGCCGTTCGCGACATTCATCAACGGGGTCACGAAGTTCGTCGCCACCTCCACACCGCTCGATCGGACGTGGGCCAACGCGACCGTGGTGGACGGCGAATTGGTCGAGTTCGTGCGAGATCTGAAGAACCAACCGGGAGCCGACATCGGCGTGCATGCCAGCATCTCGGTCGCCCAGGCACTGCTTGCCGCGGGCGTCGTAGACGAGCTCAGGCTGGTGATCGCACCGGCGATCGCGGGCGGCGGGCGGAGGCTCCTCGAACGGCTTGCCGGCGATTCGGCTCGAGTCGATCGGAGGCGCGACCTCACCGACGGGCTATCTGCTCCTCGATTACCGCGTCATCGGGTGAGGCGGGCAGCCCGTCGCGGACAACCGAGCAGCGCCGCAAACGGTCGCGCTCCGCCGAACCTTGACATCGCCGCCCGGCCGGTCGTAGACTCCCGCGGCGGCCACCGTGAGCAGTTCGCTGTTTCGGCGCGCCGTCCGGCCACCAAACCACCACACGAGGATCGACCGAAGGCGATGAACCTCCCGAAGAACGCCCCCATCGCGTTCCGTCTGGTAACGCCACCGAGTGGCGCCGACGACGGGAGATCTGCGCCCGCCTCGAGCTGACGAGACGGCGGCAAGGCCGCCAATCAGACGCCACGAGCCGTGGGCCAGATCGGGTCCACGGTTTTTTGATGCCCCACCCGCATCAGCCAAGAGCCGCGGACCCGCCGGGACCGCGGCTCGTTCTTTCTTCGAAACAGGGGACACATGGCCACACACGAGGGACCAGACATGACCGGCGTCATTGAACAATCGAAGACCGATGCGGCCGTCGCCGAAGAGCGGCGCGGCCTGATGCCGGCTGCCATCCCGCAGGTGAAGCCCGAGGCCCCCGTGGCCGTGCTGGTCGAGCATCTGACCAAGTCCTTCGTGGTCGGCCGCCGCAAGAAACCCGTGATCGCGATCAACGACGTGTCGTTGACCATCCGACGCGGCGAGATCTACGGCGTGCTGGGTGCCAACGGCAGCGGCAAGTCGACCCTGATCCGGCTGATGAGCACGCTGCTCACCCTGGACAAGGGCAAGGTCGAGGTGTTCGGCCACGACATCGAGCGCGACGAGATGGAGGTCAAGCGCCTGATCAACCGGGTCAGCGTGGACGCCGCCTTCTTCAAGAAGCTCAGCCCCTACGAGAACCTGATCTACGCGGCTCGCCTGTACGGCCTGGATGCCAAGCAAGGCGAAGGCCGATGCGGTCCGGATCCTGGAGCGGCTGGGCATCAGCGAGAAGCGGCTGGGCCGTCCGCTGGAGCAGATGAGCCGGGGCATGCAGCAGAAGGTCGCCATCGCGCGGGCGCTGCTGACCAGCCCGGTGCTGATGCTCCTGGACGAGCCGACCACCGGGCTGGATCCGCGGTCGAAGCTGGACGTGCAGACCTTCGTCGAGGGCCTGCGCGACGAGCACGACGCCACGATCGTGCTGACCACGCACGACCTGGACGAGGCGGATCGGCTCTGCGATCGGATCGCGATCCTGAACGACGGAAGGATCGTGGAGGAGGACACGCCGGTCGCGCTCAAGGCGATGGTCGCCGAGCGATATGGGATGGAACCGACGCTGGAGAGCGCATTCATGCGCTTCACCGGCCGCTCCCTCGACGACGACGTCGAGGAAGACGACAACGAGAACGACGACGAGTGATGAGAAAGGAGGTGAGAAACCGTGTGGATTCATCCGACCCCCAGGGAGGTGGTCGCCTATCACGAGGAGCTCGTGGCGCAGCTGCACCGCGAGATCCACGGATCGGGCGCGCCGCGTCCCGAGCGTCGCCAGGTGCGGCGCTGGGTCGGTCGTCAGCTGGTGCGAGTCGGCACCCGCCTGGCGGCGGACCCGTCTATGCGGCCGGTCCGGTCCCTGTAACGGGACTCGGGCCGGCGTAGCCCACGTCGACAGGAGCAACCGCAAATGGCACTCATGACCCGCGAGCTGAGGGCGTCCTACGCCTTCGTGGAGCGGAACTTCAACCTCTCAAAGCGATACTGGGGCTGGGAAGTGGCCTGGCTCATCTACTCGGTCGCCGGTGCGCTGGCCGTCAGCCTCATCGGGCGCGCCGAGGGAACAATGAGACGCTGCTGCTCACCCTGGTCATCGGCGCCATCTTCTGGAGCTACCTGTCGATCGTCTTCGAGTTCATCGCCGACGCCGTGCAGTGGGAGCGCTGGGAAGGGACCCTGGAGTACACCTTCATGGCCCCGGTCCGCCGCTACGCCCAGCTGCTGGGAGCGGCCGCCTACGCGGTCATGTTCGGCCTGGTGCACACCGTCTTCGTGCTGGTGATCCTGTCGCTCTTCTTCGAGCTGGACCTGTCGCAGGCGAACTTCGCCACCGCGGCGATGTTCACGCTGCTGGGCACCGATCAGCTTCGCCGGCATCGGGATCGCGGCGTCGATCCTGCCGCTGGTCTACGTCGAGCGCGGGGCGCAGATGGTCTTCGTCATCCAGTCGGTGCTGCTGCTGGTGAGCGGGGTCTACTACAGCGTGGAGATCCTGCCCGAGTGGATGCAGGTGATCAGCGCCTTCTCGCCGGCCACCTACGTGCTGGACGGCGTGCGCGAGGGCCTGATCAACGGCAAGGGCATCGACAGCCTGCTGCACGACGTGTGGCCGCTGCTGATCATGGCCGTGGTCTTCATCCCGGCAGGGACGTGGGCCTTCGGTCGGGCGGAGCGCTATGCCAAGCGCACCGGGAAGCTGAAGCGCGTCGGATGAGCACGGAGCAAGACATGGGCAACGCAATGGACGGGAATGCAATCCCACGGAGCTCTCACATGGCACTTCCACTGACCGATGAGCCGATGGTCGACACGGCGGGCCTCCCCGCCGGCGTCGCCATGCGGCCGTTCGCCGGCGACGAGGACCTCAGGGTCTTCGTCGAGATCGCCAATGCCGCGAACGCCGAGGACCGCGTCGAGGAGCGGACCAGCTTCGAGGCGCTGCAGAACTGGGCCGGTCATCCGTCGCGCACCTTCGACGCGGCGCATGACCTGGCGGTGGTGACGGTCGACGACAAGCCGATCGCCTACGGCTGGACCGGCTGGGTCGACTCGACCGACGGCGTGCGTGATTACTCGACCCGTGGCCACGTCCATCCGGCGTGGCGGCGGCGGGGCATCGGCACCGCCATCCTGCGTCACAACGAGGCCCGCCTGCGTCGCCTCGCGGCGGAGCACGGGACGGATCGGCCCCGCTTCTACTCCGGCCTTCGCGCCCGACAGCCGCCTGGGCGCGGTGGCATTGCTGAAGGCGCAGGGCTACCAGCCGGTGCGCTACTTCTTCGACATGGTGCGGCCGACGCTGGACGAGATCGTGGTGCCGGACCTGCCGGAGGGACTCGAGATCCGGCCGGTGGCCGGTCGTGATCAGATGCGGCAACTGTTCGACGCGGACGTCGAGGCCTTCCTGGATCACTGGGGCGGCTTCGACGCCACCGATGCGGCGTTCGAGCAGTGGCTGGCCGATCCCGACTACGAGCCGGGTCTGATGGTGGTGGCCTGGGAGGGTGACCAGATCGCCGGGTCGGTCACCAACGTCATCAACCAGCGCGAGAACGCCGAGCTCGGACGCCTGCGCGGCCTGCTCGACAGCGTGTCGGTGCGGCGCCCATGGCGCGGCCGGGGACTGGGCTACGCGCTCGTCATGCGCAGCTTGGCGCTGCTCCGTGAGCGCGGCATGACGAGCGCGTGGCTGGGCGTCGACGCGGAGAATCCCACTGGGCGCTCTGCGCCTGTACGAGAAGGCCGGCTTCGCGGTGGATTCCCGCGCGGCCGCCTACCGAAAGCCAATGGAGATGGACTCATGACAACCGATGCACGGGTGATCGAGCCGGCTCGACCGGAGATCGATGGCCTGACACTGCGCACGTATCGGCCCGGCGACGGGAAGGCCATCAGCGAGCTGGCCAACCGCGTCTTCGAAGCCGATGACGTGCCTTGGCGCACCGATCCGGAGGAGCAGGAGAACTGGCTGTCGGCCGCCAACGAGCACTTCGACCCGGCGCGGGACATGTTCCTGGTCGAGATCGACGGCACGCCGGTGGCCAGCGCCGACACCGAGTGGGTCGATACCACCGACGGCCTGCGCGAGTACCGCATGGGCTGCATGGTCGACCCGACCTGGCGGCGTCGTGGGATCGGGACCTGGCTCCAGCGCATGCTGGAGGCGCACGTTGCCGCGCTCGCGGCCGCCAACCCGACCGATCGGCCCCTGGCCATGGGGTCCTGGGCCGCCGACTCGGAGAGGGACCGAGATCGCGTTGCTGACCCGGTTCGGGTTCCAGCCGGCACGCTACTTCTTCGAGATGGTGCGGCCGACGCTGGACGAGATCGAGGAGCCGGTCATGCCGGACGCATCGAGCTGCGGCCGGTGACCGAGGCTCAGATGCGCCAGCTGTGGGAGGCGGACATCGAGGCGTTCCTGCGACCACTGGGGCGGGTTCGACGGCTCGGAGGAGCGCTTCCAGCAGTGGATGCGCGACCCGAAGTTCGATCCCAGCCTGTTCGTGATGGCCTGGGACGGCGATGAGATCGCCGGCGGCGTGATCAACGAGATCAACGCCACCGAGAACGCGGCCTTCAACCGCAAGCGCGGCTGGCTGCGCAGCGTGTTCGTGCGGCGTCCAGTGGCGAAAGCGCGGGCTCGGCAAGGCGATCGTGCTGCGGTCGCTGCGAGGTCTTCCGCGAGCGCGGGATGACGCAGCGCCGGGCTGGGCGTGGACGCGGACAACCCGACCGGCGCCATGGGCCTGTACACCGGCACCGGCTTCGAGACGGAGGTCCGCTCGAGCGCCTACCGCAAGCCGATGGAGACGGCCGCGTGATCGAGACCGATCGCGAGCTCGAGCAGCTGGCGGCGGAGGCGCCGGACATCCCGGGCCTCCGCTTCCGGCGGCTGCGCCTGCCCGACGATCTGGTCGCGCTGTCCGAGATGCACAACCGGGCGTGCGAGGCGGATGGCATCGACGAGCGGGAGTCGCCGGAGGAGTGGGAGACGTGGTTCGCGCACCCGTCCGGCTTCGACCCGATGGTCGACTGCCTGGTCGGCGAGGTCGATGGCCGGATCGTCGCCTATGCGCAGGCGCGAGCCGGAACGGACAACGACGGCGGGCGCAACTACGTGGCCGGCGGCGAGGTGGACCCGGAGTACCGCGGCCGGGGGATCGGCCGCGCGCTGCTGCGTCACAACATGCGCCACCTGCGCGAACGGGCGCGACGCGAGGCGGCGCGACGGAGGCTCCGGATCCGGGGATCGAGCGACGGCTGGAGAGCTGGGCATTCGAGTCGCAGGCGCGACGTTCGCGGCTGCTCGAATCCGAAGGGTTCGAGGTCGTGCGCTGGTTCTTCGAGATGCTGCGCCCGAACCTGGACGACATCGCCGACATGCCGATGCCCGACGGCCTTGAGATCCGGCCGGTCGAGCCGGAGCACCACCGCAAGATCTGGGCAGCCGACATCGAGGCATTCCGCGACCACTGGGGCGCGTCCGAGGAATCGGAGGAAGCGTTCGAGCGCTTCTTCGGTCCGCCGGATTTCCGGCCGGAGCTGTGGCGCGTGGCCTGGGACGGCGACGAGGTCGCCGGCGTGGTCATGAACCGCATCCTGACCACCTTCAACGAGCAGACCGGTGAACGCCGCGGCCTGCTGGCCGGCGTGAGCGTGCGCCGCCCGTGGCGCCGCCGGGGCCTGGCCCGCGCCCTGGTGGCCGAGTCATTGCGCGCCTTCCGCGATGCCGGGATGACGAGCGCGGTGCTGGGCGTGGATGCCGAGAACCCGACCGGCGCGCTGGGCGTGTACGAGGCGAACGGCTTCGCCGTGCATCGGCGGGGTATGAACCTTCGCCGCCCCATGGGCACGGCTGGTTGATCGCGCCTTCTTCTCAGGTGTGAATCAGGAGCACCTTGGCAAGTGGAATCGGCTGGACCGCGCCTGACACGCGTGGTCGCGAGCGTGCGAGAGGCGCAGTTCGGCTCCATCGGCCCATCAGTAGCCCGCTAACGCTCTTGTGATGCACGCCTGAGAACTCGCTGATGCCGGAGACGCCATTACGTGCGGGTGAGGCACGCCTGAGAAGACCCGGCCGGCTCCGAAGCGGTCTGACACGGTGGTAGCAGGATTGCCGAGCAGTCCCCGCGCGCTCAGCCGGCGGCCCGGTCGGCGAGCACCCGGTCACGGACCTCGTGGTAGAAGTCCACGATCTGCTCGGTGACGCGGTCCCAGCTGTACTCAGGCGCGCGGGCGCGACCCGGCCTCGCCCATCCGATGCCGGAGCTCGGCGTCGTTGGAGAGCGCGTAGAGGGCCGCCGCCAGCGCGCGGTAGTTCTTCGGCTCGACCAGCAGGCCCTGCACGCCGCGTTGCACCACCTGCTTGTAGCCGTGGATGTCGCTGGCCACGATCGGCACGCCGGCGGCCATCGCCTCCAGCAGCACGATCCCGAAGCTCTCCTGGCCGGTGGCCGGCGCGCAGAAGATGTCGGCGCTGGCGAAGTAGCGCGCCTTGGCGTCATCGCTGACGCGGCCCAGCAGCTCCACGTCGCGGATCTGGCGCAGGCCGATGAAGCGGCGATACTCGCGCGCCTTCGGGCCGGAGCCGATCACCAGCAGCCGGGCGTCGACGTGGCGCTTGCGCAGGCGGTGGTACGCCTTCAGCAGGTGGATCAGGCCCTTGCGCTCCTCGAAGCGGCCCGACGAACAGGATGTTGACCGTCCCGTCGCGCAGCTCATCGAAGGGCTCCGCATCGGCGTATCGGTCCAGGTCGACCCCGTTGGGGATGATCCGGTAGTCGCCGGGAAAGTAGCGACTGATGAAGTGGCGCGCCGCGCCGCTGACCGCAATGCGGCCGTCGAGCTTGTTGGCCAGCTGCGAGGCGAACTGCTTGCCGATCCAGTAGGACGGCGAGAAGCCGCCGAAGGCGTGGAAGGTGCCGATGTTGACCGTGTCCGACTGGTCGAGCATGGTCGGCGACAGGAAGGGCACCAGCGGCTCGTGGAAGTGCAGGATGTCGAAGCGCTGCTCGGCCAGCAGGTCGCGCGCCCGCTCCTTGAAGCGCCAGCTGAGCGTGACGCGGCCCATGCTGCCGTTGGCCGGGAAGGCGTAGCCGGTGCCCAGGCGGATGACGTGGCCCTCGGTCTCGCGCTCCTTGCCGTACCGGCTGGTGATGATCCAGACGTCGTGGCCCAGGCGGCGCATGGCTTCGTAGGTGTGCCGGACGTGCTCATTCACCCCGCCGGGATGCGGGTAGCCGTACGGGCTGACGATGCCGACCTTCAGCGGACCGCGAACCGGGTTTGGCTGGACCGATGGGTCGGCGTGACGGCGCTCCTGGGCAACCTGGGCCTGCGTCATCGCCACTCTCCTGTGGGACGGAGAGTATGGCGCAGGTGGCGGGCCTTGGCGACGAGCTGCCGGCCGTAGACCGAGACGTTGTGCCAGCTGCTCCAGTGCTCGCCGGCCGGCTCGGTGGTGCGATCATCGATCGCCTGCCGATAATCCGCGGCCGTCGTGCCGGGGAACCAGGTCCAGCCGGTGCCGACGTGCTCGAGCACGTGGGCGTCCGAGTTGCCGACCACCGCCAGCTGCAGGATCCGCTCGTTCAAGCCGGTTGCGCTCCAGGCGGCGCACGCGACCGGCGGCGCTGGGGTTGAGCAGCTCGATCGCGTCCAGGTGATGCCGCGCATCGGGGTCATGGTGGAGCGCGAGCAGGCTGCGGCGGCCGAGGCTGGGAGTCAGCGGCGCCAACGGGTGCGCGGCGATCGCCAGGCCGCCCTGGTCGTGGATGCGCTCCAGCGTCTCGGGCAGCGGCCGCAGGGCGGGGATGCGCTCCTCGAGGAAGAGGGCCAGCACATGGCCGCGCCGGGTGGTGATCTCCTCGCCGACCACCAGCTCGAAGTGGAAGTCGCCGGCGGCGTGGATCTCGCGGGCGCGCAGCGCGCCGTCCAGCCGCTCGTGATCGGTGATCGCCACCAGGTCGAGGTCGGTCTGCGTCTCGATGTGCTGGAGCAGCGCCTCGACGCCAGCGGTGCCGTCCGAGTAGAGCGTGTGCAGGTGCATGTCCGCCTTGCCGCGCGCCCCGCCGCCGCGGGGCGTCACCCGCCCGCCCCGTCAGCCGGCTTGGCGGTGCGCTGATCGGTCCAGAACGGCTGGAAGGCCGCCCACCACTGCTCTGGCGCCTCGCCGATGGCCGCCTCGAAGCGTTCCGCCAGGGCGATCGTCAGGGCCGCCACGTCCAGGGCGGCCTGGCCGGTGCGCGGCGCCTCCACCAGCTCGGCGCGGACGGAGAAGCGCTCGGGTGCGGTGCGCAGCACGCGCGCCATCATCAGAGGTCGCTCGGTGCGCAGCGCCAGCGTGGCCGGACCGGCCGGCAGCGTGGTGGGGTGGCCGAACATGGTGACCGGCACGCCGTCGGCGGTCAGGTCGCGGTCGGCGATCAGCGCCACCAGATCGCCGCCGCGCAGCGCTGCCAGCATCGGCCGGTAGGAGTGGGACAGCGGCACCACGTCCACCTTGCCGCTGGCGCGTCGGGCACGCAGGAAGTCGAACAGCTCCGGCGGGTCCGTCTCCTCGACCGGCGCCACCGCCCGCAGGCCGTGCGCGACGATGAAATGGCCGTACGGCTCGAAGTTGCCCAGGTGCGGCAGGGCGATCACGGCCCCGCCGCGCAGCACCGGCTCCCAGCGCTCCCAATCGTCGACATGGATGATCTCGGGGATCTGGTCGGCGCGGTAGTACGGCGAACGGAGCATCTCCAGCCAGTACCGCGCGTGATTCATGAAGCCGCGCTCCACCATGCGGCGGATGGCGCGGTCCGAGGTGGGTCGCCCGGTGGCGGCGGCCACGCGCCTCATGTTCTCGGCCACCGTGGCGCGGCGCTCGGGCGCAAGGCGATACCACGTGCGCCCGCCAAGGTCGGCCAGCGCGTAGGCGGCGCCGCGCGGCAGCGAGCGGGCCACCGCGTCGGCGACCTGCAGTCCCAGGCGCAGTGCCGTGCTTCGCATCGGTCTACCCGGCGGCCGCCCGGGTCCAGTCCTCGCCGCGACGTGCCGTCTCGAGTGCGGCGCGTGCCCGCTCGCGCGACTCCGGCGTCTGCGGCCAGATCGGCCGGAACATGTACCACTGCCCCGGATCGGCGGCGACCACGGTGCCCAGCTCGTCGGCCAGCGCCTGGGTGGCGCGGAAGATCTCGGCCGGCTCTTCGCTGGTCGCCCGGATCAGCGGCAGGCCGCGCGCCGTGAAGCGGTCGCCGCTCGTTCGATAGCAGGCGACGGGCAGGATCGGTGCGCCCGAGCGGGCCGACAAGGTGGCCGGACCCGACCGGGAAGGTGGTCGGCTCGCCCAGGAACTCGACCGGCACGTCGCCGGGTCGATACCCACCGTCACAGAAGAGCACCAGGTTCTCCCCGGCGCGCAGCGCCTTGAACAGGCCGCGCAGGTTGCGCCAGCCGATGAGCGTCAGGCCATGCCGGGCGCGCACCGCCTTGAGATGGTCGTACAGGCGGCCGTAGGTCGTGTCGTCTGCGATGACATGCAGCGCCTGGCCGTGCATCTTCAGCGCGGGCGCGATGACATCCATGCCGCCTACATGCACCGTGCACAGCAGCACGCCCTTCTCGTCGGCGCGGGCCTCCCACAGGATCTCGATGTTCTCGATGTCGACGAGCCCGCCCAATCTCGTCCGGCGCCTCGTCCGCCAGCCGCATCATGTCGGCCAGGTAGCGCGCGTAATTGCGGAACGAGCGCCGGGCCGCGTGATCGACCTTCGCATGGTCGGCCGGCAGGCCCATCGCGCGCGCGAGGTTGTCGCGCACGACGGCCTGCTTGTCCCCGGCCAGGTCGTAGGCCAGGTTGCCGGCCGCTGCCGGCCACGGGTAGCACCACACCGCGCGGCAGCGCGCCGATGGCGATCTCGCCGGCCCGATAGGCCCAGAAGGCCAGCCGCTCCCGGGTGCGCTCGCCAGCGTGCGGCTGCAACGCCGCGCCGGTCGTCAACGGCACGGCGGCACCCGATTGGTTGTCAGCATCGGCTCAGCCGACGGTGGCGGCCGCCTTCGGGTTGCTGCTCGCCAGCTTGCGCAGCTTTCTGCGCTCCGGTGCCTGGCTGCCGTCCAGTGTCTCGTTGTCATCGCCGCGGATGAAGGCCTCCACCCGGTTGTAGGCGACATCGTCGTGGATCTGGAGCGGCGGCGACTTCATGAAATACGAAGACGGCGCGACCAGTGTGCCGGCCAGGCCGCGGTCCAGGGCGAGCTTGGCGCAGCGGATGGCATCGGTGATGACGCCGGCGCTGTTGGGCGAGTCCCAGACCTCCAGCTTGAGCTCCAGGTTGAGCGGCACGTCGCCGTAGGTCGTGCCCTCCATCCGGATGTGGCACCACTTGCGGTCCTTGAGCCATGGCACGTAGTCGGACGGCCCGACGTGCACTTCATCCTCGCCGATCTCGTAGTCGAGCATGGAGGTGACGGCGTTCGTCTTGCTGATCTTCTTCGACTCCAGGCGCTCCCGCTCAAGCATGTTGAGGAAGTCGGTGTTGCCGCCGAAGTTCAGCTGGTAGGTGCGATCGATCCGCACGCCGCGGTCCATGAACAGGCGTGTCAGGACGCGGTGCGTGATGGTCGCGCCGACCTGGCTCTTGATGTCATCGCCGATGATCGGCAGGCCCTTCTCGGCGAATCGGCGCTGCCAATACGGCTCACGCCCGATGAAGACCGGGATGGCGTTGACGAAGCCCACGCCCGCCTGCAGCGCCTGCTCGACGTACCACTTGGTCGCCTCCTCGCTGCCGACCGGCAGGTAGGAGACCATCACGTCGACCTTGCGCTCCTTCAGGATGCCGACCACGTCAGCCGTCGGGCCTGGCGCCTTCTCGATCACCTGGCTCAGGTACTTGCCCAGACCGTCGTGCGTCATGCCGCGGTCGACGTTGATGCCCAGGTTCGGCACGTCGGTGAACTTGAAGGTGTTGTTCTGGCCGGCCCAGATGGCCTCCGACAGGTCCTTGCCGACCTTCTCCTTGTCGACGTCGAAGGCCGCCACGAACTCGATGTCGCGGATGTGGTAGCCGCCCAGGTTGACGTGCATCAGGCCGGGGACGAAGTCGGTCTCCTTCGCCTTCTCGTAGTAGTAGCGGCCCTGCACCAGGCTCGAGGCGCAGTTGCCAACGCCCACGATCGCCACCCGGACCTTGCCGTCCGAGGCGTGGCGCCCGTTGCTCGCATGCTTGCCGTTGGCAGTCTTGCCGTTTCCGTCAGCCACCCTGTTCGCTCTCCTTCGTGGTCGTGGTCGTGGTGTGGTCGTCGTCGTGGTCGCACCCTGCGGCGTCGCCGAGGTGAGCCGATAGACATGCCAGATCCGCTGCACCGTGGTGAACACGGCCAGGACGGCGATGATTGCCAATGCCCCGATCAGGGCCCAGTCGAAGCCGAAGCCCGCCAGCCCGATGCCCAGCACGATCAGCACCAGGCGCTCGACGCGGGGCGCCAGCCCCACCTCGGCCGAGAGCCCGATGCCCTCGGCGCGTGCTCGCGAGTAACTGACCAGGAACGAGCCCGTCAGGGCCACCATGGCGAGCAGCACGGGGAGCGTCGGAGCGTCACTGAACTGGAGGAAGTAGGCCGCCACGCCGCTGTAGAGGATGGCCTCGGCGGCGCGGTCGAGGGTCGAATCGAAGAACGCGCCAAATGGCGACGTCCCGCCGCTCGCCCTCGCCAGCGAGCCGTCGACGGCATCCAGCGCCGAGCCGAAGCCCAGCACCACCGCGCCGACCAGCAGGTAGCCGGTCCCGACCAGGATGGTGGCGACGATGACGATCAACAGGCCGAAGACCGTCACCATGTTGGCGGTGATGTGCATTGCCAGCGCCAGCCGCACGATCGGCGACAACAGCGCGCGGCCCGCCTGCTTCGTGCGGGTCGACAGGATCGAGTTGCCGCGCGGCGCACCGGGCGCCTGCGGATGGCTAGCCGACATTGGTGGCCTCCGTGCTCGCGCTGGCCGGTGGCAGGTCGAAACCGGCGGTGCCGGCCACGAGGCGTGCCTCCGCCTCGTGCAGCTCCTCGAAGGCGGCCAGTCGCAGCTTGCAGATCACCTCGCGCCCCTGGCGCTTGGTATCGATCAGTCCGGCCAACCTCAGGATGCGCAGGTGCCAGCTGATGAGGGGCTGCGACAGCCCGACGCGTGGCCGACAGTGTCTTGACCGGGACGGGTCCCGAGCTCGGCCATGAGGCCGATCATGCGCAGCCTGGTCTCGTCGCCAAGGGCGCGGTAGAGGGTTCGCAGCTGTCGCAGATCGCGCTCACCGGCGGTGGTGCGGGAAGTCGTCATCTCGTAGCGGTTCTTTATCAAATGCGGATTGATATAAGCGGATGCTTATGATATCCACGGGGCGGAGGCCCGTCAAGGGCGGTGCTAGACTGCGGCCCGCCACGCCCCGCGGCGGCCTGGCTGCCACCGGAGGAGGTGCATCCTGACCAGCTCGACGCCCGACGCCCTCTGGGCGTCGCGGTCGGTCCGGTTGCTGCGCCCGGCGGCAGTGGTGACGAGCTGGCCTGCGTCTCACGATGGGTGGGCGGCACGTGCTGGACGGGGTGGACTTGCGCGTGCCCGTCGGTGCGCGCCTGCTGCTCGTGTCGGAGCCCGAAGACGCCGCCTCCGTGCTGCTGCGGATTCTGGCCGGATTGGTGCGCCCGTCCGCGGGCTCGTTCGACCTGGCCGGGGTGCGGCGCTCGGACGAGGCCGATGCGGGCTGGCGGCGGCGGATCGGCCATGTGGGTCGCGAGCAGGGCTTCTACCCGTGGCTGTCGCCGCGCGAGGTGCTGGACCTGGCGGGACGGTTGGCCGACTACGACCGAGCCGAGCGTCGGCGGCGCATCGATGCCGCCATCGAGCACTACCGGCTGGGGCCGTGGCTTGACAAGCCGGTCTCTCGCGGCGGCCTACCCCTGGCCCAGCGCGTGGCGCTGGCCTCGGCCATGCTGACCGATCCGGAGGTGCTGCTCCTTGACGACCCGTTGCGCTCGTTGGATCCGGACGAGCGGGCGCGACTGCTCGCCGTTCCGGGCGGCCGGCGGACGGTGGTGCTGGCCAGCCGCTACCCGGCCAGCGAGGACGGCCTGGTCAACCAGGTCGCCCTGCTGCTGAAGGGGCGTCTCTCCATTCACGCCCGACGCGCAGGAGCTGGCGGAACGCGGCCTGCCGCTGTCCGCTGCGCGGCATTGCGAGCCTGGCCCTCACCGCGGCGCAGGCCGAGCAGCGCGGCAGGCGCGTGAGGCGCTTCGGCACGGTCACCGGGCTGGCCCTGCGCGAGCTGTGGATCAGCTTCCGGCTGCTGCTGGTGGTGGGCGTCCTGATCCTCGCGGCGGTCCCGAGCGCGATCCTGCCGCACACGACCCCCGCGCTCGCCGCCGCCGCCGCTCGAGTCGCCGCTGGCTTGGTTCGCGATCGGGCTGGCGCTCGCACTGGCCGTGGTCGGTGGGATGGCCGCAGCAGCCCTCTCCGGCGAGCGGCGCCGCGGCTCGGCCGGTTGGCTGGTGATCCGGGCCGTGCCGCGGCCGGTGATCCTGCTCGGCTGGTTCGCGGCCTTCGTGCTGCTGGTGGTGGTCGGGCTTCTGCCCGCGGCTGCGCTGGTGTGGCTGACGGTCGTCGGGCCGGCCAGCGAGTTCCGGCGATCCATGGCCGTTCCTGGCGCCGATGATCGGTGCGTGGGCCGCGGGCACGGCAGTCGTGGCGATCGGCCTGTTGCTGGGTGCGCTGCTCACCCCCTGGCCGGCCGGGCTGCTGACCCTGCTGCTCGCCGCCACGCTCCTGCTCGGCGCCGTGCTGGGGGTGGCGCCGCAGCTCTCCGCTGCCCCGGCCCCGGCGGCAGGCCTGGCGATCCTTGGCGATCTGCCCAATCAGGCGCGGCCCGGTGGCCGACGCGCTGCGCGCCGGCGGCAGCGCGCTGGTGGTCGCTGCCGTGGCGCTGGTCCTGGCCATCGCCGCACTGGGACGCGCCGACCTGTGAGCGCTCAGCCGACCCTGCGCCTGCACCCCGCCGCGGCCTGGGCGGTGCTGGTGGTCGCCTCGCTGGGCGTGTTCCTCGGCGGCGTGGAGCTCATGGTGGTGGCCATCGCCCTGCCGGCGATCGTGGCCGACTTCGGTGGCTGGGCCAGCCTGGCCCGCGCCTCGTGGATCGTGAACGCGTACCTGCTGGCCTACATCGTGGCCATGCCGCTGGCCGGCCGCGCCGCCGACCTGTGGGGCGCTCGCCGCCTGTACGTGGTTGCGCTGGGCCTGTTCTGCGCCGGCAGCCTGGGAGCCGGGCTGAGCCGCCTGGCCGGTCCCGACGCGGGCCTGGATTGGCTGATCGTGTCGCGGGTGGTGCAGGGCTTCGGCGGCGGCGCCATGGTGCCGCTGTCGATGGCGCTCGCCAGCCACCTCTTCGTCGGCCGCTCCCGTGCCGCCGCCCTGGGCCTGGAGGGAGCGGCGACCTACATCGGCATGGCGATCGGGCCGGCGTACGCTGCGTGGGTGCTGCTCAGCTTCAACCTGCCGCTGCCCGGCGTGGACCTGGCCTCGTGGCAGTGGATCTTCTTCCTGAACGTGCCGGCCGGGATCATCACGCTGCTGCTCATCTACGTCGTGGCCGGCGGGGTGGAGACGCCGCGCACGCCCGGTCGCATCGACCTGGTCGGCGCACTGCTGATCACGCGTGGCGCTGGTTTCGGGGATCGGGGCGCTGACCCTGGCCGGCGAGCGCGGCTGGACCGATCCCGTGATCCTGGGCGGCTTCGCGCTGGCTGCCGCCAGCCTGGTGGCCTTCGTATTGGTGGAGCTGCGGATGCGCGCGCCTCTGGTCGACCCGCGGCTGTTCGCCAACCGCAGCTTCTCCGCCTCGAACGCGGTGAGCCTGCTGACCGGCTACACGCTGGCGACCGCCATCATCGGCGGACCGGTCTTCGTGAACCGGGTGCTGAACGCGGGCGCCGATCAATCGGCCCTGGCGCTGACCGCCCTGACCGCGGCCATCGCCGTGGGAGCGGTGGCGGGCGGGCTCCTGTCGGCCATCGCCGGCGAGCGGCTGACCGCCGTGCTGGGCGTCGCGCTCACCGCCGTCGGCCTGTTCCTGGCGACCGGCTGGGGGACCGAGACCGGGGTGGATCGGCTGGCGCGGGACCTGGCCATCTTCGGCGGTGGCTTCGGGCTGACGGTGTCACCGCGGGCGACCGCCGCAGTCGAGGCGGCCGGCGCATCGGCCTATGGCGTGGCCAGCGCGATGCTGCAGATCACCCGGACGGTGGGCATGAGCGTGGGGCTGGCGCTGCTGACCAGCATCGGCCAGAACCGGATCAACGACCTGACGGCCCTGATCAACGACCCGGTGCGGCGCGACGCGCTGGTGACGCAGCTGGGCCACCCGGAGTTCCTGGGCGTCGACCCGCGGGCCAGCCTGGCGCTGGTGGACCTGCTGGAGGGTTGGTCGCGCAGCGAGGCGGCGGACGTGCTGAGCCTGGTGCTGACCATCGCCCTCGTGGTCGCGGTGGCGACCATCCTGCCGGCGCTGATGGTCGGGGCGCAACGGCCGGCCGACGGCGTGGGAGCCGAGGACGAGGACTACTCGACCGGGTCAGCCACGACCACGAGCTCTCCCCAGTTGCGGTTGTAGCCCTGGCTGGTCTGCATGGTCAGTCGCTCGTGGTCGGTGGGCTGGGTCCAGGCCACGCCGGCGGCGCAGTCATCGGCATGCTGCAGCACGAGCGGCGGCTCCACGCCAAGCGCCTCGGGGTTGAGCTCCGGGTTGGGCGGGTTGTCGTCCGGGCAGGGCACGTTGGGGTGGACCTCGGTCACCACGTAGCGCAGCACCGTCCCGTCCGACATCAGGACCTTGACCCGTGCCCCGAGCTGCACGTTCCAGAGCGGTTTGAAGAGATCCAGCAGGGCATGGCCGAACATGTACGAGTTGGTCCCGCGGCCCGGTTGCGAGCCGCGGCGCAGGATGAATGCCGCATGGTCGGGCGGGAACGAGTCGGTGGCGAGGCTGGTCGACTGCTCGACCGGCACGTTGATGCCCACCGACTCGATCTGCAGCTGCACCGCCACCCAGTCCCTGGGAATGGGTGTCGGTTCCGGCGTGGACTCCGGAGACTCACTCGCACTCGCTCCGCCCGATCCGGACGGTCCGGCTGATGGTGTGGACGTGGCGACCGCGACCGGCGTGGTGGTCGGATCGGGAATCGGCGGCAGGCTGGAGGCTGGTGGCGAATCCAGGTCCAGCTGGCCCACGATAATGAGCGCGACGCCGGCGACCGCCAGCACCAGGGGCAACAACATGCTTGACAGCGAGCGACGCATGACGCCGCGGAGTCTAGCAACGAAGGCGCAAGCGCTCGCATGACCGATCCGTCCTCGTCCGGCCCGGACCCGATCGCCACAGCACTGTCGCTGGCGCGGAATGCCCTGGGCGCGGCGCCCGCGGGCCTGCTGACGGACCTGGACGGCACGCTGGCCCCCATCGTCGATGAGCCGGACGGCGCGCAGCCGCTGCCCAGTGCCGTGGCGGCCTTGACCACGCTCAGCGCCCGACTGGCGGTGGTCGCCGTGATCTCTGGTCGCGCTCCGGACGACGCGCGCCGGCGGCTGGGGACCGATCGCCTGCTGGTGATCGGCAACCACGGACAGGAGCGCCTGGAGCCCGGAGAGGAGCGCGCGGCGCTGTCACCAGAGCTGGCCCAGGCGGCCCGGGCGATCCGCACGGTGCTCGCCCGCGTTCCGCGCGAGGACGGCGTGTGGGTCGACGACAAGGGGCCGTCGGCCACCATCCACTACCGCAGCACACCGGAGCCGGCGGCCGCCGCGGAGCGGATCGCGGCCGCGCTGGGTGACGTGTCCCACGACGGGCTCACGCTACGACCTGGCCGCATGTCCTGGGAGCTGCGCGCGGCCGGCAGCGCAGACAAGGGCACGGCGGTGGCGCAGCTCGTCTCGCGCCATGGGCTGCGCGGCCTGGTCGTGCTGGGCGACGACGTCACCGACCTGGACATGTTCCGTGCCGCCAGCGAGGCGCGCGCCCGCGGCGAGCTGCAACGCAGCCGTCCTGGCCGTGGCCGGCGGCGACGAGGTGCCGGCGGCGGTGGCGGCGGCCGCCGACGTCGTGCTGCCCGACGCGCAGGCGGTGGCCGACCTGCTGGCGGCGCTGGTCTAGGGCTGGTCAGCGCTGACCGCTGCGGCGCGCGCCGATGCGCGCCATGTCCTCCAGCTGCGACCGCAGCCACCAGCCGATGTCCTGGCGCTCGACCCCCTCGCGCAGGCCCGCGTGGCGCCGCGCGCGCTCGCGGGCCGGCATGGCCAGGGCCTGCGCCAGCGCGTCCGCCGTGCCGGCCACGTCGGCCGGCGCCACCGGCAGCACGTGCTCGGCCATCTGGTCGTAGGCGCCGGCCGTCTCGGACAGCACCAGCACTGCATCGCGCTGGCTGACCAGCGCCGCCTCCTTGGCAACCAGGTTCATGCCGTCGATCAGGGGATTGACCAGCACCACGTCGGCGATCGACAGGCCCGCGATGGCCTGCGGATAGTCGTTCTCGTAGAAGAGCTGGACGTGCCGGTAGCCGGCGCGGCCGTATCGGGCGTTGATGCGCTCGACCGCGCCCTGCACCTGGCGGCCGTAGTCGCCATACTCGCGCAGGCCGGTGCGCGACGGGACCAGGAAGGCGAGCATGGTGACCCGTCCCCGCAGCCGCGGGTTGCGCTGCAGCAGGAGCTCGAAGGCCGCGAAGCCGCGCAGGATGTTCTTCGACGGCTCCAGCCGGTCGACCCGCACGATGATCTGATCGGCAGCGCCGGCCCGCATCTGCTCCGCCGCGTCGCCGGGCGCGCGCGGAGGCGGCGACCCGGTCGCGTCGCCTCCACGTCCAGGCTGATGGGGTAGTGGCGGACGTGGGCGACGTGCCCGTCCGTCGCGCAGCACCCGGCGCGCGCGATGGTCGACCCGCGCGCCGGGCAGGAACGACTCGGCGGCGCGCAGGAAGTTGTGGGCGTAGCGCTCCGTCTGGAAGCCGACCACGTCGGCCGCCGACAGCCCTTCCACGATGGCGGTGCGGATGCGGGGCGTGATGACCTGCCACAGCGACGACGGCGGCCACGGGAATGTGGGTGAAGTGGCTGATCAGCGCGCCCGGCCGACGCTGCCGGATGGCGGACGGCGCCAGGTACAGGTGGTAGTCGTGCAGCATGATGCGCGGCTCCGGGTCGTCGCCAGCCTCGGCCAGCGCGGCCCGTGCGAAGGCCTCGTTGACGGGCACGTAACCCGAGTCCCAGGCGCGCAACGTGGCGGTGTCGATCATCGGGCGGGTCGGCAGCTCCCACATCTGGTGCTGCAGGAACCAGAGCAGCGGGATTGGCGATCACCCCGTAGGCGGCCTCGTACATCGGCCGCTCGACCGGGGTGAAGCGCAGCCGCATCTCGCCTGGCAGTGCCTGGTCGATCAGGGACGGCTTGCGGATGCCCAGCCGATCGCCGTCGCTGAACGGCGCCGCCAGCCAGGTGAGCGGCACGTGGCGGCCGACCTGCGACAGGGCCGTCACCAGGCCGCCGCTGCCGCGTCGCGGCCGCAGGCCGCCATCGGCCCCGATGCTGAAGGTGACCGGGCCACGGTTGGTGGCGATCAGCAGCCGGCGGTCGCCGAGCAGGCGTTGCGCCGCCTCGGCCAGCAGCCGCTCCCCACGCTGCTGCGGGCTCATTGGCTCAGAAGAGCGCGCCGGCGGAGGTCCGCAGCAGGCCCAGGATCGGCTCCGGGAAGATGCCCAGCAGCAGGACGCCCGCGACCGACAGCGCCAGCGCGGCGTTGACGAACGGGTGGCGGTCGATGGGGGCGGGCTCGGCCTCCGGGTCGCGCATGTACATGTAGACGATCACGCGCAGGTAGTAGAAGGCGGCCAGCGCGGCATTCAGGGCGATCGCCACCGCCAGCCAGGCCAGGCCGGCGTTGATGGTGGCCAGCAGCACGTACAGCTTGGCGAAGAAGCCGACCGTGGGCGGGATCCCGGTCAGCGACAGGAGCAGCACCGCCATGGCCGCGGCGATGGCCGGCGCGCGCCCGGCCAGGCCGGCGAAGCTGTTCAGGCCGCCGTAGCGCGCCGGATCGTGCTGCAGCATGCCCGACCACCGCGAACGCGGCCAGGTTCATGATGCCGTAGCCCAGGACGTAGAACAGGATCGCCTCGATACCGTCCTGCTGCGCCGCCGGCGTGGTGGCCGCGCCGAAGGCGGCCAGCCCGGCCAGGATGTAGCCCGTGTGCGCGATGCTGGAGTAGGCCAGCATCCGCTTCACGTTGGTCTGGGTCAGGGCGACCACGTTGCCGACGGTCATGGTCAGCACCGCCAGGATGGCGATGACGGTCACCCAGTCGGCGCGCTGCAGCGCCAGGCCCTCGGCGAAGAGGCGCACCAGCAGGGCGAAGGCGCCCAGCTTGGGGCCGACCGACAGGAAGCCGGTGATCGGTGTCGGGGCGCCCTGGTAGGCGTCCGGCGTCCAGTAGTGGAACGGCACGGCCGCCGCCTTGAAGGTGGCGCCCACCGTCAGCAGCGCGATCGCCACCAGCGCCGCCGGCAGCAGGTCGCCGGCCTGCCCCAGGGCCGGCCCGATCTCGCTGATGCGCGTGGTGCCGGTCAGGCCGTAGGTCCAGCTGATGCCGAACAGCAGGATCGCCGACGCGAAGCTGCCGAGCAGGAAGTACTTCAGGCCGCCCTCGTTGCTGAAGCGATCGGTCTTGTGGAAGCCGGTCAGCAGGTAGGCGGGCATGACCATCAGCTCCAGGCCCAGGAAGAGGGTGATCAGGTCGGAGCTGCTGGCCAGCACGAACATGCCCAGCAGGCTGAAGCCCAGGATCGCGTTGAACTCGCCCAGCGGCAGCCGGCGCGCGACGAGGTAGGAGGGCGCGAACAGGGCGGCCAGGAAGCCGATCACCACCGTCGCCACCTTGAAGAAGACCGACAGGTCGTCGACCACGTAGAAGCCGGCGAAGACGGTGTCGTTCACGCCCCACACCAGCACGCAGCCGAACCCGGTCAGCACCAGGCCGAACAGCATCAGCGGCGTCAGGATCCACTTCGCTCGCTCGCGGGAGGAACAGGTCGGTGACGATCACCACCAGCACCGTGCGTGAGCAGCAGCAGCTCCGGCAGGAGCGTGAACAGGTCGTTCAGCGGATCATTCATGGCCCGCGCTCCGCATCACCATGGCAGGGAGAGGCTGGTGAGCCCGGTCGATGGGCGAGACCAGCTCCAGGATCCGGTCGACCGGCGCCTGCGTCAGGCCGAGCACCGGGCTCGGGGAACACGCCCAGCCCCACCACCAGGATGATCAGCGGCGCCAGCGCCACCCATTCGAGGCGGGTCATGTCCTTCAGCGATGGCCACCATCGGCGCATCCAGCCGGACGGGACGGTGAAGAAGACGCGCTGGAACATCCACAGCATGTAGACCGCGCTGATGATGACCACGATCATGGCCGCCGCCGCCACCCAGCCGTTGTACTGGAAGGCGCCCAGCATGACCAGGAACTCGCCGACGAAGCCGGAAAGGCCGGGCAGGCCGATGCTGGCGAAGGTGAACAGCCCGAAGATGGCCGCGTAGCGCGGCAGCTTGGAGTTGAGGCCGCCCATGTGCGCGATCAGCCGGTCGTGGGTGCGCTCGTAGATCACGCCCGACCAGCAGGAAGAGGGCGCCGGTGGTGATGCCGTGGCTGATCATCTGGAAGATGGCGCCCTGCAGGCCCTGGACGTTGAACACGAAGGCGCCCAGCATCACGAAGCCCATGTGCGACACGCTGGAGTAGGCGATCAGCTTCTTCAGGTCCGGCTGCACCATGCTGACCATGGCTCCGTACAGGATGGCGATCACCGCCAGCGCGATGACGATCGGCGCGAACTCGACCGCCGCATCGGGCAGCAGCGGCAGGCTGTAGCGCAGGAAGCCGTAGCCGCCCAGCTTCAGCAGCACGCCGGCCAGGATGATGGAGCCGGCGGTCGGCGCCTCGACGTGGGCATCGGGCAGCCAGGTATGCAGCGGCCACATCGGCACCTTGATGGCGAAGGCCAGGAAGAAGGCGATGAAGGCCAGCGCCTGCAGCCCATCGGCGAAGGGGAAGCCGCGCAGCTGCTCGTAGCTGAAGGTGAAGTCGTTGCCGGCCGACGGCGTACGCGATGGCGACCGCCAGGATGGCGACCAGCATCAGCAGCGAGCCGACCAGCGTGTAGATCACGAACTTGACGGTCGCGTAGATCCGCCGCGGGCCGCCCCAGATCCCGATCACCAGGTACATCGGGATGAGGCTGAGCTCCCAGAAGACGTAGAACAGGAACAGGTCCAGGCTGACGAACACGCCCAGCATGCCGACCATCAGCAGCAGCATGGTGGCGTAGTACTCCTTGACCCGCGTCTGGATCGGGTCCCAGGAGTAGAGGATGGCGACCACGCTGAGGACCGTGGTCAGGATGACCAGCGCCACCGACAGGCCGTCGACGCCCAGCCGGTAGCCCATGCCGAAGGCCGGGATCCACTCGACCTCCTCGCGGATACTGGAACTCCGGCCCGCCGGCCTGGTAGCCGAGCAGCAGCAGGCTGAAGCCAGCGCGTGACCAGCGCCGCCAGCAGCGCGATCCAGCGAATGGCCCGATGGTCGATCGCCGGGCACCAGCAGCAGGATCAGCACCCCGATCACCGGGGTGAAGACCACCAGGCTCAGCACCGGGATGTCGCGGGCGAAGTCCATCATGGCCGCATCACCAGGTAGGCGATCAGCACAAGCACCAGCCCGCTGGCGATGCCCAGCCCGTAGTTCTGGGTCCGGCCGGTCTGGAGCCGGCGCAGGATGGAGCCGATGCGCTGCGCGAGCCAGCCGGCGCCGTTGACGGCGCCGTCGATGACATTGGCGTCGAACCACCACAGCGCCTTGCCCAGCTGCACGCCGCCACGCGCAAACACGGCCAGGTACAGCTCGTCGATGTAGAACTTGTTCACGCTGGCGGCGTACAGGCCCGGTCCCCAGCCGAATGGGATCCGCTCCACGAAGCGCGCCGGCGCCGCGGGATCACGGACATAGAAGCGGTACGCCAGGTAGATCCCCAGCACCGCCACGATCGAGGTGACGGTCAAGCAGCAGCCCGTCGTGGCCGATGAGCTGGAAGGTCTCGTGCCCGGTGGCGGTGAACGAGCCGGGCAGGACGCCCGCCCCGGACTGCTCGGCGTCGAGGAAGACCTCCTCCAGCCAGCCGTGGATGGCGCCGCCCTCCGGCGGCAGGCCCAGCAGCACGCCGGCCAGGACGGTGGGCACCGACAGGATGGCCAGCGGGGCGACCATGGTCGCCGCCGACTCATGGACGTGGTGCCAGGCCTCGGCCGGGCCGCGCCACTTGCCGTGGAAGGTCATATAGATCATGCGGAAGGTGTAGAAGGCGGTCATGAAGGCCACGATCACGCCCACCGTGTAATAGAGGTACTAGCCGTGGTTGAAGGCCGTTGCCCAGGATCTCGTCCTTGCTGAAGAAGCCGGCGAAGATCGGGATGCCGGCCAGCGCCAGCGAGCCGACCACCATGGTCCAGTAGGTCCATGGCATCGAGACGCGCATCTCGCCCAGGTAGCGCATGTCCTGCTCGCCGGATGCGCCGTGGATGACGGAGCCGGAGCCCATGAACAGCAGGCCCTTGAAGAAGCCGTGGGCCACCAGGTGGAAGATGGCGGCGACCCACGCCCCGACGCCCAGCGCGAAGAACATGTACGCCAGCTGGCTGACCGTCGAGTAGGCGAGGACCTTCTTGATGTCGTTCTGGGTCAGCGCGATGGCCGCGGCCAGGATGGCGGTGAAGATGCCGATGCTGGCCACGACCCACATGGCGGTGGGGCTCTCGGCGAAGATCGGGTTGGCGCGGGCGACCATGTACACCCCGGCGTTGACCATGGTGGCGGCGTGGATCAGGGCACTGACCGGGGTGGGGCCCTCCATCGCGTCCGGCAGCCAGACGTGGAGCGGGAACTGGGCGCTCTTGCCGACCGCGCCGGCGAAGAGGAGCAGGGCGATCAGCGTGATCTGCCACTCCGGCAGCCCGCCGATGGCCGCGAAGACCTCCTCGAACTGCAGCGTGCCGAGTGCGCTCCAGATGGCCAGGATGCCCAGCCCGAAGCCGAAATCGCCGACCCGGTTGACGACGAAGGCCTTCTTGGCGGCGCCGGCGGCCGAAGGCTTCTTGTACCAGAAGCCGATGAGCAGGTAGCTGCACAGGCCGACCGCCTCCCAGCCGATGTACAGCATCAGGAAGTTGTCGCCCATGATGAGCAGCAACATGCTGAACATGAACAGGTTGAGGTAGGCGAAGAAGCGCCACAGCCCGCGATCGCCGTTCATGTAGCCGATCGAGTAGACGTGGACCAGCAGGCCCACGCTGCTGACCACCAGCAGCAGCATCGCGGTCAGCGCGTCGACGAAGAAGCCGATCTCGATCTGGAAGTCGCCGGCACCGATCCAGCGGTACAGGGTCACGTGATATTCGTGGCCGCCGAAGATGACGCTGCCGAACAGGATCATGCTCAGCACCCAGCCGACTGACACGGCCAGGGTCGGCACGATCCACGATGCGTAGCGTGGCTGCGGGCCTTCAGGCGTTACGTGCCCGGTCTGGCCCAGCCCGTCGTTCAGATCGGCGGGGATGACGCCGTCGGCGCCGGCCGCGTTGGCCAGGTCGTCGGCGTGCCCCGCATGCGGGCTGGTCGCCCGCTGCTCTTCCTCAGTCGGGATCGGCTGCAGGTCCTCATCGATCCCGCCGGCATGGGCGTCATGGGCATCGCCGTGCTCGTCAGCGCCGGCGTGCGCATCGGTCTCGTGATCGTCATGGCCATGGACCGGGACGCGGTCCAGGCGTGGCCCCAGCAGCACCGCGAACAGGAAGCCCACCAGCGGCAGCGCCGGGATCAGGACGATCAGCAGCTCCATGGGGCGGTGCCTACTCCTTCAGGTCGGAGTATTCGTCGACCTCGGGGGTCTGACGGGTGCGGATGATGGCGATCACCAGCGCCAGGCCGACCGTCGCCTCGGCGGCCGCCACCGCCATGATCAGGAGCGAGAAGACGCCGCCGATGTTGCCGGGCGTCGGGAGGTAGGCGTTGAAGGCGACCAGGCTGAGGTTCACCCCGTTCAGCATCAGCTCGATGCAGATCAGCATCAGGATCGCGTTGCGCCGGGCCAGGAAGCCGAACGCGCCGATCCCGAACAGCAGCGCCGAGACGACCAGGTAGCCGGTCAGGCCCATCAGTTTGCCCGCTCGTCTTCTTCAGGGCGGCGAGCCAGGAAGATGGCCCCGATGATCGCGGCCAGCAGCAGCAGGCTGAGGATCTCGAAGGGCAGGGCGTAGTCCGTGAAGAGGACCTGGCTGAGCGCCTGCAGGCTGATGACGGTCACCTCGGCGGCGGCGCCCCAGTCGGTCGTGAACGCGGTGTAGGTGACCAGTGCCACCACGATCACTGACACGGCCAAAGCCAGCCAAGCCTGGCGATGGAATGGCGACGGCAGGTTCGCGTCACCGGCCTGGGTGAGCATGATGGCGAACAGGATCAGCACGCTGATGGCGCCGAGGTAGATGAGCACCTGCGCGGCAGCGATGATGCCGGCGCCCAGCAGGAGGTACATGCCGGCCAACGACCCGAAGCACACCATCATGGCGATGGCCGAATGGATGACGTTGCGGAGCGTGACGACCGCAAGTCCACCGCCAACGACGCCGACGGCGAGCAGGTAGAAGAGGACAGCCGTGATGTCCAGGGCGAGGCTCTCCTTGGTTGGGTTCGAGCGCTCAGAAACGGCCCCGGATCGTCGCGAGGCCGCGTTCGATTCTAACGCAGGCGGCGGGCCGCAGACCCATGGGCCAGAATGTGCGCGGCATGCTTCGCCTCCTCGCCGGCGTCCTCCTGGGGCTGTGGCTGGGCGTTGCATTCGCCTTCACGCTGCGCGAAGCGCATCCCCTGGCCGGGCAGGTCGTCAACGACAACTCCACCCCGTTCGTGACGATCCGGATCTACCTCGCCAATCTGGACTCGGCCTTCTGGCTCTCGCAGTGGATCGGCAACCTGCTCTCTGCTGCTGCCGGTGGGCCTGCTCGGACCGATTGCGCTGCCGTGGCTGGACCGATGGTGGCGCGTGCTGCTGGTGGCGCTGGTGCTGTCCGGCTGCATCGAGACGGCACAGCTTGGATCCCGGAGCGGCTCTCCGCCGACGTGCGACGACGTGATGCTCAACGCCCTCGGCGCACTGCTCGGCTATTGGCTGCTGCTGCCTGATCCGGATGCGGCCCAGCGACGGGTGAGCCGCTCCTCGGCCCCGACTGACTCCGTCGCGCGCGTCGGTCGCCGGAGTCCAGCATCGCCGCCGGCTTTCGATGCGCTCTGGTTCCCCGTCCTCGGGGAGCCGGCAGGCGGACTGCTTGATCAGCGGGTGGGTCGCTCCCGGTCGGACATCTGCAGGATGTCGAGCATCGGCAGGTCGCGCTGGTACTCGCTGAACTCGAACTCGGGGCCGCAGCGCAGGGCGTCGTACGGGCAGGCATCGGCGCAGATGCCGCAGAAGATGCAGCGGCTGATGTCGAGCTGGTAGGTCTCCAGCGTGCGCGGCCGCGGCATCAGCGCGCCGACCGGGCAGGTCTCCGCACAGCGGCCGCATGACACGCACGGCGTCTCGTTCAGGCTGACGAAGTCGGCGGTGGTGACCAGCGAGTCGAAGCCCTTGCCGATGAAGTCGTAGCAGCCGGCGCCCACGATGTCCTTGCAGACCTGGGCGCAGCGTCCGCAGTCGATGCAGCGGCAGTAGTCGCGCAGGATGAAGGAGTGCGTCTCGTCGCGGCCGTAGCCGTGGTTGACGCCGACGTACGGGTTGTCCTGGATCGAGCGCTCGTCGATCGCCATGTTCAGCGTCGTCTCGTACTCGATCGCCGCCTCGCGCAGGTCGCAGTGGCCGATCGCCTCGCAGGTGCACTGCAGGCAGCGCGCGGCCTCGCCCATGGCCTGGTCGTGGGTGTAGCCGAACTCGTACTCGTCGAAGTTCGTCTTGCGCTCCTCGGCGCCCAGCTTGCCCATCACCGCCTTCGGCTCCTTCACGTCGTCGGTGAAGGGCACGATGGTCAGGAAGTTGGGCTGCGGCTCCGACACGATGCGGCGCACCTGCGGGTCGTCCAGGTCGTGGCCGCGCAGCCAGTAGTCGATGGCGTACGAGGCGCGCCGGCCCTCGCCGATGGCCTCGACCACGGTGGTGGCCCCCGCGCTCACGTCGCCCGAGGCGAAGACCTTGGGCAGCCCGGTGCGGAAGATGTCGTCCTCGCTGACCAGCGTGCCGCGGCGGCTCGACCTCCAGCTGGGTCCGGATCTCCTCCGGCTCGCGACTCGATCCACGACAGCTCCGGTCCCTGGCCGATGGCGCCCAGCACGGTGTCGCACTCGACCACGAACTCGGTGCCGGGCATCGGCTCCGGGCGGCGGCGGCCCTTCTCGTCGGGCTCGCCCAGCTGCATGCGCTGGAACTCGACGCCGGTCACCTTGTTGTTCTGGTCGGTCATGATCCGGACCGGCGCGGCCTGGAAGATGACGCGCGCGCCCTCCTCGATCGCCTCGTGGACCTCGTCCTGGGACGGCATGTCCTTCAGGTCGCGGCGGTAGACGATCGACACCTCGGCCGCGCCCTGCCGAAGGCTGGTGCGGGTGCAGTCGATGGCGGTGAAGCCGCCGCCGATGACGACCACCCGGGCGCCCTTCAGCGCCGGGATCGGCAGGCCGCGGGTGCTGTTGTAGAGGTTCTCCAGGGCGTTGACCACGCCGTCGGCGTCCTCGCCGGGGATGCCCAGCTCGTTCGACTTGTAGCAGCCGATGCCGACGTAGACCGCGTCGTAGCCCTGGTCCAGCAGGTCGGCGATCGTGGAAGTCGCGGCCGAGGCGCATGTTCGGCCGGAAGGTGGCGCCCAGCTCCCAGACGTGGTTCAGCTCGCGGTCCATCCAGCCCTTCGGCAGGCGGTACTCCGGGATCCCGTAGCGCAGCATGCCGCCCTGCTCCGGATCGGCCTCGAAGACGTCGCAGTGATGGCCGCGCAGCTGCAGGTAGTAGGCCGCCGCCATGCCGGCCGGGCCGGCGCCGATGACCGCCACCCGGCGCCCGGTGTCCGGGTCCTTCGGCCACGGGATGGGCGCCGGCGCATCCACCTCCAGCACGCGGTCCGCGCAGTAGCGATGCGAATCGCGGATGGCGATGGCGGTGTCGACCTCCTCGCGCCGGCAGTGCGTCTCGCACGGCGCGGGGCAGACGCGGCCCAGGATGGCGGGGAACGGGAGCGAGCGCTTCAGGATGCGCGTCGCCTCCTCCCAGTTGCCCAGGCGTGTTCTGCTTCAGGTAGCCGGGGATGTCGACCCGGGTCGGGCACTTGAACTGGCAGGGCGGCAGGCAGTAGGCGTCGTGGTCGCTGAAGATCAGCTCCAGCACCATGCGGCGGTTCTCGATCAGCCGCTCCGAGTGGGTGGTGATGACCATCCCCTCGGCGATCTGGGTGCCGCAGCTGATCGGGCGTGTTGCTCCTGCCCCTCGACCTCGACCACGCAGATGCGGCAGGCGCCGTACGGCGCCAGCTTCGGCTCGTAGCAGAGGGTCGGGACCTCGATGCCCAGCACGCGGCAGGCCTGCAGGATGGTCTGGCCCTCCTCGGCCTGGACCTGCTGCCCGTTGATGGTGACGTTGATCGTCCGGGTGCCGGGCACCATCGGCCAGACGGGCGCGTAGTCCTCCGGATCGGAGCACGCCGGCGCCGTTGCCCTTGCCGTTGCCGTTGGTGGCGAAGCTCATCGGTCCTCCAATGCTAGCGTCATGCCGATGCCGCCGGTCCGATGCCGGCCAGCGGGCTCAGCAACGGGTTCACGCCGGCGCGGGATGGACCCCGGCCAGGCACTCGCCGCGCTCCGCGTGGGCGCGGTACTCGTCCGGGAAGCGCGTCCAGGGTGGTGAGCATCGGTCCCGGCGCCCGTGCCTCCAGCTTGCACAGCGCGGTGTCGCGTCATCTTGCGCGACGAGCGCGCGGAGCAGCTCCAAGTCGTCCGGCCGCGGCGTGGCGGCCAGGATGCGATCCAGCGTCTCGACCAGCCGCTTGGTGCCGATCCGGCACGGGACCGCCTTGCCGCACGCCTCGCGCGCCGACCAGTCCAGGAAGAAGCGGGCGGTGTCGACCATGCAGGTGGCGGTGTCGGTGACCAGCACCTGCCCCAGGCCGATGCCCGCGCCGGCCTCGCGGAGCGGCTCGACGTCGTACGGGGTGCGCAGCTCGTCGGCGCGAGAGCGCACCGCCGCCGGCGCCGCCCACGAAGACGGCCTTGACCGTCCCCACCGAACCGCCCGCCAGGTCGATGATCTCGCCCAGCGGCGTTCCCAGCGGCACCTCCAGCAGGCCCGGCTCGCTGACCCGGCCGTAGACGCTGACCAGCTTGGTGCCCGGCGAGGCTCTGGCTGCCGACATTGCTGAAGGCCGTCGGCCGAGTGGGCCAGGATCCAGGCGGCGTGCGCCAGCGTCTCCGCGTTCTGCACCGTGGTCGGTGCGCCCGCCCAGGCCCTTCTCGGTCGGGTAGGGCGGGCGGATGACGGGCATGCCGCGGTCACCGGACGAGCGCGGCCAGCAGCGCCGTCTCCTCGCCGGCCACCAGCGCGCCCGAGCCCTCCCAGACGCTGGCCTGGCAGCTGAAGTCGGTGCCCAGGACCAGGTAGCCGGCCAGCCGGCTCGCCTCCGCCTCCTCGATCGCGGCCCGCAGGCGGCCGATCGCCAGCGTCCAGTCGCGGCGCACGGCCAGGATCAGCTCGGACGCGCCGGTGGCGAAGGCGGCGAGCAGCGCGCCTTCCAGGAGGAGATGCGGGTTGCCCTCGGCCAGCGCCCGGTCGCCGAGGGCGGTGGGATCGGCGCCCATCAGGTTGACGACCACGACCTTGCGCGAGCCGGCCGCGGCGCGGGCGGCGCGCCACTTGTCGGCGGTCGGCCAGCCGCCGCCACCGCGGCCGCGCAGGCCGGCGTCGGCGATCTCCGTGATGACGCCCTCCGGGCCCAGGTGCGCCACGGCGCGCTCGAGGCCGGCGTAGCCGCCGTGCTCGCGATAGCGAGGCCAGGCTGTTCGGGTCGACGCGGCCCGAGGTTGGCGAGCAGGCGCTGCTCACCGCGCGGCAGGATGCGGATCTGCGGGGAGAGGCCGGTCCCGCCGGCGTCGACCGTCATGCGGTGCGCCGCCGCGCGTGCCGCCGTCGCTCCTGGACCAGGTGGCTGCGCCTGCGCGGCGTTCAGCGGCCCGAACACCAGCGTGTCGATGCGCAGCGCCGGCGCCATCGCGCCCGGCCGCCACCTCCGGGCTCGTCTCCAGGCGTGAAGCTGCCGTCGGCGGTCACCTCGCCGGGACCGATGCCCAGCTCGTCGCGCAGCACGGCCAGCAGGTCGTCGCCGCCGGCGAAGCGACAGGCGGCGCAGGTGCAGACGGTGATGACGTGGCCCTCGGCCGGCAGCAGCCGGAAGCCGCCCAGCCCGGCGGCGCCGAAGACCTGCGCCCAGTGGATGGTCATGCGGTCGCTGATGATGCGCAGCGCCCGCTCCGGCAGGTAGCCGTAGCGCTCCTGGACGGCGGTGAAGATGGCGACCAGCGACTCGGGGCGGGCGCCGAAGCCCTCGACCACGCCGGACACCCACGGCTCGTCGACCGCCTCGTCCCAGCGCACGGCGTTGCGCATCGGTCGCGCCGGCTGGCCGGCCCGCCGCCAGGCGTTCGGGTCCTTGCGCTCGTCGTAGATCTCCGGCATGCCGTAGCGGATCCGGTTGCCCTGCGTGTCGAAGCCGCTCATGTCGATCGCCTCGACCGGGCAGACCTGGGCGCACTGGAAGCAGACCTCGCACTTGTGCTCGCCGAACGGGTCGTAGATCAGGTCCAGCCGACCGCGCCAGCGCTCCGGCATCTGCGGGCGCTCCTCGGGGTATTGGCGCGTGACCTTGGGCGCCCAGAAGTTCTTGAGGGTGACCCACATGCCCTTGGCGATGCCGCCACCGGGAACCGTCATCGGTCAGACCCCCGCCACCGGCTGCAGGTTGAAGGCCAGCACGATGCCGGCGGTCAGGAACAGGTTCACCAGCGCCAGCGGCAGCAGCCACTTCCAGGCCATGCCCATCAGCTGGTCGACGCGCACGCGCGGCAGGGTGGCGCGCATCCAGACCGCCACGAACACGAAGAAGTAGGTCTTGGCGAAGAAGATGATGGCGCCCAGCACGGTCCCGATGATCCCGTCCGGCAGCTGGAAGAAGGGCGGCAGCCAGCCACCGAAGAAGAGCGTCACCACCACGGTGCTCATGACGAAGAGCGCCACGTACTCGGCGAAGAAGAAGAAGCCGAAGCGCATGCCCGAGTACTCGGTGGCGAAGCCCGCCACGATCTCCGAGTCCGCCTCGACCATGTCGAACGGAGTGCGGTTGATCTCGGCGGTGGCGGCGATGAAGAAGATGGGGAACGCCCAGAACTGCCAGAAGAAGCCCCAGCCGTTGCACACGCTGCCACTCCACGATCTCGGTGAAGGAGAGGCTGCCGGTCAGGATCACGATGCCCACCACCGACAGGGTCAGCGGGATCTCGTAGCTGACCATCTGGGCCGCGCTGCGCAGGCCGCCCAGCAGCGAGTACTTGTTGTAGCTGGCCCAGCCGGCGACCAGCAGGCCGACCACCGACAGGCCCAGCACGGCGAAGAAGTAGACGACGCTGATCGACGACTCGATCGCCACCAGCCCCGGCGCGAAGGGGATGACCAGCATGCTCATGGCCGCCGCCATGAAGACCATCCAGGGCGCCATGGTGAAGGTGGACCGATCAGCCTGGTCGGGCGTGGTGTCCTCCTTGGCCAGCACCTTGAAGCCGTGGATGGTGCTCTGGAACATGCCGCGCGGGCCGACCCGGTTCGGGCCGTAGCGCAGCTGCATGAGGGCGATCACCTTCAGCTCAAGCTGGATCACGATGAAGGCCGTCGGCACGGTCAGCACCAGCAGCAGGGTGGTGGCCAGCACGAAGCGGCCAACGCCCAGCAGCAGCTCGCCGACGTCCATCTACTTGTCCACGCCGCCCATGATCGGGTCCAGGCTGGCCATGACCGCCATGGTGTCGGCGATCAGGTGACCGGGCATCAGCACCGGCATGACCTGCAGGCTGATGAACGACGGGTCGCGCATGCGGAATCGATACGGGTTCGGGCCGCCGTCGCTGATGGCGTACACGCTGTAGAAGCCACGCGGCGACTCGACCGCGCCGAAGGCGCGACCGGGCCTCGGCCGGATGATGCCCGGCACCTGGGCCTGCACCGGGCCATGCGGCATCTTGTCGATGATCTGGTCGATCAGGTGCAGGCTCTGCTTGATCTCGGCCACGCGCTGCAGGTAGCGCGCGTAGGTGTCGCCGCCGGATTGGGTGATGACGTCGAACTCGAGCTCGTCGTAGATCGAGTAGGGATGCGCCTTGCGCACGTCGAACGGCACGCCGCTGGCCCGCAGGTTCGGGCCGGATACGCCCAAGGCGATTGCCCGCTCGCCGCTGAGCACGCCCAGGCCCTTGGTGCGCTGCACGAAGATCTCGTTCTGGGTGATCAGCTGCTCGTTGTCGCCGATGCTCTTGTTCACGTTCACGCGCCAGCGCGACAGGCGGTTGATGAACTCGTCGTTCACGTCCCAGTTCACGCCACCCACGCGGAAGAAGTTGAAGAGCATCCGCTGGCCGGAGATGGACGACAGCAGGTCGACCACCTCGTCACGGTTGATGAAGCCGTACAGGATCGGGGTCAGACCGCCCATGTCCAGCGCCAGGAAGCCCATCATCAGGCCGTGGCTGAATACCCGGTTCAGCTCGACCACCAGCGCCCGGATGTACTCGGCGCGGGGCGGCGCCTTGATGCCGTACAGCTTCTCGAAGGCGATCGCCGGCGCGTGCTCGTTGTGCATGGCCGACATGTAGTCCATGGGGTCGACGTAGGTCAGGACCGTGGTATAGGTCGCGTTCTCGCACAGCTTCTCGATGCCGCGGTGCAGGTAGCCCAGCACCACGTCGAGGTCGGTGACCATCTCGCTGCGGATCTTCACCACCAGCCGCATCACGCCGTGGGTGGAGGGGTGCTGCGGCCCCATGTTGAGCAGCATCTCGCCCTCGCCCAGCGAGTACATCTCGGCCTCGCGCTCAGTCTGCGGCGGGCGGTCCGGGACGCCGACCGTCTCGAATCCGGCGTACTCGGCCGGTCCGGGCGGCCGGACTCGTCAACCTCGCCGCCCGGCATTCCGGTGCCCAGCGCGGCGGCCAGCCGGGCCTCCTCCTGCCGATCGAGGTCGAGCGGATCGGGGATGCGGGTCTCGGGCTCAGTCGCTGGTCATCGGGATTCGCTCGTGTCGACATCGGCCTTGGCTCCGTTACCGCCAGCCGGGCGGTTCGGATGCGGCGCCAATGAGCTGGTGGCCCGCTCGCGGAAGCGGCCGAGCTCCCAGGTCTCGGGGCGCTCCAGCGGGACCACGCCGGCGGCCGGCGAGTCGGCCGCATCATCGGGCAGGACGAAGTCCTTGCGCTGCGGGAAGCTGCGGTAGTCGGGCGACATGTAGATGCGCCGCAGGTCGCGGTTGCCGTCGAAGACGATGCCCATCATGTCGTACATCTCGCGCTCGTGGAACATGGCGCCCTCCCACAGCCCGGTGATGGTCGGGATGTGCGGATCGGCGCGGTTCACGCGGCAGCGGATGCGGAGCCAGGCCGGATGCAGGTCCGAGTAGAGGTGGTAGACGACCTCGAAGTGCTCGGCCGGTCCGTAGTCGACCGCGGCCGCATCGCCCAGCCACCAGAACTTGAGCTCCGGATCGTCGCGCACGGTGGTCAGCAGCTCGATGTTGCGGGCAGCATCGGCCTGGACCTCGACGGTGTCCTCGTCGGTCCACAGGCTCTCCGCCAGGTCGGGAAAGCGGTCGGTCAGCGCGCGGACCAGCGCACCCGCCGCGGCGGGGGCGGTCAGCGCACGTCTCCTTCCCAGGCGAGCCGCTGCGGTCCGCGGTCGACGTAGGTCGGCCACTGCCCGCGGCGCTGCTTGACCAGCTCCTGCAGCTTGATCAGGCCGTAGATCAGACCCTCGGGCCGCGGCGGGCAGCCCGGCACGTACACGTCGACCGGCATGACCCGGTCCACGCCCTGCACCACGCTGTAGCTGCGCTTGAAGCGGCCGCCGGAGGTGGTGCAGGTGCCCATCGCCACGCACCATTTCGGCTCGGGCATCTGCTCCCACAGGCGGACCAGCGGCCCGGCCATCTTGGTGGTCAGCGTGCCGGCCACGATCAGCACGTCCGCCTGGCGCGGGCTGGCGCGGAACGGGAACATGCCGAAGCGGTCGACGTCGTTCTTGGCGGTGGCCGTGCTCATCATCTCGATGGCGCAGCACGACAGGCCGGACAGCAGCGGCCACAGCGAGTTGGCGCGGATCAGGTCCAGCAGCCAGTCCGCCTTGGTGGGGATCACCTCCAGCAGGCCGTGGAAGCCGCCGCGCGGATGCTCCTCCATGCCGAACTCGCGCAGCAGCTCGTCGCTGGCTCCCTGGTCCGGGATGATGATCGGTGAGGGAGCGGCGCCACCCGCCGCGGTCGCGTCGTCTGGAGTCGGGTGTGTTCAGTGCCATCGCAGGTCTCCCTTCCGCCAGGCGTAGAGCTCGCCGACGAGCAGGATCGCAAGAAAGACGCCGATCACCACCATGCCCGGCACCTCGATCGCGCGCACGCTGATCGCCCACAGGTAGACGAAGATGATCTCCACGTCGAAGGCGACGAACAGCAGCGCGTAGAGGTAGAAGGCAAGGCCGAAGCGGGACCAGGTGTCACCGATCGTGTCGATGCCGCTCTCATACGGCAGGCCCTTCTGGGGTCGGGCCCGGCGGTGCGTGATGAGCCACGAGAACAGGATCGTGCCGAAGACGAACGTGGTGGCGGCGAACCCGAACCCGAGGACGTAGATCAAGCCGGTCTGATCCATGTCAGCTCCGAGTCAGCTCTTGCGGCCGATGTCGCCGTGACGCTCTCGCATCGCGGCCAGATTGGTTGACTTCAGATCACGGCACGCACGCCTCAGCGGGCGTGACCGCTTCACGAAACAGTCTACCAGCCACGTTCCGCGCGCAGGATTGGCGCGGCCGATTCGTCAGCGCCCCAGCCAGGCCGTGATCGACCAGGATGCTGCAGCCCGTCGCTGACCAGGGCGTGGCCGCCGAGCAGGAACGGGACCGATGCCTCGGCGGCGGCCGACGTCAGCTCCGCCAGCCAGGCGGTCTGGATCGGCGCCGGCCTCCCCGAAGTCCGATGCGAAGCGCTCCTCCTCCGGCGGCCATGCAGCCGCATCCGACGATCCGGCCAGCGCGGCCATCAGGACGCGGCTGTCCAGGATCACCGCGTCGCCCAGGGTGGCCAGACGCGCGACGAGGTCGGCCGCGCCCAGCCGCTCGATCCAGGTCGGCCAGCAGGGAGCGCGGCGGCGTGGTCGCGGGCGGAGCGCATGCCGCGCTCCTCGATGAAGCAGCGCACCCGACAGGCGGACTCGGTCTCCAGGTAGGCCCACGCGCTGGATGGCACGCGTCCGGCGACCACCAGCTCGGCGTCGCGGTCGCGCAGACGGCGCCGATCCGCTCCAGCTCCGGCACCTCCAGGGCTCGGCCGCCGGGACCGGTGGCGTTCTCCAGGAAGGCGGCCACCACGCCGTCCAGCACCCGCGTGCCGGCGAGCCGCGTGGCCAGCCGCAGCAGGGCCAGGTCGAGCGGCGTGTCCACGTCGAAGCGCGACCAGCGCTCCGCGGACAGGTCACGCGACACGAAGCCGGCGGCCTCCAGGCAGCGGACCGCGGCGTTGTCGGTGGCGCAGCCGGCCAGGGCGTTCAGGGCGCCGTCCACGTCGCCGGCGACGACGAACGCATCGGCGCTGAAGCGGTTGTTGGCAACCACCTCGCCGGGTCGCGCGCCGGTCAGCGGCGGCCAGGGCGCGGTTGTCGAGCAGCGCCAGCGCGCCGGCGCCCGGCATAGCCGATGGCCTCGCCGGGCCTGCCCGCGGTTCGCGCCTCGAGGCGGGCGGTGCGAGCCGCCGCGGCGAACCACGCGCCCCAATGGAAGTCCGGCGTCTCGACGCAGCGGCGCCAGGCGTTCCACCTGCGCGCCCGCGGCTCCGAAGCGCCGCGACAGCTCCGCCGCCAGCAGGGCCTGGCCGCGGGCTGCGACGCGCCGCGTACGACGCGTCCCCCGGGATGGCGGCCGGGGGCTCGACCACCAGGACCAGCGGCGGCGGACGCTCAGGGCGAGGGTCAGCCATGGCGGTTGGCGGCGGAATCAGCCATCGCCCAGCAGCCGATGGAGCTGCTCCAGGTGCATGACGTCGTGGACGCCGGCGAAGAGCAGCCAGCCGCCGCAGCGCAGGTGGCCGACCAGCGGATGGTCGAGCGGGCACGGATCGGTCTCGTGGCCGGCGATCGCCGCGGCCGAGGTCGCCATCGAACGGCGCGACTTGTCCAGGTAGGTCTGCAGCAGCTCGCGGCTCGCGTCGGCCGGCCCCGGAATGCCGGGACGGACCACGGGCGGGTCGTCGACCGGCCACTCGCCGCGCGCTGCCACCGCTGCGGCATGGGCCAGCCAGCGGCGCGAGGCGGTGGTATGGGCGAAGGCCTGGGCCACGTTCCAGTCCTCCTCGCCGCCGGGCTCGCGCAGCTGCTCCTCGGTCGTGGCCGCCAGCGCGGCCGCCAGGGCATCGGCGACCGCCTCCTGCTGGGCCAGGATGCCGGCGGCCGTGCCCGGCCCGGATCGGCGCAGGATCTCGCGGTGGAAGGCGCTGCCGGATTGGTCGGCCACCCACCAGACGGCGACCACGTCAGGCGCCGCCTTCTCCAGCTCCGCGACCCATGAGGAGGCCATGCTCAGTCGCCGCTCGCCAGCGTCTCGACGAGGTGGGCGAAGGAGGCGTATCGGTACGCGCCCGGGTACCAGTTTGCGAAGTCCCACGCCTCCCATTCACCGCCCTGGTACATCGCCGCGGGATTGATGAGAAGCACGCGTTCGTCAACGATGGTCGAGATCACGATGGTCTCCGCGAGCTGATCCACGCGCATTGTGGCCGGGTCTCCTGGATCGTCACCCAGCGATTCACCTGAACCGTGCATCGCCGCACCCGACTCGTAGCCCTCCAGCCAGCCGGCGAGCCACTCCGGCTCGCGTCGGCCGAACCGGTCGATTTGGTCGATGGGGAGCAGCGTGAGTCCATGGTCGCCGGGCAGGTCGCCGGTGTCGAGTAGATGCCTGCGATACGAGGGCGGTAATCGAAGACCGAGTCGCGACTCTGCCGCCCGGATCTCCTCCTCGACAGCCACGAGGGCGGGTCAGAGGCGCTCGAAGCGCTCGACCGGGAGGACGAACACGGTGGCGCCGCCGACCTCGACTTCCACCGGGTAGGGCATGTAGAACTCGCCCGGCTCCATGATCGGCGGCATGGGGTTCACGAACTGGCTGCGCGAGTGGCAGTTGGCGCTGATCAGCTGCAGCACGGTGTCGACCTGATCGTCCTCGACGCCCACCAGGATGGTGGCGTTGCCCTGCTTCAGGAAACCCCCCGACGAGTGCAGCCGGGTGGCGCGGTACTCGCCCTCGAGCAGCGCGTCGACCAGGTTCGCGGCGTCCTCGTTGTGCACGATCGCGGTGACGAGCTTCATGCGCGACGCTCGATGTGAGGCAGGCTCCGATTATGCCGCAGGCGGCAGCTCCGGATGCACCATCCAGACGTTCGGCTCCCAGTAGTCGCCCAGATCCGCCTCGCGATCGATCCGCAGCCGCGCCAGCCCTTCCGGGAAGACGTATTCGTCCGACTCCGGGAAGGCCATCTCCGTCCACGACTCCCAGTCGGCCACGCTGCCCGAGATGTGCAGCGAGCGGGGCAGCGGCGTCGCCACGCGGGCGCCCAACCGCTCGTGGACGCGCATCCACGGATCCAGCAGCTGGCCGTCTTCGCGCCGCCAGGTGACGTAGCGCTCGATGGGTGTCAGCGGGTAGCGCTCCTTCCAGGACGGGCGCACCGGCGCCACGAAGCGGCGGAGCCCGTGCCGCGCTGCGATCTCGCGCATCGCATCGAGAAGCTGGACCGCCAGGCCGCGCCGCCGGGCATCACGCGGGCTCTCGGCCGCCAGCGCGCACAGCGTGTCGAGTGGCTCACCGGCACGCAGCTGGGAGAAGGCCTGGACGATGGTGGCGTCGAAGCTGTCCGGCAGGTTGCCGTCGTCCCCGTCCCAGCGCATCGGTGCGGTGTGGCCCTCGGCCGCCACCACATCGGCCTCTTCGTCGTACAGGACGAACTGGTAGCCGGCCATCTCTTCGTCGAGCAGTCCCCACCACTGGTTCACGACGTCGCCGTGCAGGTTGTACTCCGGCCAGACTCGATTCGACGGGATGCCGCGCTCCCAGAGGTCGGGGCGCTCGACCGCGGTGTGGAGGGTGAGCGGTCGCGCAGTGTCGGTCACACGCCGGCCAGCAGCCGCTCGACGGCCTCGCGAATGAGCCGATCCGTCTCCTCGACCGTGCCCGAGCCGTCCACCACCCGAAAGCGATTCGGCTCGGCCGCCGCCAGATCCAGGTAGGCGGCCCGTACCTTCTCGAAGAAGGCCACATCCTCCGCATCCTCGAAGCGGTTCCACCGACCGGCGCGCTTGCGGCCGAGGCCCACCTCCACCGGCACGTCGATCAGAATCGTCAGGTCGGGCAGCAGGCCGAAGGTCGCGAACTCCTGCAGCCGGCGCATCTCGTCGAGGCCGATGCCATAGGCGACGCCCTGATACGCCAGCGACGAGTCCAGGTAGCGCGCCGAGATGACGTGCTCGCCGCGCTCCAGCGCCGGCTGGATGACGCGTGCGGTGTGCTGCGCACGGGCGGCGGCGTAAAGGAGCGCATCGGCCCGTGGGTCCAGGTCATCCGACACGTCGCGCAGGTGCAGGACGAGCCGGCGAACCTCGTCGCCCAGCGGCGTGCCGCCGGGCTCCCGCGTGACGACCGCACGCTCTCCCTCGTGAGCGAAGCCACTCCGCCAGGTGGCGTGCCGCGGTGGTCTTGCCGCTGCCTTCGGATCCCTCGAGCGTGATGAAGCTGCCGCGGCGGCTCAGCGCCACGCCTGGTCCTCTTCGGGCAACAGCTCGACCCGGCGGTTCGGCTCGCTGCCGCGCGAGCGCGACATGACGTTGTTGCGCTCCGCCATCTGGTGCTGCAGGCGCCGGATGTAGGCGTTCTGCGGATCCAGCTCCATCGACCTGCCCGATGCCTGCACCAGCCCGATCGCCTCCGCCGTCTCGCGCAGCGCCGCCTCCGACGGATCGGCCTCGAGGTCGAACAGGCTGGCGAGCAGGTTCTCCATCTGCAGGATCGTGTTCGTCTTCAGGACGTAGATCGGGATGCCGTTCGACTCCGCGTCGCGCAGGGCCGATGGCTTCCGGCGGTAGTAGTTGCGCAGCGTCACGACCGCGTCCGCGTCGTCCAGCTCGCGGGCGGTGGTGACCGGCACGCCCAGCTCCCGCACCGCCTGCTCCATCCGCTTGCGGCTGACCCCGAAGGCGAACAGGTTCAGCGGCCGATGGTTGCGATTGCCGGCCCGGCGGTTGGCGCCAACTGGCTGCTCGACCAGCGCCTGGTCATCGACCGCGGTGTCGCGCAGCGCCTGCTCGAGCGAGCGACGCGGGTCGGAGGACTCCGACGGCTCGAAGCGGTCGCCGCTCAGCTTCTCGCCGGGCAGGCTGCGCCCGCCGCGTGCCGACCGCCCGGGCAGCGGCCGCAGCCCGGTGGCGCCGCCCGTGCCGGCGCCGCGGTTGCGGCCGAACGCGCCGAAGCCGCCGGTCGGCTCCAGCGGGGCGAAGGCCGGATTGCCGGCCGTCGTCTCGCTGATGCGGTAGTCGTACTTGGTCGCGGCCCGCAGCTCACTGCCCTCGCGCCAGCGTGACTCGGGCGGGATCATGTGGCCGCGCAGGATGGCGTCCACCGTCTCGGCCACGTTGCGGTGCACGATCACGCTGTCGCGCTCCACGATCTCGACCACGACGTCGAAGGTCGGCGGCGCCTTGCGCTCCAGCACGGTCTTCTGCGTGCCGCGGCGGCGCGCCTCCTCGTCACCGAGCGTGACGGGCTGGATGCCGCCGATCAGGTCGGAGAGGGTCGGGTTGAGCATCAGGTTGTCCAGCGTGTTGCCGTGGGCGGTGCCCACCAGCTGCACGCCGCGCTCGGCGATGGTGCGCGCTGCGCCCGCCTCCAGCTCGGTCCCGATCTCGTCGATGACGATCACCTCGGGCATGTGGTTCTCGACCGCCTCGATCATCACGCCGTGCTGGTCGGTCGGGGTGCGGACCTGCATGCGCCGCGCATCGCCGATGCCGGGGTGCGGGATGTCGCCGTCGCCGGCGATCTCGTTGCTGGTGTCGACCACGATCACTCGCTTGCCCAGGTCGTCGGCCAGCACGCGGGCCACCTCGCGCAGCATGGTGGTCTTGCCCACGCCCGGGCGGCCCAGCAGCAGGACGCTCTGGCCGCCGTCGACGATGTCGCGAATGATGTCGATGGTGCCGAACACGGCCCGCCCGATGCGGCAGGTCAGGCCGACCACCTTGCCGGCCGCGGTTGCGGATGGCGCTGATCCGATGCAGCGTCCGCTCGATCCCGGCCCGGTTGTCGTCGCCGAAGGCGCCGATATGGTCGATCACGTAGGCGATGTCGCTCTCGGCCACCTCGCGCTCGAGCAGCAGCTCCTCGCCATGCGTGAAGCGCGCCTCGGGGCGCCGGCCGAGGTCCATCACGATCTCGAGCAGGTCGGCCCGATTCGCGAAGGTGCGCACGCGGTCCACGATCTCGAGCGGCAGTGCCTGCAGCAGCGCGTCGAGGTCGTCGGTGGTCTCCAGTCGGGTCACGTGGTTCGCTCTGCCTCCTGCGTCATCGCGGGGTCGCTTCAGATGGCCGGCACCATGCGCCGGCTGCCGAACCGGCGCGCGCACGTCGCGCACCAGGAGGGTGACGCGACCCACCGGCTCGAAGCCGGCGGCTGTAGCGGTGCGCAGCCCGGTCGACTCATATGTTCGCACCGGCGACAGGATGCCGGCCGCCAGTCGCCTCGCTGCCCACCGCCTCCAGCACGGAGCGCAGGAACGAGGCGCCGTCGGTGCCCTCGCGGATGAGGAACCGCAGGTAGTGCGGCCCCTCGCGGCAGCTGCCGTGCTGCGAGAAGCCGCCAGCGCGCTGCTCCCACGGCAGGAGCCAGGCGTTGACGCCGGAGAAGTGAAGCAACGGGTTCAGGCTGCTGCGCGGCACCACGCCTTCGTGGCCCACCGACTCCCAGTCGCGATGCCTGGTAGTCCTCGATGCGGGCGATGGCCGGCGGCGTGGCGTGCGACCACAGGTCGAAGAGGTGCCAGGCGTCGGGCGCGCCGGCAGACTGCAGGGCGGGATGCGGCGCCTCTCCTTCCGGGTGGCCGTTGCCCTTCGGACCGAACACGCCGCGCAGCCAGGAGCGGGCGCTGCTCTCAGCCTCCGGCGGGCGGTAGTAGATCTCCTCCTGGGCGTAGGCCATGAAGCCCAGCTGCCCGAACAGCTCCATGTTCTCCGGCACGTCCGAGCAGGCCGCATGGAAGCGCGCGACGTTGCGCCCTGCGGCCTCCTCGACCAGAGCCTGCAGCAGCGCGTAGCGGATCTCGGTGGCCATCGGGCCGTCGGCCGCATCGAGCTCGATGATCGCCCAGTCTTCGCGGCGCGGCTCCTCGATGGCCCGGCATGAGCCAACCAGCTCCCCGTCGGCCTCGGCCACCAGGTGCAGCGAGGCGGGCCGCAGGGGCAGCCAGGACGGGATGAGGTCCGCCAGGCTGATGCGCGGCAGCGTGGCGGACGGCGCTGGCACGCCCAGCGAGCGGCGGTAGCTGTCGGCGGAGGTGTGGACCCGCTGCGAGAGCTCCGCCAGGGCCTGCCGGTCGGTGATGCGGGCCGCCCGCACGGCGCCTTCGGTGGTCGTCACTCGTCGATCAGCTCGAGCAGAAGTCGATGGAGCCGCCGGTCGGCGGTCAGCTCCGGGTGGAAGGCGGTGGCCAGCACGCGCCCCTGGCGAACGGCGATCGTCCGGCCGTCTGCGTCGCGCGCCAGCACCTCGACCCCCGCGCCCGACGTCGGTCACCACCGGCGCCCGGATGAAGACGCCATGCAGCGGCTCGTCGCCCAGGGCCGGCATGTCCAGATCGGCCTCGAAGGAATCCAGCTGGCGACCGTAGGCGTTGCGCTCGACCGATCACGTCCAGCAGGCCCAGCACAGCCGGCTCGCCATCGGTCATGCGGTCGGCGAGCAGGATCATGCCCGCGCAGGTGCCGAGCATGGGCGCGCCGCGGCGGGCCATGGCCAGGATCGGCTCGCGCAGGCCGTAGCGGTCGATCAGCCGGCGCATGGCTGGTCGACTCGCCCCCCGGCAGGATCAGCGCATCGAGGCCCACCAGGTCGGCTGGCAGGCGAACCAGCACCGGCTCGGCACCGACGTCGCGGATCGCCTCGGCGTGCTCTCGCACCGCGCCCTGCAGGGCCAGCACGCCGATGCGGCGCGGCGGCGGGGGCATCGACCTGGTCGGAGGGCGCGGACGGCGCCCGCTGCGCCATCGGTCTATCCGTCTGCGCTACCAGCCGCGAACGGCCAGGCGCTCCTCCACCGGGATCTCGTTCAGATCGAGCCCTCGCATCGGCTCACCCAGGCCGGCGCTCACCTCGGCCAGGATCTCGGGGTTGTCGTAGTGGGTGGTGGCCATCACGATCGCGCGCGCCACGCGCTCCGGCTCCTCCGCCTTGAAGATGCCGGAGCCCACGAACACCGCCTGCGCGCCCAGCTGGCGCATCAGGCTGGCATCGGCCGGGGTCGCGACGCCGCCGGCGCTGAAGTTCGGGACCGGGAGCTCGCCAAGCCGGGCTGTCTCGGTCACCACGTTCAGTGGGGCGCGCAGCTCCTTGGCGGCGGCGAACAGCTCGTCATCGCGCATGCCGGCCAGCTCGCGGATGCCCTTCATCACGGCGCGCAGGTGGCGCACCGCCTCGACGATGTTGCCGGTGCCGGCTTCGCCCTTGGTGCGGATCATGGCCGCGCCCTCGCCGATCCGGCGCAGCGCCTCGCCCAGGTCGCGGCAGCCGCACACGAACGGCACCTCGAACTGGTGCTTGTCGACGTGGTGCTCCTCGTCGGCGGGGGTCAGGACCTCCGACTCGTCGATGAAGTCGACCTCCAGCGCCTGGAGGATCTGCGCCTCGGCGACATGCCCGATGCGGCACTTGGCCATGACCGGGATGCTCACCGCCTCCTTGATCTCGGTGATCAGCCGCGGGTCGCTCATGCGCGCCACGCCGCCGTACTTGCGGATGTCGGACGGCACGCGCTCGAGCGCCATCACGGCGACCGCGCCGGCCTCCTCGGCAACCTTGGCCTGGTCGGCGGTGACGACGTCCATGATCACGCCGCCGCCGAGCATGCGGGCCAGGCCGACCTTGGTGGTCCAGGTGGACCGTTCGATGGTGGTCATATGGCTCCCGATTGTACTCGTGCCCAGGCTCCCTCACGAGTAGAGGTCCAGGGCTATGCTGGCGGTGATGAAGCGCTGGTTCGCTGCCTCCCTCCTCGGCGCGGCGCTGACGGCCTGCGGCGGCGTTGGCAGCCCGAGTGCGACCACGACCCCGGGCCTGGAGGGGACCTCCTGGACGTTGATCGAGATCGACGGCCGGGAGCCAGCTGGCGATTCGGTGCCCACGCTCGCGTTCGACGAGGAAGGCAACATCAGCGGCTCAGCGGGCTGCAACACCTACTTCGGCACGCCAACCATCGAAGGCTCGTCGATCAGCATGGGCCCGCTGAGCACGACGCGGATGGCATGCCCGGGCGCCGCCGGCCTGTTGGAGACCGCATTCCTGGCGGCCATGGACGAGGTGGATTCGTACACCATCGACAGCCAGGGCCGCCTGGTGCTGGAGGGTGGCGCGGTGCTGGTATTCGAACCGACCGAGGACGCGGCCGCCTCCTGACCTGGACCGCGGCGCGGCGGTGACCGCCATCGTTGCTATGATCCGCCCGGAGGCGTGGTCGTGATCAACGCACCGGTGCTCGTGCTCAACCAGAATTACGAGCCGCTGAACGTCTGCGACATCAGGCGGGCGTTCCGGCTGCTCGGTGCTGAGAAGGCCGAGCTCATCGAGCGCAACCACCAGGTGATCCACACGCCGACGCGGGCCTTCGAGGCGCCTTCGGTCATTCGGCTGCAGTACCACATCAAGCGGCCGCGACCCAAGGTCAAGCTGAGCCGGCGCGAGGTCTTCGCGCGCGATCGCCACACCTGCCAGTACTGCGGCGCCGTCAGCCGCGACCTGACCATCGACCACGTGGTGCCCAAGCATCGCGGCGGCCGCCACGAGTGGGAGAACCTGGTCGCGGCCTGCCGGACCTGCAACCACCGCAAGGGCAGCAAGACCCTGTCCGAGGTGCGGATGTACCTGCTGCGCGAGCCGCGTGCCCCGCGTGCCGACGTGCGCTACCTGTTCGGCTCCTACCTGTCCGACGAGCGCAACGACGCCTGGCGCAACTACCTCTTCCTCTCTCCCGAGCGGGCGGGCTGAGGCCCAGCCTGTTGGCTGGCCGGCAGCCTGCCGGACCGATGCACGACGGGGCGCCGCTGACCATCGACCTGCCGCCGTCCGTGCGGGCCGTGCTCAGCCGCCTGGCCGATGCGGGCCTGGAGGCGGCCCTGGTCGGCGGCAGCGTCCGCGACCTGGTCAGCGGCGCGACCCCCAGCGACTGGGACGTGGCCACGGCCGGACCGCCGGAGCAGGTCGCGGCCCTGTTCCCCGACTCGAGCTGGGAGAACCGCTTCGGCACCGTCACGGTCCGGGGCGAGCCGGAGGTGGAGGTCACCACCTACCGCCACGAGGGCCCGTACCTGGATCGCCGCCGGCCGGAGCACGTGCGCTGGGGCACCTCGCTGGCCGATGACCTGGCGCGGCGCGACTTCACGGTCAACGCCATCGCCTGGCGGCCCGCCGACCTGTCAGCGGGCGCGGGCACGCTGGTCGACCCGTACGGCGGGATCGGCGACCTGCGTCGCGGCGTGCTGCGGGCGGTGGGCGATCCCTCGGAACGCTTTGCCGAGGACGCCCTGCGCATGGTGCGGGCGGTGCGCTTCGCGACGCGGCTGGGCCTGGTGCTGGACCCGCGCCACCGAGGCCGCCATCACCGACCACGCCGGCGACGTGGCAGCGCTGTCCGGCGAGCGGGTTCGCGATGAGCTGCTGCGCATGCTGGGCGCATCCCCGCCGGCCGCTCCGCCATCGACCGCGCTGGCCCTGATGGAGCGGCTGGGCCTGATGGCCGTGCTGCTGCCCGAGCTGGCCGCGCTGCGCGGCGTGCCGCAGGCCAAGGCGCTGCCCGGCGACGCCCTGGACCACTCGCTGCGCACCGCCGACGCGCTGCCGGCCGACCGGCGACCGCGCTGCGCCTGGCGGGCCTGCTGCACGACCTGGGCAAGGCCACGACCCTGGCGGACGGCCACTTCATCGGTCATGACCGCGAAGGCGCCGAGATGGCGGAGGTGGTCCTGCGGCGGCTGCGACTGCCCCGCGCGGATGCCTCCTGGATCGTGCGCCTGGTGCGCCAGCACATGTTCGCCTACACCCCCGACTGGACCGATGCCGCCGTGCGCCGCTTCGTGCGCCGCGTGGGAGCGGACCTGCTGGACGACCTGTTCGCGCTGCGCGCCGCCGACAACGTGGCCAGCGGCGCGCGCGAGCCGGCGACCGGTGGCATGGCCGAGCTGCGTCAGCGCGTGGCTGCGGGTGCTCGGCCACTGACGCGCTGCGAGCAGGGCCAGCTGGCGATCGACGGGAACGACCTGGTCACGGAGCTGGGCGTTGGCGCCGGGCCCGCAAATCGGCGAGCTGCTGCGCCGGCTGCTGGAGGCCGTCCTGGACGACCCGTCGCAGAACACCCGGGACCGCCTGCTGGCCCTGGCCCGCGGTTGGCAGTCCCAGCCCGGTGCCTCCGAGCACCGCCAGGACGGCGCCGCCGAGCCCTCCGAGGGGGCAGACGACGGACCCGCTGCTACAATCGGCGGTCCTGGGGCAGTGCCCACCTAGCCCTCCGACCCTCGCCCACAAGGAGGATCTCCGCACCTTGACCGCCATTGGGCGCCGTGCGGCGCGGCTGGAGCACCGACTCACCCGAGCCAACGCATCGCTCGCGGAGCTGGATGCGGCCGTGGCACTGGCCATCGAGCACGACTGCGCGGCGGTCACCGTCAACCCCTGGCTGGTCAAGGCGGCCCGACGCGCGCTGGGTCGGGAACGGATGCGGCTGGGCACCATCGTCGGCTACGGCAGCGGGACCCAGATCCTGGCGGTCAAGGCCTTCGAGGCCAGCAAGGCGCTGGAGCAGGGCGCCAACCAGATCGACTGCGTGCTGAACGCCGGCGCAATGCTCTCGGGCGACGACGAGATCGTCTACAACGACATGCTGGCCGTGGTCGACATGGCCCACTCGGCGCTGGCCGTGGCCGGCGTGATCGTCGAGGCCGAGCCGATGAACGATGATCTCGTCAGCCGAGCCTGCCGCATCGCCGAGCGGGCCGGCGCCGACTACGTGGTCACCTCGTGGGGCGAGGCTGCCGGCCCGGCGCACCGTCCAGCGCGTGGCGCTGCTGCGCGACAGCGTGGGTCCGCGCGTTCAGGTCAAGGCGTCGGGCCGTTTCCGCATGCTGGCCGACGTCCGCTCGGCCGTCTCGGCCGGCGCCGCCCTGGTCTCGGCGGAGCTGACGCCAGAGCTCGCGGCCTCCGCCCAGGAGCTGTTTGCCGCCACGGAGCCTGAAGTCGAGCAACCATCGGTCCAACGCCAGGCTCAGCGCCCGCGAGCGATCGTCTCGCGGGCGAGCTGACCCGGCGTCTACGGAGGAGGAGGATTCGGGTGCGCATCCTGGTCGCCGGGGGTGCCGGGTACGTGGGATCCACCAGCGTGGAGGCGTTCCTCGCCGCCGGCCATCACGTCATCGTCTACGACGACCTGTCGACCGGCCATGCCGCCTCCGTCGTCAAGCCCGCCCGCCTGGTGCGCGGCTCGGTCCAGGACCAGACGCGACTGGAGAACCTCCTGCGCGGCGAGCGGATCGACGCGGTCCTGCACTGCGCCGCCAAGTCGCTGGTCGGCGAGAGCATGCGCGACCCCGCGCTCTACTACCGCCACAACGTCACCGGCGGAGTCTCGATCCTGGAGGCGATGCGCGCCGCGGGCGTGACCCGGATCGTCTACTCCTCGACCGCCGCGGTGTACGGCGAGCCGCGCCGCGTCCCGATCGCCGAGGCCGATCGCACGGAGCCGATCAATCCCTACGGCGCCACCAAGCTCGCCTTCGAGGGAGCCATGCGCTGGTTCGCGGCCAGCCATGACTTCCGGGCAATCAGCCTGCGCTACTTCAACGTGGCCGGCGCGACCGAGCGCAACGGCGAGGATCACCAGCCGGAGACGCACCTGATCCCGGTGGTCCTGCGGGTGGCGGCCGGCGAGGCAAGCCACGTCCAGATCTTCGGCCAGGACTACTCGACGCCCGATGGCACCTGCATCCGGGACTTCGTGCACGTCAGGGACCTGGCCGATGCGCACATGCTGGCGCTGGAGGCGACCGGCGAGGGGGATCCCTCGCTCGAGGTCTACAACCTGGGCTCGGCCGCCGGCTTCAGCGTGCGCGAGGTCGTCGAGGCGGCGCGCAAGGTGACCGGCCGCGCCATTCCGGCCCGCGTGCTGAAGCGCCGCAGCGGCGACCCACCGGTGCTGGTCGCCTCGTCACGTCGCGCTCGCCGGGAGCTGGGCTGGCACCCGCAGCACAGCAAGCTGGACGAGATGCTGACCGACGCGTGGGCCTGGCGCCTGAAGCATCCCCACGGCTACGGCCGGTCCGCAGCCACCGATGGCGCCGCCACCATGCCGGCCGCGGTCGCGGCGGCGGACGAGGTGGATCCGGGCCGGGTGGCTGAATCTGCCGCCTACGGACCGGCGGCAGCCTCCGTGCGCCTGACCGCCGGCTGAGGGCTAGCCGGGCACCCCATCCTCGTGAGCGCAGCTGGCGCAGCGCCCATAGAAGTCCAGCCGCGCGTCGTCGATGACGAAGCCAGTGTCGCTGGCCACCCGCTGCGCGACGGTCGCCACGTAGCTCTCGCCGATCTCCTCAACCCGACCACAGCGGCTGCAGGCCAGGTGGTGGTGGTGATCAGGCTGGCAGGCGATGTAGCCGGAGGCGTGGTTCGGCAGCTCCAGGCGACGCGCCACGCCTGCGCCGACGAGCGCCTCGACGGTGCGGAACACCGTGGCGCGCCCGATCCGCGGGCTGCGGCGGCGCACGCGTTGCCAGAGCTCCTGGGCGGTCAGCTGGCGGCTCGCGGTGGCCAGCGCATCGGCCACCAGCAGCCGCTGTGGCGTGACCCGCTGGCCGGCGGCGCGCAGCCGGTCACGGGTGGCCGCCATGCGGTCCGCCTGTATCACACCGTCACCCCCACCACCCCGGCCCAGACCGAGAAGAGGTAGATCGCCACCACGCCGGCGAAGGTCCAGGCCGCCACCCAGCGGGATCGATCCGACCGGTGGGCCTCCGGCAGCAGCTCGGCCGCCCCGATGTACAGGAAGAAGCCGGCGAAGACGCCCAGCATCGAGCCCAGCACCTCGTCCGGGACGGCGATCAGCGAGTCCCAGCACGACACCCAGCACCGGGGCGACAGCCACGATCGCCACCCAGCGGTACGTCTCGCGCATTGGCGTATGGCTGGCCAGCATGAAGCTGACGATCCCGATCCCGTCGCTGAAGCGGTGCACGATCACCACGGCCGCAATCACCAGCCCCAGCCCGCCGCCGACCTGGAGGCCGGCGGCCAGCGCCACGCCGTCCAGGAAGGAATGGATGCTCATGCCGGTGGCGCCGATGATCCCGACGTGTCGGTGGTCGGGCGCGGCGTGGTCCATCTCGGTGGCCGTCTCGTGCCCGACGTGGAGGGTTGTCATCTTCTCCACGGCGTAGAAGGCCAGGAAGCCGATGGCGGTGCAGACCATGGCCCGATCCAGCGAGCCGAGCAACTCGACCGATTCGGGGATGAGGTCGAAGAAGGCGGCACCTATCCGAATGCCGGCGCCGACGGCGATGATGGCGCCGACCGAGCGCGTCGCGCGGGCGGCCACGATGCCGCCGAACAGGGCCGACATGAAGGCGCCCACCGATACCAGGATCGCCGTGGCTTCCATGTGAGACAGAGTATCAATACGGTGTCAAGGGGGCCGGTCCCGTGATACGATCCGGGGAGAAACGAGGACCTGTTTGCCAGAGACCGACGCACGCCCGGCGCGCCCGCGCCGACGATCTACGACCCGCCCCGGCCGCGCCGACAACGGCGCCGCACCGACCGAACCGCTCGCACCCGCCGACGACTCGCCGCTGCTGGCTGCCGTCCTGGCGGCCCAGAAGACCTACCGCTTCGGCGAGATCGAGCTGCCGCCCACCATCGCGCGCGCCATCGAGAAGATGGGCTTCGTCGAGCCGACCGAGGTGCAGGCGCGCGCCATCGGCCCATTGCGCGCCGGGCGCGACCTGATCGGCCAGGCGCAGACGGGGACCGGCAAGACCGCCGCCTTCGGCATTCCCATCGTCGAGAAGGTCGACCCGTCGGGCAAGCACGTTCAGGCACTGGTGCTGACGCCGACCCGCGAGCTGTGCGTGCAGGTGACGGAGGAGATCCGCCGCATCGGCGTCTTCCGCAACGTCGGCGCGGTGGCCATCTACGGCGGCTCGAGCATGGAACGCCAGATCACCGCGCTCAAGAAGGGGACGCCGGTGGTGGTCGGCACGCCGGGCCGGGTGCTCGACCTGATCCGCCGCGGCGAGCTGCGCCTGGATCGGGTCCACACCGTGATCCTGGACGAGGCCGATCGGATGCTGGACATGGGCTTCATCGTCGACGTCGAGACGATCCTGTCCCGCTGCCCGCGCGAACGCCAGACGGCGCTGTTCAGCGCCACCATGCCGTACGCCATCCTGCGCATCTGCGATCGGTTCATGGATCGCAAGGCGGAGCACATCGTGGTGCGGCCGGAGATGCGGACGGTCGAGACGGTGCGCCAGCTCGTCTACTTCGTGGCCGAGCAGGACAAGGCGCGGGCGCTGCTGGAGCTCACCGGCCAGTTCGACATCGATCGACTGCTCGTCTTCCGGCATACCCAGATCGGCGTGGACAAGCTGGCCCTCGCCCTCAAGCGCCGGGGCCAGAACGTGGCGGCGCTGCACGGTGGCATGAGCCAGCGCGACCGCACCCGGACGCTGGCCGACTTCAAGTCGGGCAAGATCCGGTTCCTGGTGGCGACCAACGTGGCCAGCCGCGGGCTGGACATCACCGACCTGCCCTTCGTCCTTTCCTACGACATCCCCGAGGACGCCGACACCTACGTGCACCGCGTGGGCCGCACCGCCCGCGCCGGCAAGGAGGGGACCGCCATCACCTTCGTGGGCGAGTGGGACCTGGACGCCTGGGAGCAGATCCGCGGCGAGGTCGGCGCCGAGGTCGAAGAGGGCGAGCTCAACCTCTACGGCTGAACGGAGGGTGAACCGATCCTCGCGACCGGCGGTACCTTAGGCGCACGATGACGGGCACCGATCAGAAGGACCTGCCCCAGCTCGCGACACCGTCCGACGCCGTGGTGCACAGCATCGAGTGGATGTTCGAGCCCGCGTGGCGCGGTGAGCGCGTCATGGCGCGCCTCCGCGACGGACGCGTGACCATCACCGACGAGCGCGGCGAGCCCGCCACCGAGGAGCTCGCCGCCGAGGCGGCCGAGGTGCTGGAGCCGTCGGTGGACGCCGACGACGCGCTGATCGACGGCATCTGGACCAACATGCCGTTCATCGGCGTCGGCAGCGCGGCGCAGCACCTGGCCGAGGCGATCGCCGAGGAGGGGCTCACCGACGAGCTGCCCGATCCGATCGAGAACGAGCCGCGGCGGGCGTTCGTGGCGATCGACCTGGTGGAGCTGGACGGCCAGCCGCTGCACGACGTCCCGTTCATGGAGCGCCGACCGCCTGCTGACGTCGGTGGTCGAAGAGAACGTTCGCGTTCGGGTCAGCCCGGCGGTGCGCGTGCCGATCCACAACTGGCTGAATGCCTGGCGCTCGGCCGGCTTCGACCGCTACGTGGCGAAGCACGTCAACTCGCGCTACACGCCCGGCGAGATGTCCGAGGAGTGGCTGCTGCTCTCGACTGCCGAGCGACGCGGGCCGAATCCAGTCACGCGGCTGTTCTGGCCGTCGCGCGGCAAGAAGGTCCTGCACATCGAGGACGACGGCAACCCGCAGCTCGACCCACGAGCGGAGCAGGGGCCCGACGAGCTCCTAGTCCTCGCTTCCGCCGTCGGTCCGGGGAGGATCCGCCCGGGGCGCGTGCTACGCTTGAGCACCCGAGCGAGCAACGTGACGACGACCGCCGCAGGAGGCCTGTCCTGACGTCCAACCCGACCGCACCGCCGGAGTCGGCGCTCGACGAGACCGGGCTCGGCGAGGTCCGCCGCGTGGGGGACGCCGACCTGATGGTGGGCATCCCGAGCTTCGGCAACGCGGAGACCATCGGCTACGTCGTCCGCGCCGCCACGGCCGGCATGGTCCAGTACTTCCCGGACCTCAAGCCGATCCTGGTGAACAGCGACGGCGGCTCGCCGGACGGCACGCCGCGGGTGGTGGTCAGCACCGAGAGCCCCGACTACATCGAGAAGGTGATCCTGGTCAGCCCGCGCCACAAGCTGCAGCGGATCAGCTTCACCTACCAGGGCATCAGCGGGAAGGGAACCGCGGTGCGCGCCCTGTTCGAGGTCGCGCGCGAGCTGAAGGTCAAGGCCTTCGTCATGGTCGACTCGGACCTGCGCAGCATCGCGCCGGAGTGGATCGAGCTGCTGGCCGGACCGATCCTGAAGGGCGGCTACGACTTCGTGGCGCCGCTCTACGCCCGCTACAAGTACGACGGCACCATCACCAACGCCATCGCCTATCCGCTCACCCGGGCGCTGTATGGAGCGCGCATCCGGCAGCCCATCGGCGGCGAGTTCGCGGTCTCCGGCGACCTGGTGCAGCGCTACCTGGAGCTGCCGACCTTCGACGAGCTGACCGCGCGCTTCGGGATCGACATCTGGATGACCCACTCCGCCATCAACGAGGGCTTCGCCGTCTGCCAGGCCCGCCTGGGCGCCAAGATCCACGACGCCAAGGATCCGGCCTCCGACCTGGGACCGATGTTCCGGCAGGTGGTCGGCACCCTGTTCCGGCATGGCCGGGGTCTACGAGGACCGATGGCTCCGCGTGCGCGGCTCGCACGCCATCCCCGAGTACGGCTTCGAGCGGGTGATCGCGCCGGAGGCGATCGAGGTCAACCACGCCAAGCTGGTCGACAACTTCGAGAGCGCTCGGCTGGCCCAGCGCCAGGTCTGGGACGGGATGCTCTCCGAGGAGCAGCTCGACCGGATCATGTCGCTCGAGGTTCCGGAGGATCCGGCCAGCTTCCACTTCCCGGCCGAGCTCTGGATCCGCTGCCTGTACGACACCATGGTCGCCTTCAACCGGCCGGGCGCCGATCGCGAGCAGCTGCTGGCCGCGCTGACGCCGCTCTACTTCGGGCGGACCGCGGGGTTCATCGGCGAGACGCTGGAGATGACCACCGACCAGGCCGAGCGCGTGATCGACGCCCAGGCCCGCGAGTTCGAGGAGCTCAAGCCCTACCTGGTGACGCGCTGGAAGGAGATGCGCGCCGCAGCATCCACGGAACGCTGATGCCGCCCCGCCGCCGCGCGCCGTACCGCATCCTGCTGCCGCTGGCCAACCCGCGCACGGCGCGCGACCTGGTCCGCATCGGCTCGGGGGTCAGCAACGGCCGCGCCACCGAGATCACCGCGCTCGGCATCGTGGAGGTGCCGGAGGGCGTCTCCCTGTCGGAGGGCGCCACCCAGGCTCGCACCGCGCGCCGCCTGCTGCAGCGCGTGCTTGACTTCGGCGACGAGGAGGGCGTCGAGATCCGGACCATGGTCCGGATCGGGCGACGGGCCGCCGACGGCGTGATCGAGGCGGTGGGGGAGGAGGGAACGGACCTCGTCATCTTCGGCTGGGGCGGCCCGCCGTCGCCGGCCGCGGCCGCACGGGCGGAGGCCGCGCGCGGGCGCGCGCCGCGACGGGCCGGCCGTCTTCTCGCCGACCATCGACGCGGTGGTGCGCGAGTCGCCGTGCGACATCGCGGTGGTCAAGCAGCGCGGCGTGGACGACGTGCGCTCGATCCTGGTGCCGGTGCGCGGCGGGCCGCACGCCGAGCTGGCCATGCGCCTGGCGCGCGACCTCGGCAAGCGCTTCGGGGCGCAGGTGGCGGTGCTGCACGTGGTGCCGAAGGGGACCGGCGAGCGTGCGCTGCAGCGCGAGCAGGAGGCGCTCGACCGCTTCGTGCGCGAGCACGGCGGCACGCGGCGGGTGCGCGGCATCCTGCGCGAGGCGACATCGGTCCGGACCGCCATCATCCGCGAGGCGGCGGAGCCACGACCTGGTGGTGATGGGCGCATCGGCCCAGCCGTCGAATGCGGCGCCGGACGGGCGCTTCCTGTTCGGCACCGTGGCGGACATGGTGGCGTCCAAGGCCAAGCCGACCGTGATCGTGGTCAAGACCAAGCAGGCGCTGGCCATGGCGACCTTCGAGGAGCTGCGTTCGGCGGAGGGCACGCTGGCGGCGGCGGACGCCTACGTCGAGCACAGCCGCTCGCTGCCGACCGTGGTCGACCGCTGGTTCGCCGAGAACACCTTCCACGCGTCGGAGTTCCGCGACATCGCGCGGCTGGTGGAGCTGAAGGAGAAGCAGGGACTGACGCTCAGCGTCGGGCTGCCGGCGCTGAACGAGGAGAAGACGATCGGCCTGGTCATCAAGCGCATCCGGACCGCGCTGATGGAGCGCCTGCCGCTGATCGACCAGCTGGTGGTGATCGACTCGGACTTCGACGGACCGCACCGCGGCGATCGCCGCCGAGCTGGGCGTGCCGGTGTTCCAGCACACCGACATCCTGCCGGAGCTCGGCAGCCACATCGGCAAGGGCGAGGCCCTGTGGAAGAGCCTGCACGTGCTGGACGGCGACATCGTGACCTGGATCGACACCGACATCAGCAACATCCAGCCGCGCTTCGTGTACGGCCTGCTCGGCCCGCTGCTGCGCGAGCCGCGGATCCAGTACGTCAAGGGCTTCTACCAGCGGCCCATCCGCGAGGGCGACAAGCTCCTCTCCGAGGGCGGCGGCCGGGTGACCGAGCTGATGGCGCGGCCGCTGATCAACCTCTTCTTCCCGGAGCTGTCCGGCATCATCCAGCCGCTCGCCGGCGAGTACGCCGGCCGCCGCGCCCTGCTCGAATCGGTCCCGTTCTACACCGGCTACAGCGTCGAGATCGGGCTGCTGATCGACATCCTGGAGGCGATGGGCATCTCCGCCATCGGGCAGGTGGACCTGGAGCGGCGCATCCACCGCAACCAGCCGCTCGGCAACCTGTCGCAGATGTCGTACGTGATCCTGCAGGGCGCCATTCGCAAGCTGGAGGAGCGCCACCGGATCGAGCTGCTGACCGAGGTCGGGCGCGGCATGAAGCTGATCATCCAGGACAAGGACCGATTCAACCTGGAGGTGCGCGAGATCGGCGACGAGCTGCGGCCGCCGATCAAGACCATCCCCGCCTACCAGGAGCGGCGCAAGGCGCTCAAGGCCAAGTGAGCGACCGCCCGCTGCGGGTCGTGGTCGCGCCGGACTCGTTCGGCGGCGCGCTCGCCTCGCCCGGGGTGGCCGATGCGATCGCGGCCGGCTGGGCGCGGGCGCGGCCTTCCGACGCGCTCGACCGGGCGCCCATGGCCGATGGCGGCGAGGGGACGCTGGAGGCGCTGTGCGTGGCGCTGGGCGAGCGGGCCGAGCGGCGCAGCGTGGCCACGGTTGACGCGCTCGGCCGGCCGGTCAGCGCCGACTGGCTGCTGATCGACGGGGGCGAGGCGGCGTTCGTGGAGATGGCCACCGCCAGCGGGCCTGGCCCGGCTGGCAGCGGAGGAGCGGACGCCGGCCAACGCCCGGCGTCGCCTCCAGCCGCGGGACGGGCGACCTGCTGCGCGCCGCGCTCGATGCCGGGGCGCGCTCGATCACGCTGGGGCTGGGCGGCAGCGCGACCACCGACGGCGGCAGCGGCATGCTGGTCGCGCTGGGGGCGCGCCTGCTGGACGAGTCCGGCGCGGAGCTGCCGCCGGGCGGCGCGGCGCTGGCGCGGCTGGCGCGGATCGACGATGGCGGCCTGGACCCGCGGCTGGGCGAGCTCGCGATGACCGTCGCCAGCGACGTGACCAACACCCTGTGCGGCCCGGCCGGCGCGGCGGCCACCTATGGCCCGCAGAAGGGCTGCGACGAGTGGGCGGTCCAGGAGCTGGATCGCAGCGCTGCTGCACTGGGGCCGCGCCGTCGAGCGGGCGACCGGACGCTCGGTCGCCGAGCAGCCGGGCGCGGGAGCGGCGGGCGGCACCACATCGGCCCTGCTCGGCTTCACCAACGCGGTCATCCGGCCCGGCGTCGAGGTCGTGGCCGAGGCGGTGGGACTGGCCGAGCTCCTGGCCGTGGCCGACCTCGTGATCACCGGCGAGGGCCAGGCCGACGAGCAGACCCTGTCCGGCAAGGCGGCCATGGGCGTGGCGGCGCTGGCGCGCGGCAACGGCACGCCGGTCATCCTGCTGTGCGGCGGCCTGGGGCCCGGGCGCCGCCGCGCTCGACGCGTCCGGCGCGTTCGCGGTGGTGCAGCCGATCGCCGACCGGCCGATGCGCCTGGCCGCCTCGATGCGCGACACCGAGCGACTGCTGGCCAACGCCGCCGAGCGGGTGGCGCACACCATCCAGGTCGGGCTGCTCCTGGCCGAGCCGGGCGCCTGAGCGTGGCGGCGCCGCGGCCAAGCCGAAGGCGAAGGCCAAGCGAAAGCGGCGCGGTCCAAGCCCGCAGAAGCTGGCCGCCGATCGGCGCAAACGGCGCGCGCTGGCCGAGGTGGCGCTCGAGCGACTGGGCGAGCGGTACGACCACCCGACCTGGGCCGGCCCGCGGCTCGACGCGGTCAGCGAGCTGGTGCTCACCATCCTGTCGCAGAACACCGCCGACGTGAACTCGTTCCGAGCCTTCACCGCGCTGCGCGCGCGCTACGCATCGTGGGACGAGGTGCTGGCCGCGCCACGCGACGAGCTGGAGGACGTGATCCGGCCTGGCGGCCTGGCGCCCACCAAGTCGGGGCGCATCCAGCACGTCCTGGCCGAGGTGCATGCCGCCACCGCCGGCAGCTGGGACCTCTCGTTCCTGGGGACCGCAGCCGCTGGAGGAGGCGCGCGACTGGCTGGTGTCGCTGCCCGGCATCGGCCGCAAGACGGCCTCGATCATCCTGCTCTTCGGCTTCGGGCGTCCCGCCGTGCCGGTCGATACCCACGTCCACCGCGTCGCGACCAGGATGGGTATGCTGCCCCCGCGCACCCCGTTGGATCGAGCCCACGATCTGCTGGAGGAGGTGCTGCACCCCGAGGAGATGTACCCATTTCACGTCGAGCTGATTCGCCATGGGCGCGATACCTGTCGAGCCCCGCGCCCCATCTGCGGGCTCTGTCCACTGACCGATGTCTGCGCCTACTTCGTGCTGGCCTCGCGGGGCAAGGCGCCGATGGCGCCGATCCCGCGCACGCGTCCCGGCGACGAGGAGCCGGCCCGCTACCACGACCAGCTGATCCACGGCTGGATGCCGCCCGAGCAACCGCTGGCACGCCAGACGCAGTGAGGCGGCTCGCATGACGAGCCCCGCAGCGCGTCCGTCCGCAGCGCCCGAAGCGCTGGCCGATCGTGGCCGGCGTGGCTGTCCTTGGCGTGATCGCGGCGGTGCTGGCGTTCCTGCTGCTGCGACCGTCCGGCGAGGCCGGCGCGGCATCGCCAACGCCGTCGCCGACGCTGTCGCGCCCAGCCCCACGCCCAGCCTTGAACCAGGATCTGCTGAGCAACCGGCTCACCGTCCTGCTGCTGGGGCTGGACAGCAACGAGGGCCGGCGAGCCAACAACAAGGGCGTCAACAGCGACACGATCATGGTGGCCAGCATCAACGCCGACCAGTCCGAGGTGACGCTGATCGGCGATCCCGCGCGACATGGTCAACGTTCCGCTGCCGGACGGCACGACCTGGGGCGGCAAGCTGAACGGCATCTACGCCGCCCAGGGCGTGGACGGCATGCGCGGCGCGATCAGCGAGCTGCTGCAGGTGCCAATCGACGCCTACGTGACCATCGACATGGGCGATCTGACCGACATGGTCGACGCGGTTGGCGGTGTCACGGTCAACCCGCAAGCGCCGCTGAACGACCGGCACCTCAGCCTCCACCTGAAGGCTGGGCGACAGGAGATCGACGGCGAGGACGCGAATGGCTACGTCCGCACCCGCTTCGACACCGACTACGCCCGAGCCGCGCGCCAGCAGGAGGTGCTGCTCCAGATCGTGCAGAAGCTGGTGGACCCGGAGACCGATGTCGACATCCCGCAGCTGCTGGACGCCCTGCACTCGTTCGAGACCGATCTGTCGCTCTCCGACATGCCGACCTTTATCGAGCTCGCCCGGCGGGCGCAGGCCGCGCGCGTCACCGGGCAGGTGCTCAACCCCGAGGACGGCTTCATCGTCGACGAGGGCGACTTCGGCGACGGGCGCGGCTACATCCTGATCCCGGACATCGAGAAGATGCGGCAGTTTGCCCAGCGCCACGTGGCCGACTGAAGGTCAACCTTGGTCAGCGATGGGGGCGCTGGTAGAATCCTGCCTCCTCCCGCCGCCCGCAGGCGGAGTGTTCGGGCCGAAGTAGCTCAGGGGTAGAGCAACGGTTTCGTAAACCGTCGGTCGTGGGTTCGAATCCCACCTTCGGCTCCAGACCTTCCCGCGCCTTTGAGCCATGACCAGGGAGTCAGGTCGCGCGCCAGAGGAGCCAGCGTCGCGCATCCGCTGGACCTGGCCCGCGGTGAACTCGGTGATGCACGAGTCGTCCGAGTAGTCCATGAAGTTGTGGATCGGGTCGATGCCCGCCGCCGGGCAGGTGTCCTTGCCCTCGGGACAGCCGAACGTCGCGGACTTCTGCGGCGGTGTGTCGGCAACGAAGTCGCCGTTCTTGTTGCACTGGCCGAAGAAGGTGTGCTCGAGGTTCAGCCAGTGGCCGGCCTCATGGGTGAGCGTGTCGCCCTCGTCGGCGACTCCGGCGTACTCGGTCGAAACGCCCGGCATTGTCCGCCAGTCGATCACGATGCCGTCGAGGTAGGCCTGGGCCGTGTCGGTGATTTCCGGCAGGTAGGCATAGCCGAGGTAACCGCCGCCGCTGGTGGAGTAGATGTTGAGGGCGTTGTCGCCACCCTGCTTCAGCGCTCGCTTCATCTCGTGCTCGGCACCGGCACCAGGTGACCCGTACCAGACGGGGTTGTTCGTGCGCGTGACACCGGCGAGCGAGAAGGTGAATCCGGAGGCGGCGCCACCGTCGCCGCCGCTGAAGCCGCGGTTGATCGCGCTGATCTGGCTGAGGATCTGGGCGTCGGTGACGGCGCCGGCCGAACCGTCCGTCACGACATGCCAGTACACCGGGACGGTGACCGACAAGTTGCTCGGCGCCCGGCCCCTGGCGGACTTCGGAAGGTCGCGGACGATCTGGCCCGTGTCCTTCTCACGGGCACGACCGTTGCTGTCGGCGGCCGCACCGCCGCGGGCTTCGGCGCCAAGGCCTGCGGCACCAGCCGCGATCTCTTCGGGCGAACACGCCCAGGCTGGTGGGCCATGGCTCGCGACCGACGCGATGGATGGCGCGGCCAGCGAAAGCGAGAGGGCGGCTGACGCGAGCAGCGCCATCCCGCGAGGTACGACGGTCATCAGGCATCCTCCAAGCTGGGACGGCCAATCGGGCGGCCGCGCTCGCCGCCCGTTCCCGTGATCGGCTGAATGTACGCCGCTGATGCGCATTCGTGCGCGCGTGCCGGCGGATTCCCGCATGATCGGGCGACGGAGGGTGAACGCCTTGGGTAAGTCCGGTCATTTTCGGGTGAGCCGATCGATGGCGGTTGCCGCGGTGGGGGTCGTTGCGGTCTTGGTCGCGCTGCTGACCGTGGAGCGCCCGGCCATCGGCTCCGAGGCAGCCCGGGCCTCCGACCCTCGGCCGAACATCATCCTGATCGTGGCTGACGACCTGGACGTCGCGCTGTTCGACACCCTGACCGGCCTGCCCAGCCTGCCTGACGGTCGCAGCTTCCGGCGAATGTTCGTCACCACGCCCCTGTGCTGCCCGTCGAAGGCCTCGATCCTGCGCGGCCAGTACGCCCACAGCCATGGCGTCTATCGCAACAAGCCACCGGATGGCGGGATGGCCCGCGCCCTCGACCTGGGAATCGAGTCCTCGACGGTCGCCACCTGGCTTGACGACGCCGGCTACGAGACCGGCTTCGTGGGCCGCTACCTGCTCGGTTACGGAGGGGGCGGCTTGGATCCGGACTACGTCCCGCCGGGTTGGGACCACTGGGCAGCGCGGAGATCGTCGATCGAGCAGGGCAGGTTCAGCATCGACGGCAAGCCATCCCGCCTTCCCCGCAATGCCGGCAGTCCGGCGCTGGACCTGGCGCGCCGGACGATCGCGGCGGCCGGCGATCGACCGTACTTCGTCATGATCGCCACCAGTGCGCCCCACTGGCCGTGGCCGGGTGGCGACGATCCCACCACGCGCGGCCAGGCGATGACCCCGGTCGAGAACCTGGTCGAGCGGCTGCTGACTGAGGTGGGCCCGGACACGTACGTGATCTTCACCTCGGACAACGGGTACCACCTCCTACCTGACCCCGGCAAGAGCCAGCCTTATGACACCGACACGATGGTGCCGCTGGTCATCTGGGGTCCCGACGTCGTTCCCGGCATGGATGATCACATCGTCGCCAATATCGACCTCGCCCCGACCATCGCGGCGTGGGCCGGCGTTACGCCGCCCGCGTTCGTGGAGGGTCGTTCACTGCTGCCATTGACGCGGGGCGCGAGTCCGCCCTGGCGCAACCGGATCCAGCTCGAGCTGGTCGGATCCTGGGATGCGATTCGCACGGATACGGAGCTGCGGATCGACTGGGCCGACGGCCGCCACGAGGTCATCCCCGTCGACGACTCGACCAGCCTCGGCCGATGATCGGCCGGCTCCGGACGTACGCCGCCCGATCGTGGGTCATCGTTACTGAGACGACTCGAGCTTCCCCTGGAGGTCGATCAGCGGCTGTTGGCTCGTTTGGATGAAGCCTTCGCGCGGGCGGTCGAGATCGACGACCAGCCAGAGCGTCGCGCCAAGCGCGACCACGAGCACGATGGCGATGATCGGGCTGCGTTTCTCGCTGAGGCCGGCGTTATAGCCGACCAGGCCCAGGCTCAGGATCACTCCGGCCACCAGCAGCAGGAGGATGGTCGGCGGCACGCGCGCGTAGACCCCCGCCACGAATCGCGACGTATGCAGGTCGATGACCTCGTTGAGCGACTCGATGAAGAGGGCAGTGACGTCTGATGGTTGGGTCCGGGCGACATCCTCTGCGATCTCCCACATGTCGGCCTGGAGGGCCTCCGACCGCTCGAGATTCGCGACGAGCTGGGCCTCGTCCGACGTCGCGATGCGGAGCGGCACGTACTCGCGAATGAGCTCCCTCAGCGTCGACGACGCAGGCTCGTCCAGGTAGCCGGCGCGCAGGTACGCGGTGCCAATCGCATTCGTTTCGGCCAGGACCAGTCCGCGACGCGCGTCGAAGCGCTCGGACGCCATGCCCATCGTGATCGCCAGCAGGAACGCCATGAGGCCCAGGATGGCGCCGACGACGATCCCGGTCGGACCCTCGTCTGGCTTTACCTCATCGCCACCGCGCCGTCGTACCCACTTCCCGATCTGATAGCCGACCTCGTACACCGCCAGGATGACGAGGACGAAGAGCGCGACGAACAGGATGATCGGGATGCTGTCGAGAGGCTGGTGCGACATCTCGGCGTGAATTCCGTGCGGTTGGCGCGATGGTACAGGGCGATTCCGGACGGTTTTGCGCGACCACGCTATCGTCCGCCGCGACCATGTCGATCTGGTTCGCTCTGTCGCGCGCAGTCTTCGCGATCATCGGCGCGGGCGCACTGCTGATGGCGATCGGCGGATTGACCGGTGGAGCCTCGCTGACCGATCCGGTCTTTCCTGCCGGCCTCGTCCTGGGGGTTACCGCGCTTGGCGCGGCGATCTGGGCCGATGGTGCTGCGCGATGGCAGATTGTCGTGGCCTGGCTCGGCATCGCCGCCGTGCTGCTCGGTGTCGGCATCTTCGGATGGTTCGTGTTCACCGACTTCGACATCGGGGCGGATGTCTATCCGTACTTCCTGGTGCCGGCCGCGATCATCGTGCTTTCCGCGATCGGCATGATCCGCGGCCGCGTGGTAGCGCCGCGCAGCCGGAAGCTGACTGCGCCGCGCCCGGGAACGCGAAGGGACCTTACTGAGCCGGCGGTTCGCCTGGTGGCGGGGTCCCCGCTCCCGGCCCTGCGTCCTCGATGGCTCCACCGCCATCGGGCAGCGGCTCTCCATCAGGACCGAGGCCATCGTCGGGTGGTGGATTCTGGTTCGAGCGGTACCACGCGTAGAGGGCGGCGGCACCGGTGCCGAAGAGGCCGATCCCGATCACCCATGGCAGCAGACCGCCGGTGCCGCTGTCAGTCGGCTCCGGCTCGGGCGACGCGCTCGGCGACGCCGAGGCAGATGCGCTTGGGCTGGCGGACGCTGACGGGCTCAAGGTGGGCGTGGGCTCGGCGGTCGGCTCCTCGGTCGGCTCCGCCGTGGGCTCGGCGGTCGGCTCCGCGGTGGGCTCGGCGGTCGGCTCCGCGGTCGGCTCGGCGGTCGGTTCCGCGTGTCGGCTCCGCGGTGGGCTCCGCGGTCGGCTCCGCGGTGGGCTCCGCGGTCGGCTCGGCGGTGGGTTCCGGCGTCGGCTCGACCGTAGGTGTCGGCTCCAGCGTTGGCGTCGCAACGTCCGTCGCGGAAGGCTCCGGGCTCGCGCACTCGATTTCCGCGGTCGCCGCGAGGAATGTTCCGATGGCGTCCGAGGCCGTCTGCACGTCGGCCATGGCGTCGGTCACGGTCTGCGCTTCGCCCGAGTCGATAGCCGATCGCAGCGCGGTGGATGCTGCCGTGGTCAGGTCCAGCGCGCTCTGGAACAGGCTGCGGATGCGATCACTGACCTCGTCCGCCGAAGCGGCGTCGAGTGCCTCCTGGCCGTCGGCTGCGGCCTGATCGAGCGCATCGAGCGCCTCGCCGGCGGCGGCGTTCTCCGGCGTTCCGGACTGCGCGACCAGGGCCGGATCGAGGGCCAGTAATGCGGTGAGCTGCTCCTGGATGGCGGTTGCGTAGGTGTTCAGCCCGCACGCCGCTGTCCGGAGGGGCGAGCCGCAGGCGACGACTCCCATCACCAGCAGGAAGAGGGCAACGAAGGTCATCGACGAGCGGCGGCGGGTCAGCATGCGGCCCAGCCTAGCACGGCCACCGGGCGGTCAGATCGGCGGTCAGACCCTTGTTCGGAGCCGCCACGGAACCCGACAGCGGGCCGGTACCCTTCCGCCGATGACAGGCCAGGCGCTCCCGGTTCGCGCGGCAATGGTGAGCCTGTACGTCGCGGTCGGCGCCTTCTACCCCTTCATCCCGGTCTACTACCAGTCGCTTGGCATCGGCCTGGACGGCATCGGCCTGCTGGGAGCGCTGGCGGCCGGCGCCGGCGCGCTGGCGGCCCCTCTGTGGGGCGCGGCCGCCGACCATTTCCGCTCGCCGCGGGCGGTCATGCCGGTGGCCGCCGTCGGCGCCGCCGTGGCGGCCGCACTGCTGTCGGTCGTCACTCCGGTCCTGCCGCTGGTGGTGACGGCCGCGGCGCTGGCCGGATTCATGGCCGGGGTGGCGCCGATCCTCGACGCCCGCGCCCTGGAGGTGGCGGGAGGCGATCGCAATCGCTACAGCCTGCTGCGTGTCTGGGGATCGGGCTCATTCATCGCCAGCGTGCTGCTGGTCGGCTGGCTGATCGACCAGACGCAGATCACGGCCATGTTCGCCGTGCTGGCCGGCGCCCTGCTCGTCACCGGCCTGATCGGGCTGGCCTTCGTGGGGCAGGCGGGCGTCGCCGCCGCGGCCCCGCACCTGGCCGGCATCGGTGCCGTCCTGCGCAGCCCCGTCCTCGGTCCGTTCCTGCTGGCCATCCTGCTCGTCTGGAGCTCGAACATGGCCATCAACGCCTTCTTCTCGATCCACCTGGTGGACATCGGGGCCGAGAGCGCGCTGGTGGGCGCGGCCTGGGCCATCGGCGCGCTGGTCGAGATCCCGGTCATGCTCGGCTATCCCTGGCTGGGCGGTCGTTTCGGCGTCGAGCGCCTGCTTGTCGTGGGCGCATCGGCCTTCCTGGTGCGAGCGCTCGCCGTGCTGGTCCTGCGCGACCCCGTGCTCGTCACCGCCACCATGGCCGTGCACGGCTTCGGCTTCGCGCTGGTGCTGGTGGGCGGCGTCGTCTACGTCTCCCGCCATGCGCCGCTCGGCGCCGCTGCCACCGCTCAGGGAGTGCTGGGCGCCACGGTGTTCGGGGTGGCCGCCATCCTCGGGCCCGGCGTGGGTGGTCTGCTGGCCGGCTGGCTGGGGCTGGAGGGGATGTTCACGGTCGCCACGGTGGGCTGCGGGCTGGCGGTCGCGGCGCTGGCCTGGGCACTGCGGCGCTCGTTGCGTTCGTCAGGATCGGATCCGAACGCCCTCCGGGTCGTATAGCGGCTCGGCCGCGACGGCTGCGCCCACCCATTCGCCGAAGACCTCCACCTCGCCGCGCTGGCCGACCTCGGCGAGCCGCGTGGGCAGGTAGCCGTAGGCGATGCTGCGCGCCACGGCGTACCCGTAGCCCCCGGAGGTGACGCGACCGACCACCTCGCCGTCGATCTGGATCGGCTCATTGCCCTGCGCCACCGCCAGCGGGTCGTCCAGGACCAGGCAGCACAGCCGCCGATCCACGGTCTCGCCGGCGCCCGCCAATGCCTCCTGGCCGATGAAGCCGCCGGCCTTGTCCAGGCGAACCGCAAAGCCCAGGCCGGCCTGGTACGGCGTGTCCTCCGGGGTGATGTCGGTCGACCACACCCGGTATCCCTTCTCCAGCCGCAGGCTGTCGATGGCCCGATACCCGCCGGCCCGCAGGCCGTGCGCTCCGCCCGCCCGCCAGAGAGCATCCCACAGCGACAGGCCGAACTCGGTGGGGCAGTAGAGCTCCCAGCCCAGCTCGCCGACATAGGTCACGCGCAACGCCAGCACCGGCACGCTGCCGACGCTGATGTGGCGGGCGGTCATGTACGGGAACGCGGCGTTGGACAGGTCGTCATCGGACAGGCTGCCGACGATCTCGCGTGCCGCCGGGCCCCAGATGCCCAGGCAGGCTCGGGCGGAGGTGACGTCCCGCACCTCGACACTGCCGTCAGTCGGCGCGTGGCGGCGGATCCAGCCCAGGTCGTGGTTGCCGAAAGCGGTGCCGGTCACGATCCAGAAGCGGTCCTCCTCCAGGCGCGTGACGGTGAAGTCGCACTCGATGCCGCCGCGCCGGTTCAACATCTGGGTGTAGGTGACGCGCCCGACCGGCCGGTCCATGCGGTTGCCGCATAGCCGCTCCAGGAAGGCCAGGGCGCCAGAACCGACGATCTCCATCTTGGAGAAGCTGGTCTCGTCGAAGAGGGCCGCCGCCTGTCGGGTGGCGAGAGCCTCGGCACCGATGGCCGGCGACCAGTGGCGCCCCGCCCAGCCACGCGGGCGCAACGCCTCGTCACCGTCGGCGGCGTTCGACTCAAACCAGTTCGGGCGCTCCCAGCCGGCCTTCTCGCCGAACGCGCAGTCCAGCGCGACCAGCCGCGCGTAGGTCGGCGACAGGCGCAGCGGCCGGCCGGCCTGGCGCTCCTCGAACGGATAGTGGATGTCGTAGTAGGTGGCGTAGTTCTCGAACGAGCGCGCCAGCGTGTAGCCGGGTGAGCGGTACTGCGCGCCGAAGCGCCGAATATCCATGGTCCACAGGTCGAGCGGCGGCTCACCGTCGAGGATCCAATGCGCCACCTGGCGGCCGAGCCCGCCGGCGCCGGCGATGCCGTGGGCGCTGAAGCCGGTCGCCACGAAGAAGCCGCGCACCTCCGACTCGCCAAGGATGAATTCGTTGTCCGGGGTGAAGCCCTCCGGGCCGTTGATCAGCTGCCGCACGCCGGCATCGGCCATGGCCGGCACGCGCCGCACCGCCCCGGCGCTGATCTCCTCGAAGCGCGGCCAGTCGGGGGGCAGCAGCTTGCCGTTGAAGTCGGCGGGAATGCCGTCCAGCCCGAAGGTGGCCGGGTTGCGCTCGTAGCCGCCCATCACCAGGCCCCGCACCTCCGGTCGGAAGTAGACGAGGTTGTCCGGATCGCGCAACTGCGGCAGATCCGGGTCGACACCGTCGACCGCCTCGGTCACCAGGTACTGATGGGCGAACGGGATGACCGGCACGGTGACGCCCGCCATGCGCCCGATCTCGGACGCGAACATGCCGGCCGCATTGACCACCGTCTCCGCCTCCACCCGACCCAGGTCGGTCTCGACGGCCCGCACGCGACCCGCCACCACGTCGATTCCCGTCACGCGGGTCCGCTCGGCGATCCGGGCCCCGCCTTTCCGCGCACCCGCCGCCAGGGCCATGGTCAGGCCGGTGGGGTCGAGGTAGCCATCGGTGGGCAGCCAGGCGGCGCCCAGCACGCCATCGGTCGACATCAGGGGGAATCGGTCCTGCGCCTCTGATGGACCGATCAGCTCCATGGCCAGCCCGTAGGCCTTGGCCCAGCCGGCCTGGCGGCGCAGCTCCTCCATCCGCTCCGGCGACGAGGCCAGCCGCAGCGACCCGACCTCGCGCCAGCCCGGGTCCACCCCGGTCTCGGCGGCCAGGCCGCGGTAGGTGGCGACGCTGTCGACCATCATGCGGGTCAGGGTCGGGCTGGCGCGCAGCTGGCCGACCAGGCCGGCCGAGTGGAAGGTGGAGCCGCTGGTCAGCTCGGAGCGCTCCAGGAGCAGGACGTCGGTGCAGCCCAGGCGGGTCAGGTGGTAGGCCACCGCCGCGCCGCCCACGCCGCCGCCGATGATCACGACCCGCGCCCGCTCGGGCAGGCCGCCTCCCTCAGCCATCCGCCGCGTCCTGCAGCGCGCGCTCGAAGCCGGGCCGGGACGCGCTCTCCAGCAGGCGCTCGAAGTGCTCGTCCGCATAGGCCACGAAGTCAAAATCCAGGTTGCTGATGCCCTGCTGCAGCACGCTCCACATCGCCTCGCGGAAGTCTGACACCACCCGCATCAGGCTGAGCCGTGCCAGCCGAGCGGGGCGCACCTGGCCCTCGTAGGCGCGCAGCAGAGCCTCATCGGCTTCCGATGGGAGCTCGTGGTTGACGCTGAAGTTGCCGAGGTCGAAGAAGGGATCGCCCATCCCCGCGTACTCCCAGTCGACGATCCGGAGGCGGTCCCCCTCGTCGATGAAGTTCGCGTTCAACAGGTCGTTGTGGCACGGCAGCGGGATCAAGCGGGCTGGCGAGCAGCGCCCGCTCGATCCGCCGGCCCGCTTCGCGAGCTCGCTCATATGCCGGCGGGATCGGCACGCCTCGATCGGCGGCCAGCGCGCGATAGCCCTCGACGATTCGCAGCGGCACGAAGATGCCGGGGATGGCCGGCCCGCCATGGATGCGACGCAGTGCGTCGGCCACGCGCTGCAGCATGGCGGGCTGGCGGATCTGGTCCAGGCTCACCGGGCTACCGGTGATGAAGCGGGTGAGCAGGTAGCCCTCCGGGCGGATGAACGCGACGACATCTGGTCCCACGCCCACGGACGCGGCCGCCGTGGTGGCCGCCTGCTCGGCCTCGCGACTGATGCCCAGCAGGTGGGTGTCGGTCCCACCCATCCGGATCACGTAGCGCTCCGCCAGGTCCGGGGCTTCGACCAGGAAGTTGCGGTTGGTGATCCCGCCCGACAGGACCGACAGGTTCAGCTCATGACCCGCCAGCTCGGGCACGCGCTGCATGGCGGCGGTCAGCTCGTCGACGAGCTCCGGCTCGACGCTGGCCCTCGTCGGCGGGGACGTCATCGGCCATGCTTAGGCTCCATCCGAATGCTCCGGCACGAACGCGAGCGGCCGGCGCCGGGGCGCCCAGCCGCTCGCTGGAGGCGGAGGCCGCGAGAGGCGGCTATCCGATCAGTTCCTCGCCGGTGGCGGCGTCGGACTCGACGTCGTGCGCGGTGCCTCGCACCGCGACCAGGTAGTAGATGAGCCCGGTCACCAGCAGCATGCCGACGATGGACTCGTACAGCGGCCACGCCGGCAAGCCCTTCAAGCGGCTGGCCGAGGAACTCGAACAAGCCGTTGATGAACGGGTTCCACAGCTCCCGGTTGGCAGTCCCGAAGTTGCCGAACAGATTCTCGTCGTGCCAGAGCGCGATGTTGATGATCATCACGCCGCCGTAGATCAGGGCCAGGATGTTGACCAGCATCCCCCAGCGGCCGAGGTTGAACCAGGCCGGCTTGTGCGGCCAGCCGCGTGTGCGGGCCATCGCCACGCCCACGTTGCAGAGGAAGTAGCTGAGGTAGATCAGGCCGGTGGCGGCGATCGAGAGCGTGAAGCCGCCAATCGGTCCCACCAACAGGATCGGCAGGGCGGCCAGCACGCCGACCGCGACGGCCGCGTTGGCCGGGGTCTTGAACGTGGGGTTCACGCTGCCCCAGAGTCGCCCCAGCGGCAGATGCCGGTCACGTCCCATGGAGAACATCATCCGCGTGGCGGCGCCCTGGATGGCCAGCGTGCACACGAACACCGAGACCAGGATGACCACCAGGTAGAGCTCGACCCACGGTAATGCCGAAGGCCAGCTCGCCAGTCAGGTTCGCCAGGATGGTGTTGGCGATCGGGAAACTCGCCGGCCAGGCCGGCGGCCATCTGCCCGGGATGTCCTGGATGGACAGGATCACGGCCAGCAGGAAGATCGTGCCGACCAGGCCACTAGACCCAGATCGACGACAGCACGCCGCGTGGCGCCTGCCGGCTGGCGTCGACCGTCTCCTCGCCGAACGAGCCGGCCGTGTCGAAGCCGTAGACGATGAAGACCGACATGAAGAAGCCGAGCATGAAGGTGGCCAGCAGGTCGCCGTTCTGCGCCTGCTCCGCGCCGAAGGTCTGGAACAGCACCTCCGGTGGCTGGTTGTTGGCGAAGAACAGCAGGATCACGGCGAAGACGAGCATGCCCAGGATCTCGGTCGCCACGCCGATGTTGTTCAGGAGCGCCAGCAGGCGCACCCCGAAGGCGTTGATCAGCGTCGTGAGGATCAGCGCGCCCACCGAGATGAAGGTGAACATGGTGGTGAAGCCACCGGGCGAAGGCGAATCGAGGAACTCGACGTCGCCCACCTGCGGACTGCCGAGCAGCCCGTCGACCGCGAAGGCCACGATGACGGCCACCGCGGTGACGGTGACCACCTGGGCCCAGAAGTAGAACCAGCCGGTGAACCAGCCCAGCGTTCGGTTCGAGAGGCGCTTCGACCACTGGTAGATCGAGCCCGCCACCGGGAAGTGGCTGGCCAGCTCGGCGAAGACCAGGGCCACCAGCGTCTGGCCGAGGATGATGATCGGCCAGGTCCAGAAGAACACGGGGCCGCCCATGCCGATGCCGATAGCCGAAGTTGCCGAACGATCCGGTCGAGACGCTGATGAAGCTGAACGCGATGGCGAAGTTCGACAGGAAGCCGAGCGTTCGGCGCAGCTCCGGCTTGATGCCCAACGATTGAAGGTGGGCGTCGTCGCGCGCGATCTGCTCGTTCGTGGCCTGCGACTGGTCCACGGTCACGTGGCTCCTCCTCTCCCCCACACCGATGGTGCGGCCTCCGTAACGGGAAGGGATCCGCGGGGTTCAGCCCCGATGTGCAGCAGGCGCGGGGCTGCCGGGCAGCATAGGAGCGCCCTCCACCCGAGTCAACGAATTTCTTTTGCGCTAGGTCAGGTCGACGAAGACGTTCTTGAGCTCGGTGTACATGCTCCAGCGCGTGCATGCCCAGCTCGCGCCCCACGCCCGACATCTTGTAGCCGCCGAACGGCGCCTCGGTGTGGACCGATGCGTTCGAGTTGACGCTGAGCACGCCGGCCCGCACGCCCTTGGCCACCCGCAGCGCGCGCCCGATGTCGCGGCTCCAGATCGAGCCCGACAGGCCGTACGGCGTGTCGTTGGCGAGCCGGATGGCCTCCGCCTCGTCGGCGAACGGGATGACGGTCACCACCGGCCCGAAGATCTCCTCGCGCACGATGCGCATGTCCGGGCGGCAGGCGTCGAAGATGGTCGGGCCGCAGGTAGGCGCCGATGTCGAACGGGTCGCCGGTCGGCGCCTCGCCGCCGATCACCAGCTCCGCGCCCTCGTCCTTGCCCGCCTCGACGTACTCCATGCACCCGATCGCGCTGCTTGAAGCTGACCAGGCTGCCGACCTCGGTCTGCTCGTCGGACGGCGTCGCCCGAGCTTCACCTTCTCGGTGGCGTCGCGCAGCAGCTCCACCGCGCGGTCATGGATCGCTCGCCTCGACGAAGATCCGGCTGCGGGCGCAGCAGTCCTGGCCGGCGTTGTCGAAGACCGCGTACGGCGCCTCGGCTGCCCAGCGCTCCAGGTCGGCGTCGGCGAAGACGATGTTCGGGCTCTTGCCGCCAAGCTCCAGGCTGACCTTCTTGATGGTGCTGGCGGCCAGCCGCATGATCTCCTGCCCGGTGGTCGTCTCGCCGGTGAAGGCGATCTTGCCGACGCCCGGGTGCGCGGCCAGCGCGGCGCCGGCCGAGCCGCCCGGGTCCGGTGACCACGTTGACCACGCCCGGCCGGGATGCCGGCCTCCAGCGCCAGCTCGCCCAGCCGGATGGCGGTCAGCGGCGTGTAGCTGGCGGGCTTGAGGATGGCGGTGTTGCCGGCGGCCAGCGCCGGGCCCAGCTTCCACGAGGCCATGTTCATCGGGAAGTTCCACGGCACGATCAGGCCGCAGACCCCGATCGGCTCGCGCAGCGTGAAGTCGAGGCCGGGCGCGCTGACCGGGATCGTCTCGCCGAAGAGCTTGTTGGCGGCGCCGGCGTAGTAGTCGAAGACGAGGCTGACGGCGAACGCCTCGCCGCGCGCGCTCTTGATCGGCTTGCCGACGTTGGCCGACTCCAGCTGGGCCAGCTCCTCGAGGTTCGCCTTGACCAGGCTGGCGTACTTGGCCAGCGTCCGGCCGCGCTTGGCGGCGGACCACGCCGCCCAGCCCTCGGGTCCTCGAAGGCCTGCTGGGCGGCCTTCACCGCGCGGTCCACGTCCTCCGGTCCGCCGAGCGGGGCGGTGGCGATCACCTGGCCGGTGGCGGGGTTGATCACGTCGAAGGTCTGGCCGTCGGCGGCGTCCACCTGCTCGCCGCCGATGATCATCTTCACGTCGCGCGCGGCAGCGACGGCCTGGGTTTCGGTCGTCATGCGCTCATTGTAGGAGCGTGCTCAGGAACGGGCCGATGGTGCCGCTGAAGGCCCTGTCAGAAGTAGTTCACGCTGATGCCGCCGTCGACGACCATCGCCGCCCCGTTCGTCCAGCGCGACTCGTCGCTGGCCAGGTAAACGGCCAGGTTGACGATCTCCTCCGGCTTCCCGAAGCGCCCGGTCGGGTTGCGGGCGAGGCGGAGCTGCTTGGCAGCCTCGTCCTTGAGGAGCCAGTCCATCAGCAGCGGCGTCTCGATGGGCCCGGGGCAGATGGCGTTCGACCGCACACCCTGCGGCCCGAACTGCACGGCCAGCGACCGGGTCAGGCTGAGCACCGCGCCCTTGGACGCGGTGTAGGCGTCCTGCGGCACGCTGCAGCCGAGCAGCGCCACGAAGCTCGAGATGTTGATGATCGACCCGGAGCCCTGCTCGAGCATGCGCGGGATGGCGTACTTGCAGCCCAGGAAGACGCCGCGCAGGTTGACGGCCATCACCTTGTCCCAGGTCTCGACGTCGGTGTCGATCACCGAGTGATCGGCCTCCGGCATCACGCCGGCATTGTTGTAGAGGACGTCGACGCGCCCGTAGGCCGATGCCGCCGCCTCCACCATCCGCCGCGCGTCGTCCTCGCACCGACACGTCGGCCTGGACGAAGGTCGCCTCGCCGCCGGCATCGGTCACCAAGCGCGACGGTCTCCTCGCCGGAGCTCGCGTCGAACTCGGCCACCACCACCTTCGCCCCCTCGGCCGCGAACATCTGCGACGCCACGCGCCCCATGCCGCTGCCGGCCCCGGTGATGACCGCGACCTTATCGTCGAGCCGCACGAATCCGCCCTCCGGTGCCAAGAAGCATTTGAGATGGCCGGGGCCCGATCGCCCCGAGCGTAACTATCGTAAGCGTCCCCGAATCGCCCGAGCGGCATCCACCACGCGCGCGGGAAGCACCATGGCCCCATCGGAACCAGCTGGCCCGCGAGCGAACGCTCCGCCAAAGGCAAGCTGCAGATCGGGCCGCGGCTGACGCAGCGCTGCGCTGACCTCGGCCGCGGGCGTTACGTCGCTGTCGGTTACGACGCCGATGACCGCCGCCTGCGCCGTGCTCTCGGCCGCGGCGGCGACCCACGACGCGGCCGGCACGTCCGCGCCAACGTAAAGGACGTTGGCCCCCATCCGTCGCAGCGCCACCGCGAAGGCCAGCGCACCGAGCTCGTGTCTGCTCCCTGGTGGCAGACCGACAAGCACCCCGCGACCGCTGCCGGCGACGCCGGCCATGTCGAACAGCGTCGACAGCCGTCGCAGCACGGCACTGCTGGCCAGGTGCTCGGCCGCCACGTCGATCGTTCCGTCCTGCCACGCCTGCCCGAGCGCGCAACGGCGGTCAGCACCAGGTCGTCGATGACCGCCTCGAACGAGCCACGGCCGAACAGGCCGTCCAGCGCATCCTCGACCGCGGCCAGGTCATAGCGCGCTGCTGCAGCGACCAGGTCCGGTGGCGTCGGTGACGATGGGGGAGACGGGATCTCGCGACCGCCGCCGTCGATGGCGGTGCCGCGAGCCGCGGTCGCGGCCTGTGCTGCCGACCAGCCGCGTTCGATGAGCTCGCGCATCGCGCGCAGTCGAGCGATCTCGTCGTCGCTGTACAGCCGATACCCACCCGGCGTCCGCTCGGGGGGGTCACGCCGTAGCGCCGCTCCCAGGCTCGGATAAGTGACGCATCGACGCCGCTGCGCATCGCGGCCTGCTTGATGGTGTACATGGTCCGTCCACCCTAGCAAGGGCGCAGAATTAGACAAAGGCTTGACGTCCAGAGGCGGGCACGCTCTACACTTCGGACAAAGCCTGTACAAACGTGGTACAGGCGACACGGAAAGGGCCTCGACACATGCATTACCTCAAGTGGTTCGGCTCTTCTCCTCCTGATCGTGGGCGGCATCAACTGGCTTCTGGTCGGAGTGCTGCAGTTCGACCTGGTCGCAAGCTGTCACCGGTACAGAGTTCGGCGACGATCAACCCAACCTGTCGACCATCGTCTACACTGCTCGTCGGCGCGTCAGCGCTGCTGCTGATCCCAACGCTCGTCTCATGGCTGAGCGGGACTGAGCGCAGGCCGACAGCCCGCACGAACGTGAGGAAATTCCGATGAAGCGCACCATCACCTTTCCCTCGCCGCCGCCCTGCTGGCGGCGACCACTGTCACCGGTTCCGCCGCCGCCGCAAGCCGGCCTGACGTGGCCTGCATGCAGGCCGGCATCAGGACGCTGCAGGGAGCAGGCCTACTGGACGACGTCGCCCGGGGCGGGATCGCAATCGAGACGGCCGTCTCGCTGGGCGTCACCGTTCGGGCCGGGGCCGACATCTCCGGCGTCCCGAACCCGATCCCGTTCTCGCTGCTGCTGGCCGACCACCGGTCCGGCGATGGCAGCGCGTTCGTCTATCCCTGGTGCTAGACGTGCAAATCCCGGGTCCGGTTGCCGCCCTGCGGCAACCGGACCCGGTCGACTGGAGAGCCTCATGACCACGCACCGCCTGCAAGCGGAGCTGTATGTCGATCGCCCGATCGACGAGGTCTTCGCCTTCTTCTCTCGGCCGGAGAACCTCGGCCGCATCACCCCGCCAGGCCTTCGCTTCGACCTTCAGTCGTCCGAACACGGCGATGCGCGACGGCCTGGAGGTCGACTACCGAGTCCGGCCGCTCTTTGGGATCCCGGTGGGCTGGCGCAGCAGGATCGCCGACTATGACCCTCCCCACGGGTTCCGCGATATCCAGCTAGAGGCCCATACCGCAGCTGGGATCATCGCCACACCTTCGTGGCCGAGGGGGACGGACCCGCATCATCGACGTCGTCGATTACTCGCTGCCGCTCGGCCCGCTGGGCGAGCTGGCGCACGCGGCGGTGGTTCGCGGGCAGTTGGATGCAGATCTTCCGGCATCGTGCCCGGACCATTCAATCGATATTCGCGCGGCCCAGCCGGAACGAGAACCCACTGACCGTGGCGGTGGCTGGTGGCAGCGGATTCGTGGGCGGCGGGATCGCCGCCGAGCTCTTCTCGCGGGGCCACCGCGTCGTGGTGCTCTCTCGCCGGGGAGAGTCTGCGCGCGGGCCACTACCGGACAGCGTCGAGATCAGGGACGCCGACGCGGCGAGTGGACGATGGCCTGGTTGATGCCCTGACCGGCGTCGATGCGCTGGTCATCGCGCTCGCCTTCAAGAACTCACCCATGGAGTCGCCCGCGCGCGGGCAGACCTTCATGCAGGTCGACGCCGCCGGCACCGAGCACCTCGTGGCCGCCGCCCGGCAGGCGGGCGTCGGGCAAGTCGTCTATCTATCCGGTGCCGGAGCCGCAGCGGACGCGCGGCAGACACTGGTTTCGCGCCAAGTGGCGAGCAGAGGAGGCGGTCCGCGGGAGCGGCCTGGCCTGGACGATCCTCAGGCCAACATGGATCTACGGCCCGCGCGACGTGTCGCTGAACCGGTTCATTGGCTTTGCGCGGCAGTTGCAGGTCGTGCCGATGACGAACTCGGGCGGGCAGCTGCTCGCCCCGTTGTTCATCGACGACGTGGCCCGGCTGGCGGCTGACTGCCTCACCGATCCGGCTGCGCAGGGACAGGTCTTCGAGGTCGGCGGTCCGCAGACGATGCGGCTGCGCGACGTCATCGCGCGCGCCCTGCATGCCGCGGGCATCCGCCGGCCGATCGTCCCCGGCCCCGCGCCGCTGATTCGACTGGGCGCCATCCCGCTGACTCTGCTGCCCTCCCCACCGCTCACGCCCGACGCGGTTGACTTCATCAACCAGCCAGCGACAGTGGATGTGGCTCCGCTCCTGGATCGGATGCCCCGTCGGCTCACCCCGCTGGACGAGGGTCTGGCGACTTACCTCGGTCGGAGCGGCGAGCAGGTCTTCGTCTCATGACCGCCCATACCGCCGTCAGCTCCACCTATCCGGCAATCCCGGCCGCGGCTGCGAAGCCACTCTTTCGCTGGAACGCCTCGTTGGCCGCGCTCCACGGCGCCCAGTTCGTGGTCATGCTCGCGCTCTCTCTGGCGCAGGAGCCGATGGCGAGCTGGCCCATCATCTCGAGCTACCTCGTCTTCGAGCCCACCACCCGGACGCTCGTGCCCGATGCGCGCACGCTGTTCGAGGTGCCGATCGGCCCGGTCGTCGCTTCCTTCTTCGCGATGAGTGCGATCGCGCACCTGATCGTGGCGTTCCCGGCTCGAGGCTGGTACGAACGCCGCTTGGCGCGCAGGCAGAACCCCGCTCGCTGGATCGAGTACGCCTTCAGCTCCAGCGTGATGATCGTGGTGATCGCGATGCTGACCGGTATACGCGAGGTCGGAACCCTGATCGGGATCGTCGGCGCGAACGCGGCCATGAACCTGTTCGGCTGGAGCATGGAGGCCGCCAACGAAGGGCGCGATCGACCCCAGTGGCTGTACTACATCTTCGGGTGCGTCGCGGGCATCGTCCCTTGGCTCGTGATCAGCGCCGCGCTCCTGACCGGGCTCACGGCCCCCGATGCGGCGCCGATCCCCGGCTTCGTGATCGCGATCTACGTCAGCCTGTTCCTGAGCTTCAACGTCTTTGCACTCAACATGGTCTTCCAGTTCCTGGAGATCGGTCGATGGCGCGACTACCTGTACGGCGAGCGGGCGTACATGTTCCTGAGCCTGTTCGCCAAGACCCTGCTGGCCTGGCAGGTCTGGTCGGGGACGTTGCGCCCCTGACCGTTCGTCGCGCCCTTAGCCTCGCTCCAGGTATCGCTCGCGGTCCCACGGATGGACTACGGCGTCGTACGTTTCCTGCTCCACGCGTGCCGCGTTGAGGTAGTGGGCGACCACATCGGCCCCGAAGATCTCCACCGCCGCCTCGCTGCTCTCGAGCTCGCGGATCGCCTCGTGCAGCGCCCGGGGCATGCGGTCGCAGCCGGTGGCCACGTAGCCATTGCCGTGGTATTCGTCCGGCGGCTCGATCTCACGCTCGATGCCCAGCAGCCCGGCGCCGAGCACCGACGCGTAGGCGAGATACGGATTCATGTCCCCGCCGGGGAAGCGATTCTCGATGTGCAGGCCTGATCCATCGCCCACGATCCGGAAGCCGGTGGTGCGGTTGTCACGACCCCACACGACGTTGACGGGCGCCCAGGAAGCGACGGCATAGCGCTTGTAGGAGTTGATGTTCGGTGCGATGAACGGCGCCAGCTCGCGGGCGTATTTCATCATGCCCCCCAGGAAGTGGCGCATGGTCGGGCTCATCCCGTACGGCTCGGCCCCTTCCTCGAAGAAGGCCGCCTGCTCGCCGCTCTCGTCCCAGAGGCTGATGTGCAGGTGACCGGACGAGCCGGTCCAGGTGTGATCGGGCTTGGCCATGAAGGTCAGGCCGAAGCCGTCGAGGTAGGCGATCTCCTTGGCGCCGTGCTTGAAGAGCACGGTGCGATCGGCCATCTCCAGCACGTCGTCGTAGCGGATGTTGACCTCGTGCTGGCCCGGCGCCGGCTTCGCCCTTGCTGAACTCGATCGGGATGCCCGCCTGCGTCATCAGGTTGCGCAGCTTGCCGTGGATCGGCTCGCCCTTGGTGGCCTGCAGCAGGTGGTAGTCCTCGTTGTAGTAGCCGAACCGATCGAGGCCGACGTAGCCCTTGCGCCAGGCCTGCTCGTAGGTGTCGGTCAGCAGGTAGTACTCGAGCTCGGAGCCCGCCTTCGGCGTCGAAGCCCAGGGCCGTCGCGCGGTCGACGATACGCTTCAGCATGGTGCGGGGCGAGACCGGAACGCGCCGCGAAGGGCCTGAGCTCAGGACTCCTCGTTCGGAGAGCCACCCTCGGCGGCGGCTTCGCCACGGTCCTCGCCCTCGGCAGCGCCTTCCTCGCCCTCGGCGCCCTCTTCGCCCTCGAGCTCCTCGCCCTCGGCCACGACGGGCTCCGGCTCCTCCTCGACGCGCGGCGGCATGACCCGCGCGACCAGCTCTTCGGGATCGCTGAGGACGGTCACGTTCTCGGCCACCGCGATGTCGCTGACGTGGATGGCGGACTCCAGGTCGACGAGCGGGGTGAGATCGACGGTCAGCTCATGGGGCAGGTCGGATGGCAGCGCCTTGACCCGCAGGTTCTGCAGCGAGGTGAGCAGGAAGCCGCCGGTGGCTTCCACGGCGGGTGGCTCGCCGATGAAGACGAGCGGTATCTCCACCGTCATCTCGTGGGTCAGGTCCGGCGCGAAGAAGTCGACGTGCAGTGCCCGGCCGGTCAGCGGATGGCGCTGGATGCTCTTGATCACGACGCTGGTCGTCTCGCCGCCATCCACCGAGACCCTGACGACGCTGGTGCGGCCGGCCTCGCGGTAGAGCTGGTCCAGCGCCTTGGCATCGAGCTGCACGGCGACCGATCCGGCCGTCTTGCCGAAGACCACGCCGGGCACGACCCCGGCGGCACGAAGGCGCTTGGTGTGCTTGCCGGTCACGGTGCGCGGGTCGACGCGGATCTGCAGGGCCATGGGAGCGAATCGGGTCCTCGAAGATGAAGCGTCCGGGCATGGCGGACGACGGATGGTGCGCCAGGTGCGAGGCCGCATCCTACCAGCCGGTCGCCTGGGCGGCAAGGCGATCACCTGAGGCCGCGGGATGCATCGGGCTATGATCAGCGGCCGAATGGCCGGCACCATCATGATCGTCGAGGACGAGCCCGCGGTCGCCCGCGGGGTCCAGGTCGCGCTGGAGCGCGAGGCGTACGACGTCGTGGTCGTGCCCACCGGCGAGGAGGCCATCTCGCGCTTCGCCGATATCGCGCCGGACCTGGTGCTGCTCGACGTCCGGCTGCCGGGCATCGATGGCTTCGAGGTGTGCCGCCAGCTGCGCCGCGAGACCCGGGCGCCGGTCCTGTTCCTGACGGCGCGCGCCGACGAGGTCGACAAGGTGGTCGGCCTGGAGATCGGCGCCGATGACTACCTGGTCAAGCCGTTCAGCGTCCGCGAGCTGGTGAGCCGCGTGAAGGCGCTCCTGCGCCGCGCCTACGGCGAGCTGGCCGACACGCAGACCGGTCGCACGCTGCGCCGCGGCGACCTGGTGATCGACCTGGAACGCCGGCGCGTCACCCGCGACGGCGAGCGCATCGCGCTGACCACCACCGAGTTCGACCTGCTGCGCCACATGGCCAGCCGGCCGGGCCGGGTCTACACCCGCACCCAGCTGCTGGAGCTGGTCCGCGACTACGAGGCCCTGGAGGCCGATGAGCGGACCATCAACGTGCACATCAGCCACATTCGCGACAAGATCGAGCCCGATCCCGCCCAGCCGCGATACATCAAGACGGTGAGGGGCGTGGGCTATGCATTCAGCGAGGACTGAGCCGGCGACGGGTCGATTCGCCACGGCGCGCGGCTGGTTCCAGCGGCTGAACGTCCGCCTGGTCATCGCGCTGGCCAGCACCGCCGCTGTCGCCCTGCTCGTCTCAGGCATCGCGCTGTCGCAGATCCTGCCCGGCTACTTCCTGGACCAGGCCGCGCGGAGCTCGCAGACCGCGGCCCTGTCCACCGCCCTCCTGTTGAGCGAGAGGGTGCAGCAGGTGCTGCAGCAGCAGCCGCAGCAGATGGTGACCCCGGAGCTGCGCAACACCCAGGTCTTTCAGCCGGTGGCGCAGCTCGCGGCAGATGAGCTGGCACAGGGCACGGTCCAGATCTTCAACCCGGACGGCTCGCTCGCGGCAAGCGCGGTCCCGTCATCCGAAACGGATGCCAGGCTGCGCGCGGAGGGCCTCCAGCCCGACCCGCAGGTGCCAGTGCAGTCCGCACGGTCGGCGCCGATCCCGATTCCGAACCAGGACGTGATGCGCGTCGTCATCTCCATCTCGCAGCCGTACACCAACCGGGTCGCCACCCTGCAGCGCGTCAGTGGCACGCTGGTCGGCGCCGGACTGGCCGCGCTGGCGGTCTCGCTGATCGTGGGCGCCGTGGTGGCGCGGCGCCTGACCGGCCCGCTGGCCCGCCTGCGCCGCGTGTCCAGCCGCCTGGCGCAGGGACAGCTGGACGAGCGCTCGCCGCAGTTCGGCATCATCGAGGTGGACGAGCTGGGCCAGCAGTTCAACGTCATGGCCGATCGGCTCAGTGAATCGGTCCGGATGCTCGAGGCGGATCGCGATCGGCTGCGCGAGTTCGTGGCGGACGTCAGCCACGAGCTGCGGACCCCGATCGCCGCGCTGCGCACCTTCACCGAGCTGCAGCGCGACGGCGAGGTCGACGAGGGCCAGCGTCGCGAGTTCCTGGACCGCTCGACCGAGCAGATCAACCGGCTGGAGTGGATGAGCACGAACCTGCTCGACCTGTCGCGGATCGACGCCGGCATCTTCCCGCTGGACATGCGCTGGGGCGACCTGCGCGACCCGGTGCGGGCGGTGGTCGAGGCGCACGCCGAGCTGGCCGAGGGGCGCGGCATCTCGCTGGTCAGCGAGGTGCCGACCAGCCCGGTCATGCTCCGCTTCGACCGCGAGCGGATCGTGCAGCTGCTCAGCAACCTGGTCGGCAACGCCCTGAAGTTCACGCAAGCGCGGCGGCGAGATCGTGGTCGCGCTGGCCGAAGCAGCCAGACGGTGGTCGCCTGGAGGTGCGCGACTCGGGTCCGGGCATCCCCGAGGCCGAGCTGCCGCTCGTGTTCGACCGGTTCTTCCGTGGCACGAACGTCGGCGATGCCCGCGCTTCCGGCAGCGGCCTGGGGCTGGCCATCGCCCGCTCGATCGTGGAGATGCACGGCGGCCACATCACGGCCGCCAGCGCGGTGGGCCACGGGTCGGTCTTCACGGTCGAGCTCCCGCGTGGGGAAGCCGTGACGGCTGCGGAAGGTTCATGAAACTTCACGTACGCACGCCGTTGGGCGCAATCGCGCCGCGTCAGGATGGTCGCCTTCCGCCCGTGTAGCCACGAAGAAGGCACAAGCATCATGACCGACGAGAATCCTCCCACTCCGCGAACGGGCGACGAGCCGACTGACCAGGTCGAGGTGCGACGGTTCGGACCGCCGCCCACGCAGGCCGCGCCATCCCCATCCAGCGTTCGCATCAGGGCGCCACCCGCCGGGCGCTCCCTCTCAGAGCGTTCCGCCATGGTCGACCCGCCCACCCGTGGCAACGGCCCCGCCGCGCCCCGCCGAGCGCCGCCGCGTGGCGGGCGGCGGCGTCGTGGCCCTGGCCGTGGTGGCCGGCATCATCTCGGGCTCACTGTCAGCCGCGGCGGTGACCACCCTGCTGGCCGACGAGAACGGCACGCCGACCACCCAGCCGCCGCTCGGCAGCAACGTCTCGCAGGTGCACATCGACGAGTCGTCGGCGGTGATCAACGCCGTGAACAGCGCCATGCCGGCGGTCGTCAAGATCCAGGCGCAGTCGAGCGGCGGCGGCGGCATCGGCACCGGCTTCATCTACAACTCCGATGGCTGGATCCTGACCAACAAGCACGTGGTCGATGGCGCCACCCAGATCACCGTCATCCTCAGCGACAGCCGTGAGCTTCCGGCGCAGCTGTACGGCATCGATCCGCTGACCGACCTGGCCATCATCAAGGTCGACGGCGGCGGCCTGCCAACGGTCTCCATCGGCTCCAGCTCCGAGCTCAAGCGGGGACAGCTGGCGATCGCCATTGGCAACCCCCTCGGCGAGTTCGAGAACACGGTGACCACGGGCGTCATCTCCGGCCTGGGCCGCCAGATCGTCGCCGGCGACTCGCTCACTTCCAACTCCGAGCAGCTGAACAACCTGATCCAGACCGATGCGGCCATCAACCCGGGCAACTCGGGTGGCCCGCTGCTCGACTCGGGCGGCCAGGTCATCGGCATCAACACCGCCGTCAGCCAGGAGGCGCAGGGGATCGGCTTCGCCATCCCGATCGACGTCGCCAGGCCGATCATGCAGCAGGCGGTCGACGGCGAGGAGCTGGCGCGGCCGTGGATTGGCGTCTACTACCAGCCGGTCACCAAGCAGCTGGCCGAGGAGCGCGACCTGCTCGGTCGACGCCGGGGTCCTGATCGACTCCAGCAATGACCGACCGGCGGTCTTCCCCGACAGCCCGGCCGCAGCGGCGGGGCTCGAGACGGGTGACGTGATCACCGCCGTCGACGGCGATGCGGTGGACGCCGAGAGCGATCTGGCCGACCACATCCTGCCGCACCAGCCCGGCGACGAGATCAGGCTGACCGTGATGCGCGGCAGCCGTCAGATGGACGTCACCGTCACGCTGGGGACGCTGCCCGAGCAGCCCTGACCTAGCGCCGGCGGCGCAGGCGCGCCTCGACCGTGTCGAAGGCCCCCGCCAAGGGGGCCTTCGGCTTGCGCACCCGGACCTCCACGTCGTCGACCGCGAAGGCGGCCAGCACCGCCTCGGCGATGGCGCCGGCCAGCGCGTTCGATCAGCCGATAGGAGCGTTCCTCCACGATCGTCGGCCACGACCGTGAAGGCGGCCGAGTAGTCGATCGTGTCGGCCAGGTCGTCGCTGACGGCCGGCTTCGAAAGGTCCGCACGCAGGATCAGGTCCACCTCGAACGGCTGCGCGGTCACCTGCTCCTCCGGGTTCACGCCATGGCGGCCCATGAAGCGCATGCCGCGCAACGTGATGCGGTCGCTCACCGGCGCCACCGCACGATGCCATCGGCCACCCGCACGGTGCGCATCATCGGCTCCACGTCGTGCACACGGACCATGTCCGCGCCCTCCGCGATCGCCAGCGCCACGGTGGCGGCCGTTCCCTCCAGCCGTTCATCCGGGGGTGCGCCACCCAAGCAGCTCGCCGATGAACCGCTTGCGGCTGGTGCCCACCAGCATCGGCAGGCCACCCAGCGCGCGCTTCAGCTCGCCGAGCCGATGGAGCAGCTCGATGGATTGGTCGGGCGTCTTGCCGAAGCCGATGCCGGGGTCGACGACCAGGTGCTCACGCGCGACGCCGCAGCCCAGGGCGTCATTGATGGCGTCCGTCAGCCAGGCCACCACCTCGTCGAAGACGCCGTCTGGGTACTCCGCCACCTCCTTGTTGTGCATCAGCACCAGGTACGCGCCGGCGTCAGCAGCGGATGTCATGGTGGTGGGGTCGCTCCGTCCGGCCCACACGTCATTGACGATGGTCGCGCCGGCGGCCAGCGCCTGGCGCGCCACCTCGCCCTTGGTCGTGTCGATGCTGACCAGCGACCGGTCGCCGAACGCGCGGGCCAGCGCGGCCACGGTCGGCACCGCGATGCCGGCCTCCTGTTCGCGCCGACACGGGCGGATGCTCGCCGTAGGAATGTGCCGGGCGCGACGACTCGGCCCCAACGTCCAGGATGTCGACGCCGGCCTCCACGAAGCCCCGTGCCTGGTCCACCGCGGCACGGACGACATCGTCGACCTCGCGCCCGGCCGGCGCCAGGCCGTCGCCGCTGAACGAGTCGGGCGTGATGTTGATGATCCCCATCACGTACGTGCGCTCGCCCCAGCGCAGCTCGATCATGCGGCTGCCTCCTCGCCGGCCAGCATGGCACGCACCGCGCCGACCAGGTAGAGCGAGCCGGCCACCACCAGCGGCTGGTCCGGGGATCGGCGCATACCAGCCGCCTGCTCAAGCGCCCTGCCTGGGGTCGTCGGTGGCCCGGCCGCGACCCCCGCCACCGGCCTGCCAGGCGCCGAGCAGCTCCTCGTGGGGAGCGGGCGCCCGGGTCGTCCACCGCCGTGAAGATGGGGATCGGATCCAGCGCGGCCAGCGCGGCCAGCATGTCCGCGACGCGCTTGCCGCGCATGGCGCCGAACACCAGCGGGAAGCGGCGCAGCCCCAGCTCCTGCAGGGCCCGAGCGAGCGCGCGGGCGCCCGCCGGATTGTGCGCCCCGTCGAGCAGCACGTCGCCGAAGGGCGTGCCCGGCAGCAGCTCCAGCCGCCCCGGCCAGTGCACGTCGCGCAGTCCGGCACGAAGCGTGGCCTCCGATATCTGGTCGAGCGGCGCGCCCCGGCGTGCAGCGTCTGCCCGCAGGCGCATCGAGCACCGCCAGCGCGACCGCCGCATTGCCGGCCTGGTGGCTTCCCAGCAGGCCGATGTGGACGTCGCGCAGCACGCCGTCGGGCGCGTGCGAGGTCGATGCGCAGGCCGTTCCAGCCGGCGTCCCGCAGGGTGGCGCGATACGCCTGCTCGGGCCCGACCAGGGAGAGTGGCACGCCCAGCTTGCCGAGCGCGTTCGACGATGGGCCGCAGGCCCCGACCGGTGGCGCCCGGTCACGGCCAGGTTGCCCCGCTTGATGATGGCCGCCTTCTCGGTGCCGATGGCGGCCAGGGTGTGGCCCAGGTAGCGCTCGTGATCGAGCTGGACGTTGGTGATGGCGGCCACGCCGGCATCGAGGACGTTGGTGGCGTCCAGGCGCCCGCCCATGCCCACCTCGACCAGCACCAGGTCGACATTGGTGGCGGCCAGCTCGGCGAAGGCGGCGGCGGTGAGCGCCTCGAACTCGGTCGGCGGGCCGAGCTGCGCGGCCACGCGGTCGACGGCGGGGAGCACGCGCGTCCACCGCCCTCGCGAAGCGCGCCTCGTCCAGCGGCCGCCCATCGATGGCGATGCGCTCGCGGTAGCTGACCAGGTGCGGCTTCGGCATGGTGCCGACCCGCAGCCCGGCCGCGCCCAGGACGGATCGGGCCATGGCCACCACGCTGCCCTTGCCATTGGTGCCGCCGACCAGGGCGCCGCGCAGCGAGCGCTCCGGATGGCCCAGCTCGTCCAGGATGGCCTCGACCCGCTCCAGCCCGAGGCTGATCCCGAACCGGCCACGCGAGGTCAGCGCCGCGACGGCCGCGGCGTAGTCGTCAGCCCTGCTCGTCCTCGTAGAAGACGCAGTCATGGAACTGGCCGGTCAGGCACAGGTCCGTGACGTAGCCGGTGTCGAGGTGCACGCCCGCGCGCAGCTCGCAGCGCGAGACCACGCCCTCCTGCTTCATCAGGGTGCGCAGCAGCTGCGGCGCCTCGATCGGCACGCGACCCTTCGCGCCCTGCGTCAGGAAGAAGTGCGGGCAGGAGTGCCGCCGCGGCCGGGAGTAGCCGAGCGGCATGCCGCGCCGGCCGACGTGGACGGTCAGCGGCTCCGCCGTGCTGGCGAAGCGCTTCTCGGCGATCACGCAGCGGCCCGGCTCGCAGTCGATCTCGTTGTGGCAGCAGGCACGCTGCGGGCCGACGCCCTCGACCGCCCACAGCTCCCAGCAGGGGCGGCGCAGGATGAAGGCGGGGCAGCGGTAGCGGATGGTGAGGGAGCAGTTCTCGACCTCCCAGCACATCGTGCGCCGGTCGGTCTGGCGCCGCTCGGGGGCGAAGGGGTCGGCCGCCTGGAGCCGGCGGTCGGCGCCGGCTCGCCGTTCGGTCTTGATGATCACGCTCGGGCGGTCTCCCTCACGGCGCGGAGTGTAGCGGCTGCTCCTTCGCCGTAGGGCCTATCCGCCGACGGCCGATGGTCCTGCGCCAGGTCAGGCGAGGTGGTCGCGCAGGCGCTCCTCCATCGCCTCCTGCGGCATGTAGCCGACCAGGCGCGCGGCCTCGCGGCCGTCCTTGAACAGGATCATGGTGGGGATGCTGAAGATGCTGTAGCGCATCGCCAGCTCCTGGTTCTCATCGGTGTTGACCTTGGCGGTGGCGATCTTTTCGCCGTGGGCCTCGCCCATCGACTCGACCACGGGCGACACGAGCCGGCACGGCCCGCACCACGGCGCCCAGAAATCGACGAGGACCGGCTTGTCGGAGTTGAGTACCTGCGCCTCGAAGGTCGACGTCGTCGACCGTCATCGGGGCTGTCATCGGTGTGGCATGACCTCCTGGGTCAGTGAGTGGCTTGTCTACGGCCGGGGATGCTAGCACCGGCCTGCCAGGCGGCTGTCACACCGATTACGGCGTTGGCGCGGGTGTCGGCGTGGCGGTCGGGGCCGGGGTCGGTGTCGGCACCGGCGTGGGCTGCGGCGTCGGCGACGGGGTCGGACCCGTCGACAGGACCAGATTGACCTGCGAGTCGCGCGCGACCTCGGTGCCGGCGCCGCGGATCGGTGCGGATGACAGTGCCGGCCTCCTGCGCCGACGGGCTCGCTGTCAACCTGACCCAGCCGCAGCCCCGCCGCGCTCAGGGTCGCAGTCGCCTCGGTGCGCGTCTGCCCGATCAGGTTCGGCACCGCCACGGTGTCGACGCCGCTCGCTGATGACGACCGTGATCGATGTCGCCCTCGCTCACCTGGCTGCCGGCCTGCGGATCGGTGCGGATGACGAGGTTGCGGGCGAACTCGTCGGACGGCTCCCGCTCCTCGGTGCGCTCCAGGCCGAGCCGGTCCAGCGTCCGCGCGCACGGCGGCGATCGGCTGCCCCTCGTAGTCGGGCAGCGTGATCTGCTCCGGCGTCGGCGACGGCGTGGCGTCGGGGCCAAGGCCGCCGAAGACCTCCACGCCCAGGTAGCCGATGAGGCCCAGCAGAAGGATCCCGAGCAGCCAGCAACGCCCACGACCCACCACGGCTGGCCCTCGTCCTCCTGCGCGGGCGGTGGCGGCCGGCGGGCGGTGGCGGGGTGCGGTCGGACGGCATGGCCACCGGCGGCGGCACGTAGACGGTCGGCTCGCCCAGGCGGGGCGGCACGCGCGGCGACGGCGGCTGCGCCGGCGACCCCCGCCGCGGCGGCCATGGCCGCCGCCGGCGGACGGGTCCTTCTGCCAGGTGCGCAGCGCCTCGGCGAACGAGCCGGCGTCCGGGAAGCGGTCGGCGGGCTCGCGCTGCAGCGCGCGCATGACGATCGCCGACAGGCCGCTCGGCACCGGCACGAACGACTCGGGCGGCGGCGGATCCTCGTTCAGGCGCTTGAGCGCCACGCCGGCCGCCGAGTCGGCCTCGAACGGCCGCCGGCCGGTCAGCATCTCGTAGAGCACGATGCCCAGCGAGTAGACGTCGGAGGCGCCGGTCACCTCGTCGCCGCGCGCCTGCTCCGGGCTGAAGTAGTGGACGGAGCCCAGCGTGGTGCCGGTGACCGTCATCGAGGCCTCGGCCACGGCGCGGGCGATGCCGAAGTCGGTGACCTTCACCTCGCCGTCGTCGGTGATGCAGGATGTTGCCCGGCTTCACGTCCCGGTGTACCAGCCCGCGACGATGCGCCGCCTCCAGGGCGGAGGCAACGCCGATGGCGACGCGCACCGCGTCATCGGTCTCGAGTCGCGTGCGCTCGCGCAGCAGCGCGGCCAGGTCGTCGCCCTCGACCAGCTGCATGACGATGTACTGGGTGCCATCGGTATCGGTGCCGTAGTCGTAGACCGGCACGATGTTCGGGTGCTGCAGCGATCCGGCGGCGCGCGCCTCCTGCTTGAAGCGGGCGGCGAAGCCCGAGTCGTTGCCGTACTGCTCGCGCAGGAGCTTGACGGCCACCTCGCGATCGAGCTGCTCGTCGACGGCGCGCCAGATGGTCGCCATGCCGCCCTCGCCGAGCGGGGCGATCAGCCGGTATCGGCCGCTGATGAGCTTCCCGATCATCTCCATGAGCGCCCCTTCAGTGCAGCGCCCGACCGTCGGCTGGCGGGCGGCGTCAGTCTCGCAGGTCCAGCCCGCGCACGTAGGCGCGGAACTCGTCGGCGTCCTCCGACTCCAGTGCCATGGCGACATTCGCCTTCAGCCAGCCAATGCGGGTGCCGGCATCGTGGCGCTCGCCCTCGAACTGGTAGCCGAAGACCGGCTGCTCGTCGATCAGCGGCGCGGATGGCGTCGGTCAGCTGGATCTCGCCGCCGGCGCCGCGGGGCGTCGTCTCCAGCATGCCGAAGATCTTCGGGGTCAGCACGTAACGGCCCAGGACGCCCAGGTCCGATGGGGCCTCACCGACCGCGGGCTTCTCGATCAGGTCGTCGATCTCCACCAGGCGGCCCTCCTCGCGGACGGGGCGCACGATGCCGTAGCGGGTGACCTCGTCGCGGCGCGACGCGCTGGACGGCGATCACGCTGCCGCGGTGGGCCGCGTGCTGCTCGATCAGCTGCCGGGTGACCGGGATCCCGCCGGGGTTCAGCATCACGTCGTCGGAGAGGATCACGGCGAACGGCTCGTCGCCGACCAGCTCCTTGGCCATCAGCACCGCGTGGCCCAGGCCCAGCTGCTCCTTCTGGTGCACGAAGGCGATGGGCCCGATCTCGGTGATGCGCCGGACCGCGCGCAGCATCTCGATGTCGCCGCGCTCCTCGAGCCAGCGCTCCAGGGTCGGGTTGGCGTCGAAGTGATCCTCGATGGCGCTGCGGCCGGTGGAGATCACGATGATGATCTGCTCGATGCCGGAGGCGACGGCCTCCTCGACCGCGTACTGGATGATGGGCCGATCGACGAGCGGCATCACCTCCTTGGGAATCGCCTTCGTCGCCGGCAGGAAGCGGGTGCCGAAGCCTGCCGCGGGCAGGACGGCCTTTCTGACGCGCACGCTGATGAGGATGTCTCCTGTGCTTCGGGCCGGCGTCATCGCCGGTGGATCGCGCAGCGGTGGCGGCGAGCCAGGGGCTCAGGCTGCGCGAATGCGGGGATGCCTCACGGGGTCGCTGAGTATAGCAACCGCCCGCCCTGTGCCCATCGCGGGCGGCCATCCGGCCGGGCTCGCGCTTTGGACGGTACAATCGCGGCCCGATGGTCAGGTCTCTCATCCGCACGATCCGCGGCCCATCGCGCGACCCGCGCATGGAGTTCATCAGCCGCCCGCTGCCGAGGGGGCTGCGCGACGAGGACGTGGTGGCCGCCCTGGAGAAGGCGCTCGCGCGCAATCCCAATCCCGCCTACCTGGTCGAGACGCTGCCGGCCGCGCTGCGCGAGGTGACCGGGCGTCGACTACCAGGTCCTGGACCGATCCGCCTGGGACGTGACCGGCGCCTTCGGCAAGACCATGGTCATGATCCGCGACGGCGACGTCGGCCTCTGGCCGGGCTATGCCGCACGCGCCTACCCGCTGCTGAACACGGCCGGGCACAGCGAAGAGGCGCGCCGCGAGATCGTGGCCGCCGCCGGCGCCGAGGACGGAGGGCCGTCGCCGACCAACCCGGTCGGCAAGCCGGGCTGGGCGCCGCCACCGCCCATCACGGGTGCCGCCCCGGAGGCGCAGCCCGACAGCACCGTTCCGGTGGGTGACCGCGGAAGCCGGCGCCAGCCTGGTGCAGGAAGCGCATGCGGCGTCCGACGCCGCGCCCGAGCCCGGCTGATGGGCCGCCAGAACGTGCCGCGCGACCAGTGGCTGGAGATCGGCGTCGAGTGCCCGCATTGCGGCGAGCGGGTCTACGAGAAGGACGTGTACTCGTGGCGGCCCGACCGCGACGACCCGAAGCTCCTCTTCCTGTATTGCCCGGATTGCGGGGACCGGGTCGAGGTCAACCACGTCTGAGGCGGGTTGGTGCCCCCAACCGGATTCGAACCGGTGATCTCCACCTTGAAAGGGTGGCGTCCTAGGCCTCTAGACGATGGGGGCGTCGCGGACCGGGGCTGATGGTATCGCAGGCGGCAGGACCGGCCGATCAGCCGACGTAGAAGACCAGCACCAGGATCACGATGCCGGCCAGCGCGAAGGCGGCCAGCACGATCATCAGCCCGCCGCCGATGGCGATCAGCACCGAGCGACCGGTGGCCCCGCGGCGATAGGCGCGCTGCGACCAGATCCAGCCCTGGACGAACAGGAACAGGCCGGCCGCCACCGCGATCATGCCCGCCGCCAGCATGGCCAGCACCGACAGTGAGGAGTCGCGGGTCAGGACGGCCAGCGCGGCGAAGCCGCCCGCGATGAGCAGGGCGACCACGCCGATGACCACGGTGCGCGCCAGCGGATGCATGGGGCGGCATTCTAGCCATGGCCCGCGGCGGCCCGCCTCAATGCCAGCGGCACGTATCGTGCAGTCAGGCCTGGCGGTCGATGGATGAACAGGATCTTGCCGATTCAGAAGCCTGAGCCGATGAGCGTGCGCGACGCCGGTCGCAAGGGCGGCCGCGCCACGCGTGCCCGATACGGCCCGGAGTTCTTCGCCCAGATCGGCCAGAAGGGTGGCAAGGCGGTCAGCCAGCGCTACCCATCCGAGCACTTCCAGGAGATCGGCCGCAAGGGCGGCCGCCGCGTGGCCGAGCTCGTCGAGCGCGCCAAGCGACTCGAAGAGGAAGCGCTCTAGGCCGCGCTCCCAAGCGCGCTCAGCACCTCGTCCAGGGTGCTGACGATCCGGCCCGCCTCGTCACGCGTGATGCACAGCGGCGGCCGGATCTTCAACACGTTCTGCTCGCGCCGTGTGGTGCCGACCAGGACGCCGCGCTCGCGCAGCCCGTCGCGCGCGCTGCGCGCGAGGTCCGCGGCCGCTGTCCGCGCCGCGCCCGGTTCGACCAGCTCGACGCCGACCATCAGGCCGCGCCCGCGGACATCGCCGATGACCGGGTGGCGGCCCGCCAGCTCGGCCAGCGAGGCGCGCAGCCATGCACCGACCTCGGCCGCGTTATCGACCAGCCGCTCGTCCTCCAGGACGTCCAGGACGGTGAGCGCGGCGATGCAGGCCACCGGATTGCCCCCGAAGGTGCTGAAGAAGGCCGTCCTGGCCTCGGCCATGCAATCGGCCAGCTCGCTGCGGGTCACCACCGCGGCGATCGGGTGCCCGTTGCCCATCGGCTTGCCGAGCGTCACCACGTCGGGGGTCACGCCCCAGGCCGGGAACCGCCACAGCCCGTCGCCGGCGCGACCGTGGCCCGACTGCACCTCGTCGGCGACCAGCAGCGCCCCGGCATCCCGCGCCGCCTGCAGGGTGGCGGCCACGACCTGCGGATCGGGCGTGAAGATGCCGGCCGACGTGAACAGGGAGTCGACGAACAGCGCGGCCGGTCGCCGTCCGCGGTCCGCCAGGCGCGCCACCGCGGCCTCCAGGTCCTCCCGCGCCAGGTCGGGAAGGTGCTCGCCGCCAGCGGCGTACCTGCCGCGATAGGTGTCGGGCGCGGCGAAGGTCTCGACCCCGTCCGGCCGCTCGCCGCGCGGCCACTCGGATGGCGAGAAGTCCACGATCGCGGCGGTCACGCCGTGGTAGGCCCACTCGGTGACCAGGCCCGCATCGGCTCCGGTGGCGATGGTGGCCAGCCGCCACGCCAGGTCGTTCGCCTCGCTGCCGGAATTCACGAACATGACCGTGTCCAGCCCGGCCGGCATGCTGGCCACGATCCGCTCGGCGAGCTCCACGATGGTCGCGTGCAGGTAGCGGGTGTTCGTGTTCAGCAGGGCCGCCTGGCGGGCGATGGCATCGGTCACGCGCGGATGGGCGTGGCCGACCACCGGGACGTTGTTGTACGCGTCCAGGAAGGCGTTGCCGTCGGCGTCGAATAGCCACGTCCCAGACCCGCGGACCAGGTGCAGAGGCCGCGCGTAGCTGAGCGACTCGAGCGCGCTGCCCAGCACCCGCTCCCGTCGCGCTCGCAACTCTCCGTCGGCTGGGGGCGCCGCGGATCGACCGCTGAGCACCGGGGCCAGGGCGAGGGCGGCGAGCCGCTCCGCGGCGCGGTCCATGCCGGCCCGCTCCAGCTGGTCGAGCAGAGCCCAGGCGGGCTCCGCCCAGCCGGTGATGTAGGCGTTGCTCGGGAACTGCCGCGTCCGCCAGGCGGAGATGAGGATGGTCTGCGCCATGCGTCCCGCCAGCAGGTCGGCCAGCAGCTCGGCCTCACGGCGCTCGAGCGGCAGCACTTCCGTGTAGCCGGGCAGGAAGTCGGCGGCCACCGCGAAGATGTCCTCGCGGTCGCGCACCAGCGATTGCAGCGTGGCGGGCACATCGAGCACCAGGGCGGTGTGTGCCATGTCGCCGAAGTCGATGATCCCCGACACCGTGCCGGCCTCGTCGAGCAGCAGGTTGTCCAGGGTGATGTCGTTGTGGATGACCTGCGCTCGCAGGGCCGGCAAGGCAGGCAGCGCCCGCTCCATGAAGCGCCCCAGCACGCGGTCGAGCTGCCGCCTCCGGTCGGGATCCTCGACCAGATCGGCGTGCGGCAGCAGATCGGGCAGGTGCTTCTGGTCCCACTCGATGGCTCGCCCGGCGGCCGGGTGGAAGAAGCCACGCAGCGCGATGCCCAGGCGAGCCGTCACCTGGCCGATGCCGCGCACGGCCGTTCCGTCCAGCTCCGCCGGGTGCCGTCGTCTCACCGGGCAGGAAGGGAAGCAACCGCACCAGGTGCGTCGAGCGTGCCATCGGCGAGGCTGCCGACCAGGTCGCCGCCCGTGGTCGGGCGCGCGCGCGGCACCGGCAGTGCCGGGTCCATGCGCGCCACGTGCTCGACCGCGGCGACCTCCATCTCCACCACGCCGGGGTCCTCGGCCGCGTTCGAGACCTTCAGCACCCAGCCGGGAGCCATCGGCGTCGTCCACCAGGAAGTTCTGGTCCCGCTCGCTGACCAGCGGGCGCGCGCCAACGGAGTCCACTCCGAACAGGGATCGGGCGACCTCGGCCGCGCGGTCGGCGTCCAGGGTCGGGGGGTCGGCGTGCAGCACACCAGCCGTCTTCATCGGCCCGATGCTACACGTCGGTACACTCGGCTCCCATGGCCCCCTCCTCGCCGTTCGCCGATTTCGCCGCCGTCGCCGATGCGGTGGCAGCCACCAGCTCCAAGCTGCGCAAGCGCGACCTGCTGGCGGAGTACCTGCGCGGCCTGCCGCCCGACGACCTTCCGATCGCCGCCACCTTCTTCGCCGGCCGCCCGCTGCCCGGTGCCCAGGACCGGCTGGGTCTGGGCTGGGTCCAGCAGAGCCAGGCACTGGCCGCGGCGTCCGGAGCCGATGCCTCCGCGCTGAACGCCGCCTACCTGCGCCACTCGGACCTGGGCGATGCGGCGGCCGACCTGCTGGCCGGCCACCAGCCCTCCGGGCCGCCGCTGACCGTGGCCGAGGTGGACGGTGCCTTCCGCGCCATGAGCGAGGCCGCCGGCGCCGATGCCCGGGTGGCCGAGATGGCCCGCCTGCTGGGCGCGCGCCACGCCCGAGGAGGCGCGCTTCGTCGCGCCGGATCGCGTCGCGCGAGATGCGAATCGGGCTGCGCGAGGGGCTGCTGGAGGAGGCCATCGCGGCCGCCTTCGAGCGCCCCATCGCCGACGTGCGCCGCGCGCTGATGCTGGTCGGCGAGCCGGGCGAGGCTGCCGCCCTGGCCCGCGACGATGCCCTGGGCAGCGCGGCCCTGCACCTGGGACGGCCCATCCGCTTCATGCTGGCCACGCCGGTGGCCGACTCGGACGAGGTGATGCGGCGGGTCGGCGACGAGGCCTGGATCGAGGACAAGTACGACGGCATCCGCGCCCAGCTGCACCTGGACGACGGCGAGCCACGCCTCTTCAGCCGCGACCAGAACGACATCACCGTCTCCTTCCCGGAGGTCGCGGCAGCGGCCGAAGGACCTCGGCCATCGGCTGGTGATCGACGGCGAGCTGGTCCCGTACCGACAGGGATCGGTCATGGACTTCGCCAGCCTGCAGACCCGGCCTGGGCAGGGTGAACCCGGGTCCCGAGCTGCTGGAGCAGGTGCCGGTGGTGCTGGTCGCCTTCGACCTGCTGCACCTGGACGGGAACGACCTGCTGGAGACGCCGCTGCGCGAGCGCCGGGCGGCGCTGGACGGGCTCGACCTGCCTGCCCGCACCAACGAGCGGATCCTGCTGTCGAACCTGGCCTCCGCCCGCAGCGCGGACGAGGTGGAGTCGCACTTCGATGACGCGCGCGAGCGCCACAACGAGGGCCTGATGGTCAAGGACCCCGACTCGGTCTACCAGCCGGGCCGCCGCGGGCTCGGCTGGCTGAAGCTGAAGAAGGCGCTGGCCACGCTCGACTGCGTGGTGGTCGGCGTCGAATGGGGCCACGGCAAGCGCCGCGGCGTCCTGTCGGACTACACCTTCGCCATCCGCGCAGGCCGATGAGCCCGACGCGCCGCTGCTCACCATCGGCAAGGCCTACACCGGCTTGACCGATGCCGAGATCGCGACCATGACCGAGCATTTCAAGGCGATCACGCTGCGCGACTTCGGGCGCTACCGCACCGTGCACCCCGAGGTGGTGGTCGAGATCGCGTTCGACCGGATCATGCGCTCGACTCGCCACAAGTCCGGCTTCGCCATGCGCTTCCCGCGCATCGTCCGCATGCGCGACGACAAGACGCCCGCCGAGATCGACACGCTGGCCACGGTCGAGGCGCTGTTCGGTGAGCAGGCCACCGGCCGCATCCTGCTGGCCCGCGGGCGCGGCGGCGAGACGGAGCGCATCGCGGCGACCGGCGAGTCCGGCGAGTCGGCCTGAGCGCGGCCTGTACCATCCGCGGCGTGACCGACTACGACACCACCATCTTCACGCCCGGTCGACCTGGTCCAGGTCGAGCTGGACGTGTACACCGACGCCTATCGGGTCTCCGGCAAGGCCATGACCCGATTCGCCCGGGTGGCGGACATCGCCAACCAGGCCGCCAACACGCACCTGCACCTGGACGAGGCGACGATCAGCGAGTACGCCGATCCGACGGCCACCATCGGCGCCATGCAGGTGCTGGTCAACATGGACGCGGCGCTGCTGGTCATCACCGCCGAGTCGGACGCGCCACAGCGACCCGAGATGCGCATCCCGAAGCGCTCGGTGCGCGCCCAGATCGGGCTGCCGCCGTTCCGGCTGACCGGCATGGTCCATGTCCCGACCGGCAGCCGCCCGGCGGACGGCGTGCTGAACGCCAGCGATCGGTTCCTGACCATGACCGAGGCGACCATCGCCAGCGCCGCGCACCCGGAGCTCGGCACGGACGGCCGTGGCCATCGCCTTCCAGCGCACGCGGGCGCAGCTGATCCTGGTGGCGGACGACGAGAAGCCGGACGAGCTGCTGGCCGACGTGCTGGACGCCGCCACCGCCGAGCGCTGGCTGCACGCCGCCGAACCGGGAGGCCGACCTAGGTCAGGTCAGACCCGCGCGGGAGCGGCCGTCTGGGCGACCTGGTGCCTGGCCTCGACGGCGTCGACCACGCCCTGCACGAAGCGGGCGACCCGCTGCTGCGTCCATCTTCTGGACGCGCCCGATCGACTGCGCCCACCACGGTGCGTTGTCGGTGGTGACGACCTCGCCCTCCGGCTCCTCCAGGATGATCACGCTCCACGGACGAGGGAACGCCACCGCCGGGGCGATCGGCAGGCTCGGCTCGTCGATGGCGGTCCGTGCCCAGCGCGCCACCGCCTCCGCCGCCGCGTCGCCGTCGAAGGACGGGTTGGTGCGGCACGGGATCCAGCCCTTGCGCGACTTGGTGTCGTACTCCCAGCGCGCGGCCACGAACCCGGTAGCGGCCGCGCCAGCGGCGGACGAGGATCGCCCGCACGCCGGCCGGGCCGACCAGCAGCGCGCGCCAGCTCGGACGGCACGTCGGGCAGCCGCGGCGAGAGGATCAGGACATAGGTATCGTCGAAGGCCGGCGCCAGCAGCTGCGCCAGGTCGTCGCCCAGCTGCGGTGGCTCGCGCGACAGGGCCCGGATCAGCCAGGCCAGGCCGATCCCGATGCCCAGTGCGGCGGCGATGCCCAGCATGGCCAGGCCGCTGATCCGGTCGCCGGGCAGCAGGGCCATCAGGCCGATCGCCGCCACGCCGACGCCCAGCATGGCGAGCGACATGAAGATGGCCACGCGGCGCTCGTCGCGCCGCCGGGCCGGCCGGATCAGGCGCATCGACCCACCTCCGCTGCTACGCTCGCGGCATGCCGACCACCCGCGCGCCTGAGCGCGACCTTCATCGAACCGGGACCGGATACCGGCGATCGCCTGCGCATCAGGCGACCACCGAGTCGGGCTTCGACCTTGGTTTCGACACGCTGTCGGCGACCGAGGGCGGCATCGGTCCGGGCCCAACCGAATCGCTTCTCGCCTCGCTGGCGGCGTGCACGGCCATGGACGTGGCCAGCCATCCTGCGCAAGAAGCGGCAGCGGGTCGAGAGCGTACGCGATCGAGGTCACCGCCGAGAAGGCGGAAGCGCATCCGCAGGTGTTCACCACCATCACGGTGGAGCACCAGGTCGCCGGAGACGTGACGGCCGAGGCGCTGCGGCGGTCGATCGAGCTGTCGGCCACGGCCTACTGCCCGGTGAGCGCCATGCTGTCGGGGTCGGTGCCCATCGACCACCGCTATCGGCTCCGGCGCGACGGGGGCGACGACGAGGTGGGGCTGGCGGCCCACACCGGCCCGCCGGCCGGCTGAGCCTCCGCGGTCACGGGACCGCGCGCAGCGCCCGCGGCGCCTCGACGGCGCTCAGGACGGCGCTGTGGAAGGCATCGATGTCGAACGGCTTTGCCACGACCGGGCCGGTCGGCGCCAGCTCGGCCAGCCGCTCACGGCTGGCCGCGGAGACGAACACGACCGGGATGCCCGGCCAGGCGTCGCGCAGGAGCTCGGTGATGTCGCCGCCGTCGCCATCGGGCAGCATGACGTCCACCACCAGCAGGTGCGGCAGCGCGAGCGCCATCAGATCGCCCAGCTCCACGATCCGGGTGCAGGTCACGACGCTGAAGCCGAGATCGCGCAGGATGTCGGCTTCGAGCGCAGCGATGTCCGGATCGTCCTCGAGGACGTAGGCCCGCTGCTCCTCCGCGTCCGGCATGGACGCCGGCACGGGGCTCGCGGTCGGCTCGCTCATGGCACGCAGTCTGCGGAGACGTCCGGTGCCGGGCAATGGCGGGATGGTCCTAGACCGGGCCGATTGCGGGCGGGGTGTAGCATGGCGCCCCGCTTGGCGCGTGCCGATGCGCGCGCCGGCGGCGGAGATCCGCACGTGAGTGGAGCAAGGGCGAGATGGCGCGTTCGATGTGGCGGGGGGCGATCCAGTTCGGTCTGGTGACCATTCCGGTGAAGCTGTACCTGGCCACCGAGTCGGGCGGCATCGGCTTCAACATGCTCCACCAGAAGGACCTCAGCCGGATCCAGATGAAGATCTACTGCCCGGTCGACGACGAGGTCATCTCTCGCTCGGACACGGTGCGCGGCTACGAGTGGAGCAAGGGCAAGTACGTCGTCATCACCGACGAGGACCTCGAGTCGGTCCCGCTCAAGACGGTGCGCTCCATCGAGATCGAGGCCTTCGTCCCGACCGACGAGGCCGAGGAGAAGGGCGCGCGCTTCGTCAAGCAGGCAGTATTACCTGGAGCCCGATGAGATCGGCCGCAAGGCGTTCTACCTGCTCAAGTCGGTCCTGGCCGAGACAAACAAGACCGCCATCTGCAAGATCGTCCTCAAGGACCGCGAGCAGCTCGCCGCCCTGAACCCGTTCGACAAGACCATGCTGCTGCCAGACCCTGCACTGGCCGGATGAGATCCGCTCGCTCGAGGAGCTGAACCTCCCCGAGGAGGAGATCGAGATCAAGCCGGCCGAGCGCAAGATGGCCGAGCAGCTGATCGCCAGCATGGGCGAGGAGTTCGATCCCGGCGGGGAGCGCGACGAGTATCGCGAGGCGCTGATGCAGGTGATCGAGGCCAAGATCGCCGGCGAGAAGCCCGTTCTCGCCAAGCAGGCCGAGCCCACCAAGATCGGCGACCTGATGGCCGCCCTGGAGGCCAGCGTGGCGGCAGCCCGCGAGACGCGGCGCGGTGGCGCGGCCAAGGCAGAGAAGGCGGAGAAGCCCAAGCCGGCGCGCGCCAAGACCGACCACCGCGCGCAAGCGCAAGGCCGCTGAAGAGGAGGCGCCTGCGGCGCGTCGCCGCAAGACCGCCTGAGCACGCGGGTGCCGTCGGAGCAGCTGCACCTTCCGGTCCCGCCGTCCGACGACGGGGCCGACGCTCCACCTGCCGAACCGGGTGGTGCCGATGCAGGCCACCCAGGTCGACGCGCCCTTCGACGATGCCGACTACTTCTTCGAGCCCTGGTGGCCGGGCGTCCGCGCCTTCGCGCTGGTCGAGCGCGGGCGCCTGCGCCTGCAGGCCGATGGGCTGGCCGATGCCACCGCCACCTTCCCGGAGATGGCCGAGCTGCTCGGCCAGCTGGGCGAGGACGGGGTGGTGCTGGACGGCACGCTGCTGGTGCTCGACGACGATGGCCGGCCGGACGGCGGCCTGCTGCGGGCCCGGCTGGACGGGCGAGGCCGCCGCCGGGCGCCCCGCCTACGTCGCCAGCGACCTGCTGTGGGCGGGCGGACAGCCGGTCACGCGGCGCACCTTCCGCGTGCGGCGCCGCTGGCTGGAGGCGCTGCTGGCGGCCGGCGACCGGGTGACGGTGGGGCACGGCTACGTGGGCGACGGAACGCTGGTGGCCGAGGCGCTGGCCACGCTCGGGATCGACGGGCTGTCAGCGCGACAGCTGTCCGCGCGCTACCGCGGCGGGCCGGCCGGCCCGGCCTGGCTGCGTGCGTCCATCATCCCGGCCGAGCCGCGCGCCCGGCCGACGCTGGCCCTGATCCTGAGGCTGCCGCTGACCGACTAGCGGCTCAGCTGCCCGGCGGCGCCAGCAGCGGCTCGATCACCCACGGCCATGGCTGGTCGGGCACCAGCCGCTCGGCGCCGGTGACCAGCCCGTCCCCGGGGTAGGCGCGGAAGGTCGCGATGTCGTAGATCAGCGACGGCGGGCGGCGACGGATCCGGCAACGACTGCCCGCGGGTGGCGTCGGCCGACGCGCTCCAGGCGCCCGTCATCGGTGCCGTAGTGCCGCCCCAGCAGGGCCGCGACCTCCCACATGGTGGTGGAGCGACGGGTCGCGGCGCAGGCCGCGGCGCACCTCGTCCTCGGCGGTGGCCTGGTCGCCGATCATCGCCGCCGCGAGCGCCCGCGCCATCGATCCGGAGTAGTCATCGACCCGGATCGGCTCGCCGGTCAGCCGCCGCGCGATCAGCAGGTTCCGCTCCTCGACGTCGGCGGCCAGCTCGCTCGGCTGTGCGTCGCCGATCGCGATCGGGCGTGGCCACGGCATGGGTCAGCCCGGTCAGGTAGTTGGTCAGCATGGAGAGGCCGGTAGGCGCGATCGGCGGCGGCGGTGTCGCCGAGCCACTCATAGACGATCGCCGCGTTCACCAGCTCGCGGCCCTGCGGCGTGGCGGTGTCCACCGCCCGGTCGGCGGCGTGGCGGGCGCAGCGCACGGTCACCCTGCTCCCGGCACAGCAGGGCCAGGTTGATCCACGACGGGCCATCGCCCGGGGCTGAGCGCGCACCGCCTCCTCGGCGGCCGCGCGCGCCTCATCGGTGCCGGCCCAGCCGGTCGGCGGCGACGGCCAGCGCCTTGGGGCCGGCCGGGTTCCACGGGTCGAGGTTGGAGGCGTGGCGGAACGCGGCACTGGCCTCGGCCCAGCGGTCCTCGCTGGCGGCATCGGTTCCGTTGCGGTAGGCGATGGCGCCGGCGTCGCCCACTGCCATGACCGCCACCAGCGCGACGGCGGCCACGCCGGACAGCACCGCGGCCGGCAGCCGGGCGGCGCGCGGCGAGCGGCTGCCAGCGCACGGCGCCGGCATCGAGCAGCGCCATGGCGGCCAGCAGCGATCGACCAGCAGGTTGAAGGCCGGGCAGGAAGGTCAGGTCCTCGAACAGCATGCCGGCCGCGAAGCCCATCAGCACCGCGAAGGCCGCGCGGCCCGGCGAGCGATCGTGTCCGCCACGGCCCGGCCACCACCACGAAGGTGAGGAGCAGGGCCAGCGCGGCGGCCAGGCCGACCAAGTCCGGCGTCGCCGAGGATGCCCAGCGGCACGTCATGCGAGTGCGGCTGGCGCACCGGGAAGCTCAGCGGAGGCGCGGCGGCCTGGCGGGCGAGCGGCATGCTGCCCGGCCCGATGCCGAAGACCGGGTCCTGCGACCAGGCGGCCAGCGTGTCGCGCCACAGGTAGCCGCGATACACGAGCGAGCGCACGTCGGTCAGCCGCGGCGCGACGAAGGCAATGCGCGACCGCCAGCAGCGGCGAGGCCGGCCAACGCCAGCCCCACGTCGCGCGGCGTCAGGCGCCGCGAGCGCGAGACCAGCGCCGACCAGCTCGGCCGAAGGCGCCGCATGGCGGCCGGCGCGACCAGCACCAGTCCGGCGACCGCCGCCGCGACCCACGCCGAACGCGATCCGGAGAGCAGCGTGAGCGGCACGCCCACCACCGCCAGCCCGATCAGCATCGCCCGCCGCAGGCGGCGATACGGGATCAGCAGGGCCACCGGCAGCGCGCCCATCACCACGAAGGCCGGCACCGCCAGCGCGCCGAAGATGGTGCCCTCGTGGTCGAGCCGCACCGGGCGGCAGTCCGCTGCCGCCGGCCATCAGCCATTCGACCCGACGCCAGGCCAGGATCGCGACCGCGTGGAGCGAAAGGGCCAGGATCGGGACCGTCACCACCAGCTGCTGTCCAGTCCGGCCGATGACGCAGGGCCAGCAGCGCGGCCGGCAGCATCAGGGCGAAGGCCACGATCGCCGCCAGCGCCCTGGCAGAGAGGCCCGGGTTCCAGGCGGTCAGGCTGGCGATCCCGAAGGCCAGCAGCAGGGCCAGGATCGGGAATGTCCAGTCGGCGTGCGCGGCAGGTCGCCACCGCTCAGCGCGATCCACAGCAGGCCGCCGAAGACGGCTACTGCCGCCAGGTGCAGGCCAAGCTGGTAGCGCGGGTCCCAGAGGGCGCCGTCCCAGCCGACGTAGCAAGAGCACTGCCAGGCCGATCCCCACCGCGGCCAGCTCAGCCAGTCGACGAGGAGTGATGGTGCGGTCGATCTCGAGCGCCTCAGCCCGTGTAGCGATCGGCGGCGCGTTGCACCATGCGTGCCACCGCCTCGCGCAGGGCCGGAGGCGCAACGACCTCGACCGCGTCGCCCCAGGACAGGATCCACGGGCGGATCTCGACGATGCCGGCGACGGTCACGGCCAGCTCGAGCCGGCCGTCATCAAGCTCTGTCAGCCGCTGCGAGCGGTGCCACACCGACTCGCGCACCCGCTGCGCCGCCGATGCGTCGAAGCGCAGCACCACCTCCTCGACGCCGCTCTCGGCGGACCAGATCCCCCACGAGTGGGCGAGCCACGCATCCGGGTCGAAGTCATCGGGGATCTCGTACCGATCGGCGGTGACGGTCGAGGTCCTGATCCGCTCCACCTTGTAGGTGCGCATGGCGTCGACCGTCTCATCGAAGCCGATGAGGTAGACGTTATGGCTGCCCGCATCGGGCTCCAGGAAGTACGGACGCACCCGCGCGTGGCGCGCCGTCGCCGTCGGACGGCTCGTAGTCGAACTCGACCACCCGCCCATCGGCCCAGGCCTGCGCCACGTGGGCGAAGTTCCGGGTGAACGGCTCGTTGGGCCCGGCCCGGCCGCACGATCAGCATGGTGGCGGCCACGTGCCGCGCGATCGGCTGCGGCAGCAGGTCGGCGAGCTTGGTGAAGGCGCTGACCACGGCCTCGTCGTACTCGTCGGACCAGCGGGCGATCAGGCGCGTGGCCAGGAACAGCACGATCGCTTCCGCCAGCGAGAGCGGCAGGGGCGGCAGGAACGACTTCTTCTCGATCCCGTAGCGCCCGCGGCCGGCGCTGAAGATCGGGATCTCCAGCTCGTCCTCCAGCGCCTTGATATCGCGGTAGACGGTGCGGGTGGTCATCCCGGTCAGCTCGGCGATCTCGGTCACGGCCACGCCGGTCTCGCCCGAGCCGCGCGTGTACAGGATGGAGGCGACGCTCAGCAGGCGTGCCAGGCGGTCGCGCTTGCGCGACCATCGGTCCTCACGCCCATCGCCGTCCCAGTCCGTCGTCAGGCACGGGCCCGATGATAGACCGGGGCGGCGTTCAGCGCCTCCCGCGGCGGCTAGGGCGTGACGAAGAAGAAGGCGATCGCCAGGATGGCGTACACGCTCATCAGCTGGAGCCCCTCCACCCAGTTCGACCGCCCGTCCAGGGCGATGTACGAGGCGATCAGGGTGCCCACGCCGACGGCCACCACCTCCAGCGGGCTGAAGACCAGGGTCAGCTCGTTGCCGACCAGCAGGCCGAAGAAGACCAGCACCGGCGCGGCGAAGAGGGCGATCTGGGTGGCCGAGCCGAGCGACGTGACCAGGCTGAAGTCCATCTTGTTCTTGTAGGCGAGGGTGATGCCCACCACGTGCTCGGCCAGGTTGCCGATCAGCGGGATCAGGATGATGCCGACGAAGAACTTGTTGATGCCCACCGCCTCGACCATGGGGTCGAGCGAGTGGACCAGGATCTCGGAGACCAGGGTCAGGGCGGCGGCCGAGCCGATGAGCACCATCAGCGAACGCCGCACGCTCCACGCCGCCTGCTCCTCCTCGCGGTCGCGCTCGCCGGGCGCCGTGGCCTCCGGCGTCGAGAAGTAGAAGTAGGTCTGCGCCGCGTAGGTCAGCAGCAGCACCACCGCCACGCCGACCGACAGCACCTCCAGGTTGAAGAAGACCGGCGATCCCTCGCCGGTCTCGGCCCCGGCGTTGAGGATGGCGGCGAAGGTGGCGGGCACGATCAGGCCGATGGTGGCCAGGATCAGGCTGGCGGCGTTCATGCCGGTGGCCTGCGCGTCGTAGCGCTGGATCCCGTTCTTCAGCCCGCCGACGAACAGCGACGCGCCCAGCACCAGCAGCAGGTTGCCGACGATCGAGCCGGTGATCGAGGCCTTCACCACGTCGAGCTCGTTGTTCGCGATCAGGAAGCCGGCGATGATGATCTCGCCCACGTTGCCGACCGTGGCGTTCAGGATGCCGCCGATTCGCGGGCCAGCCGCGGCGCCCAGCTGCTCGGTGGCGTGGCCCAGGATGTAGGCCAGGCCACCGATGGCCACCGCGCTCACGCCGAAGGTGATGGTGGCGTCGGCGCCGATCAGGCGCAGGATCACGGCCAGCAGGCTGCCGACCGTGGCGATGCCGTAGGCGATCAGGGCGAACACCGTGGCGATGGTACCGGCGCGCGCCTAGGGCGAGGGGCTGGCCTCCGCGCCTGACGCTTCGGGCGAACCGGTGGGCGACGGCCGCGGGGTCTGCGCTGGCGCCCGCTCCCCGGGCAGGGCGGCGAACATGGCGCGATTCAGCTGGTCGTCCACGCCAATCAGCAGGAAGAGGTACTCGTCGGCGGCCCAGGTGTAGATGTGGGTGCCGGCGACGGTGGCGTTGTCCTCCGGCCGCTCCCAGGTCACGCGCCCGCCGATGGTCCGGTAGCGCCAAGGCTCGCGATGCAGGCCGGCGATGCCGACATATCGGCCGGCCGTCTCCAGGTATGGCTCCAGCTGGCGAGTGGTCGGCAGCGGCTCCTCGACCCGGGCGGCGTAGAGCGAGAGGCGCGGGTTGCTCGCGTAGGCGACCTGCAAGGCCGTGAACTGCAGCCCCAGGTCGCCGTAGGCGGAGGCAAAGTCGCCGGGCGTCATGGCGAACTCGCTGGTCGGAGGGACCTCGACGTTGACGCCACGCACGCGGGTGGGGATCAGGGCCGCGAGCTCCGGGTCCGGCGGGTTCGTGTAGGCCGGCGTGGGTCGCGGGGTCGGTGGCGTATGGCTGGGCGAGGCCGATGCACTGGCCACCCCGGCGGATGGGGACGCAATGGCCGAATGGACTGGCCGAAGGGCTGGGCGTGGTCGTCCCGCAGGCCGTCAGCGCCACCAACGCCAGCACGATCGCAGCAGCCGAGCGGGAGGATGCCGGGCGCGCGGCGGCGGGGAGGGGGCTCGTCATGGGAGGCGCGATCATAGCATCGCGCGTCGGGGCGTCAGGCCGCTCCGCGGACTCCTGATTCGTCATCGCTGGTGCGCCGTCTGCGGGAGATGCGCGGCTTGACCCCGATCACGGCCGCCAGTGCGCGGACGACCGCCGGGCTGTAACGCTGTCCGGCGGCGGCAGCCAGCTCGTCGATGGCAGAGCGCCGGTCGGCCTGCGTTCCATCAGGAGACGCAACCAACGTGTCGTACGCGTTCGCCGCCGCCAGCACCTGGGCGCCCAGCGGGCTCTGCTCCAGCGGGCCGCCGGTGCGATGCCAGCGCACGATCTCGCTGACCTCGCGCAGCGAGGGAATCGGCTCGAGCTCATCGGCGCCGACTCCCTCCAGGCTCTGCAGGCGCGCCGCCAGCTCGACCGTGTCGGCCGTGCCCTCGTCGCAGCCCAGCTTGCGGGCCACCAGGCCGGCCAGCCGGCCGACCCGCTCGCCGTGACCGATGGCCGCCGGGTCGAGCGCGTCGAGCGACCGCGCCACGCCAAGCAGCGCGTCGCGGACGGTGTCCTGGCCGTGCTCGGTCGCGTGGCTGAGCAGCGTGGCCTGCTCGACGAGCGAGTCGACCGTGGGGGCGTCGTCCGGATGCAGCAGGGCGGCCCGCGCCAGGCGGTCCAGGGTGCTGCGCAGGTCGCGCATCTCGTGCGGCACCTCGTCCGCGCGGACCACGCGATCCTCGCCGGACTGCTTGCCAAGGTAGAGGGCGATGTCGGCGGCGGCGATCAGGTCGTTCTTGTCGAGCGCATCCTTCGGATATGCCGCCACGCCAACGGTGATCGTCACCGCGGCGGCCTCGTTGGCGGTGAGCCGCGCCACTGCCTGGCGCACCCGCTCGCCGATCGCCTCGGCGCCATGCGCGTCGACGTCCGGCAGCATCACGGCGAACTCGTCGCCGCCATAGCGGAAGACGCGGTCCTCGCCGCGCGCCGAGCCGTAGATGGCGGCGCCGACGGCGTGCAGCAGCGCATCGCCGGCCGGGTGGCCGAGCCGGTCGTTGTAGGCCTTGAAGTTGTCGAGGTCCATCATCAGCAGCGCCACCGGTCCGGTCGGCGGCGTGGCGCGGCGCCGATCGGCCTCGGTTCCGGCCTCGGGCTGGCCCAGCACCTCGCGAGAGCGTTCGCTGGAAGGCGCCGTGGTTGCCAAGCCCGGTCAGCGCATCGGTCTCGGCACGCATGGCGATCGCCTGGTGGGCGTCCGCGTTGCGCAGGGCGATCGAGGCCTGGCCGGCGAACAGCTTGACCAGCTCGAAGTCGGCGTCGCTGAAGTAGATCTCCGGGCCGCCGACGCGCGAGATGTTCATGCAGCCGATGACATCGCCCTCGGCCACGAGCGGGACCACCACCAGCGCCTCCGGGTCGTCCGGGGTGCCCGGGATCTGCATGGCCCGCTCGTCGGTGAGGGCGTCGTTGGCCAGCACGGATTCCCCGTGCTCGACCGCCCATCCCATCAGCCCCTGGCCGAACGGCACGACGTAGCGGCGCACCTCCTCCTCATGCCGCTCGCGCGTCAGCACCGGCACCAGCACCCGCTGTCCCTCGTCGACGCGGTAGATCGACAGGTTGTCGTAGCGCACCACCGCCTTCAGGCCGTCGGCAATCGTCTCCAGCACGTCGGCACGGTCGAGCGTCGACAGCAGGCGCTCGTTGATCTCGAGCAGGCGGCGCTGCGACTGCAGCTGGCGCGCCAGCTCGGCCGACTGCAGCTCCAGCCGCTCGTAGGCGCCGGCATTGGCCATGGCCTGCGCCGCGTAGCCGGCAAAGATCGTCATCGTCTGCAGGTCGTCGTTGCTGAACTGGTTGTTCCCCAGCTTCGACAGGGCGATCACGCCCACCGATCGGCCCTCGAACAGCATCGGCACCACCAGCATCGACTCCTCGATGTCATCGGTGCCCTCGATGGTGAGTCCGCGCGGGTCGTTCAGCGCGTCGTTGGCGAGGATCGGCTCGCCGTGCTCGGCCACCCAGCCGGTGAAGGAGCCCTCGCCGATGTCCACGCGCAGGGCTTCCTTGAAGTCGCCGTCACCCAGCAGCCGATCGGTGAACGCGACCGGCTCGCAGACGCCGTGCTCCCACTCCACCGTATAGACGCGGATGTCGTGATATGCGGCCAGGGCGCTGGCCTCGGCCACGATCGCATCGGCGATGGCCTGGACATCGGTCAGGCGGTTCAGCCGGGCCGACAGGTCCTGGATGGAGCGAATACGGGCCGCCTGGTCGGCCACGGACCGATACAGCCGCGCATTGCTGATGGCGACCGCCGCCTGGTTGGCGAAGGACTGCGCCAGCGCCAGCTCGTCTTCCGGCCATTCGTGATCGCGCGCGTGGTAGAGGCCCAGCAGGCCCACGGCGCGGTTGTTGATGACGAGCGGCACCAGGCAGACCGTCTTGATCCCCTCCGCGGCATACATTCCCTGCATCGCCCCCACGCCGCCGCGCGTGTCTGCCTCGCGCACCACGGCCGTTCGTCGTTCACGAACGGCGCGTACGCCGACCGCGGCGTCGGCCAGCGTCAGGCCGTGCACGCGGGAATGGAACTCCTCGCCGAGGCCGCGCGAGGCCGCGCGACTGAACGGATGATCCGACTCGTCGAGCAGCCACAGGCCGGCCTTCTCGGCGTCGAACAGCGACCGCGTCCGGTCAACGATGTCGTCGAGGACCGCCGCCAGGTCCAGCTGGCCGGTCAGCTCCTGGGTCACGTGACGCAGGGCGCGCGAGCGGCTCACCTCGCGCCGGGCGCGGCCCAGGACCCTGGCGTTCAGGATATCAGCCGCGATCGCTCCCGCCACGTTGCGCAGGAAGGAGTCGCTCCGCCCGGTGAGCGGACCGCCGGCCTCGTCTTCAAGGATCAGCTCGCCGACCCGCTCGCCGGCGGCGCGCAGCGATAGCTGCGCTCGGGTGCCATCGCTGCGGACGTTCACCACACCGGCATCGATGGACGAGGCATCGAGCGTGGCCGGCGGAGGGCTCTGGTAGCCCGCGTGCGTCTCGAGCACGAGGTTCATGCCACGTGCCTCGTGCACCAGGTAGATCGCCGCCCGCGCCACGCCGAGGCTGGTGCGCAGCACCTCGATCGCGCTGCGGCAGACCGCGGCCGGGGTGGCGGATGGCCCGCTGCCCTGCGCCAGGCGCGTGAAGACGGCGACCTTCGACGTCACGCCGCGAAGGGCTGCCGTCGTACGACGGTGGATAGTCAGGCGGGTCACCGCCCTCGGCGAGCAGCAGCTCAACGTCGCCACGCCGGTAGCGGCGGTCGCCGCGGGCGTTGATGCGATACGCGGTCAGCCGGCCCGCATCGGTCCAGGCGCGCAGGGTGTTCGGGTGGACGCCAAGCAGGGCGGCAGCCTGGGCAACGCTGATCAGCCCATCGAGATCATTCCCCCGGTCGCGCGATGGCGTGGGCACCTGGTTGCTTCGCACCCCAGTTCAACGAATGGAGGTTCTGTTAGGAACCGGTGAACAGATGGTAGAAGTGGCAAGGCGGCGCGACGTATGCCCCGTTGGTCCCGATGGGACCCCGTACCGTGGTCCTCGCTAGCGGGCGACGAGGTACAGGATGCCCGCCGCGAGCGCCGCCACCAGGCCGAGCCCCAGCAGACCGTAGCCCGCGAGCAGCACCCGCCGATGCGGCCCGGCGAGCAGGCGCATGGCGTCGTCCAGCTCCAGCGCGGAGATCACGTAGCCGCCCGGTGGAGGCCGCAGCCATGGCGCGCCGGCCTCGTCCCGCACCACGTTGGCCAGCAGCAGCAACCGCTCGACGACGCTCACCGTGCGGGTGACCGAGCGCGCCGGCATCGGCCCGCCACCCAGCCGCTCGACGGCTGCCAGGTGCGAGGGGTCCTCCAGTTCGGTGCGTGCTGCCGCGCCAGACGTGCGGGATGACGACCAGCGGCTCGGCCGCCTGCGACGGGTCCACCGGAAGGGAGCCGCCGTGGTCCCACAGCTCGAAGCCACGCGACTCGCGGATCCGCTCGATCGACCGCCAGCCACGGCCGGCAGGTTGGACCTGCACGTCCCGGTGGCGCGCCACCAGGCGCTCTCCGCGGGCGTTCAGGATGGGGTCAGGGCAGCGGATGCGGCCTGCGATGCGGACGGGGCGGGCGGGCAGGTCACGCATGGAAAAGAGCTCGGACAGGCGCACCTGCCGCGCCCCGGCCAGGCGGCGAGCGATGGCCTGCTCGGCACCCGAACGCCGGATGGCGACCAGTCCGCCGGCGGTGGCCAGCACGGCCAGCAGCAAGAGACCGGCGGGCAGGAGGGGAGACATCGGGCGCGCGATTATGGCCCGATAAGCCGGCGGTAAGCGGCGGTCGCTAGCGTGCGACATGGCCTCGCCACGAAGGAGTCACCGCCGCCACAGGAACGTCCGTCGCCGTCTCGTTCCCCGCGCTTCCCGCCACGGAGGTTCCGTCATGACCGCCATCGCCCGCGCCCCACGGCGCGGGACCGCCGGCCGCGTTCGCCGGCATCAGAGCCAACGCCTTGGCCCCGGGCCGCGCGACGCCGCTCGGAGGGCCAGCCGCCGGCTGGCCCTCATCCTGGGCCTGCTGCCCCTCGCGTCGGGCCTGATGCTCGGCAGCGCGGTGGCCGAGCGCGCGCCCGCCGTGTCGCGCGTCTCCTCATCAGAGGCTGCCCAGAACGGACAGTCGATCGTCATCGCCCGCCACGACGACCTCGCCGCCGGCCTGGCCGAGGTCCGCGTGCCATCGACCATCTCGGCCACTCGCGGCGCAGGCACCAATCAGCTGCTGGCCGTCGCGGCGGATGCCACCATGGCGGCCGTCGCCGGCCAGATCGGGCCGGAGACCACGCCGCTCATCATGGCCGCGGCGGACGGGTCGCAGGTGCAGGTCGAGCTGCCCGGGTTGATCGCCGCCGCCTTTTCGCCTGACGGGTCGTGGCTGGCTGCCATCGACGGCCGAGGCGGGCTGTGGCACGTGGCCGCTGCCGACGGCGCTGCGCAGCAGATCGCCGCCGGACCGTTCATCGGCCAGCCGGTGGTAGAGGCCGGTGGGGCGGTCCTGGCGCTGCAGGTGCCATCGGTCGAGGCGCCCTACCGGTCCGAGCTGGTGCGCGTCATGGCGGATGGCGCGGCGATGCCGTTGACGACCGAAGCCCTCGTCTATGGCGTCCAGCCCCTGGCCGGCGGCAGCCTGGCAGCGATCGCCCATCGGCCCACCGGCACCGTGGTGCTGCGGCTCGGCAGCGGCATCGAGCGACCGTCATGGCCGATCTCGGAGCCGATGCGGTGAACGTGACGATCGACCGATCGGCGACGGCCGTCGCGTGGGAACGGGCCGGCAGCGTGTTCCACCAGCGGCTGCCCGATGGCCGAGCACAGCGCATCGCGGCCGGCACCCATCCGCGCTTCTCCGCCGACGGGCAGGCGCTGCTGGTGGAGCTGCCGAGCGGGACGCAGCTGGTCGAACCAGACGGCGACCTGATCGCCACCTTCTCCACGCAGCTCGACTTCGCCGCATGCGCGGTGGAGTGCGCGCCATGAGCCGCCATCTGCTTCTGCGCCACCTCGCTCGCGCCGTGCGGCGTGCTCCGCTGATGCTGGCCGCGACGGCCGCAACCCAGCTGCTCGTGGCAGGCTCGGTCCAGGCCGTCGATGACTACACGCTGCCCTTCTACGACAGTGACGTCACGCTGCTGTACGGCGTCGACCGCGATCCCCGGGTGGGCATCCAGCTCGACTACACCGGCAAGACCTGGTTCGACGCCGATCCGCACGCCGGGCCGCGTCTACGACAACCACACCGGTCTCGACTATCCGATGCCGCTGCGCAGCCAGGTGGCCGCCGCCAAGGCAGGCGTGGTCGCCGACACGGAGGGCGGCTACGGCACGCAGCAGTTCGGCAACTTCGGCAACTTCGTGCGCGTTCGCGCACAGCGACGGACGGCACACCCTCTACTACCACCTGGCCAGCCGGCCGGACGGCGGCATCGCCGTCGCCTTCGACGAGGACGTGGTCTTCGGGCAGAAGGTCGGCTTGTCCGGCTGCAGCGGGCATCTGCTTCGGGCCGCACCTGCACTTCGAGGTCCTGCGTGAGTCGGGCAACGTTCCTCCTTACGACCGACCCGATGTTCAACCGCCTGTGGACGACCTGGCCCGGCCGCGTGCCGTTCGCGGCCAGCTACAGCCGGGAGAGCAACAGCCGGCACCGAGATCGTGCGACAGGGCCGCACGATCACGCATTGGGTCGAGTTCCGCAACATGGGCGGCCGGCCATGGCGTCCGGGCCATGGCCGGGCCGCATCGTGCTCGGCACCTGGAAGCCGGCGCAGCACGCCAGCCCGTTCGTGGCATCCGACTGGACGAGCAGCTGGCTGGCGACGCGCGTGGAGCAGAACGTCGTCGGTCCGGACCAGATCGGCCGCTTCACCTTCGGCATCCGGGGCGGCGCGCCGGCGGGCAGCTACGACGAGACGTTCAACCTGCTGTCCCAGGGCGTGCACTGGTTCGACCACAACCAGCTGGGAGGGTTCCACGTACCGATCATCGTCTCGAACCTGTCCGAGTGAGCCGTATCGCCCGGGAGGCCGCGACCGGCCTCCCGGGCTCCATTGGAGGATCGACATGCGCAGGTCCGTTGCGGGCCTCGCCCTGCTGATCGCCGCCGTCAGCGCGGCCGCATGCACGCCTGCCCGGGTGCCACGGCCGAATCCACCTCGACGCCAGTCACGAGTGCCGCGGCATCTCCGTCGGCGCGGAGACTGCCGGGGCACGCCGACGGCACAGTCCCTCGGCCCCGGCCGTTCCCGACGGGCTCCCGGTGATGCCGGGTGCGCGTGGCCGCCGATCCGCCTTCGGCCGGTGCCGGGGTCATCGCACGCTGGGTGGTCGATGCCATCGGCCCCGAGGTGTACGACTTCTACCTCGATGCCCTGCCGGCCGCGGGGTTCGCGATCCAGGGGCGGTTCCCCGGTGGCAACGTGGCGGTCATCCGCTTCACGACGCCTGACGGCGAGACGCTGGAGCTGGCGCTGGTCGGCGAGCGCGGAGGGGAGCGGACGCCGCATCGACCTGCGCCTGCCGGAGGGAACCCTGACGCGAGCGTGCTACGCTCGACCCGACAACCGAAGAGCGACAGGGGAGCGCCAGGGTGCGCTGAGAGTGCGGCGAGCCGCAGACCCTCGAACCTGATCTGGGTCATGCCAGCGAAGGAAGTCGATGTGGATCGTTGCCGACGGCGCGCCTGCGAGGTGCGCCGTCTGTCGTGTCTTCGGCGAGCCGTGGATGCGATGTGGAGGCGGGCAACGAAGATGCGAGCCGTCCTGGTGGCAAGCGGCGAGGCCGATCCGGCCGACGTGCGCTGGCTGGCGGACGCGGACCGGGTGGTGGCCGTGGACGGCGGCGACCGCCTGGCTGGCCTCGGTCGGCCGCCGGCCCGACCTGGTGGTCGGTGACCTCGATTCGGCCGATCCGGCGCTGATCGCCGCCCTGGAGGCGGATGGCGTCCCTATCGAGCGGCACGCCGGTCGCCAAGGATGCGTCGGATACCGAGCTGGCGGTGGCGGGGGTGCTCGGCCTCGGGCGCGGATCGAGATCGTGATCCTGGGCGCGACTGGCCGGGCCGCGCCTGGACCACCAGCTCGCCAACCTGATGCTCCTCGCCGATCCGCAGCTGGCGGGCGTGCCCGATCTGCGCATCGTGCGCGGCGGCACAGCTGGTCCGCGTCCTGCACGCCGGGTGCCAGCCATGGCGTTGGAGGGCGCATCCGGCGACCTGGTGACGCTGCTGCCAATCGGGGGAGACGCGGTGGGCGTCCGCACCGCGGGGCTGCGCTATCCGCTCCATGGGGAATCGCTCTCAATCGGCCGCTCCCGCGGCCTGTCGAACGTGGTCGTGGAGCCGCCGGCATCGGTCTCGCTGGAAGGCGGGACGTTGCTGGTGGTCGAGACCCGGCAGGAAGGAGCCGAACCGTGAACCGTTCATACCGCCGCCGCGCAGGAGGGCTGGCGCACCGTCGACATCGTGGTGCACCGCGTGCTGGGCGTCGCCTTCGGCGTGGTCTTCGCAGGCTGGAACGTGCTCACCAGCGCCCTCTTCAGCGGAGCGGTCAATCCACCGGCCTACCTCGTCTCCGGCGTGTGGCTGGCGCCCGCGGTGCTGGCCGGTCTGATCGTGCGCAAGCCCGGCGCCGCGGTCTTCGGCGAGGTGGTGGCGGCCGCCGTGTCGGCCATCCTGGGATCGGTGTGGGGCATGGACGCCATCCTCTCCGGGCGCGATCCAGGGGGCCGGCGCCGAGCTGGTCTTCGCCCTCTTCCTGTATCGCTCCTTCGCCCTGCCGGTGGCGATGCTGGCCGGCGCCGGCGCCGCGGTCGGTGAGTGGCTGCACGACATGCCGATCTACTACCCGGACCTCGCCTTTGGCGTGCAGCTCGCCATCGGCGCCTTCATGCTGCTGAGCGGCGTGATCATCGCCGGCCTGGGCTCGTGGCTGCTGGTCCGGGCCCTGGCGCGGACCGGCGTGCTGGCCGCCTTCCCGTCCGGGAGAGAGCAGCAACCGGAGGTCTGACCTGACGCGAGCCACGCCCGCCGTCGCACCCGTCGCGATCGAGGCGCGCGGCTGGGGCTGGCGGCACGCCGGCCGCCGAGGCTGGGCGCTGCGCGGCCTCGACCTGCGCGTCGAGCCGGGGGAGCGCGTGCTGCTGATCGGCCCGTCGGGCGCGGGCAAGTCGACGCTGCTGCTGGCCCTGGCCGGGCTGCTCGAGCCGAACGCCGGCGAGGCCGGAGGGCGAGCCTGCACCGTCGACGGCGACGAGCCCCGGCCGGCGCGCGAGGCGACCGGGCTCGTCTTCCAGGACCCGGAGAGCCAGCTGATCATGGCGCGCGCCGGCGACGACGTGGCCTTCGGGCTCGAGAACCGCTGCCTGCCGACCGAGGCGATCTGGCCGCGCGTGGATGCCGCGCTGCAGGCGGTGGGCTTCCGCTACGGGCGCGAGCGTCCGACCGACGCGCTCTCCGGCGGCGAGCAGCAGCGACTGGCGATCGCCGGCGTGCTGGCCCTGCGCCCCGGGCTGCTGCTGCTGGACGAGCCGACCGCCAACCTGGATCCGGACGGCGCCGCGGCCGATCCGCGAGGTGTTGGCCTCGGTGCGTCGAGCGGCTGGGCCTGACACTGGTCATGGTCGAGCACCGCGTCGCCGATGCGCTGCCGCTGGTCGATCGTGTCGTCGCCATCGAGGCAGGCGGCGGGGTCATGGCCGATGGACGCCCGCACGACGTCTTCGCCCGACACGGCGACGCGCTGGCCGAGGCCGGGGTCTGGGTCCCGGATCGCCGGCTGCCCGCCCCGCCGCGCCGGCCCCGCCCCGAGCCGGAGACGCTGCTGCTGGCCGAGCAGGTCGCCTTCCGCTACCCGGGCAGCGTGCTCTCCGCCCTGGCGCGCACCGACCTGCAGGTCCGGGCCGCGGAGGCGGTGGCCATCACCGGGCCCGAACGGCAGCGGCAAGTCCACGCTGGCGCTGCTGCTGGCCGGCCTGCTGCCGCCGACCTTCGGGATCGTGGTGGCCGGCGAGGCGCTGGCGCGGGGCCGCGGCCACGAGCCGATCTGGCGCTGGCCGGCCCAGGACCTGGTCCGCTACGTCGGCACCGTCTTCCAGGACCCCGAGCACCAGTTCCTGACCGGCAGCGTGCGCGACGAGCTGATGCTCGGGCCGCGGCGGATCGGCCTGGATCGAGCCGGCGGCCGCGTCGCCGGGCCGACGAGCTGCTCGACGCGCCTGCACCTGGAGCCAGCTGGCGGAGGCCAATCCCTTCACCCTGTCCGGCGGCGAGAAGCGGCGGCTGTCGGTGGCCACCGCGCTCGGCCACGGCGCCATCGGTCGTGATCCTGGACGAGCCGACGTTCGGGCAGGACCGGCGCACGGCCGGCGAGCTGCTGGACCTGCTGGCCGCGCTGCGCGACTCCGGCCGCGCCATCGCCTTCGTCACCGCACGACCGCGACTTCGCCACCGCCCTGGCGGATCGCACCCTGCGCCTGACGCCGGCGACGATGACCAGCGGGGTGCCGTCATGAGGCTGTTCACGCCGCTGCGCCCGAACCCGCAAGCGCCTGCTGGCGCGCGCCAACCCGGTGGCCAAGCTGGTGGCCGCGCTGCTGCTGATGACGGTCCTCTTCCTGTCGGTCGACCCGATCACGCCGGTCGTGATCCTGGCCGGCCTGGCCGGCTCCGTCTGGCTGTCCGGGCTCGCCTGGCCGGCCCTGCTGGCCCGCACCTGGCCGATCCTGCTCGCCGCGCTGGTGGTGGGCGTCGTGAACGCCCTGTTCGGACCGCCCAGCTCGCCGGCGAGCTGTTCCGCATCGGTCCGGTGCGGCCTGAGCAGCCGAGAGCCTGCAATCCGGCATCGCGCTCGGGCTGCGCGTGCTGGCCATCGCCTACACCGGCGTGCTGGCGGTGGTGACCACCGATCCGACCGACCTGACCGACTCGCTGATCCAGCAGCTCCACCTGTCGCCCCGCTTCGCCGTCGGGGCGCTGGCCGCGGTGCGCCTGCTGCCGATCATGGCCGGCGAGTGGCAGACGATCTCGCTGGCGCGCCGCGCGCGCGGCGTGGCGGCTGGGCGATCGCCGCTGGGCGCCGCTGCAGCTCTACGTTCGGGAAGCTGCTGGCCCTGCTGGTCGGCGCCATTCGGCGCGCCACGCGGCTGGCCACCGCCATGGAGGCGCGCGGCTTCGGCGCGCTGGCCTGCCGCACCGTGGCCCGGCCGCAGCGCATGGCGCGGACGCGACTGGTGGCTGATCGCCGCCGCGGCGGCGCTGGGACTGGCGGCCATCGGCATCAGCCTGGCGCTTGGCGCCTGGGGGTTCCTGTTCGCCTGACCGCGGCCGGTATGCTCGCGCCTCGATGATCCGCACGACGCCCTTCCACGAGCGCACCAGCGCGCTCAACGAGACCGGCCTGTGGCAGCACTGGTCCGGCCACGTGGTGGTGACGCGCTACCAGGCCTCGGACAAGTTCGAGTACTTCGCCGTGCGCAACAGCGCCGGGCATCTTCGACACCTCGCCGCTCTACAAGTACCGGATCGCCGGGCAGGGACGCGGAGCGCTTCCTGTCCGGCATGCTGGCGCGCGACATCCGCCGCTGCCCGCCGGGGCACGCCCACTACACGACCTGGCTGGACGAGCGCGGCTTCGTGCTGGAGGACGGCGTGATCCAGCACCGCGGCCCGGACGAGTTCCTGCTCACCTCCGCCGAGCCCAACTTCGCCTGGTTCGCCGATCGCGTCGGGCGGCTGCAGGTCACGGTCGAGGAGGTCAGCCTGGACATCGGCGCGCTGGCCGTCCAGGGCCCGCGCTCGCGCGACCTGCTCGCGCGGCTGGTCCCGGCAGGCCAACGGAGCTGCCCTTCTTCGGGCTCACGGCGGGCACCATCGCCGGGCGGCCGGTGACGGTCAGCCGCACGGGCTACACCGGCGACCTGGGCTACGAGATCTGGGTCGACACGCCCGACGCCACCGCGGTGTGGGACGCGCGTCTGGGACGCGGCCGACGGCCACGGGGTGCTGCCGTACGGCATGGGCGCGCTGTACATGCTGCGCATCGAGGCCGGCCTGCTGCTGCTGGGGGCCGACTTCGACTCGAGCCGCTTCGCCTTCAACGACGCCCATCGGTCCACCCCGCTGGAGCTCGGCTGGGCCTGGATGTTCAAGGGGCTGGAGGACGACGACCGGCCGTTCATCGGGCGGAAGGCGCTCGAGCGCGAGCGGGCCGAGAAGTCGTCGCGCTGGCGGATGGTGGGGCTGGTGGTGGACTGGCAGGACTACGACCGCGCCTACACGCGAAGCCGGCCTGATCCCGCCCAAGGACCACCGGCCGGTGCACGAGGACTGGATGGTGTATGACGCCGATCGGTCCCGCGTCGGCTACGCGACCAGCATCATGTACTCGCCGGTGCTGCAGCAGCACATCGCGCTGGCGCGGGTGCGACCCGACCTGGCGCAAGCCCGGCACCCGCGTCTTCCTGGAGTTCACGGTGGACCACCATTACGAGCAGGTGGCGGCGCACGTCGCCCGGCTGCCGCTCTACAACCCGGAGCGCAAGACCGCCTGAAGGACCGATGAGCATGGACCGATACGACGCGATCGTCATTGGGGCGGGCCACAACGGCCTGGTCAACGGCGCCTACCTGGCGCGGGCCGGGCTGAAGACGCTGATCCTGGAGCGCCGGCACCTGGTCGGGGGAGCGGCCATCACCGAGGAGCTGCGGCCCGGGCTACTGGTTCACCACCTTCAGCTACGCGCTGTCCCTGCTGCGGCCACAGATCATCCAGGAGCTGGAGCTGCCGAAGCACGGCTTCCTGCCGCTGCTGATGTCGACCCGCTTCGCGCCGGGCGACGACGGCGAGTACCTGCGCTTCAACCGCGACCACGACGAGACGCTGCGCGAGATCGCCCGCCTCTCGCCGCACGACGCCGATGCCTACGAGCAGTACAGCCACGACCTGGATCGCGTCTGCCAGGCCATCAAGCCGCTGCTCGACACCGTGCCGCCGGATCCGTTCAGCGACGACCCGGAGGAGCTGCTGGCGCTGGCGGCCCTCGGCTCGCGGCTGCGCAGCCTGGACAAGCGGACGCTGCACAACGCGGTGCGGCTGCTGACCGGCAGCGCCGCCGACTTCCTGGACGACTACTTCGAGTCCACGCTGCTGAAGGGGTACCTGGCCTCGTCCTCGATCATCGGCTCCAAGGTCGGCCCGCGGTCGCAGGGCAGCGGCCTGGTCCTGCTCTTCCACTCCCTGGGCGAGCACGACGGCGAGTTCGGGACGTGGGCCTTCCACAAGGGCGGCAACGGCGGCTTCACCCAGGTGCTGGCCCGCGCGGCAGAGGCGTTCGGCGCCGAGATCCGGCTCGAGGCGCCGGTCGAGCGGGTGCTGACCCGTGACGGGGAGGCGACCGGCGTGGCGCTGGCCGACGGGACCGAGATCGCGCGCCGACGTGGTGGTCAGCGCGCTCGACCCGCGGCGCACCTTCCTGGAGCTGGTCGATCCGCGGGAGCTGCCCGACGACCTGGTCGAGGACATCCGCCGCCTGAAGTTCCAGGGCGTCAGCTCCAAGGTCAACTTCGCGCTGGACGCGCCTGCCGTCGCACCCGGTGCTCGGCGGCGGCCCGGACCTGTATCGCGGCTTCATGAACATCGGTCCGTCGATCGACTACCTGGAGCACGCCTTCGACGACGCCAAGTACGGCTGGTACAGCGAGCATCCCTACATCGACTGCGCCATCCAGTCGACCATCGACCCCGACATGGCGCCGCCCGGCAAGCACGTCCTGTCGTGCTTCGTGCAGTACACGCCGTACCAGCTGCGGGAGAGCGACTGGGATGCGGAGCGCGAGCCGCATGGCCGATCGGGCGCAGGCGGCGCTGGAGCGCTTCTTCCCCGGCTTCGGCGACCTCGTCCTGCAGCGCGAGGTGCAGACGCCGCTGGACATCGAGCGCACGGTCGGCCTGTCGGAGGGCAACATCTTCGCCGGCGAGTTCCTGGCGCCGCAGATGTTCTTCTTCCGCCCGGCGCCGGGCTGGGCCCAGTACCGCACCCCGCTGCACGGCTACTACCAGTGCGGCTCGGGCACGCATCCGGGCGGCTGCGTGATGGGTGCGCCCGGGCGACTGGCGGCCGGCCAGATCATCAAGGACCGATCCGCGGTCGGGGTCGTCGCCGGCTGAAGCGATCCGGCCGATGCCGCCGGATTCGCGTAGGCTCGGCCGCATGGCGCGCTCCGAGGCGCTGGCGGTCCGGGCCGGCGAGGCAACCCTGGCGGGCACGCCTGCTCCTGCCCGACGGTCCGCCGACCGACGCCGGCGGTCGCTACCCGAACGTCCTGCTGCTCGCCTCGTGGCTGCCGCGCGACCGAGACGGCGCCTGGGACCGGCGCGGCCACCCCGCCTGGTTCGCGCCCGGCCGCCGATGGCCGACGCGCGGCCTGCTGGCGCGCCTGGCCGACGCGCTGGCCGACGCACGGCGTGGCCAGCCTGCGCGTCGACCCGCGCGGCTGCGGCGCCTCCGACGGCGCCTGGGAGGCCGCGTCGCTCTTCACCCGGATCGACGACGCGCGCGACATGCTGTCCGCCATCCGCGGCCACCCGCAGCTCGACCTGCGCCGGACGGGGATGGTCGGCCACGGCGAGGGCGCCGCACTCGCGCTCAGCGTGGCGATCGGCGACCCGGCGGTCAGCGCGCTGACCCTGATCGGTCCATCCGCCCGCTCCTGGCGGGACGTGCTGCGGCGCGGCGTGGCCGAGCGCAGTCGCACGGGCACGGACCGGCAGCACCCGGTCGTGGCGGCGCTCGACCGCTGGAGCGAGGAGATCATCGAACGCGCCGAGCGCCGCGAGGCGCGCGCTTGGCCTGCCCATCCGCGGAGCGGCGCCGGTGGCCCTGGACCTGGCCGGCATGGAGCAGGCGATCCACACCCCGCCGCTGGCGCTGGCGACCATGCTGCATCGGTCGGTGGCGCTGGTCCATGGCGCGGACGACGCCTGGGCCGACCCGGATGAATCGGCCCTGCTGGCGGAGGCGCTGGCCGCGGGCGGGCAACGAGATGTCGCGACGCGTGGTCGCCGCGGGCCGGGCATGACCTGGCGGAAGCGGGCGACGAGCGTGGTGGTCGAGATCGCCGCCGACCTGGCCGCGCGGATCCGGCCCGTCGAGCTGCCGCCGGTGCTGGTCGCCATCGAGGAGATGACCGATGGCGTGCGCTAGGATGCGCCGATGAAGCCGCAGCCGGGCGAGGACGCCCCGGACTTCAGCATGCAGGCCGACGACGGCACCACCGTCAGCCGCGAGAGCCAGCTCGGCGAGCGCTACATCCTCTACTTCTACCCGAAGGACGACACGCCCGGCTGCACCGCCCAGGCCTGCTCGTTGCGCGACAACTTCGAGCGCGTCATGGACACCGGCGTCGAGGTCTTCGGCGTCTCGCCGGATTCGGTCGCCAGCCACGTGAAGTTCCGCGCCAAGTACGAGCTGCCCTACCGGCTGCTGGCCGACCCGGGCCATGCGGTCGCCGACGCAGTTCGACGTCTGGGTCTCGAAGGAAGCCCGCGGCAAGACCTACATGGGCATCGAGCGCTCCAGCTTCATCATCGGTCCCGACGGGCAAGATCGAGCACGTCCTGGAGCGGGTGAAGCCGATGGAGCACGTCGACCTGCTGCTCGGCGCGCTGGCGGCCTGAGGCGGCCGATGATCTGGACGCTGATCGCCATCACGCTGGTGGCCTGGTTCATCGGCCTGCTCCTGCAGTGGGGACCGCTGGTCAACCTGCTGCTGGTGGTGGCGGCGGTGCTGCTGGTGGTGCAGCTCATCAACGAGCGCGAGGCGAGCAAGCTAGCCTCGGCCCTGCCTCCTCGGTCAATTGTGACCGTCTAGCTGTCGCAACCTTCAGTACGCTTCGCTGGCAGTGAAGCTACTGCTGTTCGCCGATCTGCACCTCGACGCTCCGTTTGCCTGGGCTCGGCCGGAGACCGCCCGGCTGCGCCGCGCGAACCGTCGCGAAACGCTGACCCGCATCCTGGCCCTGGCCGATGCGGAGCGCGTCGACGCGGTCCTGTGCGCCGGCGACCTGTTCGAGCACGACCGCGTCACGCCGGACACCATCGCCTTCCTGCAGGCCAGCTTCGCGCGCACGGATCGCCGCATCGTGCTGGCGCCCGGCAACCACGACTGGCTGTCGGCGCGCAGCCCGTACGCGGTGACCGAGTGGTCGCCGAACGTGCATCTCTTCGAGGAGGCCAGCCTCGACGCCGCTGACGCTGGCCGATGGCCTCACCCTGTGGGGCGCCGCCCACCGCGCGCCGGCCAACACGGATGGCTTCTTCGCCGGCTTCCGTCCGGATCGCGACGGCATCCACCTGGCCCTGGCGCACGCCTCGGAACGCAGCCTGCTCGGCTGGCAGGAGGCTGGAAAGCAGCCGCACGCGCCGTTCGATGCGTCGGAGATCGCCGCGGCCGGCATCGGCCATGCCTTCCTGGGGCACTACCACCTGCCGCGCGACGCGGAGCGTCACACCTACCCCGGCAACCCGGATCCGCTGGAGTTCGGCGAGGACGGCGACCGCGGCGCGGTCCTGGTCAACGTCCAGGCGGACGGCACCGTCGAGCGCGAGCGCCGCCGGGTCGCGGTCAGCCAGGTGGCGGATGTCACCGTCTCGATCGACGAGGCGCGGCACGCCAACGATGTGCAGGAAGCGGTGGCGGCAGCCATCGCCGGACTGGCCGGCTGCGTGCGGGTCACCGTCGAAGGGGAGCTGGCGCCCGGCGTCACGCTGGACCTGAACGAGCTTCAGCGGCTCGGGACCGCACCTCGACGGGCTGCAGGTGCGCGCCGGCCGCATCGGTCTCGGCTACGACCTCGACGCCATCGCCGCCGAGGCGACGGTTCGCGGCCAGTTCGTCCGGGACGCGCTGGAGGAGCTGGGCGACGACCAGACGCGGCGCAAGGTGGTGCTCACCGGGCTGCGCGCCCTCGAGGGCCGTGCCGACCTGGAGGTGGCCTGACCATGCGCATCGACCGCGTCGTCGCCAGGGCCTTCGGCCCGTTCCAGAACGAGGTCCTGGAGCTCGGCCCGGGCCTGAGCGTCGTCGCCGGGCCGAACGAGTCGGGCAAGTCGAGCTGGCACGCCGCGCTGCGACTGGCGATCACCGGCGTGCGCCGCGGCAAGGGTCCCGGCACGCTGGCCGAGCGGCAGCTGGCCGAACGCCATCGGCCCTGGGACCTTCCCGATCGCTGGGAGGTGGAGGCGCGGCTGGGCCTGGATGACGGCCGCACCATCGACATCAGCCAGGACCTGGCCGGCAAGGTCGCCTGCCGCGCGGTCGACGTGGCCCTGGGCCGCGACGTCTCCGACGAGATCATGGATGGCACGCCGGACGCGTCGCGCTGGCTCGGCCTCGATCGCGACTCGTTCGCCGCCACGGTGAGTGTCGGGCAGTCCCAGATCATGGCCGTCGCCGACGCCGCCGAAGGCCTGCAGGAACAGATGCAGCGCGCCGCCGCGACGCGCGGCACCGACGCGACGGCGGCCGAGGCGATCGCCCGGCTGGAGGAGTTCCGCCGCGACGCGGTGGGTGCCGACACGGTGGCCGCCAAGGGCCCGCTGCGCACTGCCAAGAACCGGGTCGCCGCGGCGGAGGCGCACCTCGCCGAGGCGCGGCGGCAGCACGCCGACTACCTGGAACGAAGCTCCACGGTGGAGGAGCTGGAGCTGCGCGCCGCCGAGGCTCGGTCGGCACCTGGCCGGGGCCGAGGCAGCGCACGCCCGCATGCTGGCGGCCGAGGCCGCCGCGCGCGTGGCCCGCGCGCAGGAGCTGGCAGCCCGCTACCCTGCCCAGCCGCCGTCGCTCGCCGCCCGCGACGAGCAGGCGGATCGCGTGGCGGCGGCCCTGCAGGCGTGGGCTGGCCGGCCGGAGGTGCCGGAACTCGACGTCGCACATCCGCCGCGATCTCGGACGAGATCGCGAGCCTCCCGGCGGCTCCGGTTGGCGACACTCGTCCGCACGCTTCGATCACCGAAGCGCTGCGCTCCGTTGACCTCGCCGGCGAGTCGGTCGCGCTGCTCGGCGATCGGCCGCAGGTGCCGGATGGCGCCGGATCCGAGGCGCGAGGTCCGCGCGCTGCGTGAGCTGGCCCGGCGCCTGCGCACACCCCAGCTGCCCGCGCCGCCCGCGTCGCTGTCTGAGGGGCGGTCGGCGCCGAGCCTGGGCCCCAGTCGCTCGACCATCCTCTTTGCTGCCGCCGCACTCGGAATGCTGGCCGCCGCCGTCCTGTTCGCCACGGGTTCGACCATCCCGGCGGCCATCCTGCTGGGCGCGGGCCTGGCGGCGGGTCGTCGCCGGCGACCGTGCTGTCAGGCGCCGGACCGCGGGGTCAGGCGCCGAGCGGCGATGCCGATGCCACGGTGGCTGCCTATCGCCTGGCGCTCGCCAACGCCGAGCGGGACCGGGCCGACGCCGTTGCGGAGGCGGCTCGACGAGGCCTGGCAGAGGATCCTGCCGCGATCGACGAGGTCGCCGATCGAATGGCCGCAGCGGCGGACCAGGCTGCGCGCGCGTCGGACTGGGATGCGCGGCTGGCCACCCTGCGAACGCGCCAGGCAGCTGCAATGACGCGCCTGCGCGAGGCGCTGTCCGACCGCGGTGTCGCCCTCGCCGAGGCGGAGGACCCCCGCCAGGCAGCCGATGCCTATCTCGCCGCCTGCGAGGCGCGCGCCCAGCAGGCAACGCTGGCGTCGCGAGGCGATGCGCTACGCGCCGAGCTGGCCGGCCGGCAGTCGGCGGAGGCGGCGCGCGAGGCGGCGCTGGCCAGGCGAGACGGCGCCATGACCGCTCTCGTGGACGCGGCGACCGCCACGGGCATCGATGCCGTCGGCGAGCCGGAGGCACTCGTGCGCGCGCTCGAGGCGTGGCGAGCGGCGCGCGGCGATGAGCTGCGACGCGGCCAGCAGGCACTCGCCGAGTGGCAGCAGCTGCAGGCCCTGCTCGACGGCGGAACGCTGGCAGAGCTTCAGGCGGAGGCGACGCGTCGACGGCAGCGCGCGACCGATCTGGCGGCGGCCCTGCCGCCGGGCAGCGTGGCGTTGGCGGACCTGGCGGATCCGGAGGGCCATCTCTCGGCGCTGCGCGACGAGGCGGCCAGCGCTGTCGCGCGAGTTCGACCTGGCGAATGGCAGCCTGCAGGTGCGCCGCGACGGGCTGCCCGACGTGGCCGAGGCCGAGGAGGCGGCGGAGTCGGCCATCGCCGAGCTGGATCGCGTCCAGGAGCTGGCGGCCACCATCGACGCCACGCTGCGGCTGCTGCGCTCTGCACAGGACCGCGTCCACCGCGACCTGGCGCCGGTGCTTGGGCAGGCAGTCGGCCGCTGGCTGCCGATCGTCTCCGGCGGCGCCTATTCGGAGATCAGCGTGGACCCGGCCGACCTCAACGTGACCGTGAAGGAGCAGGCATCTGGGCAGTGGCGGACCGCTCGCCTGCTGTCCGAAGGGACCCGCGAGCAGATCTTCCTGCTGCTGCGGGTCGCCATGGCCGAGCACCTGGTCACCACCGATGAGCGAGCCCCGCTGATCCTCGACGAAGTCACCGCCCAGGCCGACGCAGAGCGCAAGGTCCAGATGCTGGACGTGCTCCATCGGCTCAGCGCGGAGCGGCAGGTCGTGCTCTTCACCCATGACGACGACGTGGTTGCCTGGGCCGAGGGTGCTCTGCGGGCGCCCGAGGATCGCCTCGTCCGGCTGGCGGCGCCGCGCCGGATGGCGCCGGTGCCGATGCAGCCCAACAGCAATCCCGCCCCGGAGCCAGTCCGCGTCGCTGACTGAGCCCGCTGTCGAACGCGCGTCAAGCGCCTCCGCTACGATGGCGCCCACCCAGCCAGCATGCCAAACGATCGACTGCCGACTCCAGACCGCGTTCTCGTTGTCGCTGCGCACCCGGACGACATCGAGTTCGGCGCGGCGGGGACCGTCGCGCGCTGGGTGGGGGAGGGGGCGGAGGTGCGCTACCTGGTCATGACGCGTGGTGACAAGGGCAGCGACGACCCGGCGGCCGACCCGGCGGCCATCGGCCGCGCCCGCGAGGCGGAGCAGCGGGCGGCCGCCGCCGAGATCGGTGTCACCGGGGTCGACTTCCTGGACGAGCCGGACGGGCAGGTCGAGCCGAGCCTGCGGCTGCGCGAGCGCGTGACCTTCGCCATCCGATCGTTCCGGCCGGAGGCGGTGATGACCCACGACCCGACGGTCGTGTTCGTCAACAACGAGTGGGTCAACCATCCCGATCATCGGGCCGTCGGCCAGGTCACCGTCGACGCCGTCTACCCGACCGCCCGCGATCCGCTCAACTTCCCGCAGCACATCGCAGGGCGGCCTGGCTGCCTGGAAGGTCGCCGAGCTGTACCTGTGGAGCACCAACGAGGCGAACCAGATCGTGGACATCGGCGACACGATCGAGCGCAAGATCGCGGCGCTTGCCCACCACCGCAGCCAGTTCCACGACTTCGCCGAGACGGAGCGCTGGCTCCGCCGCCGCGCGGAAGAGCTCGGTGAGCGGACCGGGCTATCGGGCGGCCGAGGGCTTTCGCCGCGTGATGCTGGCCCGATGATCGGCGGGCGGGGGAGGCAGCGCGGCCTCGGCGTGGTCCTGGTCCTGGCGCGTCCTGGCCGGCTGCGCCACGGTGGAGCCGGACCCCACGCCGCTTCCCACGCCCGGACCGGCGGCGCCCCTCGACGACGCCCCGGCCGCCATGACCGCCTTCCTGCAGGCATGGCGGGCAGCCCGCTGGCAGGAGATGTACGCGATGCTGGCCGCCGAGGACCAGGCACGCGTCTCGGAGGCCGACTTCCGCAGGCTGCTCGTCGACTTCCGCCGGCTGACGGGGGTGGAGGACATGACCTGGACCCTCGGCGAGCCCGAGCGGGTTGTCTTGCCGGCGGCCCCGCGCCCGCCGGACCTGCCGCCGCCGACTCCATCGCCGGTCCCCACGGCGGACCCATCGGCCAATCCGACGCCCACCGGCACGCCGCAGCCCACACCCATCGGGTCCCCCGCGCCGCCCGACACGCCACTCGACGGTCCGCGCCTCGGCCTGCAGGCGGCACTGGCGCTGGGTGTGACGACCGAGCTCTTCGGGGAGGTCGAGCTCGATCGCGATCTGCTGATGGTTGCCTCGCAGGACGGGTGGAAGGTTCGCTGGCAGCCGGCGATGCTGTTCCCGGAGCTCGGCGACGGCGGCCGCTTCCGGCTGCGTCGCGAGGAGCCGGTGCGGGGCAGCATCGTCGCCCAGGACGGGACGGTGTTCGCGCGCACGCGCGAGGACGGCGCGCGCGTCTATCCGCAGGAGTGGCTGGCCGGCCAGACCATCGGCTATGCCACCCCGGCCACGCCTGATGACGTCCGCCTGGGCGAGCGCGTGGGGCTCCGACGCGACGACCTGATCGGCCGCAGCGGGCTCGAGCAGGGAGCCGATGCCCTGCTGGCGCGGCACGCCCGGCTTCGTCCTGCAGGCGGTTCCCGCCGAGGGCGACCCCGTGGCGGTGCTCCGCCGAGACATGGTCCCCGGGGCCAACGTGACCATCACCATTCGGCCCGGCATGCAGGCCACCGCCGATGCGGTCATCGCCGGCTACAACGAGGCGGGCACGGCGGTCATCGACCCGCGGAGTGGCGACGTGTGGGCGCTGTCATCGGCTCCGCTCTTCAACCCGAACGCCATGACCATCGGCACCACCCTGTCCGGCACGCCGCTGGCGGCGCCGTCGGACGCCGCGCGGCTGAACCACGCCACCCTGGCCGCCTATCCGGCCGGCTCGTCGTTCAAGGTCTTCACCCTGGCGCGCGGCGCTGAAGACCGGCGTTGCGTCGCCGGCGACGCGGATGACCTGCAACGGCACCTGGACCTACTCCGGCTTCACCTTCCGCAACTACCTGGAGCACATGCTGCCCGGCTTCGTCGACCTGCTGCAGGCGATGGCCTTCAGCTGCAACACGACCTACATGCCGCTCTCGATCAACGTCTACCAGCGAGGACAAGCACGCCCTCACCGATCTGGTGCGGGAGTTCGGCTTCGGCCAGTCGACCGGGATCAGGCACCTGGCCGATGAGCCGGGCATCCTGCCCGATCAGGAGTATTTCCAGAAGGCCAAGCGCTGGGATGGCGAGATTCACCCCTACGGGCCCTTCGACCAGATCCAGCTGGCGATCGGCCAGGGGAGCTACCTGGGCACGCCACTGCAGCTGGCCAACGCCTATGCCGCCATCGGCAACGGTGGAAAGCTGTGGACGCCACGGATCGTGGTCGGCCGCTCGCCTGCCGGACGGCACGCGTGGTCGAGCGCAACAAGCGGCAGCTGCGGCAGCGGATCAGCCTCAACCGCCGCGCACTCGACTACGTGGTCCAATCGATGCGGGCGGTGGTGACCTACCCCTACGGCACCGCCTTCCCGGCCTTCGCCGGCTACGGGATCCCGGTGGCCGGCAAGAGCGGCACGGCCGAGACGGGTGGGCCCAATCCGGACGCCTGGTTCCCGGCCATTGCCCCGGCCAACGACCCGCGCATCGCGGTCGCCACCGTCCTCGTCCGGGTGCCGCTCGCCACCGGCGGCTCCGACGCGGCACCCCTGGTCCGCCAGGTGATGTCCACCTACTTCGCCGGAGGGTAGGCGTGGCGCGGGCAGCGCCGCAGCTCCCATTCCGCTTTGACGCTCGAAGCGCAGGTCGGGTAGCATCGATCAGCCGCTGCTTCGCTCTGATCGGATTTCGTGTGGAACCCGCTGTGCTCACCTCGCCCGTGATCAGTGAGACCGCAATCCCGCTGAGGTTCCAGACCGCCGAAGTCGGCGTCGACTGGCTGCAGTGCAACATCGAGTGCCAGGAAGGCTGCCCGGTCAACACCAACTGCCGCGGCTACCTGATGCTGGCCGCCGAGGGGCGCTTCGAAGAGGGCTACATCCTGGCCCGCGACCCGAATCCGGTGGCGGCCATCTGCGGCTACGTGTGCTCCGCCCCGTGCGAGAAGGCCTGCCGCCGCGCCGACATCGACAAGCCGCTGGCCATCCGGGCCATGAAGCGCTTCCTGGTCGACTGGCACTACGGCAACAACATGCCCGACTCGATCATCGTCGGGCCGGCCACCGGCAAGAGCGCGGCGGTCATCGGCGCCGGGCCGGCCGGCCTGTCGGTGGCCAAGGAGCTGGCGACCTACGGCCACGAGGTCCATGTCTACGAGGCGCTGCCCAGTCGGCGGCGGCACCACCCTGATCGGCGTCCCGGCCTTCCGTCTGCCGCGCGACGTGATCGAGCTGGACGTGAACTGGGTCGCCAAGCACGGCGTGGAGTTCCACTACAACGTCGAGATCGGGCGTGACATCACGCTCGACCAGCTGAAGGAGCGCCACGACGCGGTGGTGGTGGCCACCGGCTGCATGTACCCGGTCGCCATGAACGTGCCGGGCGAGGAGCTGGACGGCGTCATCTATGGCGTCGACTTCCTGAAGCGCGCCAACCTGGGCGAGGAGCAGTGGGTCGGCGAGCACGTGGTGGTCGTCGGCGGCGGCTACACGGCCATGGACTCGTCGCGCACCGCGCTGCGGCTGGGCGCCAAGACCAGCACCATCGTCTACCGCCGCGGTCCCGACGAGATGGTCGTGGACGAGGAGGAGCAGCACGAGACCCGCTTCGAAGGCGTGCAGTTCGAGTTCTTCGCCTCTCCCGTCGAAGTGGTGGCCGATGAGGCGGGCAAGGTCACGGGCATGGTCTTCCAGCGCGTGCGGCTGGGCGCGCCCGACGCCAGCGGTCGCCGCTCGCCGGAGCCGATCCCCGGCAGCGAGTTCACCATCCCGTGCGACATGGTCATTCCCTGCACCAGCCAGGCCTCGGACAACAACGTGCTGGGCGAGTTCGGCTCGAAGCTGAACCGCCACCTGGGCGTGACCGATACCCGCACGCCGGTGGAGGGCGGTTCCATCTCCAGCTGGCGCACGCCGCCGCTGAACGGCACCACGCCAACCCGCGCCGACGGCAGCAAGTACAACCAGCTGAGGTTCGAGCTGAACCGCGGCCTGGTGGTCATCAACCAGGACACGTTCGCGACGAACGTGGATGGTGTCTTCGCCTGCGGCGACTTCGTGACCGGCCCGGCCACCATCATCGAGGCCGCGGGCCGTGGCCGTCGGACGGCCCGCGCCGTCGATCGCTGGCTGCTGGGCGTGCGCGGCGAGGAGCTGGAGGAGCTGCCGGTCATCAACCGTGCGGTCATCACCCAGGCCCTCGAGCACGACATGCCGGAGAGGTACGAGGCGACCGAGCGCCAGCACATCCCCATGGCGCCGCCGGAGATGCGCCGCGACTTCGTCAGCCTGGTCGAGGTGGGCTACGACACGCGCGGCGCCATCAAGGAAGGCGAGCGTTGCCTGCAGTGCAACCACAACATCAACATCGACGGCCCCCGCTGTATCCTGTGCGGGCTCTGCGCCGATGTCTGCCCCGAAGGCGTGATCTACATGGTCGACAAGTCGACCGTCGGCGGCGACGACCCGGAGATCGAGCTCTTCCAGTCGTGGCCGCGCGGGATCGCGATGGTCATCGACGAGGAACGCTGCATCCGGTGCAACCTCTGCGTGGAGCGCTGTCCGACCAACTGCATCACCATGGATCGGCTCGAGCTCGAGCGGTTCACGCCTGACGGGAAGGTGCTCTTGGAGAGCTACAAGGACAACGTCCTGGGCCAGATCGGTCAGCAGGCCGGACCGACGGTGGTGCGATGAGCTTCCTGATCCGCACCGTCAAGGAGTCGGCCCTGTGGCGGAGCCTCTTCCGCCAGCCCTACCCGACCACCAGCCGCACCCGCGCGCTGGCGGTCATGAACAACGTCTTCCTGCACCTGCACCCGGTGCGCGTCAAGAAGCACGCGGTCCGCTACACCTACACCTTCTGCCTGGGCGGCATCAGCTTCTTCCTGTTCCTGGCGCTGACCGTGACCGGCGTCTACCTGATGTTCTTCTACGTGCCGTCCATCGAGCGCGCGTACCAGGACATCGAGACCATCGAGAACTCGGTCGCCTTCGGCTCGCTGATCCGCAACATGCACCGCTGGGCGGCGCACCTCATGGTGCTGACCGTCTTCCTGCACATGATCCGGGTCTTCTACCACGGCGCCTACAAGCCGCCGCGCGAGTTCAACTGGGCGATCGGCGTGCTGCTCCTGTTCTCCACCCTGTGGCTGAGCTTCACCGGCTACCTGCTGCCGTGGGACCAGATCGCCTTCTGGGCCATCACCGTCGGCACCCAGATGGCGACCTACGCCCCACTGTTGAACGCCGAGTCGAGCTTCATCCTGCTGGGGGGCATCGAGGTCGGACAGGAGACGCTCATCCGGTTCTACGTCATGCACGTGATCGCCTTCCCGCTCATCGCCGCGCTCCTGATGGTCGTCCACTTCTGGAGGATCCGGAAGGACGGCGGCATCTCCGGACCGGTCTAGGGGTGAACCGATGACCATCGAGAAGCGACCGAACGCCACCGCCGACAAGAACGCGCCGACCCAGGCGCCGGCGGTGCCGGTCATCGAGCGCAGCCCCGGCCCGAAGCTTCCCGGACCGCCGGGCGTGCCGGGCACCGAGCGCTTCCGGCTGCTGGCCTACGTCAAGCAGGAGTCCATGGTCCGGGTCGACAAGCGGCCCGATGAGACCGTCCTGACCTGGCCGCATCTGCTGCGCGCGGAGTTCCTGATGGCGTCGCTGATCAGCGCCCTGCTGGTCATCACCGCCTTCCTGATCCAGGCGCCGCTGGAGGAGATGGCCAACGCCGGCGCCACGCCGCACGTGGCCAAGGCGCCGTGGTACTTCCTGGGCCTGCAGGAGATGCTCTCCTACTTCAACGCCACGGTGGTGGGCGTCCTGTTCCCGCCGCTCTACTTCATCGGGCTGATGGCGATCGCCTACATCGACCGCTCGCCGTACAAGGCCGCCCGCGACCGCAAGCTGGCCTGGGTCTTCTTCCTGTGCATCATGATCGGCGGGCTGCTGGTGACCTTCATCGGCTCATTCTTCCGCGGCCCCGGCTGGAACTGGGTCTGGCCGTGGGATGGGCTGTTCTTCACCCTATGACCAACCCACCCGTTCCCTACGGAGAGGTCCACGGCCCGCCGCTCGGCGAGATGAGCCGGCGCACCTTCATGCGTCGGATGATCGGCGTCGGCATCGGGATCGTGTCGCTCGAGTTCCTGGCCGGCACGGCGGCCTTCCTGTGGCCAAACGTGCGCGAAGGGCTGGGCGGCCAGATCCCGGTCGGCACCGCCGAGCAGATCGCCGCCAACGAACCGGCCTGGGTGACCGGCCTGCCGTACGCATTCCAGCCCGCTCGCGTCTTCATCGTGAACGTGCCGGCCGCCAAGTCGCTGGTCGACAACCCGGAGAGCCCTGAGTCGGTGCCCGATCCGGGCACCAACGTCGGGCCGGACATCCCGCCCGTCGATGCCTCGGTGCTGGCGCTCTACCGCAAGTGTCCGCACCTTGGCTGCCAGATCCCGCAGCTCTGCGACCAGAGCGAGTGGTTCGAATGCCTGTGCCATGGGTCCAAGTACACCGTGCTCGGCGAAAAGCGCGATGGTCCGGCGCCGCGCGGCATGGATCGCTTCAACGTGCTCGTCGACGGGGACGGGCAGTACGTCGTCGACACCTCCGAACTGGTCGCCGGGCCGCCGATCGGAACCGATACCTTCGACAACCGCGGGCCGACCGACATGCAGCACTGCACCGGCTGATCCGATGCGTGCCAAGACGCTGGGCATCTTCCTGCTCATCGGCTTCGCCCTGTTCACCGCCGTCTACTGGCTGACCGATGAGACGCGCCGCGACGCCGCGTTCGAGACGCAGCAGGAGGAGCTGCTCGAGTACGGGCACGAGCTGTTCGGGCCGCCCACGCCCGAGGTGGCGGTGACCGCCAACTGCGCCAACTGCCACGGGCCGGACGGCATGGGCGGTGAGGTCGGCACACCGGCCAGCAGGCTCCGAACCTGCACAGCCGCAGCATCTTCGAGAAGCTGAAGGTCAACCCCGACTACGTCAACCTGGTCATCCGCTTCGGCGGCGTGGTGGTGTCCGGCAGGGTCGACTCGCCGATGCCGGCCTGGAGCACGCGAGGTTGGCGGCCCGCTGACCATCCAGCAGGTCGATGCGCTGACCGCGCTGGTCGAGAGTTGGGCGGCCGAGGCGGGCGCGGCGCCGCTCGAGGAAGTGCCGAACACGCCCGAGGCCGGGCAGCGAGGTCTACAACACTGCCGGCTGCGCCGGTTGCCACGGCGGCGACCTTGGCGGGCAGCGCGGGCGTCTATCCCGAGCCTGCAGAACATCGGCAACGAGCCAGTGACCGACCTGCCGACCCCGATCAGCCAGCTGGACAAGCTGGTGGCCGACTACGCGGACGACCCGCGCAACATGCTGGAGCTGTGGATTCGCGACTCGGCGGCCAACTACAACGACGGGACGCCGACCGGCATGCCGGCGCACCCCGAAGGAGCCCTCTCAGCGAGAGCTCGCTGCGAGGCACTCATCACCTTCCTCCTGGAGCAGAAGCAGTGAGTCGACCGTGAGCAGCGCCTACCTGCCCAGCACGCCGCGGCGTCGTGGCCTGCGGGGTCTCCTGGCCGGAGTTGACGACTTCATGAACTGGCTGCTCTACGGCGAGGAAACCTGGCTGGTCGCCGTGCTGAAGGGCGTGCCGCTCTTCTTCTTCATGTACTTCCTGCTCTTCTACATCCCGAACTACGTGTATTACGCGATCACCCTGTACATCCCGTTCCTGCAGCTCAGCGAGGACGTCGGGTTCCTGGTCGCCAACCTGGTCGGCGGCGGCAACTTCACGGCCATCATCGTGATGGTCATCTGGGCCCAGGCTGCTCGCGGGCGGCGCGGGTTCTTCTGGTCGCTGATTCGCTACCTGGTCTTCCTGCAGTACGCGGCCACGCTCCTGGTCCTGCAACCGTTCATGGTGTTCAACCTGGGCGGCGGATCGCTGATCCCGCCCGTCTTCACGCTGCAGGCGATCGGCCTGGGGGTCGTCACCGCCGGGCTGGGGGCGGCGACGCTCGTCTACATGTGGCTCGAGTACGTGCGCGTCAACCGGCGCCAGGCAGAGGCGGCCGCGACCGCCAGCGCGGCGCTGCAGGCCCGCACCTAGCCGACCGCATCTCTCGCTCGCTTCTGGGGCACCTCGCCATCTCGGCCGTCGTGCTGGCCATGGCCGGCGGGCTGGTGGCGTGGGAGCTGTCGGCTCCATGCCCGCCCGGGCGGCCCGCTCTCATTCGGATCCTGCGACGCGGTCCGGCCCTTCGCGGTCGCGGTGCTGGCGCTGGCCGCGGTGCTGTACGTGGCCGCCCTGAGCGCGGTGCTGGCCTGGACCAGCAGCCTCCGTCGCAGGCGCGTGGCCGACGCCCGGGCGGCGCGCGATTGGTACCTGCTCGCCGCCGGCCTGGGCCTGCTGGCTGCCCCCTTGCTGTCATTCACCCTCGTCTCGGCCCTCCGCTAGCATGGCCGGGTGACCATCCAGACCGCCGACGTGCTGCTCGCCCGCCTGAGCCCGGCGGCGCCGCATCGACGGCAATCGCCTGGAGGTGACGGATGCGGCCGCGCTCCGTGGCGAGCTGATGGACGAGCTCGCCTTCGAGGCCGTCTTCAACGCGCGATGAAGCAACGCGGGATGCCTGCCGCTGGGTGATCTGGTCGGCCAGCCAGGCGCTCGGCTGCCCATCGGCCAGCATCCACGAGCTGTACCTGGCGCGCGGGCGCGGCGAGTTCGACGCAACCGATTTCACGGTCCCGGCCATCAACGTCCGCGCATCGACGTACCTGACGGCCAGACAGGCCTTTGCCGCCGCCATCGAGCGCGACGCGGGCGCGGTGGTATTCGAGATCGCCAAGTCGGAGATGGCGTACACCGACCAGCGCCCGGCGGAGTACACCGCCGTGATCCTGGCCGCTGCCCTCCGCGTCCGGTTGGCACGGCCCCGTCTTCCTGCAGGGCGACCACTTCCAGTTCAACGCCACCAAATGGCGTGACGACCCGGACGCCGAGATGGCAGGCCTGAAGGACCTGACCCGCGAGGCGATCAACGCCGGCTTCCTGAACATCGACATCGACAGCAGCACGCTGGTCGACCTGTCGCAGCCCGGCGTGGCCGCCCAGCAGGCGGTCAACGCGGCCAACACGGTCGAGCTGACGCTGCTGATTCGCGACCTGCAGCCCGACGGCGTGGTCATCGGCGTCGGCGGCGAGATCGGCGAGGTGGGAAAGTCGAACTCGACGGAGGAAGAGCTGCGCGCCTACCTGGACGGGTACTACTCGCTCCTGCATGGCTCCGGTATCCCGGGCCTTTCGAAGGTGAGCATCCAGACCGGAACCAGCCATGGTGGCGTCGCGCTGCCCGACGGGTCGATTGCCGAGGTCAGCATCGACTTCGACACGCTGCGCCGGCTGTCGACGGTCGCTCGCGACGAGTACGGCCTGGCCGGAGCCGTTCAGCATGGCGCCAGCACGCTGCCAGACGAGGCGTTCCATCACTTCCCGGCCAATGGGGCGGCGGAGATCCACCTCGCCACCGGCTTCCAGAACATCCTGTACGACGAGCCTGGGCCTGCCCGCGGAGATCCGCGCCGAGATGATGAGCTGGTGCCTCGCCAACTGCGGCGACGAGCGCAAGGACGGCGAGAGCGACAGCCAGTTCCTGTACAAGACCCGCAAGAAGGCGCTCGGGCCCTTCAAGCGGCAGCTCTGGACGCTGCCGGCCGACGCCCAGGAGCAGATCGGCGCCAACCTGCGGCATCGCTTCGGGATCCTGTTCGACGAGCTGAACGTGGGTGGGACGCGCGAGCTGGTGGACCGATACGTCGCACCGCCCGACGCTGCCACGTCCGCTGCCGCCGGCGCTGGGCGGCGCTGCGCGCACCGCCGTCTCGGCGGGCGCGGCCGTCTTCGAGGACGACGGCTCGGGGGAGTAGGCGCTGATCCCTAGGACAGCCCCAGCAGCTTGCGCATCGGCCGGCTGTCGGCCACCGCCACCAGCCGATGGACCGCGCTGGGCGGCAGCTTGGCGAGCGTGTCCAGCGCGGTGACCAGCTCATCGGGCTCGACCTCGATCGACCAGCGCCCACAGCTTGCTCACGGTGCGGTCGTCCAGCCGCTCCAGCACGGCGAAGACGCGGGCGATGGCCTCTGGCTCGCCGCGCACGAACAGGTCGACGCCACGGTCGAAGCGCTGCACGAACTCCAGCAGGTGGGAGAGCCGCAGCAGCAGATCCTCGCCCTCGTCGCCGGCGGCGCGGGCCTGGGCCACGCAGCGCTCGATGACCGGCAGCACCGGATCGGTCTCGCGTTCCAGGCGGGCGGCGGACACGCGACGAAACCACTCCCAGTGGTCGCCCACGATCTCCCACGCGGTGGCCGCCGGCCCGCGCTGACCGCTGCGGCGCGTCGTCGCGGCACGCCGAACGAGGCCCCACTCCTGGCACTGCGCCAGCGCCAGGCTGGCTGCCCGGTGGCTCAGCCCGAGCGCGCGCCGCACCTCGGGCTCGGTCAGCGGCCCGCCGTGCACCAGCAGATAGCCCTGGACGGTGGCGGTCGACGGCGCCACGCCCCACGCGGCGCCGATCTCGCCCCAGGCGCGCGCGAAAGAGCGCCTGATCTCCTCGACGTTCGACTTGTCAGCCACCGTTACCCCTGATACGTGCGCATCGACGGTAGCACCTTACCGCGCTCGCCAACGTTTCCCCGGGCAAGCAAAAGGCCCCGGCGTGGCCGGGGCCTCCTGAGCGCCTGGGGATCGGCCTAGTGGCAGCCGCCCGCCTTGGCTGGCGAACCGTCGGTGTTGAACGACGAGCCGCAGGCACAGCTGCTGACCGCGTTCGGGTTGTTGATCGCGAAGCCCGAGCCCATCAGCGAGTCGACGTAATCGATCTCGGCGCCGTCCACGTGCTGCACGCTGAAGGCATCGATCACGATCCGCACCTCGCCGTGATGCTCGAGGCGGTCGTCCTCGGCAATCCGATCGTCGAAGGCAAGTCCGTAGCTGTAGCCGGAGCAGCCGCCGCTCTTCACGAACAGGCGGAGCGCAGCCTCGCTCTTGCCCTCCCGCGAGCGGAGCTCGACCACCTTGGCGGCCGCGGCATCGGTGAGGCTGACCAGCGGGCTCGACGGAGCAGGCATGGCCGGAGTCGGCTGAGGCGTCGTCTCTGGCATCGTCATCGGATTCGGGTTCTCCGTAGAGTGGGATGTCGCTTCGGAAAGTATAGCAAGGCGCAAGCCGTGTTCGGCAATGGGCCGATCGGGGGCGTGGATGCGTGACCGAACGAGGATTCGCCGGTGGCACGGTTGAATCGGTACACTCTGGCCGACCCACCCGCCGCTGGAGGCCCTGCACCCGCGTGAAGCTCGCCAGCCGCATGGACCGGATCGGCACCGAGACCGCCTTCGAGGCGGCGGCGCGTGCCCGTGCCCTGGAGGCGACCGGCCGCGACGTCATCCACCTGGAGATCGGTGAGCCGGACTTCGACACGCCGCGCCACATCAGTGAGGCGGCAGCGCGCGGGGTGCTGGACGAAGGGCTGACCCACTACACCGCCGCCGCCGGCATCGCGCCGCTGCGCGAGGCGATCGCCGCCGACGTGATGCGCTGGAAGGGGATCGAGGCCTCGCCCGAGCAGGTGGTGGTCACGCCCGGCGCCAAGCCGATCATGTTCTACGCCATGCTCGCGCTGATCGACGATGGCGACGAGGTGATCTACCCCAACCCCGGCTTCCCGATCTACGAGTCCATGGCCCAGTACGTGGGCGGCACGGCGGTGGCGGCTCCCCTGCGCGAGGAGAACGACTTCCGCATGGACGTGGCCGAGGTCGAGTCACTCGTCACGCCACGCACCCGGCTGATCGTCATCAACTCGCCGCACAACCCGACCGGCTCGATCCTGACCGCCGATGACATCCGCGAGATCGCGCGCATTGCCAACGAGCACGACCTGGTCGTCCTGGCCGATGAGATCTACGGCCGGCTGCAGTACGAGGGCGAGCCGCTGTCGATCGCGACCCTGCCCGGCATGGCGGAGCGCACGATCACCCTCGACGGCTTCAGCAAGACCTTCGCCATGACCGGCTGGCGGCTCGGCTACGGGATCGTGCCCGAGTGGCTGATGCCCTCGTACAGCAGGCTGGTGATCAACAGCGTCTCCTGCACCAACGCCTTCGCCCAGGCCGGCGCCGTCGCCGCGCTGACCGGTCCGCAGGACGAGCCCCATCGGTTCCGCGAGGAGTTCATTGCCCGGCGCAGCCTGATCGTGGAGGGGCTGAATGGCATTCCCGGCGTGCAGCTGCGTCATGCCGCACGGCGCCTTCTACGCCTTCCCGAACATGTCCTCGTTCGGTCGCACCAGCTCGGAGATCGCCGATCACCTGCTCTACGACGCGGGTGTCTGCGGCCTGGCCGGCACGGCCTTCGGCCGTCATGGCGAGGGCTACCTGCGCTTCAGCTACGCCAACAGCCGGGAGAACATCAACCGGGCGGTCGAGCGCATCGGCGAGTCGCTGGCGCGGTTGAACAGCACCGGTGCGCTGGTGGGCGCCGGCTCGATGCCGGCCAGATGACCGCCACGCGACCGGACCTGCTCGACGAGCTGTACGAGCGCTCGGCCGCCAGCTTCGACGACTGGGAGCTGATCAAGGAGATCATCGACGAGTCGATCGACCTGGCGCTGAACTACCGCCAGTCGGGCCATCCGGGCGGCTCGCGCTCGAAGGTGCACCTGTTCGTGTCGCTCCTGCTGTCGGGAGCCATGCGCTGGGACATCCGCCGTCCGTGGCGCCCGTTCGCCGACCGCTTCGTGCTCAGCGCCGGCCACACCGTCCCGCTGGTCTACGCCACCCTGGCGGTGCTGAACGAGGTGATGCGCGCCCGCGCCGAGCGCGACGCCGGACCCCGCCTTCGTCCTGCCCGATGACGGCCGCTGGGCGCTGACCTGGGAGGACCTGCTCAAGCTGCGGCGCCGCGGCGGGCTGCCGGGCCACGCCGAGATGGAGGGCAAGACCCTCTTCCTGAAGTTCAACACCGGGCCATCCGGCCATGGCATGCCGCCGGCCGCCGGGGAGGCGGTGGCGCTCAAGCTGGCCGGCGCCGAAGAGGTCAAGGTCTTCGTGGTGGAGGGCGAGGGCGGCCTGACGCCGGGCGCCTCGCACGAGACGCGCAACTCGGCCTGGGGGCTGGGCCTGTCGAACCTGGTCTTCCTGGTCGACTGGAACGACTTCGGCATCGACGACCCGTCGATCTCGAGCGTGGTGCACGGCACGCCCGCCTCGCTGGTTCTCCGGCTACGGCTGGCGCGTGACCGGCACCCCGGAGGGCTCGGAGTGGGCGCCGGTGGCCCGGGCCGTGCTGGAGGCGGCGCGCGGCGCGAACCCGGACGGCGTGCCGTCCATGGCGTGGTTCAAGACGCGCAAGGGCCGCGGCTACGGCAAGTACGACAACAAGAGCCACGGCACGCCCCACGCCATGAACTCGCCCGAGTTCTGGGCGGTGCGCAGGGAGTTCATGGCGCGCCACGGCGTCGAGTACGCGGGCGTGGACGAGCCGGCTCCGACCGACGCCGCCGAGCGCGAGGCGCAGGCGCGCCACAACTTCGGGGTGGCGATGGGCGTGCTGCGGCGCCGCCAGCGACGTGGTCGACCGCGGTCAGCGACCGGCTGGTGGAGGTGGCCGGCACCGTGCCGGATCGGGTCGAGGGCTTCCACCTGGGCGGCCACGGCGCCGAGATCTTCGACGACCCGCGCTTCACCGACGTCAAGGCCTATCCGGCGGCGATGTGGAAGCAGCCCGGCGAAAAGGCGCCGAACCGGGCCGCGCTGGCCGCCTGGGGCGCCTGGGTCAACGCCACCGCCCGTGCCGAGTACGACCGGCCGCTGGTCATCGCCTGCTGCGCCGACCTGGCCGAGTCGACCAACATCGCCGGCTTCGCCAAGGACTGGGAGGACCTGCCCGGCTGGGGCTGGTACAACCGCGACACGAACGTGCGCGGCGCGCTGCTGCCGCAGCAGATCACCGAGTTCACCAACGCCGGCATCACGCGTCGGCCTGGCCACGGTCAACCTGGCCGACGACCCGATGACCGCCTTCAACGGCTTCTGGGGCGCCTGCTCGACCTACGGCTCGTTCTGCTACCTGAAGTACGGGCCGATGCGCCTCTTCAGCCAGCTCGCCCAGGACTGCGAGCTCAAGGTCGGCAAGGTGATCTGGGTGGCCGGCCACTCGGGTCCGGAGACGGCCGAGGACTCGCCGCACCCACTTCGGCATCTACGAGACCGGCGTCACCCAGCTCTTCCCGGAGGGCCACGTCATCGACCTGCACCCGTGGGAGTACAACGAGGTGCCGGTGGTGCTGGCCGCCGCCCTCCGCGCCGATGCGCACATCGTGGCGCTGCACCTGACCCGGCCGGCGGTCGAGATCCCGGACCGCGCGGCGCTGGGCATGGACTCGCACTTCGATGCCGCACGCGGCGCGTACGTGCTGCGACCCGCCTCGCCCGACGCGCCAGTCAGCGCGGCACGGTGTACGTGCAGGGCACGGTCACCACCGCCAACCTGGTCAAGATCCTGCCGCGGCTGGACGAGGCGGGGATCAACGTGCGCATCGTGGCGGCCATCAGCCCGCAGCTGTTCGCCATGCAGGCGGCCGACTACCGCGAGCGCATTCGCTCCGAGGCGGACCGCTGGGACGCGCATGGCCGTCACCAACCGCGCCTTCAAGCTGATGCGCGACTGGGTCGACGGGCCGCTGGCGCGCGAGTACTCGCTCTCCTCGGACTGGGACGATCGGTGGCGGACGGGTGGCACCGTGGACGAGGTGATGGACGAGGCGCACCTGGGCCCGGACCACATCTTCGAGGCCATCCGGCGCTACGCCGCGGACCGTGCCGAGCGTCATCGACGGCTGCGCGCCGTGGTCGATGCCATCGAGCCGGGGCGTAGGTCGCCCGTGCCCGAGCTGCGCCCTCACCCATACCAGCACCAGCGACCGCGCCGGCCGCGCAACCTGCCGCGACGCACGCAGCCCCCGCCGCAGCGGCAATCGCCGCCAGACCTGCGCTTCCTGATCTACGTGGGGATCGCGCTGGCCGCCGTGCTCGCCGCGCTGTTCACGCCATACCTGATCGCCTATCTGCTGCAGGCGATGAACGGCGGCTAGTCCCAGCGGGCTAGGTCGAGGTGCCTCGCGCGCCGTCCAGACCAGCACCCGGTCGCTGTCGACCTTGACCGTCGGCTTGACCAGGTCCGGCAGCTCGATCGGGTAGGCGCTCTCGTCACCCGGATACGGCCCCTCCGAACGCCACGTGTCACGGCCGTTGGCCAGCGTCGCCGGTCAGGTCGAAGCTGGCGCCGTGGCACGGGCATCGCAGGTCGCTCCAGTCCGGGCGGAACTGGAGCGTGCAGCCCATGTGCGTACAGACCGCGCTGAGCGCGCGGATCTGGCCGTCTGTCGTTGACCACGTAGCCGTCGAAGGCCGGCGTGCTGAAGCGCACCGCCGAACCGACGGGCACGTCGCTGACCGACGCGACCTCGACCCACTCGCCGTCGCGCGCCGACCAGGCCGTGCCGTCGTCCCAGATCCGGCTCCGCCGGCCGCTGTCCGGTCTGCAGCAGGACGATGCCGGCCGCGCCGGCCGCCACGCCCGCCGCCCCGATGACGCCGGCCTGCAGCAGCTGGCGACGGGTGATGGTGACCCGGCCGGGCGTCGTGCCGGTCGGTCGCAGCGGCAATGGCTCCTGGACCGGTGGCGATGCCCTGATCGGCCTGGCGCATGCGCAGCCGCAGCTGGTCCAGGAAGGCCGGATCGGGCGCACCCTCGTCCGGATCGGCGGCCGCCGACAGCTCCGCCGCCAGGCGCGCCATCTCCGCCTCGTCGCGATCGGCGACATCGTCGGGCGACGGGCGCTCCGCCGCCCAGCAGGGCGTCCAGGTAGTGCTCGAAGCGGTCGGCGCCGGTGGCCATGGCCTCGTCGGGCTCGTCGCCGGGCTCGATGGGCTCACCGGGAGGCATGGGCCGTCGTCGTCAGGCATCGGGGTCTCCCAGCAGCGCTGCCTTGCGCAGGGCGCGGTACTGCAGGATCTTGGCGTTGCCGTGGCTGATGCCCATCTGCTGCAGCGGTCTCGGCCACCGTCATGCGCTGCAGGAACCGCAGCTCCAGGACTCGCGCATAGCGCTGCGGGCAGCTGTCCAGCATGCCGTCGCACGCGACGCACGCTGGCCGCCGGATCGGCGGTCGTTCCCTGGCGTCACCCGGGCTGCAGCGGCTCCCAGCCCGGCGCGACCTGCTCGGTGCCGATCACGGGCAGGCGATAGAACGCCCGCCAGTAGTCGGCGATGGCGTTCTGGCTGACCCGATACAGCCAGCTCACGATCTGCCCCCGGTCACGGGTCGTGTCGAGCTGCTCGACCGCCCGCATGAATACCTGCGCGGTGAGGTCCTCGGCGTCGGGGCGGTTGCCGACGCGGGCGTAGATGAACCGATAGATGGGCACGACCTGCTGGTCGTAGATCTCCTCGAAACGGCCGGGCACGGCGGCGGGACGGGCGTCAGGATCGGCCATCGCTGGGTGTACGCGGCCGGTTACGACGCCGGCTCTAGGCTCCGGCCGCGCGTGCAGCGGCGCCAGCAGGGCGGCGACCTCCTCCAGGAAGCGCGCGTCCGTCTCGTCGTAGGCGGCGATGGATCGGTCCCGTCGATGTCGATCTCGCCGATCACTTGGCCGTCGGCGAAGATCGGCACCACGATCTCGGAGCGGGTGCTGGCGAAGCAGGCAAGGTAGCGGGGATCGGCGTCGACGTCGTCCACGATCTGGGTCTGGCCCGATGCCGCCGCGGCACCGCAGATCCCCACCCCAATCGGGATGCGGGTGTGCTCCGTCGCCTCCGGCCCGACCCAGGGCCCGAGCACCAGCTCATTGGCACTCGGCGTCGACCCAGTAGATGCCGACCCAGTCGTAATGGCCGAATCGATCGTGCAGGGTTTCGACCACGCGCTGCGCGCCGGCCTCCGGCCCCGGCGCCTCGGCGATGATGGTGCGCAGCAGGTTCAGGGCGTCGCCGTGCTCGACCGGGCGCTCTTCGGCGACCGGGTGGCTCACTGCTGGGACGCCCAGCGATCGGCCCAGCGGTCGATGCCGGCGATGGCACGCCGCAGGTCGGCGCCCTTATCGGTCAGCGAGTACTCGACCCACGGCGGCGTCTCGGAGACGGCGCGGCGGTCGATCAGGCCCTCGTCCTCCAGCAGCTTGAGTCGCTGCGACAGCGTGGCCGAGTTGGCTCCGCCCAGCGCGTCCTGCAGCTCGCAGAAGCGCTGGGTGCGCTCCCGAGCTCGCGCACGATGCGGAGCACCCACTTCTGGCCGAGGATCGTCAGCGCCGCCGTGGCGGCGCATTCGGCGCGTTGCGCGGCGGCGCGGCGCTCGGCGCGCGAGCGGTGGCTGGCGGTGGATGGCGAATGGAGCCCGGCGTCCATCAGGCGGCGGACGATAGCACCGCCCCCGCGGGAGGGTCAACCGAGCTCCATCTGCCACCACGCTATCGGGTTTGCGCGGATGCCTCGCTACTCGACGTGGACCACCATGTTCATGCCCGAGTGGAAGAGGCAGGTGACGTTGTAGTCGCCCGGCTCCGGGAAGGACGACCTGGACGGTGGCGCCCGCCGCGATGTCCTCGGTCACCGCGCGGCGTTGTCCGCCTCGCCGCCGTTCTCACCCTCGGTGAAGGTGTGCGGCGCGCTGGAGTTGTTGATGACGGTCAGCGTCTGGCCGGCGGGCACCGTGACCTCGGCGGCGCCGAACGAGCTGGTGCTGGTGATCGTGACCGATCGGGCCTTCGCCCGTGCTCGCCTCCGCGCTCTCCGCCGCGCTTTCGCTGGCGGCCACGCTCTCGGCCGTCGACTGCCGCGGCCGCAGACGCCGAGCTCGAGCTGCCGCTGGCACACGCGCTCGCGGCCGAGACCAGGCTGGCAAGCCCTGCGCCCAGGGCGAGCCGGCGACGCAGGGGATGGGTATTCGGCATGCGGATACCTCGCTTTCCTTGTTGGGCGGCAGGATGTGGGCGCCACCGGCCGCCCCGTCCAGGCTGCGCGATGAACGCCCAATCACTGATACGTGGCACGGTTTCACCGCCATGGCGTGCCGGTGTCGCCCGCCACCGGGTTTGACGCCCATCGGGCAGGCCGCACACTCTGGCGCACCCACGACCGTCAGCCCCGCGCGTCGAGCATGCCGCAGACCACTATCTACGCCGCTCCCCGGACCCGCGAGCAGACTCCGCCACCGGCGGTCGCCACCCACGAGCTGGCGCGCCTGTTCGGGCGGAGCGCGGCGCTTGCCGGCGTCTCGATGCGCGTCGCAGCGGGGCGCACCGTCGCCCTGCTCGGTCCCAACGGCGCGGGCAAGACCACGCTGCTGCGCATCCTGGCCACCGCCTGCGGCCGTCCTTCGGCCGGGCCGAGATCGGGTCGATCGACATCGGCCGCGACCCGACCTCGTCCGCCGGCGGGTCGCCTACCTGTCGCACGCCACCGGCCTGTACGACGACCTGACCGCGGCCGAGAACCTGGCGCTTCGCGCCGCCATGCGCGCCGTGCCGGACCCGCGCGCCGCGGTGGCGCAGGGCCCTGGCCGAGGTGGGGCTGACGGTCGACGCCGACCGGCGGGTCCGCGCGCTTCTCGGCCGGCATGCGACGGCGTCTGGCGCTGGGCCGGCTGCTGCTCAGCGACCGGTCGGTCGTGCTGCTGGACGAGCCGCACGCCGCGCTCGACGCCGATGGGATGGCGCTGGTCGACCGCCTGCCTGCAGCGCTGGCATGAGGCGGGGGTCACCGTCCTGGTGGCGTCGCACCAGGCGGAGCGCGTCACTCGCCTGGCCGACGGCTGGGCGCGCCTCGACTCCGGGCTCCTGGTGGAGACCGGCGGCAGCGGGCGTGGAGGCCGATGCGCCCGGCCTGGTCGGGCGTGCCGGCGCAGGTGGGCCGCGCATGAGTGGGCTGCGGGCCGATGCGGCGGTCGCCTGGTCGATCGCCCGCAAGGATGCGCGCGCCGAGCTGCGCGGCCGTCAGGCCGCCGTCTCGACGCTCTTCTTCGCCGCGCTGGTGCTGCTCCTGTTCGGCTTCGCCCTGGGCCCGGACGCCCGCCGGTTGACCGAGGCCGCGCCGGGGCTGCTATGGCTGGCGATCGTGTTCGGCTCGCTGCTGACGCGTCACGCGCCTGCACCAGCTGGAGGTCGAGGACGGCGCGCTGGACGAGCTGGCCCGCTACCCGGTCGAGCGCTACGCCATCTATCTCGGCAAGATGCTGGCCGGGTTGGCGGCGGTGCTGGTGCTGGGTGGCGTGCTGCTGCCGGTGGTCGCCATCCTGTATGGCATCAGCCTGGGCGACGCCTGGCCGGCGCTGGTCGGCACGGTGCGTGCTCGGCGCGATCGGCCTGGCCGCGGTCGGCACCTTCTACGCCGGCGTGACGGTGCGCATGGCGGCCCGCGAGGTGATGCTGCCGCTGCTCATGCTGCCGATCGTGGCGCCGCTGCTGCTGGCCGCGGTCAAGGCCACGACCGCCGCGCTGGCCGGCAACCCGCTCGGCGACCTGGGTGCCTGGCTCCAGCTGCTGGCCGCCTTCGACCTGGTCATGATCGTGGCCGGCGCCGCGACGTACGGCTACCTGCTGGAGGAGTGATGGCGACGACGGATCCTGGGCGTGGTCGGCGCTGGCCGCGGTGGTGGCCGCGAGCGATCTTCGCGCTGTTCGTCGTGCCGCCGGACGCCAACCAGGGCGATGCGCAGCGGATCATGTACGTGCACGTCCCATCGGCCTGGCTGGCCTACCTCTCGTTCGGGGTGACCGCGCTGTCGGGCATCGCGCTACCTGTGGCGGCGCGACCTGCGCTTCGACGCGGTCGCGCTGGCCGGCGCCGAGATCGGCGTGATGTTCACCGCCTTCGCCATCTGGGGCGGCATGATGTGGGGCCGGCCGGTGTGGGGCGTCTTCTGGCAGTGGGAGGACCCGCGCCTGACCACCACCGCCCTGCTGCTGGCCCTGTACCTGGGCTACCTGCTGATCCGGCGCCTGACCGAGGATCCCGTACCGCCGCGCCGACGCGCGCCGCGGTGGTGGGCATCGTGGCGGCGGTCGACATCCCGATCGTCCACTTCAGCGTCGAGTGGTGGCGCGGCCTGCACCAGACGGCCCGACCATCGGCTCGCCCGACAAGGTCCTCAACCCATCGGCGCCGGGCCTGTTCGTGATCGCGCTGGTGGGCATGGTGGTCGCCTTCACCATCGCCTGGGCTGGCTCATGATCCGTCGCTACCAGCTGGCCAGGATCGAGTGGCAGATCGAGGAGCACGGGCGGCTCGGCCGGATCAGCGCCGCTCGGCGCGCGGCCCTGGCAGCACCGCCAGCCGGCGGAGCCCGTGAGCGGGCCGGGCGTGGAGGGCGCCTGATGCAGGACCTCGGCTTCATCGTCGCCGCCTACGGGGTGATCCTGGGCGGGCTGGCCGTCTACGCCGGCCTCCTGCTGCGCCGCCTGGCCGCCGCCCGGGAGGCGTCGCTCCGCATCCGTCGCCAGGCCGAGTCCGCGCCGCCGCCCGCGCCCGATACCCGCGCATGACGCAGGAGCAGCCCGCCCCGTCCAGCCGCTCGCGCTGGGGACTGCTGCTGGCCGTCGCGATCGTGGTCGGGGCCATCGCCTGGCTGGCCTTCAGCGGCATCGGCAACGCCCTGGTCTACTACCGGACCCCGACCGAGCTGCGGGCCCTGGGGCGAGGAGGCCATCGGCTCATCCATGCGCCTGGGCGGGCTGGTGGAGCCCGGCAGCCTGAGCTGCGACGAGCGGACGGGTGGCCTTCACCATGACCGACGGCACCACCCAGATCCCGGTGCGCAGCGCCCGGGGCGCCGACGCGCTGCTCTGCCCGCGCGAGGGCGTGGGCGTGGTGGTGCAGGGCCAGCTGAGCGTGCTGGGCGTGTTCGAGCCGACCGAGGTGATCGTCAAGCATGACGAGAACTACGTCGCGCCCTCGGGCAGCGGCATCCCTTCCCAGGTGATCGATCCCGGCACTGGCACGTGATCCCGACCCTCGGCCACGTGGCGGTCGTCGTCGGCCTGGCCACCACCCTGTTCGCGGCCGCCGTCTTCGCGCTGGGCGGCCGGCGCCGCGATCCGGTGCTGGTGACCGCTGGGCGCGGCGGGCCATGGTGGCCGCCTTCGGCGCTGGCGCTGCTGGGCTGCGCCGCGATGGTGATCTCGCTGCTGACCCATGACTTCAGCGTGAGCTACGTGGTCCGCAACAATGCCACCACCACGCCGCCCTTCTACTCGTTCATCAGCCTGTGGGCGGCGCTGGAGGGATCGATCCTGTTCTGGACCCTGCTGGCCACCGGCTGGGCCGCGCTGGTGCTGCATCGGTTCCGTCGATCGGGCCCAGGCGCTGATGCCGTGGGTGGGGATGACGCTGGCGCTGGGGACCGCCTTCTTCTTCGCGGTCATGACCTGGCCGGGCGACCCGTTCCTGCGCATCTCGCCGATCGCGGGCGAGGGCACCGGGCCGAACGCGCTGCTGCAGAACCACCCGTTCATGGGCCTGCACCCGCCGCTGCTGTACCTGGGCTACACCGGCCTGGCCATGCCCTTCGCCTTCGGCGTGGCGGCGCTGATCACGCGGCCGCACCGACGAGGAATGGCTGGGCATCGTCCGCCGCTGGACGCTGGTGCCGTGGATCTTCCTGACCGCCGGCATCGTGGCCGGCGCGTGGTGGAGCTACGAGGTGCTGGGCTGGGGCGGCTACTGGGCCTGGGATCCGGTCGAGAACGCCGCCCTGCTGCCGTGGCTGACGGCCACCGCCTTCATCCATTCCAGCATGGTCGCCGAGCGGCGCGGCACGCTGCGGGTCTGGAGCCACCTGCTGGTGGTGCTCACCTTCTGGCTGACCCTGTTCGGGACCTTCGTGACCCGATCGGGCGTGGTGGCCAGCGTCCACTCCTTCACGGCCTCGGGCATCGGCGGCTGGTTCCTGGCCGCCCTGCTGGTCACCCTGGTCGGCGGGCTGACGCTGATCGTGTGGCGCGCGCCGCAGCTGCGCGACCTGCGTCCGGCCGGGCAGCCCGGTCAGCCGCGAGTCGGCCTTCCTGTTCAACAACGTGCTGTTCCTGGCCATCAGCCTGATCGTGCTGCTGGGGACGCTCTATCCGCTGGCGGTCGAGGCGGTGAGCGGCGAGACGGTGAGCCTGGGGGCGCCGTGGTTCAACCGGGTCGGGGCGCCGGCCTTCGTGGCGCTGCTGTTCCTGATGGGCGTGGGGCCCGCGCTGCCGTGGGGCGGCGCCTCGTGGCGGACCATCCGCGAGCGGTTCGCGCTCGCCGGTGCGTGGCCGGCGTTGGTGGGCCTGGCGCTGGCGTGGCTGCTGCTGGGCGTTCGCGGCGTGGCGCCGCTGGCCGCGATAGGCCTCGCCCTGTTCGTGGTGGCGATGATGGGCGAGGAGGTGGTCCGCGGCGCTCGGGCGCGGGCCAGCGGTCGCGGGGAGGCGCCGCCGACCGCCGCCTGGCGGCTGGCGACCCGCAACCGGCGCCGCTACGGCGGCTACCTGGTGCATGCCGGCATCTGCGTGATGGCCATCGCGATCGCCGTGTCGGCCACGATGGGCATCGAGGCCACCGCCACCCTGCGGCCGGGCGAAGAGATGACGCTCGGCCCGTACCGGCTGCGCCACGAACGGCTGGTGATCGAGCCGCTGGCCTCAGATGCCCGCGTGCGCGAGACGCGCGCCGAGCTCATGATCTCCGGCCCGCAGTCCGGCGCGCTGTCGACCGCGCTGCGCGACTACCCGAGCTCCACCACCCCCATCGCCACGCCGGCGGTGCGCAGCTCGTTCGGCGAGGACCTGTACGTCACGCTGATCGCCTACGACCCGGACCACGGGCGCGGCGACGCTGCGCGTCTTCGTCAACCCGCTGGTCGGCTGGATCTGGCTGGGCGGGGCGATCGTGGCCCTCGGCGCGGTGTTCGCGGTCTGGCCGGAGCGGCGTCGCCGGCCCGGCGCGTCGTCGCGGCGGCGGGAGCGTGACGGTGCGCACGGGTCTGGCGCTCGCGCTGGCGCTGGCTGCTGATTCCGCTGCTGGCGGTGCCGATTGGCTGGCTGCTGTTCACCGGGCCTGGGTCGCGATCCACGGCTCGATCCCGTCGCCGCTGATCGGCCAGCCGCTGCCGGCGTTGGCCGGCACCACCCTCGATCGGCGAACCGTTCGACGACGCCTCCCTGGGCGGGCGCCCGGCCGTCATCAACGTTTGGGCCTCGTAGTGCGTTCCGTGTCGCGCTGAGCACGGCTGCTGCTGGACCTGGTCGAGCAGCACGGCGACGAGCTGCCGTGGTCGGCGTGGTCTACCAGACCAACCGAAGACGCTGCGCGCGACTTCCAGGAGCGGTACGGGGAGGCGGCTGGACCGAGCTCACCGACCCCGGCGGCCGAACTGCGCTGGACCTTGGGCGTCACGGGACCGCCGGAGACCTTCTTCGTGGACGCTGACGGCATCGTCCGCTACCGCCACGTTGGGCCGCTGACGGCCGAGGTGCTGCGCCGAGCAGCTCGCCGCGCTGGGGGTCGAGCCGTGAGGCGCATGCTGCTGCCGCTGGCCGTCACCGGCCTCGCGGCGCTCGGCGGCCTCGTACTGGTCACGGTGCTGCAGCCGGCGCCGGCGCTGACCACCGATCAGCAGGCGCAGCGCCTTGCCGCCGAGCTGCGCTGCCCCGATTGCCAGGCGCTGTCGGTGGCCGAGTCGCATACCGCCGTCGGCGGACGCGATCCGGGCCGAGATCGCCGCGCAGCTGGCCGCCGGCCGCTCGCGTCGACGAGGTCCGTCAGCACTTCGTGGACCGCTACGGGCAGTGGATCCTGCTGCAGCCGGCCGATCCGTTGATCTGGCTGCTGCCATTGGGCGTGGTCGCCATCGGAGTGGCGGTTTTCGTGTGGTGGCTGCTGGCACGGCGGTCGGACGAGGCCGATGCGGGAGCAGCGCGTCGGCGGGGCAGGGGCGCCGGACGACGAGGCGCGGCGCGCCGTGCGCGACGAGCTGGAGGCGCTGGATGGGTGAGCTGCTGCTGCTGATCCTGGTGGCCGGCACGGTGGCGCTGGCGGTGGCATGGCCGCTGCTCGACGCGCGGGACGCGAAGCCCGAGCCGGAGCCCGACCCCGAACGCGAGGCAGCCCTCGTCCGTCACCGCCTGGCGCTGGAGGCGTTGCGCGACATCGAGGCGGATCGACGGGCCGGTTCGCTCGACGACGAGGCGTACCGAACCCAGCGCGAGGAGGCGGAGGCGCACGCGGCGCGGACGCTCCGCGCGTTCGAGTCGGTTGCGCCCGCAGCGGACACGGACGTGACGACCGCGGATGGACCGCTGCCGGCGCGCCGCCGCTGGCGCGTGCCGGCCCTGGTCGGCGGGGTGCTGGCGCTGCTGCTGCTCGCCGCCTTTGCGGCCCCACCCCCCTTCGGCGTTGCGGAGCGCGACGCGCGCCTCGAACGCATCCGGCAGCTCACCGACACGGTCTCGGCCAATCCGCGCGAACGTGGACGCGCTGGGGGAGCTGGCGGACCTGTACCTGGCCGGCGGCAGCCCTGAGGACGTCAGCGCGGCCCTCGTCAGCCTGGTCCTGATGCGCGACGCGGCCCCGCAGAGCCGCGACGCGAACCAGCGGCTGGTGACCCTCCTGGTGCGGACCGGGCTGTGGGACGACGCGGGCGCCGCCACCGACCGCTACGCGGACGTGGTTGGCGAGGACGACCCGGACATCCCGTTTTTCCGCGGCCTGATCGCGCGTGGCAATGGCGACACAGACGAAGCCGTCCGCCAGTTCGACCGCTTCCTGGAGCTGGCGCCGGACGATCCGCGGGCCGAGATGGTCGCGCGGCCTGCGCGACGACCTGGCCCAGGGCGGCTGACGGCAGCTAGGCCGTCTCGGTCACGCGCTCCAGCGTGCGCTGCAGCGACTCGAGCTCCGCATCGGGGATGCGGTCAAGGAAGTGAGCGGCCACGCCGCGCAGGTGGGTCGGCGAGGCGGTGCGCAGCCGTTCGTAGCCGCCAGCGGTGAGCTGCGCCCACTGGCCGCGGCGGTCGGTGTCGCAGGAGGTGCGCTCGACCAGCGCCGTCGGCCTCCAGCCGGTCGATCAGGCGGGTCGCGCCCGAGCGAGACAGGGCCAGCGCATCGGCCAGTTCGCTCATCCGCAGGCGCCGCGCCGTCGGCTGTAGGCGAGGACCAGCAGCAGCTCGTAATCGGCCAGGCCCATCGACTGCTCTGCCTGCAGCTCCCGCTCGAGCTGGCGGCGGACCTGGGCATGCGCATACAGGAAGGTGCGCCAAGCCTCGCAGGCGTGGGTCGCGCGGGCTCGGGACCGAGCGGGCTGCCATCGGCCCGAATGCTGACAGAACGGCTGGTTGCACGCGCAACCAACGCCGCTCGCGCGGCGTCAGGCGAACGGGATCTCGATCCAGAAGGTGGAGCCGATGCCCTCCTCGCTCTCCACACCCACACTCCCGCCGTGGGCCTCCGCCAGGTGCCGCACGATGGCCAGACCCAGCCCTGCGCTGCCGCCGGGCGTCTCGTCGCCCTCACGGCGCGCGCGAGCGGTCCACCTTGTAGAAGCGCTCGAAGATCCGCTCGCTGATGGGACTCGGGGATGCCGATCCCGTCATCGGCCACGGTGAAGCGGGCGCAGGTTGGGCCGCCCTCCCAGCCGATGCGGACCTCGCCGCCCGGCTGGCTGTACTTCACCGCGTTGTGCGCCAGGTTGAGCAGCGCCTGGCCCAGTCGGGCCGGGTCGGCTGCCACGCGGAGGCCGTCGGAAGCCGCGTCGCCGGGCGACCATGACCGTGACGCCGCGCCGCTCGGCGACGGGGCGGATCCGCTCCGCGACGTCGCGCACCAGCACCCGCGGCTCGACCGGCTCGATGGCGAGCTTCGTCTCGCCGGACTCGATCATCGACAGGTCGAGCAGCTCGTCCACCAGCTGGGCCAGGTGGTCGACCTCGCGCTCGATCTGCGAGCGTGAAGTCGCGGGCGGTCTGCGGGTCGTCGACCGCACCCTCCGACAGCGTCTCGGCCAGCAGCTTGATCGAGGCCAGCGGGGTGCGCAGCTCATGGCTGATGTTGGCCACGAAGTCGCGCCGGATCCGCTCGGCGCGGCGCTGGCTGGTGGTCTCGTGCAGCGCGATGACCAGGCGCGCGCCCGGCAACGGCACGGCCTCGATCGAGAAGGTGCGCGCGCCCAGACGGCCCAGCTCCGACTCGCCGACCGCCACGCCTCCGCTGGCCTGCGCCTGGCGGGCGATGCCGTCCAGCGCCACCGATGCAGAAGGCCGCGATCAGGCTCATGCCGGTCAGCTGGTCGCTCGATCGCTCCGCCAGGCCTTCGGTGCCGGCGCCGGCGCGCACGATCCGCAGCCGGTCGTCGACCAGCACCAGGATCGTCTCGCCGCTGCGCCCCAGGAGGGCCTCGATCGCGTCCCCGAGCAACTCGTCCGCCACGACCGGCATCTAGGCGCCGCGTGCGGGCCGGGGCGCGAACGCGTAGCCCACGCCGCGCACCGTCCGGAAGTAGTTGTGACCGTCTCGCGCGCGGAGCTTCGATCGCAGCCACGAGACGTGGACGTCCACCGTCCGTCCATCGCCGTCGTAGTCGATGCCCCAGAGGCGGGCCAGCAGCTGGTCGCGGGTGAAGATGCGGCCGGGGTGGCCGGCCAGGTGGGCGAGCAGGTCGAACTCCTTGGTGGTGAGGGTCAGGCTCTCCCCGTTGAACGTCGCCTCGCGACGCGCGACGTCGATCGCCAGGTCGCCGGAGCGGATCGGCTGGCCAACCTCGTCGCCGCCCTGCGACTCCGAGCGTCGTTGGCGGCGCAGCACCGCCTCGATCCGAGCCAGCAGCTCGGGCCGGCTGAACGGCTTGGGGACGTAGTCATCGGCGCCGACCTTGAGGCCCACCACCCGATCGATCTCGTCGCCCTTGGCCGAGACCACGATCACGGGCGTGCCGATTCCCTCGCTGCGGATGCGCCGGAGCACCTCCAGCCCGCTCATGGCCGGCAGCATCACGTCGAGCAGGATCAGGTCGAGGGTCGGGTCCCGGCCGGCGGCCAGCGCCTGCTCACCGTCGACCGCCACCCGGACCTCGTAATCCTCGCGACCCAGGTTGAAGGTGAGTGCCTGGCGCAGAGTGCGGTCGTCCTCCACGACCAGGATGCGTCGCTTCATCGGCCCCGGCGCCTGACGCCTACGGGTTGAGGTCCTCGACCCGGCCGGTGGCCAGGAAGACGACGTCCTCGCCGATGTTGGTGACGCGGTCGCCGAGCCGCTCCAGGTGGTGCGCGGCGAAGAGCATGTGCGTGGCCTGCCTGGCGCGCTCCGGTGAGACCTCCATCAGGCTGACGGCGTCCTCGTAGACGCTGTTGTAGAGCGCGTCGATCTCGTCGTCTCCACGGCAGACGGTGCGCGCCTCCTCCTCGCTGACGTCGACCAAGCGCCCGCATGGCCGAACGCGCAGCTGCTCGCGGCAGAGCTGCTCCATGCGCGGGATCTGGCGGAAGATCGGCAGCTCCGGTTCGGTCGCCAGCTGCTGCGCGAGCTTGGCGATGTTGGTGGCGTAGTCGCCCATGCGCTCCAGCTCCGCGGCGGCGTGGTAGAGGGTCAACAGCTCGCGGATGTCGCGGGCCATCGGGCCCTGGCGGGCGATGACGCTGGTGATCTCCAGGTTGACCTGCCGCTGCAGCTCGTTGACCTCGGTGTCCGCCCAGCGGACCTCGTCTGCTAGTTCGATATCGCGCTGCAGCATGGCCACGCCCGCGCGCTGGATCTGGCTCTCGACCATGGCGCCCAGTCGCAGCACGTCGTCCTTCGTGGCCTGCAGCTCCTCCTCGAAGGTGCGGCGCAGCGACGGGGCATGGGCACCGCGGCCGACGACGGCGTGCCTAGCGCGTCCTGCTCTGTCGCTCGCTCCATGACCCCTCTCCCGCATCGCTTCAGCCGAACCGGCCGGTGATGTAGTCCTCCGTCAGCCGATTCTCCGGCACGCGTGAACAGCTGCCCGGTGGCTGCCATCTCCACCAGGTAGCCTGCGCGGTCTTCGCCCATGGTCAGGAACGCGGTGTAGTCGCTGGCCCGGGCCGCCTGCTGCATGTTGTGGGTGACGATCACGATCGTGTAGTTCTCCTTCAGCTCGTGCATCAGCTCCTCGATCCGCAGGGTGGCGATCGGATCGAGGGCGCTGCACGGCTCGTCCATCAGGATCACGTCTGGCTCGACCGCGATGGCGCGCGCGATGCACAGCCGCTGCTGCTGGCCACCGGACAGGGCGGTGCCGGGATGCTTGAGCTTGTCCTTGACTTCGTCCCACAGCGCGGCGCGGCGCAGCGAGCGCTCCACCAGCTCGTTCATGTTGCCGCGGTAGCCAGCTACGCGCGGTCCAAACGCCACGTTGTCGTAGATCGACTTGGGAAACGGGTTCGGCTTCTGGAAGACCATCCCGATCCGCCGGCGCACCTCCACCGGGTCGATCCCGTCGGCGTACAGGTCGACGCCGTGGTACAGCACCTGGCCCTCGATGCGGGCGCTGTCGACCAGGTCGTTCATGCGGTTGAAGGAGCGCAGCAGCGTGCTCTTGCCGCAGCCGGAAGGCCCGATCAGGGCGGTGATCTGGTTGCGTGGCACGCTAAGCGACACTTCGCGGACCGCCCGGAAGCTGCCGTAGTAGCACGAAAGGTCCCGCAGCTCGAATACGACCTCGTCGGCCGTGAAGGTCGAGCGGCTCGACCTGTCGGTCGGACGCAGGCGCGATGCGCCTCCGACTCGTCGAGCTCCTGCTGTCGCGTCACGACTCGTATTGTCGGTCCTTCGGGCCATTCCAGCTCGACGTGTCCGGTGCGATCCAGATCGGTCTCGGCTGTCACTCGGTCACCACCTTCGGTCATATCGATTCCGCAGTGTGATCGCTATCGCGTTGACCAGCATGATCACCACCAGCAGCACCACGATCGCCGCGGCGGTCAATGCCCGGAACTCGTCCTGAGGCTTGCCCGTCCAGTCGAAGATGATGGTGGGCAGCGCGGTATAGGAGCCGTTCAGCATCTCCGCCGGGTCGGTGTTGCTGAACGTGCCGGCAATGGCCCCGACCATCAGCAGCGGGGCCGTTTCGCCGAAGGCGCGCGCCAGGGCGAGGATCGTGCCGGTGAGGATGCCCGGCGCCGCGTATGGCAGGACGTGGCTGCGGACCGTCTCCCAGCGCGTGGCACCCACGCCGAAAGCGGCCTCCCGGATCGAGACTCGGGACCGCGCGCAGCGCCTCGGACGCGGTGATCACCACGATAGGCAGCACCACGATGGCCAGCGTCAGGCCGCCGGCGATCAGGATCTTGCCCATCCCCAGCAGGGTGACGAAAACAGCCAGGCCCAAGCAGGCCGTAGACGATGGCCGGAACGCCCGCCAGGTTGCGGATGTTGGTCCGGATCAGGCGGGTCAGGCCGGAGTCGTGGGCGTATTCCTCCAGGTAGACGGCCGCGCCCACCCCCAACGGCAGGGCCAGGAGGACCACGAACAGAACCAGAAGGAGCGAGCCCACCAGGCCCTGCAGGATGCCAGCCGTGGCCGGGCGGGCGGAGAGCGGGGAGAAGAGAAAGTCCACGGGCCGTGTCGCAAAGACCGGAAACGACGTGATGATGATGTTGGCCAGCAGGACCAGCAGCACGCCCAGGCTGATCAGCAGCGACAGCAGCAGGCCGATCTCCAGCGCCCGGCTGCGCCAGTCGGTGGTCTGGCCGCGCAGCCGCTGCTCAACGATCTCCGACGGTCGAAGGGCCTGGACGCGGATGGCCATCAGTAGGCCCGCCGCACGCGCCGCACGAACGCGTCACTCATCAGGTTGAGGGCCAGGGTGACCACGAACAGCAGGAAGCCGACGAAGAAGAGGCTCTCGAACGTGTACTCGGCGCCGCGTACCCGATCGGAGCCGATGGCCAGCGCGGTCATGGCGGCGGTCATGGTCTGCCCCGGCTCGAGCGGATTCCACTCGAACAGCGAACCGCCAGTGCCGCCTGCGGCGATGGCCACGATCATCGTCTCGCCGATTGCGCGCGAGACGCCGATGATCAGGGCCGCCACGATCCCCGATACCGCGGCCGGCACGACGATCGACATCGTGGTGGTTCGCCGCCGGGCGCCGAGCCCGTAGCTCGCCTCACGGAGATAGCGCGGGCACGGCGTGCATCGCGTCCTCCGAGACGGACGCGATCAGCGGCGTGATCAGCACGCCGACCGCAATGCCCGCCGCCGCCATATTCGAGAGCGGGGCATCGGTCAAGGGTCTGGATCACATTCGGGCTGATCCAGGTAAGCGCGAAGAAGCCCAGCACCACGCTGGGGATGGAGGCCAGGATCTCGATGATCGGCTTGAGGGAGCGGCGGACCCGAGGCGAGGCGTACTCGGAGAGGTAGATCCCGGCTCCCAGGCCCAGCGGCGTCGCGACCAGCATCGCCACCGCGGAGATGACAAGCGTTCCGACCACGATGGTCTTGATGTCGAACAGCCCTCGGCGCGGGAACCAGCCGTCGGTCCATAGGCTCGCCTTGTCGACGTTGATGAAGAAGGTGAGCGCGTTGCCGACCAGGCTCAGGATGATGGCCAGGCTGATCACGATGGAGAGCACCGCGGCGGCGGCGAAGAACACCTTCACCACGCCCTCGCGCCGGCGGCGGCCCGCGGCGATCTGCAGGTCGGAGGCGACGAGTCGGGACAGCCGTCACGGTCGCATCATCCTCGATCGGGTGGTGTTCGGGGAAGGAAGCATCACGGATGAAGGGACTGAGGGAGGCCGAGCGCCCTGCCCGACCTCCCTCAGGTCTTGACGGATGATCAGCGGCCCTCCCAGGCGGAGCGCGTCGCCTCGAGCGCATCGGCCTGCAGGGCAACATAGTCGGCCTCGATGACTGCCGCGATGCCCTCGTCGGACAGGTAATAGTCCACGAACGCGGCCAAGCTCCGGCCGGGCTGCAGCCTCGTCGGTGTTCACGTAGATGAACAGCGGCCGGCTCATCGGGTAGTCGCCGGAAGCGATCGTCTCGGGCGTGGGAGCCACGCAGCCGCTCGCCTCCGTCGACGTCGAGCGAGGTGACGCTGTCCGAGTTCTCGTCGGCGAATGCGAAGCCAACCCATCCGAGTGTGCCGTCCGAGCCGGCGATGTTCTCGATGATCACGTTGTCATCGGCCGAGGCGGGGTAATCAGGTCGGGTGGCCTCGTCGGCTGCCCCGCTCCTCGGCCAGATCGGCGATAACGAACTCGACGTAGGTGTCGTAGGTGCCGGATTCCTCGCCTGGGGCGTGGATGTCGAGCGGCTTCGACGGGAACGGCGTGTGGACCTCACCGAAGTCGCCGGAGCCGATCTCATCGGCCAGGCCATTGGCGGCATCCCATGTGTCGAAGCCCTGTGACTCCGGGTCCTGTCAGTGCGTATAGATCGGCGAAGCTCAGGCAGGTGACGTCAGTGTTCTCGGGCGAGGTGATGACGCTGATGCCATCGATGCCGATCTCCAGCTCGATGAAGTTGATGCCGTTTTCCTCGCAGATCGCAGCCTCCTCCTCCTCCATGGCGCGCGACGCATCGGCGATGTCGATCGAGCCGTCGCAGAGGAGGGCCATGCCGTCGCCGGTGCCCGGACCGTCGACGGAATAGTCGACGTCCGGATTGGCGGCGTTGAAGTCCGATGCCACGATCGAGCTGATCGGCTCCACCGTCGACGATCCCGAAATGACGATTTCGCCCGCCAGACCGCCACCCCCGCCACCGCCACTGCTCGGCGAAGGCGACGATCCGCCGCCGCACGCAGCCAGCAGCAGCATCCCGGCGAGCGCGAGTGTCGCGGGTGTTCGAACCCGCGCGGCGTGTGAGGCTCAATGGATCTCTCCTCCGATGGTCCGAATGCATGGGTGGGCACACAGCCACGACTCGCATGCTCGGGCGGAGGCGCTTAACGAGGCGCTTAGCGGAACGTCAGCGGCGTGTTAAGGACCGATGCCGCCGTGCAGCAACGTGCGGTACCTCGGTAGGATTGCGGCCACCCGTTTAGCGCCGGCTTGACACGCGTGCGTTAACGTTGAGGGTCGATGGTCTCGTCAGCGGCGCGCCAGGCGGTTCCGGTGGGGCGGCCTCGCCGTGCGAACGGCACATTCCTGCCGTCGGACGAGCGCTACCTGAACCGCGAGCTGAGCTGGCTCGCCTTCGACGAGCGCGTGCTGGCCCTCGGCGAGGATCCCAACCTCCCGCTTCTCGAACGAGTGAAGTTCCTGGCCATCGCCGCCAGCAACCTGGATGAGTTCTTCCAGGTCCGCGTCGCCGGTCTGAAGCGACAGGAAGGTGGCCGGGCTTGGCCGGCCGCGATCGGCGGACGGGCTGACCCCTTCCGAGCAGCTGGCCCAGATCGGCGAGCGCGCCCAGGAGCATTGCCAAGCGGCTGGCCGGGCTCTATCGGCGAGCTGGCGCCGCTGCTCGCCGGCGAAGGCATCCGCATCCTGCGCTGGACGGAGCTGGACGAGGGCCAAGCACGCGTGCTGCAGGCGATGTTCGGCACGCGGATATTTCCGGTCCTCACCCCACTGGCGGTCGACCCCGGTCACCCGTTCCCGTATATCTCGAACCTGTCGCTCAACCTGGCAATCCGCGTCGCAGGATCCGGACACGCACCTGATTCACTTCGCGCGCGTCAAGATCCCGCCACTGCTCGGTCGGTTCGTGTCGCCCGAGCCTGGGATCTTCGTCCCGCTGGAGGACGTCATCGCGGCCAACCTGGGCCGACTCTTCCCTGGCATGCGCGTCCTGGAGCGGCACGTCTTCCGCGTGACGCGCAATGCCGACCTGGAGGTCGACGACGACGGTGCCGAGGACCTGCTGGAGGCATTGGAAGAGGAGATCCGGCGCCGGCGGACCAGCCCTGCCGTTCGCCTCGAGATCGAGGAGGGGATGCCGCTCGAGATGCGCAACCTGCTCGCGCGCGAGCTGCAGGTTGGCGCGGCGGACATCTACACCCTGCCCGGACCGCTGCATCTGGCCGGCCTGGCCGAGCTGCAGGACCTAGATCGGCCGGACCTCAAGGACCCGCCGTTCCAGGGCAGAACGCCGCCGCGGCTGGTCAGCGACCGATCTTGGGGAGGCGGACATCTTCGCCACCCTGCGGGCCGGCGACCTGCTGGTGCAGCATCCGTACGACTCATTCGGCACGACCGTGGAGCGGCTGATCGAGCAGGCGGCCGATGACCCGAACGTCCTCGCCATCAAGCAGACCCTGTATCGCACCTCCGGCCAGAGCCCGATCGTGGAGGCGCTGGTCGAGGCCGCTCAGGCGGGCAAGCAGGTGGTGGTGCTGGTGGAGATCAAGGCGCGGTTCGACGAGGTGGCCAACATCGCCTGGGCCCGCACCCTTGAGAACGCGGGATGCCACGTCATGTACGGCATGCTCGGCCTGAAGACGCACTCGAAGCTGTGCCTGGTCGTGCGCGAGGAGGAAGGCGAGATCCGGCGCTACGTCCATGTCGGGACCGGGAACTACAACCCCACCACCGCGCGCGTCTACGAGGATATCGGCCTGCTCACCGCCGATCCGGAGGTCGGCGCCGAGGTGAGCAGCTTGTTCAACTACCTGACCGGATACGCCCGCCACCCCGAGTACGAGCATCTGATCGTGGCGCCGCAGATGCTGCGCACCCGGATGATCGAGCTGATCCGAAGAGAGGCCGAGCTCAGCACGCCGGAGAGCCCGGGTTACATCGGCTTCAAGGTCAACAACCTCGTCGACGAAGGCATCATCGATGCCCTGTACCAGGCATCGAACCGCGGGGTGCCGGTCGACCTGGTGGTCCGCGCCATCTCATCGTTGCGCCCCGGCGTCCCGGGCATGAGCGAATCGATTCGGGTCAAGAGCATCGTGGGGCGGTTCCTGGAGCATTCTCGGATCTTCCTGTTCCGCAACGGCGGCGCAGCCGGAGGTCTACATCGGCAGCGCCGACCTGATGCACCGCAACCTGGACCGTCGAGTGGAGGTGCTGGTGCGGGTCGACGACCCGCCGGCGCGCCAGCAGTGCATCGACATCCTGCGGCTGGCGCTGTCCGACAACGTTGCCGCCTGGCAACTGCAGAGCGACGGGAGCTGGCAGGCTCCCGACGCGTGACCCGGCCGCCGAGATCGTGAGCCTGCAGGAAGAGCTCATGGCGCGAGCCCATCCAGGTGGGTGAGCTCGACCTGAAGCTCGCCATAGGCGACACCTTCGTGATACCGCCGCTGTTCGAGGGCGGTGACACGGCGGTTGCGACGGTCACGGACCTGCCCGAGCTCGAGCTCGGCAGCATCTACCACGACACCGTCGACCTGCGCCTGGCGCGCAGCGGCGTGACGCTGCGCTACCGCATCGGCGATGAGGGCGGACCGTGCTGGTCGCTGAAGCTGCCGGTTCCCGACGGCGATTCGGGCGAGCACGAGGAGCTCAGCTTCCCGGGCGGCCCGGCGGACATCCCGGCCGCGGCGAAGGACCTCGTTTCCGCCTGGGCACGGCGCGGGCCACCTGGCGCCCGCCGCGGCGCTCAGCACGCGTCGCCGGCGCTGGCTGCTCGCGGCCGCGGACGGCACGGACCTGGCCGATGCTCGTCCAGGACGACGTCTCCGTGCTGGACGGCGAGCGCGTCATCGGCCGGTTCCGGGAGCTGGAGCTGGAGAGCCGCGGCGCCGGGGCGGACCAGCTCCAGCCGATCGTCCTCGCGTTGCAGCGAGCGGGCGCCACCCACTCCGAACCGGTGCCGAAGGCGGTCGCGCGCTGGGACCGCGGGCGGCGGCCGCGCCGGACGTGGTTGCGCCAATGCCGGACCCGGAGGCTCCCGCCGGCGAGGCCGTCCGATTCGCCATGGCCTCCGGCACGCTGCGGCTGATGCAGCACGATGCGCCCACCCGCCTGGGCGAGGTCGAAGGCGTGCATCAGATGCGCGTCGCGACCCGCCGGCTGCGCGGCGACATCGGCACCTTCGAACCGCTCATCGACGAGCCATGGGGTGAGCGCCCTGGCGGATGAGCTGCGCTGGCTCGGGGACCTGCTGGGCGCGGTGCGCGACCGCGACGTGCAGCTCGCCTCATTGAGCGTCCGACGATGCGGACCTGCAGAGCGATCTGATGCAACTGCGCACCGCGATCGCCACCGCGCGCGACGGCGGCGCGCGAGGAGCTGATGGATGCTCTCGCCGGCTCGCGCTACCTGGACCTGCTCGAGCGCCTGGTGCAGGCCGCGCGCGATCCGCTGCTGACCCCCGCGGCCCGGTCGACCGGCGGCGGAGGTCGTGCCCGGCCTGCTGGCCAGCCAGCGCCGTCGCACGCGGGGCCGCCTCAAGGATGTCCTGCCGGACAGCCCGGATCGGACGTACCACAAGGCGCGCATCGGGGCCAAGAACCTGCGCTACGCCGCGGAGGCGATTGGTCCGTTCGTCGAGCGGCACGCCGGACGCGTTCGCAATCTCGCGTCCGCCGCCAGGCGGTGCAGGACGTGCTGGGCGCGCATCAGGACGCGCTCGTGATGCAGCAGCAGGTGCGAGGAGACGCGGAACGTGCACCGAAAGGATTTCGAGTTCGCGTTTGCGGCCGGCCGCTACGCCGAGCGCCTGGAGGCGCGCCGCCGCGACCTGCGGGCCGGCTACCCGGAGGTGCGCGACGACGTCTGCTCAAGCGAATCAAGCGGTGGGGCGAGCGGGTGAGCGAAGGAACCATCCGCGCGGCGGGCGGCGTGCTGTGGCGCAACGCGGCCGACGCCGACGGGCCGGCCGCCATCGAGGTGGCCATCATCCACCGCCAGCGCTACGACGACTGGTCCCTGCCGAAGGGCAAGCTGGCCGCCGGCGAGCGCGAGGTCGACGGCGCCATCCGCGAGGTGCTGGAGGAAACCGGCTATCACGTGCGCCTGGGACGGTCGCTGGGCGAGACGCGGTACCAGAAGGTTGACTCGGGGGCCGCGCGCGAGAAGGTCGTTCGGTGGTGGGCGATGGAGGCGGCGTCCGGCGGCTTCGGCCCGACGCGCGAGGTGGACGAGCTGCGATGGCTCACGCTCGGCGAGGCGCACGACGCCCTGACAAGGGACCATGGACCGGGAGGTGCTCGACCGCTTCGTGCGCGGCTCGGCGACCGGCCGGATGGTGCTCCTGGTCCGCAACGGCAGCGCCATCAGCCGCAGCGTATGGGAGGGTGACGATCGACTCCGCCCGCTTGACGCTTGCGGCTGGGCCCAGGCCGACGAGCTGGTCCGCCTGCTGGCGCACTTCGATCCGACCGACATCCGCGCGGCCGATGTCGTTCGCTGCGAGCAGACCGTCCAGCCACTGGCCTCGTCGCTCGGTTTGCCGGTGACGGAGGAGCCGCTCCTCGCCGGAGGACGGTTACGCCGGCGACGAGGCCGCGGCCGCGGCCGTGGTCCGTTCTGCGGGTGACGTGCACGGCGTGCGTGGTGCTGTCCAGCCAGGGCGAGGTGATCCCGAGCCTCGTCGCCCGCCTGTCGGCGCGAGGACGATGTCGACCTGGCCGAGCCGCCGGCGGCGCGCAAGGCATCGGTCTGGGCGCTGGAGCTGCAGGGCGATCGGCTGGTGAGCGCCGAGTACTTCCCGCCGCCCGATGCGCCGGAGTGCAGCCAGCCCGCGAGCTAGGCCGCCCCCGCGCCCCAGGATCGGGTTCAGCACCAGGTAGGCGAGCGCGGCGCTGATCCCGGAGGCCGGCAGGGTGATGATCCAGGCCAGGCCGATATTGCGGGCCACGCCCCAGCGGATCGGCGCTGAAGCGGTCGGATGCGCCGGTGCCCATGATCGCGCTCGAGATGATGTGGGTGGTGCTGACCGGCATGCCCAGCGTGGAGGCGCCGAAGATGATGGTGGCCGCCGACGTCTCCGCCGCGAAGCCGTGCACCGGGTCGAGCTTGACCACCCGCGTGCCCATCGTCTTGATGATCCGCCAGCCCCCGGCGGCGGTGCCCAGCGAGATGGCCGTGGCGGCCAGCAGCTTGACCTCGATGGGCACCACGAACTCGTCGATCACGCCGGCGGTCAGCAGCGCCAGCGTCATGACGCCCATCGTCTTCTGCGCATCGTTGCTGCCGTGGCTGAGCGCCATGTAGCCCGCCGACACCACCTGCAGGTGCCGGAATGTGTCGTTCATGAAGCGCGGCCGCGCACGCCGGAAGACGTTGAAGATCACGACCATCACCGCCAGGCCCAGCAGAAAGCCGATGACCGGCGAGGTCACCAGCGGGATGAGCACCTTGTCGCGGATGCCCTCCATGTTCCACGAGTCGATCCCGGCCGCCGCGAAGACGCGCCCAGCAGCCCGCCGATCAGCGCGTGGCTGCTGGAGCTGGGAATGCCCGGCCCGCCAGGTGATCAGGTTCCAGACGATGGCGCCGATCAGGGCGGCGGCGATCACCGTCTGGCTCTCCACCGCCGTGTCGATCAGGCCTTCGCCGATGGTTGCGGCCACCGCGGTGCCGATCAGCGCACCGACGAAGTTGGCGACCGCGCTCAGCGCGATGGCATACTGCGGCCGCAGGGCCCGGGTGCTGACGCTGGTGGCGATGGCGTTGGCGGTGTCGTGGAAGCCGTTGATGTAGTCGAAGGCGACCGCCAGGCCCAGGACGACCAGCAGCGCCCAGACGACGGCGTCAAGCATGCTTGACGACGATGCGCTCGATCACGTTGGCCGCGTCCTCGCAGGCATCGATCGTCCGCTCCGCGACGTCGTAGACGTCCTTCCACTTGATGACCTCGATCGGGTCGTGGCCGTTCTTGAACAGCTCGGCCATGGCCTGGCGCACGATCCGGTCGCCCTCGTTCTCCAGCCGATGGACCTCGATCCAGTGCTGCTCCAGCCCCTTGAAGTCGCGCAGCTTGGAAGGGCGGCGGTGATCTGCTCGCACTGGCGAACGATGATCTCGGCCTGCTGCAGCGCGATCGGCGACGGCTGGTCGATCCCGTACAGGATGCAGGTGTCCGCCACCTCCTCGATGAAGTCGACGATGTCGTCCAGGCGGTTGATCAGGGCGTGGATGTCCTCGCGGTCGAGCGGCGTGACAAAGGTGGCTTCCAGCTTGCGGCCGATGTCGTGGCTGATCTGGTCGCCGGCGTGCTCGGCGTCGCGCAGCTGGCTGGCGATGCGCTCGCGCTCGTCGTAGTTGCGGAAGAACTGCTCCAACAGGCGAGCGGCGGCCAGCATGTTCCGCGCGTCGTCCATGAACAGGTCGAAGAACTTCTCTTCGCGCGGGATCAGCGGCAGGCGCATCCGGGACGGGTTCCTCTCAGCTCGACGGGGCGGCTCGAACCTGGGCGCTGACAGAGTAGCCGTGCGCTGCCTGTCGCGTGCACAGCATGACCGAGCAACCGCGCGTTGACCGGAGGCACCGAAAGCGGCTGCTCGGTTGCGTGGTCGGCGCGGAGGGCGCACGATGGCGCCCCGAGCACAGACGGCTCCGCGTCTGCTGCACTCGACGCGGCCGCCCTCGATTCTTGAGGAGGAGGCTATCGCGTGACTCGTTCCGCTCACTCCGGCCCAGCGAACTGCTGCCGGCCTGGCGGCGGCCCTGGTGCTCATCGCCGCGCTGCCAACGTCCTCGCTGGGCGCCAGCCGGCATCCGAACCGACGTTCGCCTACGTCACCACCACGGCAACGCGCCCGGCGTCGATGTTCGTGCCGCTGATCAACAGCGGGCAGACCTTACGGCGAGATGTTCGAGGGCATCCCCGATGGCATCGGCGTCGTCCCGGTCGCAACGGCGATCGCTAGGTCGATCTGTACGTGAACTTCGAGCAGTCGCACGTGCCTTTCACGGGCTTCGCCGACTTCGAGGATTCGTCGGTCCAGCGCGCCCGGCTCGACCTCAAGAAGATCAGCTGACCAAGTGGACGATCCTTCCGGCATCCACCGGCTTCATCCGCTTCTGCTCGGCCTTCATGGCCGGTCCGGCCGAAGGCTTCGCCAACTACACCCTGCTCCTCAACGAGGAGTCGAACGACATCATCACGTCCCGGCGGGAGCGACCTACGGGTCGGATCCGTCGGTGGCGCCATACCGCCAGGCCGGCTACAGCGTGGCGCTGGACACCGAGAACGGCGGATTCCACCCGATACCGGTCAACGGCCGCCATAACCACGAGAACACGGTCGTGGTCCCGGGCGGCTGGGATGACACCGTCGCGTTGTCCGGTGACGACACCTTCACGGCGCCCAGCTCGCAGCTCTACCTGACCACCGCTGCCAGCCCGGCGGCGTTCGTCGGCGACGACGGCGACCTGTGGGCGTTCCGGGTGACCGCCAAGAACGGATCATCGGTGAATGCGGCCGACGCCAACCAACGGGGCCAACGACTACTTGGAGATCAACGTCGGCGACACGATGGCCGGCGAGTTCATCCATGTGCCGGACGCGATCGCGCGCGGGACGACGGCCGACCAGCCGCAGGCCGCGCTCGAGAACTGGTCGAACGCCAACAACGTCTTCCAGTTCGTCCGGGTGGAGGACATCGACTACGACCCGGACAACCCGCGCGTCGTCTACTTCGCCGACACCGGCTCCACCCGGATCAAGGAAGGTCCGAGCGGGCGCCTGATCCGGGCTGGCGCCACCGACTTCCCGTTCTTCGACACCAACGGGCGCGTCTTCAAGATGGTGCTCAACGAGGACGATCCGACGGTGGTCGACTCATCTGACCATCCACGCCGAGGGTCGACTGCAGCGACAGGATGCCGGCACACCGCCCGTTGTCACCGTGATCCAAGCCGGCGTCGGTTTCCTGAACCCCGACAACCTCGACGCGGCGCAGGACAGCCTCATGGTCCAGGAGGACACGGCGAACGCCAAGATCTGGCGCAACGACTTCGCCTCAACGTGGACGCACGTCGGGACCGTGGACCATCCCACGGCACCCTCAGCTGGCGAGTCGAGCGGGATCGTGGACCTGTCGAAGTGGCTGGGTGCAGGCTGGTGGGCGCTCGATGTCCAGTCGCACGTCAACCAGCTGCTCGATCCCACGATCCGCACCTACGTCACGCCAATTACCGGCGTTGAGCTGAGCTATCAGCTGCGGCGCGAGGACGGCCAGCTGCTGCTGTTGTATCTCCCGGGCAGCTGAGTCACCGTTCGTCAGCAGAGGGAGGGCCGTCCCGCAACGGGACGGCCCTCTCCTTAGTCCTGTCGTTCATCGAATGCCTCCGCGCTTGACCGATGCGGCACACTCACGTTCGACGACCCACCTGTGCACTGAGGAGATCGCGTGATTCAGCTCAGCCAGCTGGAGATGCTGCATCGGCATGGCGGTGAGTGGGCCCCGCTCGAACCGGCGCGAGCACATGACACCGGACGACCACGACATCGAGCGTCGTCTGCTGCGCGGCGACAAGCTGTTCAAGTGCACCGAGTGCGATCTGGAGATCCTGGTCGTGCCGCCCGACGAGACCGGTCAGCGTTAGGTCAGCCGGAGTCCTTGCCCCGTTCGAGGCCGTCCAGGATCAGCTCGAGCCCGAACGCGAACTCCCTCGTCACCTCAGCCTTCGTCCGCCAGCGGTTGGTCGTCTTCCTCGAGAAGGAGACCCAGGCCGATCTACAGGCGCTGGCGCAGCTCGCGGAGTCCGGCAGGCTGACGCCGGTCATCGACCGGACCTACTGGTTGCGTGATGCGGTGGCTGCCATCCGCCACACGGAGGCGGGTCACACGCACGGCAAGGTCGTCATCACGCCGTGAGCGCGGAGTGCTCGCTGGTCGCCAGCTCAGCCTGACGCAAAGCCTCAGCGGCTGAGGCGGCGCCTCCGAACGATCGCGACGGTAAAGGCAACTGCCGACAGAATGGCGAGCGATCCGAGCACGATGCCCACTCCGGGGTTGGGCTGGTCGCCAGTGCCGGTGCTGGTATCAGGAACTCCTCCGCCGGAGGCGACCGGGGTAGCGGGCGCTGGATCGGGCGGCACAGCCGTCGGGGTCGGAGCCGCGGCAACGTCGAAGTCCCACGTATCGGTTACTTCCGTCCCGTCTTCCACGATCGTCATCGACACCCCGTCGGCGTAGCTGGTCACTGGCGGGACCCCGGTGCCGATTCCTACCTGAACGCCGAAGAATCGCGCGGTCGCGTATTCCTCTTTGAATTCGAGGAAGGTGCAGAACGTTGTGTCGGTGCAGAACCCGTCATCGGTGTTGGTTTGCCATACCGTCGTCTGATCTCCGAGCGCGGTCTCCTGCCAGATGTCCGGCGTCGCACCCCCGTTGTAGACCAGTTCCACGACCAGGGTCGTGAAGCCGGAGAAGGGGAAGGTTCCGTCTTGATAGCCGGTGAACCTCAGCGCGGCTGGTTCGGAATCCGGCGTGCCCGTTGAACCGGTCACGAAGGTTCGCCAGCTCGCGGCGGTCAGCTCAGCGAATGGGATGCCAGCAGGCAGGAAGGGGTGCTCCACGCCGGCGAAGTCCGTGTTCGCCGCGGTTGTGAGCTCGAGACTGCCCGTTCCCAGAATCCCAGGACCGGCCGGCCCCTCGACAATCTGAGCGGTTCCCCCGGCCGTGTTGTCCAGGCTCTGGATCCAGCCTCCGCCGGGGATCGCGGTGACCACGGTTGTGCCCTGGGCCAATACCCCCGGGGCGAGGGCGGTCATCGCAGCGAGGCTGACGACAGCCAGCAGTGCGGCTGCACGGAATCGAGGAACTCGCCTTGTCGGCGAACGCGGCTGCGGCTCGGTCATTGCCATCTCCCTTTGGCGCACGTCAGCCTAGTGCTCCGTACGGTCCCACACGCAACCCGGACCATCGGCTGGCACCGCGAGCCTTACGACCATCGGTGAGCTAGGCCGCAGCGAGCAGCGACTGTCGCCAAGCGATGCCGGCGCTCGGGGCGCGGCGCTCCCTGACGATCTTGCGAGACCACGCTATCCTGCGGCGCGCCATGCGACTGCTCATCGTCGAGGACGAGCTCGACCTCGCCACCGCTCTCGCCACCGGGCTCCGCCGCGAGGGCTATGCGATCGATACTGCCGCGAATGCCGCGGAGGCGCGCGAGCGCCTCGAGGACGCCCCGTACGACGTGGTGTGCCTGGACCTCGGCTTGCCCGATGCCGATGGTCGCGAGGTGTGCCGCGAGATTCGCGCCGGCGAGCTGGCGCTGGCAGGCACCACGCCACCGCGGGTCCTGATGCTGACCGCCCGGGACGCCCTCGACGATCGAGTGGGCGGGTTGGACGACGGAGCCGATGACTACCTGGTCAAGCCGTTCAGCTTCGCGGAGCTCGCGGCACGGGTTCGTGCCCTCGCCCGCCGGCCGACGATCAACGGTGGCGCGACGATCCGGCTGGGGAGCCTTGAGCTCGACGCGGCGCGACACGATGCCCACCGCGGCGACCACAGCCTCGACCTGACGCCCAAGGAGTTCGCGCTGCTCCGGTATTTCATGCTGCATCCGGGCGAGGTCATGACGCCGGAGCGCCTGCTCGAGCACGTGTGGGACGAGCGCGCCGACCCATTCACGAACACGGTCCGCGTGACGGTCAGCAACCTCCGCCGCAAGCTTGCCGAGGCAGGATCCGGCCAGCCGATCGAGACAGTGGTGGGGGTGGGCTATCGCCTCGCCGAGGGCGTTGCATGAGCCGGTTGCCACTGCGGCGCTTCGCCGCATTCGTTCGATCGGTCCGCTTCCGGCTCGCCATGCTGGTGACCGCAGCCCTGCTCGTGACGGCGGGCGTCCTCGTGGTCGGCATGAATTTGGCCCTCGACACGGTCGTCGCCACAATCCCCGACGAGCAGCCAACGACGCTCGAGGAAGAGCTCCTGCGGGTCCTCGGCATGAGCCTGGCCGAGCTCGAAGGAAGCGGCGACGCCGGGGCCGATGCCCTTCTGAAGGTTGAACAGGCCGCCCGCGAGCAGACCCTCCAGCGGGTTCGCGAGCTGTCGCTTGCGGCGCTCGTCGTGCTGGTCCCTGTTGGTCTGGCCATCGGGTGGGCCGTCGCAGGCCGCGTGGTGCGCCCCGTGGGCAAGATCGCCGGCGTCGCGCGCGAGATCGAGGCGACCGATCTCTCGCGCCGGATCCGTCTTGGCGGCCCGCCCGATGAGATGCGCGATCTCGCAGACACATTCGACGCGATGCTCGACCGGCTCGACCAGGGTGTGCGGACCCAGCGTCGCTTCGTCGAGGACGCCTCGCACGAGCTGCGGAACCCGCTCGCAGTCATCCGGACGACCCTGGACGTCGCGCTGTCGGAGCCTGGGGATGCCGAGGGAATGCGCCAGGCTGCCGAAGTGGCACGTCGGACGGCCGACCGGATGTCTTCCACGGTCGACGAGCTCATGGCGCTCGCTCGGACAAGCGTCCAGCCCGAGCGGCGTGTCCCCCTCGACCTGGCCGAGGTGGTGGCGGAGGTCGCGCAGGAGTACGAGGCGGAGGCTTCAACCCGTGGCGTCCGACTGTCGCGGCTCGCTCCGTCAGGCCTGATCGTCGATGGGGACCGCCCGGCGCTGAAACGCGCCCAGGCGAACCTCGTCTCGAACGCGCTCCGAGTGGCTCCATCTGGCTCGGTGGTCCACTGCCGCGCCGGACGAGCGGGAGGATGGCTGTGGTTTGGCGTACGCGATGTCGGACGAGGCATCGCGCCCGAGGACCAGGCCCTCGTCTTTCGCCGCGCCTGGCGCGACGGAGCCCCTGTGACGGAAGGTGATGGGCAAGGCCTCGGGCTTGCTCTTGTGCGCCAGATCGCCGAGGCACACGACGGTACGGTCAGTGTGGCGTCGATCCCCGGTCACGGCGCCAGCTTTGTCGTTTGGCTGCCGGACCGAACCGCGGACGCGAAGGCAGTCCCAGTCGCCGAGCTCAGAGCGATGGCCGACCCACTTTGGGCGGTGGACGCGGCCTCCTGATCGGTCCTTTAGGTCGCGCTTATACCGTCCGAATGCCGACGTTACGGCCCATCTCCTAGCCTCCGGTGACTGGCCGGACCTCGTATCGGTTCGACCTGCATCCGACCGAACCGATCCGGAGGCCCGCTCCCGTGGACGATCCCTTCTCCGGCGACGACCGCCAGCACAGGAGCTGGCGCGACCTGCCGCCGACCCCACCTCTCGTCTGGCCCACGACCCAACCGCTCGCGACCGCGGGGGCTGTGGTTGGCGCATCCCCGATGCCCGCACCCCATACCTCGAGGCGGCCGCGGCGTCGGTTCGTCGTCGGCGCCGCGGTCCTCATCGGCGCCATCGTTCTGATTGGCACCGGTGCGCTGACGACTGGCAACCAGCTCGGCGCCCTGCTGGCGTCGACCACCAAGGCCGGTGGCGCGGGTGGGCCGGACAAGACGGGCGCCATCGTCCCCCCGGGCGCTGAGCCATTGGCGGACACGGCCGCGCGGCTGCTGCCCTCGGTCGTGCAGATCGAGGCCGGCGGCGCGATCGGCTCCGGCTTCGTGGCGGCCGACGGTGGCCTCATCCTCACCGCGTCGCACGTGGTCGGTCGATCGGAAACGGTCACGCTCCGGCTCCAGGACGGCTCGAGCATCTCCGGCACCGTGGTCGCGGTGGACAAGTCCATCGATACCGCCGTCATCCGAGCAGAGGAGAGCGCCGCGGCGGATCTGAGGCCCCTCGCCCTCGGCGCCCTGGCGGATGTAGAGGTCGGCGAGATGACGATCGCCATCGGCAGCCCGTTCGGCCTGAGCCAGACGGTCACCACCGGCATCGTGAGCGCGCTTGGTCGCACGGTCCCGACGCCGATGGGCGAGCTGCATGACCTGATCCAGACGGACGCCGCCATCAACTCCGGCAACTCCGGCGGTCCGCTGACCGACGGGGAGGGCCGGGCGATCGGCATCAACACCGCTATCGCCAGCGCCTCCGGCGGCAGCGACGGCGTCGGCTTCGCGGTGCCGATCGACCAGGCGCGCGAGATCCTCGACAAGGTCAGGGACGGCACGTGGAAGCCCGAGGACAACAACCCGGCGGACAGCATGGACCCGCTGGGAGGGCTGTTCGACCAGTTCCTTGGTCCTGACGGACTGGACGGCCTCGGCGACCTGTTCGGGCTGGGGCCCGATGGAGCGCCGGCCCCAGATGGCAATTCCGGCGGGTCGGATATGGCCGACCAGCTTCTGCGCCAGCTGCTCGATGAGCTGCAGCGCGAGCTTGCCCCCGACGCCCCGACTCCGCAGCCGGCACCGGATACCACGCCGACTCCGGACGCGACACCCGCGCCAGACGGTGCGAATGACCCGACCACCGATGCCATCGACCAGCTGATGCAGCAGCTCCTGGATGGTCTGTTCCAGGAGCTGAGCCCGAACGAGATTCCGGAGCCGGACGCCCCCGATGCGGGCACCGGCGGCGAGGGAGCGTGACCGTGAGCATCAATCTTTCCACCACGCGCCTGGCCCAGGTCCGGCACGAGCTGGGCCGGGTCATCGTCGGCCAGGATCGGGTTGTCGATCGGTTGCTCGTCGCCGTCCTGGCCGACGGGCACGTCCTTCTCGAGGGCGCGCCCGGCCTCGGCAAGACGCTGTTGCTATCGACCCTGGCACGGATCCTGGGAGGTTCCTTCAATCGCATCCAGTTCACCCCGGACCTCATCCCATCCGACATCGTCGGGACCAGGATCTTCCGGCCCTCGTCCGAGGTGTTCGACGTCGAACCCGGGCCGATCATGGCCAACCTGGTCCTGGTCGACGAGATCAACCGCGCCCCGGCACGTGTCCAGTCAGCGCTGCTCGAGGCCATGGCGGAGCGGCAGGTGACGGTAGGCGGGCGCACCTTCGAGATGCCGAAGCCGTTCCTGGTCGTGGCGACCCAGAACCCAGTCGAGTCGGAAGGGGTCTATCCGCTCGCCGAGGCGCAGCGCGATCGGTTCCTGATGCGGATCCCGGTCGACTACCCGACCCCGACCGAGGAGCGCGCAATCGTCGCGCGAATGGCCGACCAGCCACCGCAGGCGGCGCGCCTGCTCGATGCGGCCGACGTGGTCGGCCTCCAGATCGCGGCCCAGCAGATTGCGGTCGACGAGGAAGCGGTCGACTACGCGATCCGCCTGGTGCTGGCGACGCGCGACCCGGCCGCGCATGGACTGCCGAAGCTGGTTGGTCTCCTGGAGTACGGGGCGAGCCCGCGAGCATCGCTGGGGCTGGTCCGCAGCGCCCGAGCAATGGCGCTCCTTCGCGGCCGCGAGCGTGCGGTGGCGCAGGACGTCTACGACGTCGCCTACGACATCCTGAATGCGCGCCTTGCGCTGTCCTACCGGGCACTGGCCGAGGGGTTCACGATCGATGACGTCCTCGTCGAGCTGCTCACCACGGTCCCCGCTCCCGGTTCGGCTGCGTGGCCGCCGGTGACGGCGTTGCCGGTGGCACCGGCATACCCCGCCACACCCGCCGCTGTGGAATCCCCGACGGAGCCGATGCTGGCCGTCGGCGGCACGCCACCGATCGTCCTGCCCGGCGATCAGCCGGACGCGCCATGACTTCCGCAGCCGGAGTCGGTCTCGACCTGCCGGCACGGCTCCGCCGCATCGAGCTCGCGGTCAGCCGCAAGGTTCTTGGCCGCCGCGATGGTCGTCATCCCTCGCTGGTGCTCGGCCACGGTGTCGAGCCCGGAGAGGCACGACCATATGAGCCGGGCGACGACGTCCGCCGCATGGATTGGTCGATCCTTGCCCGGACCGGCCAACCACACGTCCGGGATGCGACCCAGGAGCGCGACCTCGACGTCGCTGTTCTGATCGACCGGTCCGGCAGCCTCGACTTCGGGACCGTCGGCTGGCGGAAGGCCGATCTGGCTCTCAGCGTCGCGTCAGCCGTGTCCGGGCTCGCTGTCCTTGGCGGCGATCGCATCGGTGCGGTCGTCGCGACCGCCGCCGGACCGCGGATCGTGCCGATGCGCGGCGGTCGTCGGCACCTGACGGGCCTCGTGGGCAGGCTTGACCGATCACCCCTCGGGGGAGAAGTCGATCTCGGTGCGCGCCATCGACAGCCTCCGACACGTCCTGCGACGCCGTGGACTCGTGATCGTGGTCTCTGACTTCATCGCTCCGATCGATACATGGAGCCCGGCGCTTGCGCGGCTCGCCCGCCGCAGCGAGGCCATCGCCGTCGAGGTCGTCGACCCGCGCGAGCTCCGTCTGCCCGATGTCGGCCTCCTGGTGATCGAGGATCCCGAGACCCGTCGCCAGCGGACGATCGACACCAGCGATGAACGCTTCCGCGCGCGCCTGGCCGAGGCCGCCGATGATCGGCGGACGGCACGGTCGTCCGCGATCCGGCGAGCCGGCGCCACGCACCTGCGACTCCGGACGGACATGGAATGGACCGGCCCCCTCGCGGCCTGCCTGTTCCAGCATCGTCGCGCTCGGGCGCTGGGTCGCCACGTTGCGTCCCACCCTGCCACCGGTACTGCCCGATGATCCCGTTCGCGCCGGATCTCACGTTCCTCTCGCCCGAGCGCTTCGCCCTGCTGCTGGTACCGCTGACCCTTGTGGCGCTGTACCTCATCAGGCAGCGTCGTCGACAGGCCTACGTGGTCCGATTCACCGACCCGGACCTGATCGACACGGTGGCACCGCGACGTCCGGGCCTTCGGCGGCACGTCGTTGCCGCGGTCTACCTGGCGGCGACCGCCCTGCTCGTCATCGCGGCTGCGCGTCCCGCCATGGCGACCGAGGTCGCGAACGAGCCGACAGTCGTTCTCGCCTTCGACACCTCGCTCTCGATGGAGGCGACGGATGTGACGCCGAGCCGCATCGTGGCCGCCCGCGAGGCAGCCCATCGGTTCATCGAGGTCGTGCCGGCCGGCGTCAGGGTGGGCCTGGTCGCCTTCGACGAGACGGCGCGGGTCATCATCCCGCCGACGACGGCGAAGGTCGTCCTCGACCGCGCGATCGATCGGCTGTCGCTTGGCCAGGGTACGGCGATCGGCGAAGCCATCTACACATCGCTGGACCTGCTCGAGTCCGATGTGGCCGCCGATGCGGACCACGCCGGAGGCTCGATCGTGCTCATGTCGGACGGCGACACGACGACGGGTCGCCCCGAGGGTCCGGCTGCCCGTGAGGCGGAGCGCCAGGGCGTCAAGGTCAGTACCGTCGCCTTCGGGACCGACAACGCATCAGTGGTGGTCGACTTCATGTCGATCCCGGTACCGGTCGATCGCGAGGCGCTGCGCGACATCGCCGAGACCACCGGGGGCAAGGTGTTCGAAGCCGACTCGGCCGAGGAGATCGTCTCCGTGTTCGAGGACCTCGGCGAGGGCGTCGGCACGAGGACCGAGCCCCGCGAGATCACCGACGGCCTCGCCCTTGCGGCGCTGCTGACGGCAGTGGTGGCCGCGGTCGGCTCGCTCGCCTGGTTCGCCCGCATCCCCTGAACGCCCCCCGGCGGGCGGTGCCTATACTGCGGGCGCGAACGCGGTTCGGAGGTCTGCGCGCTGGACTCACCATCTGTCTCGAGCGCTCCTGCCGCCCCACCGACCTCCCCGATGCGTGTGCAGCTCCCACCGACCTGGCACGCGCTCATCTTCGGCAGCGTCCTCGTCGGCTTGGCGGTGCTTGTCATCCTCACCCAGGAGGCGCTGGCGCCCTACATCATCGGCCTGATCCTCATCTTCCTGATGAACGGGCTGGTGGACCGGCTGCAGCGGTCTGGGATTCCGCGGTGGGGCGGCACCCTGATCGCGATCCTCGCGTTGATCGCCGCCGTTGCCGCTTTCGTCTACTTCGTCCTCGACGCGCTGCTCGACCAGCTGTCGACTCTCATTGCCAACCTGCCCGAGATGGCCGACGTGGTCGGGGAGTTCCTCCTCGGCCTCGGGCTGCCGGACAACATCGAGGCAGCGCTGGTGGCGTGGGTTGACGGTCTGCCCGCCGCCCTCCCGGACCTCTTGGCCGCCGTCTTTGGCGTCGTCGCATCCGGCGTCGGTGGGTTGGTGGCCCTCGTCATCGCCTGGGCCGGGATCCCGTTCTTCATCTTCTACGCGCTGTCTGACAGCCCCTCGCTCCTGAAAGGCCTGCGCGCTGCCGTCCCGGCCTCCTTCCGCGTCTCCGTCTTCGCCATCCTCAAAATCCTGGGCGACGTATTCGGCGCGTGGGCGCGCGGCACCGCCATCATCGCGGGGATCGTCTTCGTCCCATTCGTGCTCGGGTTCTACCTGTTCGGGATCCTCATCGACCCCGACATCGGTGACTACGCGATCCTCTTCGCCGCCACGCTGGCCCTCTCCGAGCTCATCCCCATCATTGGTCCGATCATCGCCCTGATCCCGATCCTCGCCATCACCGCCGTGATCGCCGGCGTTCCCGGAGTGATTGCCGTCGGCCTCCTATTCGTGGTCATCGAACAGATCGACGGAGCCGTGGTCCAGCCGAAGGTCCAGGGCCACGTGCTCGACCTCCATCCGGCGATCATCCTGCCCGCGCTCGTCGTCGGCTCGGCCCTTGCCGGCATCATGGGGGCGATCCTGGCGCTCCCGCTCACGGCCGCCGCGCGCCAGACGGTCGCGTACCTGCTGCGCATCACCGCGGGAAACCCGCCGACGGCATCGTTTGCGGCCGACGGGACAGAGGGCCAAGCCGTTCCTGCGGAGCACTGAACGTTCGCGCCGGGCCAGTGAGGGCCGTCACATCACGTCGGTTCGTTCGTGTCGATGGTCCTGGTCACGCGTCTCGGCACCAAGCAAGCCTCGCTCGGCGCCGACCGAAGGTCCGGGTTGCGTTTGGGACCGTGGCCCCTACGCTGAGGTTGCGTAGTGCCAGGGAGGATGGGCATGACCGAGCAGCGCCGGCATTCGCTGACTGTGCGAGTCCGACACATCTACGCGGCCGCAATGCTGGCCGCCAGCAGCCTGCTGGTTGCCGCGCCCCCCGTGTTGGCCGCGCCTCTGCAGACTGCCTGCCCGGAGGGAACCCTCGCCGGTACGACCTACACGCTGACCGCTGACTGTGCGGTCACCGAACCGCTGACGGTGCCGGACGGGTTCACCCTTGACGGCGGTGGCTTCATCATCAGCGCGACAGACGCGGGTGGTCCTCAGTGGAACGGCCCGATCGTCACCAACGCGGCTGGTGCCACGTCGATGAACATCCAGAACGTCACCGTGACTGGCCCGGAGGATGGCTTCCAGCTGTGCGGCCTGAGTGGGGCCGGCAACATCTTGTACGGCATCTTCTTCAACGATGCGGGAGGCAACGTCAGCAACGTCACGGTTGACCACATCTTCCAGCAACAGGACGGCACCTTCGCTTCGTGCCAGACCGGGAGAGCCATCCGTGCCGACGGACTGACACCGGCAGCACCGCGCACGGTCACGATCACTGGCACGACGGTCAGGGACTACCAGAAGAGCGCGTTCGAGTCGCGCGGGTCGATGACCATGAACCTGACGGGCAGCACCGCGGGGCCTCCGCATCCGCTAGAGGGATTGAACGCCCAGAACGCAATTTCGTTCGTCAACACCACGAGCGGAACCGTGGCGAACAACACGATCCACGGCAGCAGTGATCAAGCGCCCGGCCCCCCCGGCTGCGGGAACTGTTTCCCCGCCAACGGCACGGGCATGCTGCTGTCCAACGCCGACAACGCGACGGTGACCGGCAACACCTTTGTCGGGCTCGGCACCGACATCGGGATTGCGGTCTCCACCGCCGACCCCACGGGAAGCACAGGAAACATCATCAGCTTCAACGACATCACCCGCACCGACTCCACGAATCCCGATAACACCGATTCAACCGGCTTTGGGATAAACGTCGATCCGGGCAGTTCGGCGACGTTGATCTGCAACACCTTCAGCGGCTGGAACCAGAACATCGTCGGCGCGATCCAGGTTGACTGCACGCCGCTACCCGACGGCGCCGAATGCGAGCCGTACTCGGCCCAGGCGCCGACCGTACAGGGCGGGATCGAGGGCGAGAACGCCCCGCCGCTCACCTGGGCGCTGGAGACCGGGAGCCTCCCGCCCGGGCTGACACTGGCGACCGATGGGACGATCAGTGGCACCCCCACCGGCACCGGGACCTTCGACTTCACCCTGATGGTGACCGATGCTGACGGGTTGACCGCCACCAGCGACCAGACGATCACCATCGCGCCCGGCTGCGCAAGCCCGACGCCCACGCCGTCCCAGGCACCGTCGGCGGCGCCGACAGGGGCGGGCCTCCCCGACACCGCTGTCGACCGGCGGCAACCGATAACGGGCGCTGACTTGACGCTGCTGGCCGCCAGTTCGGCGCTGCTGGCCGCCGTTGTCGTGTTGACGGCTGTCGCCGGGCGTCGTCGTCGAGCGCAACGGCACTGACACCATCGCGGGCGGTCCGACGATCTCGGCCGGACGGCCCCGGCGGCTCCGTCCTTCCGCCGGGCTGTGTTGTCAGAGAGGGCCGTGTGGGATTCGAACCCACGACACGAGGATTAAAAGTCCCCTGCTCTAACCACTGAGCTAACGGCCCGCGGCCAGCATAAGGACCCGTGCTAGATTCGGCCCGATGCGAACGATCCTGCTCTGGATGGCCCGCAACCGCTGGCTGAAGGAGCATGTGCCGCGCCTGTGGTTCGCGCGCCGTGCGGTACGCCGCTTCATGCCCGGCGAGCAGGTGGAGGACGCCCTGGAGGCGGCCGAGCAGTTCCGTCCATTGGGCATCGCCATGCTGTTCACGCACCTCGGCGAGAACCTGGAGCGCGCCGAGCAGGCGAATGCCGTGGAGGCGCACTACCACGACCTGCTCGCCAAGATCATGGCCCGGGGCCTGGACGCCGAGATCAGCGTCAAGCCCACCCAGCTGGGCCTCGACCTTGACGCCGATGCGACCCTGGCCCACCTGCGCTCGCTCGCCTCCCATGCCGCGGAAGCCAAGGGCAGCCTGTGGCTGGACATGGAGGGATCGGCCTACACGCAGGCCACCATCGATATCTATCGCGCACTCAAGGCCGATCACCCCGGCGTGGGTATCTGCCTGCAGGCCTACCTGAAGCGCACGCCGTCCGACGTGACCGAGCTGCTGCCGCTCAAGCCGCAGATCCGGCTGGTCAAGGGCGCCTACGACGAGGCGGCAGAGATCGCCTTCCGCAAGAAGCCGGAGGTGGACGCTGCATTCGAGTCGCTGTCGGTGACGATGCTGCCGCACGTCGAGACCGGCGACCTCCGGCTCGGCCTAGGTACCCATGACACGCGACTGGTCGAGCGGATCGCCGAGGTCGCGCGGGGCGCCGGCGTGGCGATCGACGCCTTCGAGGTGCAGATGCTGTACGGCATCCGCATGGACGAGCAGCGCCGCCTGGCGGCGGCGGGGTATCGGGTCCGCGACCTGATCGCCTACGGCGACGCCTGGTACGCGTGGTACATGCGGCGCCTGGCCGAACGGCCGGCGAACGTATGGTTCGCCGCGCGCCAGATGATCGGCTTCTAGTCGTCGCGGGGCGAGGATGCGAGAATGCGCATCCGCGCCTCTCCCTCTCACGCCGAGGAGTTTTCGCCCATGCCTCGCCACCGAGCGGCCATCATCGCGTTCATCGTCCTGGCGCTTGCGATCGCGGCCTGCGGCCCGGTTGGCGGCGGTGGCGAGTCGCCAGAGGGGACCGTCTCCGTCCCGGGCGGCACTCCGGTCAACGTGACGCTGAGCGAGTACGCCGTCGAGACGGATATCGCCAACGCGCCCGCGGGCGACATCACCTTCCACGTCAGCAACGAGGGCCCCAACGACGTCCACCAGTTCATGGTCATCCTGGCCGACGATCTGGCGCCCGACACATTGCCGACCCTCCCGGACGGCTCGGTCGACACGGAGAACGGCGAGGGGGTCGACGAGATCGAGATCATCGAGGCGATTGCTGTCGGCGAAACGAAGGACCTTGCCGTTTCCCTCGAGATCGGCGACTACGTGCTGATCTGCAACATGGTCGAGGACGGCGAGTCCCATTACCAGGAGGGCATGCGCACGGCCTTCCACGTCGAGTAGCCCGCATCGGCATGCGCGTCCTGCAGGTCGGAGTCGGCACCGTTGGCGAGGCGATGGCCCGGATGGCCGCGCGGCGCGACTGGTGCGAGCAGATGGTGCTGGCGGACTACGACCTCGACCGCGCCACCGCGCTGCAGATCGAGCTCGGTGACGCAACGCGGTTCCCGGTCGAGCGCATCGACGCCGGTGACGCGGCAGCGGTATCCGACCTGGCCCGGCGCCACGGCGTGGACCTGCTGATGAATGCGGTCGATCCGCGCTTCGTCATGCCGCTCTTTGACGGAGCGCTGGCGGCTGGCATCGACTACATGGACATGGCCAACAGCCTCTCGCGGCCGCACCCGTCCGACCCGTTCAGCCGGCCGGGAATCAAGCTCGGCGACGAGCAGCTGGCCCGCGACGCGGAGTGGCGTGCCGCTGGACGGCTGGCACTGATCGGAATGGGCATGGATCCGGGGCTGTCCGACGTCTTCGCCCGCTATGCCGCCGACGAGCTGTTCGACGAGGTCGACGAGGTGCACATCCGGGACGGCGGCGACCTGCACATCCCCGGTTACGCCTTCGCCCCGGTGTTCAGCATCTGGACCACGATCGAGGAGTGCCTCAACCCGCCGGTGGTGTGGTCCGATGGCGACTGGCACACCACCGAGCCCTTCTCGGCACCCGAGGACTTTCCATTCCCGGAGGGGATCGGTCCGGTCGAGTGCGTGAACGTGGAGCATGAAGAGGTGCTGCTGGTGCCGCGCTGGATCCCCGGCGTGAAACGCGTGACCTTCAAGTACGCCCTGGGCGCCGATTTCATCGAGAAGCTGAAGTTCCTGCACGACATCGGCCTGGACCGCACTGAGCCGGTGACCGTTCGCGGCGTCGACGTCTCGCCACGGGACGTGGTGGCGGCGGTGGTGCCGGACCCGATCACGATGGGGGACAAGATGGTCGGCCGCGCCGTCGTGGGGACCTGGGTCATCGGTCGAAAGGACGGGGAGGCGCGCGAGGTCTTCCTGTACCAGATGGCCGACGCGCGCCAGACGATGCTTACCACCCGCTCGCAGGTCGTCGGCTGGCAGACCGGCTTCAACCCGGTGCTGGCCATGGAGCTGCTGGCCAACGGCACGTGGTCCGGCTCCGGGGTGCGTGGTCCGGAGGCCTTCGAGGCCGCTCCGTACCTGGCGTTGATGGATCACTACAGCATCCATCACGGCATGGTCGAGATGGAGCCCGGGGCCCATCGGCCCACCTGAGGATGGCCGGTTCGACCACCGGTTGGCATCGGCCTAGACTGGAACGCCAGACCATGCAGAGGTGGCACCCATGAATGTGACCGAGATGCTGAGCGATGCGCGCGAGGCTATGACCGTCAAGCGCGTGTACGGCGACCCGATCGAGCGCGAGGGCCTCACCATCGTGCCGGCGGCCGACGTGCGCGGAGGCGGTGGCGGCGGCAGCGATTCGGAAAACAACGGCGGCGGTGGATTCGGACTGAGTGCGCGACCGGTGGGTGTCTATGTCGTGAAGGATGGGCAGGTCGCCTGGGAGCCGGCGGTCGACGCCAGCCGGCTTGCGATCATGGGCATGGCCACCGGCATCGTGGCGCTGCTGGTGCTGCGCTCCGTCGTCAAGGCGATCGCCAGTCGTTGAACGTTTCGCCTGCCGTCTTCCTGGACTGAGCCTGCCCTCGATCGGCGGCGGTCCTATTCTGTCGGGGTGACGACCACCAGCTTCGCCGAGATCGATGGCATCCGCCTCGCCTATGACGTGGCCGGCAGCGGGCCGCCGCTGGTCCTGCTCCACGCCGGCATCGTTGACCGACGGATGTGGGACGACGTCGTCCCGTTGCTCACCGATCTGGCCACCGTCATCCGCTTCGACGCGCGCGGCTTCGGCGAAACGTCGCGGCCACCGGACGGCGAGTTCGCGAGATGGGACGACCTGTTCTCGGTGATGGACGCCGCAGGCGTGGACAAGGCCCACCTGGTGGGCGTCTCGCAGGGTGCCGAGACTGCCCTGGACGCGGCGCTCACCTCACCCGACCGCGTTGCAAAGCTCCTGATGTGCGGCGCCGGGATGCGCGGCTGGCCATGGCGCGACGAGCTGAACGCACGCTGGCAGGCGGAGGTGGCGGCTTGGGAGCGCGGCGACCTGGACGGGTGCGCCGAGGAGTCGATCGTCACCTGGTTCGACGGCCCGCAGCGCCTGGCGATCGAGGTGGACCCGACCATCCGTCGCCGCGCGTGGGAGATGCAGCGCCTGGCCATCGACCAGGAGAACGACGATGCCATCGCGAGGGCGCCCGAGCCACCGAGCTCCGAGCGACTGGGCGAGGTGCGAGCAGAGACCATGGTGGCGGTGGGAGAGCTGGATCAGCCGGACATGATCGACATCGCCGCGCGCCTGGCGGCGGACATCCCTGATGCCAGGCACGTGGTGCTGCCGGGGGTGGCGCATCTGCCGCCGATGGAGCGGCCGGCCGAGTTCGGCCAGCTGGTCCGCCAGTTCATCGGCGCCTGACGCACGCCTTCGACAAAAGCGAACGCCGCCTGGCGGGAGGCGGCGTTCGTATCTGGTGAGCGTGGTTGCGGGGGACGGATTCGAACCGACGACCTTCGGGTTATGAGCCCGACGAGCTACCACTGCTCCACCCCGCGGCGGCTCATGCTAGCGAGCGCCCCGGCATCGGTCAAACTTGCAGACCACCGGAAGGAGCCGATGACGGGCATCGCCGGCTGCTTCACCGGCCCCGTTGGCGAGGGTGCCGATCGGGTAGGCTCAGGCTACAATGCGCCCGAGGTCCGCTCCCGCGGACTCGGAGCCCCGTTCGTCCGCAGGAGGTTCTGCGCGCGCCCGATGGCTGTGAATCCGAAGAAGCTCCGGCCGTACGACGAGCCACCGCGCAAGCGGTTCTCGCTGATCCCGAGCGCTCCCGACAGCGCCGCCGGCGCCTTCCTGGTCGTCTCCCTGCTGTGGCTGGTGGTGGCCACGGGTATCGGTGCGCTGGGCGCGCTGCTGTTGGCCATGCCCGAGTTGCTGCGGCTCGCCTTCGAGAATCAGTTCCCGGTCATCGGGACCGTCAAGTTCGAGATCAGCCCCGCCACGGTCAATTCGGGCTTCATGAACGCCCTGGTCTACGGGTGGCTGTCGAACGCTGCCTTCGCCACCATCCTCTTCATCCTGCCGCGCATCACCGGCGTCCGGATGAAGATGGAAGGCACTGCCTGGGGCGCCATGTGGATCTGGAACCTGGGCGTGGCCGGTGGTATGGCGGCCGTCTACTTCCCGACCTTCTCCGGCACGGGGCTGCTGGCCGAGTTTCCGACGGCCTTCGATGGCCTGCTGCTGCTGGGCCTGCTGATGGTCAACGGCGCCTTCTGGCTGACGCTGCTGGCCTCCTCGCAGCGCCTGCCATACATCAGCCTCTGGTTCTTCGGCCTCGCCCTGCTGGCGTTCATGGGCGCCTACGCGCTGAGTTCTGCCGCCCAGGCCGGCGACTGGCTGATCAACCTGGACGACACCGTGGTGGCGCTGATCAATGCCTTCGTGGCGCGCCTGATCCTCACCTTCTGGGTCATCGGCGTGGCGCTCGGCTCGCTGTTCTACGTCGTGCCGCGCGCCACCTTCAACGCCCTGGCCAGCGGCGGCATGGCGTTCGCCAGCTGGATCCTGTGGGCCGGGCTGTCGGGAGTGTCCGCCCTTGGGGCGCTGGTCGATCCGTCGGTGCCGTACGTCGTCACCTCTCTCGGCAACGCGGGGACCATCCTGCTGCTGGCCCCGATCCTCCTGGCGGTGGCCACGCTGGCCATGACCATGAGCGGCCGCTGGTCGCTGACGCTGGGCGCCGGCACGCTGGCCTTCGCGCTGCTGTCGATGACCTTCCTGCTGTCGACGAGCGTGCTCGAGGCGATCGGCGCGCTGGCGAGCGTGCAGTCGGCGCTGCGCGGCACCGAATGGGCCACCGGACCGATCATCCTGGCCACGCTGGGGGCGGCCACCTTCGCCCATTACGCCTTCGCCGATCACGGGGCGCCGCGCCTGCTGCGCCGCGACTGGGGCGACACCATCCTGACCGACGTCCAGCTGTGGGCCACGTTCGTGGGCGCGGCCGTGGCCGGGCTGTGCCTGGTCGGAGCCGGCATCGTGCATGGCGCCCTGATCGCCGATGGCGCGGCGGCGGACGTCGTCAACGGGACGCTGATCTACCTGCGCCTGGCCGCCGCCGGCGGCCTTGGGCTCGCTTCCCTCGGTGGGCTGGCCGCGCTGCTGAACCTGTTCCTGATCTACACCACCGCTCGCCGCGCCGAATACGAGCTGGTTGACGCGATTCCGGCCGATGGCGTGCCCGCCGACGGCGTGCCCGCCGACGCCGTCCCGGCGGCCGGCACCTGAGCTCGATGACCATCCATACCCCCATCGAGACCCGCTCGCGGACGATTCCGCCCTGGGCCATTGGCATCACCGTGCTGATCTTCCTGGTCGGCGGCGTGTACCTGGCCGGCAACCTGTCCGGCGAGAATCCGCCCATCGGCGGCGTGCCGTCACCATCGGGCAGCGGCGGTGGCGGACTGAACGCGCAGGCGATCATTACCGAGGCGGGCTGCCAGGCCTGCCACGGCCAGGACCTGACCGGCGGCGTGGGGCCTGACCTCCACGGCGTGGCCGAGGGTCCGACCAGCGAGAACCTGCAGGACCTGTACGCCGAGCATCCCGATGACTGGGCCAACATCTGGATCGCCGGCACCGACCCCGCGGTCTCGGATCCGTCGATGCGCGCCGGCATGCCCGCCTTCGGCGGCGAGCCGTACAACCTCTCCGAGGAGGAGATCGCGAGCATCGTCGACTACCTGAAGACCCTGGAATGACCGATCCGGCCGCACGGCCGGTCCGGCAGGTTCCCGTCCTGATCGGCGGGACGGAGATGGCGGAGATCGACGCCGCCGCTCAGCGCCTTGGGCTGTCGCAGGATGCCCTGATGGAAGCCGCCGGTGCGGCGGTGACCGAGGTGGCGCTCACCGAGCTCGGGCGGCTGGCCGAGCCGGCCCAAGGTCCCGGCGGCGCGCTCGGCGAGCCGCCGCTGACCGCGGTCTTCTGCGGCCCGGGCAACAACGGCGGCGACGGGTTCGTGGTGGCCCGGCGCCTGGCCGCGGTGGGACGACGGGTGGTGGCGGTGCTCGCCGGTGATGCCTCGAAGGTGGGCGCCGGCGGCCACGCGTCGGCGCACAACTGGAGCGTATTGCAGGCCATGGCCTCGGCCGGCTCGTTGGACCTGTACGTGGCGCCCAGCCCTCAGCTGCTGTTGGAGCTGCGAGCCCGCCTCTCGCCCGCCAGCCTGATCGTGGACGCGCTGCTGGGCACGGGGGCATCCGGTCCCCTGCGCGAGCCCGTCTCGACGGCGGTCGACCTCATCAACGGTATTCGCGTCCACGCCCGTGCGGCCGGCCGCCCGTGCAGCGTGCTGGCGCGTGGACACGCCCACGCGCATCGACCCCACCGATGGCAGCCGATCCGCCCCGGTGGTGGAGGCGGACGTGACCGTCACCTTCCACCGCGCCAAGGCGGGCTTCGCCCTGGATCCCGAGGCGCGGCGGCTGGCGGGCCGCTACCTGGTGGCGCCGATCGGGATCCCCCTGGAGGCGGAGGACGGCGTCGTGCCGCCGGATGGTGAGTTCCCACCCGCCCGCATCACCGAGGTGACCTGGCAGGAGCCGATCCCACGCGAGGACGAGGGCTTCGTGCGGCCGGGCGGTGGCGTGGGTGCCGGCCCGGGCGTCGAGGAGTAGCGGCCGGGCTCAGCTCGATCCGGGCTTCTCGAGGGCGACCCCAGCGGCGCACATGGGACAAGCATCGGCTTCCCAGGTAGCGATCTCGATCCGCGCCAGCGAACCCAAGGGCACGCCGACGTCCACGGCAGCGGTCGAGCGATCGACGATCACGGTCGCTTCCAGCGGCTGCCCCCCGGCCGCCGCGACCGCCTCCACCGTCTCGCGGACGGAGGCGCCAGTGGTCAGGATGTCATCGACCAGGACGATCCGGTCGGCAGCGCCCACCGGCCAGCCACGTCGCAGCGCCCGCTGCCCGGGGCCGACGGGCTCCGCGAAGATGCCGCGCACGGTATGTTCCAGCCGTTCCTGGAGATGGCGCGCCGTCTCGAAGGCAAGCAGCACGCCACCGGTGGTGGGCCCGACCACCAGCGTCGGGTCGTGAACCGCCAGCGAATCGGCCAAACGGCGGCCGATCTCGACCGCCAGGGTCGGGTACTGCAGGACGGCGAACTTCTCCAGATAGCGATCGGAGTGGCGGCCGCTCTTCAGCGCGAAGTGGCCGCGACGCAAGGCTCCGGCGGACTCGAAGATCTCCTCCACGGAGGCCGCGCCCGGATCGGCCAGGATTTCGGTTGAGGCCACCTCGGGCCTACTCGTAGACCGCGCTGAAATCGACGTGCGGATAGCGCTCGGAGAGGGCGTCGGTGACCCACTGCAGCACGTCGGCGGGGTCGTAGAACTCGGCGATCACCCGCGCCTCGGTGACGGTCAGCCCGGCGCGGTGCGCCTCCACGTTCAGGGCCGAGCCGGCCGGCAGGTCGCTGAGGTCCAGGCTGGTCTCGAAGCGCCCATCCGAGCGGAGCAGGAGCGTGTCATCGGTCTCATCCAGCAGCTGCACGTCGCCGGTTCGCGCCAGCACATCCTCCGCGTTCGCCGCGAACTCGCGGAGCGCCTGCTTCTGCTGGTCGCCGATCTGGCCGCGGAAGGCGTCGGCCAGCTGCCAGAGCCTCTGGGCGGCGATCGTCTCTTGCTGGGTCGGCGGCAGACCGGCCTGCCAGTCTTCCTCCGACTCCTCGGCGGCGGCGGCGGCGGCCACCTCCTCCTCGCCGGCCAGCTCGTCGGCCGGGATGAGATGGTTGACCGGGTCACGCGCGGCCTCCAGGAACCAGCCGAAGATATCGGCCGGGTTGTAGAGCTCGGCGATCTCCGAGTAGGAGTCGATCACCTGCTCTTCGTCGTACCACTCGCTGTCGGCCGGATCCTGGTAGGTGAGCCGGGTGGTCCACGTCTCGTCGACCGGGTGGAAGAGCAGGTAGTCCTGGTCGTCGTCGACCAGCTTGACGGGACCGATCTCGCGCAGGCGCTCGCGGTTGCTGTCGATGAAACGGCGCAGCTGTTCGGTCGCCTCGTACAGGAAGTCGCGGCGTTCCAGCTCCGCCTCCTGCGCCAGCTCGCGCAGGGCGGTGATGCGGGGCGCGTTCATCGGTCCATCTGCCATCGCGTCCTCACCTTATGGCTTGTACACGAAGTCCGGCCCCATCCGCTCGCGCAGGAAGATCGTGTGCTTGGTGTCGAAGATCGACTCGGCCACGCGGTGGCCGAAGCCGCGCGTGCCAGGATCCTCGTAGAGCTTGTCCAGGACCGCGTAGTTGGGCAGGTCCAGGATGATGAGGTTGTTCCACTCGGACCCCTCGGTGATATTGAACCAGCCGACGAACCTGATCCCGTACTGCTCCTGGTAGCGCCGAGCCGTCCGGGGGAAGAAATGACGCATCCCGCGCTTGAAAATCGCGTCGCGGCCCTTGCGGACGTTGAAGAAGGTCACCATCAGCGGCATCTAGGCGTTCCCTCCCGCGCGGTCGAGGGCGATGCCAATGGCGAGGCCGATGACCAGGCCCAACAGCACGCCGATGCCAAGGTTGTTCAGCGCCACGCCCAGGCTGGTACCGACGCCGATCCCGATCGCCGTCCAGACGCCCACCATCGTGTGCTGGCGGGTGGGCTGCTCGTCACTCATCGGGCGCGAGCGGCTCGTCGGGCGTGGCCTCCTCGGTGGAGATGACGCGTGGCGGCTGCTTGGCCACGCCGGTCTGCCGGCCACGGCCGCCCCGCCGATCGGCGAAGAAGACGCGCAGCAGGAACACGGCGGTCATGCTCACGAAGAAGAGCAGGAACAGGTCGATGAACAGGAGCGTGGCCAGCAGCCACACCGGCCAGTTGAGGGTGAACAGGCCCACTGGGATCAGCAGCAGGATGCCGGCGAACAGGATCGCCTGCCAGATGAAGCAGCCGAATCCCGGCCCCTCGTTGGGGTCGAGGTCCTCGTTGTAGCGAATCGTCATGCATCACTCAGGACGGAGCTCGTTCGGTGGCGCCGGGATGGTCCCATATCCACCAGGGCGCCGCATCCGATGCCACGCCGCGCGCGATCAGGAGAATGGCGCCAGGTCGTGGGCGTAGGTGACGCGTCCGCCGGCCACGGTGAGACGCACGATGCCGGGCAGCTCCGTGCCGAGCAGCGGGCGTGTTTGCCGATGCCGAAGCCAGGTCGTCCGGCTCAACGCGCCACGTCCGACGCGCGTCGAAGACCACCAGGTCCGCCAGATCGCCTTCCGTCATGGACCGAGATTCGCCGATGAGTCGTGCCGGGCGCGTGCTCAGCGCCGCAATCAGGGTCATCAGCTCCAGCTTGCCCGCCGCAACCGCCGCCAGCCCCACGCCCAGCGCCGTCTCCAGCCCGATCATTCCGGGTGCGGCGTTGGCGAACTCGACAGCCTTGCGCTCCGGCGGGTGGGGCGCGTGGTCGGTGGCGATGGCGTCCACCGTGCCGTCGGCGACGCCGGCCAGCAGCGCCAGCGCGTCGTCGCGCGAGGGGAGCGGCGGATTCACCCGCGTCCGCCCGTCGTAGGCGAGCGCCGGATCCAGGGCGGTCTCGAAGTCGCCCAGGCCCCGCGTCGCCTCGTCCCAGGCGAATGTGCGGTCGCCGGCGACCCAGGCATCGGTCATGGCCAGGTGGTGCGGCGTGACGTCGCAGCTGACCGGCAGGCCGCGCTCCCTGGCGCGCCGGACGGCCTCGAGAGATGCCGCCGTCGAGAGGTGGGTGAGATGCAGCCGCGCCCCGGTCTCGGCGGCGAGCGCGATGTCGCGCTCCACCACGGTCAGCTCCGCGCTGGGCGGCCACCCTGCGAGGCCCAGGCGCGTGGCGGTCGGGCCGCCTCGCATCAGCGACCCGGCAGCCAGCTGTGGGTCCTCGGCGTGCTCGATCAGCGGCAACCCAAGTGGCGCCAGGTAGGCCATCAGCGCCCGCGTCATACGTGGCGAGGCGACCGCAGCCCCGTCGTCGCTGAAGCCCACCACCCCGGCGGCGGCCAGCTCCTCGATGGCCACCGGCTGCTCGCCCGCCCGGCCGATCGTGGCGGCCGCCACGACCCTCACCCGCGCCGCGACATCGGCCGCGCAGCCCGCCACCCATGCCACGCGGGCCGGCTCATCGAGCGGCGGTTCGGTGTTCGGCATCGCGCAGACCGTGGCGTAGCCGCCGTGCGCCGCTGCGCGCGAGCCGCTCGCGATCGTCTCGCCGGACTCGCCGCCCGGCTGGCGAAGGTGGGTGTGCAGGTCGCAGAAGGCGGGGGCGGCGATCAGCCCGGAGGCATCAACGTGCGGCACCGAATCGCCAATCACACTGGTCGATGCCACGCGTCCGTCCCGGACTGCCAGATCGCGGACCGCATCGGTGCCGGACTCGGGGTCAACCACCCGGACGCCGGCAAGCACGAAGCTGGCCGGTGCGTCGCTGATGGAGCCGAAGCGGGTCACTCGGCGAGCAGCGCCAGCACGGCCATGCGCACCGCCACGCCGTTGCTCACCTGCCGCCCGATCAGGCTGCGCGAACTCGAGGCCAGGGCGGCAGTGAGCTCCACTCCCTCGTTGGTTGGCCCGGGATGCAGGATCGGCGCGCCGGGGCGCGCCAGGCGCATGCGCTCCTCGTCCAGACCCCAGCGGCGGGTGTACTCGCGCAGGCTGGGCACGCCGCCGGCAGCGTCACGCTCGAGCTGAACGCGCAGGGCCATCACCGCATCGGCGCCATCGAGCGCGGTGGCCAGCTCGCGGTGCACCTCCACGTCCGGATAGGCATCGAATCCTCGCGTCCACGCCGGGGGGCCGGTCAGGCGGATGGTGGCGCCCAGGCGCGCCAGCAGGTGGAGGTTGGATCGGGCCACCCGCGAATGACCGATGTCGCCCACGATCGCGATCACCGCGCCCTCCAGGCCACCCAGCGCGTCGTGGAGCGTCAGCGCATCCAGCAGCGCCTGGGTGGGGTGCGCATGGGTGCCATCGCCGGCGTTGACGATGCGCATGCCCGTGGCGCGCGCCGCCAGGTAGGGCGCCCCGCTGGCACCGTGTCGCAGCACGATTGTCTCGATTCCGGTGCGCTCCAGGGTCAGCAGCGTGTCGACCAGCGACTCGCCCTTGGTGGTGCTGCTGGCCTCCATCGGCAGGGCCAGCACCTGCGCGCCCAGGGCGGTGGCGGCCATCTCGAAGCTGACCCGGGTCCTCGTCGAGGGCTCGGCGAAGGCCAGGCCGATGGCGTGGCCGGCCAGGTCGTCCAGCCGCTGATCGCGCTCGCGCAGCGACCGCATCTCCACGGCCAGATCCAGGCAGCGGTTGATGGCGTCGCGGTCGAGCTGGTCGACATCAAGGAGGTGTCGCCGCGGCCACCGGGCGGTGGCGCTGCCGATCGGAAGGTTGGCGTGCGGCGTGTCGAGCATGCGATCTCCTTGGCGGCCTCACTGGACCGCGTTAAAGGGGTCGCCGCGCAGTATACGAGCGCGCCGCCCACCCCAGCGCGTTGCTTGCGGCGATGGCATGCTTCCGCGATGCCCACGATGACCCTGCTCTTCACCGACGTCGAGCGCAGCACGCTGCTCGTCGAGCGTCACGGGGCGGCGGGCACGGAGGCCCTGATCCGCCACCACGCCATCGTGCGCGACATTGCCGAGGCCAACGGTGGACGCCTCTTCGAGCGGATCGGTGACGCCGCCTATTCGGTATTTCCCAGCGCGTCGGACGCCCTGGCCGCCGCGCTCGCCATCCACGCCAGACTCGCGACAGAGGATTGGGGAGCGATCGCGAGCGTCCGGGTGCGGACGGCCCTGGATACGGGAGAGCTCGAAGAATCCGAAGGCCGATTTTTCGGCCGCGTCCTCTATCGGTGCGCCCGAATCCAATCACTTGCCGGTGGCGGCGAAACGCTGCTGTCGGACACCACTGCGACCGCGGTGGCGGACACCCTGCCCGGGGGACACCGCCTGCGCGACCTGGGGGAGCAGCGACTACGCGGGTTGGAGGGCACCGCGCGCGTCTGGGGCGTGGTACCCGCCGCGGTTCGCGCCGACCGAGAGGCCGGCGGCATGATCCGCCTGCTCCTGGTCGACGATTACGAGGTGGTGCGTCGCGGCCTGCGCGGCTTCCTGGAGCTGATGCCAGGGATCGAGATCGTGGGCGAGGCAGCGAATGGCGCCGAAGCAGTGGACCTTGCCTATCGGCTGCAGCCGGACGTGATCCTGATGGACCTGGTCATGCCCGAGATGGACGGGCCAACCGCCATCGCCGCCATTCACGAACGCCAGCCCGAGATCGCCATCCTGGCACTGACCAGCTTCTCGGAGCCGGAGCGCATCGCCGGCGCCATGGACGCCGGTGCGGTCGGTCACCTGATGAAGGATGCGGAAGCGGAGCAGGTGGCGGCCGCGATCGAGCAGGCCTACGCCGAGCGGTTGCCCTCCGCCTGAGCGACGCCTGGCGGCGCCGGCCTGCTCCAGCACGACCTCATCGGTCTCGTCCGTCTCGGTCAGGCGCACGTGCACCAGGTCGTCATGCGCGGTCGGCAGGTTCTTGCCAACGTGATCCGGCCGGATCGGCAGCTCGCGGTGGCCGCGATCGATGACCACCGCCAGGCGGACCGCCGTCGGCCGGCCGTGGTCGGTCAGGGCATCGAGGGCAGCGCGCACCGTCCGCCCGGTGAACAGCACGTCGTCGACGAGCACCACCGTGCGGCCGCCGATCTCCGGCATGGCGTCGGTGCGCTTGACGATGGGGGCGTGGGCCAGCGGCGTCAGGTCGTCGCGGTAGAAGGTGATGTCGAGCGAGCCGACTGGCAGGCTCACCCCTTCGTGCTGCTCGATCAAGCTCGCCAGTCGCCTCGCCAGCGGGACGCCGCGGCTGCGGACGCCCACCAGGACGAGATCCTGCGTTCCGCCGTTGCCCTCCACGATTTCGTGGGCAATGCGGGTCAGCGCGCGGCGCAGGTCATCGGCATCCAGGATCTGCGTGTCGCTCACGCAGAGCGAGTGTAGCCCGCCTGCTTGACCTAATCGCCCTCGCCGTCCACGACGGCCGCGTAGAAGGCAGGTCCGTTCCACACCTTGTCGGTCGCGAAGGTCTGCACGTCATCCGGCACGTCGCCCAGGTTCCGAGTCACCAGCCGCAGCTCGGCGGTTGGACCGAATGTGCCGCCTTCCGACCCCGGCTCCGTCACCACCGTAAGGGCCAGGTAGGGGCCGCCGGCCAGCGATACCTGGACCACGTCGCCGCCGGCAGTATCCCCTTCGTCCAGCGCCTGCCGCGAGCCGATCATGATGCCAGTGGTCGGGTGGCCGAAGTAGACGCGAGTCTCATCCGGAAAACCCAGTTCCTGCGGCACGCCCACCCACATGGCGTCCCATACGGCGAGGCCATCACCGTCCGGCGCCCACGCGAATCGTGCACTGCCGAACGCCTCGCCGCCGGGCGGGATGGCAAGCGAGTCGAAGATCTGTTCATCGGCTTCGCCGAGCCGCAAGAATCGGCCATCGGCGTCTGCGTGGGCCAGGTAGAGCATGCCGCCGCGGACGAAGTTCCACCCGCCCCCGCCTTCCGCGCTCATCTGACCGTGCCAGACCACAGCTGCGGTCCCTTCCACCTGGTTGCGAACGGGGAGGAACGCCCCGGGATGGGCGTTCACGGCAACGTCGGCAGGATCGATGGGAGACGAAATTGGTTCGGGCGCGACGGGCACGGCATACGTCACCGGATCCGACCCGGCCACGCTGACCCATAGCAGGTTGTCATCGCCGGACGTGCCGTAGAAGTCGGCCGCAAAACCCGCGCCGGTATTGGTAAGGAGGCGAGTGGTTGGCTCGGCCGCATCGGCGTAGAAGATCCAGACATCGACGGGCAGGGGGTAGGGCAAATCACCGGTGCCGGCGGTGAAGGCCAGCAACGAGCCATCGGGCGACCAGGTCAGGCGAGAGAATGGCGAGCTCTCGCCGAGCGCGGACAGCTGCACGACCTCACCGTCAGCGATGCGGTAGGCGTAGGTGTCAATCAGGCCGCTCGCGTCGCCCATGACCTGGAAAGCAAGCCACTCACCGTCCGGCGACAAGGCGGCGTTCACCGGCATGCCGTATTTGCTTATCTCGATCTCGTCGTTGCCCTGCTCGGTTGCGACTTCCAGCTTGGGGCGCTGTCGCTCGATGGTGTAGCGCAGAGAGCCCACCGGGTTGGGATCGATGCTCGGCTGCGGCACAGGCGTCTTGCTTGCGACCGCACTCGGGGTGGCCGCGATGCTCACCGGCGCCGACGGCTCTGCAGAGACGCTGGCCTCGAAACTGGCGCTCGGGGTGGCGGTCTGCTGCCCAACGGCCGGCGGTCGCAAGTTGCTGAGCACCACGACCGCCAGGAGGCCCGCGGCCACGGCGCCGAGGCTGCCGACCGCGGCAACAAGGGTCGAGCGGCGCCGCCACCACGGCAGCTGGCCGGCATCGATGCCGGCACGCACGCGCGCTCCCAGGTCGGCCGGTGGCTGCAGATGACGCATGCCGGAGACGAGCCGCCGCTCCTCCTTGAAGGCAGCCAGCGTGTCGCGGCAGCGGGCGCAGCCGGCCAGGTGCTGCTCCAGGGCGACCCGTTCGACCTCGGTCAGGTCGCCGGTCAGCGAAGAGCTGATCAGCTCGTCGGCATGCTCGCCGGGACGCAGCACGGTCATCGGACCAGGCCCTCGGCGGCCAGGTGGCGCCTCATCTCACCGCGTGCTCGGCACAGCAGGGTGCGCACCGCGCCATACGAGAGGCCCATCACCTCGCCGATCTGCTGCGCGCTCATATCCTCCAGGTCCGACAGGATCAGGCACTGCCGATGATTCGGACGCAGCTGCATCATCGCCCGCTGGATCCGATCGTCCAGCATGCCGCTCATCACCTGGGCCTCGGGCCCCGGGCTGGTGTCCGGGCGCTCAGGCTGATCAGGGTCGTCGATGCCGATGGGGCTGATCCATCGGCGGCGGCGCATCTCGTCGATGGCGGTGTTGGTCGCGATGCGGTAGAGCCACGATTTGGTGGAGTGCTCATCGGTCAGGGTATCCAGCTTGCGATAGGCCTTGATGAAGGTGTCCTGCGTGACGTCGGCGGCACGATCGGGGTCGCCCACCATGCGCAGCACGTAGTTGTAGATGGGGGACGAGTACTCCTCGAAGAGGCGGTCGAAGGTGGTGCGATCGGGCGTGGTCATCGCCGGCGCCAGGACGCGACTACGGCGACGCAGCCCGATTGCCAGCACACGACCCTCCAATACGACCCGCCCCACGTTGTCCCACCCAGACGCACGAAGCTGCGACCCTGTTACCTGGCGCCGGCCAGGAGGTGAGCACGGAGCACGTCGGCGGCGTACTCCGGTGCCGCCGGATTGACGGCCAGCGCGGTCGCTCCCTCCAGTCCGGCCGCGACGCGCAGGCGCGGGTGCAGCTCCCAGTGCCAGTGGAAGGTCTGGTCCAGTCGTTCGCCAGCGGGCGCCGTGTGCAGGAACAGGTTGTAGGGCGGATCGCCCAGCGCATCCAGGGTCGAGAGCGTGCGCTGCAGCGTGGCGGCGGTGGCGGCCAGGTCGTCGTCATCGAGCGCCGTGAAGTCGGCGGCGTGCGTGCGTGGCACGATCATCAGCTCGAACGCGCTGCGGCTCGACGCCGGCGCGAACACCACGAACCGCTCCTCGGCGAGCACCAGCCGCTCGCCCGACTCCTCCTCCGTGCGGGCCAGTCCGCACCACACGCAGGTGCGGTGCTTGATCTGGTGACGCGCGCCCCCGCCGATCTCCTCCGCCAACCGGTGCGGAACCTGCGGGATGGCGTACAGCTCGATGTTCAGGTGCTGGCTGCGCGACCCGGCCTGGCGGCCGTAGCTCTGCACCGCCTGAACTGAGATCGGCTCGTCGGGCGGCGACGCAGCCGCCCCCAGCTCGCGCATCGTGTCGCGCAGGGCGCGCAGGAGGTTCAGGGCGAGCCGCGGTGACGCATCGGCCAAGCGCTCGTGGTGGTCACGCGGCCCGAGCAGGATCTCCCACGACCCGCCAGAGGACTCCACTTCAGAGATCGACAGCTGCGCCGCGGTCTCCTTGGTCGAGTCGATGCGGTGGAACGCATCGGGTCGCAGCACCAGGCGGCGCACGCTCGCCTCATCGGCATCCGCGGGGGCCTCGTCGCAATGCCGGCAGTGCGTCCCCTCGACGGGCGCGGCCTGGACCGCGAACGAGGCGTGCTCGAAGGTGCGGTCCGTGACGATGGCCGACCACCAGCCGGTGATGGGATCGCGCCGCAACTCGAACACGGGCCGATCGTAGCCGATGGCCTCAGTCCGGGAATCCCTCCCGCAGGGCATTGGCGACAGCAAACGGATCGGCTCCCACCACGGTGGCGGCGTACAGCTCCATGGCACCGATGTCCGAGCTGTGGCTGTCCGGATCGCCGCGGTCCACCAGGTGGACCACCGGCGGCAAGGCTCGCCAGCCATCCGCTTGGGCGACGTCGGGATCGATGGGCGGCCGATGCAGCGCCAGGTTGAAGGCGCGTACGCCGAGCACGTCACGGTAGGCGACCACCGTCCGTGCCACCATGGCGGCGAAGGCAGGGTCGCGCTCGTCCATGCCGGGCTGGCCGATGATGAGCAGCTCCCGCTCCTTGACGGGCGTAAGGGTCGACATGATGCCTACGCCCGCCGCCTCGGCGGCCACCAGGCCGAGGGCGCGGTGGACCGCCACCAGGTCCGTGAAGTACGTCCCGCGCGTCTGGTCGGCGTAGGCGGTGGCCGCGCGCCGAACACGCTCGACGTGCGGGTAGTGGGAACGAGCCAACGTCACCTGCGCGTGCCCATGCACGATCGAGCCGCCCGCTCGAGGTCCGGCGTTCCAGATCAGAAGGTATGCCGACGCCGCCGGCTCCTCGGCGCGCCCGCGCTCCGCCCACTCGCGACCCGTCTCCAGCAGGTCGATGACCAGCTCCTCGTCGAAGCCCATCGGATCGTGCTGATCGAAGACGACCACGCCGTGGCGGCCTTCGTACATGGCGGCGTTGGCGGCGGTGATGGTCCGACGGCCTCGCACTCGACCCCAGGTGTCGGCCGGCGTGCCGGTCTCCGGATGGCAGAACTCGTCGCCCACCGTCTCGGCCACCAGCCGCCGGAACTCGCCACCGATCGCTGCCGCCTGCGGGCGGCTGCCGCGCAGTGATGAGAAGAGGGCGCCATGCAGGCTCCACCGATCGGTGACCCGCACGATGCGCTGACGCTCGACGGCCTCGACCGAGCCGAAGTGCTCGAGCACCCAGCCGCGCAGCTGGGGCGGGAGGTCCACCGTCCCGTCGACGCATTCGACATCCAGGAGGGCTGTCGCGAGCTCCCGTTGTGGGGTTGGCAGGGACTCGATCAGGGTGGGCAGGTCCGTGATGCTGCTCATGAGCCCGCCAGCAGCGCATAGGCGGCGAGCCCGGCGGCGATGAAGGTCACCGCGGTGCGGACCCAGGCCAGGAAGGTGCGCTCGTTGGCGAGGTGGTCGCGGACCGACGCTTCATCCGATCGCCGCGGCTCGGAGGGCGTCATGGTGGCGCAGGCAGCTCCCAGGACTTCGGTCGCTCCTGCGCCAGCCACTCGTCGCGGAGCAGCGCCATGCGCTCGACGTCGATGAAGCGGCCGTCGGCGAAGTGCCCGTGCCGCAGCGTGCCCTCGCGCCGGAACCCGACCTTCTCGTACGAGCGCTGGGCACGCGTGTTGTCGGCATACACGTCGAGCTGGATGCGCTCCAGGCGCAGCTGTCCGAAGCCGAAGTCGCAGATCGCGTTCAGCGCATCGGTCCCGTAGCCGCGGTTCCACTCGGCCTTCTCGCCGATGACGATGCCGAAGGCGGCGCGCCCATCCTCGAGGTTGAGCTCGCGCAGGTCGGTGATACCGATCGGCCGGCCATCCGCGAGCAGGCAGATGACGTAGTGGTACTGATCGCGACCCTGGCGCTCGACCACCTGGTCGAACCACTTCTCCTCCATCGCGTCGCTCAACGGCGAGCGCACCGAGAGGTGGCTGGTCACCTCGGCATCGGAGAGCCACCGCACGAACAGCGGCAGGTCCGTGCGCTCGGCGGGGCGCAGGAAGACCTGCTCGCCACGCAGGATCGGTACCGGGGATGGGGGTGGGTGCTGGCCGTCAGGCATCGGTCCATCTAGGCTAGGCTGCAACGGCCCGAGGATACTAGGAGGACCGATCGCCATGGCCGCCGTCCGAACCGCCACCGTCACCTGGAACGGTGACCTTGCGTCGGGGGAGGGAAGCGTCACCGCCGGCAGCGGGATCTTCACTGACATTCCCGTCAGCTGGCCGTCGCGCATCGAGCCCCAGGGCCCCACCTCGCCAGAGGAGCTGCTGGCCGCCGCCCACGCCGCGTGCTACGCCATGGCCTTCTCGGGGGTCCTGGCCCGCCGGGACACGCCGCCTGAGCACCTGCACGTCGAGGCGGAGGTCACCTTCGACAAGAGCGACGATGGCTGGGGCGTCACCTCCTCGCGCCTCACCGTGCTCGGGCACGTCGCCGGCATCTCCCCGGCCGACTTCGAGGCGGCAGCGCAGGAAGCCAAGGACGGCTGCCCGATCTCCAGCGCGCTCAAGGGCAACCTGGAGATCACGGTCGACGCCACGCTCGAGACCTGAGCTGCGGCCGCGACAGCGGCGGGACTCGCGCACGAGCTGAAACCTTTCCCGGCCGGGCTGCCTCGACATGGGTAGCACACCAACCCATGTCCCAAGGAGCCCGTACATGCAACCCGGTGATCATTTTCGAATCTTCCGCGGCTTCGGCCTGGCGGTTGCCGCCCTGCTGCTGGTGAGCGGCGCCGTCTTCGCCTCGAACGCCGGTCGCGGTGGCAGCGATGACACGTCCTCCCAGGCATCCGCCGAGGCGAGCGAGTCCGCAGAGGCCAGCGCGTCCGGCGAGCCGTCCGGGTCCGCCGCACCCAGCGCGTCGCCTGACGTCGACGCCTTTCTCGGCGGCGAGGTCGAGGACGCCTCGGCCAGCCCGGAGGCGTCGGAGAGCCCCGAGGCGTCCGAAAGCCCGGAGGCATCAGAGAGCCCCGAGGCTTCCGAGAGTCCTGAAGTCGAGGGTGAGCACGAGGATCGGTCCGGCCCCGGCGGTGGCGGCGAGCACGAGGACAACTCCGGCCCCGGCAATGCCGAGGATGACCGTGACAACTCCGGCCCCGGCGGCGGCGACGATGACGACGGCGGCCACTCCGGCCCCGGCGGCGGCGACGACGGCTCCGGCGGGAACGACTGACGTCGGGTGAGCGCAGCCACATGGCACGATGGGACCGTGGACGACCGCGGTCTCGTCGATGCCGTGCTGGACGGCGACCATGACGCCTTCCGTCTGCTGGTGGAGCGCGAGCAGGTCGCCGTCTACCGCGCCTGCCTGCGCATCCTCGGCCGTCCCCATGACGCGGAGGACGTGGCCCAGGAGAGCTTCGTGATGGCCTACCGATCGATCGGCACCTATCGCGGCGATGGCCCGCTGGGCGGGTGGCTGATGCGCATCGCGACGCGCCAGGCGTTCCGCCGCCTGGGCCAGCGCCGTCCCACCACCGAGCTGCCGCCTGACCTGCCCCTCGGCTCGCCGGGCACCGATCCGGTGGCTGCCACCCTCGCCGGCGAGCGGCAGCGCGAGGTCCGCCTGGCGGTGGCCGGCCTGCGCGAACCCTATCGCGAGGTCGTGGCCCTGCGCTTCTTCGGCGAGATGAGCCTGGAGGAGATCGCCCAGGTCACGCAACGCCCGCTGAACACCGTCAAGACCCACCTGCGGCGCGGCCTGGAGCGCCTGCGGCCGGTGCTCGGCCGGGAGGTGGCGGCATGACGCGCCGGCCATTCAATCCGAATGAGGCCGATCTGCCACGCGACCTGGAGCCGACCGTGACCGACATGGAGCGCTATCTGGCCGACTCGGTCGCGGACCCGTCATTGGACTTCGCCGATCAGGTCATGCGCGAGGTCGCCTCGCAGCCAACGCCGCGTCGCGGGTTGTGGGCCGTGCTGGCCGGCATCTGGGCGGGCGACCGCGGCAGGATGGCGTTGCTGGCGGCAACCGTGGCCGCCGCCGTGCTGGCCGTGGTCGTCGCGGGCCAGCTGCCCCGGCTGCTGCCGAGCAACATCGGCGGCAGCCCCGAGCCATCGCTGATGCCGACCATGGAGCCGAGCCCGTCCGTGACAATCTCGCCGCAACCGACGGAGCCCGCCACCGAGAGCGAAGAGCCGTCCGTGTCGCCAAGCGACGACGGGGACGATGACAGCCCCAGCCCATCGGACGGCGAGGACCGCACCCCGAAGCCGTCAGCCTCTCCCTCCGGCAGTGACGATGACTCCGGCCCGGGTGGCGGGGGTGGTGACAACTCCGGTCCGGGCGGCGGCGGAGGCAGCAGCCCGAGCCCGAGCGACAGCTCAGGTTCCGGCGGCAATTCGGGACCGGGAGGCTGAGACAGCTCGGGAGGCTAGAACCCGCTCGGCTGGTCCGGCAGGCCGACCTCGGTGAGCACATCGGCTCCAATCGGGGTGAGCCCCAGGCGCTCGACCAGCCAGCTGGCTCGGTCGGCCGTGGCATCTTCGTTCAGGGCGTGCGGCGCCGGATACAGGTCGCTCTTGGCACCCTCGGCCGCGTCAATCAGCTGGGCCGATACGTCCTCAGGCACCACGTCGTCGGCGGTCCCGTACTGCAGGTAGAGGCGACCGGCGTCCATGTTGTCGATCTCGGCCATGGCGTCGAGGGGCGCCATGAGGTCCAGGTACTGCTGCCAGTCCTCGTCGCCGGCGCGCTCGCGCGCCGATCGGACCCAACCCTCGGACTCCGCTTCCAGGAACCCGGTCCATGACGGACGGGCGGTGATGATGACCAGCGAGCCGGGCCGCTCATCGACCGCGGCCAGCACCACGCCCAGCGAGGCGCCCCACGAATGGCCGACGAAGCCCAAGCGCTCCGGATCCACGTTGCCCTGCTCGAGCAGGACGTCGTAGGCGCGGCGCAGATCGATGACGGTCTGGGCCGTCATGTCGCGCTCGCGCTCAGCGAGCCCGAAGTTGAGCAGGAAGGCCTTCCGGCTGGTGCCGGTGCGGGCGAACGGCGCATCCATCACGATCGACGCGGCGCCACCATGAGCCATGGCCACCGCCTCGTCCAGGAAGTCGTCGCGATCGGTCTCGCTGCCGTGCAGGTAGACCAGGCCCGCGAAGGGGCCATCGCCGGGCGGAACCACCAGCCAGGCAGACACGCGGTCGGTGCCCAGGCTCGCCCAGCTGACATCCTTGATCTCGATGCCGCCGTCCAGCGTCTGCGGCGTCGACTCCTCGGCAAGGTCGAGCGGTGTCGCCGGGTCGTAGGCCGTGAGCGTCGCGGCATCGGGGATCGGAGGGCTGCTGGGGCTCGTCGCGGACGTGCCACCGCTCGACGCCGACGGCGCACCGCAGGCGACGCCGACCATCGACAGCAGCGCGACGGCCGCCAGCGCAGTCGTCGATCGGCTGCGGGTCCGGGAGGGTTCGGTCATAATGCGGTGGAGATTAGCCCACCGATGGGGAAATGTCCACCAGTCAGGAAGAGCCATCGCTCCGCGACGCGACACCGCAGGAGATGCGGACGCTCGGCCACCCGCTCCGGCTGCGGATCCTGCGGCTGACGCTGAATCAGCCGATGACCAATGAGCAGCTCGCCAAGCGGCTCCGTCGCGACCCCGGCACCGTGCTGCACCACGTCAAGCGGCTGGTCGATGGCGGGTTCCTGGCCGCCGATCCGGTGCGCACCGGCAAGCGGGGAGCGATCGAGCGGCCGTATCGGTCCACCGGCAAGTCATGGGAAGTCCGGATGGGGCCGAGCACCCACCACACCGCGGCGGTGATCGAGGCCGTGCGCGACGAGGTCCTGGAAGCGGGTCACGATTCCTCGATCAGCACCCTCCGCCTGGGCGTGCGGCTGCGCAAGGCCGACCTGGCCGAGCTGCGCCGCCAGATCCACGCTCTCGGTGACCAGTACGCCGAACGCGACGATCCGAAAGGCGAACCGATCGGCATCCTGGCGGTGATCCATCGGCGCCGGCTCTAGCCGGCGCAAGCGGGGAAGGTCAATCGGGCGGGAGTCGCAGCTCCCACGCGTCGCGCAGCGCGTCATCGGCATTCCGGCCGCCGAACAGCAGCAACCTGCCGCGCTGCGGATCCGCGATCAGCTCGGCGCCGGACCGGGCCGCCGGACCGCCGCCGCTCCGGAGTCGCGTGGCCGTGCCGTCGTCCGCGATCCGCCACGTGTCATCCAGGAATCCGCCGCTCAGGGTCCCACCGCCAAAGACGATCGTGGCCGATCCCCATCGCGCCGACGCGTACAGCTGGCGGTCCGCCGGCCAGCGGGGAGCGGGATTGACTTCCGACCAGGCGTTGGTGCCGATGCGCGGTCCCGGGGTGAGCTGCCACAGATCGCCGAGAGCGGGCACGCCGGTTGTCTGACCGGCATAGAGGGCCAGGCGTCCGTCATCCGTCCACCAGCACCCATGCAGGCAGCGCTCAACCGGTCGCTCGCCGGCCGGGGTCTCATCGGTCCAGGCCTGCGTCGTGAAGTCGTAGGCGCGCGTGTCCGCGAAGCGCGAGCCCTCGCTGGTGAAGCCGTGGCTGATCCACAGCCGGCCGTCGGGCCCGAGCGCCGCGCAGCTGCCATAGCGCGCCACCGGCTCATCGCCGCGTCCCGGCAGCTTGTGCCATCGGTCAGCGGCGGGGTCGTAGGCCCACAGGTCGTTGAAGAAGGCAGTCGGGCTCTGCCCCGCAAAGATGACGAGGCCCACGCCCGTGACCCACGCCGCGTTGTGCCCGAAGCGGGCCGGCGGCCCGCTGGCGTCGATCCGCTGCCAGCGATCCGCGGCCAGGTCGTACGACCCATAGGTCGTCGAACGCGCGGCCAGCACCGTCGCGGCCCCCGAACAGGTAGGCCGTCGCTCCATCCGCGGTCACCGTCCAGGTGTGGTCCTCGCGTCTCGACGGCGCCTCCCCCGGCGCGGTGATCTGATGCCAGCCGATCCGCCGCCGCCGAAGCCGTCGGGGCGGGCGACGACGAGAGCGACGTGGCCGCCGATGGCGTCGCGATCGGCTCATGCGTAGCAGACAGGCTCGGCGACTCCGCGGGCGTGCAGGCGGCGAGTCCCAGCGCCAGCAGGATGGGGAGGCCACGCGGGATCCCGGTCATGGCCGCCGGCCCGCCACGATTGCCCCGAACAGGGCGGGGTCGATGTTGCCGCCGGAGATGACGGCCGCCACCGCACCGTCGCCGGCCTGACCGGTGAGAGCGGCAGCCAACGCGGCGGCTCCCGCGCCCTCGGCGACGACCCGTGTCCGATTGGCCAGCAGCCGCATGGCGGATTCGACCTGCCCCAGGCTCACCACGATCGACCCGTCCAGCACTGACGAGACGAGCGGCCACATCGCGGGCAACACGGATCCTGACCCGATGCCGTCCACGAAGCTCGGCCGTCGCTCGATCTCCACCGGCCGACCCGCTGCCAGCGCGGCCGCGAGCGGAGCCGCGCCCTCCACCTCGGCGGCGTAGACGCGGACGTTCGGGCGCAGCGCCTTCACCGCGCAGGCGATGCCGCTGGAGAGGCCGCCGCCCCCGAATGGCACCACCACGGCGGCGAGCATCGGGGAGGTCCTCGACCAGCTCCAGGCCGATCGTCCCGTCCCCGGCGATCATCGGACGTGAGGCGCAGGGGTGCAGGAACGCGCCGGCCAGGTCCGGGTGCGCCGCCCTCCTCGAGAACCTGCCACCAATCGACGAACGGCACCGACATGACCTCCGCTCCGAGCGCGCGCAGCGGCTCGAGCTTGGCGGCGGGTGCCGAGTCGGGGACGATCACCGCGGCCGGAATGCCATGTCGCTGCGCCAGCCAGGCCACGGCGCGCGCCATGTTGCCGGCGCTGGCCGTGCTCAGCCCGCTGGCGAGCTGCGCCGGCGTCAGGGCAGCCACGGAGTTGAGGGCGCCGCGCACCTTGAAGCTGCCGATGGGCTGCAGGTTCTCGAGCTTGACGTGCATGCCGGCCACGCCATCGGCGTCAAGTGGGAGGAGGGGAGCGCGGATCGCCTCGCCGCCGAGGCGTGCGGCTGCGGCGCGGATCTCGTCCAGGCCGACCGCGGGCAGCGGCTCCACGCCCTCAGCCCAGCGGGACCGGGGTGCCGGCTCCGGTCTCGAGCGCGCGGTGGTGGATCCAGCGAGCCGCGGCCAGGTCTTCGATCGCCAGGCCCAGCGACTTGAACAGCGTGATCTCGTCGGCCGATCGACGACCCTCGGCCATGCCCGCCGCCACCTCGCCGATCTCGGCCTCGATGTGGTCCTCGCCGATGGCGCCCTCGCGCAGCGGGATGAGGTAATCACCCGCCTCGTTGCGGGCCGACTCGCGCCGGTCGACGAAGAGGCGGGAGCGCCGGACTGCATCGTTATCCAGCTCGCGATTCGCCGCCTGCGACGAGCCGACGGCATTGATGTGGGCGCCATCCGCCAGCCACGCGCCCTCGACCACCGGCTGCGACGAAGAGGTGACGGTGCAGACGATGTCGGCGCCGGCGACCGCGGCCTGAGCATCCGCACTGGCCTCCACCGCCACGCCGGCCTCCGCGGCATCGGCGACGAAGGCGTCGAGTCGCTCGCGGTGGGGGCTCCAGGCGCGGACTCGCTCAACGGATCGGACGGCGCGCATGGCGTCCAGGTGGGACCGTGCCTGGGTGCCGGACCCGATGATGGCCAGGTCGGCCGCGTCGGGCCGTGCCAGCAGCCGGGTTGCAAGCCCGCTGACGGCCGCCGTGCGGATGGCGGTGATGGCGATGGCGTCGATCAGCGCCACTGGGCTGCCGTGCTCCGGTTCGAACAGAAGGACGAAGCCCTGGTGCGACTCGTAGCCGGTGCCGTGGTTGCCGGGAAAGACGGAGATGATCTTGATGCCGAGCGCAGGCGGATCGCCCAGGGCGGCCGGCATGCTGGCCAGGACCGAGGGTACGGGGTCTCGAAGGGCATCAGCAGCATGGAGCGCAGCGGGTTGGCGGCGTTGCCGCGCGCCAGGCCGGCAAGCGCCTCGTCCATCAGGTCGATGCATCGGTCCATGGGCAGCAGACGGCGGGCGGTGGCGCCGTCGATGGCCAGCATGCTGCGTGGCTCCGACATGGTCGCATCATGCCCCATTCCGTCCAGCACACTATCCCGACCATCGAGGAGGATGACCGTGGCGACGGCAATGGCACGAAGGAGAGCCCCTGGCAGCTGAAGACGCCGCCGGGACCAGCGACTACCAGATGTACCGGACGAGTGGCCGATCCGCCGGCGATCGTCTGCCAGGTGGGCTCGACCCAGCTGAAGATACCACCTGCGGGCGATCGACGACCTGCACGCCTGGTTGAAGGAGCAGGGCGACTGGGTGCCGCTGGGGGCGCCGATGAGCAGAAGGAGGCGGCGCCGGCACGTCGAGGCTGGGGCCGATCGGCGACAACCCGGTCGGCGGCTGGTATGGCCTGCGCAAGGGCTATCGCGGCCGGTTCGGCTGTACATGCCGCCGCTGCTCGAGGCGCTGGCCTGGCCGAGCTGAGCACAACCCCGAACAACCGATGCGCGCCATCTGAGGACGCCGTGGCAGTCGAGGGGATCGGTCAGTGGATGATCGTGCGCGATGACCTTCGCGGGGGCCGATCGTGCCCTCGCGCTCGCTCTCGACCTCGTCGATGATCGTGTCGATGGCCGCGTGCGCGAGATCCAGGTGATCCAGGATCTGACGCATCCGCGCTGACGGCTCGTCCAGGTTCTCCGGATCGCTCTCGGCCGACCACACGGTGCGGCGGGCGATCTCGACCAGGGTGTGTGCCTCGTTGAGGTCGTTGCTCAGCTGCGCGAGCCGCTCTTCGTCATCCATGCCACGGTGCCTCCGGGAGGTGCCCGCATCCTAAGGGCCCATGCGATCGGTGCACAAGGACACGCCGCGGCGGCTGGAGGAAGGTGGTGGAGCGGGAGACGGGATTCGAACCCGCGACATTCTGCTTGGGAAGCAGACACTCTGCCAGCTGAGTTACTCCCGCTTGGGCGTCGATTCTAGCGTCGCCACCGGCACGGGCAACACGCGCGTCGAACGCCTGGGCGCTGGGGTGCGTATTCCTCGCAGCATGAACATCAGATCGCGCCGCCTGGTCATTGGGCTGGTGGCGCTGGTCGTCGCCGGCTGCGGCGTCCAGGTCCCAACCCCCTCGCTCGAGCGGCTCGCCCATGGCTTCGCCGCTGCCCAGCGGCAACGCCATCACCGTCTCGAGCGCCGGCATTGCCGCGCAATTGGCGGCCCTGGACCAGATCGCCAAGGAGCACGAGGGCGTGCGGACTGCCGGCACGCCGGGCTACACCGCATCGGTCGACCATGTGGTTGCGCAGCTTCGGTCATTCGGATACACGGTCACCACGCCGGTGGCGGAGATGAGCCTCTACCGCGAGCTGCCGGGCTCGACGGTCGAGGTGGATGGCGGCCCGTCGTTCGCGGCGGGCGACGAATTCCGCGCCATGATCTACTCGGGCAGCGGTGACCTGACCGCGCCGATCGATGAAGTCACCGGCGGCGAAGGCGGCTGCGAGCCCGCGGACTTCGACGGGTTCCAGCGTGGGGCCATCGCGCTGGCGCCGGGTGGCGCCTGCTTCCGGCAGGCAGGTTGTGATGAACGCGCAGGCGGCCGGCGCGGTAGCCCTCATCTCGCCCAACCCCGCCTGGGAGGAGGGCCAGGCGCTTCGCCCGACGTTGCTCTTCCCGGACGGCATCGAGATCCCGGCCCTCGCCGCCATCGGCGCCATGGGGGATGCACTCGAGGATGCCGCGTCGGCCGGCGAGGACGTGCACCTCCAGGTGGCGACCGAGATCGAGCCGACCTTCGTCCACAGTGTCGTGGCGGAGACGCCTGGCGACCCGACTCGCGTGGCCATGCTGGGCGCACACCTGGACTCGGTGCATGACGGACCCGGCATCAACGACGACGGCTCCGGCGTGGCCGCCCTGCTCGAGATCGCACGAGCCGTGGCCGGCGGCGTGGATGGCGGGCGCATTCGGTTCGGCTTCTGGGCCGGCGAGGAGTACGGCCTGTACGGGTCGCGCGCCTACGTGACCAGCCTGGCGCCCGAGGACGTGGCGGCGCTGGTCGGGCTACCTGAACCTGGACATGCTCGGCTCGCTGAACGCCGTGCCGTTCGTCTACGACGACAGCCAGGCAGCGGCGGGATCGGATCAAATCACCGACTTCCTGGTTCAGGCGCTGGATGCAGCCGGGACTGGCGCCGAGCGGATGGACCTGGGCGGGGCGTCCGATCACTTCTCGTTCGAGCAGGCCGGGGTCCCGACCGGGGGCATCTTCTCCGGCGCCAACGAGGTCAAGACCGACGCGGAGGCCTCCGAGTTCGGTGGGCAGCCAGACGAGCCGCTGGACGCGTGCTACCACCTGGCCTGCGACACGCCGGAGAACGTCGACAGCCAGCAGGTCGCTACCTTCGCCGGTGCCGCGGCCGCGGCGGCGTTGGCGATGGCCCGCGGCGAGCTCCTCCCCTGACAACATCATCTCCACCCATCTGTGGGTGGCAGAATTGCGGCGATGCGGGTTTCTGCCAAGGCCGATTACGCCCTGCGAGCGGTTGCCGAGCTGGCCGCCGCCGCCGAGACGGGCCCGCTCAAGCGCGAGCGGATCGCCGAGGCGCAGCAGATTCCGATGAACTACCTCGAGAACATCCTGCTCGAGCTGAAGCACGCGGGCATCGTGCAGAGCCAGCGGGGCACATCAGGCGGGTTCCGCCTGGCACGACGACCGGCCGACATCAGCCTGGCCGACGTGATCCGGGCGGTCGACGGCCCCATGGCCAACGTGCGCGGTTCGCGCCCGGAGGAGGTCGAGTACCTCGGCCCGGCGGAGCACCTGCGCGACGTGTGGGTCGCCGTGCGAGCCGCCCTCCGCGAGCTGCTGGAGGCGACATCGGTCCAGGACCTGGTCGACGGGCATCTGCCCAAGCGCATGGACGAGCTCACCGGAGCGCCGGACGCCTGGGTCAGCCTGGGGCGCGTTCGCGGCTCCGGCCGCGCCGCGCACCGGCTAGTCCCTACTCCTTCGCCTCGACCAGGCCCCATCGCCGTCGGACCGCGGCGTCCAGCCGGCCGAAGAGCAGCGCAGTCGACCAGGATCCCGATCACCAGGATCACGATCATGGTCGCCAGCAGGCCGCGAGCGTCACTGAGCTCGCGCGAGAGCTGCAGCCGAACACCCAGGGCCGGCTGCTGGGCGATGATGACCAGCAGCTCGCCGGCCATCAGCGATCGCCAGGCGAAGGCCCAGGCCTGCTTCATGCCGCCGATGAAGGAGGGCAGCGAGGCCGGCAGGATCACCAGGCGGTAGGCGTTCACGCCCCGGGCGCCCAGCACCTTGCCGGCGCGCAGCAGGATGCGCGGCACGTGGTCGACGCCGGTGATGAGGCCGTTCGCCACGGATGGCGCAGCGCCGAGGACCACCACGAACAGGATCGCCTGCTCGGTCAGGCCGAATAGCAGGATGGCCAGTGGGAACCACGCAATCGACGGCATCGTCTGCAGGCCAGTGATCAGCGAGGCGATGGCGGTGCGCAGCACGCTCCACCGCACGATGGCGATGCCGAGCAGGGTGCCGATCATCAGCGCCAGTCCGAAGCCGACGCCGATGCGTCGCATGGTGGTGCCGATCGCGGACAGCAGCGACGAGTCGGTGAGGTTCTCGACCAGCCGCTGGCCGACCTCGATCGGCGGAGGCAGAACGTGCTGCGGCTTCCAGCCGGTGAGCACCACGATCTGCCAGATCGCGATCACGACGCCGATTGCGGCCAGCAACGGCCACGCGCCACGCCAGATGCGCCATGGCAGGGCCTGGCGGGTCGTGATCGGCAGCTCCAGGTTGTCGATGCCGGCGAGCTCCAGGTCGACATGCTGCGCATCAGTCGGTCGCATGGCGTCGCACCTCTTCCCGCAGCCGGCCGGTGATCTCGCGCCACCAGCGCGGCCGCTTCGGCATCGCCCGCCTCGCGCGGGCGCGGCAGCTCGACCGGGATCTCGGTCGCCACCCGGCCCGGTCGGCTGGTGAGCACCAGCACGCGATCTCCCAGCCGCACGGCCTCGCGCACGTCATGCGTGACGAACAGCACGGTGAAGCCCGCATCGGTCCACAGGCGTTCCAGCTCGTCGTGGAGCAGGTCGCGCGTCATGGCGTCCAGGGAGCCGAACGGCTCGTCCATCAGCAGGATGTCCGCCTTCTGGGCGAAGGCGCGAGCCAGCGCCACGCGCTGCCGCATCCCGCCGGAAAGCTCGTGCGGCCGTTTGTCGGCGAAGCCCTGCAGCCGGACCATCCTCAGCAGGCGCAGCGCCTCGGCCCTCCGCTCGCGGCGCGGCACGCCGGCCAGACGCAGCGCCAGCTCCACGTTGCCGGCGGCAGTGAGCCACGGGAAGAGGGCGGCTTCCTGGAAGAGGAGCGCCTTGCGCCCGTGGACTTCCAGCGTGCCGGCGGCGGGCTTGTCGAGGCCGGCGACCAGGTTGAGCAAGGTCGTCTTGCCGCAGCCCGACGCGCCGACCAGGCAGACGAACTCGCCGGGCTGGACGTCGAAGCTGATGTCGCTCAGCGCGAGGACGTGGTTGCCCCGCGGCCCGTAGATCTTGTGGACGTCCTGGACCGAGATGGCCGGTGCCCCGCTCGGGGCCGCCGGTGCGCGCCGAGCACGATCGATCGGGATCGGCTCGGCGGCAGGACGGGCTGCGGTCATGGCTGCGGGATCTCCTCCATGCCCTGTGCGGACAGAACCTCGTTCAGGATCGACAGGTCGTAGATCCCGTCCAGGTCGACGGGGTCGAGCAGCCCGACCTCCTCGGCGTTTGCCGCCGATTCGGCCAGGGAAGAGGCGATTGGGTCATCCGTGAACACGAGGTTCTCCCAGGCCGCCGCCAGGATCGCGGGATCCAGCTCGGAGCCCGTCAGCTCACCGATTGCGGTCGCCACGGCCTGCTGTGATTCGGCTGCGTTCTCGTTCACGAACCGGTTGGCCTCGACCTGCCCCTCCAGGAGGTGCTTGACCACGTCCGGATGCGCACTCAGGAACTCCTGCGACACCATCAAGTGGGTGGTGACGAACTCGCCGTCCGGCCACAGGTCACGCTCATCCACCAGGACGTGGCCGCCCCCTTCCTCGATCATTCGGGTGGCCCACGGCTCCGGCACCCAGGCCCCGTCCAGGGCACCCGAGCTGAAGGCGGTCAGGATGTCGGCGTTGGCCTGGGGCAGGATCGAAACGTCGCCGCCACCCTCGAGGTCCGTGGTGTAGCCCTGCTCCTTGAGCCACGCGCGCAGCGCCACGTCCTGGGTGTTGCCCAGCTGTGGCGAGCCCAGCTTCTTGCCGGCGAGCTGATCAGGGCTGGTGATGTCCGGGCTGACCACCAGGAAGGCGCCGCCCGAGGTGGCGCCGGAGATGATCTTGATAGCGGTGCCCTCGGACTGCGCCCACGCGTTCAGCGCTGGGTTGGGGCCCACGTAGCTGGCGTCAAGCCCTCCGTTGAAGATGGCCTCCACCACGTCCCCGCCGGCGTTGAAGGTCTGGGTGGTCAGCGTTACGCCGGATCCCAGCTTGTCCTGGAAGATGCCGTTCTCGACGCCCACGATGGCGGTGGCGTGCGTGACGTTCGGGAAGTAACCGAGCCGCAGTTCGACGGTCGAACCGTCGCCGCCGCCGGCGGCGGGTGCGGTGCAGGCAACCAGGATCAGTGGCAGGGCGATCAGCAGGCGAGGGATCCGCATCGGTCTTTGATCTCCTATGGGATTAAGGTGGTCAACGTCGTCAACCTAGTCATGTTGACAAACTAAGTCAACTTCAGAGCGCACGAAGTGTGCCATACCGATGCAAATGAGGTGTCGGCCCGATCGGAGGGCCGGGAGCCGCGGTTCAGTGAGGCGTGTCGGGCTCGTGCCGCCGGATGCGCTGCGCCAGGGCGCTCATCACCTGGGTCTCGACGTCCGGGAACTCCTCCATCATGGCGTGGAAGTCCCGATGAGTGATGACCAGGAGGCGGCAGGGCTCCTCGGCCGTCACGGTGGCGGTGCGCGGCCCGCCGTCGACCAGGGCGATCTCGCCGAAGAAGTCTCCCGCCCCCAGCGTGTTCACGCGTTCGCCGTCGCGGTCGATGGCCACCGAGCCGGCGACGATCACCATCATGTCGCTGCCGATCTCTCCCTGGCGCATCAGCACCTTGCCGGCTGGAACATCGATCTCGTCGGACAGCATGCCCAGCCGCTCCAGGCCGCGGCGGTCGATCCCGCTGAAGAGCGGGATGCGGTGCATCAGCTCGAGCTTCTCGTCGCGGGCCACCCGTGCCTCCTCTCCGTGCGCCGCGAGGATACGCCGAGCAGCGGTGCGACGTCGCAACGGCACCGCGCCGGCCAACAGGCCGCCTTCGCCGAGCGGGGAATCCTCCAGGGCCGACCTAGCAGTCGACGTCGAACCCGCCGTGCGGGTGCTGGATCACCTGGCAGAAGTAACGGACCTGCTCGAGGCTGGCGTCGCTGGTCGGCGCCAGGCCGATCGCCCCTCCATCCAGGCTCACCGTGCCCCAGGCCGTGGCGTCGGCCCGCAGGCCATGCGAGAAGGTGTGGACGCGGGCGCCGCGTTGGCCTGTGGCCGGGAACCAGGCGTTGCCTGCTACCCGGGAGCGCTCGAACGCTCCCAACGGTGACCAGCGCACGTCGAGGCCGATGCTGACCTCGTTTCCGTCGCTGTCGAGGCTGGGAATGGTGGCGCGCACCCACGCGTCACCGAAACGAGGGGTGCTGCCCAGCCGGTCGAGGCTCATGCCATCCGCGCTGTAGGTGATCGGAAAGCCCTTGGGGCCCGGCTCGGCGCAGATGTCCCGTTCGGCGTAGAACACGCCCACCAATCCCTGCTTGTTGACCCGTTCGCCGCGTGCGCCGAACGTAGCGTCCATGGCGCTCACGAAGACCTCGACCTGCCGACAGCCCTCCACCTGGACGAACGTCGCGCCGGCGTGGCGCGAGCGGATGACGCGGGCGTAGTCGTCGATGACGGATGCCCCGGCCACGCCGGCGGTGACGCCCAGGAGCATGACGGGAACGGCCAGCAGGGCAAGAAGTCGCGTTCGGCGACGCATGGGCGTGGTCCTCGAGCGATCCCGGCGGGCGCAAGGGGTATGGACCGTCACTGGATCGACGCGGAGACGCGGAGACGCGTCGCCCTGTTACGGGGCGACGCCAGCCGCCATCTCGCGTCCCCGTTTGGCGAGCCCGGCCAGCACGCCGTTGGCGTCATCGGTCCAGGCGGGGTAGTGCGAGAAGGCGATCGTCTGCACGTCGTACTGGGTCAGGCGTTCCACCGACCCGCAGGCCATCAGGAAGTCAGAGCTGAAGTAGCGGTGGGCGAAGGAGACCTCGCCCTTGATCACCTGCAGGACGTCGCCGGTGAACAGGATCCGATGGCGCGGCGCGTAGAGGCAGACGCTGCCAGGCGTATGACCCGGCGTGTGGATCACCTGCAGGCCGCCCAGCACCGGCAGCACCTCGCCGTCGTCGAGCGGGCGTCGCCCGGTGGGGCCCACGGGTGAACCAGGCGATCAGCTTGCCTCGGTCGCGGGCGTTCCATGCCTCGCGCAGCGTGACCTGGAGGCCGGCGATGTCGGCGGGGTGCATCAACACCTCCGCATCGGTGTTGGCCGTCATCTCGCGCACGCCCCCGATGTGATCCGGATGGCCATGCGTGCAGACAATGCGTCGCAGCTCGCGCATGGACCGGCCGATCCTGGCGAGGTACCGCTCCAGCGGCCGGCGAGAGCCAGGCAGGCCGGCGTCGATCAGTGTCAGCTCGGGTTCCGTGATCAGGAAGCCGCGAGAGCTGACCAGCGAAACGGCGTGCAGGCCCGGCGCGAGTTCGACCACGGGCGCGATGATACGGCCGCATGAGCGGAGCGTCTGAGCCTCACTCCCGGCGGCGGTTCGGCGGTGCGCGCCGCGCGAGCCGCCACGCCGCGGTGGCGGTGCTCCTCATCTGGTTGGCCTGGTCGGTGAGCCTGCTCGTCTACCAGGAGATCGTGCAGCAGCGCTACGTCATCGAGCGGCCCGACCGGGTGTTGGTCTGGACGCCGGATGAGACGCGCTCGCGCCGCGACCCGCAACGGCCGTACCTCAACGAGGACGTTCTCAACAGCCACGTCTCGTTCGACTCGGAGTACTACCTGTCGATCGCGGTGCTGGGCTATGACGATCCCGATGTCACCCAGATGCAGCCGGAGGATGGCTCAGCGGAGCTGGCCCTCAACTACGCCTTCATGCCGGCCTACCCGCTCACGATGCGGGTCGTCGCCGCACCGCTTCAGGCGCTCGGCCTCGCGCCGCTGGCGGCGGCCTCAGTCGCGGGCGTGGTGGTGTCGCTGCTCGCCGCCCTGGTCGCCACCCTGGCGCTGTTCAGCATCGCCCGTCGCCGTCTGGGCGATGGTGCCGGCATCCGCGCGGCCTTCTACCTGCTCGTCTTCCCGACCGGCTTCTTCCTGGCCCAGGTCTATACGGAGGCGTTCTTCCTGGCACTCTCCCTCGGCTGCCTCGCGCTGCTCGACAGCCGTCGCCCGCTGCTGGCGGGGATCGCCGCGGTGGGGGCCACGCTCACCCGGCCGGTCGGCGTCCTGCTGGCCGTACCGATGGCCATGACCCTGATCGGCATGTGGATGAGCCGCCGGGAGGACGCTGAGCGGGACACGCGAAGCGTGCGGGAGCTGGCGCTGTGGGGCGTGGCCGCGCTGCTGCCGGTCGCCGCCTACGTGGTCTGGTCGATCTCGCCGCTGGGCCAGGCCTTCGCGACCGTGCAGCGCGAGTACTTCGGGCAGCAGCCGCTGGCGATCGAGGCGGCGTGGAGCAACTGGCTGGCGGCGCTCAGTGACTGGGATGAGCTGTTGCCGGAGACGCGCCTCTACTACGTGCTGGAGCTGGCTGCCGTCGGGTTGGCCGGGGTCGCGTCCGTGTGGGCGCTGCGTCGCTGGCCCGCCATCGGCGTCTTCAGCCTGGCCGTGGTCCTCATCCCACTGACCAGCGGCGCGCCGCAATCGATGGTGCGCTACGTCCTGGCGGCGCCGGCCATCTTCCTGCTGCTCGCCGCCCTCGGTGAGCGGACCGTGTTCGACCGGGCCTGGACGCTCGTCAGCGTGCTGCTGCTGGCGATGCTGACCGCCCTGTTCTCCTTCGACTTCTGGGTGGCGTAGGCGCGTCAGTCCTCGTTGAGCAGCAGCCGCCGGTACGAGTCATGGCGATCGGCCGTGATCCGCCCGTCCGCCAGTGCCGCCAGCACGGCGCAGCGTGGCTCCTCCAGGTGCCGGCAGTCGTTGAAGGCGCAGGCACCCAGGAACGGCTCGAACTCCGGGAAGCACCAGGCCAGCTCGTTGGGCGGCACCTGCCACAGCCCAAGCTCGCGCAATCCCGGCGTGTCGGCCACGTAACCACCGCCCGTGAGCGCATGGAGCTCGGCGGAGGTGGTGGTGTGGCGACCCTTGTGCAGCACCTCGCTGACCTCCCCGGTCTCGATGCGCAGGCCTGGCTGGATGGCGTTCAGCAGCGTCGACTTGCCGACGCCGGACGGGCCGGTCACCACGCTGGTTCCGCCGGCCAGCTGGTCGGCCAGCTCCTCCACGCCGATCCCCTCGCGGGCCGACACGTAGTGGACGGGATAGCCGATGCGCTCGTAGACGTTGAACAGCTGCGCGCGCGCGCTCCAGGCCGACCAGGTCGATCTTGTTGGCCACCACGACCGCCGGCACCTCGTTGTGCTCGGCCACCACCAGGAAGCGATCGAGCATGCGCAGGTGCGGCATCGGATCGGCGCAGGCGAAGACGACCAGCACCTGGTCGACGTTGGCGACCAGCATGTCTTCCTTCCAGGTGCCGCGCGGTCCCGGCTGGCGGCGGCTGAACTTGGTTCGTCGCGGCTCGACCTGATCGATCATCGGGTGGGAGGCGTCGGCCAGCGACACGCGCACGCGGTCGCCGATCACGGCCAGGTCGGTCGCCTGGCGCTCCTTCTTCAGCAGGCCGCGGAGCTGCGCCTGCAGCAGGCGGCCGTCATCGGTCAGGACGGAGTAGAAGCCGCTGGTGGCACGCAGGATGGTGCCGGCCACGGCGGATGGCGCGGCGACAGCCGCGCCCGAAAGGCTCACGGTCAAGGGTGCATCTCCACTCGGGGGTTGGTCGACAGGGCGGGTGGAGCGCGCCCGTCGCGTACCCGAGGAAGAGCCGGGGCCGGTCAGGGCCTGGTTCGGTCCTCTGGCAGACGAGGGCGCGCGTCAACGACGGTGGTCATCGGGTTCGCTCCTTTCGCCTGCGTATTCCGGCCGCACGTCGATGCGGTGCCCGGACGGTACCGATGCGGATCGAGCCTTGTCAATGGCCCCGCCGGTAGGATGGCGGTCATGGACGAGGTGGGACGCCGCTACCAGGCCCTGGCGCTGCGGATCGGCCGGCACCTGCCCGAATACGTCGACTTCTGGCTGGGCGACCCGCTGCTGCGGGAGGTGATCGCCGCGGAGGAGCCGACGCCGCCGGTCGAGCTGCATGTCGAGGCGGTGGCCCTCCACGAGGCGGCGGCGGCACTGCCGAACGACGATGTCGCGGCCACCCAGCGCCGGGACTGGCTGCTGGCTCAGCTTGGCGCCATGAGCGCCGTCGCGCGCTGGCTGGGTGGCGAGGAGATCGCCTTCGTCGACCTGGTCGAGGTGCTCTTCGACGTGCCGGTGACCGAGACGCCAGCGGACGACGTGCAGCGCGCGCACGCGCTCCTCGATGAAGTCCTGCCGCCGGGCGGGTCGTTGCGGGATCGGCTGGCGGTCCACGATGACGCGACCCGCGTGGCGCCCGACCTCTGCTGGCGGCGGTCACGTTCATGGCGGATCGCCTGCGCGAGCGGACGCGCCAGGACCTGGGGCTGCCCGACGGCGAGTCGATCGAGCTGGCGGCGGTCCGCGACCGGCCGTGGGGCGCATCGGCTTGGTACTGCGGCGACCTTCGCACCCGGATCGAGCTCAACCTCGAGCTCCCGGCCACGCTCGGCCTGGTGATCTACCTGGCGGCCCACGAGAGCTATCCGGGGCACCACGCCGAGCGGGCGACCAAGGAGATCGCGCTCTGGCGCGAGCGCGACCTGGGCGAGGCGGCCGTGGCCTGCCTCTACTCTCCTGAGATCGCGATCAGCGAAGGCCTGGCCGACCTGGCGCGCGACGTGGTGGTCAGCGAGCAGGAGCTGGCGGCGTGGCTGCGCGAGCTGGTGACGGAGCTGGCGCTCGCGATCCCGACCGAGGTGGTCGAGCGCGAGCTGGCCGTCGAGCGCGCCCGCGTCCTGCTGCGCAACCTGACCGCCGATGCGGCGCTGGCGCTGCACCAGCTGGGCCTGCCCGAGTCGGACGTGCGCGCCATGCTCGCGGAGACGGGCGCTGCGCACCGATGCGCGGATCGACCACGACCTGCGCGGCTCTGCGCGGCGCCGCTGGGGGCCGCCTACCAGTTCAGCTACACCGCCAGCCGGCTCATCGCGCCGTGGCTGGAGGGGCACGGGCAGACCGCCGGCTTCGCGCGCCTGCTGCGTGAGCAGCTCTCGCCCGGGCAGCTGCGCGCGGAGCTGGGGGAGCCGCGGGCGCTCTACCCGGGCTCACTCGTCTAGGCCGATGGATGCTCGGCACGTCGACGTGCTGCTGGTCGGCGGCGGCGTGGCGTCAGTGCGCTGCGCGCGCACGCTGCGGCGCCAGGGGTTCAGCGGCTCAATCCTGCTGGTCGGCGACGAGGGTCACGCCGCCGTACAACCGCCCGCCGCTCTCCAAGGAGCTGCTTCGAGAGGACCTGCCCGCCGAGCTGACCCTGGCGGAGCCGATGAGCTGGTACGAACGCCGCGGGGTCGAGCTGCAGCTCGACACCCGCGGTGGTGGCGCTGGATCCCGACGCTGCGGAGCGCGACCCTGGGCGACGGGTCGCACGTCCGGTTCGGCCAGCTGCTGCTGGCCACCGGGAGCGGAGCCGCGCCGGCCCATGATTCCGGGCGCGGAGCACGCCCTGCTGCTGCGCACGCTCGCCGATGCCGAGGTCCTGCGCGAACAGGCCGTGGCTGGAGGCGCGGGCGGTGGTCGATTGGCGGCGGCTTCATCGGCGTGGAGGTCGCGTCGTCGCTTGCCGCACGGGGAATGACCGTGACCGTGGTCGAGGTGGCCGGCGCGTTGTGGGCCGGCGCCTTGGGCGAGCCGCTGAGCGATTGGGCGCGCGAACAGCTGAGTGCGGCCGGCGTCGAAGTGCGGCTGAACGCCGTGTGCGAAGTCGGTCTCGGCCGATGGCGTGCGACTGGCGGGCGAGCACCTCGCGGCTGAGCTGGTGGTGGCGGGAGTCGGGGTCAGCCCACGGGTGGAGCTGGCGGCCGCGGCCGGTCTGGATGTCGACGATGGGGTGCTCGTGGACGATGGCCAGCGCACCTCGGCAGCCGATATCTTCGCGGCCGGCGACATGGCACGGCCGCGCGACGGCAGCCGCATCGAGCATTGGCACGCCGCCCGCGAGGCGGGCGAGCGCGCGGCCCTGGCGATGCTGGACCAGCCGCTTCCGCCACGGCGCGCGCCGTGGTTCTTCAGCGAAGTTGCCGGCATCACGCTGGACGTCCTCGGCAGCGCGACGGCATGGGACGAGATCGTCACGATGCCGGGCCTGTTCGCGCATGTCACCGATGGGCGAGTGGTGCAGCTCGCCGTCATCGACGGGGCGGTCGAGGTCGAAGCGGCACGCCGCCTGGTCGAAGAGGAAGGTACCCCGCAGCAGCTCAGCGCCCTGTTGGCCAGTCACAGCGCGTAGTAGTCGCACGCGGGCGGCGGGGCGGTTGACATCGCCCGTCAGCACGCAATACTGGTTACATGGAAGTAGCACGTAATGGGCGGCCGGACATGACGCTGATGGCCGTCACCGGCGCCTTCAGCTTCAGCGGACGCCACATCGCCGCTCGCCTGCTGGATGGCGGGCACGAGGTCGTCAACCTGACGAACCATGGGGAGCGGGCGGATCCTTTCGGCGGTCGAACGCGCGTCCGGCCGCTGACCTTCGACGAGGACGGGCTGGCGGCGGATCTTGCCGGCGTCGACACGCTGTTCAACACCTACTGGGTCCGCTTCGCGCGTGGCAAGACCGATCATCGGCTCGCGGTCGACAACTCGCGCGTGCTGCTTGCTGCCGCGGCTCGGGCGGGCGTGCGGCGGATCGTGCACGTCAGCATCGCGAACCTGGAGGATCGCCCTTCCGATCCGTACTACGCGGGCAAGGGTGAGGTTGAGGCCGCGCTGCGCGCCGCCGGCCCGAGCTGGGCGATCCTGCGGCCGGCGGTCCTGTTCGGCGACGAGCCGATCCTGGTCAACTCCATCGCCTGGCTGCTGCGTCACCTGCCGGTGTTCCTGATCCCCGGTGACGGGCGGTACGGGATCCAGCCGGCCCACGTCGAGGACCTTGCGGACCTGGCCGTCGCCGCCGCGGATCGCACGGACAACTCCGTGCAGGACGTCGCCGGGCCGGAGACCTTCGCCTTCGAGGAGCTGCTGCGGCTGATCCGGCACGAGACCGGCAGCCGGTCGCTCCTGCTCCACGCGCCGTCGGCCGTCGCCCTGCTGGCGGCGCAGGCGATGTCGCCGATCCTGGGCGATGTGCTGATCACGCGCCAGGAGATGGAAGGCCTGTTGGCCGGGGTCCTGGTCAGCCACCAGCCACCGCTCGGGCAGCGGCGGTTCAGCGAGTGGCTGCACGAGTCGGCGCCGTGGCTGGGACGACGCTACCTGTCCGAGGTGGGCCGGCATTTCGCCACGGGCGCTCCCCGCGCTTGATGCGCGCGGCCCCATGCCGGGCGTGCGATCGCAGTCGGGTGGCCCTCGGGAGCTCCCTTGCGCAGTTCATGCGAGGACCGACTCATCGACCATCGCCCGCCCATCTCAGTAACTCGATTCAGTGCGCATGCGATCTCCTGTGAGCTGATCAAGGCAATCCGCGCTCGGCCTCCCACTTGCGCACCGCCTATTCGTGTGACATACTGAACCATATGGTTCAGTATACGCCGGGCCGACTCGATGCCTCCTTCGCCGCGCTCTCGGACGCCACGCGCCGCGGCGTTCTGGAGCAGCTCGGACGTGCCGACGCTTCGATCACGGATCTGGCCCTTACGTTCCATATGACCCTCACGGGCATGCGGAAGCACGTCGGCGTCTTGGAGCAGGCCGAGCTCGTCACGACGGAGAAGGTCGGGCGCGTGCGGACCTGCAAGCTCGGCCCACGCCGACTCGAAGACGAGACGGCCTGGATCGAGCGGTACCGCCAGCTCTGGGACTCACGCTTCGACGAGCTGGACAAGGTTGTCGAGGAATTGAAACGGAAGGAGAAGGTCGATGGACGCAAGAAGAGAGAGTGAGGTTGCCCCCATGGAGAACCGTACGACGGTGGAGCGGAAGTCCGAGCGTGAGCTCGTCGTCACGCGAACGTTCAATGGCCCGGCGCGCCTCGTGTTCGAGGCGTGGACCAAGCCCGATCTGTTCAGACAGTGGTGGGTGCCGAAGTCGATGGGAATGTCCCTGCGTTCCTGCGAAATGGATGTTCGTGTCGGGGGCAAGTACCGTCTCGAGTTTGAACCCGATGGTATGGCGTTCTTCGGCACGTACAACGAAGTAACACCGCACTCGCGCCTCGTCTGGACCAATGAGGAAAGTGACGAGGGTTCCGTCACGACGGTGACCTTCGCGGAGGATGGCGACAAGACGTTGCTGGTCATGCGCGAGCTTTATCCCTCGAAGGAAGCTCTCGACGCCGCCGGCGGGGCGGCGGATGCGACGGTCGAGACGTTCGCGCAACTGGACGAGCTTCTCGTCACCCTGGGCGCGAGCGTGGGACGGTAATGGAGTCGTCGACTTAGGGATGCCGTCTACTCAGCCAGCGAGTGTTACGAGGAAGGAAGCCCTCCAGCTCCCTTCTCCTTGGCGAATTACGCGACATGCGAGTGAGTTGGCAAAGGGGCCCTCGTTCGTGGGCCGTATCACTCGTGGGCTGGGTAACGCGGAACGACAGCGGCTCCTCGGGATCGTGCGTTGACCGGACAGGGGGGTTCGGGCACAATGAGCGTGAACACCGACTCAGAAAGTCGGGATTACCCGAGGGAATACCCGACAAGCCCCACCCAAGCGCGCGACGCGAGGAAGCATGGCCGTTCCAAACGCAGCCCTGAAGCAGGTCCCCGACAGCTACAAGTACGGCTGGCACGATTCCGAGCAGCCCCTGCCCGTCTTCAAGAAGGGCCTGAGCGCCGAGGTCGTGGCCGAGATCAGCCGCATCAAGGACGAGCCCGAGTGGATGACCAAGATGCGGCTCAAGGCCTATCGCCACTTCGAGTCGCGGCCGCTGCCCACCTGGGGCGGCGACATGACCGGCATCGACTTCCAGGACATCTACTACTACGTCACCGGCACCGGCAAGTCGGTGCAGAGCTGGGACGACGTGCCCGACTACATCCGGCGCACCTACGACCGGCTGGGGATCCCGGAGGCGGAGAAGAAGTACCTCGCCGGCGTCGGCGGGCAGTACGACTCCGAGGTCGTGTACCACAACATCCGCTCCGAGCTCGAGGCGCAGGGCGTGGTCTTCATGGGCACCGATCAGGCCCTGAAGGAGCACGAGGACCTCTTCCGCGAGTACTTCGGCACGATCATCCCGGCCAACGACAACAAGCTCGCGGCGCTCAACACCGCGGTCTGGAGCGGCGGGAGCTTCATCTACGTGCCGAAGGGCGTCCACGTGGAGCTGCCGCTGCAGGCCTACTTCCGGATCAACACCGAGAACATGGGCCAGTTCGAGCGGACGCTGATCATCGCCGACGAGGGCAGCAGCGTGCACTACGTCGAGGGCTGCACCGCGCCGACCTACAGCACCGCCAGCCTGCACTCGGCGGTGGTCGAGATCATCGTCAAGAAGGGCGCGCGGGTCCGCTACACGACCATCCAGAACTGGAGCCACAACGTCTACAACCTGGTCACCAAGCGGGCGGTCGCCTACGAGGACTCGGTGATGGAGTGGGTGGACGGCAACCTCGGCTCGCACCTGACCATGAAGTACCCGTCCATCTACCTGATGGGCGAGCGTGCGCACGGCGAGGTGCTCTCGATCGCCTTCGCCGGCGACGGGCAGCACCAGGACGCGGGCGGCAAGGTCATCCACGCCGCGCCGAACACCACCAGCCTGATCACCTCGAAGTCGATCTCCAAGGGCACCGGCCGCACCTCGCTATCGCGGCCTGGTCAAGGTCTATCCCGGCTGCGAGAAGTCGAAGTCCACGGTGCGCTGCGACGCATTGATCCTGGACGACGAGGCGCGCTCCGACACGTACCCGTACATGGAGATCGACGAGGAGGACGTGACCATCGGTCACGAGGCGACCGTCTCCAAGGTCGGCTCCGAGCAGCTCTTCTACCTGATGAGCCGCGGGCTGTCGGAGGCGGAGGCCAGCGCCATGATCGTGAACGGCTTCATCGAGCCGATCGTCAAGGAGCTGCCGATGGAGTACGCGGTCGAGATGAACCGGCTGATCCAGCTCCAGATGGAAGGGGCGGTCGGCTAGCCGATGGCGGCTTCGGAGACGACGGTCGCCGCCGAGCGAGCGGAGGCCGGCTGGCTGCACGACCTGCGCGCGGACTGGGAGCATCGCCTGGCCGAGACGCCGCGACCCACCGGCCTGGAGGAGGAGTGGCGCCGCACCGTCGCTGGATGCGCTGCCCTGGGCGGCGGCTGATGCCGCCGAGGCGCCGCGCACGACCCATGACCTTCCGGCGCACCTGGCCGAGGCCGGCGTCGTCTTCGGCGACCTGGCCGATGTCGCCCGCGAGCAGCCGGAGCTGGTGCAGCGCTACCTGGGCCGTGGCCAGACGCTGGACTCACACGCGCACTTCTGGGCGCTCGCCCAGGCCCGCTGGTCGGGCGGCACGTTCCTGTACGTGCCGCGCGGCGTGACGGTCGACGAGACCCTGGTGGCGACCATTGATCTCGGTGGGGCGGCGGCCTCCTTCCCGGTCAGCCTGGTGGTGGCCGAGGAGGGCAGCAGCGTGGCGCTGCTGGAGGAGATCCGCTCGGACGACGGCGTGGCCGCCTGGTACGGCGGCATCGCCGACGTGGTGGCGGGTCAGGGCTCGCGCGTCCGCTACGCCAGCCTGCAGCGACTGGGGGACGCCGCCTGGAATCTCGGCGCGCAGCGCGTCGAGGTCGGCCAGGATGCCGAGGTGACGACGCTGAACGCCGAGGTCGGCTCGGCGATCACCAAGCTGGGCGTCGACGTGCGCATGGCCGGCAAGGGCGGCACGTCGCGCGTGCTGGGCCTGCTGGCCGCCGGCGGCTCGCAGCACATCGACATCAACAGCGTCCAGGACCTGATCGCCAGCCACACCACCTCCGACCTGCTCTACCTGTCGGCCCTGTACGACCAGGCGCGCGCCGCGTTCTACGGCGTGACCCGCGTCCGTCACGAGGCGAAGAGCACCAGCAGCTACCAGGAGTGCCGCAACCTGCTGCTGTCGCCGGAGGCCGGCGCGGAGCCGATCCCGGTGCTCGAGATCGAGACCAACGACATCCTGCGCTGCGGCCACGGCGCGACGGCGGGGGCCATCGATCCGACCCAGCGCTTCTACGCCCAGTCGCGCGGCCTGCCGGCCGAGGAGGCGGAGCGCATGATCGTGCGCGGCTTCTTCGAGCAGGTGGTGGCCCAGATCCCATCGGAGCAGATCCGGGGCGCCGTGCTGGGCGCGCTGGCCTCGCGCATCGGCTACGCCGACGAAGAGGTGGCGGCATGACCGCCACGCGCTCCGGCTTCGCCACCGGGCTGGCTGCCGCCGAGGTGGCGCCGGGCACGGTGCGCGTGGTGCAGGTCGACGGCCGGTCGGTCTGCGTGGGCCATACCGAGGACGACGAGTGGGGTGCCATCGACAACGTCTGCACCCACGACGGCGGCGTGCTGGGCGACGGCGAGCTCGATGACGAGGCGGTCGAGTGCCCGCGGCACGGCGGCCGCTTCGACCTGTTCTCCGGCCGCGTGCTGGCCCTGCCGCCGGTGCGGCCGGTGAGCGCCTACCCGGTCGCGCGTGGAGGACGGCGAGATCGTGGTGGACCTGCCATGAAGCTGTCGACGCGCGCCGAGTACGGCATCCGGGTGCTGGTCGCGCTGGCGCGCGCCGAGGGCAGCGGACCCGTCTCGCTCACCACCGTGGCCCGCACCGAGAAGCTGCCGCACGCCTACCTGGAGCAGCTGGTGGCGGACCTGCGCCGCGCGCAGCTGGTGACCGCCACGCGCGGCAAGTCCGGGGGCTACAGCCTCGCCCGGCCGGCCGCCGAGATCAACCTGGTCGAGGCCATGCGCGCCCTGGACGGCCCGATCCTGGAGATGCCGTGCGCCGGCCCCGACAACCTGGAGGCCTGCTCGCGACCGCAGGACTGCAGCGTCCACGACGTCTTCGAGCGCGTCCACGACTCACTGGCCGTCGCCCTGGCCGGCACCAACCTGGCCGAGGCGGCGATGGCCGCCGGCGGACCACCCTACCCGATGGCCGTGCGCCGCCAGCGCCGGCTCACCACTGCCAAGGAGCAACACGACATCGCATGAGCGACGCAGCTGGAGATCCGCGACCTGGAGGTCAGCATCGCGGGCAAGAAGATCCTCAAGGGCCTGTCCCTGACCGTGCGCCAGGGGGAGGTGCACGCCCTGATGGGGCCGAACGGATCGGGCAAGACGAGCCTGGCCTACACGCTGATGGGCCACCCGGACTATCGCGTCGACGCCGGCACGCATCACCTGGGCCGGCGAGGACCTGCTGTCCGGCCCGACGCCCGCTGGGCATGTCGCCGGACAAGCGCGCGCGGCTGGGCCTGTTCCTGGCCTTCCAGTACCCGAGCGCCATCCCCGGGCGTGACGGTGGCCAGCTTCCTGCGCAACATCTACAACGCCGTCCACCATCCCAAGCCGGCGGACGAATCGGGCCAGCAGTCGATCAAGTACACCGGCATCCCGCTGGCCAAGTTCCGCAAGCTGATGGAGGAGAAGATGGCGCTGCTGCACATCGATCCCTCCTTCGCCAGCCGCTACGTCAACGATGGCTTCTCAGGCGGCGAGAAGAAGCGGCTGGAGATGCTGCAGATGGCGATCCTGGCGCCGAAGATGGCGATCCTGGACGAGACCGACTCCGGCCTGGACATCGACGCGCTGCGCAACGTGGCGGAGGGCATCAACGCCACCCTCTCCCCGGAGATGGGGGTGCTGATGATCACGCACTACCAGCGCATGCTGAACTACGTGAAGCCGCAGTTCGTGCACGTGCTGCTCGACGGACGGGTGGTCATGTCCGGCGGCGAGGAGCTGTCGCGGCAGCTCGAGGCGAACGGCTACGACTGGGTGCGCGATCAGGTCGGCCTGCCGGAAGGCGTGGGCGACGAAGCGACCGATGGGGCGGCCGGCACAACCGGCGAGCCGTCCGAGCCGGTCGCGGAGCACGTCTAAACTAGCCCCATGGCTGTTCAGCCTGCCGCCCCGTCCACGATCCCCGGAGCCTTCTCCGGCACTGCCCTGCGCGCCGACTTCCCGGTCTTCGAGCGACTGACCGGCACCGGCAAGCGGCTCGTCTTCCTGGACGCGGCCGCCAGCGCGCCGAAGCCGCAGGTCGTGATCGACGCGGTGGCCGACACCTACGGCCACCACTACGCGAACGTGCATCGCGGCATCTACGAGCTGTCGGAGGACGCGACCTCGCCGCTTCGAGGCCGCCCGCCGCAAGGTGGCCGCCTTCCTTGGCGCGCCGTCCGAGCGCGAGATCGTGTTCGTCCGCAATGCCACCGAGGCGATCAACCTGGTCGCCTTCAGCTGGGGCCGCACCAACGTCGGCAAGGGCGACCGGATCGTCACCACTCAGCTGGAGCACCACGCCAACATCGTGCCCTGGCAGCAGCTGGCCGCCGAGACCGGCGCCACGCTCGACTACGTCGCCATCACCGACGACGGACGGCTGGACATGGACGACCTGCGCGCCAAGCTGGCGCAGCGCCCGAAGCTGGTGGCGGTGGCGGCGGTCAGCAACGCGCTGGGCACCATCAACCCCATCGCCGAGATCGCCGGCGCTGGCCCACGAGGCCGGCGCGCTGGTCCTGGTCGATGCGGCGCAGGCGGCGCCGCACATGCCCATCGACATCAAGGCCCTGGGCTGCGACTTCCTGGCGATCAGCGGCCACAAGATGCTCGGGCCCGTCCGGCATCGGCGCGCTCTGGGGCCGGCGTGCGCTGCTCGACGCCATGCCGCCGTTCATGACCGGCGGCAGCATGATCATCCGGGTCACGCTCGAGGGCGCCGAGTGGAACGAGGTGCCCGCCAAGTTCGAGGCCGGCACGCCGGCCATCGCCGAGGCGATCGGCCTGGGCGCGGCGATCGACTACCTCACCGGCCTGGGCATGGACAACGTGCGCGAGCACGAGCGCTACCTGTTCACGGCCGCCTGGCAGGCACTGGGCGAGATTCCCGGCGTGCGGCGGCTCGGGCCGGACGACCCGGAGATCCACGCCGGCGTGATCAGCTTCGTGCTGGACGAGGTGCATCCGCACGACGTGGCGACCATCTTCGACCACGAGGGCGTGGCGGTGCGAGCCGGCCACCACTGCGCGCAGCCGGTGATGCTGCGCTACGACATCCCGGCCACCACCCGGGCCAGCTTCTACGTCTACAACGACCTGGACGACGTGCAGGCCCTGGCCGATGCGGTCCGAGCCACGCAGCAGATCTTCGCCGGGCTGACGCATGGACAACCTGTACCGCGACTTCATCCTCGAGCACTACCGCAACCCGCACAACAAGGGGGTGCTGCAGCCGCACGACCTGCATTTCGCCGACTCCAACCCGACCTGTGGCGACGAGATGAGCATGACGCTGCGACTGGACGACGCGAAGGGCGCCATCGCCGATGTCGCCTTCGACGGCCGCGGCTGCGCCATCAGCCAGGCCTCGGCCTCGATCCTGACCGATGAGCTGCGCGGCCAGTCGCTGGACGAGGTGCGCGCCATCGACCCGCAAGCACGTGCTCGACGAGCTGGGCGTGCCCATCGGTCCTGCCCGCCTGAAGTGCGCGCTGCTCTCCTACAAGGTGCTGCAGGGCGCCGTGCGCGGCGAGGAGATCGCCTGGCCCGAAGAGGCGGAGGCCGCGGTATGAGCCGATCCTTCGCCGGCCGCGCGACGGCCTGCCTGCAGTCGACCGGGCGCTGTACAGGGTCCTGCGCCGGCCGCTGACCGCCGCGGCCGGCCATTCACCTGCACCTTCGCACGCACCCACTGCGCCCGGAATGGGCGCTCCACCCGAGGAACGCATGACCAACCAACCGATCCAGCCACGCCAGGTCCGCGCCGCCGATGCGGTGCGCCTGGCCGCCGAGGGCTATCGCGTGATCGACGTGCGCGAGCAGGTCGAGTGGGACGCAGGGCCACATCCCTGGCGCCACCCTGCTGCCGCTGGCCGACGTGCTGGCCCGCGCGCCCGAGCTGCTGCCCGGACCGGGACGAGCGGCTACTGCTGCACTGCGCGGTCGGCGCCCGCTCGGCGCGCGCCTCGGCGCACCTGGCGGCGCTGGGCTACACCGACATCGTCAACCTGGTCGACAGCCTGGGCGACTGGCGCGCGGCCGGCGGCGCCTGGGAGGCGCCCGCGCCGCTGCTCACCCCGGCGCAGCAGCGCCGTTACAGCCGCCAGACGCTGATCCCCGAGATCGGGGCCAAGGGCCAGCGCACGCTCCTCGACTCGAAGGTGCTGCTGATCGGCGCCGGCGGGCTGGGATCGCCGGTGGCGCTCTACCTCGCCGCGTCGGGGATCGGCACCATCGGCCTGGTCGACGACGACCTGGTCGACGAGTCGAACCTGCAGCGGCAGGTGGTGCACACCGTCGACCGCATCGGCCAACCCAAGACGGCGTCGGCGCGGGTCACGCTCGAGGCGCTGAACCCCGAGACGCGGGTGATCGAGCACCGCGAGCGGCTGTCGGCGGACAACGTGGAGCGGCTGATCGCCGGCTACGACGTGATCGTGGATGGCACCGACAACTTCGACACGCGCTACGTGCTGAACGACGCGGCCGTCAAGCTGCGCAAGCCGGTGGTCCACGGCTCCATCTACCGCTGGGACGGGCAGGTCACCACCTTCGTGCCGTTCGCCGGGCCGTGCTATCGGTGCATGTACCCGGTCCAGCCACCGGAGGAGCTGGCGCCGGCCTGCGCCGTGGCGGGCGTGCTGGGCGTGCTGCCGGGCATCGCCGGGATGCTGCAGGCCAACGAGGTGTTCAAGCTGCTGCTGGGCGTGGGCGAGACGCTGGCCGGCCGGCTGCTGATGTTCGACGCCATGACCACCGAGTTCAACGAGGTCCGCATCTGGCGCGACCCCGCCTGCCCGGCCTGCGGCGAGGCGTCGCCCTGGCTGGCCGAGCCGGCGACGGCCGAGGCGCGGCAGGAGGTGCCGGCATGAGCAGCGTGCGCATCCCGCCGGTGCTGCGCGACGAGGTCGGCGGCCAGCGCGTGGTCGAGGCCATCGGGCGGGAACGTGTCCGAGGTGCTGGACCAGCTCTTCGCCGCCTACCCGTCGCTGGGCGCCCGGGTCACCCAGGCCGGGAAGCTGTCGCCGTTCGTGAACGTGTACGTCAACGATCGGGACGTCCGCTACCAGCAGGGGCTCGACACCGCCGTCGGGCCGAACGACACGGTCATCCTGCTGCCGGCCATGGCCGGCGGGTGACGCCGGACCGATGATCCCGGCCCCGCCGCCGTCCAGCGCGGGAAGCCACGCGGACCTGGTGGCGTCGATCGGCCACACGCCCATGGTGAGGCTCGAGCGCCTGGCGCCGTCGCCGCGCATCGAGCTGTGGGCCAAGCTGGAGGCCGCCAATCCGACCGGCTCGCTGAAGGACCGGGTGGCGCGCGCGATGCTGGACGAAGCGCTGGCGGCCGGCGCGCTGCGCCCGGGCCAGACCATCCTGGAGCCGTCCAGCGGCAACACCGGCATCAGCCTCGCCATGCTCGGGCGCGCGGCTGGGCCATCCGGTTCGCATCGTGATGCCGGACAACACCACGCCCGAGCGAACGCAGCTGCTGCAGCTGTACGGCGCGGAGATCGTCTCCTCGCCGGGGGCGGAAGGCAGCAACGGTGCGATCCGGCTGGCCCAGTGAGCTGGTCGCCGCCGACCCGAGCCTCTTCATGCCATACCAGTACGGCAACGAGGCGAATCCGCGCGCCCACGAGCAGGGAACCGGGCCGGAGATCCTGGCCGACGTGCCGGAGCTCGACGCGTTCGTGGCCGGCCTGGGCACCGGCGGGACGCTGACCGGGGTCGGGCGCTTCCTCCGGCGCGCGCGCCCCGCGGCGCGGGTGATCGCCGCCGAGCCGCTCCCCGGGGAGCTGGTGCAGGGGCTGCGCTCGCTGGAGGATGGATTCGTGCCGCCCGTGCTCGACGCGTCGGTCCTGGACGACCGGCGATTGGTGACCAACCGTGATGCGCTCATCGGCGTGCGCCGGCTGATGCGGGAGGAGGGCATCTTCGCCGGCCTATCGTCCGGGGCCGTGCTGCACGTTGCCCTGCGCGTGGCCGAGGAGCTTGGGGAGGGTCGGGTGGTGATGCTGCTGGCCGACGGTGGCTGGAAGTACCTCTCGGCCGGCCTGTGGTCGCGCGACCTCGACGAGCTGGACGAGGAGCTGGACTCGTCGCTGCTGTGGTGACCGGCACGGGTTGACCCTGCCGCGGGCGGTGGCCGAGATGGTGCTGGCCCATGCGCGCGCCGAGCTGCCGAACGAGGCCTGCGGCCTCCTGTCGGGTTCCGCGGCGGACGGACTGGTGACCACCTTCCATCCCGCTCGCAATGTGGAGGCCTCGCCGCTGCGATACAACGTCCACCCGGAGGACCTGGTGCGGATCACCTTCGCCATCGACGATGCGGGAGAGGACCTGGTCGGCATCTTCCACAGCCACACGCGCTCCCCGGCCGTTCCCTCGCCGACCGACCGACGCGCGGCCATGTATCCCGACGCGATCTACCTGCTGGCCAGCCTGGCCGATCCATCGGCGCCTCCCGATGGCGCGCTGCGCGCCTGGCGGATCCGCGGACGGCGAGGCGAGCGAGGTCTCGCTGGAGCTCGGCCTAGACCTCGCGTCGCTCGACGACGGCGCCGGTGGTGGTGTCGAGCAGCAGGTCGAGCCCGGGCGCTCCCTCCTCGCCGCCGGTGCGATAGGCGAGCCAGAAGCGGCCCTGGTCGGGTGGCGGCAGCCAGCGCGCCGAGACGAAGGCCAGGTCGCCAGCTCGTCGCCGGCCTCCACGCGAGCCGCCTCGTCCAGCTCAGGATCCAGCGCTGCGGGGTAGCCGTGCAGGTCGGTCGATTGGAGCGTGACCTCGCCACTGGCACGGTCGACGGTGAAGGTGTACAGGTCGGTGCCGGCCATGCCATCCGCCGAGCCAGCCACGTCCAGGTCGCATGCGGCTGGACCACAGGCCCCGCCGACGCTGAGCGTCTGCCACGGCTGCCCATCCCAGGTCCAGAGCCAGTCCGGCCACGGCGCCGGCGACGGCGTCCGTTTCCAGCTCATCCGGCACTCCGCCCGGCCGGGTGGAGTCGCGCATGGCGGCCAGCATGGCGGCGGCGTCATACGGCTGTCCGGCAGCCGCCGCCGAGCTCGGATCGGCCGTGGCTGTGGCCGGCTGGCCCAGGCTGGCGGTTGCGGAAGGGCCTGGGCCGGCGCAGGCAGCCAAGGCCAGCGCCACGATGACGCCAGCGGCTCGGAGCCGGCGGTCATCGGCATCAGGCGATCACCCGGAAGCCACCCGGAACCGCCACGATCGAGTGCCCAGCCGATTGCCGGCCCGGTCGGTGATGCTGCCGCGCAGGACGGGCCTCGTACCAGCCCGCTGTCAGGCGCCGGGCCGGCGCCAGGGTGGCGGTCCTGGTCGATCGGGCATAGAGTCACGGACGCCGTCGACGCGTTTGCCGTTCGCGATCCGGGTGAGCGTGAACGTCTGGATTCGCTGATGTTGCGCACACGGTTCGCTGAACCTCGCCGCATACATGGGCGGAACGACTCACCCACCGCTTTCCGTGGGCGGGCGCACGGCTGATCAGCCTGGGCGCCACCGTGTCCGCGCACCTTGGCCCACGCCAGGCCGTACGTCTCCGACGCTCCGTCGAAGCGCGACTGGCGGATCTCGATGGTCGCCGTGCCGGCGGAAGGCATGATCATCTCCACGAACTCGTAGGCGTTGTCGATGGTGTAGGACCCGACCACGGTGCCGTTCGGGGGCGATCACCCGCAGGTCCAGGTCGGCGCGCAGCACATCGGTCTTCGATGAGGTTGGCGGATCCGCCGGTATGGCTGTTCCATGCCAGCGCCACCCGCAGCCGGTCGCCGCCTCGCACGTCTGATCACGCTGAACCGGCTCCTGGCCCCGCGACAGCTCGCCGATGACGTAGCCCCCGAACTGGTGGTCGCCCGCCCTGGCGATGCGGTTGGTCCAGACGGCCGACGCCATGCCGACGCCCTCGTGGTCGACATTGCGCGACCCGTTCGGCATCCGCACCCGATGGATGGCGCCCGCCATCAGCACCGCCCGCGCGCCCTCCGGCCAGGCGGCCAGCACCGGTTCGTTGGCGAGCAGCTGGGCGGCGACACCGGCGACGATGGGCGTTGCCACGGAGGTCCCGCTGGCGGCCAGTCCGTTGGCCGTGCGCACGGCGACTGCCGGCGCCACCAGGTTCGGCTTGTTGTAGTCACCGTGCGCGTTCCAGGCGTCGCCGGGGCGGTCGAACCAGTTGCTGCCGTTCGAGCCGGGGACGTACCAGATCCGGTCGTCCGCGCGACGCGCGGTGCCGCGGTCGTTGACGCCGCCCACGGTCAGGACGTTGTAGCCGGTGCCCGGCGAGCCGATCTGCCAGCCGCCGAAGTTCACGTAGTTGCCGGCCGCGGAGATCGCCAGGCGGCCGTCCTGGTCGACGAGCGAGTCGAAGTAGCGCCGTCCCTCCTCGGCACCGGTGGCGGTGTCCTGGACCAGGCTGGTGTTCACGATGTCGGCATTGCCGCCGCCCGGCGCGACGGCCCAGTCGGCGGCGGCGATGATGCGACGGTCGTAGGTCAGCGACGCGCTGTAGCCGCCGGTTCCGGCCGACACGATGCTCGCGCCCGGCGCGACGCCCTTCCACTGTGCCGCTCTGCCCGGCGATGGCGCCGGCCACCCAGGTCGGGTGGTCGAAGGAGCCGCCGCCGGTGAAGGCCAGGCTGCCCGGTGGTGCTGTGCGACTTCACGACCTTGCCGGTCATGTCGCCGCCGCTCCGCACGTTGTGGTACTCGACCACCGCCACGCGCACCCCGTCGCCGCCGTCACCGCCACCGCTGGTCCAGTTGGCGTCCACGGCGCGCCCGGCGGTCGACATGGCGGGCCTCCAGGCGCCCTCGAGGCCCAGGCTCAGCACGTCGTCCCGCCGAGCGACGCCGGCCACCGCCGGCGGCCGGGAGGTCAAGGAACACGACCGGTGCGGAGGTGCTGGCGTAGGCCAAGCGGCCCGCCGAGTCGCTGGACCTGGTCGCGCAGCGCGGCCGCCGCACCGAGATAGGCATCGCGGCGCGCGGTCCACAGCTCGGCACGCAGCGAGCGAATGGTGGCCAGGTCATTCGCGACGGGACGGTTGGCGATCCAGGTGACCTCGGGATGCCGGGTCATGACCGCGCGCTCCGCGCGCGTCGACGTCGGCTGCGAGCCAGACGGCCACCGGCAGGCTCGGCACCGGCCTGACCGCTGATCGCCATGCGCGACAGCCGGCCGTGAACGGCGCTGCTGCAGGGCACGGCTGGCCTTGCGTTCCATGGCGGTCTGCCGCGCCGCGGCGGCCCGCTCCCGCCCGCGCAGCAGCTCCGGGACCGCCCACGGCGCCCGCCGCGTCGCGATAGACGAGGCTGACGGCGCCGGTGCGGCGGTCGACCAGCTTGGCCGCCCACACCGTCTCACCGGTGGACAGCCGCGCCGGCCGCTCGTAGACGACCGCGAAGTCGGAGGCGCGGCCTCCGTGCTCGCGGGCGAGGAACTCGGCCGCAGCCTGCGCGTTCGGGCGCGCGGCCACGCGTAGACGGCGGATCGCCCAGCAGGCAGCCAAGCGACCAGCGCCGCCGCCAGCGCGGCCGCGAACGGGCGCTCATGTCTCAGCGGCGGCTGGCGTTGGGCAGCGTCGCGCATCGCCGGATCCACCTCAGGCCCTTGTCCTCGGGCGCATGCTGTATGACATTGTCACACGACGAGCCTTCCATTTCGAGCCTACGTGCGCATGCCCGCAGCGTCGATGGCTCGTTCGTTCGCGAGCGCATCGGTCGGGTACCCTGTGGGCCATGACCTTGCTCCCAGTCGTGGTCGAGCCGTTCGCTCCCACGGTCTACCGCGACCGCCTGGGCCGCGCCGCCGCGGAGGCCGAGCGCCGCGGGCTGGCCGCGCTGCTCATCACTCCCTCGTCCGACTACGCCTACCTGCTCGGCTATCACCCTCCGGCGCTCGAGCGCCTCACCTGCCTGGTGCTGCCGGCGTCAGGAATGCCCAGCCTGGTGCTGCCGCGCCTGGAGGAGCCGCTGGCGCGGCACCAGCTGGGCGACCTGCTCCCACGAGCTGCAGCTGATCCCGTGGGACGAGACCGACGACCCCTCGCAGGTGGTGCGCGGCCTGCTGAAGGGCACGACCGGACGGGTCGGCGTGCAGGACCAGATGTGGGCGCGCTTCGTCCTGCGCCTGCGCGCGGCTCTTGACCCGATCGAGCTGGTCGAGGCCGGCCCGTCGATCGCCGCGCTGCGGCGAATCAAGGACCCGGTCGAGATCGAGCGGCTGCGCGCGGTGGCTGCGGCCGCGGACGACGCGATGGCGCAGATCACCTCCGACACGCTCTCCGGCCGCACCGAGGCAGACGTCAGCCATCGCATCTCGGAGCTGCTGCTGGCCGCCGGCCACGACACCGCCGACTTCGCGATCGTCGGCCTCCGGCCCGAACTCGGCCAGCCCGCACCACGAGCCCGGCCAGCGCGTCATCCAGCCGGGCGACGCGGTCGTGCTCGACATCGGCGGCACACGGGCCGACTACTGCAGCGACACGACCCGGACCGCCTTCGTGGGCGATCCGCCCGCCGACTTCGCGGCGCTGTACGAGGTGCTGAGCGAGGCGCAGGCCGCCGCCTGCGAGGCGGTGGCGCCCGGGGTGACGGCCGAGGCGGTCGATCGCGCGGCGCGTGAGGTCATCGACGAAGCGGGCTACGGTGAGCGCTTCTTCCATCGCACCGGCCATGGCATCGGAATGGAGACCCACGAGGAGCCGTACATCGTCAGCGGCAACAGCGAGCCGCTGCAGGTCGGCCATGCCTTCAGCATCGAGCCGGGGATCTACATCGACGGCCAGTGGGGCGCGCGGATCGAGGACATCGTGGTCTGCGCCGATGCCGGGGGCGAGCGTCTGAATCGGTCCAGCCGGGAGCTCTACCTGGTCGACTGACCGTCCTCGATACGCTCGCGGTGCGAGCCGACCAGCGCGACCAGCACCTGGTCGACGGCGGCGGTCGCCTCGCGGTAGGCCGCGGTGACGTCCGAGATGTCCGCCGCGCGGCGCCGGAGGTGAGCGGCGATCGCTTCCAGGACGGGCGATCGGTAGAAGAGGAAGGCCTCGACCGCCTCGGCCAGTGACAGGCCGGCGCGGGACGCCTCCGCGCCGTACAGGGCGCCCATCTTCTCTGCCTCGCCCAGCAGCAGCTCGCGCTCCGAGCGGCGGGTGGCGGAGACATACTCGATCACCAGCTGGAACGTGCGCTGGCCCCAGCGCCGGAACTCGTCGCGCTGCGCCGCCGTGAGGCGCGCCTGCCAGGGCTGGCCCGCCACTCCGCCGCGTTGCATGCGCCGATGGATCTCGCCCGAGATGGTGCCCGCCGAGCCGGTGAGCCGCGTGACGCCATAGCGATGGCGCCGCGGGGCATTGACCATCGCCTCCAGGCTGGAGCGCAGGAAGCGCCGATGCCCGCCGGGGGTGGTGTAGCTCTCGACCTTGCCGCTGTCAGCCCAGCGCCGCAGCGTCTCCGGCCCGACGCCCACCAGCCGAGATGCGGCACCCAGCGCGAGCCAGGGATCGTCCGGGCCGCCGCGGGTCGGTGCGGAGCGCGAGGCTGCCGGCTCAGCCGCCACGCAGCTCCTTCGGCGACACCTCGCCCAGCAGCCCCCAGAGCCGAACGATGGCATCCATCCCGCCGCGGTAGTTGGCCAGCGGCATCCACTCGTTGGGGGCGTGGAAGTTCCCGTTCGGTGAGGAGAAGCCGATCATCACCGTCTTGAGGTCGAGGGCCGTGTCCATGGCGGCGACGACCGGGATCGACCCGCCGGAGCGGTGGTAGACGGGATCCTTGCCGAACGCCTGGCGCAGCGCCTCGGCGGCGATCGTCACGCCCGGGTGGGCCAGCGGCGTGATCGCCGGCTGTCCGCCGTGGATGACCTTCACGCTGACCTCCACCGTGGGCGGCGCGATGCGCTTGAGGTGCTTGACCATCAGCTCTTCGATCTCGCGGTGGTCCTGGTCCGGCACCAGCCGGGTGCTCAGCTTGGCGGCGGCGAAGGCGGGGATGATCGTCTTCGAGCCTTCGCCCTGGTACCCGCCCCATACCCCGTTGATGTCGAAGGTCGGCCGCGCCGACAGGCGCTCCAGCAGCGTGTAGCCCGGCTCACCCTCCATCGGTTGCTTGATGCCGATGGACTGGGACCACGCGTCCTCGTCCCAGGGGATCTTGGCGTAGGCCTTGCGCTCCTCGTCGGACAGGTCACGCACCTTGTCGTAGAAGCCGGGGACGGTGACCCGGCCGTAGGCATCGGTCAGGCTGGCCAGCATGCGCACCAGCACGTTGGCCGGGTTCTCGCAGCCGTTGCCATAGCTGCCCGAGTGGACGTCCTGCGACGGCCCGGAGATCTTCACCTCCCAGTAGGCGATGCCCCGCAGGCCGTAGGTGATGGCAGGCGTGCCCTCGTCGTCGTGCATGTCCGAGTCGCTGACGATGGCCAGGTCGGCCTGCAGCAGGTCGGGCCGGCTGGCGATGAACTCCTCCACCGGCAGGCTGCCCACCTCCTCGTCGCCCTCGAAGAAGAAGCGCAGGTTGAGCGGCAGCCCATCGGCCCCGGACAGCCAGGCCTCGGCCGCCTTGAGGTGCATGAAGAGCTGGCCCTTGTCGTCGCCCGAGCCCCTGGCGTAGACCCGATCGTCCTCGTATCGCGGCTCGAAGGGTGGACGGATCCACTCGTCCAGCGGATCGGGCGGCTGGACGTCGTAGTGGCAGTAGACGAGCACGGTGGGCGCGTCGTCGCCTGCGTGGAGCCAGTCGCCGGTGACGATCGGATGGCCGCTCGTCTCATGCAGCTGGGCGTTTTCGACGCCGATGCGAGTCAGCTCGTCGGCCACCCACTGCGCGGTGCGTCGGACTTCGTCGTTGCGCTCCTTATCGGCGCTGACCGACTCGATGCGCAGGAACTCGTCGAGTCCGGCAAGGTGCTCGTCGGCGTGGTCACGCAGATAGGCAAGGGCGGCGTCGGCGCCGCGCGTCGTAATCGTCATGGGCCGATGATAGGCGCGCAGTCCGAGATCGACTTTCGGTCAGGCAAGCAGGCCGAAGGCGAACCCGAAGAACAGGGCCAGGGCGATGGCCGGCAGGAAGGCCGCGGCTCGCAGGAACGGCGGCCAGTCCGGACCACCGAGCAAGGCGTAGAGCGGCACGGTGATCGGGAAGAGGAACGTCCCCACCGACCAGGCGACGCGGCCCCTGAAGGTCAGGTCCGGTCGGTCCTGCACGTCCAGCCAGTAGGCGGCCAGCATCAGGAAGCCGCCAACGGCGCAGACGGCAAAGACGCTCCAGACGACCGGCAGCATGGGCCGATGCTAGCCGCGGAGACAGCTCCGCGCCGGCGGGCTACTCGCCGAGCTCGGCGCGCCTTCGCCGCAGGTCCGCGCCGCCGGTGAACAGGTCGCCCAGCACGCGGAAGGGGCGGAAGCGGGGCAGCGGCGGCTCGGCGTTGGGCAGCAATGCCTCACATGCGGTTCGGACGCGTTCCTCCAGGTCGTCGCGGGCCGCCTTGCCGTGGGTGCCTGCGGTCGGGATCGGGTCGCCGAAGCGAATCTCGACCTGACGGCCGAGCCAGAGGTACGTGCTGCCGACGATGGCGGCGGGCACGATCGGCACCGCCGAGGCGGCGGCGAACACGACCGCGCCCTCCTTGAACGGCAGCAGCTCCGTCTCGCGGAAGCCGACCTGGCCCTCGGCGAAGATGCCCAGCACGCCGCCGGCATCGAAGACGCGGCGCACTGCGCGGGCGGCGCCGGTGAAGCGAGCTGGCTGGCCGGATCGAAGGGGATGGCGCCGCCGAAGAAGTCGATCACCCGGTTCCTGAAGCCTCGCGTCAGGTCGGCCTCCTTCGGTCCGAACCAGGTGATCCGCGGGGCCAGCGGCGCGACCGCGATCACCAGCAGCGGGTCCCAGCCGCTGTGGTGGTTGAGCACCAGGCAGTAGGGGGCGTCCGGCACCCGTCCAGCGTCGATGGCCCGCACGCCGTACAGCAGCCGCACGAAGAACCGCACGGTCCGCCACAGCGGTCCGATAGCGCCGGTCGATGACCAGCGACGCGGATAGCGTCCGGCCCGCGTCCGGCCGCGCCTCGCTCGGCCGCGGTCCATCGCCGGCGACGGCAGCCTGCTCGGTGTCGCGGCGGTGCCGCGGGCCGGCTCGGTGACACGCCGCAGCGCCCAGGCGCCGATCAGCAGCTCGACCGCCATCAGCACGAAGATGCCGCGATACGCCAGGTCCGGGCCGAGTGACGCGAGGCTGGCCAGGAAGACCGCGACGCCGCCGACGGTGGCGGCGATCGGACCGGCGCCGGCGACCGCGATGTTGCTGATGCCCATGTATCGCCCCGACTCGGCCTTGGGGATGATGTCGGTCATCAGCGCCCAGTCGACGCCCAGGAAGACGCCGCTGCAGATGCCGATCGGCACGGCCGCCGCCACCACCATCCAGTACGCCGGCGCGGTGGCAATGACCGCCGCCCCGACGATGCCCAGCCCGATGGCGACGTACAGCACCGGCTTGCGCCCGATCCGCGACGAGATCCAGCCGCCAGGGACTGCGCTGAGCAGGGCCGCCGCTGCCACGGTCAGGATCAGCGGGAACTGGGCGGTCTGCGCCTCGTCCGGCTCCATGCCGTGGGCGTTCTCCAGGAAGAAGACGGCGAAGGCCTGCAGCGAGACCAGCGCGGTCAGCACGAACAGGCGGCTGACCAGCAGCCAGACGTAGTCACGCTGGGCCAGCAGGTCGGTGCCCCAGGCCGACAGCGCGCGCTCGCGGCAGCGTCAGCGTGGTCGGCGGCGCCGGCCGGTCCGGCACGAAGATGACGGTGATCAGCATGGTGATCAGCTCGATCGCGCCGATCACCACGAAGAGCCCAAGCGTGATCTCCGGGTAGCCGAGCACCGTCGGCAGGACGGCGACGAACAGGATCGCCAGGCCCGGCCCCAGCAGGTTGCCGGCGATATTGGCCGCTCCCAGCATGCCGGAGGCCACGCCGACCTGGCGGCCGGGGACGAGGTCCGGGATGTAGCCCTGGTACGGGCCCTGGGCGAAGTTGCTTGAGAACTGCAGCAGGATCACGGCGCCCACGAAAGCCCAGTAGGCCTCGTTCCAGAATGCCCAGGCCGCGAAGCTCAGGAAGAGCGATGTCCAGCAGCGTGCCGGCCAGGATGTACGGCTTGCGGCGGCCAAGCCGTGAGCGGGTGTGGTCGCTGATGGCGCCCATGGTCGGCTGCACCACGATGGCGATCAGCACCCCGGCGGTGGTGATCACGCCGATCGCCAGCCCGGCCAGCGGATGGGTCGAGCTGCCGAGCACGCCGTCCGACTCGACCAGCCGCGGGATGACGCTGAAGGTGAACGCTCCCCACAGGACGGTGATGGCCAGCCAATAGGCCGTCACCGCCAGCAGCTGCCCGAACGCGAGCGCGGCCTTCGGCCGGCCGAACTGGTCTCGGTCATCGGCCGCTGTTGGCAGTGGCTGGGAGCTCGTGCATCGGTTCCTGGTACCTGGCCGCGAGATATGTCGGCGCAGTCTGCCACCGGTCCACTGCGGTCGTACTGCGGCGCCGGTATCCTGCCGCGACCCGTGTCCACGCGTTTCTCCGTCCCTCGCCTATCCCGACGTGCGGCGCTACCTGTCCGCCCGATTCCTGGTCGGGATCGCGGTCCAGATGCAGACCGTGGCGGTGGGCTTCCAGGTCTACGAGACGACCCACAATCCGCTCGACCTGGGGCTGATCGGCCTGTCGCAGTTCCTGCCGTTCGTGATCCTGGTGCTGCCGGCCGGGCACATCGCCGACCGCTACGACCGGCGGCGGGTGATCCTGGCCACCTATCTGCTCGCCGCCCTGGCCTCCGCGCTGCTGACCGCCTTCGCCCTGCTGGGCGTGACCGCGGTCCTGCCGATCTTCATGGTGATGGCCCTGTTCGGCGTGGTGCGGGCCTTCAACATGCCGACCAGCCAGGCGCTGCTGCCGAACCTGGTGCCGCGCTGCGGACTTCGGCAATGCCGTGGCGCTCAACACCTCGACCATGCAGATCGCCACCATCGCCGGCCCGGCGGTGGCCGGCCTGCTGATCCTGGTCGGCACCGAGGTGGTCTACGCCACGGTCACGGTGTTGATCCTGGTCTCCGCCTACTTCATCTGGGGCCTGCGAGCAGGCGGGGCAGTGGACGCAGGAGGCGGCCGAGCCGATCACCGTGCGCAGCCTCCTGTCCGGCGTGCGCTTCGTGCGCGATAACAAGCCGATCCTGGGCTCGATGTCGCTGGACCTGTTCGCCGTGCTGTTCGGCGGCGCCACCGCCCTGCTGCCCGCCTTCGCCAGCGACGTGCTGCACGTCGGCCCGGTCGGTCTGGGATTCCTGCGCGCCGCCCCAGCGGTGGGCGCCGCGTTGGCCGGTGGCATGCTCGCGCTGCGGCCGGTGCGGACATCCGTGGGCCGCTGGCTGTTCGGCGGCGTGTTCGTCTTCGGCATCTCGATCGTGGTGTTCGGGCTGTCGCAGCTCGTTCTGGCTGTCGCTGGTCGCGCTGGGCGTGCTGGGCGCCTCGGACATGGTCAGCATGTACGTCCGCCACCTGCTGGTGCAGCTGCAGACGCCGGACGTCATCCGCGGCCGGGTCAGCGCGGTGAACGCTGTCTTCATCGGTGCATCGAACGAGCTGGGCGAGTTCGAGTCGGGCGTCACCGCCGCCTGGTGGGGCGTGGTGCCGGCGGTCCTGGTCGGTGGCGTGGCGACCCTGGTGGTCGGCGTGGTCTGGACCAGGCTCTTCCCGATGCTCTGGCAGCTGGAGCGCTTCCCGGACGAGCCGACGCCCATCGAGCGGGCGACATCGGCCGATGAGGCGATCCGGGGCCTCGAGCGGCGAGGCGGGTTAGAATCGCCGCCGTGATCGATCCCATCGCCTTCCATCTCGGCCCGATCAGCGTCCACTGGTACGGGATCATCATCGCCCTGGCGCCGTGCTGGCCGCCGGCTGGGTGGGGACCATCGAGGCCCGTCGGCGGGGCATGGATCCGGACGTCGGCTGGACCATGCTGCTGCCGGTGCTGGTGGCGGCCGTCATCGGCGCGCGCGCCTACCACGTCATCCACCAGTGGGACTTCTACTCGCAGAACCTGATCCAGATCCCGCAGATCTGGACCGGCGGGCTGGGCATCCCGGGCGCGGTGGCTGGCGGAGTGCTGGCGATCTGGCTCTACACCCGGTGGATCGGTCAGAACACCGCTCGCTGGCTCGACGTCTTCGCCTCGGCCATGCTGCTGGGGCAGGCCATCGGGCGGCTCGGCAACTTCGTCAACCAGGAGCTGTACGGCCCGCCCACGACTCTGCCGTGGGGGATCCCGATCGATGCCGACGCATCGCATCGGCGAATGGGCCAACCTGAACGCGTTTCCCGAGACGACGCGATTCCATCCGCTCTTCGCCTACGAGGCCATCCTGAGCCTGATCGGCTTCGGCGTGATCATCTGGATCGGCCGCCGATTCGCCTCCTGGCTGTACGACGGCGACATCCTGCTCATCTACCTGATGTGGTACTCCGCCGAACGCGTCTGGCTGGAGACGTTCCGCGTGCAGAACTGGATCATCCTGGGCGTGCCGACCGCCATCTGGCTGGGCGTCATCACCTTCGTCGGCGCCGGCGGCTTCCTCTGGCTGCGCCATGCCCGTGGTTGGGGGGTGCCGGGCGCCTGGATCAAGGAGAAGGAGGCGCAGGAGGCGGCTGCCGCGGCCGAGGCCACCGGCCGCGGCCCAGCGACGGAGCCAAGCGCTGGCTGAGCGCGGCATCCTGCCCGATGTGACGGCGGCCGTCGGCGGCACCCCACTGGTGGCCCTCGACCGCCTGGCCGATGGCGTGGCGCCGCGCATCGTCGGCAAGCTGGAGCACATGAATCCGGGCGGATCGGTCAAGGACCGGATCGCGCTGCCCATGATCGAGGCGGCGGAGCGGGCCGGGCTGCTGCAGCCGGGTGGCGTGATCGTGGAGCCGACCAGCGGCAACACCGGGGTCGGCCTGGCCATGGCGGCGGCGATCAAGGGCTATCGGTGCATCTTCGTCATGGCCGACAAGCAATCGGAGGAGAAGCGCGCCCTGCTGCGCGCCTATGGCGCGGAGGTGGTGATCTGCCCAACCGACGTCGACCCGGACGACGAGCGCTCCTACTACCGCGTCTCGGACCGGATCGCGCGCGAGACGCCCGGCGCCTGGAAGCCGGACCAGTACGCCAACCCGGCCAACCCCGATGCGCACTACCTGACCACCGGGCCGGAGATCTGGGAGGCGACCGAGGGCCGCGTCACGCACCTGGTGGTGGCCTTGGGGACCGGTGGCACGGTCAGCGGCGCGGGCCGTTACCTTCGCGAGCGGAACCAGCGCCATCCAGGTCGTGGGCGCGGACCCGGCGGGCAGCGTCTACTCCGGGGCCGATGCCCAGCCCTACCTGACCGAGGGCATCGGCGAGGACTTCTGGCCGGCCACCTACGACACCGATGTCTGCGACCTGATCGTGCGCGTCAGTGACCGCGACTCGATGCTCACCGCCCGCCAGGCCACGGCCGCCGAGGGGATCCTGATGGGGGAGTCGTGCGGCACCGCCCTGTGGGCTGCGCTGCAGGTCGCCCGCGACCTGGACGATCCCGAAGCGCTGTTCGTGGTGATCCTGCCCGATGGTGGCCGCAACTACGTGGGCAAGCTCTTCAAAGATGACTGGCTGCGTCGGAACGGGCTGCTGGGCGCCGGCGAGCGCGTCCGCGAATACGACTGGCGCACCGACTCACATCGGGGTCGTCCTTCGCGGCGCCGCAATTCCGACTGACCCTCGGTAGCCCTCGCTGGACTACACGCAGCCCGAATGTGCCGAGCCGGCCATTACTGATGGCATCAGGCGTGTTCGGGCTCGATCGGATCGCCTGAAAGGCCGGTTCGAGCGTCCTCAGCGCTGACCGGTCGACGGTTCGGGCAGCACGGTGGCCGCGCCAGAATCCAGGGCAGCCGGCTTCGTAGTCGGCCGCGAATGCCGGGCCTCGAGGGACAGGCGAGACAGACCGAGTGACAGCCAGCCACGAAGGAGTGCGCCCGGATGGCGCGGCGTTTGCCCCTGCTTGGCGATCGCTGCGAGCCTGCGACAGATCCGCTTTACCCGTCAACTCCCGCATTCGATCTTCGTGGACGGCTTTGAACACCGTGTAGTTATGCATCGCTCTTACCTCCTTGAGGGGTGAGGAGGGTCAGACCTCGACCTGGAGCTCGTAGATCTCGCGGGTCGGGTGTCCCGCCCGCTTGTGGATGCGCATCACGGCCTCGCGGGTCGGTCCGGTGACGAGGCAGAAGACCTTGCCGCGCTCCGGATCGAACCAGGCGTGCTCGAAGTGGACGCCTTCGTCGCCTTCGATCGCGAGGTCGCGCTCATGCGCTTCCTTGAGCTGCTCGGCCGTGACGCCGACGAAGCCGGAGTGGACGTCCATGAACTTGGCCATGCAGTTCCTCTGCTGCGGGTCGTTGCCCCCCGAGGGTCGGATCCAGAAGTCACGGCGTCATCGTGTGGATGACCGATGAGCCCTCGAACCGGTTCGGCACGATGTCAGGGCCAAGGGGTGGCGGCCACGCGGGAACCCATCGGTCATTCGACCGATGCGAGATCGTGGACGGCGCGTCGTAGACTGCGCGCGATGACCAGCGCTGGACCGGTCCAGTGCCCCATCCTCGTCGGCCGCGACGATCTGCTTGAGCTCTTCGACCGCCTGATCGCCGAGACCAGCGCCGGGCGAGGCAGCACGATCTTCCTCTCCGGCCAGGCCGGACTCGGCAAGACCCGATTGATCCGCGCGGCGACGGAAGGCCGAGGCCGCCGGGCTGCGGGTCGAGGGTGGAGCCGTGGCGCCGCAGGACCACCAGGTCCCGCTCGCCTCGATCCGCGACTTTGCCAGTGGCCTGCGGGCAGCGATGCGTGGGGCAGCCTGTCACAGGATCTGCTCGCGATCGACGGACGCCACGAAGGCGATGCGCTGGGCGCGCGCCGTCTCATCGTCCGAGCGGCCGCCGATCGAATCCTGGAGGCGATCGACACGCCGACGATGCTGGTCTTCGCAGGATCTGCACTGGACCGACGAGCTGAGCCTGGAGGTGATCGGCGAGCTGGCCCGCCACGCTGCGGAGCGGCCGCTCCTCCTCGTCGGCGACTATCGCGCCGACGAGTTCCCGGCGAATGGCATCCACCGAGAATGGCGGGCTCGCATCCTGGGCCAGCGGCACGCGGAGGAAGCCAGGCTTCGGCCGCTGACCATCGAGGAGACCGGCATGGCCACGACGCTGATCCTGGGCGGCGAACTGCCGGCGCCACGGGATGTCGTCGAGGCCGTGCATGAGCGCACGAACGGTATTCCGCTCCACGTCGAGGAGCTGCTCGCGGCCCTCGACGACGATGCGCGAGCCGACGGCCGTCGCATCCGCGAGGCGCACGTCCCGGACACCATCGGCGACGCCGTCCTGGCGCGCGTCGATCGACTGTCAGCGGAGGCGCGAGCGGTCGTGCGAGCCGGCGCGGTGATCGGACGCTGCTTCAGCCCGGATGTCCTGGCCGGCGTGGTGGACCGACCGCTGGTCGAGCTCGAGCCGACCCTCCAGGAGCTCGAGGACGCGGCGATCATCACACCCTTCAGCTACGTGGACCAGGCTACTACGACTTCCGCCACCAGCTGCTCCGGGATGCGATCTACAGCTCGATCCCGCCCTCGCAGCTTCGACGCTTCCATGCCCAGGCGGCCGAGTTCGTCCTGACGCTCGAGTCATCCAGCGTGGTTCACGTCTCGCGCCATTACGAACGCGCCGGACTCCGGCCACAGGCGTTCCGAGCGTCAATGACCGCAGCGGGCGAAGCGAGCCGTATTTCGGCGCGCCAAGAGGCGTACGAGCTCTACCAGCGAGCCATCGCGAACATGCCCCACGACCTGCCGCTGGTTGAGCAGGCGGAGCTCTACGAGCCGGTACGCAGAAGCGGCTGGAGCCATTGAGCAGAACGAGGACATGGACACAGCGGCCGACCGCGCTCGCGATCTGTACCTCGAGGCCGGGCGGCCGATCGAGGCGGCAGACTTGCTCCTGATCAAGTTCTCCGCAGCGCTGCGTCGGGGCGAGCCGAACGAGAAGCTACGGGCCTACACGGACAGGATCCGGGCCGAGATCGAGGACCTGCCGGCAACGCCAGAGCGCGAGACGATGCGGGCCTGGTTGCTCGCCTCGAGGCCGAGCAACGATTCCTGGCATTTGACCTGAAGGCGGCCCGGAAGCTCGCCGAGCAGGCCCGGGACCTTGCCGATGCGCGTGGTGACCGCGAGACCGTCCTGGACATAGACATCCTGCTTGGCCGCATCGACGTGGTCGCCGGTCGCTATGAGAGCGGCATGCGCGACGGGATGCGGGCCGCCCGCGACGCTCGCGAGGCTGGCTACGAGTCCGTCGGGGTGACTGGCTATCGGGACCTGGCAGTCCTGGCTGCACGGATCATGGACCCGGAGATGGCCGAGGCGGCTCTGGGCGAGGGCCTGCAATACGCCGACGCGATTGAGCAGTCCCACTGCCGCCAGATGATGGCGACCACCTCCGCAATGCTCGAGTGGGGTGCGGGGCGCTGGGACGCGGCCGACGAGCTTGCGCGGCAGGAGCTCAGCGATCGCGGCTGCAAGCGAGGCATGATCGGGTGCCTGGATGTTATCGGCCTGGTTGCGCTGGGGCGCGGCACCCCGGCGGAAGCGCGCCGCTGGCTCGAGGACTCTCTGGCTGCCGGCCGGCATATTGGCGAGGTCCACCTGATCCTGACGCCCCTTTGGGGTCTGGCCGAATCAGACTTGGCCGGGGGCGCGGCAGACGCTGCCGTCGCGCGATCTGAAGAGGCCTGGTCGATCGCCGGCTCCAGCGGCGAACGCGCCCTCTTCATCCCGTTCGTCGTCACGGGTGCGCGCAGCTACATTGCGGCGCGGCGACCCGATGATGCGGCCCGTTGGCTTGCCCAGGCCCGCACGTTCTTCGCCGGCTGGGATTCGGTGGCCGGTGCTGCACTCAGCCATGGCGACGGCCTTGTACGGCTGGCCGGCGGATCGCTCACCGCAGCTCGTGAGGCGTTGGAGCGCGCGATCAGGGGATGGGAGGAGCGCGGTCGCGCCTGGGAGTCCCTCTGGGCCCGGCTCGATTTAGCCCAGTGCCTCATCCGCATGAGCCGACACGGTGAGGCCTCCGACCTGCTGGCTGAGGTCCGCGTCCGTGCGGAGGCGATGGAGAGCCCGCCCCTCCTGGCGCGCGCCGACGAAATCGCCAAGGCGAGCCGCGGCCGCGGCCGCGAGCAGGAGCCCTGGCGCCCGCTTACCGTCCGCGAGTTTGAGGTGGCGCGGCTGATCGCCGAGGGACTGACGAATGCTGAGATCGCCGCCCAGCTCTCCATCTCACCGAAGACGGTGAGCGCCCACGTCGAGCACATGCTCGCCAAGCTGGGTGTGGCCAGGCGGACCGAGGTTGCGGCATGGGCGGCCAAGATCCGGGCAAGCGAGCCCCCGCAACACGCGACGGTCGCGCCGCGCTGAGCTCCGTGCCGCGACCAGGACCGCACTTGCGCGGTGCGGTCCAGGCCGCCGGACTCGCCGTCAGTCGCAGCTGACGGCGGGATTGAATGGCATGAAGGTGCCGGACGGGTTGCCCGCCCAGATCCAGGCATGGAGCGCCCAGAAGGCTGGGATCTCGTAGCGGTTCGGTGACGGGATGAACATGAACGGCTCGCCGAACAGCGACGGTGGGTCCTCTTCGGCCCATGTGTCCGCGAACACGACGTACTCGAGCGCGACCAGCTTCAGCTTGCCGTGCTTGTCGGGGGCATAGACGAGCGCCTCCGGAGCAGCCGCATCGATCTCGCCGTCGAGGAGGCCGCCGTTGATGAGGTGGAAGCCCATCGCTCCTGTGCCGTCGAAAGACGCGATGCACTCATGCAGCGGGCCACCGGGCGGCAGCCCGTATCCCGCCCGCTCTGCCTGTCCAATGGAGTTGAAGCGAGCGCTCGCGAAGCGCGCGGCGGTGAGGTCACTCGCCGAGGCGCCAAGTGCCGTTGCCAGCATGACGCCCACCAGGATGGCGCCGGCGGCGCCGGCAACCAGCAGCCGCACGAGAGTGTTCCGCAGGCATGGTCACTGTCCCTCCACCACCGGGAATATGGCAGTTGCCACCAGGCCATGTGCCTCCCGGTGGACGCGGGCAGCCGCATCGGCATCGGGTGAATCGACAAGGCAGAAGACCTTGCCGTCCTCCTCGTTGACCCAATAGCGCAGGTAGCGGACGCCGAAGCGATCCTGGGTCTGCAGGTCAGCCAGGTGGGCCTGCGCGACATCCTTCGCCGCCACCCCGCCATCGATGTTGTGCATGTCCATGAAGAGCGGCATGCAGCACCTCCTTTCAGTGAGGAGGTTTGCGAGTGACGCCCGTCCGGGCATCGGGAGTACGCCCTAATGTTGCGTCGCCGATGTACCTATCTATTTAGCGGTGGGCTCCGATGCCAGGGCGTATCCCGGCAACGCCGCCAAGACGGCGCCGGAGTATGGTTGGCGCATGAGCCAGAAGACAGACCGATGACGCAGGTCGCGGAGCCGTCTGCCGAGACCGCTCCAGCTGATCTTGAACGCGTCCATCATTGGATCGGCGGTCGCCGCGTCGCGGGGAAATCGGGCCGTCAGGGATCCGTCTACAACCCGGCGACCGGCCGGGTAGCGCGCGAAGTCGACTTCGCCAGCGCCGAGGAGGTCGATGCCGCGGTCCGCATCGCGCGCGAGGCCTTTCCTGCCTGGCGAGCCTCATCGCTGAGCAAGCGGACCGAGATCCTGTTCCGCATCCGCAACCTGGTCGACGAGCACCGCAAGGACATCGCCGCCTTCCTGACCGCAGAGCACGGCAAGGTCCCGACCGACGCCCAGGGTGAGGTGGCGCGGGGCCTGGAGAACCTGGAGTTCGCCTGCGGCATCCCGCACCTGCTCAAGGGCACCTACAGCGAGCAGGCCTCGGCCGGTATCGACGTCTACCAGATCCGTCAGCCACTGGGCGTGGTGGCCGGCATCACCCCGTTCAACTTCCCGGCCATGGTGCCGATGTGGATGTTCGCCAACGCCATCGCCTGCGGGAACACGTTCATCCTCAAGCCTTCCGAGAAGGATCCATCGGCCTCGATCTACCTCGCCGAGCTGCTGCAGGAAGCCGGGCTGCCGGCCGGCGTCTTCAATGTGGTCCACGGCGACAAGGTCGCGGTCGACGCCATCCTGGAGCACCCGGACATCGCGGCGGTCAGCTTCGTGGGCTCGACTCCGATCGCGCGCTACATCTACGAGACCGGCACCAAGCACGGCAAGCGGGTGCAGGCACTGGGCGGCGCCAAGAACCACATGGTGGTCCTGCCCGATGCCGACATCGGCATGGCCGCCGATGCGGCGGTGTCGGCCGCCTACGGATCCGCCGGCGAGCGCTGCATGGCGATCAGCGTGGTCGTGGCGGTCGGCGATGCCGGCGATCCGCTGGTGCACGCCATCGAGGAGCGGCTGCCCAAGATCAAGGTCGGGCCGGGGAGCGATCCGGAGGCCGAGATGGGGCCGCTCATCACCCGCGAGCACCGCGACAAGGTGGCGAGCTACCTGGACAGCGGCCGCGAGCAGGGCGCCACGCTGCGCGTCGACGGCCGCGATCACGCGCTCCACAAGGACGGCGAGGGGTTCTTCCTGGGCGTCTCGCTGCTGGACCACGTGACGCCGCAGATGGACTGCTATCGCAACGAGATCTTCGGGCCGGTGCTCGAGATCATCCGGGTCCCGACCTACGCCGACGCGATGCAGGTGATCGAGGACAACCCGTACGCCAACGGCACGGCGATCTACACCCGCGACGGGGGAGCGGCACGCCAGTTCCAGTTCGAGGTCAACGTCGGCATGGTCGGTGTCAACGTGCCGATCCCCGTGCCGGTCGCCTATTACAGCTTCGGCGGCTGGAAGTCATCGCTGTTCGGCGACCTGCACATGTACGGGCCGGAGGGGATCCAGTTCTACACGCGCGGCAAGGTGGTGACCTCGCGCTGGCCCGATCCGTCGACCTCCAAGGTCGACCTGGGCTTCCCGCGCACCCGATGACCACCGCCGTCAGCGCTCGGCCGCGCGTCCTGGCCGACCTGCTGCCCGGCGCCCTGCTGCGCGATGTGCTGCTGGTGATCGGGGCCGCGGCCCTTACCGGCGTGGCTGCGCAGATCTCGATCCCGCTCCCGTTCACGCCGGTGCCGATCACGCTCCAGACCTTCGTGGTCCTGCTCTCCGGCGCGGCGCTCGGCCCGTGGCGCGGCGGGGCGGCGATGCTGCTTTACCTGGTGGCGGGCGTGGCAGGGGTGCCGTGGTTCGCCGAGCAGGGATCCGGCGTGGCGATTCCCGTCGTTCGGCTACATCATCGGGTTCGCGTTCGCGGCCGCACGGTGGTGGGCGCGCTGGCCAGCCGCGGCGCCGATCGCACCGTCAGCGGCACGATCGCGATCATGGTGCTGGGCAACCTCATCATCTACGCCTTCGGCGTCCCCTGGCTGATGGCGTCCCTCGGCGTGCCGCTGACCGTGGCGCTGGAGTTCGGCCTCTGGCCGTTCGTGCTCGGCGACGCGCTGAAGATCGCGCTGGCCGCCGGCCTGCTGCCGCTCACCTGGCGCCTCGTCGGGCGGCATGACTGACGACTTCGAGACCAAGGTCGTCCACGCCGGCTGGGAGCCAGACCCGATCACCGGCGCGGTGGTGCCGCCCATCCAGATGAGCTCCACCTTCAAGCAGGACGCGGTCGGGCAGACGCGCGCCGGGCTTCGAGTACGGCCGCTCGGACAACCCACCCGGCGCTCGCTGGAGTCGGCCATCGCCGTCCTGGAGGGCGCCCAGCACGGGTTCGCCTATGCATCGGGGCTGGCCGCCACCCAGAACATCCTGTACCTGACCGAACCCGGCCAGCGCGTGGTGATGTGCGACGACGTGTACGGCGGGACGTGGCGCCTGGCCGACAAGGTCTGGTCGCGCTACGGCGTCACAGGTCGACCCGGTGGACGTCACCAACCCCGAAGCGGTGCGCGCGGCGCTGTCGCCGGAGGCGGTTCGCGAGCGGGGCCCGGTGGCAATGGTCTGGATCGAGACGCCCACCAACCCGCTGCTCAAGATCGCCGACATCCGGGCGGCGGCCGGAGGTCGCGCGCGAGGCCGGGCGTGCTGACCGTGGTCGACAACACGTTCGCGACCCCGTTCCTGCAGCAGCCGCTGGCGCTCGGCGCCGACATCGTCATGCACTCGGCCACCAAGTACCTGGGCGGCCACTCCGACGTGGTCGGTGGCCTGGTCGCCACCAATCGCGACGACCTGGCCGAGCGGCTGCGCTTCCACCAGAACGCCGCGGGCGCGGTGCCCTCGCCGTTCGACTGCTGGCTGGTGCTGCGCGGCATGCGGACGCTGGCGGTCCGTATGGAGCGCGCCTGCGCCAATGCCACCGCCATCGCCTACTGGCTGGATGGGCGCCCGGAGGTGCGGCGCGTGTACTACCCCGGCCTGCACGACAACCCACAGCGGGAGCTGTGCGTGCGGCAGATGCGGCTCCCCGGCGGCATGGTCAGCTTCGAGCTGAACGCCGATGACGAGGCCGCCGGGCGCTTCGCGGCCTGCACGCGCCTGTTCACGCTCGCCGAGTCGCTTGGCGCAGTGGAATCGCTGATCGAGCTGCCGGCGGCCATGACCCACCTGTCGGTCGCCGATTCGCCGTTGGCCGTGCCGCCTGGCCTGGTCCGGCTGTCGGTCGGCATCGAGTCGTCCACCGACCTGATCGCCGATCTGGAGGCGGCGTTCGCCGGCGCCGGCATCAGCGCCGGGTGAGCCTGGACCCGCGTCCTCCACAAACTCCGCCCGAGCGACCGTCCGCGCCCCCGGACCTGGCGCCAGACGGGCCGACCGAGCTGGTCGAGGGGAGCGACGGCGAGCTGGTCGAGCGCCTGTCGGCCGGCACCGCCACCCTGCTGCTGGCGTGGCTGATCGGAACCGGCGCCGCCAGCGCGCTGCTCGCGGCCTGGATCTTCGCCGCGCTCGTCCTTCGACAGCGGTTGGGCGCCGCGGAGCTGTTCAGCTCGACCGGGTTCTACGTGGCGCTGTTCGGCGCCTCCGGACCGACTCTGCTGTGGCTGACCGGCCGCGCCCAGGGCCATTCCTGGGCTGGTTCCTTGGACCGCCATCAAGATCGGAGTGGCCATGATCGGCTCGATCCTGCTGGTCGTCGGGCTGGGGCTGCTGATGGTGGGCGCAGCTCTCGGTCCGGGCTTCTTGCCGATCTCGGCCATCCTGGTGGGGTTGACCCTGATCCTGTCCATGCTGTGGGCGGTGGTCACCTGGTCGGCGGACCGGTACATCGCCCGCGTGCGCGTGCGGAGGGTCCCGACGGCGAGTTGACATGCAACCGCAAGGTTGCATAATGGACCGATGCAGCCGCTCGTGTTTGAGGCCGTCGCCGACCCGACTCGCCGCGCCCTGCTTGACCGATTGCGCGCGCACGATGCCCTCTCCCTGAGCGCCCTGGCGGAGGGCCAGCCGATGAGCCGGCAGGGCGTGGCCAAGCACCTGGAGCTTCTGCGGCAGGCCGGCCTGGTGAGGATCTGGCGCCAGGGAAGGGAGCGAATGCACGCGCTCGACGCCGCCCCGCTGCGGCAGCTGGACGACTGGCTGGCGCCGTACGCCGCTGCCTGGGATCGGCGGTTGGCGCGACTGAAGCAACACCTGGAGGAGCCTGACCAATGACCGAGACGACCAAGACTGCGCCGCACATCATCGAGCGCGTCGTCGAGCTGTCCGTCCCGCGAGAGCGAGTGTGGCAGGCGATCACCGAGCCGGAGGAGCTGGCCAGATGGTTCCCGCAGAAGGCGGAGTGGGAGCTCGAGCCCGGCGGCGAGGGCATCTTCACCTGGGACGGCTACGGTGACTACGGCGTCCGGGTCGAGGCGGTGGAGGCGCCGACCTACCTGGCTTGGCGCTGGGCGAATGAGGCCGGCACGTCCCTCGACCGGCATCGGAGGTCACCCTGGTCGAATGGTGGCTGTACGAGCGCGAAGACGGTGGCACCACGCTGCGCATGCAGGAATCCGGCTTCATCCTGCCGGAGCACCGCGACGGCAACGCGCAGGGCTGGGACGAGGAGCTGGGCGAGCTGGCGGAGCTGCTGAGCTCCTAGACCTCGTACGTCCGCAGCGGCTCGGCGATCTCCAGCGGGCCGTCGTACTCGGCGGTCGCCTGCTCCATGGCCCACGCCCCGCGATCGGGGAGCGGGATGTGGGTCAGCAGCAGCCGCTTGACGGCCGCGTCACGGGCCAGGCGCGCCGCCTCTGACGGCAGCAGGTGGCCGCGGCTCTGCGGCTCGGGATCGTCCTCCGCCAGTGAGCGGAGCGCGGCCTCGCACAGGAACAGCTCGGCGCCGTCCGCGATGCGCGGCAACGCCGGGCACGGGCCGGCATCGGCCGAGTAGGCGAGCACCGTTTCCGGGTCCTCGTCGATGCCGCGCGCGCTGATGCGAAAGCCCCAGGTGCGCACGAAGTGCTGCGTCTCATCCGGCTCCAGGCGCAGGTTGCCGATCTCGATCGGGCGCTTCCCGTCGTGCTCGACGAAGATGAAGCTCTTGTCGAAGAAGTTCATGTAGCCCGCGCCCAGGGCCATCTCCGCCAGCTGGGCCGTGGCGCCCGGCGGCACGATGACCAGCAGCCGCTTCTTGGCGACGTCGATCCACGGGTAGCAGTAGCGCAGCGTCACCAGGTCCAGGCAGTGGTCGGTATGCATGTGGCTGATGACCACCGCGTCCAGCTCGTCCGGCGTGTTGCGGCGCAGCAGCTGCGCCACCACGCCCGGGGCCGATGTCCATCATCACGCGGGCGCCGCCGCCCTCGATCAGGTAGCCGGCGCAGGCTTCTCCGGGGTTGGGTCGGGCCGGGCTGCGGCCGAGGATGGTGAGTTTCATGTCCGCGGCATGGTAGGGCGGGCACCATCGGCGGCGTCAGTCACAAATGCGACCCGCGGGCATGGACGCTCTCCGGTCCGCGGGCAACGGGCGGGGACAATCGGCTCAGCGAGCGTCGATGGGTACGTACGATCGCGCGGTCGGCCCGGTGTACACCTGGCGCGGCCGGCCGATCTTGGTCTCCGGGTCGCGGATCATCTCCTGCCACTGCGCGATCCAGCCGGGCAGCCGGCCAATGGCGAAGCAATTCGTGAACATGTTCTTCGGGAAGCCGATGGCGTGATAGATCAGGCCGGAGTAGAAGTCGACGTTCGCGTACAGCTTGCGCTCGACGAAGTACTCGTCGTGGATGGCGACCTCCTCCAGCTTCTTGGCCACCTCGAACAGCTCGCCGTCGGCGCCGGTGGCGTCCAGCACCCGCTCCGCCGCGCGCTTGATGATGGTGGCGCGCGGGTCGAAGTTCTTGTAGACCCGATGCCCGAAGCCGGGCAGCTTGAAGCTCGATTCGTGGTCCTTTGCCTTGTCGACCCACTTCTGGACGTCGCCCCCGTCCTCGACGATCCGTTCCAGGGTCCGGATCACGGCTTCGTTGGCCCCGCCGTGCAGCGGTCCCCATAGCGCGGAGATGCCGGCGCTGATCGAGGCGTACATGTTGACGTGGGTGCTGCCGACCATCCGCACCGTCGCGGTCGAAGCAGTTCTGCTCATGGTCGGCGTGCAGGATGAGCAGCAGGTCGAGCGCCTCGGCCACCTCCGGCTGGACCTCGTACGGCTCGGACGGCACGGCGAACATCATGTGCAGCAGGTTGGCGGCGTAGCCCAGGTCGTTGCGCGGGTAGACGTAGGGCTGGCCGATCGCCTTCTTGAACGACCACGCTGCCAGGGTCGGCAGCTTGGCCATCAGCCGCAGCGTGGTGAGCTCGACCGCCGCCGGATCTGCGATCTCGTGGCTGTCGGGGTAGAAGGTGCTCATCCCCACCGTGCCGGAGGCGAGCACCGCCATCGGGTGCGCGTCATGCGGGAACGAGTCGAAGAAATGGCGCATCTCCTCGCGGATGAGGGTGTGGTGCGTGATCTCGGCCACGAAGTGGTCCAGCTCGGCGCGGGTCGGCAAGCTCGCCGTGGATGAGCAGGTAGGCGACCTCCAGGAAGGTGCTGCGCTCCGCCAGCTCCTCGATGGGATAGCCGCGATAGCGCAGGATCCCCTGCTCGCCGTCCAGGAAGGTGATGGCCGACCGCGTGGCGCCGGTGTTGCCGTAGCCGACGTCCAGCGTGATCAGGCCGGTGTCGCCGCGAAGCTTCGAGATGTCGGCCGCGACCTCGTCCTCGGTGCCGTGCACCAACGGCAGCTCGACGGAGCGTTCGCCGTAGGTGAGTGAGGCCACATCGGTCCGTGGCGGCGCCTGGTTGGTCATGGCAGAAGGTCCTTCACAGCCTCACGTTCCTCGATGAGCTCGTCGCGCGTCGCGTCGATCATGGACTGTGCCCAGTCGCCGTGCTTGATGTCCTGCACGATCTCCACCTGGCCGGGCGCCGTTGCCCGCAGGGGATAGCCGAACACCAGCCCGGCCGGAATGCCATAGCCCGATGCGTCCGCCGGCGCGCGGACGGCCGCGCTGAAGATCTCGCCGGTCGGCCGGCTGACGTTGCGCACGGTGTCGATCACCGCGTTGGCGGCACTGGCCGCGCTCGACTGGCCGCGCGCGGCGATGATGGCCGCGCCTCGCTGCTGTACGGCGCCGATGAAGTCGCTCCTGGAGCCAGCCCTCGTCGTCGATCACCTCCGGCGCCGGCCGGCCGCCGATGGTGGCGTGGTAGAAGTCCGGGAACTGCGTGCTCGAGTGGTTGCCCCACACCGCCAGGTCGCGGACCTCGGTGACGTCGACGCCGGCGCGTTGGGCCAGCTGGCTGCGACCCCGGTTCTCGTCGAGCATGGTCATCGCGAACCAGCGCTCGTTCGGGATCTCCGGCGCGTTGGCAGCGGCGATCAGGCAGTTGGTGTTGCATGGGTTGCCGACCACCAGGACGCGCACATCGTCCGCCGCGTTCTGCGGCGATGGCGCGGCCCTGGCCGGTGAAGATGCCGCCATTGACGGTCAGCAGGTCCTTGCGCTCCATCCCTGCCTTGCGCGGCACCGCGCCCACCAGCAGCGCCCAGTTGGCGCCGGCGAAGGCCTCGTTGGCATCGGACGTGCGGACGATGCGCGTTGAGCAGCGGAAAGGCGCAGTCGTCGAGCTCCATGGCCACGCCCTCGAGCGCCGGCAGGGCGGCCTCGAGCTCGAGCAGCTGGAGGTCGACGGTGGTGTCGGGGCCGAACATCTCACCGGAGGCGATGCGGAAGACCAGCGCGTAGCCGATCTGGCCCGCGGCGCCGGTGATCGCCACCTTGACGTGTGCGTCGGGCATCGGCCGGAGTGTAGCAGCGCGAGCCTGACCGGCCCGCTTTGGGGGCTGGCGCGGGGCGCGGCGGCGTGGTAACACAGACGACCCTCACCGGAGGCGAGCATGCAGGGCAACCCTCGGATGGAACCGATGAGCGCCATGGGACCGACCAGCCGCGCCGGGTACGCCGGCTCGCCCTTCCCGCCCATCGCCGAGTTCGGCTTCCTGTCCGACTGCGAGACGACCGCCCTGGTGGCGCCGTCGGGCAACGTCGAGTGGCTGTGCGTGCCGCGCGTCGACTCGCCCAGCGTGTTCGGCGCCATCCTCGACCGCGACGCCGGCGGCTTCCGCTTCGGGCCGGCCGACGTGCAGGTGCCCGCTTCGCGACGCTACCTGCCCGGCACCAACGTGCTGGAGACCAGCTGGGGGACCAGCACCGGCTGGATCATCGTCCGCGACGTGCTGCTCATCGGGCCGTGGCATGAAGAGGAGGAGCGCTCAGGCACCCAGCGACGCGCGCCGACCGACTACGACGCCCAGCACATCCTGCTGCGCACGGTGCGCTGCGTGAACGGATCGGTCCAGCTGATCATGGACTGCGAGCCGGTGTTCGACTATGGCCGCACGTTCGGCTCGTGGTCATACACCGAGACGGGCTACCACCAGGGCACCTGCGCATGTGCGAGCACCGACCAGCAGCTGACCCTGACCAGCGACCTGAACATCGGCTTCGAGGGCCCGCGCGCCATCGCGCGCACCATGCTCAAGGAGGGCGAGAGCCGCTTCGTGGCGCTGTCATGGGGCAGTCCCGCGCCGCCACGCACCTTCGACGACGCCTACGGACGGCTGGTGTGGACCGCGCACCACTGGCAGCACTGGCTGGCCCGCGGCCACTTCCCGGATCACCCGTGGCGGACCTACCTGGAGCGCTCGGCGCTGACGCTGAAGGGCCTGACCTATGCGCCCACCGGCGCGATGGTGGCGGCCGCCACCACCTCGCTGCCGGAGACGCCCGGCGGCGAGCGGAACTGGGACTACCGCTACTCCTGGATCCGCGACTCGACCTTCGCCCTGTGGGGCCTGTACAGCCTGGGCTTCGACTGGGAGGCGAACGACTTCCTGTACTTCATCGCCGAGGTGGCCGGCAGCGAGGACCTGCAGGTCATGTACGGCGTCGGCGGCGAGCGCGACCTGGTGGAGCAGGAGCTGACGCACCTGCATGGCTACGAGGGCGCGAGGCCGGTCCGCATCGGCAACGGCGCCTACAAGCAGCGCCAGCACGACATGTGGGGCGCCATGCTCGACTCGGTCTACCTGCACACGCGCTCGCGCGATCGGCTGGACGAGGCCATCTGGCCGATCCTGGTCAAACAGGTGGAGCAGGCCATCACGCACTGGCAGGAGCCGGATCGAGGCATGTGGGAGGTGCGTGGCGAGCCGAAGCACTTCACCTCCTCGAAGGTCATGTGCTGGGTGGCCTGCGACCGCGGCGCACGGCTGGCGCGGCTGCGCGAGGACGACGAGCACGCGGACCGCTGGCAGGCGGCCGCCGACCAGATCAAGGCCGACGTGCTGGCCCACGGCCTGGACAAGCGCGGCGTCTTCACCCAGCACTACGAGTCCGATGCGCTGGACGCCTCCCTCCTGCTGCTGCCGCTGGTCCGCTTCCTGCCGCCGGACGACGAGCGGATCGTGAACACGATTCGAGCCATCGCCAACGAGCTGACCGAGGACGGCCTGGTGCTGCGCTACCGGACGGAGCGAGACCGATGACGGCCTGTCCGGCAGGGAGGGCACCTTCACCATCTGCTCCTTCTGGCTGGTATCGGCGCTGGTCGAGATCGGCGAGCTCGAGCGGGCGCGCCGCCTGTGCGAGCGGCTGCTCTCCTTCGCCAGCCCGCTCGACCTGTACGGCGAGGAGATCGATCCGGAGACCGGGCGCCACCTGGGCAACTTCCCGCAGGCCTTCACCCACCTGGCGCTGATCAACGCGGTCATGCACGTCATCCACGCCGAGCAGAGCGAGGCGACCCCGGCCCCCCTGGCTCCGCGGACCGAGGACGAGGAGGATGGTTCGCGGTCGGGAGCCGGCGGCTGTCGGATGAGATGGAGGTGGAGCCGCCGCTGGCCGTGCCGCGTCCCTGGGTTGGCGGCAACGGGAGCGGCAACGGCAGCGGCGCGGGTTGAGGGAGACGCAAGGCCGCGTCAAGCGTGGATCAATGTCCACGCTGGGGATACATCGTGGATAACTTCGCTGCGGGGCTCGAAGTTCGGGGATAAGAGGGCTTGTGCCCGCCGCGGCGCGAACCCTATTCTTGGGTTGTCCCGAAGGGGCGGTCAGCGGCGGCGATTGCATCAAGTCCGAGGGCAGTTCTTTCGGGACATTTCCATGCCCGGAATATTCCGCGGCTCGCCCCTCAGGCTGGAGCCGCGTCGTCGAGCTCACGCGCTAGACGGGTCCGCTAGGAGCGGCCGGCGAGGTCCCGTTGCAGGCGGCGCACCACCTCGGCCGTCTCGTCCTCGCCGTGGGCGTGGCCCGGTTCCGAGGCGGGACCGGCGAACGTGCCGAACTGGCGGTCCCCGGCGTCGCCAAGGCCGGGCACGATGTAGCCGCGCTCGTTCAGCTCGCGATCGACGGCCGCCACATGGATGTCGACGTCCGGATGCGCGGCGGAGAGGGTGGCCACGCCCTCCGGCGCGGCGATCAGGCTGACCTGCTTGATGTGCGCCGCGCCCCACGCCTTGAGGATGTCGACGGTGGCCGCCGCCGAGCCGCCGGTGGCGAGCATCGGGTCCAGGATCAGGCAGACCTGCACGGTGGCAGCGTCGGGCAGCTTGTTGTAGTACTCGACCGGCTTCAGGGTGCGCTCGTCGCGGTACAGGCCGATGTGCCAGACCTGGGCGGTCGGGATCAGCTCCAGCATGGCGTCGACCATGCCGAGCCCGGCGCGCAGGACCGGCACCAGGCCGATCTTCGGCGATCCACCTCGGCGCCGTCCGTCTCCTCCAGCGGCGTGTGGACGCGGCGGCCACGAGTGGCCAGGTCGGCCATGGCCTCGTAGCCGAGCAGCCAGGTCAGCTCGCGCACCAGCTCACGGAACTTCTTGGTGTCCGTCCCCGTGTCGCGCAGGATGGCGAGCTTGTGCGCGACCAGCGGATGCGCGCTGACATGCAGGGTCGGGTGCTGGGCGTCCATCGCGGGCGATTCTACCGGCCACCCCCGTCCGGCGCGGCTAAGGCCGCTCCCTGTCCGCCGGCTCGTGCTCGGGGAAGGCATCGGTACCTGGGACTACCTCCTTCGCGAGTTCGCTGGTAGGCTATCCGTCCGCGCCAGATTCCCGCACGACCGGCGACATGCGCGTCGCCGCCCCGAAGAGGAAGGAGCAAGCCGTGGTCTTCGGATCCAAGCGAGACAACAAGTCCGACGCCTTGTCGCGCGAGGATGTCGTCGGCAATCTCTACCCGGACAGCCTTACCAGCGAGGTCGACGTGACTCCTTCACCGACAGAGTTCCGCCGGTCCGAATCCGGCAACGAGAGCGTGATCGATCCACATGCCCGCTTCAACGGCAAGTACGTCTCGGACCGCGACCTGCGGATCGAGGGCGAGGCCCAGGGCGAGATCGAATGCCAGGGGACGCTGATCATCAGCCCGCAGGCTCGGGTGCGCAGCGCCATCACCGCCCACAACGTGATCATCAACGGCGATTACGAAGGCGACGTCGACTGCGGCGGGCGCTTCGAGATCGGCTCGACCGGTCGCGTCAAGGGCAAGGTCAAGACGCAGGTGCTGGTGGTCAAGGAGGGCGCCCACTGGGAGGGCTCCGTGATCATGACCCACGATGGCCGCCGCGCCCACGCCCGTCCACGCCGGCCCAGCCGGCATCCCAGGGCAAGGGGCAGCCGCCGGAGCCGGTGAGCGCCGGCGCCTCGACCGGCCAGGGCTCGATCTTCAGCAAGTCGGACGCCGCCCCCAGCGGCGAGCGCGCCGCCACCGGGCCGGGAACCGGCAGCAACGGGCAGTAGGGCCCGGGCGGCAGCAGGGGGAGCGCCGCCGGTCCTGGTCGAGGTCACCCGCGGGGATCGCGTCGAGTCGCGCCATCGCGGCTGGCTGACGGTCGTATCCGCCGCCGGCAAGGCGGTGGCATCGGTTGGCGACCCGCAGGCCTTCGCCTTCATCCGCTCGTCGGCCAAGCCGTTCCAGCTGGCGCCGTTCGTGGCCTCCGGCCGGTTCGACGCCTACGACTTTCCCGCGCCCACGGAGGCGCTGGCGATCATGGCCGCCTCGCACTCAGGTGAGGACCGGCACGCACGCACCGTCCAGGCCCTGCTGCGAGCCGGCGGGCTGACCCGCGACGTGCTCGCCTGCGGCACGCACCGCCCTTTCGACCGCGAGACGGCCGATCGCCTGATCCGCGATGGCGAACCGCCCTCTCCGCTGCGCCACAACTGCTCCGGCAAGCACACGGGCATGGCCCTCCACGCCAAGGCGGCCGGCTGGCCGGTCGAGACGTACTGGGAGCCAGACCACCCGGTCCAGCAGCTCGCGCTGGACACGGTGGCGATGCTGACGGACGTGCCGCGCGACAAGGTCGTCGTTGCCACCGACGGCTGCGGCGTGCTGACCTTTGGCATGCCGTTGCGTGGCCTCGCGCTGGCCTTCGCCCGCCTGGCGGATCCCTCCGGCGTGGACGACGCGCAGCTGCGCTCGGCCCTGGAGCGGATCCGGGACGCGATGATGGCCCATCCCGAGCTGGTGGGCGGCGAGCGGCGGAGCCTGGATACCAGCCTCATGCGCGCCGCGCCGGGCACCCTCGTCGCCAAAGGCGGGGCCGAGGGCGTGCAGGCGGTCGCGATTCTCGCCGTCGAGCCGCGCGGCCTGGCGATCAAGGTCGAGGACGGGGACGGCGGTGCATCGGGCGCGCAGCACGAGCACGGTGGCGGCCCTGCGCGAGCTGGGCGCGCTCGATCAGGAGGCCGTCGACGGGCGGCTGGCCGAATTCGCGGCGCCCTCCATCCACGACCCGCGGGGCGAGCCGTCGGGCGTGGTGCGGCCGGCGTTCCACTGGGCTGAGCCGTGGTGCGCTACGTGGCCCTTGGCGACTCCTACACGATCGGCACCGGTGTCGAGCCCGACGAGGCGTGGCCGCGGCAGCTGGCTCTGCGCCTCGCGGACCTCGAGCTGGCCCTGATCGCCAACCTGGCGGTCAATGGCTCAACCGCCGACGACGTGGCGACCAAGCAGCTGCCCGATCTGGATTCGCTGGAGCCGGAGCTGGTCAGCCTGCTGGTGGGCGTCAACGACGTGGTCCAGGGCGTGCCCGAGGAGCGCTACGGCGCTCGGGTTTCCGAGATCCTGGACGGCATGCTGCAGCGGCTCCCGCCAGCAGGCGTGTTCGGCGTGGCGACGCCGGACTACACCGCCAGCCGCCAGGGCGGCGCGTACGGGGCGCCCGAGCGACAACGGGCCGCCGTCCTGCGCAACAACGAGATCCTGCGCGGCGCCTGCGAGTATCGGGGGATCACCTTCGTGCCGGACACGTTCGACATCAGCCAGCAGCTCTCCGCCAGCGCGGGCATGCTCGCTCCTGACGGCCTGCATCCCTCGGCCGCGCAGTACGCTCGCTGGGTCGACGCGATCGAACCGGCGGTTCGGGCCACGCTGGCGCTACCATCCGACGACCGATGACCGAGACGAGCGAGCAACCGATCCGCGCCCGCATGGCGCCCAGCCCCACCGGGCCGCTGCACATCGGCACGGCGCGGACCAGCCTCTACAACTTCCTCTTCGCCCGCCACGCGGGCGGGACGTACGTGCTGCGCATCGAGGACACCGACCTCGCCCGTGGCACGGCGGAGTACGAGCGCGACATCATCGACAACCTGCACTGGCTGGGCATCACCTGGGATGAGGGGCCGCAGGTGGCCGGGGGCGACGACATCGGTCCATTCGGGCCGTACCGCCAGAGCAACCGCTCGGAGCTGTACGCCGCGGAGGCCGCCCGGCTGCTGGAGTCCGGCCACGCCTACCACTGCTGGTGCACGCCGGAGGAGCTGGAGGCCGTTCGCCGCGAGCAGGAGGCGAAGAAGGAGGCGCCGCGCTACAACCGCCGCTGCCTGCGCCTGACCGATGCGGTGCGCGCGCAGTTCGCCGCCGAGGGCCGCCAGCCGGCGATCCGCTTCAAGGTGGCATCCGAGGTCGTGCGCTTCGACGACCTGATCCGCGGCGAGGTCGAGTTCGACAACAGCCTGCTCGGCGACTTCATCATCGTGCGGGCGGATGGCTCGCCGCTCTACCACTTCGTGGTGGTGATCGACGACGAGAAGATGGAGATCAGCCACGTCATTCGCGGCGAGGACCACCTCTCGAACACGCCAAAGCACATCGCCCTGATCCGGGCGCTCGGTTATCGCGAGCCGCGCTTCGGGCACATTCCGCTCATCCTGAATGCCGACCGCTCGAAGATGAGCAAGCGCAAGTCCCAGACGTCGGTCACCGCCTACCGGGAGGAAGGCTACCTGCCGGAGGCGATGGTCAACTTCCTCGCCTTCCTGGGCTGGAGCCCGGGCACCGAGGAGGAGATCTTCACCCTGGACGGGCTCACCGCCCGATTCGACCTGGCGCACGTCCACAAGGGCGGCGCCATCTTCGACAAGGATCGGCTCGACTACCTGAACGGGGTCTACATCCGCAGCCTGACCGATGAGCAGCTGGCGCTGCGCCTGCGGCCGTTCCTGCCGGAAGCGTTGGACGACGAGGCAGTGCTGCGGGTGGTCCCGCTCATCAAGGAGCGGCTGGTGAAGCTGGCCGATGCCCGCGAGCTGGTCGCCTTCCTGACCGAGGCCGATGACGAGGTCGCCGCGCTGTACGACGCCGACGCGCTGGTGCCAAAGGGGCGCTCCGTGGCCGACGCAGCGACAGCGCTGCAGGCTGCCCGCGACGCTCTCGCCGAGCTGACCGCCGCGGACTTCGCGTCGGAGGTCCTCGAGGGGCGCTGCCGGGAGGAGGCCGAGCGGCTGGGCTGGAAGGCGGGCGAGTTCTTCCGTCCGCTGCGCATGGCAATCACCGGGCGCAGCGTGTCGCCACCCCTGTTCGGCTCGATGGAGCTGTTGGGTCGCGACCGGGTCCTGGCTCGCCTCGACGAGGCGCTGCGCAAGGCGAGCCTCCAAGGGTCGCTGGCATGACCGAGCCGGGCCTGGGCGAGCTGCTGGAGATGAGCCTGGTGGTGCCCATCCGGTCGAGCACCGGACGAGAAGTCGACCCTGGGCGCGTGCCGGCGGAGTCGATGCGCCACGGCGCCGACGAGGACGGTCGGTTCCTGGCGGCCTACACCTCCCCGGAGGCGTGTCGCGAGTTCGGCCCGCCGGGCAGCGACGCGATCGAGCTGCCAGCGCGCGACCTCTTCGCGCGGGCCGAGGCCGCCGGCGAGCGGGTGATCATCGATCCCGGCGCACCGTCGCAGATCGAGGTGCCGGCCGCAGTGCTGCCCTTCCTGGCGGCGGGGATCGACCCCACCACGCCCGAGGCCATGCGCGCGCGCCGGCCGTACGGCGAGCTGCCGCCGCTCGAGGCCCCCAACGAGGTCCCGCAGCCGTTCGGCGGAGAGCTGCAGCGCGAGCTGGCCGAGCTGCCACAGGTCGAGCGGGCGTGGGTGCTGCGGGCCGGGACCGGCTGGACGGTGGGCATCCTGCTGGCCGACGGCGCCGATCTCGCCTCGTTTGACGAGGTCCGCAACCGCCTTCATGCCCTGGCCAACGAGCACTTGGCGGGCCACCGCGACCTGGCCGTGACCGACCTCTCCGCCTCATCCGTGCGCGAGGCGTACGAGTCCGTGGCCGGGCCCTGGTACGTGCGGGTGGTTGAAAAGCCAAAAGGCATCATGGGGCGCCTGTTCGGCGACTGAGCCGCCGGCCGAGCGTTCCCTCAGCCTGTCATCCCTTGCGCTAGGGCGTCAGGACGATCCGACCCCTCACCGTGCCGGCCAGCAGCCGGTCATGGGCGGACCGCGCCTTGCGCAACGGCATGCGCTCCACCGACCAGCGCAGCCGGCCGCGCGCCGCCAGCCGCACCACCTCGCGCAGATCGGCGAGCGAGCCCCAGGCGGTGGTGGTGGCGTAGGTCTCCACCGGCGGCCGGTCGAAACCGAACGTGAGGTGGCCGCCCGCCTCCCCGACCAGCGAGATCAGGCCTCCCGGCTCAACGTTGCGCGCCGCGTAGTCCAGCGTCTCGTCGGTGCCGACGAAGTCGAACACGACGTCCGCGTGTCCCCCCAGGCCCAGCGTGACGAGTGATTCGTCGCCGGCCAGCAGACCCAGGTCGGCTCCCATGTCGGCGGCCAGGGTCAGCTTGTCGGGGTCGAGCTCGCGGACGGCAATCGTCAGGTCCGGCACGCGGCGCAGATACTGAATCGCGAACTGGCCGAGGCCGCCAAAGCCGATCAGCAGCACCCGCGTCCCCGGGGCCAGCCAGGGCGCGGCGCGCAGCACCGCGCGGTATGGCGTGACGCCGGCGTCGGCCAGCGGTGCCGCCTCCACCGGGTCCAGGTCGCGCAACGGCACCAGGTAGCGGGCAGTCGGCACCAGCACCTGCTCGGCGTAGCCCCCGTCGCGCTGGAAGCCCGGAGCCTCGCTCAGCTCGCAGCGCTGCTCTTCGCCGAGCGCGCATTCGCGGCAGGCGCCACAGCCCCAGCCGCCGTAGACGAGCACGGGGTCGCCGATGCTCACGCGCGCGCGGCGCATCGGTCCAGCCGCCTCCGGCCCGGCGGCATCCAGCCAACCGGCAATCTCGTGCCCGAGGGTGAGCGGTCGCGTGACGCGCAGCCGATCGGTCCGGGCGATGTGCAGGTCGGTGTGGCAGACGCCGCAACCAGCCACCCGGATGCGAACCTCCGCGCCTTGCGGGTTTGGCTCCGGGACGTTCTCGATCCGCAGCGGCTCGCCGGCGCGGTGTGACCGAACGGCGAGCATGGGTCAGGCTGACCGGCCGAACCTCAGGTCGGCGGGTTGATGGCCTCGACCAGGCGGGCCACCAGGCCGCGTGGCTCGGCGCGCGGCACCACGTCCAGGATCTCGCCGTCGATCGAGACGGCGAATGCCGTGGGCTCGGCGTTGACGTTGCCGCGCTCGTTGCGGGTCGGAATGCCCAACAGCTCGACCGCGCTGCGTCGCTCGTCGCAGAACAGCAGGTAGGGCAGGTCGAGCTCCGCCACGTAGGCGGTCTGCTGCGCCTCGGAGTCGGTGGTGACCATGACCAGGCCGATGCCGGCACGCTGCAGGCGCGGATATGCCTCGGCCAGGGTGGTGGCCATCAGGTCGCCCACGGCCCGCTTCGCACCTCTCAGCGACGGCCCGGCGAAGAAGACGACGATGGAGGGCGACTTGGACACGAAGGTGCGCAGATTGAGGAGGTAGCCGTCGGTGGCGCGCAGCCCGACCGACGGCATCTGCTCGCCAATCGACAGGCGCAGCCCGGGGGCAGTGAGGGTCACGAAACGATTGTAGAGGCTGCTGCCTGGCCCGGGCCGACCCCCAGCCGGAGCCAGGCGCCAGTGCGATGAACCAGACCCTCGCGCTCCAGCCGGTCGACCACGCCGTCCATCTCGCGATCACCGGCGATCGCCCGCGCCCGAGCCATGGGGATGGTGTGCCCGGTGGCGCCCGCCAGCTCGCGCAGCAGCTGGCCGCGCACGAGGCGCTCCGAACGGGCGAACGCAGGCTGGCGTGGCACGGGCACGCGCGCTGCCGTGTCGCGCGACGGGCAGCCATCGCGCACCGGACAGGTCGCGCAGGCCGGTCGTCGCGCCGCGCAGACCATGGCCCCGAACTCCATGCTGGCGTGCATCCACGCTGCCGCATCGGCGGCCGAGGTTCGCGCTTCGGCGCTCGCCAGGACGTCGGCCACCGCCTGCAGCTGCGCCGGCGGCGTGGTGGCCGGGAGGCCGAAGCGGCGAACCAGCCAGCGGCGCACGTTGGTGTCGACCGCTCCCACCGGCCGCCCGAACGCCAGCGCCGCGACGGCTCGGGCGGTGTAGCGGCCGACGCCCGGCAGCCCTTCCAGCCCATCCGTCGTTGCCGGCCAGCCCTCAGTCGCCAGCCGGGTGCCGGCACGATGGAGAGCCAGGGCCCGGCGGTTGTAGCCGAGTCCCGACCAGGCCGCCAGCACGTCGGCCGTCGAGGCCGCCGCCATGGCCTCGACCGTCGGAAAGCGATCCAGGAAGGCCGGAAAGCGATCTGCCACGCGCGCGGCCTGCGTCTGCTGCAGCATCACTTCGCTGACCAGCACCGCCCATGGATCGGTCGTCCTGCGCCATGGCACGTCGCGCGCCGCGCCCGCGTACCAGGCCAGGATGCGACGTCGGACACCGCGCGCGATGGGTCGCTCGACGGCGGCGGGCGTCGCTCTGCGGGTCACGCGGATGAGCGTACGTGACGCGGCAGGTTTGCCGTAGAGTTCCGCCGAACCGAGACTCACCGCCGCCCGGAGGATCCCATTTCGTGTCGCGCGTCCGCATCGCCACCATCGCCACCCTCGCGTTGTGCCTGTCCGCCGTGCTGCCCGCGCCGGCGCTGGCGGCGGTGCCGACCCTCACCGTCCGCGTCGTCCAGGATGGGCTGACCATCCCCTGGGACGTGGCGTTCGCGCCGGGTGGGCAGATGTTCGTCACCGAGCGTCCCGGGCGAGTGCGGGTCTTCCGCAGTGGCAAGCCGAACGCGCGCCTGATCGGCACCAGCACGATTCCCGATGTGCGCGCGGAGGGGGAGGCCGGGGTGATGGGGATCGCGCTCGATCCCAACTTCGCGTCGAATCGGTTCGCATATGTCTGCGCCTCGCGCCAGGTGCAGGGGGCGTGGCGCAACCAGGTGATCAAGTACCGCGTCAACAGCAGCTGGAAGCTGGTCTTCCGCAGCTTCATCATCCGCCGGGGCATGCACGCGAGCACCATCCACAACGGCTGCGCCGTCCAGGCCGGGCCAGATGGCAAGCTGTGGGTGACGATGGGCGAGGCGGGACACAGCGCGTGGGCACAGGATCCGCATCGGCTGAATGGCAAGGTGCTCCGCGTCAATCTCAACGGGAGCGTCCCGGCCGACAACCCGGTCTGGCCTGGCGACAGCGCGCCGACCATCGTCTTCTCGATCGGGCATCGCAACCCGCAGGGCATCACCTTCGAGCCGGTCACGCATCGCCCCTACGCGGCGGAGCACGGCCCGGACCGGGACGATGAGATCAACTGGATCCGGTCGGGTCGCAACTACGGCTGGCCATGCGTCACCGGCAACAACCATGTGAACACCGGCTGTTCGGGGACCTTCTCCCTGCCGGCCTGGTCATCCGAGGGGCCGACGCTGGCAACCTCCGGGGCCGCCTTCGTCAACAACGCGAACTGGGGGAGCTGGAACAAGAGCCTGTTCGTGTCCACGCTGAAGGAGTCGGACCTGCGCCGCTACTCGGTCAACGCCGGCACCTGGAAGCTGAGCATGCGCAACAGCCTGTTCAACGCCCGCTGGGGTCGCCTCCGGGCTGCAGTGGTGGGGCCGGCCGGCAAGCTCTACCTGACCACCTCGAACGGCAACAACGACAAGGTGGTCCGCATCACGCCCAACTGAGCGAGGGTTCTGCCACGCGAGCTGCGTCAGGGTTCGAGCTCGACGCCCCCGCCCTGCTTGAGCCAGTAGCCGGCAAACGGTCCGGACGCCATGAAGAGCCAGTTACCGGTCTCGCCCGGCGGCGTGGCGCGGGCGGTGGCGGTGGCGGCGCGGGCGTCGGTTAGATCCCGCCACAGGCGCCGCAGCCGGGTGCCGGCCGAGTTGAACGTCCAGCCCACGTGAACGCCCGCACTGATGCGCACATCGCGCGGCGGATCGAAGGTCTGGCCTCCAGCGAAGGTGGTGACCGGGGTCATCGCATTCAGGCCGCAGCCGCGCCCGTTACGCAGCACCTTCACCGCGGTGCCTGAGCCGGGATCCGGGACGCGCACCTCGGCCCACACGCAGTTATCGAGCTCGTCCGTCTCGCGGTAGTGGTCGTGGATGTCGACCGTGGCGCGCACGCGATAGGTGCCACCGGGCAGCCCGGTGATGTCGATCCACTGGAACACGAAGTCCCACGGGTAGCGGTCGCCCCAGCCCACCGAGATCCCCACCCGGTTCGTCATGGATGCCCGCGTTCCGCACCACTCCTGCTCGTAGACGCCCGATTGCGGCGCATGCGGCAGCGACAGCCGCCACGGTGTCGTGTCGAAGAAGCAGAAGCCGGTCTTGGCGCCGGCACGCGCGGCCTGCGGGTTGCGCAACGCCCACGTCTCATAGGTGACCACGCCCTGGACGTGCCAGTGGTCGTGGCCGTCCCCGGCGTACTTGGCGACCGCCGACGTGCCGCGGCGGAAGCGGCTGCCGTCGGCGCGATACAGCATCTGGTCCATCTCCATGGTCTTGTCGCTCTGTGACGAGCGACTGCCTCGAAGCTCGAACCGGCCCGGTCCCTCGTTCACGAAGATCGTCGTGAAGCGCAGCAGCCGCCGCCCGTCGACGTTCTGGATGTGCCAGTCGTGCAGCCGCACCATCTGCAGGTTCGGGCGGAGCGTCGTGGTCGCCGCCGCCGTCGTCACCAGGGGCGGGGTGAGCACCGCCGTCACCGCCACGGCCACGGAGAGCACGAGCATCGGCGCGCGATGGCGGATGGCGGTCATCGGGGTGGCCTCCGGCGGGGCGGGCAGGGGTCTCCGGCGTTCGCCGACGAGGATAGCCGGGGATCGCGCGCCCTCGCAGTCGCTGCCCGCATCGATGTGCGGGCTAGAGTGACCCACCATGTGCGCCGCTCGTGCCGCCCGGCAGCCTGCTGAGCCGGTCGTGGTCGACAAGTTCGGTGGCTCCGTCCTGCGCCGGCCGGAGGACATCGCCGCCGCCGTGGCGGCGGTCGCCGAGCAGCGCGCCGCCGGACTGCGCCCGGTGGTGGTGGTCTCGGCCTTCGAAGGGGTGACCGATGCGATCCTCGGATCGGCAGCGGTGCTCCTGCCCGATCAGGGTGCCGCGCTTCGCCAGCCCAGCCACGATGCGGACTCCGCCTTCGCCCGGGAGGCCGATCGGGCGCTGGCCACCGGCGAGGCGCTGTCAGCCGCCCTCTTCGCGATGGGCCTCCAGGCCAGGGGCATTCCCGCCCGATCCTTCAGCGGGGCCGAGGCCGGCATCCGGACCGCGGCCGCGCACCTTGGGGCGGAAGTGCGCCGCGTCCTGCCGCGCCGCTTGCGGGCCGCCCTGGCCGAAGGCCTGGTGCCGGTGGTGGCGGGCTTCCAGGGGATCGGGACGCATGGCGAGCTGACCACGTTGGGCCGCGGCGGGACCGACCTGTCGGCGGTGGTGCTGGCGGTGGCGCTGCGAGCTGCTCGCTGCGAGCTGTTCAAGGACGTGGGCGGCGTGATGGAGGCCGATCCACACCTCGTCCCGGCGGCGCGTCGCCTTGATGAGGTCGATGCGCTGCAGCTGGAGCTGCTGGCCGAGCAGGGTGCAGAGGTGGTCCACCCCGTCGCCGTGCGTCGGGCGCGTCGCGGCCGCTTGCCGCTGCTGGTCCGCGGGCTGGACGCCGACGCGCCGCAGACCCTGGTCCGCGCCCAGCGGCCGCGTGGCGCCGAGGCTCAGGGCGTGCTGATGCTGGCGGTCGACCGCAAGGAGCGTATCGCGCGGGTCAGCGTGGTCGGCCCGGCACCGATGGTCCCCGAGCTGCTGCCGGTGCCGGCGCACGGTGCCGGCAGCTTCGACGAGGGCGGCATGCGCGTCGTCTGGGCGGAGGTGCCCGTCGGGCAGGCCGCCCACGTCGCCCAGGCCATCCACGCGGCCCTCATGAGCTGAGCGCGGTGTCCGTCTCGGCGTAGGCCTCGTGCTCAGCCATCTCGGCGTGCGGCCGCAGCTGGAGCGTGATGGCGGCGGCGATGATCAGCGCACCGCCCACCAGCTGCAGCGGTCCGGGCCGCTCCCCGAGCAGCAGCGTCGCCAGCGCCACGCCCACCACCGGCTCGAAGGTCGACAGGATGGCAGCCCGCGGCGCGCCGAGCCGGCGGATGCCGGTGATGTACAGGAAGGTGGGGGCACCGGCACCGATGACACCTGCCAGCAGCACCGGCCAGAAGGCAGCCGCGCTGCCCAGTGGCTGCAGCAGCGTGCCGGCCTGGGCGAACAGGACGGCCAGCACCACGTAGATACCAGCCGCGCCGGCCATGGTCAGGAAGGCGGCCTGGGCGCCCGGCACACGCGCAAACCCGTGCCGGGCGGCCATGACGTAGAAGGTCTGGCCCAGCGCGCCGACCAACGCCAGCCCCATGCCCAGCAGATCCAGCTCGCCGATCTGGCCGGCGCCGGCCACCACCAGCACGATGCCCGCCATCGACATGGCGAGGGCGCTCCAGCGCAGACCGTCCAATCGGTCCCCGAACCAGGCGACCGAGGCGAGCGCCACGAAGGCCGGGTAGAGGTAGAAGATCAGCAGCGACAGCGTGATGCCGATGCGGGTGAAGGCAACGAACACGCTGAGATTGAGGATGGTGTTGGCGATGGCGGCGCCGCCCATCGACCAGCGGTCGCGCGCCGGCAGGGTCCGCAGCCTGGTGATCGATACGCTGTGACCCAGCGCCCGCCATACGGCGAGGGCCAGCACCACGCACAGCGCGCCCAGGCCGGCCCGCCAGGTGACGAGGGCCAGGCTGGAGACACCGGCGCGGGTGGCGAAGGCCGCCAGCGGGCCGAGGGTGGCAAAGAAGGACGCGGCCGCCAGCACCAGGCCGGCGCCAACCAGGTCGCGCCGCGGGGCGGGGCCGCTGCCGGCCCCACGCTCGCGGCTGCCGCCGCTCACCGTGGCGACTCGGCCAGTGCGCTCTCCGCTTCCGCCGACTCGAGCTCGGCCGACAGTCGCTCCCAGTCGGCGGCGAGACGGTCGACCGCCTCGCGTGCCGCGTTGTGGCGCTCGATCAGCCGGCGTACGGCCTCGCCATCGACGTAGGTTTCCGGATCGGCCAGCTGGGCGCTGGTGGCGGCAAGCTCGTCCTCGGCGGCCGCCGTGTCGGCTTCTACCCGCTCCAGGGTGGAGCGCAGGTCGTGCGTGCGCCGGTAGCGTCGGTTGCGGGCCTCGGCTTCCGAGCGCTTTCGGGCTGCCGCGGTTGCCGACGACTCGCGCGACGGTGCCGCAGCCGTCTCGATCCCGCGCGGCGTGGCCCGTCCTTCCACTGCCCCCCGCGTCTCGATGTCCAGGCCGCGTTTGGCGGCGTAATACTCGAAGTCGCCGCTGAACAGCGTCGCGCTGCCGCCGTTCACCTCGATGATCGCGTTGGCCACGCTGCGGATCAGGTAGCGGTCGTGCGTGATCAGCACGATCGTGCCGGGGAAGGCGTTCAGCGCGTCCTCCAGCACGTCACGGCTGGTGATGTCCAGGTGGTTGGTCGGCTCATCCAGGCACAGCAGATTGGCCGGGTCGGCCATCAGCTTGGCCAGCGCCAGCCGGGTCTGCTCGCCGCCGGACAGGACCTCGACCCGCTTCTCGACCGCGTCTCCTGAGAAGAGGAACGCGCCCAGCAGCGCCCGGATCTCGGTGCTGGTCATGCGCTCGGCCGCGCCGGCCAGCTCGTCGTAGACCGTGTTGGCGGGGTTGAGGGCGTCGATCTGGTGCTGGGCGAAATAGGCGACCTTCACCTTGGACCCCAGCTCCCGGGTGCCGCCCTCGTACTCCAGGGTGCCGGCCAGGATCTTGAGCAGCGTGCTCTTGCCCGCCCCGTTCGGACCGATGAGCGCCACCTTCTGGCCCCGCTCCAGGACCAGGTCCAGGCCGTCGTAGACGCTGTGGCGGCCGTAGCGCTTGACGATGTCTCGCAGGGTGATCACCGTCCGGCCGCTGCGCGGCGGCTCGGGGAAGCGGAACTTGACCGACTTGCCGCGGCGTGACGGCGTGGTCACCCGCTCCATCCGGTCCAGCGCCTTGATCCGGCTCTGGACCTGGCGCGCCTTGGTGGCCTTGTAACGGAAGCGCTCGATGAAGCGCTCCACCTGGGCGATCTTGCGTCCCTGGGCGGCCGCCTGACGCTCGAGCTGGGCGATGCGCTCCTCGCGCTGGTCGACGAAGTCGGCGTAGTCGCCGACGTACTCGGTCAGGCTGCCGGCGTGCAGCTCGGCCACCCGGTTGACCACGAAATTGATGAAGTCGCGATCGTGGCTGACCAGCAGCACCGCGCCAGCGTAATCGGCCAGGAAGCCCTGCAACCATTCGACGGACGCCAGGTCCAGGTGGTTGGTCGGCTCGTCGAGCAGCAGCAGGTCTGGGTTCTGGAGCAGCAGGCGCGCCAGCGCGATGCGCATCATCCAGCCGCCGGAGAACTCGGCGGTGTTGCGTTCCATGTCCGCCTCGGCGAACCCCAGGCCGGCAAGGATGCGCCGTGCCTCCGCTTCCAGCCCGTAGCCGCCCATGGCTTCGAACCGATGCTGCAGCCGGCCGTACTCGTCCATCAGCTCGGCCAGCTCGTCCTCCTCGGTCGCATCGGCCATCTCGGTCTCGATGTGGCGCATCCGTCGCTCGATGCCGGTCACTGCCCCGGCCCCGGCCAGCACCTCGGCCAGGGCCGGCCGCCCGCGGGATTCGGCGATCTCCTGCGGCAGGTAGCCGATCACCACGTCGCGCGCCCGCGTGACCGTGCCCTCGTCGGACTGCTGGTCGCCGGTGATGATCTCCAGCAGCGTCGTCTTGCCCGCTCCATTGGGGCCGACCACCGCGATCCGGCGACCGGCTGCCACCTGCAGGTCGACCCCGTCGAAGAGGTGCTGCGCCCCGTGGCTCTTGGCCACGCCCGCCAGGGTCACCAGGCTCATGCCTCAGCGTTCCTCGGCCAGGGCGGCGGCACTGGTCAGGCGGGCGCCGTTGGTGTCGAAGCGCAGGCGGGTGGCCATGCCCGACATGCCGGCCCCGTTCCACGCCTTCTCGACGGCATGCGCGCTGATTGGCGAGTCGCAGATGGCCAGCACGCTGGGTCCCGCCCCCGACAGGCAGGCGCCGGCGGCTCCACGCTCATATGCGATCTCAATGAGCTGAGCGGCACCCGGCAGGCGTGGCAGGCGGAATGGCTGGTGCAGGCCGTCGCGCATCGCCTCGGCCAGCATGCCCGCGTCTGAGGTCAGCACCGCGGTGGCCAGCAGGGCGCTGCGGCCAGCCTGTCGCGCCGCCACCGCGTGCGGCACCGCTGCCGGCAGGGCGGCGCGCATCTCACTCGTCCGACTCTCGCCGCCGGCGACGAACAGGACCGGGATCCAGGCCTCGGGCACGCGGAAGCGGCGGAGTGTGACTGATCCGTCCTCGCCGGGTACCGACAGGGTGATGCCGCCATACAAGGCGGCCGCCACGTTGTCGGCATGGCCCTCCAGTGCCACCGCCAGGGCCAGCAGCGCGTCCGGGGGCGGCGCGGATCGACCCACGCTCGCACCCAGCAGCAGCCCAGCCACGATGGCAGCCGCCGAGCTGCCAAGGCCGCGGGCCGCCGGGATCATGCTGCTCACCTCCAGCCGCCAGGCACCGCTGCCCATGGGCGTGCCCATTGCCGCGCGCATCCCTTCTCGGAAGGCGCGGATGATCAGGTTCTGGTCAGGGTCGGCGTCGGGATCGGGGATTCCCTCGCCGTGGGCGTTGAGCGTGATCCCCGTCTCGCTGCCCTCGTACAGCTCGACGCGCAGCTTCAGGCTCAGCGCGGCTGCGAAGCAGTCGAAACCGCTACCCAGGTTGGCGGTGCTGGCCGGGACGTCGACCGAGGCGAGGGGGGACATGCTGCCGAGTATAGAAAGCGAGAACGGACACGGCCCGCCGGGGGCGGCGGGCCGTGTCGTGGTTGCCTGAGGTCAGGCGGCGCAGGCGGTCGGGGCTGCTCCGGCGGCGGAGCGATGCACCGTTGCCGATGCGTCTCGCTTCGAGGGTCGGATCGAACGGGTCTGGCGAGGCTTCAACAGCATCTCCATGGCCCGTACCTCGGCCACCAGCTGCATGGTGAGGGGATGCATGTTGGCCTCCTTTCCGAATCGCCGGCCGCTGGAGCGGTCGTGCGTTTGGCACCAGTCTCGATGACGGAGGCGGGCCGCCCAAGCGGCATGCGTCGCGCGAGGGCCTACGTCATTTGGACCGATCGGCCCAGCTCGGCGACCTCGGCGTGGCGGAAGCAGGCGACCAGGTGGTCGTTGACCAGGCCGGCCGACTGCATGAAGGCGTAGACGATGGTGGGGCCGACGAAGCTGAAGCCCCGCCGGCGGAGGTCGCGCGACAGGGCGCGTGATGCATCGGTCTCGGCCGGCACCTCGCCCATCGCCCTCCATCGGTTCTGGATGGGGCGTCCGTCGACGAACGACCAGCAGTAGGAGGCGAAGGAGCCGGAGCCTTCGGTCAGCTCCAGCAGCGCTCTGGCGTTGGCCAGCGCGGAGCGGACCTTGGCGCGATTGCGGACGATGCCGGCGTCGCCGAGCAGGCGCTCGACCTCGGCCTCGCCCCAGCCGGCCAGGCGCTTTGGGTCGAAGCCCTCGAAGCGCGCACGGTAGCCGGCGCGCTTGCGCAGGATGGTGACCCAGGCCAGCCCCGCCTGGGCGCCCTCGAGGCAGAGCAGCTCGAAGAGGGCTCGGTCGTCGGTGATCGGCACGCCCCACTCGGCATCGTGGTACGCCAGGTTGAGCGGGTCGCCCTCGCCCCAGCCGCACCGGACCACGAGCTCGGTCGCGTCGGTCGCGTCGGTCATGCCCTGACGATAGCGGGCGCGAAAAGGGAGGTGGACGCTCGGTGTCCACCTCCCTCTGGGGTTGTCGCGGGGTTCAGCGCGGGTAGTTGCGCAGCGGCGGCAGGAACGGCGCCGGCTCGGACGCCGACCACAGCGTGCCAATCCGGGCCGCAAAGCTCGACCGTGGTCGCTGGTGCGGCCGTTGCGGCCGGTCGCCGAATGGAGGCCGCGGCGGCGGAAACAGCGCGGCTTCGCTCAGATAGAGACCGATGACTCGCACGTTCGACCTCCTTTCTCACCCGGCCGCGCCAATCAGCTCGGCGCCTTCTCCGGGCGGACGAGAGTGTCCCTCCGTCTCGGCTCCCCGCACATCGGCGGATGGGCCGGTCACGCCCTACGTCATTTGCCCGCCCACGCTGCCCCGCATGGGTCCCGCGGCGATCGCGAGCGGCTATCCTCTGCCGCGTGACGGAGGAGACCGAGCGCATCCGGGTCATGCTGGTCGACGACCACGAGGTCGTGCGTCGCGGCCTGCGCGGCTTCCTGGAGCTGCAGCCGGACATCGAGGTGGTGGGCGAGGCGCCGGACGGCGCGATTGCCGTCGAGCGTTGCGCCGAGCTGACGCCGGACGTGGTGCTGATGGACCTGCTGATGCCGAACATGGACGGCCTCACCGCCATCGGCGCCATCAAGCAGGCCAACCCGGTGATCGAGATCATCGCCGTCACCAGCTTCATCGAGGAAGAGAAGGTCACCGCCGCCCTGGAGGCCGGCGCCAGCGGCTACCTGCTGAAGGATGCCGACGCTGAGGAGGTGGCGGCCGCCATCCGCTCCGCCCACGCCGGCGAGGTGCACCTCGATGCCGCGGTGGCGCGGCTGCTCGCCGAGCGCATGCGCACGCGCCGCGACACCGAGCCGGTCGAGCCGCTGACCCCGCGCGAGAAGGAGGTTCTCTCGCAGCTGGCCAGGGGCGCCTCCAACAAGGAGATCGCCTACGAGCTGTCGATCACCGAGCGCACCGCCCGCACCCATGTCAGCAACATCCTGGGCAAGCTTGGCCTGGCCAGCCGCACGCAGGCGGCGCTGTGGGCGGTCGAGCACAAGCTGGTCGATCCCGTCTGATCAGGTTCTCGCCGCACCCAGCCGGCGGGTGATACGACGAAGAAACACCCAAATGTGCCCAGCTCCGTCGTCATCAAACCCGCCAGCTGGGTAATGGCCCACAGAGCCTGCCATCCGTGACGCTCAATGGTCGCATCACCCGTCAGCTGGGTAACCGGCGATCGGGAGGCGGCGAGGTGCAGCGAGACGCCCCGACCGCGGTTGCGGTCGGGGCGTTCCTGGTGCCGAGGTGATCAGACGGCTGCCGTCATGCCGCCCGACCGGTTGCCGAAGACCGAGGTCACGGCGGTGCGGATCAGGCCCATGGGGCTGCCGAAGACGCGGAACACGTCGATCGTGATCAGGCCGATCAGCGCGAGCTCCACTCCCTTGGCGAAGTACGCCAGCGGGAAGTAAGGGCCCTGGACCGCCCAGGCCACGATGGTGAGTGCCGCATAGCCGCCCAGCGCTACGCGCGGGAACCAGCTGAAGCGGGCGATCACCGGATGCGGCGCAACGGCGCCGATCACGTAGAGGACGGCGAGGCCGATGTAGCCGATGCCATTCAGCGTGAAGAGCAGGCCGCCGAGCCCGAGGTGGATGTAGGCCGTGGTCAGCGCGAGCGCCACGATGCCCGCCGTCAGCGCAACGCCGAACGCGCGCGACGAGCGGCTGGCCGAGTGAGTCGATGCGGTCATGGTGGGTCGGATCTCCCTTTGGGCTCCGTTTGCTGCGTCACTGGTCTGCGACGCGTGATGAGATATTAACGATATGAGTCATATTGTCAATATAAGAATCGTATCAAGGGCGAGAGTGTCGCTCGTGACGACCAAACCGTAGGTCGGCTCGCCCGTCGTCCACCATCGGGCATCGGCATGAGAAGGGGATGGGATAGGGGACCGATGGACCGCTCGGCCGGATGACGTAGGGCGGCCACCGGCCGGTCCGGGGTCGATCCCGTATCCTCAGCCGCATGACGCCCGAAGCCGAGCTGCTGAAGGGCGCCGTCACGGAGGTGGCCCGCCTGCTGCAGGCAGACGGCGCGATGATCTACCTGGTCGACGAGGCCAGCGAGACGCTGCGCTTTGCCTACGACGCAGGCATCACCGACCGTCGCGCCCGGCGCTTGATCCGCGACCTGACCCTGCCCATCGGGGTGGGGATGTTCGGCACCACCGTCAGCCGTCGCCAGCTGACCGTCACTGACGACTACCCAGCCGACAAGCGCTTCGAGCACTCGCAGGTGGCCGATGAGATCGTGCAGGCGGGCGGCATGCGCTCGATGGCGGTCACGCCACTGGTGGCCGGGGAGCGGGTGATCGGCGCCATGGGCGCCTACGCCAACCGGCCGGCCGCTTTCAGCGAGGCGCAGATCCGGCTGCTGCGCGCCCTTGGCGACCATGCCGCCACCGCCATCGCCAACCGGCAGCAGGCCGCCGAGCTGAAGCTGCGGGTGGAGACGCAGCGGACGCTCGCAGAAGCTGGCGGCCCAGATCACGGCCATCCGCGACCCCGACGAGCTGCTGCAGCAGGTCGTGGACGGGGCGCAGCGGCTGCTCGGCTCGGACGGCGCGCACCTGACCCTGCGCGATCCGGACGCGCCGATCCTGCGGCCGCACGTGATCGCCGGCGGCGTCGATGAGGCGACCCACGAGTGGCTGTCGAGCCAGGAGTTTCCGATCGGCGGCGGCATCAACGGACTCGCGGCCGAGGAGGGCGCGGCGCTCTGGACGCACGACTACCTGCTCGATCCGCGCATCCCGCACAGCGAGGACGACCAGTCGGTGGCCGGTCGCATGGGCCTGCGGGGCATGGCCGCCGCACCGCTGCGCGCCCCCGAGGGCGAGATCTTCGGCACGCTGGCGATCTCCTGGGAGCACCCGCGCGACACGACGCACGGATGAGATCGAGCTGCTGCAGAGCCTGGCCGACATCGCGGCCATCGCCATCGCCAATGCCCGGCTGTACGAGCAGATGACGGAGTCCGGGCGGCGTTATCGGTTCCTGGTGGAGAACGCGCCGGATCTCATCTGGGCCGTCGACCGCGACGGCCTGTTCACGTACCTGTCGGAGACGGCCCGCAGCCTCATCGGCTGGTCGCCGGCGGAGCTGATCGGCCGTCATTTCAGCGAGATCGTGGCGCCGGAGTCGCTGCCGAACGTGCTGGAGCACTGGCAGCGCGTGGTCGAGGAGCCGGACCTGCCGCAGCAGTACCGGCTGAACGTGCTGCACCGCGACGGCACCCACATCCCCATGGAGATCAATGGCCTTGGGCAAGGTCGTCGACGGCGAGTTCGCCGGCGGCCATGGTTCGGTGCGCGACATCCGCGAGCGGGTGGCCCTGGAAGAGGGCCTGCGCAAGCAGACGGTGGAGCTGTCGCGCGGCGTGGAGGTGCAGCGCACGCTGGGCGAGATCGCGCGGAGCATCGTGGAGGTGGATGACGCCGGCGAGACGCTGCAGCAGGTGGTCGACGCCTCGAAGCGACTGCTCGGCTCGGACGGCGCGCACCTGACCCTGATGGATGACGACGGCAAGAACCTCATTCCCATGGTCATGGCGGGGGACACCGATCCGACGACCCGCGCCTGGCTGCACCGCCAGCGCTTCCCGGTCGGTGGCGGCATCAACGGCCTGGCCGCCGCCACCGCCAAGCCGGTTTGGACCGATGACTACCTGGCCGATCCGCGCCTGCCGGACGCCCGAACGACGAGTCGCCCGCGCGCCTGCAGCTGGGCGCCGTGGCCGTCGCACCGCTGTTCGGCACAGGCGGCGAGGTGATCGGCACGCTTGCCATCACCTACGCCCAGCCGCGCAATATCGACCCGCGCGATGTATCGCTCCTGCAGGAGCTGGCCGGGCAGGGCTCGATCGCGGCGCGCAACGCCCGCCTGTACGAGCAGCTGCGCGACTCGGAGCGCCGCTACCGCCACCTGGTCGACAACTCGCCCGACCTGGTGTGGTCGGTCGACGCCGACGGCGCGTTCACCTATCTGGGCGAGTCGCTGGAGCGCATGACCGGCTTCCGCCCGGACGAGCTGCTGGGCAGGCCGTTCGAGGTGATCAGCACGCCGAATACCCGCTCGGCGGTGCGCACGGCGTGGCGCGGCATGCAGGTCCATCCGGAGGACGAGCAGCAGGTGCGGCTGGACCTGCCGCTGGCCGGCGGCGGGACCATGGCGGTCGAGATCAGCATGGTCGCCACCGTGGTGGATGGGCGCTTCGCCGGCGCCCACGGATCGGTCCGTGACATCCGCCAGCGCGAACGGCTGGAGCAGGACCTGCGGCGCCATGCGGCCGCGCTGGCCGCCAACGAGGAGCGCGCCAACCTCGCCCGCGAGCTGCATGACTCGGTGACCCAGGCGCTGTTCAGCATGGGCCTGACCGCCCGCACGCTGGAGCTGCTGCTCGATCGCGACCCGGAGGCAGTGCGCGGCAAGCTCGCCGAGCTGCAGGAGCTGCAGAAGGACGCGCTGGCCGAGATGCGGACCCTGATCTTCGAGCTCCGTCCGCAGGGCCTGGAGACCGATGGGCTGGCCCAGGCGCTGCGCAACCACGGCGCGGCGGTGCAGGGTCGCACCGGGATTGGCCGTCTCGGTCGAGGTGGAGTCGGAAGAGCGCCTGCCGTTGGACATCGAGGAAGCCTTCTACCGCGTGGCGCAGGAGGCGCTGCACAATGTCGTCAAGCACGCCAATGCGCACACGGCGCGGATCGAGCTGCGGCGGACCGGTCGCAAGGTGCGCCTGACGGTCGAGGACGATGGCATCGGCTTCGATCCCGCCGAGATCGCGCGCGGCCACCTGGGGCTGATCGGGATGCAGCAGCGGGCCGAGCGCATCGGCGCGGAGCTGGAGGTGGGCCACCGTCCCGGCAACGGGACGCGCGTGCGCATGACCCTGCCCCTCCGGCGAGCCGCCGACGGCGGCGCGCCGGTCCTGGCCGGCGAGGGCGCGGCGTCGGCGGAATGACGTAGGTGCCCCTCGTCGGTTCCGACGACGAGATCCTTCGAATGCGGGCGTAGGATGCTTGCATGTCCAGCCCCGCCACGCAGGAGTCGTCGGAGACTCCCGCCCGCGTCGCCATCGTCGACGCAGATCGCCGAGTCCAGCAGTCCATTGCCGAGGTGCTGCGCGTGGCCGGGGTGGAAGTGATCGGCACCGCCGGCGACGTGCGCTCCGCGATGGAGCTGGTCGAGACCGGCCATGCCACGGTGATGGTGGTGGATCCACGGCTCCCCGACATCGACGCCGGCCGGGCCCTGCTGTCCGGCATCGCCCTCGGCTGGCCCTCGGTCCGGGTGGTCCTCATGGGCTGGACCGATGAGCCCGACGGGATGCCGGCCGACGCCGCCTTCGTGTCCAAGACCGCTCTGCCCGAGGAGTTCGTGGCGGCCACCGTGGCCGCCTGCAGCTGCTAGGCGTTGCTCCACCGCCGTGCGATGATCGCGCGGTGTCGAGGCCATCCCTCCCGGCCCCTCTCGCCGTCGTCGTCGCCGTCTTTCACAACGCCTCGCTGCGGCGCGTGCTGGCCGCCTTCATCGGCTTCTCACTGGCCGAATGGGCGACCTGGATCGCCATCCTGGTGTACGCCTTCAACCGCGGTGGCGCCACCGAGACGGGCATCGCCGCCCTGATCCAGCTGGCGCCATCGGCGGTGGTTGCGCCGCTGGCCGCTTCGCTCGGCGACCGCATGCGTCGCGAGCGGGCCCTGCTGCTCGCTTACCTGGTGCAGGTCGCGGCCATGGGCGCGACCGGCCTGCTGCTCCTCATCGACGCACCTGCGCCTGGCTCGTCTACCTGGGCGCAGCCGCGGCGGCCTCGTCCATCACCCTGACCCGTCCGATCCAGGCCGCCATCCTGCCATCGCATTTCACGCACGCCGTCGGAGCTCACCGCCGCGAACGTGGCAGCCGGCGGCATCGCCACCGCCTCGATGCTGGTCGGTCCGGCGCTCGCCGGCCTGGCGCTGGCCTTCACCGGCTCGGCGACCGTGTTCCTTGGCGCGGCCGCGGTGGAGCTGCTGTCGGCCGTGCTGGTGCGAGGCATCCACCCGATCGACGGCGACCAGGTCGTGGAGCGACCGGTGGCGGGCTGGCGCTCGGCGTTGCCCGCCGCGCTCGATGGGCTGCGGCATGCTCCTGCGCGAGCGGCAACCGCGGGCCGTGCTGTCGGTGCTCGGTGCCGCCGCGATCCTGTGGGGCGCGCTCGACGTGTTCATCGTGGTGCTGGCGCTGGACGTCCTCGCGCTGGGCGAGTCGGGAGTCGGCTATCTGAACGCCGCGCTGGGTGCCGGCGGGCTGCTCGGCGCGGCCTTCAGCGTCAGCCTCATCGGACGGCGCGGGCTGGCCGGCCCGCTGGGGCTGGGCGTGTTGCTGTGGTCGGTGCCCCTGGCCGCGATCGGCCTGATCGCGAGCGTGCCGGCGGCCGCCGCCATGCTGGCGCTGGCCGGCGTCGGGCGGGTGCTGATGGACGTGACCGCCACCACCCTGCTCCAGCGCGCGACCGATTCGCGGATGCTGGCCCGCCTGTTCGGAGCACTGGAGGGGATCCACATGGCGTCGCTGGCCGTGGGCTCGATCGTGGCGCCGTTGCTCATCGCCCTGGCCGGCGAGCGCGCCGCGTTCCTGCTGGCGGCGACCGCCATGCTGCTGGCAGCGGCCGCCGCCTGGCCGACCATGCGGCGGCTGGACGACGCCGCGGTGGCCCGGCCGCGCGAGGTGGCGCTGTTGCGATCGATTCCGATGTTCGCGCCGCTGGGCGTCGCGGCCATCGACCGCCTGGCTGTCGCCATGGTCCCGGTGCATGCCCATACCGGCTCGGCCGTGGTCCGGCAGGGCGACCCAGGCGACCACTTCTACATCATCACCGACGGTCGGGTGGCGGTCAGCATCGACGGCCAGCGGATCCGCGAGGAAGGCCCCGGAGAGTCGTTCGGCGAGATCGCCCTGCTGCGCAACGTGGCGCGCACGGCCACCGTCGAGGCACTGGAAGCGACGCAGCTCATCTCACTCGACCGCACGCACCTTCCTGGAGGCGGTGACCGGCCTTCCCGCCAGCGCGGAGGCGGCAGAGACCACCGTGGCGCGTCACCTCGGGCCGGCCTCCCGGAAGCGACGCCAACGGAGGATGCTGTCGATGCGCGCGCGTGACCTGGGCATCGTCACCGGCCAGCTGCCGACCGGCCGCCTGAACGCCATCACCGACGTCGGTGGCGTGCGAGTCGGCCATCGCACCGTGATCCGCGGTGAGGCGGTGCGGACAGGCGTGACCGTCATCCTGCCTCATGAAGGCGATCCGGCCAGCGAGCCGGTCTTCGCGGCGTCCCACACCCTGAACGGCAATGGCGAGATGACCGGGCTGGAGTGGATTCGCGAATCGGGACTGCTCACCACGCCGATCGCGCTGACCAACACCAACTCGGTTGGCGCCATCCACCACGCGCTGGTGGGCGTCAGCGACCGGCGACGGGCCGAGGGCCTGCGCAGCGGGCCGGCCTGGTCGCTGCCGGTCGTGGCCGAGACCTGGGACGGCTATCTGAACGACATCGGCGGCCAGCATCTGGGCGAGGAGGATCTCGTCGCCGCCCTGGACGCGGCCGAGGACGGTCCGGTGGCCGAGGGCAACGTCGGCGGCGGCACGGGCATGAAGGCCTTCGGCTTCAAGGCGGGCATCGGCACCGCCTCACGCATGATCGGCGAGGAGGACGGCGGCTACACCGTCGGCGCGCTGGTCCAGGCCAACTTCGGCATCCGCGAGCGACTCATGATCGACGGCGTGCCGGTCGGCCGCGAGATCCCACGCACCGATATCGCCGGCCCCGATCGGGGATCGGGCGGCGGCTCGGTGATCGTGATCCTGGCCACCGATGCTCCGCTGCTCGCCCACCAATGCCGTCGCCTGGCGCAGCGCGCGGCGCTGGGCATCGCCCGCACCGGCGGTGGCGGCGAGAACGACAGCGGCGACCTGTTCCTGGCCTTCGCCACCGGCAATCGCGGGCTGACCGCCGAGGACGAGGGTCAGTCGGTGACCAAGCCGATCACCATGCTCGACGACGACCACATCACCGCGCTCTTCTGGGCGGCCATCGAAGCGACCGAGGAGGCGGTGCTCAACTCGCTGCTGGCGGCGGAGACCATGACCGGCAACGGCGTCACCTTCCACGCGCTGCCAGCGGATCGGCTGCTGCAGGTGATGGCCCGATACGGACGCGGCGCGGGGGCGGGCTAGAGGCCCATCGCCCGCCGGACAGAGCCCAGGTCCGACCCGACCGGCTGCAGGCTGCCCTCTTCCTGCGCGACCGCATCCGGGTCCTTCAACCCGTGGCCGGTGAGGATGCAGACCACGCCCTCCGAGGCGTGGATGCGGCCCTCGGAGGCGAGCCGCGACACGCCCGCCACGCCCGCCGCCGAGGCGGGCTCGCAGAAGATTCCCTCCAGCTGCACGATCCGGCGCTGCATGTCCAGGATCTCCTCGTCAGTGACCGCCTCGATCACGCCGCCGGACTCGTCGCGTGCCGCTTCTGCTCCCGCCCACGAGGCCGGATTGCCGATCCGGATGGCGGTGGCCACCGTCTCCGGCTCCTCGACCGGCGTCCCGTTGACGATCGGCGCCGCGCCGGCGGCCTGGAAGCCCAGCATCCGCGGGCGGCGCCCCGATGGCGTGATGCCGGCCGCCGCATACCGGCAGAAACCTGCCCACGCGGCGGTGATGTTGCCCGCGTTGCCGACCGGCAGGGCGACCGCCTCGGGCGACTCGCCGAGCGCATCGACGATCTCGAAGGCCACGGTCTGCTGGCCGGCGATGCGATCGGGGTTGATGGAGTTGACGACGGCCGCGGCCCCTTCCTCGCCGAGGCGCCGCACCGCGGCCAGCGCCTCGTCGAAGTTGCCGTCGACCATCACCAGCCGCGCCCCGGCCGCCAAGGCCTGGGACAGCTTGCCGCGGGCCACCTTGCCGGCGGGGAGGACCACGTGGCACGGGAGGCCGGCCGCCGCCGCATAGGCCGCCGCCGAGGCGCTGGTGTTGCCGGTCGAGGCGCAGACCACCGCGGCCGCACCGCGGCCGACCGCCCGATTCACGGCCAGCACCATGCCGCGGTCCTTGAACGAGCCGGTGGGGTTGGTGCCCTCGAACTTCAGGAAGAGGCGTTCCAGGCCCAGCTCGTCGCCCAGCCGACGGGCATGGAGAAGGGGCGTGCCACCTTCGCCCAGGCTGATCGGAAAGCGCTCGTCTTCCGGCTCGGCCAGGAGCGCGCGATAGCGCTCCAGCAGCGGCGGCGGAGATGACATGCCTAGCTGGTCAGCGCCTCGTGGACGATCCGCGCCTGTTCGGTGGCGTGCGCCGCCGGATAGCCCTCGGCCGGTCGCGAGCGCTCCGGCCGGCTGATGTCGCCCAGCGGGATGCGGAAGGGCACCAGGTGCCGGATCTTGGGCAGCACGAACTTGCGGGCGCCCATGTTGCGTGGCTCCTCCTGGACCCATGTCACCCGCTCAACTGCCGGATACCGAGCCATCACCCGCTCCAGGTCCTCGGTCGGGAAGGGGTAGAGCCGCTCGGTCCGGACGATGGCCAGCTCGGGATGCGCGGCGCGCTCCTCGGAAGCCGTCAGGTCGTAGTAGACCTTGCCGGCGCAGATGATCACCCGCGTGATGCCGGCCACCGCTTCATCGGTGATGGTCGGGTCGTCCAGGACCGATGCGAACCCTCCATGGCTCAGCTCCGCCGGCCGCGATGCGGCCTCAGGCAGCCGCAGCAGCGACTTCGGCGTCATCACGATCAGCGGGCGCAGGTCGGCGTGGCGCGCCTGTCGGCGGAGCAGGTGGAAGTACTGCGCCGGGGTGGTCGGGTAGACGACCCGGATGTTGCCCTCCGCGCCGAGCGCCAGGAAGCGCTCCAGGCGGGCGGAGGAGTGCTCCGGACCGGATCCCTCGTAGCCGTGGGGCAGCAACAGGGTCAGGCGCGATGTCTGCCGCCACTTGGCCAGGCCGGCGATGATGAACTGGTCGATGATGATCTCGGCGCCGTTCACGAAGTCGCCGTACTGCGCCTCCCACAGCACCAGCGCTTCCGGCGCCGTCACCGCGTAGCCGTACTCGAAGCCGACGGTCGCGTACTCGCTGAGCGGGCTGTTGTGCAGCTCGAACGCCGCCCGGGCGCCGTCCAGGCGCTGGATGGGCGTGTAGGCGGCGCCGGTCTTGGCGTCCCACAGGGTCTGGTGCCGCTGGCTGAAGGTGCCGCGCACCGTGTCCTGGCCGGTGAGGCGGATCGGCACGCCCTCGACCAGCAGCGAGGCGAAGGCCAGCGCCTCGGCATGCGCCCACTCGATCCGACCGTCCTCTTCGCCCAGCGCCGCGCGCCGCTTCGTCAGCTGCTTGGCCAGCTTGGTGTTGATGTGGAAGGTGGCCGGCCAGCGATACAGCTGCTGGTTCAGGCGCTGCAGGGACGTCGGCGTCGACAGCCGTGTCCGGCTCGCCCGGATCCTCGGTCTCCACCGAGTCCGGGCCGCGATCGAGCTGCGGCTCGGCGTGCTGCTTGCGCACGACCGCCTGGCGCTCGGCCAGGTCGCGGGCCGCGGTCTGGGCAGCACGCATCGGCCTTCTTCTGGCTGATGGCGCCGGCCTTGACCAGGGCCTTGGCGTACAGCTCGCGGACCGACGGGTGGTCCTCGACCGCGGCGTACATGCCGGGGTGGGTGTAGGCGGGGTCATCGCCCTCGTTGTGGCCGTAGCGGCGGTAGCCGACGAGGTCGATCACCACGTCGGCGTGGAATCGCTTGCGATACATCATCGCCAGCCGGGCCGCCGCCATGCGTGGCCTCGGGATCGTCGGCGTTGACGTGGATGATCGGCGCGTCGAAGCCCTTGGCCAGGTCGCTGGAGTAGGTGGTGGAGCGGCCCTCCGTCGGGCCGGTGGTGAAGCCGATCTGGTTGTTGGCGATGATGTGGATGGTGCCGCCGGTGGTGTAGCCGGCCAGCCGCGCCATGTTGAAGGTCTCGGCCACCACGCCCTGGGCCGCGAAGGCCGCGTCGCCATGGATCAGGATCGGCAGCGTCTTCTGGCGGTCCACGGCCACCATCGGCATGCGGCGATCGCTCTGCTGGGCGCGGGCGCGGCCCTCGACCACCGGGTTGACCGCCTCCAGGTGGCTGGGGTTCGGCGACAGCGTCACGCTCAGCTCCGCGCCGTCCGGCGTGCGGAAGGTGCCCTCCGCGCCGAGGTGGTACTTCACGTCGTCCGAGCCGCCCTTCTGGGCGCTGCGCCCGCCGCGCCCGGCCTCGAACTCGGCCAGGATCGCCTCGTAGGTGACGCCCACGATATGGGCCAGCACGTTCAGCCGGCCGCGGTGCGCCATGCCGATCACGACCTCGCGCGCTCCCGCCTCGGCCGCGTCGGACAGCACCTGGTCGAGCGCCGGGACCATCACGTCCAGCCCTTCGATGCTGAACCGCTTCTGGCCCAGGTAGGCGCGATGCAGGAAGCGCTCGAGCCCTTCGACCTCGGTCAGTCGCGTCAGCAGCGCGCGCTGCTCGTGGACGTTCAGCGCGCGGCGGTGCTCGTTCGACTCGATGACGCGGCGCAGCCACAGCCGCTCCTCGTGGCTGGCCAGGTGCTCGACCTCGTAGGCGATGGTGCCGCAGTAGGTGGCCTGCAGGGCGGGGAGCGACTCGGCCAGCGTCTCGCCGGGCACGTCGACACGCAGCAGCGAGGCGGGGATCGCGGGCCATCAATCTCCGGCGTGAGGCCCAGCGGCTCGGGGTCCAGTGCCGGATCGCCCGGCGGCGGGCTGCCCAGAGGATCGAGCTTGGCAGCCAGGTGCCCGAAGGACCGATACGCCCGCACCAGCGCAACCGCCGCCGCCACGGCCTTGAGGTCGTTGGTGGAGGTGGCGGCGAGCGGTCGCACGCCGGTCGTCGCGGGCTCCTTCACCGGCTGGCTCGATGGGCGGGGCCTTGCCGAAGTCGGCAGCCAGGGACGAGTAGACATCCGGGTAGAAGTCGCCGGCGCCGGCGAGCAGAGCCGTCGATCTGGCGCAGGAAGCTGCCCGACTGGGCGCCCTGGATGACCCGATGGTCGTAGGTGGAGCGTGATGGTCATCACCCGGCCGCTGCCGGCGTCGCGGATCGCGCCGGTGGCGACGATGGCGCCCTGGTTGGGCATCAGCCGCGGCACGGAGGCCGTGGTGCCCAGGGTGCCGGGATTGGTGAGGGTGATGGTGGCGCCGGCCATGTCGTCGGGCGAGAGGCGGCCGGCGCGAGCGCGCTCGACCAGCTCCTCGTAGCGGCCGACGAAGTCGGCGAAGTCCATGCCGTCGGCCGCCCTGATGACCGGCACGACCAGGAAGCGGCTGCCATCGGGCCGTTCCACGTCCACCGCCAGGCCCAGGTTGACGCCGCCGGGATCGACCCGGTACGCGGTGCCGTCCGCCTCGTGGAAGTAGTGGGTCATGGCCGGCGCCTCGCTCGGCGGCCCGCACGATGGCCCAGCCGATCAGGTGGGTGAAGCTGATCTTGCGCGGCGCCAGCTGCTCGTTCAGCGCGGCCCGCATGGCCGCCAGGGTGGCCACCGGCACGTCCCGGAAGCTGGTGGCGGTGGGCACCGCCAGCGAGGCGGTCATGTTCTGGGCCAGGCGCGCCGCGGGCCCCTTGATGGGGGTGGCGCCGGGCGGCAGTGACGGCTCGGTCGGCGGTTCCGGCTCCGGTCGCAGGCGCTGGCGACGTGGCGCTCGGTGGGCGCCGGCGGCGCCGGCAGCGGTGGCGGCCTGCTGCGGCCGTTCCCGGAGCTGGCCGCGGGCCTGGCGGCAGGCGCGGGTCGGCGGCACGACGGCGCCGCTCTCGAACAGCGCGCGCCACTCGCCGTCAACGGAGGCCGGGATCGTTGCGGAACTGCTCGTACAGCTCGGCCACGTAGCCCGCGTTGACGGCGTTGACGGCGTCGAGCGTCTGCTCGACCTCGGGTGACTGCGGGGGATCGCTCGGCGGCATGTTGCCGCTAAGGATAGGCTGCCGCGCCGACTTTCAGATACCGCGCCTCAGGCGCCGGCGGCCTTCTGTCGGGACCGATACGCCCGCGACTTCATGCGGCTGCCGCAGATGGCCATGGTGCACCACGTCCCCGATCGGTTGCGGGAGTGGTCGTAGAAGAGCCAGCGGCACGTGTCGTTGCGGCACGACTTGACGCGCGACCAGCTGCCATCGGCCATGGCGCGGGCCAGGGTGGCCAGGATGCCGCCCAGGAAGCCATCGACGCCGCCCTCCGCCGGCCGCAGGCGCCAGTCGGTCGACTCCACGCCGACCAGCACCGGCACCTCGGCGGCGGCGCGGTTCATGGCCGCCAGCTGCCTGGCGTCCAGCGGCTCCCCGTTGTTGACGCGGCCCAGGGCGCGCAGGCCCTCGCGGATGTCGATCGCGCGCCGCCAGGCGGCCTCGGGCACGCCGTCGGATCGGTCCAGCAGGCCGCGCTCGGACAGCCAGTCGCCCAGCAGCTGGGCGCTGCCCAGCTCGTCGTCGCCGCCCTCGACGTCATTGGTGTTCACGAAGTCCTGCACGAGATGCAGGGCCACGTCCGGCGCGGGCTCGCGATCGCCAGGCTGTGGCCAGAGGATGGTTGGTTTCACCCCACTAGGATACATCACCAGTCAACCATGGTTGACAGGTGACGCTCGGCGCGGTACGCTGCTGTGCGTCACCAGCAAAGGATCAATGGGTGGTGACGGAAGGATGGAACCAGAGATGGTCGACATGCTGGATTACCGGCGTTCACTACGCCGTGATGCAGGCCGAGGAGCGCGTGGCCCGTGCGGAGCGACGACAGGCGCCAAACGGCATCCGCATTCACCTGCGACCGACGCGGCGGGACGCGCGGCAGCGCCGCTAGGCAGGTGACGCGCTACGCGTCGGCGCGGTGATCGCGGGCGGTGAAGCCGCGGACCAGGACGAGGAGGCCAATGGCGATCACCGCCACGGGCAGCACCCACTCGGGTAGCGGCAGGCGCTCACCGCTGATGCCGATGATCCCCTCGAAGAAGATGAAGCCGGCCACGAACAGGCCGATGGCCACCAGGATCTGCCAGAACCCGTCGCGCGCCATCTTGCGATTGCCGCTGCGAGTGCCGTAGAGCAGCATCCCCAGTCCGCTGCCGCCGGGCCCGACCAGCGCCCAGGCATAGGCCCAGCTCTCCCAATGGCCGGTGGCGTTCTGGTAGAGCAGCACCAGCCCCACCATGGTCGTGATGCTGCCCGCCACCGTCAGCCCCGATCCATCCCGCTGGGTGAGTCCCCAGGCCATCAGCGCCAAGCCGGGCGCGATCACGTAGAACGGCCACGTGGCGGCACCCCAGTCGATGTTCAGCCACTGACCGATGAAGAAGAAGACGCCGACGGTGATCAGCAGGATGCCCAGCAGGGCGGTGCCGGAGCTGCCGCGGCGATCGGGCGTCGCCGTCGCGACGGAGGACGACCCCGCCGGCGGCGGCTCGGTCGGCTGGTCCGGCTCGGTCGGTTCCGCTGGTTCGGTCGGGACCGCCTGATCGGCGTCCGATGCCGGGGGCGGGGCCTGCTCGGTCACTCCCGGATGCTACCGCCCGCGGCAAGCGGCGTCGCCACCTCGGCGCGACGGGCGAGCCAGTCGCTATAGCCGCCGATCCAGGACTGCGCGGCGCCATCGCGCACCTCCACCACCCGATCGGCCATCCGGTCCAGGAAGTAGCGGTCGTGGCTGATGAAGATGGCCGTTCCCTCGAACGCCTCGATGGCAGCCTCCAGCGTCTCGATCGACTCGATGTCCAGGTGGTTGGTCGGCTCGTCCAGCACCAGCAGATTGGCGCCGGACAGCATCAGCAGCATCAGCTGCAGCCGCGTTCGCTCTCCGCCGGAAAGCGTCCGGATCGGGCGCCGCACCTGCTCGTAGTCGAACAGGAAGGTCATCAGCCGCGCGACGGCCTGCTCCTCGGTGCCTGGGAAGCTCGCCCGCAGGGTGGCCAGCGGCGTCGAGTCCGGGTCGAGGGTGTCCTGGTCCTGGGCCAGGTAGCCGATCCGGATCGAGGGGCCGACCCACACCTCGCCGGCGGTCGGAGCCAGCTCGCCGACCAGCGTCTTGAGCATCACGCTCTTGCCCGCCCCGTTCTCGCCGACCACGCCGACGCGCTCGCCGTGCATGACCGTCACATCCACGCCGTGCAGCACGCGGTGCTCGCCGAAGTCCATCCCCACCGCGCGCAGCTCGGCGGCGCGCTTGCCGCCGCGCTGGTGCGGATGCAGCTCCAGCCCGATGCGCCGCCGCTCCAGCACCGGCCGCTCCACCTTGTCCATCCGCTCCACGCGCCGCTGCAGGTTGCGGGCGGCGTTCATGAGGCCCTTGTTCGACTGGCTGGCCGGCACGGACCGCGCCCACTGGATCAGCCGTCGCGAGGCTTCCTCCAGTCGCTCGATCTCCTTGCGCTGGGCCAGGTAGTGCGCCTGCTGGCGCTTCAGCTCCAGCTCGCGCGCCACCGCATAGGCGGTGTAGTTGCCCGGCCAGACGCGCACCTGGCCGCCATCCAGGGAGGCGATGTCGGTCACGGTCTCGTCGAGCAGGTAGCGGTCGTGGCTGACCGCCAGGATCCCGCCGCCGAAGCGCGTCATCAGCCCCTGCAGCCGCTCCCGACCCTGAAGGTCCAGGTGCGCCTCCGGCTCGTCCAGGAGCAGCAGCTGCGGGTCCTGGATGATGGCCGCCGCCAGGCCGATCAGCTTGCGCTGACCGCCGCTGAGCACGCGGGTCGGCAGCTCCAGCTCGTGCTCCTCCAACCCGACCTCGGCCAGCATCGCCCGGACCCGGCCCTCGAACGCCGGACCGCCGGCGCGCTCGTATCGGTCCAACAGCCGGGCCTGTTCCGCCAGCACGGCCTCCATGCGGGCACCGTCGTTGTAGACCGATGGATCGGCGAGATGCCGGTCGCACTCCGCCAGTCCCTCGTCGATCGCGCGCAGGTCGGCTCGGGCGTCCCGCAGCGTGGAGGCCGGTGAGCGTTCGTCGCCAAGCGGGTGCTGCGCCAGCATCGCCAGGCGCAGGCCGCGCTGGCGGGTGATCTGTCCGGCATCGGCCTCCTCCTCGCCGACTGCGATGCGCAGCAGGGTCGACTTGCCCGAGCCGTTCGGCCCAACCAGGCCGATGCGGGCACCGTCGGGCAGCTCCAGGTCGACCCCGCGCAGGATCTGGCGGCCGCCGAATGCCTTGGCGATGCCGCGCAGGGAGAGCAGCGTCATCGGTCCAGGACGGCCCTGAGCGTGGCGACGTCAACGTTCCGGCCCGTCAGCACAGCCGCCACGCGCCGCCCGGCCAGCGCCCCGAGCCGCGCCCGCAGGGCGGCGATGGGCAGCGCCGCGCTGCCCTCGATGGCCAGGTGGTGCACCTCCAGCGCCCATGCCATCGCGTCGGCGATCTGCTCCTCGTCGACCAGCACCACCTCGTCCACCAGCTGCTGGCACATCTTCCAGGTGATGCTGTCGCGTTCGATGTTGCCGGACACGCCATCGGCCAGTGTTGGAGCGATGGGGACCGGCTTGGTGGAGCGGGACTCGAAGAAGACGTACATCGGCGGCGAGGCCGATGGCTGCACGCCGACCAGGCGCATCCCGGGCCGCAGTGCTTTGACCCAGAGCCCGATGCCGGAGATGAGCCCACCACCGCCGATCGGCACCACGAAGGCGTCGCAGTCGGGCCAGTCCTCGAGCACCTCGACCGCCACGGTCGCCTGGGCGGCGATCACGTCCGGGTCGCCGTACGGCTCCACGTAGGTGGCGATCCCCTCGTTGTGACGCCGGCGCGCCTCGATCTCGACGTCGTCGTACTCGCGACCGAAGACCTCGACCACGCAGTCGTCCGACTCCAGGGCGCGAAGGCGTTCGAGCTTGGCTGGCGAGGCCGCGGCCGGCACCAGCACGGTCAGGCGCATGCCGTACCGCGCGGCGGCGCTGGCCACCGCGATGCCGTGGTTGCCGGTGGAAGCGGTCACCAGGCGGGCATCGGGCGTGTCGGCGGCGATCAGCGCCACCTTGTTGAAGGCGCCGCGGATCTTGAAGGCGCCGGTCGGCTGGAGAAGCTCCAGCTTCAGGCGCACCTCGGCGCTGCCGCTCTCGTCGGCCAGGGTTGGCGACGGTTCGAGTGGCGTGTGCAGCGCAATGCCGCGCAGCCGATGGCGCGCGGCGAGCACGTCGGAAAGGAGCGGGAAGCGGGCCATGGTGGCCCAAGTCTACGGGCGGGTGTGCTCAGGCAGCGTCGGGGAGGAAGTCGTCGCCGTGCGGACTGCGCTCCAGGCTGTCCAGCCGCCGGCTGATGCGCATCAGCGAGCCGAGCCGGTCAGTGACGCGCGCCCGCTCGACCGGGGTCGCCCAGTGGCGCAGCGTGTAGTCGATCTCGTGCTTGTGGCGGGTGGCCGTCATCAGCAGCTCATCGATCTCGTGCCTCCGGCCGGCGTCAGCCTCGAGCGCGATGAGGCGGCGCCGGGCATCGAGCACCGCCAGGTAATAGGAGGTGGCGAGCCGGTCGAGATCGCGCTGGGCGTCATGCGCCCACGGCTCGGGCGGACCGCCAAAGCCGAACTTGCGCCATTCGCGGGGTTGAACTCCCTGTACCACGGCCGCACGGTACGCTGCGCCCGCGTGAGCGGTCAGCACCCCGACCGGGCTATTCACGGCATGTACGAACGGCGGTGCGCCGCGCCAACGGGGTCAGTGCATCGTGTCACCGGCGCACGTTCGAGCTCGCGCCGAAGGCTGGTATCAGCCCGATGGCTGGTATCATCGGGTCCCCTCGCTGGGGTGTGGCCAAGCGGTAAGGCGCCTGACTCTGGATCAGGAGATCGAAGGTTCGAATCCTTCCGCCCCAGCCATTCACTCTCCTAACCTTCCGGACTCGGCACGCCACGTGCAGCGGCGCGGCTCGTGTATCGCCGTGCGCAGGCGCGGTGCTGTCGCGCGTCCTTGGAGGAACTGGCCATAGCGGGCGAGGAGGCTTCCACCAGGTCCTGGTCGTCGAGGACGACCCGGCGCTGCGCGAGATCTATGCCGGGGCGCTGCGTGGCTACGGTCATGGCGTTCGCACCGCAGCCGACGGGTCGGAGGCGCTGCGGCGTCTCGAGAACGGTTGGGCGCCCTGCGTCGTGTTCCTGGATCTGCGCATGCCCGGCATGGACGGGTGGGAGCTGTCCCGTCGCCTTCACGATGACGAGCGGTGGAAGAACCTGCCGGTGGTGGTGGTGGCGGCCCACTTCCGGATCGACCGCGAGGCCGCCGAGATCGGTGCGGTTTCGTGGCTCCAGAAGCCGTTCGATCTGGCACGACTTGACGAGGAGACGAAGGCGCTTTGCGAACGTGACTGACACGCAGCGCGTGATCCATCCTGCTCCTCCGGACGACGACGTTCGACGCCTCCTGCCACAGATCTTCGACAACATCGCGGACGGGGTAACGGTCCTCGACCGCGCCGGGACCCTGCGCTACGCGAACGCCGCCGCTGCTCGGCTGATTGGTTACGACGCTGCGGCCGAGATCATTGGACGTAGCTCGGCCAGCATGGTGGACCGCTTCGAGCTGCTGGACGATGACGGCCGCCCACTGGACCCAACGGTGCTGCCCACCAGGCGGGTGTACGCCGGAGAGACCGATGCGGAGGCGACGATTCGGTTCCGTTCGACGGGCAGCGAGCACGATCGGTGGTCGCTGGTGCGCGCTCGTCTCCTGCCGGGACCGACCCTCGACGCGGACCTGGTGGTCACCTCGTTCCAGGACATCACCGCCCTCAAGCAGGTCGAATGGCGCCTCTCCTTCCTGCTGCGCGCCAGCGCCCTGCTGGGGGAGACGACCGACTATCACGACACCCTGAGTCGCATCGCGTGGCTGGTCGTTCCGTCCGTTGCCGACTGGTGTGCCTTCGACGTTCTCGGCGAGGGCGACGCCGTGGAACGAGTCGGCGTGGCCCACCTCGATCCCGAGGTGCGCCGGCGCGGAGAGGAGATCGAACAGCGCTGGCCGACCGACCTGTCGCAGCCTGGAGGCTTTCAGGAGGTGATGCGGAGGCGCCGATCGCTGCACGTCCGGGAGGTGACCGAGGAGGCATTGAGCGCTGGCGCGCGCGATGCCGAGCACCTGGAAGCCCTCCGCTCCCTTGGCCTGCGCGAGGTGCTCACCGTGCCGCTGGTCGGCCGGGGTCAGGTGTTCGGCGCGGTCACGGTTGGCAACTCGTCCCGGCGTCCGCCGCTCAGCGCGGAGGAGGTGGCGATGCTCGAAGAACTCGGCCGGCGGGCGGGCGCGGCGGTGGACACCGCGCGACTCCTCAGCGACTCGCAGGAGTCCCTTCGGCTGCAGGAGGAGTTCATGGCGGTCACCTCGCACGACATGCGCACTCCGCTGGCTGCCATACGCGGTTACGCGCAGCTCGCGCGCCGTCACCTGTCGGGCGAGCAACAGGATATGGCCGCGGTCGAGCGCTGGCTGGGCGACATCGACGAGAGCGCCAAGCGGCTGACCAGTCTCGTCTCGGAGTTCATGGACGTGACGCTGCTGCGTGCCGGCCAGGAGGTCCCATTGCAGCTGCAGCCAACCGACCTGGTGGCGATCCTCGAAGAGCGTGTGCACGAGCACCAGGGCGCGGCGGCCGAGACGCACCGGTTCACCACCACGCTCGAGCGAGCATCAATCGTCGGGAACCTGGGATCCGGCGCGCGTCGGCCGCGTGCTCGACAACCTGCTCGGCAACGCGGTCAAGTTCAGTCCGGAGGGCGGGGTGATCGAGGTCAAGGTCGCCGTCGACGAGAGCGATGCCGTGGTCTCGATCGCGGACCAGGGCATCGGCATCGCGCCGCAGGATCATGGGTCGCATCTTCCTGCCCATGTACCGCGGGGCCAATGCCAGGACCGTGGCCGGCACCGGGCTCGGGCTGGCCGGAGCGCGACGGCTGGTCGAGCTGATGGGCGGCGAGATCACGGTCAAGAGCCGCATCGGGAAGGGATCGACCTTCACCGTTCGGCTGCCGCTGGCGGGGCCGGCGCCCGTCATGGCTGCGCTGTCGCCGGAACCGGCGAAGGGATAGATCCGCCTGCCCGGCTACGGCAGTTCCTCGAAGGCCGCCTCCGCGACCGGCTCGACGAGGGCCTGCGCCACGATCAGGGTTCCGCCGTCGACCAGTGCATAGAAGGACCCGATGGTGCCGGCTTCGTTGGGCTCGCTGACGACGGTCACATCGCGATCTCCCAACCGGCCCGGCGCGACGGAGATCGAGCCGGCTGGCGCGCTGGGATAAGCCGCCTGCGGCAGCGCGTCGAGCAGCTCCTGCGGGTCGTGACCCGTCGCGCGCAGCGCGTACATCTGGACGAAGGCCGGCCCATGGTCGCTGGCGTACGCCGCCTCCAGCGCGCGGCGGCGAATGCCGACCGCCGCTGCCAGCCGCGCGAGCATGTCCTGGCCGACGGGGAAGGTATGGGCTTCGGTTCCGCGGAAGTCGGCCGGCAGCAGTCCCTGCAGCGGCCGCTCGTCTGGCGTGGGCTGGGGCGAGGGAGATCGCGCTGGCCGGCGCCGGGCTGGCGGTGGCGGCAGCTGCGCTCTGCGCGGCGGGGACGGCGGCGCCGGGAGTCGCGCGCGCTGCTGCACGCCACCAGCGCGGCAAGGGTCAGGGCGAGGGTGCAGATCCTGAACGGTCGCATCGGCTCCGGTGGTTCATACGCATTCGGACACGAGCCAGCGTGACCGGAGGTCAGTCGGTGAGACCCCACAGGTCGCCGACCGTGAAGCCGTCGGGGAACGGGTCGTCGTCATCCACGCGGTATTCGGTGCGGCCGGTGATCCAGGCCGATCCGGTCAGCTGCGGCACCACCGCGGAGACGGACCCGAGTCGTCGTCTCCCGCAGCAGCCGACCGGTCCAGGTGGTGCCCAGGATTCCCTCGTGGACGAAGTCCTGGCCGATGCCCAGCTCGGCCACGGGCATGGAGCACGGCCATCCGCGCGCAGGTGCCGGTGCCGCACGGCGAGCGGTCCAGCACGCCGGTGAAGGACTCCGGCCGCTGACCAGTCGAGCGTGCCGGACGAGACCACGACCGTGTTCTTGGCGTCCGCGCCGGGGACCGATGGCGGGCCCGTCCAGCTCCATGATCAGATCCCGGCCAGCTCCGGCTGCTCCGGATGCGTGACCGGAATCTGCTCGCGGGCGGCCGCCTTCACCATCTCGCCGATGCGCACCAGGTCTCGCCCCTCGTCCGGCGTGAGGCGGAAGCCGAGGGCGGATGCATCGGTCAGGGCGTACAACATGCCGCCCCACGCGACATCGACGGTCACGGTCCCGACCTGCGGCACCTCCACCGGCACGTCCAGCCTGTGCACGAAGGCCGGCACGTTCTCGAAGGTGATGGTGCGGGCATTGCCGTCACGCACCTCCGCGCTGACGCGGATGAGGCCAGCCGGAGCCTCGAGCACCAGGTCGGTGATTGGCTCACGTACCGGGACCAGGCCCTCGTTGATCAGGACGGTGGCGGTGCAGATGGTGTTCGAGCCGGACATGGCCGGATACTCGGCCTGTTCCATGATCACGTAGCCGGCATCGGCCTCGGGTCGCGTTGCGGAAGCAGGACGTTGGCGCACAGCGCGGGGTAGCCGCGCGGCTCGCGCAGCATCAGCTTCCGCAGCCGGTCGCCCTCGTGCCACAGGTGGTTGCGCTTCTCGAGCATGGTGGCGCCCGGCACGTCGTGCACGCCGCCCACGATCACGCGCCCCGGCTCGCCACCGGCGTGGACCTCGACGGCCCGGATGACCTCGTCCAACCGCATCTGGGCGCAGCCTACATGCCACGGCCGCCTACGGGGACCGGCAGTCGGAGTGGGCTGCGAGCGTTCCTGGGGTAGCATCGCGGCACGCCCCGAGGTCCCGAATGAACACGCTCCGCGCCCGGGCCAGCGACCACGAGCACCTGGACGAGGCAACGCTCGATCCGCGAGACCTGCGCATCAACCTGCGCGAGATGGCGATGCTCAACCGCCTGCCGGGCGGCGTCGGCGACAGCGTGCGGGCGGTGAGCGGCGCTGCTCAACGGCCGGGCCGATCCGTCGGTGCTGGACATCGGTGCCGGATCGGGCGACTTCGCGCGCCGGCTGCTGCGCCAGCGCCGGGCGACGGTGCTGGTCGCCGACCTGCGCCCGAGGTGCTGACCATCGCCCGCCGTAACCTGGCGAATACGAATGGTGTGAAGTTTCTGCAGTGCCGACGTGCGTGCCCTGCCGCTGACCGATGGCGCGGTCGACGTGGTGCACGCATCCCTCCTGCTCCATCACCTTGATCCGCGGGACGCGGTCATCGCCCTGCGCGAGATGCGGCGGGTGGCTCGCGACGCGGTAGTGGTCAACGACCTCCGCCGTGGGCGGCTCGCCTTTCTGATGGCGGCGGCCCCGGTGCTGGCCTTCACGCGGGGCCGATACACCCGCCACGACGGCGTCCTCTCCGCTCGCCGCGCCTACACGCTGCGCGAGCTGGACGCCCTGGCGACCGAGGCGGGCTCTGCGTCGAGTCGCGCGAACGCCCGCGTGGTGGCCGCGGGTGACCACGGTGTATCGATGAGCGACCTGGGGTGCGAGGTGCTGGTGGTGGGTGCCGGGCCGGCCGGCTCGGCGGCCGCGGCCGCCCTGGCGCGCGCCGGCCGGGACGTGCTGCTGGTTGAGTCCCACGCGCATCCACGACCGAAGGCCTGCGCGGAGTACGCCAGTCCGCGCATCGCCGAGGAGCTCGCCGTTCTCGGGCGTGCCGGAGGACGCGTGGCGCGCCGACGCGCTGCCGCTCAACGGGATGCGCGTGATCCGCGGTGGCGACGCGGTCGACATGGGCTATCGCGATGCGGCGGGTCCGCGTCATTCCTGGGGCCTGGATCGCGAGCGCTTCGATGCCACCCTGGCCGCGCATGCGGTCGGCCTGCGGCGCCCGCCTGATGGAGCGCACCGCCCTGGACGACGTCCATTGGCGCGGCGGCCAGGACGGCGCCGGCGGTCGGGTGGTCGGAGCCAGTCTGCGCACCGCGCACGGGCCGCCGGACCGTGCGCTGCCGCTGGCTGATCGGCGCCGATGGTGCCCGCTCGCGGGTCGCGCGCAGCGTCTGACGCGTGGAGCGCGGCGTCGGGCGCGCCGCGCCGGCTGGGGCTGGTCGCGCACTACGAGGGCCTGCCCGAGCTGGCCGACCACGGCGAGATGCATGTGGCGCGCGACTGGTACGTCGGGCTGGCGCCGTTCTCCGGCAACCGGCTGAACGTGGGCATGGCGCTGCCGATGGACGGCGACCGGCGAGTCGGCCGAGGAGCGCTTCCAGGCGGCGATCGAGGGCATCCCGGCCGTGGCGGCGCGCCTGCAGCGGCCTCAAGCGCCTGACCCCGATCCGCGGCGGCCTCGCCGATCGGACACCGGGTGCGCGGGACGCGCGGGACGAGGCTGGATGCTGATCGGCGATGCGGCCGGGTTCATCGACCCGTTCACCGGGGAGGGGATTTTCCGCGCGCTGCGTTCCGCCCGCGCCGCGGCCGAGGCGCTGGCCGCCGGCGACGACGACGCGGCAGCGCAGCCGTTACCGTCGCCGCCCGTCGCGAGGCGTTCTGCCGCCAAGGACGCGCTGACCTGGCTGGTCCAGGGAATGCTGGCCACGCAGCCAGTGATGGGTTACGCCATTCGACGCCTCGCAGCGCCGCCCTCAGCTCGCGGCACGGCTGGGATCGGCGCTCGGCGACCTGCGCCCGGCCTCGGACGCCCTGTCGCCGGTCTTCCTGGCGCAGGTGCTGCTGGCCGTGATGCCATGCAGAGCGTGATGCGCGTCCAGCATCCGCGCTCCCTACGAGCGGATCTTTCCGCTGGCGGCCGAGATCGAGCGCTGGCCGGAGCGGCTGCCGCACTATCGCTACGTGCGCCGCGTGCCATCCGCCAACGGCGATCGGCGCTTCGCCATGGGCGCGCGCCGCGGCCCGATCCCCGTCCGCTGGGAGGCGATCCAGCGCCCGCTGCCCGACGCAGCGTCGGATCGAGTTCACGCACACCGGCGGCGTGACGCGCGGCATGGAGGTCGCCTGGCAGTTCGAGCCGCAGCGACGGCGGCTGGGACGTGAGCATCCACCACGCGCTGGAGTCGAGCTGGCCGCTGGTCGGCGGCTTGGCGGCCGCCGGGTCATCGGCCCGCAGTTCATCGACGCCATCGCCGGCCGGACGCTGCGCCGGGTGAAGGCGCTGGCGGAGGCGGCTGCATGACGCGCCGACGCGTGGCCGTGACCGGCATCGGGGCGGTGACGCCCGTCGGGCATGGCGCTGACGGCCTGTGGGCCGGCGTGCTGGCCAACCGCTCCGCCGTGCGCAGATCGACCGCTTCGACGCCTCGCCTTCCCGTCGCAGCTGGCGGCCCAGATCGACGACTTCCGGGCCGGAGGACTACCTGGACGCCAAACGGGCGCGACGGCTGGACCGGTTCAGCCAGCTCTCGGTGGCGGCCGCCCGCATGGCGGTCGAGCAGGCGGGATGGACCGATGACTCCCGGTACGCGGATCGAACCGGGATCTGGATCGGCTCGGCGCTGGGGGCGTGGCGTTCGGCGAGGAGCAGCATGCCAACTACGTGCAGCGCGGCGTGCGGGCCGTGGCGCCCACGCTGGCGACCGCCGTCTTCGGCGGTGCAGGCGCGTCGAACGTGTCCATCGACCTCGGGCATCCGTGGGCCGTCGATCGGCAACGCGAACTCGTGCGCTTCCGGCGCGATGGCGATCGGCCAGGCGTTCCACGCCATCCGAGCCGGCATCGTGGATGCGGCCCTGGCGGGTGGCGCGGAGGCGCCGCTGGCGCCGCTCACCTTCGGCGCATTCGCCATGATCCGCGTCCTCTCCGCGCGCAACGACGACCCCGCCACCGCCTCCCGCCCGTTCGATGTCGACCGCGACGGGTTCGTGATGGGCGAGGGAGCCGCCGATCCTGGCCCTGGAGGAGCGGGATGCGGCCGAGGCGCGGGGTGCACAGCATCCTGGGCGAGGTGGCGGGCTTCGGCGCCTCGACCGATGCCTACCACCTGACCGCGCCGCTGCCCTCCGGCGAGGCCGCCGCCGCCGCGGTGACCACCGCGCTGGCCGATGCCGGCGCTGGCGGCCGGAGGCGATCGGCTACGTCAACGCGCATGCCTCATCCACGCAGCTCAACGAGCTGGCCGAGGCGAAGGCGCTGCACCTGGCGCTCGGCGCGCACGCGGCGACGGTGCCGGTCTCGGGCACGAAGGGCCTGTACGGGCACGCCCTGGGTGCGTCAGGGGCGATCGAGGCGGCGATCACGGTCATGGCGCTGGACGCGGGCTGCCTGCCGGCGACCTGCAACCTGGCGAACCTGGACCCGCGTTGCGACCTCAACGTCCTGACGCGAGCCGTGCGCCGCGCGGCCCGGATGCGGCGCTCTCCACCTCGTTCGGCTTCGGCGGCATGAACGCCGCGCTGGTGTTCCGCGCCGTCTGATCAGCGTCGCTCGTTGCCGCGCTTGAAGTTGCCTGTCAGCCTGGCCATGAGCAGCTGCGCCGCCCCGTCGTCCAGCCGCTGGATGTCTTCGGGGAAGCTCGCGGCCGTGGCATGCCGCAGCACGGCGGCCCGCCTCCCACATGGGTGATGAGCACCTCGTCTCCACGCCTGCGCCAGGCGAACGGACGATCCGGTGGGTCCCGCACGCGCTGAGTCTGACGCTTCCAGCGCGGGTACCATCCGTCGCGTGTCGGAGCTGAGCGCATCCTGGACGCCATCGAGGAGCAGGCGCCGCGGCGAGCCGATGGCCCTGGCCACCATCGTCGCCACCACCGGCTCTACCTACCGGCACGCCGGTGCCCGCCTGCTCATCCCGGCGGAAGGCGAGCCAATCGGCAACATCTCCGGTGGCTGCCTGGAGGACGACGTGGCTCGCATCGGTCGCGAGGTCATGCGCTCACGGCGAGCCGCGCCTGGCCAGCTTCGACCTGACGGCCGACGACGATGCGGTCTGGGGCTACGGCCTGGGCTGCAACGGGTCGTTCGAGGTGTTCGTGGAGCCGACGGCCGGCGCCCTGGCCACTGCGGCCGAGTCCTGCGCCAGCAGCCCGGCGGCCTGGTGACGACCTGCTCAGCGGACCGGATGCCGGCAGCCATCGGTTCCAGGCCGATGCGCCGGACTTCGACATGCCCGCGCCTCACCGAAGAGGATGGCGCGCGCGTCCTGCAGGAGCCGATCCTGCCGCCGACGCGCCTGATCGTGTGCGGCGCCGGCCACGATGCGATCCCACTCGTGCGCCAGGCGGCCGAGCTGGGCTGGCGCGTGACCGTCGCGGACGTGCGACGCGCCCTGCTCAACCCGAGCGACTTCCCAGGCGCCGGCGACTTCTGCGACGCCGATCCCGATGCAGCCGCCGCGGCCATGCAGCCCGATGCGCGCACGGCGGTGGTGCTCATGAGCCACAACTACCTGCGCGACATCGCCTACCTTGGCTCGTTCCTGGGCGCCGACACGCGCCTACCTGGGCGTGCTGGGTCCGCGCGGCCGGACGGAGCAGATGCTCGCCGAGCTCGGCCAACCCGAGGCGCTCGACCGGCTGCATGCACCAGCCGGGCTGGACATCGGGGCCGAGGGACCGGAGGAAGTTGCGCGCGCGATCGTGGCCGAGATCCTGGCGGTTACGCGCGGCCGCGCCGGCGGCTCGCTCCGCGACCGCCGCGGTCCGATCCAGCGCGGAGTCGTTAGACCGATGAACGAGATCCTCATGCGGCTGGTGGCCGAGAGCCTCGCGTTCCTGGAGCTCACCGATGCCGACGTGATCGACCCGGACGTCGCCGTCAGACAGTTGGAATCCATCACCGATTCTCTGCAGAAACTCTCAAGGACGATCGCGACGCATTCCTCAGGTTCGTGGACGACGTGATGGTTCCTGAGGCCCGTCAGCCCGAACAGAACGCCGAGGCCGCGGGAAATTGGGCTACTGCGGGAACGTCATGAAGGTCGTTCTGATGGAAGGGCAGTACGCGATCCTGTCCGATGCTCCGAGCGAGCGCCGCGTCCATGGCGGTCCTGAAGGTCCTGCCGTGACGTCACGAGGATGAATCAGCCGCCGATGTAGCTCATCTCCACCTTGGGCAGCTCGACGGTCTCTGCCGAGCGGATCTCTGAGTAGCGGTCGTCGCGCCGCTCCCAGATGCCGCGCAGGTCGGCCTCCAGCTCCTCGTCTGACGCGCCTCCTCGCAGCAGCGCGCGCAGGTCGTGGCCGCGGGTCGCGAACAGGCAGGTGTACAGCTGGCCATCGGCGGACAGGCGGGCGCGGTCGCAGGTGCCGCAGAACGGCCGGCTGACCGAGGCGATCACGCCGATCTCGCCTGCGCCATCGGCATAGCGGTAGCGCTCCGCCACCTCGCCGGGCTTCGTGGGCGGCATCGGCTCCAGCGGAAACTCCGACGCAACCGTGGACAGGATCTCGTCCGCGGTCACCACCTCGTCCAGGCGCCAGCCGTTCGAGTGGCCGACGTCCATGTACTCGATGAACCGCAGGATGCGCCCCGTCCCGCGGAAGCGCCGCGCCATCGGCAGGATGGCGTGCTCGTTCCAGCCGCGCTTCACGACCATGTTCAGCTTGATCGGCCCCAGTCCGGCCGCCTCGGCCGCCTCGATCCCGGCCAGCACCCGGCAGACCGGCACGCGGGCGTCGTTCAGGCGCATGAAGGTCTCGTCGTCATCGGCGTCCAGGCTGATGGTGACCCGATGCAGGCCCGCTTCCCGCAAGCTGCCGCGGCGTGCGCCGGCAGCAGCACGCCGTTGGTGGTGAGGGTCAGGTCGCGCACGCCGGCGGATTGCCGCCAGCTGGCCACCAGGGCCGGCAGGTCTCTACGGACGAGCGGCTCGCCGCCGGTCAGGCGCACCTTCTCGACGCCCAGCCGCGTGAAGATCGCCGACCAGCCGCGTGATCTCGTCGAAGCTCAGCAGCTCGTCGCGGGGCAGGAAGGCGTGGTCCGGGCCGAAGACCGCCCGCGGCATGCAGTAGACGCAGCGGAAGTTGCAGCGGTCGGTGACGCTGATGCGCAGGTCGTGCAGCGGCCGGCCGCGCGTGTCGAGCGGGCGGGCGAGCATCGGGAGCGGCTCGGCGATCACGCTCTGGATCGTGACAGTCCGCTCGCAGGAGCACAAATTCATCGGTGCCGAGGGCATCTTTCCTCTGTTTGACGGATGCGGGCGTCGGCGCGGACGCCCAACCTTGTGCCATGCAGACGGATGACTCGGAGATGACGATCGCGAGGCTCTCCGCGCTCACCACGGCGGAGCAGGCGGTGCTGGACGAGGCGCTCACCGGAGTGACGGCGCGGGAGATCGCGGAGCACCTCTCCCTGAGCGAGGCGACGGTGCGGTCCCACCTGTCCAGCATCTACGTGAAGCTGGGCGTCAGCGGACGGGTCGCCCTGCTTGCCCATTTCCGTGGCTCCGAGGTGGCCATTCCGCCTGCCGCCGCGGCGGCTCCGCCTCGACCGCGCGGCGTGTCCGTGGCCGGCTGGAGCTGGGGAATCCTCGCCGTCCTGGTGGGCGCCTACGCGATCTACCTGCTGACCTATGCGCTGGCGTATGGCGGCCCGCAGGTGACCTGGCTGCTGGCAATTGGTTTCGGCATCCTGGCGGTGTTCGGGACGTTGCTGGCGCGCGCGGTACTCCAGCGGCCGTCGCGGAGACTCATGACCGTCTCGCTGTGGGCCGCCATTGGCCTCTTGGCGTTTGGGATCCGCGGGATCTTCCTCGGACCCTGGCCGCTCTTCGTGATGCTCGGGGCGGCAGCGATCGCGATCGGCTGGATCTCGTTCCGCGCCAGAGGCACACTTCAGCCCTGAGGCATCGGGCAGCATTGCGCCGTGTCTGCGCCATCTCTCATCTCCGCGCTCCGCGAGGCGGTCGGTGATGCGCCACGTCCTGACCGATCCGGACCTGCGGGCCGGCTACGAGCGCGATTGGACTGGCCGCTGGGTTGGCCGCGCCGCCGCCGTGGTGCGTCCTGAGTCGACCGAGCAGGTGGTCGCCGCTGCTGGCGCGCGTGCCGGGAAGCAGGGCGCGGCGGTCATCCCACAGGGCGGCAACACGGGCCTGGTCGGCGGATCCGTGCCGCGGGCAGTGGCTGACCGCGAGCAGGTGGTGCTGTCGCTCTCGCGGATGCGCGACCTGGAGCCGGTGGACGCCACCGGCGGCGAGGTGACGGTGGCGGCTGGGGCCACGCTGGGGGCGCTGCAGAAGCACGTCAGGCAGGCTGGCTTCGGCTTCGGCGTCGACCTCGGCGCGCGCGACAGCGCGACGATCGGCGGCATGGTCGCCACGAACGCTGGCGGCATGCACGTGTTCCGGCATGGACCGATGCGGGCGCAGCTGGTCGGCATCGAGGCGGTGACGGCCGATGGATCTATCCTGCGCCGGCTGCCCGGCCTGGTGAAGGACAACACGGGCTACCACCTGCCGTCACTGCTGGCCGGCAGCGAGGGCACCTTGGCGGTCATCACCCGGGTCGCGGCTGCGGCTGCTGCCGCTGCAGTCGCGCCGAGCGGTCGCGCTGCTTGCGGTCGATGACGCCGGTGCAGCCGTGGAGTTGACGGCCGCCTTGCGACGCGCGCTGCCGAACCTCTTGGCCGCGGAGCTGTTCTTCGATGACGGGCATGAGGCTGGTCCTCGACCACGCGGGCGGCGATCGCCCATTCCGCGAGCCGCATCCTGCGTACCTGTTGGTGGAAGCGGACGGCGCCACCGATCCATCGGATGGGCTGGTCGAGGCGATCGAGGCGGCCGGTGATCTGGTCCGCGACGTGGTGATCGCGGCCGACCCGGCGGGGCGAGAGCGACTGTGGCGCCTGCGCGAGCGGCACACCGAAGCGGTCAATGCCCAGGGCGTGCCCCACAAGCTGGACGTCGCCGTCCCGGTCTCCCGCCTCGCCTCGTACGCGGCGGAGGTGAGGGAGGCGATCCGGGCGGTGGCTCCGGACGCATCGGTCTACCTGTACGGGCACGTGGGGGACGGAAACCTGCACGTCAACGTGGTCGGGCCGCCACCCGAGGACGAGGCGGTCGACGCCGCCATCCTGGAGCTGGCGATCGCGATGGGCGGGACGGTCAGCGCCGAGCACGGAATCGGGGTGGCCAAGGTCGCCTGGCTCGAACGCGACCGCGGGCGGCCGACGTGGCGGCCATGCGCGCCATCAAGCAGGCGCTGGACCCGACCTGGATGCTGAACCCGGGCGTGCTGCTGCCCGGCCTAGGGCAGGAAGATCAGCTTCAGGCCCGCGACGAGCAGCACAAGCGCAAGGCCGCGGCGAAGCCACGGGGCGGGGAGCCTGCGGCTGCCGAGCTCGGAGCCGATGAACCCGCCCAGTCGCCACCGCGGCCAGCCAGATCGGGATGGCACTCGGGACGTTCCCGACCGATGCGATAGTTGCCGGCCAGGCCCGAGATGGAGTTGGCCAGGATGAAGATCGCCGACGTGCCGGCGGCAAATCGTGTGCCGGCCCAGCCGGCGGCCAGGAGCAACGGGGTCAGGAAGATGCCGCCGCCAGTTCCGGTGAGACCCGCCAGCAGCCCGATCACCGCTCCGCTGACGACGGCCCGCAAGACTGGCGCATGGGGCGGGAATTCCTCGCCGGCTCGGCTGGCGGTGACGCCGAAGCGGAAGGCCGCGAAGATCAGCACCGCTCCGACCAAGGGCCGATAGACCTCTGGCGGCAAGAGCGATGGCGCCGCCGATGAAGGCCGCCGGGATGGAGCCGACGAGGAAGGGAAGGGCGGCCATCGGCCTGACGAAGCCGGCTCGGGCGAACTGCAGGCTGACGATGCTGGCAACCAGGATGTTCAGCACCAGCGCGGTCGGGCGCATCACCGCCGGCGGCACGCCGACCAGCGCCATGATCGCCAGGTACGCCGATGCGCCGGCGTGGCCCACCATCCCGTACAGCACCGCGGCCAGGAAGAAGAGGCCGGCCAGCAGCAGGTCCTGCTCCATCGGCGTTCGGATGCTATCCGGCTACGCTTGGCGCGATGTTCGAGACCGATGCGGAGCTCGCCGAGCTCGACGCCATGTTCCAGGCCCACCTGGCCAACGCCAATCCGCACATGCTGGCCATCGTCACGCCGGAGCGGCGGGTGAACGCGCGGCAGGTGGCGAACTACCTGGTCGGCACCAAGCACGTCGCCTTCGCCACGGTCAACGCCAAGGGCGAGCCGCGCGTCTCGCCGCTCGACAGCCTCTTCATCCACGGCCGCTTCACGCTCAGCACCGGGCGGAGCCGCCACCAAGCTCGAAGCACCTTCGTCGCAACCCCGCCTGCTCGGCGGTGCACGTCGAGGGTGACCGGATCGCGGTGGCGGTGAACGGCACGGTCGAGTGGATCCGCCGCGACCACCCGGACCACGACGAGATCCATCGGCAGTGGAGCGCGAACTACGAGTCCGATCCCTACAGCTGGGGCGACGGAATCGTCTTCTTCCGCATCCAGCCGCAGTCGATGTGGGCGTACGCCTTCCACCCGGAGGAGTTCCCGGAGTAGGTCGCTCGCGTCAGCCGAGCTCCTTGTCGGCCTGGATGAAGAGCGAGCCCATCACGCGCGCGACGGTGGGGAAGGCGTGGATCGTGTCGGCGAGCACCGACAGTGGCGTTTGGAGCTTCACAGCCAGGACCGCCTCATGGATCGTCTCGCTGACACCGGGCCCGGCCATGAAGGCGCCGACCAGCGTTCGTTGCTCGACGGTCGACCACGATGGTGACGTGGCCGTTCGTTTCGGTGGCCTGGCCCTTGGCGGAGTGGCGCAGCTCCTGGCTGAACTCCTGCGCGTCGATGCCCTTTTCGCGCGCCTGTTCGACCAGCAGGCCCGTGGAGGAGATCTCCGGATCGGTGTAGATCGCGCGCGGGATGGCCGAGTGGTCCGGCTTGACGTCGTCGCCGAGTGCGATGCGCGCCACCACCTCGCCCTGGTAGTGGGCGGTGTGGGTGTGGAGCTCCGGACCGGCGATGTCGCCGGCAACGTAGACGTTGGGCGCGATGCGCAGCCGGTCGTCGACCTTGACGCGGCCGTCCTCCGGTGCGACGCCAATCACGCCCAGGTTGAGCCGATCGAGCGGGATGTCGCGGCCAACCGTTATCAGCAGTGCCGCGCCCTCGGCGGTGGTGCCATCGGACAGCTCCACGACGTGGCGGCCGCGTTCGCCGGCCCGGGCTCGGACCGCCGTGGCCCTCGCGTTCAGCCGCACGTCCACGCCGTCGCGCGCGCAGCGCATCGGCCAGGAACTTGGAGCTCCGCGGATGCTCGCGGTCGTGGATGCGGTCCCGCGGATGCACGATGGTGACCGGCACGCCATAGCGGGCATAGACCTGGCCGAGCTCCACGCCGCTGGGGCCGCCGCCCAGCACGACCACCCCGTCGGGCAGCTCCCGCAGCGACGTTCCCTCACGGTTGGTCCAGTGGCCCGATTCCTCAGCCCCGGCAGCGACGGGATGCGGGAGTGCGAGCCCACCGCCAGCACCACGCTGCCGGCCTCGATGCTGGCGCGTCGCGCCCGACTGGTCGCGGACCTCGATCGGTCAGCGGGTCGGTCCCGGTGAAACGAGCCTCGCCCCGGATCGGCTCCGCGCCTGCCTTGGAGAGCGCCTTGACGTGGCTGGTGTCGTCCGGATAGTCCCGATCGGTGCGGTTGATCATGTAGTCGCGAAAGGCCGATGCCTTCGGCCACGGATACTCGCCGCCGCCGTGGTGGACCGCAGCCGCATGCAGCAGCGCCTTGGATGGCATGCACTGCCAGAACGGGCAGCCGCCGCCGAACAGGTCGCGCTCGATGATGGCCACGGAGGCACCACGCTCGCGGCCCTCGTAGGCCGCGGACTCGCCCGCGGCCCCGGCGCCGATGATGACGAGGTCGAATCGGTCCATGCGCGGGAAGAATAGGGAAGGTGTGGCACTGTCGGAGCGCCGCCGGTACACTCTGCCGCCTGATGGTGTGCGCAAGCGATCTGCTCAGCCGACTCGAGGGTGAGCCTTGCACATGTACGCGGCGGGGAGCCGCCGCGTAAGCGACGCCCCGACGCCGTTGACGGCGCCGCAGCCACCATCGCGCTCCCGGCTCCTCGCACTCGCCCGTATGCGGCATGTGACCCATTCGAGGAGCTCCCGATGTCCTTCTTCTCTCGTCCGCTGACCATTGCGGCGACCCTGGCGCCAGCCGCGCGACCGGCGCCCGGTCGCTGGATCGACCCGCGCGCCCAGCGGCTGGGCGCCGCCTTATCCGGCGCGACGCTGCGTGATCGCCTACCTGCTCGGCTCGTGGTTGCTGGTCGCGGCGGTCGGCGTGTCATTGGCGGCGTCGGCCGTTCTTCGGCACGCGCTGGTTCGTCTTCAGCCGGCCGTGGCCGCTGGTGCGCCGCTGGCTCAACCTCGGCACGTCCGAGCTGGAGCACGAGCTGCCGCCGCGCTTCGCGCAGGCGCATGGGCGCGACCTTCCTGGCGATCGGCAGCATCGTGCTGGCGCTGGGCGTCGCGCCGTGGGGCTGGCTGCCGGTGGCGGCCGTGGTGGCACTGCAGGCGCTGCTGGCGGCCAGCGGCTTCTGCCTGGGCTGCCGGCTCTTCTTCCTGCGCTGGTACGTGCCGGACCTGTTCGCCCGGCTGGTCGGTCGTGGCGTGCGGCGCGAGTCGCTGATCATCCTGGACCTGCCGCCGCACAGCCCTGAGCCGCCGGCCTCCCTTCGGTCCGACGGGGCGCGGCCGCGTCATCGGTCTTGCTTTCCGACCTGCCCGCATGGGCGCAGCTGGTGCGCACCAGGGCGTCAATCTCGTCGCCTGACACCGGCTTGTCGCGCACGCTGCCCCGGATGCTGAGCAGCCGGTCGGCGGTTACCAGCACGACCGGCAGCTCGGGCGTCACCCGCCGCAGCTCGACGCTCGAAGATCCCAGCCGTCCATGCGCGGCATCCGAACATCGGCCAGCACCACGCAGGTGTCGCGGTTGGGTCATCGCGAGTCGGACCGCCTCCTCGCCGGTGGCGGCGAGGTGCACCTCCATGCCGGCCTCGTTCGAGCGCGTCCTGGAAAGAGGCGTCGGACGTTCACATCGTCGTCGACCACGATCACAACGTGCCGATGGACCGACGTCGGCGAGGTAGCGCGCGCCATGCGGTCTTCAGGCCTGCATTGGGCGTGCCGTCAGCGGTAGCCCGTGCGCAGCGACCTCGCCGACCGATGAGAACGTGGACCGGCTCGACTGAGCCAAGGTGCAGCGCGAACGCGCCTTCGTGGTCCGCATCCCAGGCCACGATGTCGGCCACCGCGCCCGGGCGAGCTGGCCGCGCTCGCCCGGTCAAGCCCAGCGCCGCGGCGCCGCCCACGGTCGCCGCGCGCACCGCCTCCAGGGCGGTCATGCCCAGCAGCGTGGAACCCAGGCCGATGACCAGCGGCATCGCGCCCCACGCGCCGAAGGTGCCCGCATTGGCGTCGGAGGCGAGGGCCACGGTCGCGCCGGCGTCGAGCAGGGCGCGGGCCGGAGGCAGCCGATCACGCATGACCAGCGCGGGACCGGGCAGCAGCGTCGCCACCGTCCGCGAGGCGGCCAGCAGGCGCACGCCCTCGGTCATCCAGCTGCTCGAGGTGGTCGGCGCTGGTCGCCCCGAGCCGCACCGCCAGGGCGGCTGGCGCCGATCGCTGCAGCTGGTCGGCGTGGAGGCGCGGCCAAGCCCGCGGCCATGAGCCGCGGCGGCTCCAGGATCCGCTCCGCCTCCTCCACGGTGAAGAAGCCCGTCGTCGCAGAAGACGTCGCAGAACTCGGCCAGGCCCTCGGCCGGCGACTGCCGGGAGCATGCGAATCGACGACCTCGTCCACGTAGTCCGGCACGATCAGTCGGCCTGGCATGGGCGCCAAGGAAGGTCGGGACGACGCGTATCGGCAGCCGGCCGGCCACGCGACCGATGATCCGCAGGTGGCGCAGCTCCTCCTCCTGTGGAAAGGCCATAGCCGGACTTGGCCTCGACCGTGGTGGTGCCGGCGCGCAGCTGATGCGGTCAGCCGTCCGCTCGACCAGCGCCTCCAGCTCGTCGTCCGACGCGGCGCGGGTGGCCGCCACCGTGCGCAGGATGCCGCCGCCCGAGTACGGCTCGCCGGCCAGCCGGGCCGCAGCCTCGTCCGAGCGGTCGCCGGCGAAGACCGGGTGGGTATGTGCGTCCACCAGGCCGGGCGTGACCAGCGCAGAACCCACGTCCAGCATGTCGTCCGCGGCCGGCGCGCTCGGCCCGTGCGTCCGACCCAGTCACACGTCCGTCGCTCGACCGCGATCGCCCACGGCAGCGGGCCGTCGTAGGGCTCGGGGGTCAGCAGCCTGCCGGAGCCGGTGATCAGCCGCGTCACGGGAGCCATCGGGCTCCACGATACTTGCCGGCGGGAACCCCGGCCGGCCGGCGGGTGTAGGCATCGCGACAGGTGGAGGGCCGTCCACTGACCGATAGCGAACTCATGGAGCGGGCAAGGACCGGAGAGGTGGCCGCCTACGAGGAGCTTGTGCGCCGCTACGAGCAGCAGGCGTTTCGTGCCGCGCTCTTCGTGTGCGGTGACGCCGACGAGGCGCGCGACGCCGCCCAGGAGGGCTTCGTCCGCGCCTGGCAGGCGCTGGGGCGCTTCCGGAGCGGGGCCGAGCCACGGCCGTGGCTGATGCGGATCGTGGTCAACGCTGCCCGCAATCGACGCCGCGGGTCGGGCCGTCGCACCGGCCTGGCCCTGCGGGTTGCGCAGGACCGCCCCTCGGACGCTGCGGCCCCATCGCCCGAGGCGGCGGTCCTGGCCGGCGAACGGCGGGCGGACCTGCTGGCCGCCATCGGGCGGCTGCGCGAGGACGACCGCCTGGCCATTGGGCCTGCGCTGGTTCGCCGAGCTGGGCGAGGCGGAGATGGCCGAAGTGCTCGGCGTGCCGCGAGGAACGGTCAAGTCCCGCCTCTCGCGCGCCATGGCAGCGCCTGCGGGAGATCATGGCCGAGGGGGCGAAGCATGACTGACCGCGCGTCAGCCGCAGACGGATCCGATGGAGGCGGCACTCGGCGACCTGGCAACCGCGTCGAATGGCCGGCCACCCCGTCGCTGGCCGATTCCGTTGGCGCCGCGATCCGAGCAGGTACGCCACGCCCGTTCCGATGGCGACCCGCCCGCCGCGCGCTGGTGCTCGGCGTCCTGGCTGCGCTGCTGATTGCCGGTGTGGCGGCCGCGATCGGCATCGCGCTGGGTGGGCTGCGGATCCTGGGCAGCGGCGATCCGCCCGGCAGCCCGCTCGCCCCCGAGCTGGTCGCCGAGCGTGGCCTGGGCGAGCGCGTGACGATGGACGAGGCGGCGCAGGACCTGGACGGGCTGCTGGTGCCCACCGACCCTGTGCTCGGGATGCCCGACCACGTCTACTTCGACGCCGGCACCGATGCGGTGGCGCTGGCCTGGACTGATCGCCCCGGCCTGCCCGCCGATCCGGAGTCCGGGCTGGGCGTCGTCGATCACCCAGTTCCGCGCCGACATCGGTCCCCAGACCTTCGAGAAGCTGCTGCAGGAGGGCGCGGTGGTCGAGCAGGTGGTGGTGGGCGACACCACCGGCTACTGGGTCGAGGGCGGCCAGCACTTCTTCTACTTCCGCGACGCGGAAGGCAACGTGGTCGACTCCACCATCCGGCTGGTGGGCACCACCCTGATGTGGGAGCGCGACGGCTCATACGATCCGCATCGAGGGTGCGCCCGACGTCGAGGCCGCGCCATGCGGATCGCCGAGTCGATGGAGCTCCGCTAGGTCGTAGTCGGGCGCGGGCCGGCGCCCGACCGTGGCGAGCAGCAGCCCGGCCAGGATGGCGGCCGCGCCGAGCAGCTGCATCGCGTTCGGCGACTCGCCCAGGATCAGCATCGCCAGCAGCACGGCTCCGACCGGCTGCAGGGTGAGCACCACGCTCGTCAACGCCGCCGGCAGGCGTGGGAGCGAAACGCTGATCAGCAGCCAGCCGACCACCTGCGACGAGAGGGCCAGCGCCAGCAGGTAGCCGTGTGCCGGCCAGGTCGGACGAGATCCAACTCGCCCAGCGGCCAGCCGATCGCCAGCAGACCAGCGTGGCCGACAGGGTGGCGTCGAAGAGCGGTCCGGCGGGCTGGCGAAGGTCGGCGTTGCCGTGGCGCAGGATCAGCAGGAAGGCGGCGTACGACAGGCCGGTGGCCAGGCCGATCACGACCCCGAGCTGCGGGTTGTGCGCCGTAGGCGCCGGAGCCGATCACGCCGGAGATGAGCGTCACCCCGGCCAGCACCAGCGGAATGGCGAGCGCGGTGCGCAACGGCAGCCGCTCGCGCAGCAGCAGCCAGGCCAGCACCGCCACGAACACGACCTGCGTGTTGCCGAGCACCGTCGCCAGTCCGGCGCCGACCAGCTGGATGGTGTGGTGGTACAGCTCGAGGTCGATGGCGAAGAAGATCCCGGCCAGCCACGCCCAGCGCACCTGCGATGCGGCGCGCGGCCCATGGGCCCGCCGCTCGGCCCGCGCCAGCAGAGCAGGAACGGCAGGGCGTACGCGCAGCGAAAGAAGGCCGGCGGTGGCCGGCGGGACATCCGCCAGCTTGACCAGGATGCCGCTGAAGGCGATCGTCAGCGCACCCAGCACGGCGGCGAACACCGGCCGCTCGGCCAGCGCGTCGAACGGGTTCGCGCGGCCGGCTGGCGCGGCGACGGCGGCGGAAGGCTCCGGGGTCACGGGGCCGAGCCTAACGGACGGGCCGCCGGGCGGGCGCGCACAAACTGCTTGCCCCGCGTGCGCGAGACCACGACACTGCGCGCGTGACCAATCTGCCTGATTGGCACCGTCAGCTTCCTGTTCACCGACATCCAGGGATCGACCCAGGCCTGCACAGCGACTGGGTAACCGCTGGCCGGCGGTGCTGGAGCGGCACAACGAGCTGCATGGCGCAGGCCGTGGCTGCAAACGAGCGGGACCGTGTTCGGCACGGAGGGCGATGCCGTGTTCGCCGCCTTCGAGACCGCGCCACGTGCCGTGGCAGCCGCGGTCGCCGCGCAGCGTGCCCTTGCCGCGGAGCCGTGGGACGGCGGCTGAACCGGTGCGCGTCCGGATGGGGCATCCAGTCCGGTGAGGGAACCGTCAGCGGCGAGACCTACGTCGGCATCGACGTGCATCGCGCGGCGCGGATCGCCAATGCCGGCCATGGCGGCCAGGTCCTGATCTCGGCTGCCACGCGGCTGCTGGCGGAGTCAGCGACTGGCGGACGGCGTGCACGCTGCGCGACCTCGGCGAGTTCCGGCTCAAGGACCTGTCGCGTCCCGAGCAGCTGGCGATGCTGGTGATCGACGGCCTGCCGAGCCGAGTTCCCCGCACCTGCGCACCCTGGACGCCGTCCCCAACAACCTGCCGACCCAGCTGACCACCTTCCTCGGCCGCCAGCGCGAGCTGGCGGAGGCGTGCGGCGCTGCTGGAGAGCGCGCGGCTGCTGACCCTGACCGGGCCAGGCGGTACCGGCAAGACCCGCCTCTCGCTGCAGCTGGCCGCCGACGCCACCGAGCGGTTCCACGACGGCGTCTTCTTCGTGCCGCTGGGCACCATCGGCGAGCCCGGCCTGGTGATGCCGACCATCGCCCAGGCGCTGGGCATGGCGGATCCCGGGCGGCGGGGCGCTGGATCGGCTGGCCGAGCAGCTGGCCGGCAAGCAGCTGCTGCTGGTGCTCGACAACTTCGAGCAGGTGATCGACGCGGCGCCGCAGATCGGCGAGCTGCTGACGCGGCTGCCCGAGGCTCAAGGTCCTGGCGACCAGCCGTTCGCCGCTGCATGTCTACGGCGAGCAGGAGTACCCGGTGCCGCCGCTGGCGCTGCCCGACCCGCAGCACCTGCCGGACCTGGAAGACGCTCTCGCAGTTCGCGTCGGTGGCCCTCTTCGTCGAGCGCGCCATGGCCGTGCGGCCCGGGCTTCGCGGTGGATGCCTCGAACGCCCCGGCCATTGCCGAGATCTGCGTGCGGCTGGATGGCCTGCCGCTGGCCATCGAGCTGGCGGCGGCGCGCGTCCGGCTGCTGACCCCGCAGGCCATCCTCTCGCGCCTGGGAGACCAGCTCGGCCTGCTGGCCGGCGGCGCGCAGCAACCTGCCGGCCCGCCAGCAGACGCTGCGCGGCGCCATCGACTGGAGCCACGACCTGCTGGAGGCCGGCGATCGGGTCGCCTTTGCGCGCCTGGCGGTGTTCGCCGGTGGAGCCGATCTGCCGCTGTGGAGCGCGTGGCGCTGGCCGACTGGCCGGCCGATGCCGGTCCGGCGCCCGACGCCCTGGATGCGGTGGCTTCGCTGCTCGACAAGAGCCTGCTTCGCCAGGAGATGAACGAAGCCGATGAGCCGCGCTTCCGCATGCTGTTCGCGATCCGGGCCTTCGCCATGGAGCGACTGGCGGAGCTCGAACCAGGCTCGGAAACGCGCTGGCGACACGTCGACTACTTCGTTGGCCTGGCGGAGCGAGCTCGCGGCCAAGGTCTTCGGCGGACGAGCAGATCGCCGCGCTCGACACCTTCGAGCGCGAGCACGACAACCTGCGAGCCGCCACCGCCTTCGCGATCGAGCAGGGCGACGCCGAACCGCGCCATGCGCCTGCTGGCGGCCATGTGGCGCTTCTGGCAGATGCGCGGCTACCTGCCCGAAGCACGCGACGGGCCGACCACATCCTGCGCGCTGGAGGGCGCGCCACCCGAGGTCCGGCAGCGGGCCTACGACGCAGCTGGGGGCATCGCCTACTGGCAGGGCGACATGCTGGCGGCGCGCGGCCTGGTACGACAAGCCGAGCAGGCCCTTGCCGAAGCAGGCCGGCGACGAGCGTGGCGTGGCCCAAGCGCATCTACAACAATTCATTCACCTACTCCCTCGACTCCAGATCGATGCCGACAAGGCGCACCGCGATGGCGGAGGATGCGCTCGAGCGTTACCGCCGCCTGGGAGACCGCGCCGGAGAGGGCAAGGCGCTGTGGGCCGTGGTCAACAGCTACGTGTTCTCGGACGACATCGTCCCGGCACTGGCGATGGTCGAAGAGTCAATCGTCATCGCGCGCGAGCTCGGCGACCGCTTCCAGCTGGGCTGGGCCCTTTTCACGCGCGGGCTGATCCTGAACAAGGCGGGCGAGCGGGACGCTGGCCCGCCGTTCGTACAAGGAGGCGATGGCCATCTTCCGCGAGACGAATGACATGACCGGCTATGCCCTGGTGCTCGACGGCATGGCCGTCGTGGAATGGGGCCTGGGAGATCGCGACCGCGCGATGAAGATCGCCGGTGCGGCGGCGGAGATCACCGAACGTCCAGGGGATCGGGCCTGGCCCAGATCAATCGGCAGACGTCGCAGTTCTACCCCGAGGACATGCTCAGCGAACAGGCGTTGGCCGAGGCCTACGCCGAGGGACGGAAGCTGGCGGCGAGCAGGCCATCGCGCTCGCCCTGCACGAGGACGAGGCGCACGCAGGCGGTCGGCGAGGCCTAGAGCTCAGTCGGGAGCGGCCAGGTCGCGACGCGGGAAGACGATCCAGCGCGTAAGACGACCGGGACCAGCAACGGCATCGCCCAGGATCACGAAGTCGATCGGATCGGCCTCGCCGGTCAGGATCTCGGTCGGGTTGAAGTGGTGGAAGAGCGAGTACTCCTGGGACCAGGCGACATCGGTCCACAGCGAGCCAAGGATCTCCAGGAAGTAGTTGACCAGCAGGTATGCCATGCGTCAGGCCGAGCGCCGGCGCATGGCGGTCGAACAGACCGATGCGGCCATGCCGAAGGCGGCGAAGGCGCCGACCACAGCAGCAGCCCGTTGGCGAAGACGAGCGGCAGGCTGCCAGGTCGATCTGGTCGGTCATGCCCTGGATGGCGATCCCGGCCGCACTGGCCGCCCAACATGGCCACCAGCTCGATGGCCAGCAGCACCAGACACGGCCAGCGCTACGGTCACGTACAGGCCGTGGCGAGACAGCGGCCGGGCGAGAATCACCTCCAGCGTGCCGCGCTCCCGCTCGCCGGCGATGGCAGCCGTGGTGGTGCCGACCGCGAAGATGCCCAGGAAGGCCAGCGCCAGCGGATGCTGGAAGCCGAGCGTGATGGCGCCGGGCAGGGTGAACAGGCTGCCCGAGCCGAAGTTGAGCAGCTGCTCGGGGATGGCGCCCGGAGTTGGCCAGATCGCGAAGCGCGTCGGAGAAGCTGACGTAGATGGTCGGGATCAGCAGCGCCCCAGCCGAAGCCCGCGATCGACCAGCGCGACCAGCGCCGGATCTGGTTCCAGCGAATGGTCTGGAGCAGCAGCCGGCCGTTCACTGGCGCACCTCCTCCGCCGGCTCGTCCTCGGCGTAGAACTCCAGGAACGCCTCTTCCAGGCGGGCCGGCTCGATGGTCAGGTCGACGCAGCATCGGCGAGGCGACGGCGCGGACGAACGGGGCCACCTCGCCCAGCAGGGTGGCGCGGAGCCGGTCGCCATCCACCTTGATGTCGGCCAGGCCCGGCACGCTGCTCAGGTCCGGCACGCCTCGCGCCAGCGCAGGTGGATGGTGCGCTTGCGGCGCGCCAGCAGCTCGTCGACGTGCTGCAGCGCCATCAGGTGGCCGGCGCGGATGATGGCCACCCGGTCGCAGATGCGCTCCACCTCCGACAGCACGTGGCTGGAGAAGAAGATGGTGCGGCCCTCAGCCCGCAGGTCGTCCATGATCCCGTAGAAGGCCTGCTGCATCAGCGGGTCGAGACCCTCGGTCGGCTCGTCGAGGATCGCCAGATCGGGATCGTGTTGCAGCGCCTGGATCACGCCCAGCTTCTGGCGCATGCCGCGCGAGTAGTCGCGCACCTTGCGCTTCAGGACCGAGGCGGGCATCTGCAGCCGCTCGCACAGCGCGTCGCGGCGCGACGGCGGCCGACCCTGCAGGTCGTTCAGGTAGTCGAGCGCGTCGGCCGCCGCTCAGCGAGTCGTAGAGCGCGATGCCGCCCGGCAGGTAGCCGACGCGCCGCCGGATGGCGACCGAGTCGGCCACGATGTCCATGCCCAGCACGGTGGCGCTGCCCGGCGGTCGGGTGCAGGTAGCCGAGCAGCGTGCGGATCGGTGGTCGACTTGCCGGCGCCGTTCGGGCCCAGGAAGCCGAAGATCTCGCCGGTATCGACCTCCAGGTCCAGGGCGATCAGCGCGTGGATGTTGCCGTAGTGCTTGGTCAGGCCCTGGGTGCGGATGGCGGGCTCGCCGCTGGTGATCTCGTTCTGCATGCGATCACCGATCTACTCCGCCGCCTGCTCGGCGGCCGTGCGATCCAGCGCGGCGCGCGAAGGCATCCCAGGTCGCCGGGCGCAGGACGAAGCGCACGAGCTCCAGGCCGTCGACGTCGTCCGCCGTTGGCGAGGTGGTCGCGCACGCGTCGGTCACTGCAATGCCCGAGGCCTCCTCGGCCGGGTACCCGTAGATCCCCATGCTGATGGCGGGCAGCGCCAGCGCTGCGCGCGCCAAGCTCGCGGGCCACCTCCAGGCTGGACCGATACGCGCCGGCCAGGAGCTCGGCCTCGCCGCTGGCCGCCGCCACGCCAGATCGGGCCGACCGCATGGATCACCCAGCGTGCCGGCAGCCCGTGCGCCGCGGTCGCCACCGCCGTGCCCGTGGGCGTGCCCTGCGGGATAGCGGTTGCCGCAGCTCGTCCAGCAGCGCCGGGCCGGCGGCTGCGTGGATCGCGCCGTCAACTCCGCCACCGCCGCGCAGCCGAGCGTTGGCCGCGTTGCCGATGGCGTCGACGGCCTGGGCGGTGATGTCGCCCAGGATCAGCTCCAGCCGGCCGCGGCCGATCGCCGACTCGGCGGAAGCTCACGACCGTCGCGTCAGCGGTCGACGCGTACCGCGCCGCATGCATCGATCGCAGGCTCGGGCGCTGCCCGTAGAGCAGGACGCCGGCGGCGTAGATGCGCGCCGCGAACGACAGTGCGGCGACCAGGAAGACGGCCATCGCGAGGGCCGCCACGACCCACTCCCATGGCGCCACGCTATCCAGGATGGCGCGCGCCGGCAGCAGGTATGGGCTGAAGAACGGGACCAGTGACAGCGGCCTGGATCCACGCGGCGTCGGGCGTATTCAGGCCGATGAAGGCGGCGAAGTAGCCGATCATGGCGACGAAGATCATCGGTCCGGTGACCTGCTGGACCTCTTCCTGCCGGTTGGCCATGGATCCCAGCGCCGCGTACAGCGTCGCGTACAGCATGAAGCCGGCGAGGAAGAAGAAGCCGAACGGCAGCCAGCACGGCCAGGTCGATGCCCTCGATCGGGACCTGCCGCCGCCATCGCCGTACAGGCGATCGGCCAGCACCTGCTGGATGGCGAGCCCAGGATCGAAGCCAGCACGACCGCCACGTACTGGGTCAGCCCGGCCGCGCCGGTACCCAGCACCTTGCCGGCCAGCAGCTGGCGCGGCGTGGCGGCGGTGATCAGCAGCTCCATGACGCGGCTGCTCTTCTCCTCCGCCACGCTGGAGGCGACCCAGGTCCCGTAGGTGATGACCGCCATGAAGGTCAGGATCACCAGCGCCATGGCGAACAGGTAGCGGGCGCCGAAGTTCTCCTCCGGGTCGACCGCGCTCGGGTCCGCCTGCTGCATCTCAACCGGCGCGGGCGCCAGGATCTGGCCGGCCTCGCGCGCCCACGCCGGCGCGCTGCAGCCGATCGCCGACGCTGACCTGGTACACCGCGGTCCGGATCGCGGTCGGCGTGCCGCCGGTCAGGCCCTCATCGGTGTAAGAGCACGTAGCGAGAGGTCGCCATCGTCGCCGCGCGCGATGGTCAGCAGCCCGTCCAGCTCGCCGTCGCGGACCTCCGCCGCGCGCCGCCTCGGGGTCGTCCACGGTGGTGACCACGTAGTCCGGCGCCGTCCGGCGCCCGCTGCGCTGTCGAGCACCGCTTCCAGACGCATCCCGGCTGGTCGGCCGGAACCGATGGAGTCGGGCAGGTAGACGGCGAGGTGTCGCTCGTTCTCGCTGGCTCCAGCATGCGGATGCCCAGCGGCAGCATGGCCAGCGCCGACGCCCACCAGCGCCAGCACCAGCGTGACGATGAAGAAGCTGCGGCTGCGGACGCGCTGCAGGTACTCGCGCCGCGCGATCGTGCCAGGCGTTCGGGAAGAGGTCGCTCATGCGGCGCCGGATCCTCGGCGGACTCGGCCTCGGTGCGCTTCGGCGAGGTGGCGCTCCTCCTCGGCAGCCGCCGGCCGCCCGACGTGCTCGATGAAGACCTCCTCCAGCGAGGGATCGGCGATCTCGAAGCGCGTCACCCGCTCGCCGCGCTCGAGGCGCGGCCCGCAGGATCAGCTCCGGGATCGGTGCCGGTCGGGAACGGCCAGCTCGGCGAAGTCCTGCGCGCTGGGCGATCAGCCGCACACCCGCCAGCTTGGGCAGCCAGGCGGCCCCGTTGCCGTCACCGTCGGTTGCCAGGCGGACAACCCGGCGGCCCATGGCGCGCTTCACGTCGCGCACCTGGCCATGGACCACCACCCGGCCGCGATCGATGATCGCGATCGACTCGCACAGCTCCTCGACCGTCTCCATCTGGTGGGTGCTGAAGATCAGCGTCTTGCCGCGGTCGCGCATCTCCAGGAACGCTTCCTTCAGGAGCTGCACGTTCACCGGGTCGAGCCCGCTGAACGGCTCGTCCATGATCAGGACGTCCGGGTCATGGAGGATGGCGGCGATGAACTGGATCTTCTGCTGGTTGCCCTTGGAGAGCTCCTCGACCTTGCGGTCGCGGTAGTCCGGCACCCGGAAGCGCGCCAGCCAGTCCTCGACCTCGCGGGTGGCCTTGTCGTCCGGCACGCCATAGAGCGCGGCGAAGAAGCGCAGCACGCTCGATGACGGTCATGCGCATGTAGAGGCCGCGCTCCTCCGGCAGGTAGCCCCAGGTGTCGCGCGGCAGCTCGATGTTCGGCGTGCCCTGCCAGGTCACGCTGCCCGAGTCCGCGCGCAGGATGTCGAGCACGATCCGCATCGAGGTCGTCTTGCCGGCGCCGTTGGCGCCCAGCAGGCCGAAGATGCGACCTGGCTCGACCTCGAAGCTGACGCCGTCGAGCGCCTGGATGGTGCCGAAACGCTTCGAGATGGTGTCGACCACGAGGCTCACGGCCCAAAGCCTACCCTCTGGTACACTTCGATTCCCGAACCGCCTCGCAACGCACCGCCGCGGGCGGTTCGGCCTGTGTGCGAGGTGCGCCAAGCCCGGCGACGCACGCCACGACCCAACCAGGAACCAGGATGAAGATCGCTGTCCCACGCGAGGGCGCGCCCGGCGAAACGCGCGTCGCGCTCACTCCCCAGGCTGCCGGCCAGCTGGTCGGCGATGGCGTGGAGGTGCTCATCCAGGCCGGTGCCGGCGAGGGCTCCTACCTGCCCGATGAGGCCTTCCGCGAGGCGGGGGCCACCATCGTCCCGGACGCCCCGGCCCTGTACGGCCAGGCGGACATGGTGCTGCGGGTCGGGCGCCCGACCGATGAGGAGATCACCTTCCTGAAGCCCGGCACCGTGCTGATCGGCACGCTGGGGACGCTGGCCAACCCGAAGCTGGCCGAGCGGCTGGCGAAGGCCGGCGTCACCGCCATCAGCATGGACGCCATCCCGCGCATCACCCGCGCGCAGGCGATGGACACGCTCAGCTCGCCAGGCCACGGTCGGCGGCTACAAGGCCGTGCTGCTGGCGGCCGAGCGGCTGCCGAAGTTCATGCCGCTGCTGACCACGGCCGCCGGGACGGTGCGCCCGGCGCGGGTGCTGGTCTTCGGCGCGGGCGTGGCGGGGCTGATGGCGATCGGCACCGCCAAGCGCCTGGGCGCCGTGGTGGAGGCCACCGACGTGCGGCCGGTCGTCAAGGAGCAGGTCCAGTCGCTGGGCGGCACCTTCCTGGAGGTCGAGATGACCGACGAGGAGAAGGCGCAGGCGGAGACCGCCGGCGGCTACGCCCGCGAGATGAGCGACGACTACAAGCGGCGCCAGGCCGAGCTGATCGCCAGCCGGGTGGGCGAGGCCGATGCGGTCATCACCACCGCCCTGATCCCCGGCCGGCCGGCGCCGAAGCTGATCACCGCCGACATGATCAAGACCATGCGGCCGGGCAGCGTGATCGTGGACATGGCCGCCGAGATGGGCGGCAACACGGAGCTGACCGAGGCCGGGCAAGGAGATCGTCACCGACAACGGCGTGCGGATCATCGGCTTCACCAACCTGCCCGCCACCATGCCGGGCAGCGCGACCCAGATGTACGCCAAGAACATCCAGACCCTGGTCCAGCACCTGCTCAAGGACGGCACGCTGAACCTCGATTTCGCCGACGAGATCACGGCCGGCGCGACCATCACCCACGACGGCAAGGTCGTGCACGAGGCAACCGCCGCGGCGCTGGGGATCGAGCCCAAGCCGGCCGCGGCGGCTCCGGCGCCGGCGGCCCCATCGGTCCAGCCGGAGCATCGGCCCAGCCGGAATCGGCCCAGCCAGAGAAGGGAGGCGCCTGATGTCGGATGCCAGCACGCTCGACCCATTCGCGCTGATCGCCGCCCTGTACATCCTGGTGCTGGCGGCCTTCGTGGGCTACGAGGTCGTCTCCAAGGTGCCGACCATGCTGCACACGCCGCTGATGAGCGGCGCCAACGCCATCCACGGCGTGATCGTGGTGGGCGCCATGCTGGTCGCCGCCACGGCCGAGGGGCCGCTGCGCATCATCCTGGCCCTGGTGGCCGTGACGCTGGGCACCATCAACGTGGTCGGCGGCTTCGTGGTCACCGACCGCATGCTCGAGATGTTCCGCAAGCGCCCGGGGGACCGCGAGTAGATGGATCTGCTCGAGGTCCTGACCTACCTCGTCTGGCTGGTCGGCTCCGTCACCTTCATCCTGGCCCTCAAGTTCCTGGCCTCGCCGGCCACCGCGCGCCGCGGCAACCAGCTCGGCGCGGCCGGCATGGCGCTGGTCATCCTGTGGACCTTCTTCACCGTCGACGGGATGCTCGCCAACTGGTGGATCCTGCTGGTCGGCGGGCTGGTCGGCTCGGTGATCGGCGTGCTGGGCGCGCGGCGCGTGCCGATGACCGCGATGCCGCAGATGGTGGCCATCTTCAACGGCGCCGGCGGCGGGGCCGCGGCGGTGGTGGCACTGGCCGAGTTCCTGCGCGACGCCGGCGAGCACCCCGGCGAGCTGCTGTCGCTGCCGTTCATGATCGCCACGCTGCTGGGCGCGATCATCGGCTCGGTCTCGCTGACCGGCTCGGTGATCGCCTTCGGCAAGCTGCAGGGGATCGTGGCCGCGCGGCCGGTGAAGTACCCCGGCTCGCAGATCGTGACCGCCGTCCTGTTCCTGGCGCTCGTGGCGCTGGGCGTCTACCTGGTCGCGGTCGAGAACAGCGTGCCGCTCTTCCTCCTCTACTGTCGCGCTGGCGCTGGTGCTGGGCGTGCAGCTGGTGATGCCGATCGGCGGCGCGGACATGCCGGTGGTGGTGTCGCTGCTGAACTCGTACACCGGCATCGCGGTGGCGGCCACCGGCTTCGTGCTGGGCAACTACGCGCTGCTGATCGCCGGCACGCTGGTCGGCGCCTCGGGCGCGATCCTGACCCAGCTGATGTGCCGGGCCATGAACCGGTCGATCTTCAACGTCCTGTTCGCCGGCTTCGGCACGGGCGGCGGGGCCGTCGCGGCCGGCGCGGAGGGCGAGGAGCAGCTGCGCGAGATCAGCGCCGAGGATGCCGCGGTGCTGATGGCGTACGGCTCCAGGGTGGTCATCGTGCCGGGCTACGGCATGGCCGTGGCCCAGGCGCAGGGTCCGGTGCGCGAGCTGATGGACCTGCTGCTGGCGCGCGGCGTGGACGTGCAGTTCGCCATCCACCCGGTGGCGGGCCGCATGCCGGGCCACATGAACGTGCTGCTGGCCGAGGCGAACGTGCCCTACGACCGCCTCAAGGAGATGGACGAGATCAACGACGACTTCGCCGAGACCGATGTGGCGCTGGTCATCGGCGCCAACGACGTCGTCAACCCGCTGGCGCGCGAGGAGGGCTCGCCGATCTCCGGCATGCCGATCCTGAACGTGGACCAGGCGCAGAACATCATCGTCCTGAAGCGCGGCCGCGGCACCGGCTTCGCCGGCATCCCGAACCCGCTGTTCAGCAACCCCAAGACCACGATGCTGTTCGGCGATGCGAAGCCGTCCGTCGATGCCCTCGTCGCCGGGGTGAAGCAGGCCTAGCGCTGCGTCATACCCGGCGCCGTAGTCAGCCCGTGGCTGATACGACCATCGAACACCGGATTGCACCAGGGCCATGCAGGAATCCGGATGCTTTGCAGAGATCTGTCACCGTTTCAGTGGTTCCGGCCACTGAAGTCGATGGCCGCGGGAAGGCTCCTTGGTCGATTCAGTCACCCGCTGCCTAACCCGGCGTCGAACCCTGGGCGGCGGTAGCATCGGTTCGTGAGCCAGAGCCCAGTCGATTGCGCCATCTGCGCCGGACCGGCCGGCGACGCGGAGCTGCGTCCGCACCGAGGTCTGGCGCGACGATCATTGGCGCCTGAGCATGGCCGTCCGCGGCGAGACGCTGGGCTTCGCCTACCTGGAGCCGATCCGCCACATCCCGTACCTGGCCGACCTGGACGGGCCGGAAGCGGCCACCTTCGGGCCGGCGGTGGCCCGCGCCTCCGCCGCCCTGCGTGAGGCGACCGGCGCGCCGCTGGTCTATGCCTACGTCTTCGGCGGCGGCATCCCGCACCTGCACGTCCACCTGGCGCCGAACCTGCCCGAAGGCGTGCTCAACACGGCCATCCTCAGCGGCGAGGTCGAGGAGCGGAAGCTGCCGTCGGGCGCCAGCGAGCTCGATCAGCCTGACCCACCCGCGCGGTCCCCGAGGCGGAGGTGGCGGCCGTGATCGAACGGGTGCGCGAGCTGATGGCCGGCTGATGGACCGATGGGTGGTCCTGGACGTCGGCGAGACGCTGATCGACGAGTCGCGCATCTGGGCCATCTGGGCCGATGTGCTCGGCATCCCGCGCCTCACCTTCATGGCGGGCGTGGGGGCCGCCATCCAGCGCGGCGGCCAGTACGGCCGCATCTTCGACGAGTTCGGGATCGACGAGCCCGCCTGGCGCCCACGAGTGCCCGAGGTCGAGGAGCGGTACGGCGGCTTCCAGGAGCAGGACCTCTACCCCGATGCGCGCCGGGCGATCGATGGCCTGACCGGCAGCTCGGCTACCACGTCGGGCTCGTGGCCAACCAGCCGGCCAGCCGCACGGCCCAGCTGCGGGCCCTGGGGATCGAGGCCGAAGTGATGGCCATGTCCGACGAGATGGGCGTCGCCAAGCCGGACCCCGCATTCTTTGCGCGCGTGCTGGAGATGGCCGGCAATCCCGATCCGGGACGGGTCGCCTACGCCGGCGATCGAATCGACAACGACGTCATCCCGGCCGGCTGCTGCCGGCATGCGCGCCGTCTGGGTCCGCCGCGGGCCGTGGGGCCTGATCCAGCAGGCCGGCGCCGCCACGCCGGCGCTGGTGGTGGATATCGCTGGACGAGCTCGTCGACCGCATCGGGGAGGCCTGGCCGGACGGCTGACGGCTAAGCGTCGCCGCAGGATGGCGTCGATCTCGCGCTCGCTGACGCCGTAGCGCCACAGGGTGTGGCGCACCAGCTCATTGCCCAGCTCACGCTCGGCGGTGATGACCCGCGCCACGCCCATCCGCCGCAGTGCGCCCTCTTCCTGCGCCGAGTGGGCGCGGGCCACGATGTGCAGCCGCTCGTTGCGGTGCAGCGCGTGCTGCACCCCCTGGCGGATGGCCAGCGAGTCGTCCATGGCGAACACCACGGTGCTCGCCTGGTCGATCCGGGCCACGTCCAGGACGGAAGGGGTGCCGGCGTTGCCGTAGATGATCGGCATGCCGGATCGGCTGGCGCCGCGCGACCATCGGGTAGTCGGCGTCGACAGCGACCCAGGGAATCCCGCGCGCCTCCAGGACGCGGGCGACGGTGCGGCCCACCGTGCCATAGCCGGCCACGATCGTGTGGCGTCGCATCTCGGCGGCCGGGCTCACCTGCGGGACTGGTTCGGATGGTGCCGTCCGTGATCCGACCCAGTCGCCGAGCCTGGCGGCCCCGGCGGCCAGTGGTCCGGCCGCCAGGATCGAGAGCACCACCGCGCCCATCGCCTGGCTGAAGGTCTCGGAGCCCAGCACGCCCAGCTCCAGGCCCACCGTGGCCAGCACGAAGCTGAACTCGCCGCTCTGGCCGAGCAGGCCGCCGACGCGCAAGCGCCATCGGCAGGCGGTGGCCGCCGACGGCCACGATGCCGGTGATCGGGATGCGCCTTGCCCAGCGTGATCAGCAGCAGCAGCGTGAGCACGATCGGCCAGCCGGCCAGCACCACCCCCGGCTGCAGCAGCAGGCCGATGAAGACGAAGAAGACGGTCGCGAACAGCTCGCGCAGCGGCACGATCTCGCCCAGCACGCTGGCCGCCAGGTCCGACTCGGCCAGCGCCAGGCCGGCCACGAAGGCCCCGAGCGCCACCGACACGCCCACCTCGTGGGCCAGCGCCGCTGTCCCGATCGCCACTACCGCCACGGCCACGACGAACAGCTCGCGCGAGCCGAGATGGGCGATCCGGCCGAGCAGCGCAGGCAGCACCCGCGAGCCGATCACCAGCACCACCGCCACGAAGCCCAGGGCGATCGCGCTGGACAGGAGGGCGCGCCACGAACGGGTCCTCGGCCGGTGCGGCCACCGCGGACAGGAGCACGACCAGCACCACGGTCAGCAGGTCCTGGACGATCGACCACGACAGGGCGATCCGCCCATGCAGCGTGGCCTCCAGGTCACGCTCGCCGGCGACCTTGGCCAGCACCACGCTGGAGCAGACACTGACCGACGCGCCGATGAACAGCGCCTCGATGAAGGGGATCCCCAGCAGCACGCTCGTCCCGACGCCGAGGCCCATGGTGATCGCCACCTGCAGCGGGGCGCCGATCAGCACCAGCCTGCCGACCTTCCACAGCTCGGCCAGGCGGAACTGGAGGCCGATGCTGAACATGAGCAGCGCCACGCCGATATCGGCGAGACCCTGGACCTCTTCGGTGTCCGCGACGAATCCCGGCGTGAATGGCCCCACCACCAGCCCCGCCGCGATGTAGCCGATCATCGGAGCCATGCGCAGGCGGTGCGCGATCGTGCCCAGGACCAGGGCGGCGCCCAGGGCCGCGAGGAGGGTGATGGCGAGGCTGCCGGTCATCGGGTCACGGCGGGTGGGCTCCCATGGCCCGATGATACCGGCCGCGCCTGCGGCTATCCTTGGCCGCTGCGGCATCGCCGGTCGACGCGACGGGCTCGCGCATCGGCCCTTATCTCGATGCGAGTGGAGGAGACTGCGCACGGCGCGGTCTCGCTGCCGTGTTCACGGAGAGCACATGGCCGAAACGCCAGAGGCAATCACCCAGCACACGCCGATCGCGGAGGTGGATCGCCTGCTGCGGCGGCACGCGACCCGATCATCGTCACGGCCGACCGGAGCCTGCATCGGCTGGCCGAGCAGGCGGTCGAGAACCCCGGCTGCCGCGTCATGTCGGTGATCGATGGGGACGCCCGCCTCATTGGCTTGATTCCGGTGCGCGTGCTGGTGAACGACATCTTCCTGAAGATCGTGCCGGAGGAGTTCCTGGGCGAGATCCAGGACGTCGAGGCCGCGTTGAAATACGCCGGGCACATCCGCGCGCGAACGGCCGGCGACATCATGCTGACCGCCGGTCTCGGTCCAGCGGACGGAAACGGTTCGCGACGCGTTCGAGAAGATGCACCACGCCAAGCTGAATGGCCTGCCGGTCCTGGACGAGGCGGGCAAGGTCGTCGGCTACCTCGACCAGCTGGAGCTGCTGATGGCCTGGGTGCATGCAACCGGCCGCGAGCTCACTGCTCGAGCCCCGACGCCGACGCGCACGACTCGGACGACCGCGCCTAATGGACCTGGAGGTCTGGCCGGCCTGGCGATCTTCGTCGTCACCTACGCCCTGATCGCCAGCGAGCGCATCCACAAGACGATCGCCGCCCTGGCCGGCGGGCATCGGCGATGGTCCTGCTCGGGATCGTCAGCCAGGAAGAGGCATTCGAGCACATCGACTTCAACGTCATCTTCCTGCTGGCCGGGATGATGATCCTGGCCAGCATCATCCGGAAGACGGGCGTCTTCGGCTGGCTGGCGGTGCGTGCGGCCCGCTTCGCCGGCGGCGATCGGCTATCGAATCCTGGTCGTGATGTCCGTCATCACCGCCGTCGCGTCCGCCTTCCTGGACAACGTCACCACGGTGGTGCTGGTCGGGCCGATCACGCTCTTCCTGGCGGCGCGCCTCGGGCATGAACCCGTTGCCATTCATCATCGCGCGAGATCCTGGCCAGCAACATCGGCGGCACGGCGACGCTGATCGGCGACCCGCCGAACATCCTGATCGGCTCAGCGCCGCGGGCATCGACTTCGCGACGTTTGCCGCCAACATGGCGCCCGCTGGCGCTGATCATCCTGGTGATCTTCCTGCTGCCGCGCGCTGGATGTTCCGCGGCCAGCTGGAGTCGATCCGACGCTGCGTGACGGCGCTGCTGGCGCTCGACGAGCGCGAGATGATCGCCGACCCGCGTCTGCTGCGCGAAGTCGCTGGTGGTGCTGGGTCTGACGCTGGTCGGCTTCCTGCTGCACGGACAGCTCGGCTTGAGCCGGCGACCGTCGCCCTGACCGGAGCGGTCGCCCTGATGATCGTCGCGCGCGAGGATCCGCACGAGGTGCTGCGGGAGGTCGAGTGGCCGACGCTCTTCTTCTTCATCGGCCTGTTCATGCTGGTCGCCGGCGTGATCGAGATCGGCGTGATCGAGGCCATCGCCACCGGCTCTGGTCGACGTCACCGGCGGCGCACTGGCGGCCGGCACGATCCTGCTCTTGTGGCTGTCGGCGGTGCCTCTCGGCGGTCATCGACAACATCCCCTACACGGCCACCATGATCCCCGTCGTCGAGCAGATGTCGGCGCCGCACGGCGGATCGCAGGCGCTGTGGTGGGCCCTGGCCGCCGGCGCCGATCTGGGCGGCAACCTGACGATCATCGGCGCGTCGGCCAACGTGATCCTCGATCAGCATGGCCGAGCGGGAGGGTCACCCGATCACCTTCGGCACGCTATCTGCGGTACGCGGGGCCGGTGACGCTCGGCACGATCGTGGTCTCCACGGCCTACATCTGGGTCCGATACCTGACCTAAAAGCCGATGCGGCGACCCATGAGGGCCGCCACATCATGTTGGGTGGGTCGCTGTGGCTTACTCGCCGGCGGGCGTGATCTCCACCACCGGCTTCTGCCAGTCGTCGCCGGTCGCATTCTCGAGCCCGTCGAGCGCGCCGATGCCGTCAGATCGGTCCGATAGGCGCCCTCAGCCGGCTCCGCGGTCAGGACGCCGCCGTCGATGGCGGTCTCGACCGTCTGGTCCCAGGCGTCGACGTCAAGCACGCCGATCCCATCCGGCGCCGGCCAGACCAGGCTGTTGATCTCGTTCATCATCCAGCGCAGGTGGCCCTGGCCCCAGACGCTGCCGCGGTCGATCGAGTACTGCACGCAGTCATCGGGATGATCGCGGCAGTAGATCCAGCCCTTGAACGACGCGCGCAGGAAGCGAGTGGCGACGTCCTCGTTGCCTTCCTCGGCCAGCCATGACTGCCGTGCCCACAGGGAGTCCTGCAGCATGGCGGTGCCCAGGTCGTTGTAGTTGAAGACGTAGAACTGCTCAGGCTGGAACAGCTCGCCCGTGTTCGGGTCGGGCGTCTCCAGCAGCTGGGCCCACTCGTTGTAGATCATGGCCTCGGCCACGTCGACGCAGTCGGTGTCGCTCTCGCCGCAGCCGTCCTGGGCGTTGATGAGCTCGTTCATGTCGAAGTCCTGCTCGACGCGGGTGAAGTCGTCACCGGTCAGGCCGGCCAGGATCTGGGCCGAGACGAGCACCTCCAGCTCGTTGCCGAACGGCCAGGCGCCGATCTTCTTGCCGGCCCAGCTGGTCGACCTCGGTGATGCCGCTGTCCGCCCACGTCACCGACAGGGTGGCCGAGCGTTGGAACATCTGGGCGATCTGGACGAGGTCCGAGCCGGACTGGCGCGCCTCGAGCACCTTCGGCACCCAGGCGATGGTGAACTCCGGCCCATCGGCCGCAGATCCCACCTGCTGCGGGACCACGTCGCCGCCGCCGGGGATCATCTCGACCGTCAGGTTCTCCTCTTCGTAGTAGCCCTGCTGCGTCGGCGGCGTAGTAGCCGGCGAACTGGGCCTGGTCCAGCCACTGCAGCTGCAGGCGGACCGATGCCGGCGCGGCGCCGGATGACGACGACGATGACGACGGGCTGCCGCCGCTATCCCCGCAGGCGGCAAGCAGCAGGCTGGCGCTGACCGCCAGCACGCCAAGTACGCGCGATTTCCTCATCTCCACTCCTCGCATCTCGGGGCTTGGGGCGGGAGCCCTCCGTGGCCGCTGATTCTACGGCCGCCTCAGGCCAGCCGGTCGCCTCTGCAGCGACGGGTGCCACGGGATCAGCACGCCGTTCCAGGACGACCACCAGCAGGTACAGGACGATGCCGACCAGCGAGACGACCAGGATCGCTGCCCAGGTCACGTCGAAGCGCAGCGAGCTGGCGGCCGAGACCACCACGCGGCCCAGCGTGGCGCTGAGGCCGCCGAAGTACTCGCCCACCACCGCGCCGATGAGGCTGAGGGTGGTCGCGATCTTCAGCCCGGTCAGGAAGTAGGGGAGCGCATTCGGGACGCGCAGCTGGGTGGTGACCGGCCGCCGGGCCGGCGGCGTAGGAGCGCATCAGCTCCAGCGCCGAGCCCTCCACCTGGGTCAGGCCGCGCAGCACATTGATCATGATCGGGAAGTAGACCAGCGCCGCCGCCACCGCCATCTTGGACAGCGGGCTCGTGATGCCGAGCCAGTTGTTGGCGATGGGGGCGAACGCGATGATCGGGATGGCGTTGATGGCGATCGCCAGCGGCAGCACGGTGTCACGCGAGGCGGGGAACAGCGACACCACGAAGGCCGTGGTCACGCCCAGCAGGGTTCCGATCGCCAGGCCACCCAGCGCCTCGAACAGGGTCACCCGGGCGGCCGGCAGGATCGCGTAGTCGGCCGTCCAGTTCTCTACCAGGGCGGCCCAGATGGCGGACGGCCGCGGCAGGACGAAGCCCTGGACGCCTGACGCTCCGACCAGCACCTCCCAGGCCAGCAGCACGCCGACCAGGATCACGGCCGCGGGCAGGTACTGGCGGATGGTCCTCATGGTCGAGCCTAGCCGATGCTGCCTTCGGCCGCGGTCCGCTCGGCCGAGCCGAGGTCCGGCTCGAGACCACCGCCGGCCCGCAGCGCCTCCCGGACCTCGGTGATCAGGGCGAAGTAGGCGGGCGACTCGCGCGTCTCCAGGTCGCGCGGCCGCGGCAGGTCGACGTCCACCAGGCCCGTGATGCGCCCGGGCCGCGCGCTCATGATCGCCACGCGCGAGGACAGGAAGACCGCTTCCGGGATCGAGTGGGTGACGAACACGACCGTGATGCCGGTCCGCTCCCAGATGCCCAGCACCTCGGAGTTCATCCGCTCGCGCGTCATCTCGTCCAGCGCGCCGAATGGCTCGTCCATCAGCAGCAGGGACGGCGAGAAGGCCAGCGCCCGCGCGATCGCCACGCGCTGCTGCATGCCGCCCGAGAGCTGGTAGGGATAGTGGCCGGCGAATTCGGTCGAGCCCCACCAGCTCCAGCATCTCGCGCGTTCGCGTCGCGCTCGCAGCGCCTTGTCGTAGCCGAACAGCTCCAGCGGCAGCCGCACGTTGTCGGCCACCTTGCGCCAGTCGAACAGGGTCGGCGACTGGAAGACCATGCCGTAGTCGCGGTCCAGCCGCGCGCGCTCCGGCGGGCTTGCCGTTCACCTCGACGGTGCCGCCGCTCGGCTGCGGTCAGGTCGCCGATCACCCGCAGCAGGGTCGACTTGCCGCAGCCGGACGGGCCGATCAGCGAGACGAACTCGCCGTCTCCGATCTCCAGGTTGATGTCGCGCAGCGCCTCGGTGATCGAGCCCGATGCGTCGAATGACTTGCCGACGCCGGCCAGCCTGACGACCGGGCTCTGGCGCCTGCCAGCTCCGTCATCCGGCGGCCGCCTCCGGGCGGTTGCGCAGGATCCGCACCTCGGCGCCGCGGACGATGCCGAAGAAGATGATGCCCAAGCAGGGCCGTGAACAGGATCGCGCCCCACAGCTTCTCCGGCGCCACGGTGTACTGCTGCGCGAAGAACAGGATCGCCCGGCCCAGACCGGCCTGGATCCCGCCCGGACCCTCGCCCACGATGGCGCCGACGATGCTGGCGGTGGCGGTGATCTTCAGCGCCGTGAACAGGTAGGGCAGCGAGGCGGGGAAGCGCACCTTCCAGAGCACGGCCCAGCGGCTGGCCGCATACGAGCGCATCAGCTCCAGCGCCCGAGGATCGGGCGACCGCAGCCCGCGCAGCATGGCGATGGTCACCGGGTAGAAGCTCAGGTAGGTGGCGATGATCACCACGCTGGACACGTTGTGGCCGACCAGGTACACGATCAGCGGCGCCAGCGCCACGATCGGGATCGTCTGGCTGGCCACGACGTATGGCACCAGCCCGCGTTCGATGATCCGGAAGTGCACGAAGGCGGTGGCCAGCCCGATCCCCAGGAGTGCCCCGAGCGCGAAGCCGATGAAGGCCTCGCGCCACGTGTACAGCGCCTGCATGGCAGGTACCACGCCAGCGTCTCCTCCGAACCGCCGGTCAGCGGTTCGCCCAGCCTCCCGAAGATCAGCCAGAGGTGCGGCATGTTGATGTCGCTGGCCATGCCGATCTTCAGCGGCGGGTCCCAGATCACCCGGCCGTCCATCCGCCAGGGATCACCGCCGATGAACTTGACGGCCTCCCACAGGACCAGCAGCCCGACGAAGAAGAGGACGAAGAAGACGACTCGCGTGCGCCGGCGGCGTGGGGCGGGGCCCGCCGACGCGGCGGTCATCGATCGCTCAGAGCTGACGGCGGTCGCTCAGGCGACCGCCGCGTCGGTCACCTCCAGCGCGCCATCGATGATCGCGAACGCCTCGTCCAGCTGCTCCGCGGTGATGCACAGCGGCGGGTTGGTGAAGAAGCTGTCCCAGTGCTGCATGGTGTAGAGCCCATCGGCCTTCAGTCGGGCATCCAGCGCCGCCATCTCCGGGGATGAGCCGTTGAAGGGAGCCATCGGCTCATGGGTCGGCCGGATCGCGGACCAGCTGCAAGATGCCGAACAGGCCCAGGTTGCGCACGTCGCCCACGCTCGGATGGTTGGCCTGCAGGCGGGCCAGGTGCTCGCCCATGACCGGCCCCAGGCGGGCGGCGTTGCCGACCAGGTCGTCGTCGCGCAGCACGTTGACCGCCGCGATGGCGGCGGCGCAGCTGACCGGGTGCGCCGAGTAGGTGAGGCCGCCGTAGTACACGCGGTCGTCGAAGTACTCGGCGATGCGCGGCGAGATGGCCACCGCGCCCAGTGGCAGGTATGAGCTGGTCAGGCCCTTGGCCATGGTCAGCAGGTCCGGGACGACGCCCCAGTGGTCGACCGCGAACCAGCGCCCGGTGCGGCCGAAGCCGGCCATCACCTCGTCGGCGATGAGCAGGATGCCGTAGCGGTCGCACAGCTCGCGGACGCCCTGCAGGTAGCCGTCCGGCGGGATGAGGATCCCGTTGGTGCCGACCACCGTCTCCAGGATGAAGGCGGCGATGGTGTGCGGCCCCTCGTAGTTGATCACCTCGTCCAGGTAGGCGAGGTGCGCCTCCAGCGGCTCCGACTCGCCCGACGGGGTAGCGCTGCGGGTCGAGCACGCGCACGACGCCGGGCACGGCCGGCTCGTTCGCCCAGCGCCGCGGATCGCCGGTGGCGCTGATGGCCCCGGCCGTCGCGCCGTGGTACGAGCGGTAACGCGCGATCACCTTCTGGCGGCCGGTGAACATGCGCGCCATGCGCAGCGCGTTCTCGTTGGCCTCGGCGCCGCCCAGCGTGAAGAAGAAGGTGTTCAGGTCGCCGGGCGTCAGCTCCGACAGCAGCTCGCCCAGCCGTCCGCGGACCTCCGTCGCGAACTGCGGGGCGGCGAAGGCGAGCCGTGCGCCTGCTCGGCGATGGCGTCGGCCACGCGGCGGTCGCCATGGCCGATGTTGACGCTCATCAGCTGCGAGTTGAAGTCGATGTAGCGCTTGCCGTCCGGGTCCCAGAAGTAGATCCCCTCCGCCCGATCGATGACGATGGGGTTGATCTTGGCCTGGGCCGACCACGAGAAGAAGGTGTACTCCCGGTTCAGCCGCAGGATCTCTTCGGTGGTCAGCCGGTCGGCGGAGACGGTCATGCGTACCTCCGAGCGGCGGGGCGCGCCGCGGTTCTGATCCGGCGATTACACCACAGCCTGCCGCATGCGCCACGCAGAAAGGCGAGGACCTCGCGGTCGAAGTCGGCCTGCTTCTCCCACATCGGGTTGTGGCCGGCGCCGCGGATGATCACCAGCCGCGCGCCGGGCACGGCGGCAGCGATCTGCTCGCCGATGCGCGGGTTGCAGACGCGATCGTGCTGACCCCAGACGACGAGCGTCGGCGCCGTGATGGCCGGCAGCTTGTGACGCCAGTCCTTGCGCAGGAGCTCGGCGGTGGCACGGGCCATCCGGAGGGGCCCGAGCGAGCCACGTCGCGCAGGAGGGTCGGGAGGATCGTCGGCGAGGTCCACGGCAACGTCCGCAGCGGACCGGTGATGCGGTGCCGCCACGACGGGTCGAGTGACAGGAACCCGGCGTCCACCAGCACGAGCCGATCGACGCGCTCGGGATGGTCGGCCGCCAGGCCGCCCGCCACCAGGCCGCCCATGGAATGGCCCATGACGTGGGCACGCTCGATGCCCAGCTCGCCGAGGAGCGCGGCCACCTGGGCGGGCACCTCGTCGAGGATGAGCCGCGCGTCCGGATGGCTGGAGCCGAAGCCCGGCAGGTCGATGGCCGTGACGCGGAACGTGGCCGGACAGGGCGGGCAGGTTGCGCTTCCACCAGGCGCCGGAGCCGGCGAGGCCATGAAGCAGGACCAGCGGCGGACCGTCGCCGGCCTGCATGGCCACCACCGGGCCATGTCGAGAGCCGGCCGCTCCACGATCAGCTCCCGCCGGGCCTCAGGAAGACGCGCGCCCGCCCGGGGACCGTCGGGTCGTCCACGATCGGCTGATCGGCCATCCAGCTGCGGACGACGTTCGCCAGCTGCTCGGGGTGCGAGAAGTTGATCGCGTGCGCGGCGCCGTGGATCGTCACGCCCGTGACGTGGGGGAGGCCGGCGGCCCGTCGCTTGACCCACCGTTCGCTGACGAACGGGTCGCGGCTGCCCAGCACGACGAGCGTCGGCACCGTCAGCTTGGCGATCCGCTCGGTGGTCGGGTAGCGGAGCATCGAGCGGATGAGGTTGACGATGGCGACCGGGCCATAGGCGAGGTAGTCGCTGACGACGAACTTCCCCATGCCGGGCGGCTCGCGCAGGGTGTCCACGATGAGCTGCGAGAGGCCCTTCGGAAACGGCTGGTTGTAGAGCCCGCCGGCCGGTGACACGAAGATGACCCGCTCGGCCCGGTCCGGGAAGTGGTCCAGGAACTCGCCGATGATGGGGCAGCCCAGCGAATTTCCGAGCAGCGTCGCGCGCTCCACGCCGACCTGGTCCATGAAGCGCGCCAGGGCGTCGGCCAGCTCCGGGATGTCAAAGGGATGCGGCGGGCGTTCGCTGCGACCGAAGCCGGGCAGGTCGGGAACGTAGGTCCGGAACTCGGGGGCCAGCCGCCAGGCGGTCGGCATGAGGTATCGGCCGGAGATGGCGAAGCCATGGACGTGGATCAGGGTCGGGGCGTCCGGCGGCGGCACCGGCTCCACATTGGTCCGGTACAGCAGCCGCCGACCGTCCAGGTCGAGCCAGGCCTCGCGCAGGCTGATGGGATCACCGCTCATGGCGGGAGCGTAGCGGATCGGCGACTTGAGCGCAACGGCTCATACGGCATTCGGCCCTTGCGGACCGTTGCGCGATTCGTAGCGTGCAGCCATGCGGATGCAGGACAGAGTCCGCGCCTTCCCCGCTGTCGCGACCCTGGCCGTCGCGGGCCTCCTGTGCCTGCCTGTCGTCACCCTCGCATCGCATCAGCCGACCGTGGCGGACGTGGTGGCCGAAGCGACCAGCGCGACCTGGAACATGACCTGCCAGCCGTCAGGTTCTTCGATCGACTGCACGGCCCAGGACTTCGACTTCACGTGGTTCGAGAACGCCAGCATCCGGCCCGGCTCCGGCAACCTCACCGCGCTCGACACGCAGGTCACGGTCTTCGCGACGCCGCTGGATCCGTATTTCAACGGCTGGCACCGCGCGCTGCAGGGCGTCGCCTGCGCGCCGGATCGCATCAGCGCCGGCCAGCTGGCCACGTTCGTGGCCACGGTCGGCAGCCTCCGGGCGGCCGGCGACGTCACCCCGCTCACCATCTCCGGCGAATGCGCGCTGACCGGCGGGTTGCGGCTACCGGCCATCACCGGCGGCGACACGCAGTACACCTACTGGATCCAGTCGACCGTGCTGGTCCCCGCGGGGCCGACCCCGGAGCCCACGCCGACGCCGCGGCCCAGAACCACCAAGCCGACGCCGACGCCGGCGCCGCCATCCGCTTCGGCCTCCGCGACCGCCAGCCTAACCGCCAGTCCTCGGCGACCGCGTCCGGGACCGCCAGTCCCAGTCCAAGCGCATCGCGACGGCGGCCATCGCCACGGCGACACCGACCGTCGAGCAGAGCGTGCTGGCCGGCAATCCGTCGCCGACGCCATCGGCGCCGTGCCGCGCCGCGCGCGCCGGCTCGGCGGTGACCGATCGCTGCCGGGCGCGCTGGCGGCCAGCGTCGCCGTCCCGTCCGAGGTCAGCGTGGATCCGGCGCGATCGCGCGGCAGCGCGTTGCTGGCCCTGCTGCTGCTCCTGTTCATGGGCTTCGCGTCGGAGCTGTTCAACAGCACCATGGAGAGCAACTACGACGAGATCGCCGGCTGGTTCCATCTGCGGCGCGCGGCGCTGGTTCGGCTGGCAGCGCTGTGGTCGACGCCGCTGGGCGTCGGGCTGTTCGTGGCGCTGGCCGCGCTGGTCTACCTCCTGCTCGACCCGGCCGTTGCGCTCGACCTGGAGTCGGTGGCGGTCTACCTGGGCATGCTGGCCGGCCTGGGCATCGTGCTGCTGGCCTTCGAGGCGCCGCGGCCTGCTCATGTACCGGCGGCGCACCGGGCAGTCCGCCGGCGTGCGCGCCCTGCCGTGGACGCTGCCGGCGGCCGTCGTGTGCGTCGCCATCTCGCGCATCCTGGGCCTGGAGCCGGCATACCTGTACGGATTGCTGCTGGGGCTCGTTTTCCAGCAGGAGCTGACATCGGGCCAGGAAGGGCGTGCAGACGGCCGTCGGCGCGGCATGGACGCTGATCGTGGCGCTGGCCGCCTGGATCGGGCTGGGCCTGCGGAGCCGGGCGGGGTCCCGGCCACGACGCGTTCGGCGGCCTGCTGCTGTCGACGGCGCTGGCGGTGGTCGTGGTCGGCGGCCTGGAGGCGGTGGCCTTCGGCCTGCTGCCGCTGCGCTTCCTGGCCGGCGACGCGGTCTACCGCTGGCGCCGGCTGCGTGGGCGCTGCTGTTCGGGCTCGGCGCCTTCCTCTTCATCCACCTGCTGGTCGGCCCGCACACCGGCTACCTGTCGCGAGCTGTCGCCGGCGGCGATCGTGGCGGCCTTCGGCGCATTCGCCGCCTTCGGGGCCTTCTCGGTGCTGTTCTGGGCGTACTTCCGCTTCAGGCCGGCGCGCGTCACGCCATCGGGCTAGGTCGCCTCAGGCCCGATCCACCTCGGCGGCCGCGCGCAGGATGGCCTGGACCGATGCGTCGGCATCGGCCTCCGACGTCGACCAGTTGCTGACGCTGATGCGCATCGCGCCCTGCCCGTGCCAGGAGGTGCCGCCCATCCAGGCCGTGCCGTCCTCCTGCACCCGGGCGATCACCGCCTGGGTCCGCGCGTCGTCGCCGAAGCGCGCCAGCACCTGGTTGAGCACGACGTCGTTCAGGATCTCGACGCCGCCCTCGGCCAGCTGATCGGCCATGCGCCGGGCCAGCCGGCAGCAGCGCTCGACCAGCTCGCGAATCCCGTCGCGGCCCAGCGAGCGGATGGCGGCGTACAGGGCGAAGCCGCGGGCGCGGCGCGAGCTGTCGAAGACGTACTCCCACGACTCGCGCTGGTCGCTGCGCAGGAGGTAGGCGGCGGTGGCCGCCATGGCCGAGCGATGCGCCTCCGGGTCGCGCACGGCCACGAAGCCGCAGTCGTAGCCGGCGTTCAGCCACTTGTGCGCGTCGGTCGACCAGGAGTCGGCCTTCTCGACGCCGGCCACCAGGTGCGCGCAGCTGCGGGGAGACGGCAGCCCACAGGCCGAAGGCGCCATCGACGTGCAGCCAGGCGTTCGGATGCGCCGGCCAGGACGTCCGCGATCTCGCCCACCGGATCGAAGCCGCCGGTGTTGACGTTGCCGGCCTGCGCGACCACCAGCAGCGGCGACTGCGGGTCCGAGCTCCGCCACCGCGGTCCGCAAGCGCGTCGATCCGCATCTGGCCCTGCTCGTCGACCGGCGATGCGCGTGACCCGCTCGCGGCCGAAGCCCAGGTACTGCAGCGCGGTGAGCACGGTGGCGTGTGCCTCGTCGCCGATCATCACCACGATCTCCGGCGCGCCATACAGCCCGGCCGCCTCCACGTCCCAGCCGGCGCGCTGCAGGAGCCGGTGGCGGGCCGGCGGCCATGCCGACCGCGTTACCCAGCCCCGCGCCGGTCGGCAGGCCCACGCTGGCGTCGGCCGGCAGGCCCAGCAGGTCGAGCATCCACTCGCCGGCGATCTCCTCCGCCGCGGCCGCGGCCGGGGAGAGGGCATGCAGCGCGCCGTTCTGGTTCCAGGCGGTGGTCAGCACGTCGGCGGCCGCGGCTGCCGGCAGCGCGCCGCCGATCACGAAGCCGTAGTAGCGCGGTCCGGTGGACGCCACGATCCCCGGATCGAGCGCGCGCGGCCATGTCGGCGACCACCGCCTCGGCGTCCTCGCCGGCATCGGTCAGGTCCGAGCGCAGCCGCGCGCGAATGCCGCGGGCATCGGTCGGTCGGGCCGACGTGCCGCTCAGTCCAGCGTGCGCAGGTAGGCGACCGACAGCTCGTAGGCGCGGGCCAGCGCGCGGTCGCGCTCCGCCTTGAGCGCGGCGATCCGCTCGGCATCGGTCAGGACGGAGCGGGCCATGGCGTCAGTCCTGCGCCAGGCGCAGCGGCGCCAGGGTGCCCAGCGACTCGGCCACGACCACCGCGTCGTCGCCGGGCTGCATCTTGAAGTCCGTGGCCGGGTTGGTGGAGACGTGGCCGCGAGCGGCTGACCGCGAGCAGGGTCGCCTTGTGGTCGGCGCGCAGCCGGGCGGAGAAGTCATCGACCGACAGGCCGCACATGTCCTCGGGGATCTCGATCCGGTACAGCTCCGATCCCGCGCCGCCCGATACGAGGTCGGTGACCAGCTCGGAGAGGCCCGGGTACAGGGCCGATCGCGCCAGCAGGCGCGAGGCGAGGGTCGAGGTCACCAGCACCTCATCGGCCTTGGCCCTGCGGAAGTGCTCGACGTGGGCCGGGTTGTTGGCCTCGACCACGGTCCGCACGTCCGGGCGCGATCGACTCGATGGCCATCACGCACAGGATCGAGCGCATGTCGGCCTCGTTGGTGCCGGCCGCCGGGAAGACGATGGCGCTGGACGCCTCCGGGATGCCGGCGCGGCGCAGGTCGGCCTCGGCGGTGATGTCGCCGCGCACGAAGTACACGCCGTCGCCGGCCGGGTTGCGCTCGCTGTCGTGCAGCACGCACCACCTTCGTCTGGTACTCGTCGGTCTTGCAGCTCCTCGATCAGGTCGCGGGCGGTGCTGTTCCAGCCGCAGACGACGATGTGGTCACGGAACCCGGCGGCTCCCATGCCCTGGCCCTCCTTGAGCAGAAAGTCGATGACGAACCCCACCACCGCCCCGGTCATGGCGGCCACGAGGGCCACGCCGAAGAACGCGAGCAGCCACGCCACGATGAAGCCGCCCGGCGCTGGTGACGTAGCTCGGATCGCCCGAGCCGATGACGGTGGTCACCGCCCAGTACAGCGTGGCCCCGATGCCGGCCACCGTGAACTTGTCCTCGAACAGCGCCACCAGCAGCGTCGCGACGGCCACGAAGCCCAGCACCGCGGTCAGCAGCGTGACGAAGAAGTGGCGGTCGACCTGCGAGCCGATGCGCCTGGCGTGGAAGGCCACGCGCCGCAGGATCGGCACGTTGAAGAACGCGAGCATGCGCGAAGGAACCGGGACCGTCATCGGTGGGGCGAGTGTACCGATGCGGTCCGGCGCGGACTAGATCATCCGCCCGATTTCGCTGCTGCCTCCGGTCGCAATGGCTCGCCGCGCAGGGTCGCCAGGCGCTCGGCGATCGACCACCAGTCGAAGGACTCGGTCACGGACGAGGCCGGGATGCTGATCAGCCGCTCAGCGGCGACGTAGGTCGGCAGGATGCGGTCCAGGATGGCCTCGATCTCATCGCGGAACGCGTCGTTGGTCGAGCGCACGCCATCGGGCAGCAGCTCCACGTCGGGCAGCAGCCGCACGAACAGGTCGTAGGTCTGGGCCCAGCGCCGGATCAGCGGCTCCACCGCGAACGGGTCGGCGCCATCGGTCACGCGCAGGTAGTAGGCGAAGTTGTCGACCACGGACCGATCGGTGACGGCGACCTCGGCCTTGCCCCTGAGCTCCAGCTCCTGCTGGATCTGGGCCATCAGCACCCACAGCTGCGACTCGGGCGTGGCGCCCTCGTTGATGCCGAGCGGGTTGAAGCGGACGACCTCGCGACCGACCTCGACGCTCCGTCCCGCCCGCCCGATGGTGCTGGCGAAGGCATGCACCGCGTTCGACTTGCGCACCGAGTGCGAGCCGATGAACGCGATCTTGGCGATGGCCCGTTCCACGCATGCGCAAGATCGATGGCCTCCGGCCAGACCCTAGAATCGACTCACATGCGTGGCCACTCGATCACGATGCTGGGCACCGGCCTGATCGGTGATTTGTACACCGCTGCCCTCCATGCCCAGCGCAGCCGCGATCGCGTTCGCGTGGTGTACTCGCGGACCGAGGAGCGCGCGAGCGCCTTCAGCGAGCGCTGGGACATCCCGGAGCACACGACCGATCTCGTCGCGGCCGTCTCGCATCCGGAGACCGATGTCGTGGTGGTCGGGGTGCCGAACCACCTGCATGTCGAGGCGGTCGAGGCGGCGGTCGCCGCGGGCAAGGCGGTCCTGGTCACGAAGCCCCTCGGCCGCAACGCCGACGAGGCGCGGCGAATCCTCGAGATGGTGGAGCGCGCCGGCGTGTTCGGCGGCTACCTCGAGGACCTGTGCTACACCCCGAAGGCGCTCAAGGCAATGGCGGCCGTCGAGAGAGGAGCGATCGGAGACGTCACCTGGGTCCGGTCCCGCGAGACGCACCCGGGACCGCATTCCGCGTGGTTCTGGGACGGCCGGCTGACCGGTGGCGGCGCGATCGTCGATCTCGGGTGCCACTGCATCGAGGTCATCCGCGGGTTCGTTGGCAAGGGCAACCGGCCGGTCGAGGTCATGTGCCACACCGACACGCTCGTCCATCCGATCGCCGACGACGACAACGCGGTGGCGCTGATCCACTTCGAATCCGGCGCCATCGGCCAGTTCGAGGTCAGCTGGACGTTTCGCGGTGGCATGGATCTTCGGGACGAAGTCGCGGGCACCCATGGCACGATCTGGATCGACCATTCCCTGCGCACGGGCCTCGAGATCTTCAGCACCTCAGGTGCCGGCGGCTACGTGGCGGAGAAGGCGGAAACGGACGCCGGCTGGCTCTTCCCGCTCGGCGACGAGATGAGCGAGCTCGGCTTCATCGACATGTTCACCGACATGTTCGACGCGCTCGACACGCGCCGGCAGCCGCGCGAGACCCTGTACGACGGCTACATCGTGAATGCGGTCATGGACGCCAGCTATCGATCGGCGAAGAGCCGGCAGTGGGAGCCGGTCGAGCTGTTCGAATGGCGCGGCGGGGCGACGCCGCGGATCGGGATCGAGCCGGAGATCTTCGACGGCAAGGTCGTCATCAAGCGCGAGCTCCTGCCCGACGGGCGCCAGAAGCTCATCGTCAAGGATCCGGAGACGGGCGACTTCAGCGACCTCGTCATCGCCGGCTGACCAATCAGCCGATGTCGGCGATCGCCTCGTCGAGGGCGCGATCCGGACCGCCGAGGCTCACCAATCGCGCCAGTGCCTCCCGCGAGAAGAGCTGCTCCACGACCATGGAGGAGGCGCCGATCACGCCGGCGAGGGCGCCGAGCGAGGATCGGTGGATGATCAGCTCGCGGGTGGCGAGCGGCAGCGAGCGGCGATAGACCGTCTCGCGAATCGCGGCGAGCAGCTGGTCGCCGCTCTGGGCCACGCCTCCGCCGACGACGACCAGCGACGGGTTGAACAGGTTCACCACGCTGGCGAGCATGAGACCCACGCGGCGACCGGCCGACTGCAGCAGCGCAACCGACACCGGGTCGCCGAACGACGCCGCCCTGGCAACGTCCGCCGCCGTCACGCGTCCGTGCTGGTCGAGCGCGGCGACCAGCCGCTCGCTGCGTCCCTCCAGGGCGGCGGTCTCCCCGTCCCGGCCGATCGCTGCGCCACCCGCGAGCGCCTCGAGGCACCCGACGTTGCCGCAGCGGCAGATGATCGCGGTGTCGTCCACGACCTGGATGTGTCCGACGTCGCCGGCGCTGCCCTGCGCGCCGCGATGGATGTGCCCGTTCGAGATGATCCCGGCGCCTATGCCGGTCCCGATCTTCACGACGATCACGTTGTCGTGGCCGACGGCGATGCCTGCGCGCCACTCGCCAAGGGCGAGGACGTTCACGTCATTGTCGACCCAGACGGGCGCCGAGTAGCGGGCGACGAACCGCTCGCGGACCGGATAGTCATCCCAGCCGGGCATGATCGGCGGCGAGACCGGCCGGCCGCTCCGGAACTCGACCGGACCGGGAACGCCAATGCCGATGCCCCACAGCCGGCCGGGCAGGTCGCGCGTCGCTGCGGTCAGCTCCGCGAACAGCTCGTCGACTCGTTGGAGGCAGGCATCGGGGCCGGCGGCGATGTCGGCCGGCTCGTCGCGATGGCCCAGGATGCGGCCGTCGAGATCGGTGACGGCCACGTCAATGCTGGTCGCGCCCAGGTCGGCGACGAGGACGTGACCGGCGTCGGCGCGGAAGCTCATCTGCCGTGGGGGGCGGCCGCCCGTGCTCGGACCAAGCTCGTCGTCGACGACCAGGCCCAGCTCGATGAGCTCGGCAACACGCTGGGCGACGACGCCGCGGCTCAGCCCGGTGCGGGTGACGAGCTCGGCCCGCGACCGAGATCGCGCCTGCCGGATCTCGTCCAGGATCGAAACGAGCGCGTCGAGCGATTCGCCCCCGACCTCGGACAGTTTTTCCAGGCTCACCGCGCTTGATCATACGCGCAACGGGAGACCTTTTGCACTTGACATGCAGAAGTACGATCATCTCGTGCAATTCCCCCGGCACCCCCTTCCCCACGTAGCCGGATGGCCGCGGGCGTGAAGCCCGCGAGCGAGATCGGGGCCGCCGTCATCGGCGGCGGGTTCATCGGGACCGTGCATGTCGAAGCCCTGCGTCGGCTGGGCGTGCGCGTGCACGGCATCGTCGCCTCGAGCCCGGAGCGCTCCGCCGAGCGCGCGAGCCAGCTCGGCATCGACCGGGGCTACGGCAGCCTCGATGAGCTGCTCGACGACGATCGCGTCGAGATCGTCCACGTCACCTCGCCGAACCACCTCCACCACCCACAGGTGCGACGCATCCTCGACGCGGATCGGCACGTGGTGTGCGAGAAGCCGCTGGCCATGACCGCCGCGGAGTCCGCCGACCTGGTCGAGCGTGCGGCGCGCAGCGGGAAGGTGAACGCCGTCAACTTCAACATCCGCTTCTACCCGCTCAACCAGCACGTCCAGGAGCTCGTCGCTGCGGGAGAGCTTGGAGACGTCAGGCTCGTTGCCGGCCGCTACTACCAGGATTGGCTGCTGCTCGAGACCGACTGGAACTGGCGGCTGGAGCCGGATCGCGGCGGCGCACTGCGCGCGGTCGGCGACATCGGCTCGCACTGGCTCGACCTCCTCGCCTTCATCACCGGGCAGCGCATCAGCTCGGTGATGGCAGACCTGGCGACCTTCATCACCGACCCGCCGCCAGCCGGCGGGCCCGGTGGAGACGTTCTCGACCGAGCGCGCGGCCGAGACGCTCGAGCGCGACATCGCCACTGAGGATGTGGCGACGATTCTGCTGCGGTTCGAGAACGGCGCCCGCGGGTCGGTCGCCATCAGCCAGCTGAGTCCTGGACGCAAGAACTCCCTGCAGTACGAGGTCGACGGCTCCGCGGCGGCCGCGTTCTGGGACTCCGAGCAACCCGACCAGCTGTGGATCGGCCATCGGGATCGGCCGAACGAGATCCTCATTCGCAATCCAGCGCTGATGGGCCCGGCCGGGCGGGCGGCCGCAGCGCTCCCCGGAGGGCATGTCGAGGGCTTCGCGGACACCTTCAGGGCGCTCTTCCGCGCCATCTACGCCGACGTCGGCTCCGGGGCGCCGTCCAACCGACCGACGTATCCGACCTTCGCCGACGGGCATGATGAGATGCTCGTGAATGATGCCGTCGCCGCCAGCGCGCGTTCGGGCACCTGGGCCGATGTCGTCCGGCAGCCGGTCGCCCGGGCCCTGGTCGGTGCGCGCGAGGAATCGCGATGAGGTTGGGCTTCCTGACCGCGCCATTCCCCGATACACCGCTCGGCGAGGTAGCCGACTGGGCCGCCGCCAACGCATTCGAAAGCCTGGAGATCGCTTGCTGGCCCCGTTCGACCGACTCGGCGCGGCGCTACGCCGGCACCTCGCATATCGACGTCGCCAACCTGTCCGATGAGCGGGCGACCGAGGTCGTCGACGAGGTCACGTCGAAGGGCCTCGCCATCTCGGGCCTTGGCTATTACCCCAACCCGATGCACCCCGACGCCGAGGTGCGGGCTGCTGCGATCGGCCACATGAAGCTCGTCATCGAGGCCGCCGCGAAGATGGGCATCCCGTACTTCAACACGTTCATGGGCGGCGATGCCTCGAAGACGATCGACGCCAATTGGGACGATGTCCTGCGGGTGTGGCCGGAGATCGTCGAGCACGCCGACGCCCACGGCGTGAAGGTCACCATCGAGAACTGCCCGATGATCTTCAGCGATGACGAGTGGCCCGGCGGCCACAACATCGCATGGTCGCCGTACGTCTGGCGCCGCATCCTGGCCGAATGGGGCGACACGATCGGACTCAACTACGACCCGTCGCATCTCGTCTGGCTGATGATCGACCAGGAGCGGTTCATTGCCGAGTTCGGGCCGCACATTCTCCACGTCCAGGCCAAGGACGTGATGATCGACCGGGATGGGCTGTACGAGCGGGGAACGCTATCGTCCGGGATCGGATGGCAGATCCCGCGGCTGCCGGGCCTCGGTGACGCCGACTGGCCCCGGATCTTTGCCGCCCTCTATCGCGCCGGTTACGACGGCGACGTGGCGATCGAGCATGAGGATCGGGACTTCGAAGGGACTGACGAGCTCGTCAAGCGCGGCTTCCTTCTTGCACGCGACGTGCTACGTCCGTACATCAAATGAGCGCCACGTCCATGCCCCTCTCGATCGATGACGTCACCGAGCGGCAGCTTGCCAAGACGATCGACCACTCCCTGCTGCGCCCGGAGCTCGACGACGACTTCATCGCCGACGGGTGTCGGCTCGCCGCGGAGTACGACGTCGCGTCGGTCTGCGTCCGCCCGACCGACGTCGCGCGGGCGGCCGAACTGCTGGCGGGCACCGATGTGGCGGTCGGCACGGTCGTCGGCTTCCCCCACGGCAGTTCCACGACGGCAACGAAGCTCGCCGAGGCGCGCGAGGCGCTCGCGGCAGGCGCCACCGAGCTCGACATGGTGATCGACATCGGCGCCTTGAAGTCCGGGCGCGACGAGCGGGTCGCGGCGGACATCGGCGCGGTCGTTGACGTTGCCCACGCCGCCGGAGCGATCGTGAAGGTCATCCTCGAGAACGCCTACCTGACCGATGACGAGAAGGTCCGCGGCTGCCGCGCCGCCGAGTCCGCCGGCGCGGACTTCGTGAAGACCTCGACCGGCTTCGCGCCCGGTGGCGCGACGCACGAGGACCTCGCGCTCATGCGCCGCACGGTCTCGGATCGCGTCCAGGTCAAGGCGGCCGGGGGCGTTCGCACCCTCGACGACCTGCTGGCGGTGATGGCGCTCGGCGTGACCCGCATCGGCGCCACGCAGACGAAGCCGATCCTCGACGACTACCGATCCCGGCGCGCCGGGGCGACGCCGGACGCGGCACCTGCCGCGGGCCGAGGCGGGTACTGAGCACGAATCCAACGCAGATCCGACGACGAAGGAGGTGGGCACCACGAAGACTGAGGCGCAGGAGAGCGCAACGCACGACGGGTCCGGCAGTCCACGTTGGCGCCGGCGAATGCAGGGAGAAGGAGTCAAGGCTCGATGAACGTAATCCGAGAAGCAGAGCGATTACCGCGTCGCTCGGCATTGCCATCATCGTCGCGGGCTGCACCAGCGGCGATGGAGGTGACGGCAGCCCGGGCAGTAGTGCCGGAGGGGGCTCGTACACTCTCGGCGTCTCGAACACGCTGACAACAACGGCTGGCGCGAGGAGATGATCTGCTCGATCAACGCGCAGGCGCTGGTCTCGGGCGAGGTCGAATCGGTGAGCATCAACCATCGCGACACCGATGCGGCCGGCCAGCTGGAGGACATCCGCAACCTCATCGCCGAGGAGCCGGACGCGATCATCGTGAACCCGGCTGACCGGTCGGCGATCGATGACGCACTGGCCGAGGCGACGGAGGCGGGCATCACCGTGGTCGCCGTCGACCAGGCGGTGACCGAGGAGAGCGCCTTCGTCATCAGCAACGACCAGGAGCAGTACGCGTACCTTGGTGCCACGTGGCTGTTCGAAAAGATGGGTGGCTCAGGAGACGTCGTCTACATGCGGGGCATCGCGGGGGCGGCCGCCGATGACGACCGGGACGCGGGCTTCCAGCGCGCGCTTGACGAGAACCCGGGCATCAACGTCGTCTTCGAGAGCCATACCAACTGGGATCAGGCGACCGGTACGCAGCAGTTCAACGACTTCCTGGCGACCGGGGAAAACTACGACGGCATCTGGACGTCGGGCATTGACAACGTCATCGTCCAGGCGATGCTCGACGCCGATGCGGAGCTCGTGCCGATCGTCGGCGCCGACAACGCCGGTTTCGTCCAGCAGCTCCTCGAGGTGGAAGGCCTGGAAGGGGCCGCCGTCACGAACTCCGCCGCGGTCGGCGGGGCGGGCGTCAAGCTCGCGCTGCAGATCCTCAACGGCGAGGAGCCGGCCGAGCAGGTCACGCTCACCGAGCCGCAGATCTGGGCAAACGACAGCGAGGAAGGCATCGCCCTCCTCGAAGAGGCCAATGACCCGGACATCGAGCCGACCTGGCCGCTGCAGTACACGCTCGAAGGGTGGACCGACTACTCCAAGGACCAGATCGTCGCTTGCGAGGGGCCGGGAGCCTAACCTTCAACCAATGAGCTCTGACGGGGGCGCCGGCTCGGTGCCGGCGCTCCCGTCCCATTCCACCCATCTGGAAGGGGAGTCGATGACCGAGCTCCTGCTCGAGGCCACCGGCATCCAGAAGCGCTACGGCGCGGTTACCGCGCTGAGCGACGCGTCCCTTGCCGTGCGACCGGGGGAGATCCACGCGCTCATGGGCGCGAACGGAGCGGGGAAGAGCACCCTCGTGAAGATTCTGACCGGTGCCGTGCGGCCCGACGGCGGCACGATCCAGCTGCACGGCCGGCAGCGGGTGGTCCATTCGCCCGCAGAAGCGCGCCGCACCGGCATGGTGTCCGTCTACCAGGAGCCGGCGATCATCCCGGACCTGACCGTCGGCGAGAACCTCACCCTGACCGAGACGCCCGTCGAGGCATTTCGCGCCCAGATCGCGGACCTGGGGATCACGAAGCTGGACCTGCGCACGCACGCGCGCGATCTGCCGCTGGCGACGCTTCGGGTCGTCGACCTGGCGCGTGCGCTGGCCATCGAGCCAGACGTCCTGCTCCTCGACGAGATGACCGCCGCGCTGCCCGCCGACCTGACCGCTCGCGTCCTCGATGTCGTCGGCCGAGCACCGGGGGACGTCGCGCTCGGTGATCTTCATCTCCCATCGGATGCTCGAGGTCGAGGGCCTGTGCGACCGAGCCACGGTCCTGCGTGACGGCAGCACGGTCGGCGTGGTCGACATCGCCCCCGGGTCCGGCGCCCAGCAGGAGATCGTGAAGCTGATGCTCGGACCGGCGGCCAATGCCGTCGACTCCGAGCGCACCTGCCCGCTACGGCATGTCGCCGAGCTGCCTGAGGGTGCTGTGCCGCGCCTGTCGGCGCGGTCCATCGGGGCCGCACGCAACCTGATCGACGTCTCGTTCGACCTGCACGGTGGCGAGGTGCTCGGCATCGTGGCGCTCGAGGGCCAGGGCCAGGACGAGCTCTTCGAGATCCTCTCGGGCGAGGCCCGTCCCGGCGCCGGCGAGCTGCTCGTCGACGGCGCGCCCGTACAGCTTCGCCACCCGGCTGACGCGATCCGCGCGGGGATCGTCCTCGTCCCCGCGGACCGCGCGTCCGCGCTGCTCATGCAGCGATCCGTACGCGAGAACATCGGCCTGCCGGGGATCGCGCCCGCTGCGGCGCTGGGGCGTGGTCGACGCGGGAGCCGAGAGGCGGCGGGTCGCCGCGGCGATCGAGCGACTCCGGATCGACACCCGCGCGCAGTCCGAGGCGCGGCGCCTGTCGGGCGGCAACCAGCAGAAGGTGACGATCGCGCGCTGGCTGGACAGCGGCGTGCGGACGTTCCTGTTCTACGACCCGACGCGGGGGATCGACATCGGGACGAAGCGCGAGATCTACCAGCTCGTCCGCGAGCTCGCCGCGGCCGGCGCCGCCGTCCTGCTGCTGACCTCCGAGCTCGAGGAGATCCAGCGCGCCTGCGACCGAGCCATCGTCATCTACGGAGGGCGCGTCGTGGAGGAGCTTCCGGCCTCCGAGGCCGATGAGCCGACGCTCCTCCGCGCCGCGCACGGGCTGGCGGCCGAGGCGGGAGACGCGGCATGACCGAGTCGACCGAGGCGACCGTCGTCGCCGAGCCGATCGCGGAGCGGATGAGCTGCGCGACCGGCTCGCGCGGGCGATGGGCGGCGACGCGTGGACGATCGGCCTCGCGGTGGCGTTCGTCGCGCTCTTCGTCTTCACGCTGCTCCTCCGACCCCGGTACGGGCTCGAGGCCCTGGCCATCGCCTCGCTGCCGGTCGCGTTCGCGGCGGCGGGCCAGGCGATCGTGGTGATCTCCGGCGGCATCGACCTCTCGATCGGGTCGGTCATCGCGCTCACGAACGTCATCTCGGCCGTGCTGCTCCTCAATGCCCCCGAGCTGTCGGTTCCGATCGTCGTGGCCGTGCTTCTCATCGGCATCCTCACCGGCCTCGTGAATGGCGGCCTGGTGGTGATCAGCCGTGTGCCGGACATCGTCGTGACGCTCTCGATGCTCTTCGTGTGGGCCGGTGCGGCCCTGCTCGTGCTGCCCACGCCGGGCGGTGATTCGGTCGCGTGGCTGGACGATCTGATCGACGGGGGCTTCGTGGTCGACGCGGTGCCGCGCGCCGTCGTCGTCCTGTTCGTCATCGTTGGCCTGGTGTGGATCCCGCTTCGGCGCTCCCGACTCGGGCTGTCCCTGTACGCCATCGGGTCGAACCAGCTCGCGGCGTTCCGCAGCGGAGTGAGCGTGGCGCGGACGAAGGTCGCCTCCTACGCCTTTGCGGGACTCTTCGCCGCGCTCGGTGGCCTGGCGCTCACGGCGAGCACCGGCATCGGGCAGCCGCTTCCCGGTCCGTATCTCCTGCTCAGCGTCGCGGCGATCGTGCTCGGCGGTGTGAGCCTGGCCGGTGGCCGCGGCGGGCTGCTCGGGCCGATCATCGGCATCTTCATCCTGGGGCTGATTCGCGCCGACCTGCTCTTCCTCGGCGTGGAGCCGGCGTTCTCCACCGTCGTCCAGGGCGTGATCATGGTCGTCGTCGTCATGCTCGGCGCCTTCGTGACGCTGCGGCGGAGGACCGCATGACCGCCGGGGTCGCCACTGCGCGGGACCGATCGACGGTGGAGGTCGCGCGCGCATGGATGCGCGACCGGCCGCTCGTCCCGCTGCTCCTCCTGCTCGCCCTGCTCGTCTCGTCCTGCAGATCGTGCAGCCGGGGATCGTGACCCGAACTGGGCGTCCGCCACCCTGCGATTTGCCATCCCCCTCGCCATCATCGCTGCCTGCCAGACGCTGACGATGCTCACCGGTGGCATCGACCTGTCAGTCGCGGTGGTGGCGTCGATGGCCGCGTACGTCATGGCGACGACCGTATCCGACGTCGGCTGGGTGGCCGCCTCGCTCATCGCCCTGCTGCCGGCGGCGGTCGTCGGTCTCGTGAACGGAATCGGCGTCGGAATCTTCCGCGTCCACCCGCTGATCATGACGATCAGCATGAGCCTGGTCGTCTCCGGGCGCGGTGAACGTGTACTCGCGCGCGAACATCGTGGGCGGGACGCGGGTTCCGCCGGAGATCACATGGCTCGGCGGCCAGACGCTCTTCGGCTTCCTGCCGAACAGCCTCTGCTGTTCCTGCCGCTGGCGGCGCTCATCCTGTTCGGGCTTCGGCGGTCCGGCTATGGAAGGCTGCTCTACGCCGTCGGCGACAACGAGACGGCGGCGCGCCTCGCCGGCGTGCGTGTTGGCTCGGTGCTGGTGGTCCTGTACGTGACCTCCGGCATCCTCGCCGGCGTGGCAGGCCTGTTGTACGCCGGCGTGATCGGCAGCGCCACGGGGCGGCTCGTCGATCCGTACCTGCTGCCGTCGGTGGCCGCGGCCGTGATCGGCGGCACGTCCATTTTCGGCGGTCGCGGCGGGTATGCCGGGACGATCATCGGGGCCTTGATCCTCACGGTCCTGACCACGCTGCTCAACGTGCTCGGCATGCCGGAGGCGACGCGCCAGATCCTGTTCGGCGCCATCATCCTCGCCGTCGCCGCGGCCTACACGCGGATCACCGAAGAGGCCTGACTCGGCACTGGTCGAGGCTGCGGCCTCGGCGCGGATTAGCCTCAGCAGCGAGGAGGTGTGATGGCGCAACCGATCGAGCTCATCCTGGTCCGGCACCTGGCCAGCAGCCTGGCGCTCCCGACCTTCCTGATCGACGGGGAGGGCACGCTGGTCTTCTACAACGAGGCCGCCGAGCCTCTCCTCGGGCACCGCTTCGACGAGGAGGGCGCAATGGCGTTCGAGGACTGGACGGCGGCGTACGCGGTACGCGACGACTCCGGTCGGCTGGTCGGTGTGGACGAGATTCCGCTGGTCCGTGCCCTGCGAGGTGGGCGTCCGGTCCATGCCCGGGTCGACATCACAGGCCGCGACGGCGCGGCACGGACGCTGGAGGTGAGCGCGTTTCCGTTGGTGGGCCTGGGTGAAGAAGTGCTTGGAGCCGCTGCGCTGTTCTGGGAGTCCGCGGCCGAGGACGGGTAGCAAATTGCGCATTCGACTATGGGGCACCCGTGGATCGGTCGCGAGCCCGGGGGCCGACACGGTGCGCTACGGCGGCAATACCGCCTGCGTCGAGGTTCGCACCGAGTCCGCCCTCATTGTGCTGGACGCCGGCACAGGCATCCGTCCGCTCGGCGTTCAACTGCGCGGCTACAGCGGCCGGATCGATCTCATGCTCACTCACCTGCACCTCGACCATCTCCAGGGCCTCGGCTTCTTCGAACCGTGCTTCCGGCCAGATGTCGAGCTCCACGTCTGGGGTCCCGCATCGACCAACGCCGACCTGGGGGAGCGGATGGCGCGCTATCTTTCGCCGCCCCTATTCCCGGTTCGGCTGCGCGACCTCGGCTCGCGCGTCGTGCTGCACGACGTGCCGCGCGATCCGTTCCAGGTAGGCGACGCGGTTGTGCACGGGCGGCCGGTCATCCATCCCGGCCCGACCGTCGGCTACCGGATCGAGGACGCATCAGGATCGGTTGCATACCTGCCTGATCACGAGCCGGCGCTCGGGTCGCCAACGTTCCCGCTCCCGCCTGACTGGACGTCCGGCCATGACCTGGCGGCCGGGGCCGATGTTCTGCTCCATGACGCCCAGTACACGCCCGACGAGTACGCGACCCGGGTCGGGTGGGGCCACAGCTCGACTGAACATGCCTGGGCCTTTGCGGTCCAATCGGAGGTCGGCCGGATGGTCACCTTCCACCACGATCCAAGTCACGATGACGACGTGCTCGACGGTCTGGTCGCGGAGCTGCAGGCCCGCACGGGTCCGGCCGTGGTCGGCGGCACCGAGGGCCTGGAGCTCCTGGTCTAGCCGCCGAACGCTACGCGGCGATCTCCCAGATGTGCCCGGCCGGGTCCGCGAAGGCGGCGGTGCGGATGCCCCACGGCCGGTCCATCGGTCCGTTGAGCAGCTGGACTCCCCGCGACTGGAGGTCGGCAGCCGTAGCGTCCACGTCGTCCACCTCGATGGTGAACTGCATCCGCGAGCCAGCCTGGGGACCGGCCACGGCCGCCGGCGCTATCAGCTCCGGCGCCTCGCTGGCGGCCAACAGGTTGACCAGCACGTTGCCGAAGCTGAAGACCGCGGACTGTGGATCCTCGAAGTGGATCGGCAGGCCGAAGGCGCGTTGGTAGAACTCGCGTGCCGCGGCCAGATCCTCCACGAACAGCGTGATGGCATGGATGCCCTTCGGCCAGGTCACTGCTACACCTCATGTCGGGGCAGAGTTGATGCCGGAAAGACCCCGCAGGTCGCGCGGATTCATCGGGCCGGAGGCTTCGTTGGCGGGGTGTAGAGTATCGGCCCTGATCACAGGCACGCCGAGCATCCGATTCGGAGGAGGCTGACCCGAATGCCGCGAACTATCCGTGCCGCCCTGCTCCAGGCGGAGTGGACGGGCGACAAGGAAACCATGATCGAGAAGCACGAGAAGTACGCGCGCGAGGCTGCCAAGCAGGGCGCGAAGGTGATGTGCTTCCAGGAGCTGTTCTACGGCCCGTACTTCTGCCAGGTCCAGGATCCGGAGTACTTCAGCTACACGGAGCACATCCCCAACGGTCCGACCACCAAGCGGATGCAGGAGCTGGCCAAGGAGACCGGCATGGTGCTCATCGTCCCGATGTACGAGGAGGACGAGCACACCAACGGCATCTACTACAACACCGCTGCCGTGATCGATGCCGACGGGAGCTACCTGGGCAAATACCGCAAGACGCACATCCCGCACGTCAAGGGCTTCTGGGAGAAGTTCTACTTCCGCCCCGGCAACATGGGGTACCCGGTCTTCGACACGGCCGTCGGCAAGGTGGGCGTCTACATCTGCTACGACCGCCACTTCCCGGAGGGAGCGCGGGCGCTGGGCCTGAATGGCGCCGAGCTGGTGTTCATCCCGTCGGCCACCTCGCGCGGCCTGTCCGAGTACCTGTGGCGGGTCGAGCAGGTCTCGCACGCGCTCGCCAACGGCTACTACGTCGGCACCATCAACCGGGTCGGCATCGAGCCGCTGGGCGACGACGACTTCTACGGGCAATCCTATTTCGTGGATCCGCGCGGCCAGTTCGTCGGCGACGTTGGCGATGCGCACGAGGAAGAGCTGATCGTCCGTGACCTGGACATGGACCAGATCACCGAGGTCCGCCAGCTCTGGCAGTTCTACCGTGATCGCCGGCCGGACGCCTATGCCGACCTGGTGAGGCCGTAGCGCAGAGGGAGCGACCGCTCATGGCCACCGAGCAGGCCGCCCCCCAATCGCAGATCGCGCCGGCGGCCGCCGCGTCCAGTGGCCTGATCCTGGCGACCCTGGCCGCCGGCCAGTTCCTGATGACCCTGGACAGCTCGGTCATGAACGTGTCGATTGCGACGGTGGCGGAGGACGTCGGCACGACGATCACCGGCATCCAGACCGCCATCACCATGTACACGCTGGTCATGGCATCGCTGATGATCGTGGGCGGCAAGATTGGCGCGGTGATCGGCCATCGGCGGGCGTTTTCGCTTGGCCTCGTCATCTACGCCTTGGTTCGGGCGTCACGGCCATCGCGCCAAGCCTGCCGGTGCTCCTGTTCGGCTGGTCGCTGCTGGAGGGCATCGGCGCGCGCTTGATCCTGCCGGCCATCGTGGCTCTGGTGGCCTCAACTTCCCGCGCGAGGGCCGCGCCGGCGCCTACGGGCTGATCGCTGCCGCCGGGGCATGCGCCGTGGCCGCCGGCCCGCTCATCGGCGGAGCATCATGACGACCTACGCTCGTGGCGCTGGGTGTTCGCCGGCGAGGTGATCGTGGTGGTCATCATCCTGATCGTTGGCCGCCGCATCGCGGACGCGCCGCCCGCCGTTCGCCCGAAGATCGATGTGCTGGGCGCCGTGCTATCGGCGCCGGCCTGGGCTTGCTGGTGTTCGGTGTGCTGCGTTCTGGTGACTGGGGCTGGGTCCAGCCGAAGCCCGGAGCGCCGATCCTGTTCGGAACCTCGATCGTCATCTGGCTGATTGCTTGGCGGCTTCCTGCTGCTGTGGCCTTCCTGCAGTGGCAGGTCCACCTGGAGCGGACGCGGCGGCGAGCCGTTGGTGCCGCCGGCGATCCTGCGCATGTCGCAGCTGCGGGGAGGGCTCAGGCTCTTCGGCTTCCAGTTCTTCCTGCAGTCGGGCATCTTCTTCACCATCCCGCTGTTCCTGTCGGTCGTGCTCGAGCTGTCGGCGCTGGAGACCGGCGTTCGGCTCGTGCCGTTGTCGTTCTCGCTGCTGGTGCATGGCGCGTCGGCATCCCGAAGCTCTGGCCCCGCGCCTCCCGCGGCGCGTGTCGCGCATCGGGCTGCTGCTGATGTCGGCCGGCGCCGCGTCTTCGTCGGCGGCCTGGACCCGGGCGCGACGGCGGAGATCGTCCTCGTCCCGATGCTGCTGATCGGGGCCGGCATCGGCGCGCTGGCCTCGCAGCTCGGAGCGGTGACGTCTCGGCCGTGCCGGACGAGCGAGCGCCGAGGTGGGCGGGCTGCAGAACACCGCCACCAACCTCGGTGCCTCGCTGGGGACGGCGCTCATCGGCTCCATCCTGATGGCCGCCCTTGACTCGGCCATGCTGGAAGGGCGTCCAGTTGCCAACCCGGATATCCCGACCTCGGTCAAGGAGTCGGCCGCGAGCGTGCAGCTCGCGGGCGGTGTGCCGTTCATCTCGGACACGCAGCTGGAAGCCGCGCTTGCGGCTGCGGACGTGCCGCCGGACGTGCGCGGAGGCACCTCGACATCAATTCGACGGCGCGGCTCGATGGGCTGCGGACGGCGCTGGCGGCGGTCGTGCTGGTCGGGATTCTTGGGCTCTTCTTCACCGGGCGCATCCCAAGTCACGCCATCGGCGCGGCACCGGCTGGCTCAACGAGAGCGGACGACGGCAGCGCGGACGAAGGTGTGATCGGCTAGATGGACTTCGGATTCACCCTCAAACCTGAGAACGACCTGGCCCGCACGGTCGGGCTGACGAAGCGAGCCGAGGCCAACGGCTTCACGTACGGCTGGCTGTTCGACAGCCACGTGCTGTGGCGCGAGCCGTACGTGCTGCTGACGCTGATGGCCCAGGCCACCGAGCGCATGCGGCTGGGCACCTGCGTCACCAACCCCGCCACCCGCGAGCCGAGCGTGACCGCCTCCGCCCTGGCCGTGCTGGACGAGCTGAGCGAGGGGCGCATGGACCTGGGCATCGGCCGCGGCGACAGCGCGCGCCGCGTGCTCGGCAAGCCGCCGACCAGCATGAAGACGCTGGAGGAGGCAATCGGGGTCATCCGCGACCTGGTCGAGGGCCGATCCGTCATGTACGAGGGCACCGAGCTCCAGCTGCCGTGGACCGGCCGATGGAGCCTGCCGGTCTGGGTCGCCGGCTACGGGCCGATGGCCATCGCCATGACCGGTCGAGTGGCCGATGGCCTGATCCTGCAGCTTGCCGATCCAGACCTGATCCGCTGGTTCGCCGATCAGCTGCGCGGGGCAGAGGCCGCGGCCGGCCGCCCATCAGGCAGTGTCAGGATCCAGGCCGCCGCCCCTGCCCATGTGGCTGCGCGCGAGGTCGGGCGCGAGCGGACCCGATGGTTCCCCGCCCTGGTCAGCAACCACGTCGTGGACCTGGTCAACAAGTACCCGCGCGAGCAGCTGCCCGAGTCACTGACCGGCTACATCAGCGATCGTGAGGGATACGACTACCTGCACCACGCCGAGGTCGGGTCAAGCAATGCCGCCTTCGTGGGCGACGGAGTGACCGACCGCTTCTGCGTCCTGGGCGACGTGGAGGAGCACCTGGACAAGCTGCACGCCCTGGCCGACGCGGGCGTCGACCAGTTCAACATCTACCTGATGAACGGAGACGAGGAGGCGCAGCTCGACGCGTACGCCCCCATCATCACCCGGCTGGCGCTCTAGCTCCTAGTAGTAGCTGCCCACGCGGCCGCGTCCGCCCATGGCGCTACCGCCGTACGACGCGACGTCGATGAAGAGCCCGAGGCCGACCCAGACCCAGTCGAAGCCGGTCATCCCGTCGAAGCCAACCAGGACCCACATCAGCGTCGCCCACGGCACAAAGAGAATGCCGACCAGCGGCAGCAGCCATGTGTCGAAGACGAGGTTCCAGCGAACCGGATCGACCAGCCACCAGAAGAACAGGACGGCGCGAGGGCCGAGGAAGAGCAGCGTCAGGAAGAAACACATTGCTCGGGTTACTCCAACGGTGCGGCCACGGTATCGGCCGGCAGGATGAGCGGCCATCCCCTGCACGGTGTGCGCGCGCGGGCTACGCCTCCGTCCGCGATCGTGCCCCCATCGCGTTGCCCGCCCACATGATCGCGCCTATGGCAAGCAATGCGCCGACAAAGATGGCTACGCAGTAGACGCCGACGGTGGAGTAGCCGCCGTTGGCCGGGTCCAGGAACGGATAGGGATAGCGGTCGGTCAGGGCTCCGCGGATCAAGGCGTAGCCCACCCAGGCGAGCGGGTAGGCGAGCCACCACCGCGCCCGGGGCCAAGTGATGGTGGTGCGTGGCGGGTCGATCAGCCAGTCGATGACCAGCACCACCGGCAGGACCCGATGCAGGACACGATCGACCCACACGACCGCGGTGTCGACATCGGTATCGGCCAGCAGCAGGGCGAAGACGACAAAGGTGATGGTGAGGTACGTCGTGGCCGCTCCACGGAACGCATCAAGCCCGGAGCTGCCGCCGTGACCGGCGGTGGCTGCCCAGACCAGCGCGGCGATGCCGATCAGGTTGCTCTGGATCGTGAAGTAACTGAAGAAGTTGACTGGATCCAGCGTGCCCTTGGCAGCCAGGTCGAGCAGCTGGTATCCAATCGCCGCGAGTCCCAGTGCCGCGAACGCCAAGCGGAGCGCTGTGTGGATGGCTCGTCCGCTCATCGACGGACGCTAGCACGCGGCGTCGATAGCATGGCGGCGTGATCGAGGGGACTCCGCCAATTGACCGCCATGCCGCCGCCAACGCGGTGGAGCGCAACTTTGTGGAGACGTGGCAGGTCATCGCCGGCGCCTATCCCGATGCCGAGATCCACGACGCCAACGGGCTGACCTGGCATGCCTTCAGCGGGCCGAACGAGGATCCGCGCTCGACCAGCGTCCTGCGTATTCGCCTGCCGGCGGGCGAGGCCAACGGGGCCATCGACGGGTTGCTCAGCGATCTGCGCACGCGACGCCAAGGGTCGGTGTGGTGGACCTGGCGTGGCACGCGCCCAACCGATGTCGCCCGGCGGCTACGCGAGCGAGGCCTGGAGCAGTGGCCCGCCTGGCCGGGCATGGCGATCGAGCTGGACGCCCTGCCGCCGCCTCCCGTCCACGAGGACTTCGGCATCCGTCCCGTCCGATCGGCAGCGGAGTTCGCGGATGTCATCGCCGTCCTGGAGCCGCTGGGCATGCGCGGCATCTTCGCCGGCGCCTTCGAGCGGATCGGCGCGCGGGACGGGTGGGACGCATCGGTCCCGGTCCAGCACTTCGTCGGGCACTGGCAGGATGGTCAACCGGTGGCCTGCGCGACCCTGTGCACCGCGGGTGACGCCGCCGGCCTCTATGCCGTGGCGGTCGCGGATGCGGCCCGTCGTCGTGGATTCGGGAGGGCGATCAGCCTGGCGGCCCTGCAGGCGGGAGCCGATGCGGGGCATCGGTTCGGCGTCCTGCAGAGCTCGGCCATGGGCTTCGGGGTCTATCGCGCCATCGGCCTGACCCTCGTCTGCCGGCTGCAGGCCTACGAGGATTCACGCCCTAGCTGATCGTTGCCGCAATTTCGCGGTACGCGGGCAGCAGCTCGTCCCATCGCCCCTTGTCGACGCGCTCACGCCCGGCAAGGTAGGCGGCCAGGTCCTCGACATGGATCTGCACCCCCGCGCCATAGGCTGCAAGATGATCAATCGGCATCCCACGCTCCTCGATGAGCAGGAGCGTCTCGTCGCCGTTGACGGTCAGCGTGGCCTCGATGGCGTGCTCTTCCCCTTCGTCCAGGTCCGTGGTCCGCACGAGCAGCCGCTGCGGCGGCTCACAGAGTTCCACGCGTCCTGTGCCTTCCCAGCCGCTGGCGAAGAATCTTGCGCGGAACTCACCGCCGAGACGTAGCTCGCCCTCAATCTCGCCGAGCCAGCGGGCGAGGCGACGGGGGTCGGTGAGGGCCGACCACAGATCGTCGATATCGGTCTGGAAACGATCCTCCATGCGAACGATGCCTTTGCCATCGGCTGTCCGCAGGCTTCCGAGGATGCGGTCCCGTCCTGTTGCGTTGCTGGTCATTTGATGCTCCTTCGTTCGCGTTTCCCGCGGGCCACCTCGGTATGGAGGGCGTCAAGCCGTTGCTCCCACAGAGCCCGATAGTCACCCAGCCATTCATCGACCTGTGCCAGGGGTTCGGCCCGTAGCTCGAATATCCGCCTCTGCGCTTCCTTGCGTACCTCGACAAGCCCCGCCTCCCTCAGGACACGCAGGTGTCGAGACACGCCCGGCCGCGCGATGGGAAGCAGCGCCGCCAGGTCCCCTGCGGTCGCGGGACCAGCCGCCAGGGTCTTCAGCAGCTTCCGGCGGCTCTCGTCCGCCAATGCACGAAGTACAGCCTCCATGGGGTGAATGTACCCGATACGTTACGTAACTGTCAAGGTACATACAGTGGTGTCCGAAGGGTGCGCTACCATCGGCCTCCCGGACGGAGGAAGGCCATGCGCACGCTGATCAAGGGCGGGACGATCGTGAACGCCGATGCCACGGCTCGAGCGGACGTGCTGATCGATGGCGAGACGATCGCCATGATCGGGACCGAGCTGGAGGCGACCGTCGATCGCACCGTCGACGCAGCGGGCAAGTGGGTCATTCCCGGCGGGATCGACGTGCACACGCACATGGAGCTGCCATTCGGCGGTACCGCCGCCAAGGACACCTTCGAGACCGGCACGCGCGCAGCAGCCTTCGGCGGGACCACCACCATCATCGATTTCGCCGTGCAGCCCCGTGGCGGCTCGCTGCGCCAGGGCCTGGACCTCTGGCATGAGAAGGCCGAAGGCAATGCCTGCATCGACTACGGCTTCCACATGATCATCAGCGACGTCCGGGACGACGTCCTGGCCGAGATGGACACCCTGGTCGACGAGGGCGTGACCACCTTCAAGCTGTTCACCGCCTACCCCGGCGTCTTCTTCAGCGATGACGGCGCGATCTTCCAGGCCATGCAGCAGACCCACAAGAACGGCGGGCTGATCATGATGCACGCCGAGAACGGCCTGGCCATCGACGTGGTGGCGAGCCAGAACTTCGCGGTCGGCAACACCGATCCCTACTTCCACGGGACAAGCCGCTCGCCGATCCTTGAAGGCGAGGCCACCAACCGCGTCATCCGCCTGGCGCAGGTGGCGGAAGCGCCGGTCTATATCGTCCACCTCGCTGCCCGCGAGGCCCTGATCGAGGTGCAGCGTGCGCGCGACGAGGGCCTGCCGGCCTTCGCCGAGACCTGCCCGCAGTACCTGTTCCTCTCGCTGGAGGACCTGGGCAACGGGTTCGAGGGGTCCAAGTTCATCTGCTCGCCCCCGCTGCGGCCGGCCGACCACCAGGAGGACCTCTGGATCGGCCTCCTCAAGGACGACCTGCAGGTCGTCTCGACCGACCATTGCCCCTTCGACTTCCACGGGCAGAAGGAGATGGGACGCGGCGACTTCCGCAAGGTCCCGAACGGGCTGCCCGGCGTCGAGAACCGGATGGACCTGATGCACAGTGGTGGCGTGGCCGAAGGACGGCTGACGCCGAACCGATGGGTGGAGATCACTTCGACCGCGCCGGCGCGCATGTTCGGGCTGCCACGAAAGGGCGCCGTGCAGGTCGGCCTCGATGCCGACGTGGTGGTCTACGACCCGAACCGCAAGCACACCATCAGCGCCAGCACGCACCACATGGACGTCGACTACAGCTGCTACGAGGGCCGGCAGGTCACCGGCGGGTCGGACGTGGTGCTGAGCCGCGGCCGGATCGTGGTGGACGGCGACGAATGGCTGGGCGAGACCGGTGGCGGTCGATTCCTGAAGCGGGAGCGCAGCGCCTTCCTCAAGTAGCCCATCGCCGGGCTGATTCGTCAGCGACCGACGCCTTCGCTATCCTGCAGGTCCGGCCGTGCCCGCCAGGCCGCTTCCGCTAGAGGTGTCCGCCCTCGTGAACTCCATGCGCGCCGCCGTGGCGGCGATCCTCCTGCTGGCCTTCGCGGTCGCCGCCTGCAGCGGCGGGGCAGCGGCCAGCCCAACGGCCTCGGTTGCTGCCAGCGCCGAGCCATCGGTGGCGGCCTCGAGCGCGAGCACGGAGCCGTCGCTGCCGTCGGGCGTCGAGGATCTGGAGGCGCTGATCCCGGAAACGGTCGGCGGTGTGGCGCTGCAGCGGCTATCGATGCGTGGCGACGAGTTCGTGGGCTCTGGGGGCGCGTCTGCGGAGGCCCAGGAATTCCTGCGCAGCCTTGGCGTCGCCAATGACGACGTCTCGGTCGCGGTCGGCTTTGGTGCGACGCCGGACGGGAGCGGCGGCGTGGCGATCTTCGCATTTCGTGCCGAGGGCGCCGACAGCTCCCGCCTGCTGCAGGCGATGCAGGGTGCGATCGACGCGGAGAGCGAGACTCCTCTCCAATGGGAAACGGTGACGGTCGGCGGCAAGGAGGTCCAGCGAGCGTCGGACCCTGAGCAGCAGGGCCAGACGTACCTCTACGTCACGGGCGACCTGCTCGTCTTCGTGGCCACGACCAACGAGGACGACGCGGCCGAGGTGCTCGGCGGCATGCCCTAGCCCTCGCCAGCGCGCTGGACCGCCCGGGGAACGAGGGAGCGTAGAGTGGCGCCCATGACCCCGCCCGCCCCGATCGGCATCTTCCTGAACGAGCTGGCCGGCTCTGCTCGCCAGCCTCGTGTGCAGGAAGCGGTGACGCTCACGCGGCAGCGCCTGAACGCCGACCTGCACACCGTCGCGACGCGGGATCCCGCAACGCTGATCTCCTGGCTCGGAGAGCGCCTGTCCGGATATCGCACCATCGTCATGGTGGGCGGTGACGGCAGCCTGGGCGTCGGCTACAACGCGGTGGCGGGCACGGACACGGTGCTGGGCTACATCCCGGCCGGATTTGGCAATGCCACGGCGCACCTCCTCGGCCTGACCCGGGAGCCGGAGTTCCTGGCCGCCACGCTGGCGGCGGGCGACGCCCGACCGGTTGACCTCGTCGCCGTGGACGGCCGGCTGGCGCTGTTCGCGGGCACCGGCTGGGACGCCATCATCGCCGGGCGGTACGCCGAGGGCGGCGCAAAGGGCATGCTCGGCTGGGCCGGGGCAGTGACGTGGTCGATTCCGGACCTGATCGACCGCCACGACGTCTGGGTCGAGGCGGATGGGACGGTCGTGCACGATGGCCCAATCGGGATCCTGGTCATCAGCACCACGCCGTGGTTCGGACGCGGCCTGCGGGTCAATCCGGGCGCGCGCATCGATGCCGGACATCTGACGATGCGCGTGTATCCCGGTCCGCTGCCGAGCTTCCTGCCCGAGGCCGTGCGCTGGCTCGCCAAGCGGCGACCGCATGCGAGGGCCGTCCACGCCAGCCGCGTGACGATCCGCACGGGGGACGGACGGCCGCTTCCGCTGCAGGCGGACGGCGACCTCATCGGCTCCCGGGACGAGTGGACCTTCGAGGTCCGTCCGGCCGCCGTGCGGATGATCGGCCGGTGGTGATTCGGCGCACCACCTTGCATGTCGCTCCGGTTGCGAGGCCTCTTGCCAACGCGTAACGTCCTCTCCGCATCACTCCCAGGCGATGCGTGCCGCCCGACTGCCGGCCGCGTTCACGGGGAGTGAGTTGGGTATGAGGACTCCGAGCAATCGGTCCCGACAGGGACCACGCCTTCGGCGTGCGGCTGCGCGCTGGAAGGTATGCGAGGCGCCGCGCGCCAGACCGAGCTGCGCGGCTGCCCCATCACGGTGAGTAAGGAGCATGGATTGAGACCCAGAAAGCTATTGGTCATCACCTCCGTCCTGGCGCTGCTGATCGCCGCCATGCCCGGACAGGCGCTGGCCGCCAAACCAACGACCACCGGCGGCGTGCGGCACGTCAATCGCGCCGACGTCGAGGGCCAGAAGGTCACCCAGGGGACGGACAAGGTCGTGGGACAGCCCCCCATCGGCCCGGCGAAGGTCGGGACCACGCGAACGTGGGTTGGCCTGGACGACGTCCGCAACACGTATTACCTCAAGAACTACACGCTGCGCGCCACGCGCGATCACGTCGAGGTCTGGGTGGCGACTGATTTGCGCTTCCCGGCCATGAACATGCCGAATCCGCTGACGGCCGATCCGGCCGACACCTTCGCGTATGACGACTGCCGGAACGACGACCCGGAACGGATCACCGTCACGGACGATCAGGCCACGTACCTGGCCGACCAGTTCGAGGACGTGATGTATCCGGCGGAATCCGAGGCCTTCTCGGTGCCGCCGGAAGCGCGATGGCCACAAGGCAGCGCTGCCGACGATCTTCCCCAGCCTGCCCTCATCGGCCTACAAGGGCGAAGGCGAGAACATTGTCGTCCTGGTGGACAACGTCCGGGACACGAACTTCTACGACGAGGACAACCAGAGCAACTTCACCTATATCGCCGGTTTCTTCTCGTCACAGGTCAACGACTTCTTCAATCGCAACGTGATGACGATCGACTCGTTCGACTGGATCCACCGCACCGGGGCGGATCCTGCCCACGAGCCGACGACTGATCTGTGCACGAGCGCGCCGGCGCGGCCCTTCCTGTACGAGGGAGTGTTCGCCCACGAGTACCAGCACCTGCTGGAGCACTACGAGGACGCCGACGAGGTCAGTTGGATCAACGAAGGGCTCTCAGATTGGGCCCAGACGCTGACCGGCTACGTCGATCCTTCGGTGCCGATCGACGACATCGACTTCGACTCGCACATCCAGTGCATCCTGGGCTGGCTGAGCGTTCAGACCGATGCCAACCCGATCCCCAGACCGGCAAGCGGACCTGAGAACTCGCTCACCAGATGGAGCGACCAGGGTGACGACGAAATCCTCTGCGATTACGGCGCGGCCTATTCCTTCATGGAGCTGCTCGCCAGTCGGTACGGCGAGGAGTTCATGACCGCGCTGCATCGCAACGATGCCAACGGCCTCGTCGGGCTCCAGGCCGTACTCGATGAGTTCGGCGGCGGCGATCCTGCGGCCCTCATCCATGAGTGGGCCGCCATGCTGGCGCTCGACTCGGTCCTGGATGACGGCGCAACCCTGACTGGCGGCGAGGCTTCCGACTACCAGGTCGAGACGCTGGATGCGTCGATCAAGTGGGACACCGTCCACGCGTACGACACGCCTGGCGCGCCACCGAATGGATCGGACTACGTTCGGCTTCGCGATGGTTCAGGAGCGTTCCTGGGCGCCGGGGCCATCGAGGAGATCACGTTCGACGGGGCCTCGACCCTGCCGGAGTGGATCGTCGATGCAAACGGCCACGGCGAAGGGGACCCAGCCCTGTACTCGCAGACCGGCGACCTGGTCGATCAGATGATCGCCCAGGACGTGACCGTGCCCGCGGCCGACCCGACGCTGACCTTCGATGCTCGCTGGGAGACCGAGGAGCTTTGGGACTTCGGCTTCGTGCAGGTCTCAACCGATGGTGGCGACACCTGGACGAGCCTGCCGACCGAGGACACCACGACGGAGCACGATCCGGACGCGCACCCCGACATCGTTGCCAATATCGGGACTGCCGGTGGCTTCACCGGCGACTCCGAGGGTTGGACCGAGCAGACCGTGGATCTGAGCGCCTATGCCGGCGAGACCGTGTGGATCGCGTTCCGCTACATGACGGACGCGTTCGTCTTCCTCCCGGGCTTCTGGGTCGACAACGTGGACCTGGGCGGCACGCTGCTGTCGGATGGCTCCAGCCTGGACGGTTGGACGCATGTGAATCCCACCGACGTTGACGGCTTCACCGTGCAGCTGGTTGCCTACACGGATGACGGGTCCGCGGCCTGGATCGGTCAGCTGCCGCTCGACGAGGAGTTTGACGGGTCGTTGTCCGGCGCCGAGCTGGACGCCCTGATCGGCACCAGTGCCGAGACCGTGGCGGCCATCGTCACCTACGACGAGCCGACCGAGTCGGTCGCTCAGTACGCGCGGTACACCTTGACCGTCGACGGAGTCAGTCAACCCGGCGGTTGAGTCGAGCTGTCGGCGGAGCTACTGCGAAGGCCCGGGAGCAATCCCGGGCCTTCGTCCGTAACCGGCGGCGCATTACGGTGCGACATGGATCGACGTCTGCGCCTGGCCATCACCGCCTCGGTGCTCGCCGTGGTCATGGTCGCCTGCCAGCCGGTTGACGGCGGCGCCGGCGACAGCCTGTCGCCGGACGTCTCAGCTGGAGGCGAGAGTGGTGCCTCCAGTAGTCCGAGCCAGGGTGCGGAAGCGACACCCAGTGCGACTTCGGGAACGGACTACGGCTACTGACCCCGGCCAGCCAACGCGTTGCGCCGCACCTGGTCCAGCGCCGCGAACGCGGCACGTCGCAGCCGCTGATCACCGCTGCCGTGGATGCGGATCTCGCTCTGCGCCAGCTGAACCGCACCGCTGATCGCCACCCGCACCCGGCTGCGGCCGTGCCCGTCCTCTGGCAGCAACGACAGCTGGATCACCGCGTCGGCCAACGGCGCGCTGTGCGCTCCGCCCGCATCCAGGGTGCCGCCCACGTACGCCGCAGCGCCGTCCATATGGCGCGGCTGGCCAGCGCCGTCAGCAGGGCACCGTTGGTATCGGCCTCCCACGACGCGACCGTGGCCGCGCCAGCACGGGCCATGGCTGACAGCGCCACGTCCGGCAGCTGGTCGTCGTCCAGACCCCACACCGCGTCGCCCAGGAGTCCCGTGCACCGCGCCACCGCGACGTCCAGGCCAGGCGCCTCGCCGCCCGTGAAGCGCAGGTGTACCCCGTCGTCGCGGGCGTAGATCCCGCCGTCACGCCGGGGCCGGGCTCCTCCAGCAGGTTGCCCAGCATCTCAGCCAGCGCCGACTCACCGATGCCGAAGGTCTTGACCGTGCGGACGGCCAGGGGCGCGGCGTCGAACCGCGCGGCCAGCCGTGGCGTCACCTGCTCGTCGAACATGCGCCGCATCTCGGACGGCACGCCCGGCATCAGGACCGTGACCCGACCGTCGCGGTCGACCCACCAGCCCGGCGCCGAGCCGATCGGGTTGGCGAGCGCTTCGGCCGACGGGATGCGCAGCGCCTGGCGCAGGTTCGAGGGCGGCATGCGGCCGATCCGTCCGAACCGGTCGCGCAGCTGCTCCTCGAGGACGGCGTCCTGCGTCAGGGGCTCGTCCAGCGCATCGGCCAGGCCCTCGCGGGTGACGTCGTCGTGGGTGGGCCCCAGGCCGCCGGTGGCCAGCACCAAGGCGGCCGTCGCGCGAGCCTCGGCGAAGGCGCCGCGCGATGGCCTCCCGCTCGTCGGGCAGCTGCTGGACACCGACGCAGGGCAATCCCCAGGCCCACCAGTCGCGGCCCAGGAAGGCCGCATTGCTGTCGACCGTCTCGCCGGCCAGCAGCTCCGAGCCGATGCTGAGCAGCCGGGCCTGCGGCGCCGCGCCGGCCACGCCAGAGCTAGGCGAAGCGCTCGCGCAGCGGCTCGGCCACGCGCTCGGCCAGCCGCCGCAGACCGTCCGGGCCGTCGCTGGCCGGCATGAGCAGGATCACGTGGTCGGCGCCGTTGCGCGCGAAGTCGCTCGCCACTTCCAGGCATGCGTCGTAGTCGCCGTCGCGCAGGAAGGACTGGGCGCTGATCTCGATCTCGGCCGGGTCGCGGCCGACCGCCTCGCAGTGCCGCAGCAGCGCATCGCGCTTCTCGACGAAGGTGGAGGGGTCCCCGGTCTGGTTCCAGCCGTCCGCCCGCTCGGCCACGATCCGCAGGCCGCGCCTCAGGCCCTGGGTGCCCAGCCAGATCGGCGGGCCGCCCGGGCGTGATCGGGGCCGGGTCGCAGACCGCATCGGCCAGGCGGTAGGGCGGGGCGTCGAGCGAGACGCCATCGGGGTGCTCCCACAGCGCCTTGATGACCTGCACCGCGCCGTCGAGCATGGTGATCCGCTCGCCGATCGGCGGCAGCTCCATGCCGTACATGGCGTGCTCCTCCTCGTGCCAGCCGGCGCCCAGCCCCAGCACGAAGCGGCCCGGCGAGCCAGGTGGTCCAGGGTGGCGCCCATGTTCGCCACCAGCGGCCGGATGCCGGTAGGTGTTGCCGAGCACCAGGTGGCCGAACTGCAGGCGCCTGGTGAGCACGGCCAGCGCGCCGGCCAGCACCATCCCCTCGTGGCTGCCGCCGCCATCCTCGCCCAGCGCCACGAAGTGGTCGAAGATCCAGCCGGAGTCGAAGACCTCCAGCGTGTCGCCCAGCTCCCAGGTCTCCCGCAGGGTGGGCCAATCGACGTTGGTCTGGCTGGTCTTGAAGCCGATGCGCATGCGTCGAGTCTACCGGCCCACGCGCGACGGCCTTCGCATCGGTCTACGATCGGCTCGCCCGGACTCCCGGCACCGCCATCCGAGCGAGGAGACGACCTTGACCGACCCTGCCCTGACCGTCGAGCGGGTGATGACCGATGACCTTCGCGACTGGCTCGTCGCCGAGCTGCGCTACCCCGTCTTCGCCTGCTCACCACGGACGGCTCGCCCAGCCAATCGGTGATGTGGTTCGACCTTGATCCCGATCAGCCGGACACGATCCTGATGAACACCAAGGTCGGGCGGGCGAAGGACCGATACCTGCGCCGCGACGCCCGGGTCAGCCTGTGCTTCGAGGACGACCTGACCTGGGTCGCCCTGCGCGGGCGGGTGGAGCTCGACGATGACCGCGAGCGCGCCCTGGCCGACATCCAGCGCCTGGCCGTGCGCTACGGCGACGACCCGTCCGACTTCGATGGCCAGGCGCGCGTCACCATCCGGATGCGGGTCGAGAAGGTGATCCGGCATGAGTGAGCCGAGCGCGCCGGTGAAGTTCGGCCTGCTGGCCTGGAACCAGTACACCGATTGGGCCGCGCTGCGCGCCACCGCGATCCGCGCCGACGAGCTCGGCTACGACGATATCTGGACCTGGGACCACCTGTACCCGATCGTCGGCTCCTGGGAGGGACCGATGCTCGAGCCGTACCTCGTGCTGGGCGCCTGGGCAGAGGCCACCTCGCGGGCGCCGGCTGGGGCTGATGGTGGGCGCCAACACGTTCCGCAACCCGGCCCTGGTGGCCAAGATGATCACCACGCTGGACCACCTCAGCGGCGGTCGCGCCATGCTGGGGATCGGTGGGGCCTGGTTCGAGCGCGAGCACGTCGCCTTCGGCTTCGAGTTCGGCGAGCTCGCCGGGGAGCGGCTGCGCTGGCTGGAGGAGGCGGTCCGGATCATGCGCGGCATGCTCCACGGCGAGCAGCCGTCCGGCGACCGGTACTACGCGACGACTGACGTGCGCAACGATCCGCCGCCGGTTCAGGCGCACCTGCCGCTGCTTGTCGGCGGCGGCGGCGTGCGCAGGACGCTGCGGATCGTGGCCCGCTACGCGGACGCCTGCAACGTGGGCGGCGGCTTCGAGATCGGTGAAGCACAAGGACGAGGTGCTCCGCCGCCACTGCGAGGAGGTCGGCCGCGACGAGTCCGAGATCGAGCGCACCGCCGGCGTGGGGGTCTGCATCATCCGCGACGATCCGGCGGAGGCGCAGCGCGTCCTGGTGGAGACCTTCCGCCACAACGGCAACGCGGAACCGTGGGAGGACCAGCTGGTCGGCACGCCGGAGCAGGTCGCCGACAAGCTGCGCCCATACCTCGGCATCGGCTTCCGTCACTTCAGCGTCGGCTGCCCGCCGCCGTTCGACGCCGAATCGATGGAGCGCCTGGTCCGCGAGGTCAAGCCGATGCTGGACGGCGAGTAAGGCGTTTGGCAGGGCGCCGGCTCACCGGCGCGCCATTGTCGGGAACCGCTCGTGCCGCATGTGCTGCGTGGGTGCACGTGCTGCACAGCCGAGGTCTGACGGCGACGCCAGTGGGTGATCGGTCCGCCGCGACGACTGGGTGACGACTGGGTATCGTTCGCGAATGAGGACGGTGCTGCTGGCCGGCGGGACCGGGCGGGGCCAAGGTGGCCCACGGGCTGCAGCAGGTGCTGCCGCCCGGCGAGCTGAGCGTGGTGGTCAACGTGGCCGACGACATGGAGTGGCAGGGCCTGCCCGTCAGCCCGGACCTGGACACCATCCTCTACACGCTCGCCGGCCTGGCGGATCCGAGTCCAGGGCTGGGGCGTGGCGGGCGACACGCAGACCGCCATGGGCATGCTGGAGCGCTACGGCGCGGAGACCTGGTTCCGCGTCGGCGACGCCGACCTGGCCACGCACGTCCATCGCGCAGCAGCTCATGCGCGACGGCGCCAGCCTGACCGATGCCACCGCCGCGCTGTCCGCAGCCCTGGGAGTGCCCAGCCGGCTGCTGCCGGCCACCGATGATCCGGTGCGGACCGTGGTCGAGACGGCGGCCGGCGACCTGGCCTTCCAGGCCTACTTCGTCGAGCGCCGGCAGCAGGACGAGGTGACCGGCGCTGCGCTTCGAGGGGGTCGATGCGGCGCGGCCGAGCCAGGCGGCGCTCGAGGCCATCGCGCAGGCAGAGCTGGTGGTGATCGGGCCGTCAAACCCGCTGGTCAGCATCGGTCCCATCCTGGCCATCCCGGGCATGCGTGCGGCAGTCGAGCGCGCGACGGGTGCGCGGATCGGGGTCTGCGGGATCGTGGCCGGCAAGGCGATCCGCGGACCGGCGGACCGGATGCTGGCCTCGCTGGGCCACGAGCCGACAGCCCGGGGAGTGGCGCAGATGTATCGCGGCCTGCTCGACCGCTTCGTGATCGACGAGGCGGACGCGGAGCTCGCTCCGGCGATCGCAGGCGCTGGGCATGGAGGTCAGCGTGCTGCCAACCGTGATGCGCACGCGACGAGGACCGCGCCCAGCTGGCCCGATCGCTGGTCGCGCTGGCCTAGCGCTATCCTCAGCCGATGAGCCGGACGCGCATCATCGTGCCGCATCGCGGGCTGGCCGCCGCCAAGACGCGACTGGCACCGGTCCTCGACCACGACGAGCGCATCGCGCTGGCCCGGACGCTGCTGGTCCGCGTGCTCGAGCGTGGCCCGTCAGGCGTGCGACGACGTGGTCGTCATCAGCCCGGCGGCCGAGCTGGAGCCGATCGTGGCCGACGCCGGCGCGCGGCTGGCCGTTCAGCGCGGCATGGGCCTGAACACCGGACTCGACCAGGCGCGCGAAGATGCCGAGGCGGATGGCGTGGAGCGGCTGGTGGTGCTGCACGGCGACCTGCCCAACCTGGCCGCGGATGACGTGCGCGCCCTGCTGAGGCCGTTGCCGGCCGAGCCCGCGGTGGCCATCGCGCCGGATCGGCTGGGGACCGGCACCAACGGACTGGCGTTGAGCCCGCCCGGCGTCATCGGCTTCCGCTTCGGCACCGGCTCGTTCGCGGCCCATCGAACCGAGGCTCAGGCGGCAGGCGTGGAACCGGCCATCGTCGTCCGCCCGGGCCTCGCGTTCGACCTGGACACCCCCGAAGACCTGGCGCGCTGGCTGGAGCTCGGCAGCGCAGCATGATCTCGCTGGTCCCGCTGGAGGGGATCCCCGAGATCCGGCCTGGCGACGACCTGGCGGCGATGATCGCTGAGGCGCTGGCCGCCGGCGGCATCGGCCTGACCGATGACGACGTCCTTGTCGTCACCCAGAAGGTCGTGTCGAAGGCGGAGGGCCGCGTGGTCGACCTGTCGACCGTTGAGCCCCGGCCGGAGGCGCGCGAGTGGGCCGATCGCTGGGACAAGGACCCGCGCCAGGTGGAGCTGGTGCTGCGCGAGAGCGCGGAAGTGGTGCGCATGGCCGATGGCGGCCTGATCATCAGCCGCACGCGCCACGGATTCGTATGCGCCAACGCCGGCGTGGATCTGTCGAACACCGGCGGCGAGGAGCTGGCCACGCTGTTGCCCGTGGATCCCGATGGGTCGGCGCGCACCTGCGTGAGCGGCTTGGTGAGCTGATCGGCGCGAGGCCGGCGGTCATCATCTCCGACTCGTTCGGCCGGCCGTGGCGCAGCGGGATCGTGAACGTGGCGATCGGCACGGCGGGGATCGCGGCGCTGGACGACCTGCGTGGCACTGGCGGACGCGGATGGCCGCGAGATGCGCTCCACGATCATTGCCGTCGCCGATGAGCTGGCCTCGGCAGCCGACCTGGCGGGCGGCAAGGTTGGGCAACGGCCGGTGGTGCTGATCCGTGGAGCGACGTTCCGGCGACCTGTCGGAGAGGATCCTGGTGCCGCGGCACTCGTGATGCCCAGGGAGCAGGATCTCTTCCCCTAAGACCGGCGGTGACTCGAGACCAGCGGTGACTCGGCGCACCGGCGCCGGCGGCTGCTTAGCACGGATCCTGCAGCGTGGCGGTGCGGGAGGACGCCGCTTGACCACTGACACCTTGATCCTGGGCCGCTACCAGCTGGATCGCGAGATCGCGGTCGGCGGTACCGCGCGGGTGTGGCGGGCGCGTGACGCAAAGCAGGATCGCGCGGTGGCCGTGAAGCTCCTGCATCCACACCTGCTGCCGGACGCCATCTCGCGGAGGCGCCTGGAGGGCGAGGCACAGGCTGCCAAGGCGCTGGCGCACCCGGCGATCGCGGCGGTGTACGACGTCTCAGGCCCGGATGACGACCCGGCGCTGGTGATGGAGCTGGTGGACGGCGAGCCCCTGTCGAAGATTCTGGAGCGGGATGGACCGATGGCGCCAAAGGCCGCCGCGGCCCTGGCTGCCGACGTCGCCGAGGCGCTGTACCACGCCCACCAGCGCGGAATCATCCACCGAGACGTGAAGCCGGCCAACATCATGGTCGAGCGCCGGACGGGCAGCGCTCGCCTGATCGATTTCGGGATTGCCCATAGCCTCGAAGTCGCATCGCATGATCTGACCCGGACCGGCACCTCTCTCGGCACGCCGCGCTACATGGCGCCGGAGCAGTTGGCGGGCGAGCGGATTGGCCCGCGCACCGACCTTTGGGGCCTGGGCGCCGTGCTCTACCAGGCGCTCAGCGGCCGGGTCCCGTTCGACGCGTCGACGCCGCTCGCCATTGCCACGCAGCAGCAGGCAGGGGCGCCGCCGCTCGACGCGGATCCGGCGCTGGCCGCGGTGGTGGCGCGTTGCCTGTCCCTGGCCATCGAGGACCGGCCGGTCCACGCCGGGGCGGTCGCCCAGGCGCTGCGTGACTGGATCGCCGGCGACCCGGCGCCGGCGCTGGCCATGGCCAGCGCCGCCCAGCTGTCCTCGGCCGAAACAGTCGCAATCCCGGCAGTTACGCCGGCACCGTCGCCCGGCCCGCCCGCAGCGCTAGCCGCCCCGCGGCGGATCCCGGTCATGGCGGCGGTGGCCGGCGGACTGCTCCTCGTGATCGTGCTCGCCGGTATCGGGCTGGCGCTCGGTGGCGGGCTGCCCGTTCTCGGTCTGCTGGAAGAGTCCCCGACGCCGTCCGCGACGCCAACGCCGGCACCGACCCCGAACTGGCGATCGGCGCTGCTGGCCGCCTACCAGGACGCGTGCGGCGAGCCGCTGGATCGGTCGGAGCTGCAAGGGTTGACGCGCGCGCAGGCCGAGGCGGTCGTCAGCGACGCCGTGCGGGAGTGCCAGGAGAAGGACGGGGAGGACAAGGCTGGCGGCAAGGGCAAGGGCAAGGGCAACGGCCATGACGGCGGGGGCGGCCCGGGCCGGGACTGACCGTCGGGCGGACGAACGGCGCCGCTAGCCGGCGATCGGCTGCAGGAAGAGGCTGACGATCTCGCCGCCCTCGACCCGGAAGTTGGCCTCCACGTGCATGCTCTGCACGCCGGGCCGCATGACGGTCACGTCGGCGATGTAGCTGCCGCCCATGTTGCGGCTGTCGTTGGTGTACATCCGGAACCCGTCGCCGGCCCGCACGAACCAGCCGCCCACCCGGTCGCGACCGCGCAGGTTGGTCCGCTCATCGGAGCCGGGGACGGAGATGCCCATCACCGCGTTCTCGGCAAGCAGGGCAATCGCCTTCTCGCGCTGGTCGTCGTTGATCAGCTCGAAGAAGAGATCGACGGTTTCGGTGGCTCCCATGCCCGGCAGTCTACCGGGACGTCGCCCGGCATACTCTCGGGCATGCCGCTCACGGATCGGCCTCATCGGCTGGGGAACCATGGGCAGCGCGCTGGGCGCGCAGGTGGCCGACGGGCCGCTGCCGGTCGAGCTGGTTCGCGTCGGCCTGCGTGACCCCGCGCGGCCGCGGGCGGTGCCGCTCCCGCCGGGCGTCGAAGCGGGATCGGTGGCGGACCTGCTGGCCGACGACAGCCTGGATGCGGTGGTCGAGCTGACCGGCGGAATCGACGAGCCGCTCGAGTGGTCCCGTGCCACGCTCGCGCGCGGGCCGCGCCTACGTCACCGGCAACAAGGCGCTGCTGGCGACTCACGGTGGCGAGCTGGCGGAGCTGGCCGCGACAGAACCGGGCCGCGCTGCTCGGATCGGCCAGCGTCGGTGGCGGCACGCCCATGATCGAGACGGTCCAGCACCTGGCGACCAGCCGGTGGCATCGGGCGGATCCGCGGCCTGCTGAACGCGACCACCACCTTCATCCTGGCCGCCATGGGCGACGGCCGCAGCTACGACGATGCCCTGTCGCGAGGCGCAGGAGGCCGGCTACGCCGAGCCGGATCCCACCTTCGACGTCACCGGGCGCGACGCGGCCCAGAAGATCGCCATCCTGGCCTCGGTCGCCTGGGGCCGCTGGCTGCCGGAGCACGAAGTCGCCACGCGCGGTATCGTCGGCATCCGCGTCGAGCCCGGCGAGACCCGGCGCCTCGTGGCCGAGGCGGATGAGCAGGGCGTGAGGGTGGGACCCATGGCGCTCGGCGCGGACGACCCGATGGCCGGCGTGTCCGGCATCGAATGCCTGCTGGAGGTTGCAGCTGCGTGAGGGAGCCGTCTTCCGCCTGGCCGGTCCGGGCGCCGGAGGGCCGGTGAGCGTGCGCGCCACCTACGCCGACCTGGGCCGCCTGCTGGCCGGCGAGCGCCCATCCTCTTCGCCCCGCGGGTGGCCGCGTGAGCGACTGGCCGGTCGTCGGCGTGGCCGGCGCCCGCGGCGTGGTCGGCGGCGCCTTCCTGTCCATCCTGGCCGATGCCGGCCTGCCGGCCGGCCGCGCTGCGCGCCTTCGGCTCCGAGGAGGCGGCCGTCGGCTACGGCGATGGCATCGGTGCCGACCCACCCGCTCGACGAGGCAGCGGCAAGCGGAGCTGGACGTCCTGTTCCTGGCCACCGATGGCGCGACCTCGCGCGCAGATCGTCGAGGGACCGGGACGGGCGGTGCCGCTGATCATCGACAACTCGAGCGCCTTCCGGCTGGACCCGCAGGTGCCGCTGGTCGTGCCGGAGGCGAACGGCCATGCCATCGGCCGCCGCGCCGGCAACCTGGTCGCCAACCCGAACTGCACCACCGCGGCGGCGGTGATCGCGCTGGCGCCGATCCGCGACCTGGCCGGCCTGGAGTCGGTCGACCTCGCCTCGTACCAGGCGGTCAGCGGCGCGGGCCGCGCCGCCCTGGATGCCTACGAGGCGGAGCGCGCGGCCGGGTGGCACCGCCCAGGCCGACGGCTCGCCGTTCCACGGCCGGATCGCCGACAACGTGGTGCCGCAGATCGACGTCCTGGACGACGAGGGCTGGAGCGGCGAGGAGCGCAAGATCATGGCCGAGCTGCGCAAGATCCTGGAGCTGCCCGACCTCGACGTCTCGGCCACCGCGGTCCGCGTGCCGGTCCACACCGGCCACTCGGTCGCGCTCCACGTCCGGACGAGCCGCGAGGTCCCGCTGAAGGACGTCATGGAGGCGCTGGCCGCCGCGCCGGGGCTCGAATACCGGCACGCCACTGGCAGCAATCGCCATCCGATGCCGCTCGACGTCGTCGGCCGCGATCCCGTCCTGGTCGGCCGGCTGCGATCCATCCCGGGGCGCGAGCGTGGGCTGGCGCTGTTCCTGAGCTCCGACAACCTGCGCAAGGGCGCCGCCCTGAACGCGATCCAGATCGCCGCCTGCGCCGATCCCGACCGCTTCGGCCGCCTGTGCTCCACCGCCGCGCTGATCGGCTGCCCGTCCGATCGGCCTCACCCTTGGGAGGAACATCCACCGTGTCCGCACCGACCTTCGCAGACCCTCGCCGGGGACTTCCTGGCGGAGCAGTACGACGAGCACCCGGTCCGCTCCAGCGGCATGGGGCTCACCCAGTACGACGACCTGCTCGACGACCTGAGCGGTGACGCCTTCGAGCGCCGCGCCGCCTCGGCCACGAGCTGGCGCGAGCGGTTCGCCGCCATCCCCGACGAGGCGCTGACCGCCGACGAGGCGATCGACCGGGACCTGATCGTCGGCACGCTGACCGAGCAATCGGTCTACGACGAGTGGCGCGTGTGGGAACGCCAGCCCGGATACCTACCTCAACCCCGGCATGCGCGGCGTGTTCGTCCTGTTCCTCCATCAGCTGCGGCCGGAGAAGGAGCTGGTCGCCAGCGCTGCCGCGCGGCTGCGCGGAGGTGCCCGCCAACCTGGAGGCCGGACGGGCCAACCTGCGGCCGGAGCTGGTGCCGGAGATCCTGCTGGATCGGGCCATCAACCAGGCTCGGGCGGGCGCCAACTACACCCGGGTCCTGCTGCCGGAGCAGGTGGGGGAGGAGCACCAGGCGGCCCTGGCCGAGGCCGGCGCCGAGGCCGCTGACGCGTTCGAGGCCTTCGCCGAGTTCCTGGAGTCACTGCGCCCGCAGGCGCACGGCGACTGGGCCTTCGGCGAGGATCGGTACAACACCGTCCTGCGCGACGCCGAGATGCTCTCGTTCGACGCCCGCGCCCTGCGCGAGCGTGGCCGCCAGCAGATCGAGGAGCTGACCGGACTGCTGCGCGCGGGTGCAAGGGAGATCTCCGGCTCGGAGGACTGGCACGCCCTGCTGCTGGAGCTCAACAAGGACCGCCCCGCCACGCCGGAGGCCATGCGTCGCGGCTACGAGGACTGGACCGGGCGGGCGCGCCAGTTCCTGCACGACAAGGGCCTGGTCAGCTTCCCGGCCGGCGAGGAGTGCGCGGTGGTCCCGTCGCCGCCCTTCCAGCGCCCGGTGCTGGCGGTGGCCTCGTACGTTGCGCCGCCCAGCTTCGCCGAGACGATGCGCGGCCACTTCTTCGTGCCCTACCCGCCGGATGGCGCCGACGCCGAGGAGATCGGCAAGCGGCTGGAGTCGAACGCCTATCCGGCCATCCCCACCACCGCCGTGCACGAGGCCTACCCCGGCCACCACTGGCACCTGGTCATGGCCAAGGGCAACCCGTCGCACGTGCGGCAGCTGTTCGGGACCAGCTACTTCGCCGAGGGCTGGGCGCTCTACGCGGAGCGGATGATGGAGGAGAACGGCTTCTACGACGAGCTGCGGCACGTGATGTACCGCTACGAGGCAACCCTCTTCCGGGCGGCCCGCATCGTGGTCGACACCAGCCTGCACCTGGGCGAGATGACCCATCCGGAAGCCGTCGAGTTCATGATGGCCAACTCGTCCATGACCGAGCCCACGGCGGTCGCGGAGGTGACGCGCTACTGCTCGTGGCCGACCCAGGCGTCCTCGTACCTCACCGGCTGCCTGGAGATCCTGCGCATCCGGGACCGATACCTCTCGGCTCGCGGGACCGATGCCTCCGACGTCGCCGCCCTGCGCGACTTCCACGACGCCATCACCAGCTCCGGCACGTTGCCGATCGCGCTGGCCGAGCGCGCCGTGATGGCCACCGTCGCCCGCGGCGCATGAGCACCGTCACCGCGGCCGTCGACCAGCTGGCGGAGCGCTACTGGGAGGCGTTGCTGGACGCGGACCCGCTGCAGGCCACCGCCGTCGGGGCGCCGGGGCACAACGACCAGCTGCCGGATCTCACGCCTGCGGGCCAGGCCACGCTGATCGCCCGCTTCGAGGCGATCCTGCGCGATGCGGAATCGGCGGAGCCCGATCCCGCCGATCCGGAGCAGGCGCTCACGCTTGCCGCCCTGCGCCAGTCGACCGAGGCGACACTGGCGCTGCTGCGCGCCGATGCGCAGGCCTACAGCGTCGACGCCACCTGGGGCCTGCAGGCATCAATCCTCTCCCTGCCGTCCTACCAGCCAGTGCGGGAACCACGCGACGGGCACGACCTGGTGGCCCGCTGGCGAGCGATCGCTCCGACCCTGGCCGAGATGGAGACGAGCCTGCGCCGCGGCCTGGCGGAGGGCCGAAGCCCGATTCGCGCCTCGGTACAGCGGGCAGTGGAGCAGCTGGACGACGTGCTGGCCCGTCCCGACGCGGACGGCCCGTTGCTGGCGCCGCTGGCCGAGCGCCCTGGCTCCGGCTGGACCGACGCCGAGTGGCAGGCGTTCGCGACCCAGCTGACGGACGTGGTCGCCAACGAGGCCCGGCCCGGCCTGGCCCGCTTCCGGACCTTCATCGCCGATGAGATCACGCCACGTTCCCGCCCGGACGACCGCGCCGGCATCGGGCAGCTGCCCGGCGGGGAGGAGCTGTATCGGTCCCTGGTGGAGGCGCACACCACCACCAGCCTGGAGCCGGACGAGATCCACACCATCGGCCTGCGCGAGGTGGAGCGCATCGACGCGGAGACGGCCGAGCTGGGCCGCCGGGTGCTGGGCACGATGACCCTGGCGGAGACGCAGGCGGCCCTGCGCGGCGACCCGCAGCTCCACTTCGCCAGCGCGGATCAGATCGAGGCGGTGGCGGAGGCCTCTCTCCGCCGCGCCGAGGCGGCCGTGCCGGACTGGTTCGGCCGGCTGCCGCGCTCAGCCTGCGAGGTCGCGCGCATGCTGCCGCACGAGGAGAAGCACTCGACCATCGCGTACTACCGCGAGCCGGCGATCGATGGCAGCCGCCCCGGCCGCTACTACGTCAACACCTGGCAGCCGGCCACCCGCCCGCGCTACGAGGCCGAGGCGCTGGCCTTCCACGAGGCGGTACCGGGGCACCACCTGCAGGCCGCCATCGCGCAGGAGCTGACCGCGCTGCCGTCCTTCCGGCGCCACGCGTACACCACCGCCTATGTCGAGGGCTGGGGCCTCTATGCCGAGCGACTGGCCGACGAGATGGGCCTCTACAGCGGGGACCTGGATCGGCTGGGGATGCTCAGCTATCGACTCTTGGCGCGCCTGCCGGCTGGTGGTCGACACCGGCCTGCACGCGCTCGGCTGGTCGATTACGCAGGCGGTCGACTTCATGGTCGACCACTCCGCACTGGCCCGGAACAACATCGTCAACGAGGTGGACCGATACCTCGGCCGGCCGGGCCAGGCGCTGGCCTACAAGATCGGCCAGCTGGAGATCGTGCGGCTGCGTTCCGAGTCGCAGGCTCGGTTGGGCGCCGCGTTCGACATGCGGGCCTTCCACGATGCGGTGCTGGGCCACGGCCCGCTGCCGCTGGAAGCGTTGGCCGGATCGGTGGAGGCTGAGCTCGGCCCCGGCTAGCGGTCCGGGTGCGGGTACGGCACGAAGTCGTACAACCGCGCGTAGTCGGGTGACAGGTAGGTCTCGTCCGGCAGCAGCGGCAGGTCGGCCCCGAAGTACGCGTCGAACACCATCCGGAACTGGTTGACCGGGCTGCTCTCGTCATTGAATCCGACGCTGGCCGGATCGACGCCAGGCAACCGCACGGCATTGAGGATCCCGTACTTCTGCTGGATCTCGCGGGGAGAGGCATCCAGCCACTGGAAGCCCCGCTCGTCGGCGCCGAAGGCTGGCGGGAAGGGACCCTCGTCAGCCTGCAGGATGACGATCGGCTCCGGCTCGTCCGCATCGTGCGCCAGCAGCCGATCGATGGCCTCCAGCACGCGCCGGTTGGTCCACTGCAGCTGCTCCACGTAGTTGGCGTGGTCCGTACGGTGGGAGACGGTGTCGCGGTCCGGGAAGCTCCCGTCGGCATTGAAGACGTACGGCGGGTGCGGCATCAGGATGTGCGCGAACACGAAGGTCGGGCCGGGCCGGCCTGCCGTTTCCTCCAGGCGCGTCGAAGGCATACAGCGCGCCGTCCCGCGCGAGCTCGACGAACGGCATCGTCTCGCCGTCGGCCCCGGTCCCGCCATACGACCGGCGGCCAGAACAGGGAGAGCATCGTCGTGCTCCACACCGCGCTGAGGAACTCGGTCGATCCCTGGTACCGGAGCGTGATATCGGCGTCGACGTTGGTGGCGGTTGGCTCCCACCACCCGCCCAGGTGGACGTAGTCATAGCCGATGGACTTCAGGGCGCTCGGGACAGCCAGGTGGTCGCGGAGCCCCGCGTGGACCTCGTCGAAGCTGAATGGTTGGTTCATGTCGACGCCCAGCTTCTCGGGATCGATGTGCGTCATGTTCAGCGAGCTGTACACCGACAGCGCCGTCTTCAGGTAGTTCGCCCATGCGTGCCGAGCTATCGTGAAGCCGCGTTCCTCGAGCTCGTCGAGGAACGGCTCGTTGTCGAAGTCGTAGATCTCCGACAGGGTGTCGGCGTTCGCGTAGCGGTCGAGGATGATGTAGTAGATGTCGGGCTTGACCGCCGGGTCGTCGAGCGCCACTCCGGTCGGCGTCGGCTCCGCCGCGGCGGTGGACGCCGAGGTGTAGTTCGCCACCTGCAGCGTGTTGAAGGCGAGCAGCAGCACGGCCGCGACGTTCAGGAAGCGGGTGAGGCCGGGCACCCACCGTCCGCCTCGCCAGATCAGCAGGCCGAATCCCACGCCGATCAGGATGTAGCCGGCGGCCATCAGCCAGCGCGACGCATCCATCGGGGCGCCAACCAGGTTCCACACGTGGCCGAAGCTGAAGAAGAGCAGCAGGATCAGCGTCGCCAGCAAGCCGCCGCGTTCGACGTCCCGGGTCACCAAAATGCCCAGCAGGAGCACGGCAACGCCAATCATCAGGCACACGAACAGGGGAGCCCACAGCGGCGCCAGCGTCACCTGCTGAGCCGCGTTCTGAGCGAACAGGAACAGGGCGGGCACGACGGAGACCGCGAGCGTGTGCCACGGCAGCAGGCCCAGCTTGAGCCCCCGTGGGGACAATCGGGTTAACATCGCCTAGACATTACGCTAAAGAGACATTGACCTCGCATGAGCCTTCTCGCCTACATTGATCCCGGCTCCGGCAGCCTGCTGCTGCAGGCCCTGCTGGCCGCGCTGCTGGCCGTCCCGTTCTTCTTCCGCCGCACCATCGGTGATGCGTGGCATCGGCTGCGCGGCGACTCGAAGGCGGAGGCCGTGCGCGAGTCCGACGGGTCGGAGACCACCGAGCGCTGACCGAGCCGTCGCGCGAGCCGGCCTCCTTCCGCGATCCCAGCGGCCAGGTCTTCCGCCGCGACGGCGTCCTCCATCGCGAGGTCCGGCCGGTCGGCGAGGCCGATTGGCAGGCATTCAATGACAGCGGCCTTGCCGCCCGCCTGATCGCCGACGGCCTGCTGGTCGAGCACGAGGTGGTCGACACCTCGCTCTCCGTCTCGCCCGAGGCGGTGGCCGTGCTGCGGCCGCGCGAGCTGCCGCTGATCTCCTACCCCTACGAGTGGTGCTTCAGCCAGCTGCGTGAAGCGGCGCTGCTCACCCTGGAGCTGCAGCGTCGGGCGCTGGCCGCCGGCATGCGCCTCAAGGACGCCAGCGCCTACAACATCCAGTTCGATGCCGGCCGGCCGATCCTGATCGACACGCCTCTCGTTCGAGGTGGGGGACCCGACCCAGCCGTGGCCGGCCTACCGCCAGTTCTGCGAGCACTTCCTGGCGCCGCTGGCACTGATCGCCTATCGCGACCCGCGCTGTGGCCTGATGCTGCGCGACTTCATCGATGGCATCCCGGTGGACCTGGCCGCGCGCCTGCATGCCCGGTCGCACGCGCCTCCGGCCGGGACTGCTCGCCCACCTGCACCTGCACGCCGGAGCGCAGCGCCGCAGCCAGGCCGCCGGCCCCGCGGCCGAGCACCGCAGCGCTCGGCGCATGTCGCAGACCGGGCAGGAGGCGATCCTGGACTCGCTGCGCCGGACGGTCGAGGGGCTGCGCTGGCAGCCGTCCGGCCACTGGGTGCAGTACGGCCGCCAGACCAGCTACAGCGAGGCCGGCGCCGCATCGAAGCGGGCGCATGGTCGAGCGCATGCTCGCCGCCAGCGGCGCACGGCTGGTCTGGGACCTGGGCGCCAACGTCGGCACCTACTCGACCATCGCGGCGGGCGATGGCCGGCAGGTGATTGCCTTCGACCAGGACGCCAGCAGCGTCGAGCACCACTGGCGAAGCCTGTCGACGGAGGCCCGCGCATCGGTCCTGCCGCTGGTGATGGACCTCACCAACCCCAGCCCGGCGCTCGGATGGGCGCTCGAGGAGCGGCGATCGCTCATCCAGCGCGGACCGGCCGACCTGGTCCTCGCCCTGGCGCTGGTCCACCACCTGGCGATCGGCAACAACGTGCCGCTGGAGGGGATAGCGGCGCTGTTCGCCCAGCTCGGGCGGCAGGCGATCGTCGAGTTCGTACCGAAGGATGACCCGATGACGCGGCACCTGCTGGCCGCGCGCAAGGACGTCTTCCCGGACTACACCCTCGATGGCTTCCGGACCGCCTTCGCCCGCCACTTCACGCATCGCTGACGAGGCGCCGATCGCGGACAGCCGCCGCACGCTGTTCCTGCTCAGATCGATCGCTGATAGGCACGGAAGGCCCGCGTCGCCAGCATCGCGCTGACCACGGCGAGCGCGAACAGGCCAAGCAGCCGCGGCAGGACGACTGCCGGATCGGGAGTGGCCGTCAGGGCCTCCCGCCCCGCCTCGACCGCCCAGTTGACCGGATTGAAGCGAGCCACGGCGGCGATCCAGTCCGGGGCCAGCGCCAGCGGCATGAAGGCCGCGGACAGGAAGGTCACGGGTAGCACCAGGAAGGTGTTGGCGCCGATCACCGACTCGCGCTGCCGCAGCAGCAGGGCGAGCGCGTTCGACAGCGAGCCGAAGGAGGCGGCCAGCAGCGCCGCGGCGATCACCAGGATGGCGAACCCGCCTACTCCCGACTCGAAGCGGGCACCGAGCAGCCAGGCCAGGCCGCCGATGATCGACGCCTGCACCACCAGGTTGAGCGCCTCGTAGGCGAGACGGCCGACGATGACCGCCGAGCGATGCAGCGGAGCCACCAGGAAGCGATCCATCAGGCCGCGCTCCATGTCGTCGATGAGGCCCATGCCACTCCAGCCACTGCTGAAGAGGGCCGTCATGACGACGACCCCGGGCACCAGGTAGTCGAGATACGACGCGGTGGTCGTGAAGCCGGGGATCTCGGTCACGCTGCGGAACAGCGTGCCGAACAGGAGCAGCCAGATGATCGGCTGCACGAGCGTGATGGCCACGAACCACGGCTGGCGCAGCAACGTGCGGGTGTGGCGTCGGGTCATGTACATGGACTGAGCGATGGCGGTCATGCGATGGACTCCTCCAGCTGTGGCCGGTACGCCCGGCCGGTATGACGCAGGTAGACGTCGTCGAGCGAGGGTCGCGCGACGGTGACGGAAGCGACCGCCACGCCGGCGCGCTCCAGGGCCGAGACGACTGCCGGCACCGCCGACGCCCCGTGCTCCGCCCTGGCCCGCAGCGCGCGACCGTCGATGCTCGGCGCCGCCAGGCCTCCCACGCGCGGCCAGCGCAGCCGCCGCGACCCGGGTCGCGCCGGCGTCTCGCAGCTCGACCAGCACGGCGTCTCCGCGCAGCTCCGCCTTGAGGTCGTCGGGGGTGCCGCTGGCGACGACGCGACCGCGGTCGACGATCGCGATGCGACTCGCCAGGCGATCGGCCTCCTCCAGGTAATGCGTGGTCAGGAGGATGGTCAGGCCGTCGCTGTCGGCGAGCCGGGCGATCTCCGCCCAGAGCTCGGCCCGAGCCTCCGGATCGAGGCCGGTGGTCGGCTCGTCCAGGAAGAGGACGCGGGGCCGATGGACCAGCCCCATGGCCACATCCAGCTTGCGCTGCATGCCGCCGGAGTAGGTCCTGGCCATCCGGCCGGCGACCTCGGTCAGGCCGAAGCTCTCGAACAGGCCGTCCATGCGCCGGCGAAGCTCCTGGCGGCCGACGCCATAGAGGAGGCCCTGCAGCTCCAGGTTCTCGCGGCCCGTGGCGTCCGGATCGACGGCGACCCGCTGGCCAACCACGCCGATACGGCTCCGCACCTTCTCGGGCTCGCGGAGGACGTCGGCCCCCGCGACCGACGCGGTCGCCGTCATCGGGCTCGGACGAGCGTGGTGAGGACCTTGACCGTCGTCGACTTGCCGGCGCCGTTCGGCCCGAGCAGCCCGAAGATCGAACCCTCCTCGACCTCGATGCCGAACCCGTCGAGTGCGACGACATCGGTCCCGTAGCGCTTGACCAGCCCGGACGCCTGGATGGCCGGGCTAGAATGTGCTGGCATTGGTGTTGCTCCTAAATCGTTTAGATACTAAACTATCACCATGCTGAACGAGTCCGATGACGATGTCAACCACGAAACCTGAGCCCGTCCGTCTACTGATGGAGCAAACGATCTCCGCCCACGAAGCGGTCGCGGCGCAGCTGAACCTGAGTCCCAGCGACCTGCGCTGCCTGAACCTGGTCGCGTCCGAGCCCGGACATGACACCGACCCGGCTGGCGGAGCTGAGCGGGCTGACCGGGGGCGCGATCACGGGTGTCCTCGACCGGCTGGAGGCGGATGGCTTCGTCCGTCGGCTGCCGGACGCCAGTGACCGACGTCGGTCCACGATCGAGCTGGATCCGAAGCGGTGGGCGGACGTTGACCGCGCCTACGAGCCGCTGGTGCAACGGGCTCACAGCCTGAGCCGCAACGTTGATGCCAGCCGGCGCGGCCAGCTGGAGCGCTATCTCGCCGACCTGACCGCGGCGTTCGGTGAGGAGGCGATGCGCCTCTGGGCCGCAACGCGGGGCGGCCTGGTCGACGGGGTCTACCTGGCTCCTGCCGCCGGCGCGACCAGTGGCGCGGCTCGTCCTCGCCACCGGCGCGCCGCGGGTGAACGTCAGCCGCGCTGCCCTCGGGCAACGGCTGCTGTTGGTCGCCGAGACCGCGGCCACCAGGTTGCGGCTCAAGCCGGCCGCGAGCGACGCTCCGTTGATCAGGGCCGCCTTCGTCGGCCCGCCTCCGGACATCAGGAACGACGCCGGCGAGGTCGCGATGCGCTATCGACGTCGGATGATCGACGTGCGCAGCCGCGAGATCACGGCCGACCTGAGCCCCGCGGTGGATTGGGCCATCGAGGTCAGCGGCGGGATCACCGATCTCGAAGCCGATCTCGGGCCGCTTCGGTTCAGCGGACTCGACGTGCGCGGGGGCGTCAACCACCTGCGCCTGCGGCTGCCGCGACCGAGCGGCACCGTGCGACTGCGGCTGGAGGGCGGGACCAGCGATGCGCGCATCAGTCGCCCGGCCAAGGTCCCGATCGCCCTGCTGCTGCGCGGCGGTGGCGACGTCCGATTCGACGGCCGCCGGACGAAATCGTCGGGCAGTGACGTACGCCTGGAATCGGACGCGTTCTCGTCAACCCCGGATCGTTACCAGGTGGAGATCCTGGGAGGGGCCGCGGAGCTGCGGATCACGGCCGACCGCTAGATCGCCCATCGGACAGTCGTCCGGGATGAGGACGCAAAGCGCCCGGAGTGACCCGCTGCGATCCTCGCCTCAATCCCGATTTCAGCCGCCTACGTGGTCCGGCGTTGCCGCCTACGTGGTCCGGCTTCTGTCGATCGCGACAGCTGCGTTGAGCGCGGTGCCCCTCCGGGCGCATCTCAAAGATTACGCGGCCGCGCAAGTCCCTCCGCCGAACATTGAGTCGCTGGCGAGCTCCCCATGCCCAAACCCTGTGAATGCGCCGAACGCAATCGGCGCACGATGCGGAAGAGGCATGGATACAGAACTCGTGGTACGGGCGCAGCAGGGCGACGAAGGGGCATTTGCGAGCCTCGCCGTGGCCGCTGGCGACCGGCTCCATGCGGTGGCGCACAGGATCCTGCGCGACATCGACCTCGCCGAGGACGCGACGCAGCAGGCGCTGCTCGCCATCTGGCGGGACCTCCCGCAGCTGCGCGACCCGGCCCGCTTCGAGGCCTGGTCGTATCGGCTCCTCGTGCGCGCCTGCTACGCCGAGGGACGCCGGACCCGCCGCCGGGCGCCGAACCTCCGCCTGCTGCCGGCCGACGAGCCGGTGGCGGCGGACCAGCTCTCGTCGGTCGTCGATCGCGACCAGCTGGAGCGCGGCTTCCGTCGGCTCTCCATCGATCATCGTGCGGTGGTGGTCATGCACCACTACCTGGACCTGACCCTGGCTGAAATTGCCGATTCACTCGACGTGCCCGAGGGCACTGTCCGATCTCGACTTCATTACGCGATGCGCGGGCTGCGGGCGGCAATGGCCGCCGATGCACGCCCGACGCCGCGGGAGGCTGCGCAATGAGCGCCGAACGCGACGAGACCCGCATCGTCCGGTCGTGGCTGGAGGATGGCGTCACGGCGCTCCCGGACCGCGTCCTGGATGCCGTGCTCGACCAAGTCCCCGCGACCCATCAGCGCCGAGCCACGTGGTGGCCGGTGCGGAGGCTTCCGACCATGAGCAAGACCCATTCGGATCGCGCGTGCGGCCGCGGCGATCGTCGTGGCAGCCGTCATCGGCTACCGGCTGGTGCGGCGGCGACTCGGGCTTGGGCGCCGACGCCAGTCGGCACGCCACACCGCATCCCAACGCGCGAGCTCCTCACAGTCGACCTCGCTACCTGCGTCCACCGTGCAGGACCTCGAGCCGGCCGGTACCGGATCCCGCGGGGCTGGACCCCGGCTAGACCTGACGTTCACCGTCCCCGCCGGTTGGCGAGCATGGTGTCTCGGCTTCATCGCTGAGCATGGGACAGCCCGACGAGGTGCGTCTCGTCGTCTCCTGATCGTCACCCACGTCTATACGGCACGCCTGCTGCGCCCAGACGGGCGACGTCGGCCGACCTGCCCATCGGCCCGAACCGTGGACGACCTCGCCAACGCGCTCGAGTCACTCGGGCGGGCTGAGGTCGACTCCGGCAGAGTGACACGATCGTCGGCGCAGCCCAGCAGTCTGGTCGAATTCACCGACGACACCGACCCTGCCGACGCCGCACTGCGGCGAGTTCTGCGGATCTGGTCGAACGGTGGCGACGTGAGCGGCTGATTGCCGCTCCGGAGTACAGCCGCCTGGTCTACATCGTCGACGTCCAGGTCCGACCGCGTCGCCATCACGACCTGGCACTTACCGAACACGTCGAGTCGGACGTCGCTGAGCTGGAGACAGTCCTCGCCTCGATCCAGATCGAACCGTAGAGCTACGCCGTCCGATCTACGCCGGCGAGGCGCGATGGCCCTTCGCGGCCCGTCGTCGTGTTTGCCGGCGTCGATCGGGTGCTGCCATCTTTGAAGGCAATTGCTTGCTGGGCGCCCATACCGTGTGAAGCATCGGTCTGAACCGATGCCGTTACGGAAGAGGGCATGGACACCGATCTCGTGAAATCGGCACAGCACGGCGACAAAGGGGCGTTCACGAGCCTCGCCGCGGCCGTTGCCGATCGGTTCCTTGCCACGTCGCACAGGATTCTGCGCGACATCAGCCTTGCCGAGGACGCGACGCAGCAGGCACTGCTGACCGTCTGGCAGGACCTTCCACAGCTCCGGGACCCGGCGCGCTTCGACGCCTGGTCGTACCGGATCCTCGTGCGTGCCTGCTACGCCGAGGCCAAGCGCATGCGCCGATGGACGCCGAACATCCACCTGCTGCCGGCCGATGAGCCGGTGGCGCCGGATGGTCTCGGCCTGGTCGTTGATCGCGACCAGCTCGAGCGCGGATTCCGTCGGCTCTCCCTCGACCATCGAACGGTGGTGGTCCTGCACCACTACCTGGACCTGCCGCTCGACCAGGTTGCCGACATCGTCGGCATCTCGGCCGGGACGGTCGCATCTCGACTCCATTACGCAATGCGCGGGCTGCGCGCGGCGCTCGACGCCGATGCGCGCGACGGCACAGGAGGCTGCGCGATGAGCGCCACCGATCGTGATGTCACCCGCGTCGTTCGATCCTGGCTGCACGAGGACGAGCACGAGAACGCCGATCGCGTGCTCGACTTGGTCCTCGATCAGCTCGACACGACCCCACAGCGCCGCGCCACCTGGTGGCCGGTGCGGAGGCCCACGACCATGAATACCACGTTCCGTTACGGCATCGCGGCAGTCGCGTTGGCCGTCGCGGCGCTCTTTGGATTCACTTACCTGAACAACCAGGTCGGCGACGATGACTCGACCCCCACGCCGATCCCGTCCGAGCTGTCGGTCGGGCCGCTGCCGGCCGGTCTGCAGCATCCGTTCCTTGGGCCGCCAAGGGCGATTCCCGGGCATCAGCAGCGAGCCGGCGGCAGCGATCCTGACGTTCGACGGGACCGACGTTCACCTTCAACACGGGGGCGTCCGACGTCCTCGACTCGACGGCCACCATCACCAGCTCAGGACAGCTCCAGCTGACCTCCGAGGTCGGCGGGTCCACCTGCGAGGCGGGCGACGAGGGCCTGTACGACTACTCCTTCTCAAATGGCGGGACCCAACTGACGATCACCGGGACCGATGACTGCGCGGCCCGAGAGGCTGCCGTGGTCGGCACCTGGCAGACGTCCGACTGCCGTAACCCGGACAACGCATGCCTCGGGGACCTGCAGGCGGGCACGTATTCGTCGCAGTTCTTCGAGCCACGCCCGCTGGGAGAGTGGGCACCGCGCTACGGGGCGCTGACCTACACCGTGCCGGACGGCTGGGCGGCCTCGAGCGACTTCCCGGAGTCGTACGCCCTGCTGACCCAGGAGGCGTACGCAGCGATGGATCTGGAGGCAGACGGCTGCAGCGCGTGCCCCGATGGCATCGCCGTCTGGGCAGCACCAATCGGCCGCAGCCGACGACTGCGTCGAAGAGCCGGCGCCCGGTGTCGGCACGTCGGCGGCGGAGCTGGCGGCGTGGGTCGAGGACAACCCGAACTTCGTGGTGGACCGCCGGCCGTCCATGACCGTTGACGGCCAGCCGGCCATCGTCCTCGTCGTCGAACCGGCCGAAAGGCCCACCGGGAGCTGTGTGGCGAAGGCGGCGAAGCGGGTCCCCCGATCTTCTACAACGGCTGGCACATGGCCGTCGCAGCAGGAGACCGGCAGGCCTTCATCCTCGTCGACCTGGCCGGTGGCGACACCGTCCTGATCAACGTCGATGCCGTCGACCCCGCGGAGCTCGATGCGATCGTCGCCGAGGCCATGCCGATCATCGAGACCTTCGAGTTCCCCCAGCGCTAAAGCTGTGAACCGATCGCCGGCGTGGGTCGATGACCCGCGCCGGCGTCATCTCTACCAGCGCTCCTCGTGGACGATCTCGTCCAGCGGACGCGGCCGCCGGCGCGGTTGGGCGCCGTGAGCTTCGCCGGGTCGGCGGGGTAGCCGAACGACAGGATGAAGTCGCAGCGCATGGTCGGCCGGGAGGCCCAGAAGCTCCGGATGTGATCTGCTTGTTGTGGCACGTGGCCGGCACGCTGCCGATGCCCAGCTCCCAGGCGACCAGCACCATGTTCTGCGCGGCGCGGCCCAGGTCCCACGGGCAGCGTGCGACCGCCGCCGATCGGGCGTGACCAGTGCAATGGCGGCCGCGGCGCCCGCCAGGTGGTCGGCGTAGCGGCCGACCCGCGTCAGCTCCCGCAGGTGCTCGCGGTCGCGGACCACGATGAACGCCCAGTCCTGCTGGTTCTTGGAGCTGGCGGTGCGTCGCGCCGCGTTCAGGATCCGGTCGAGGTGCTCCGGCGCGAGCGGCCGGTCGGCGAAATGCCGGACGACGCGGACTGAGTTGACTGCCTGCCAGACATCCATTACGCGTCCACCACCTCGATCCGGATTCGCTTGTTGATGCGGCCCTTCGACTCGTAGCCGGTGACCCGCACCTGCCCGATCTCGGAGGTGCGCGCCACGTGGGTGCCACCATCGGCCTGCAGGTCCAGGCCCACGATCTCGATGGTCCGCACCTCGCTGATGCCCTCCGGCAGCAGGTTGATCTTGGTGCGGATCAGGTCGGGGATGGCGAAGGCCTCGTCGCGCGGCAGGTTGGCGACCCGGATCTCGCGATCGGCGGCCACCTCCTCGTTGACGCGCCGCTCGATGTCCGCCACCAGGTCGCCGTGCATCGTCTCGAACTCGAAGTCCATTCGCCCCGACAGCGGCTCCATGTTGCCGCCGGTGACCGAGGCCTGGTGATCGCGCCAGATCACGCCGCACAGGACGTGCAGCGCCGAGTGGGTACGCATCAGCGCGTGCCGTCGCGCCCAATCGATTTCGGCCGCGACCAGCGTGCCTGCCAGCGGCGGCGAGCCCTCCACCGCGTGCCAGATGTCGTCGCCCTGCTTCCGAGCGCCGGTCACGGTCCAGGTTCGGCCGTCGCGGTCCCGCAGCCAACCCTGGTCGGCCGGCTGCCCGCCGCCGCCGGGGTAGAAGACGGTGCGGTCCAACAGCACGGCGCCGGACTCCGGGTCAACGGCCAGCACCTGCGCCTGCGTCTCGCGCGCGTACGCGTCGCGATAGCAGAGGTTCTCGCTCACACTCCCGCGAGCTGGGCCGATGGCGCCGCTCCGACGCCGACGGCTCGCGCATGGCGCCTCGCATGAACAGGTCCAGCGAGCGCCCGATCTCGCGTCGCAGCTCGTCGCGCGACGCGACGCCGGCCAGCCGGATCAGGACGCCACTCAGCAGGTCGACGATCTGGTTGCCGTACGACTCCTTGTATTCGGGGTGGCGCAGCAGGCCCTGCTCGGCGAGGCCATCGAGCATCTCGTCGATCAGTTCCGAGTAGCCCATCGTCTCCCGCGCGCATCTGCGCCGCTCCGGGTCGGGATGGGTGGTTTCGCGCGCCACCGCGGAGATGAGCGCCGGCTGGTCGCTGGCCAGTGCGGCCAGTGCGTCCGTCACCTCGGCGAAGGCCAGCCGGGGTCCTTGCGCTCAGCGGTCCTGCAGCGGACCGGCGACCTCGCTCACGTAGCGCGCGCCGATCTCGCACAGGATCATCTCCTTGTGGCCGAAGTAGTTGAAGACGCTCGTGCGGCTCATGCCCGCCGCCTGCGCGATGTCGTCCATCGTCGTGGCCTGCACGCCACGCTCGGCGAAGAGCTCGGAGGCCGCATCGACCAGCGCCCGACGTGTGTCGGCCTTCTTTCGTTCTCGAATGCCCATCGTCTTCGCCTCCGAGGGAGTGCCCGAGACCCCCTGGGCAGAGGTCAACGGTATCAGTCTCACGGCATGGCGCATAGGGGTTGCTAGCATGGACGGCCCGGACCTTCCTGCCGACAAGTCTCCGTGAACCCAGATGAGGACGACATGGACTTTCGCTCCATCGTGGACGAGGTGCTGGCCGGCTACTTCCGCCACTACCCCGTGCAGGCCACCGAGATCGGGAACCACGACCACGACGGCGCATGGCCGGACCTGACCGATGCCGGCCGGGCGGCCCGCCTCGCCTGGGTCACCGATGCATCGGCGCAGGTGGAGGCCATGACAGCCGACGCGCTGAGCCGCGACGATGCGATCGACCGGCGGATCCTGATGGAGAACCTGGCGGCCTTCCGTTTCGCGGAGGAGACGCTGGACGAGGCCTCATGGAACCCGATGACCTACGTCTACCTCTTCGGCAACGGCCTCTTCAACCTGCTCGCCCGCGAGTTCGCGCCGCTGCCCGACCGGATGCGCAGCGCCGCCGCGCGGCTGAATGGCCTGCCCGCCGCGCTCGAGCAGGCACGCGCCACGCTCGACGCCGGCGGCGGAAGGCCGACGAGCGCCTTCCACACCGAGAAGGCCGCGGAGCGGATGCCCGGGCCTGATCGACCTGGTCGACACGGCGGTGCAGGAGGCGTCGGACCTGGACGACGCAGCGCTCCGCGGGGACGTTGAGGCCGCCGCCGGACCGGCGCGTGACGCGGTCAATGCCTTCGCCGCCTGGCTCCGCGATGAGCTGCAGCCACGTGCCACGGGCGACTTCCGGCTGGGCGCGGACCTCTACGCCCAGAAGTTCCGCCACGCGCTCAAGACGGACCTGACGCCGGACCAGCTGGAGGCGCGGGCCGCATCGGCCTACGACGAGGTCAGGGCGCAGATGCTGCGGCTGGCCCGCGATCTGTGGCCAACCTGGATGGGCGACCAGCCGATGCCCGACGACGACAACCGGACGGTCCGCAGCGTGCTGGACGCCGTCGCCAGCGACCACCCGCGGGCCGAGGAGCTGCTCGACTGGTGCCGCGCCGAGAACGAGCGGATCGAGGCCTTCATCGCCGAGCGCGACCTCATCGGCCTGGCGGATGAGCCGCTGCAGATCGTCTGGACCCCGCAGTTCCTGCGGGCCTTCGGCGGCGCGATGCTGATCCCGCCCGGTCCCCTGGATCGAGGGCTGGACAGCTTCTTTGCCATCACGCCCATCCCGGACGAGTGGGACGACGAGCGGAAGGAGTCATGGATGCGCGAGAGCAACGCGCGCCAGCTGCGGCTGCTGACCATCCATGAGGCCGTGCCGGGGCACTACCTGCAGCTGGCCTACTCGAACCGCACCGACTCGCTGGTGCGCGCCATCTTTGGCTCTGGCGTCTTCGCCGAGGGCTGGGCCGTCTACGTCACCCAGGTGATGATGGACGTCGGCTACGGGTCGGAGGACCCGGCCCTGATGCTGGTCCACCTCAAGTTCTACCTGCGCAGCATCACCAACACGCTGATGGATCTGCGCATCCACGCCGGCGCCATGGACGAGGCCCAGGCCATGGAGCTCATGGTCGAGGGCGGCTTCCAGGAGGAAGGGGAGGCCACCAACAAGTGGGACCGCGCCCGCCTGTCGTCGACCCAGCTGTGCGAGTACTTCCTGGGCAGCGTTGGCATGCACGACCTCGAGGCCGATGCGCGACGGCGCGCCGCCGAGCGCAACCAGGAGTTCGTCTATCGGCCCTTCCTGGAGTCGGTGCTGGCCCACGGCACGCCGTCGCTGCCGGTGATCCGCGACATCCTGACCCCCGACTGACGGGCTAGGCGGCTGCCTTGGCCTCTGCAGCGCGCTCCGCCAGGTCCAGGATCGACGGCTTGCCCGGCGCCCGGTAGGCGAGCACGGTGGCCGGGTCGAACATCAGGGTCGTGCCCATCAGGGTGAGCGTCAGGTCGCGGCGCGGCAGGTGGACCATGAGCGAAGTGAAGCCGCGCAGCAGGCCGGAGTGGCCGTAGCCGACCGCGTCGCCGACCTTGATGCGCTCAGCGCCCATGCCGTAGCCATGGCGCTGGAAGTCGAGCATGTGGGCCAGGGCCTTGGCCGACAGCACGCGTTCCCCGTACAGCGCGTCGCCCCAGCGCAGCAGGTCGTGCGCGCTGGCATACATGTCGCCCGAGGTGCCGAAGGCCGAAGCCCACGAGGGCGCCATCAGGTATGGCGCGTCCTTGCCCAGCAGCACGCCGGTGCCGCTCAGCCCCAGCGGATCCAGCAGGCGCTGGTGCAGCAGAATGGCGAACGGCTGGCCGCTGACCCGCTCGATGATCATGCCCAGCAGCACGTAGTTGGTATTCGAGTAGGCCCAGGCCAGGCCCGGCGCGAACCACGGCCCCGGCATCGCGCCGATCACCTCGTGCGGCTGCCAGAGGCGCTCGAGGTCGGCGTTGAGCGTGTCGCGCATGGGCTCCAGCAGGTCGGCAAGGCCGGAGGTGTGGCGCAGGAGGTGCGCGACGCGCACGCTGCCGGGCACCGGGACGCCCGGGAGCAGGTCGGTGACGCGATCGCTCAGTCGGATGCGTCCTTCATCGACGAGCTGCAGGGTCAGCGCGGCGGTGAAGGTCTTGGTGATGCTGGCGATAGCGAACGGCGAGCTGCCGTCCAGCCGGGTCAGCCCATCGCGCGCCCAGCCACTGGCCCCCGTCCACCCGCTGACCCCATTGACCGAGACGCCGATGGCCAGGGCATCCAGGCCGAAGGCCAGGCGGGCCCGATGGGTGGCTGCCTGCAGCGCCGATCCCTGTCGATCCCTGAGCGGGATGAGCTCCTGCGGCTGGGCAGTACCCGATCCGCTGTCCCCGCCGGGTGGCAGCGCCAGGACCGGCGGCAGCCGGTCGATCGGGTCACCCGCCGCACGCGCGGCCTTCGAGGGCGCCCACGGTTGCGCCGTGGCGTGCGGCTGCTGGGCGGATAGCACCGCGCCTTCGGGCGCGGCGGTGGTCCGCGTCAGCACCAGGTTGAGCAGCAGCGCCGCCACCAGGGCCAGCGACCAGCCGGCAGCGAGTCGAATCGGCCTGATCGTCATCAATCGTGGGCGATGGTAGCCCAGGCCGGCAAATCCAGGTGCGCCATCCGGGGTGTTGCGGGGGTGGCGGCACGCTGGTTGATTTGTTAGCATTGCTAACAATGTCCGGCCCCGACGATCGCCGCCTGCCCGATGGCGGACTGCCGCCACGGCTGAGGCTGGTTGGCGCCGACGAGGCGCCGCCTGGCCCCGCCACGCCTGCGCCTGCCTCGGCCTTCCGGCGCGGCATCGCCGCGCTGCGCCATCGGAATTACCGTCTCTTCTGGACCGGGCAGATCGTCAGCCTGATCGGGACCTGGATGCAGTCGGTCAGCCTGCCGTGGCTGGTGCTGCTGCTGGGCGGCTCGCCCCTGCAGCTGGGCACCGTGCTGGCGCTGCAGTTCCTGCCGGCCATGTTCCTGGCGCCGCTGGGCGGCGTGCTGGCCGATCGGGTCGATAAGCGCAAGATCCTGATGGTGGCCCAGGTGGTCGCCGCGCTGCAGGCGAGCATCCTGTTCGTACTGACCGTCACCGGCGTGGTGCAGATCTGGCACGTCATGGTGCTGGCCACCATGCTCGGCTTCGTCAGCGCGGTGGAGATGCCCGTGCGGCAGGCGTTCGCCGCCGAGCTCGTCCCGCGCCGCGACCTGGTCAACGCCATCGCCCTGAACAGCGCCAGCTTCAACCTCGCCCGCGTGGTGGGCCCGGCGGTGGCCGGCTTGGCGCTCGCCTTCTTCGGCCCTGCCTTCAACTTCGGGATCAATGCGGTCAGCTACCTGGCCGTCCTGTTCGGGCTGTGGCGGATGAACCCGGGCGAGCTGCATCGGATCGAGCGGCCGGCGCGCTTCGCTTCGGTCCGTCACAGCCTGGCCGAGGGGATCGGCTACGCCCTGCGCACGCCCACGGTCCTGTGGCCGTTGGTGCTGCTCGGCGGGATGGCCACCTTCGCCATGAACTTCCAGACGCTGCTACCGCTCTTCGCCCGCGACACGCTGGGCCTCGGGGCGGAGGGCTACGGCGCCCTGTTCGCGATCATGGGCGCCGGATCGCTGGTCGGCTCGCTGAGCCTGGCCTTCGCGGGCGGGCGGCGGCCGATGCTGGCACTGATGCTGGGTGGAGCGGCCTCCTTCGTCATCTTCGAAATGATCCTGGGACTGACCCGCACCCCGGCGGCCGCCTACCCGCTGATCCTGGTCATCGGCTTCTCCTCGATGGTCATGGTCAACACCATCAACGTCATGATCCAGAACTCGGTGTCACACGAGCTGCGCGGCCGGGTGATGTCCCTGTACATCACGGTCTTCGCCGGCACGGCACCGATCGGTGGCTTCTTCGCCGGCGCCGTGGCCGAGGTCTGGGGCGCGCCGGCCGGCTTCCTGCTGGGGGCAGCCATCTCAGTGCCGATCGTGGCGCTGGTCGCCTGGCAGCTAGTGGTGCGCCACCGGGTCGGAGCCGATGCAGGGGCCGAAGCCCTCCACCGCGGTCACGCCGCCGCCGACGACCTGCCCCGCCGGCCCGCGGTCAACCAGTAGGGTCGATCAGCGCAGGGTGGGCCGGTTCGGCAGCAGCACCTGCAGCTCATCCAGCGCCTTCGCCACCGCCGCCCGCCGTTTCGCCGGCAGCGGCTCGATCAGCTCTCGCGCCGCGGCCAGCAGGTCGCGTCGCATGGCCGTCGCCTGGCGGCGACCCGCCGGTGTGAGGCTGAGCAGGACGGTCCGCTTGTCGGCCTGGTCGCGCTGCCGCTCCACGAGGCCCGCCTCGACCAGTCCGCTGGCCAGCCGCGTCACGACCGGCGCCGTCACCAGCAGGCGACGTGCGATCTCGCCGGGTGGCAGCGCCGCCTCGCCGTGGATGATGCGCAGCACGTTGTACTGCTGGTACGTGAGCTGCTTCCACGCGCGTCGCCGCCGGGCGTGGGCCACCAGGTGGCGCATGACCTGGGGCACGGTCGCGATCAGGCGCGTCTCGAGCGCGTCGACCGTGCCCGATCCCGCCTGCTGAGGCCGGGCGCGCGCCGTGACGGACATGGGCACCGATCCTAGCACCCCGGTGACGGGTTCCTCGGCTGCGGCGCCGGCGACGACGGCGGACCCGACGGTGCCGACGGTGCCCTCGTCCGGCCTGGCCCTCGGCCTGCTGTCGCTGGGCCACGCCGTCATCCACGCCCAGTCGGCGCTGATGCCGCTCATCTACCCGATCATCATCGTCGAGTTCGCGCTCAACGAGCGCGACATCGGCCTGTTCATTGCCATCACCACCGCCATCGGTGGCGCCATGCAGCTGGTGTACGGCTTCATCACCCGGTACGTCCCGCGTCCCACCCTGCTGGCCGGCGGGCAGCTCGTGTTCGGCGGGGCGCTGATGCTGGGGGGACTTGCCCAGTCGGTGGGTCAGCTGCTGGGCTCGATCAGCCTGGCGCGCATCGGCGCCTCGCCGCAGCACCCGGTCGGCAACGCCCTCCTGTCCGACGCGTTCCCGGAGCACCGCCGCGGCTTCGCCATCAGCGCGCACATCTCCGGCGGCAACGTGGGAACCATCCTGGTGCCGTTCATCGGCGCCTTCCTGATCTCACAGGTCGGCTGGCACCTGACGCTGGCGCTGTTCGGCATCCCGGCGCTGATCGTGGGGGTCCTGATCGCGCTGCGCATCCGGGAGGATCGGGCGGCTGAGCGGCACGCCGCGCGCCGCGCCGGATCGGTCTGGGGCCAGCTGCGGGAGGTGCTGGGAAGACGCGACATCCGTCTGATCATGGGCGCCGCGCTGGTCGCGGCCGGCGGCCGCGGCCTCGACATCGTGGCGCCGTTCATGCTGCTCTACTTCAGCTCGGAGCTGGGCCTGGATGCCGCCACCACGGCCTGGCTGTATGCCCTGCTGCTGGTGGGGGCGGTGGTTGGCCCGCTGCTGGCGGGCTGGCTGTCCGACCGCTTCGGCCGGCGGCCCACGTTGGTCACGTACTGGCTGCTCTCGGCGGTCGGCATCCTGCTCTTCAGCGCCGCCGGCTCCAACCTGGCGCTGGTGGTGCCGCTGCTCCTCCCGTTCGGAACGGCGGTCTTCAGCGAGGCGCCGGTGCTGCAGGCCTACCTGGCCGATCGGGCCACTGGGCCGACCCGGGACGTCGCTTTCAGCGTGTACTTCACCGCGGCCTTCGGAATCGGTGCCTTCTGGGCGTTCGTGATCGGCACGCTGATCGCCGAATTCGGTTATGCCGTCGCCTTCAGCGTGATGGCCGCCTCCTACCTGGCCGCGTCACTGCTGCTTATCCTCATCCGCGAGCGCCCTGCGCCATCCACATCTGCGACCACTTGATCCGGCCTGCTACTCAGATAGGGAGTACAAGAGCGCCGGAGCGGATGCGGTGGGGTCGGCTGACTCTGCTCCCGCGTCCTGCAGCGCGGCAGCCGATGCCGTAGGGCCGATCAGCGCGCTTGCACTCAACGCCGGAGTAAGGGCGCGATAAGGAGTCGCCTCCACGCTCCCGTCCAGTGAGAAGCCTTCGCGCGAAGCCTGTCGACATTGGGCGCGCACGGTCGCGGTTCCTCGCCGTGAGGTTCGGCACCGAGCTCCGGCTCGCTCGGATGGTGGCTGGGCTGACGCAGCGTCAACTTGCGCAGAGGGCGAGGCTCAGCCAGCAGGAAGTGAGTCGCGTCGAACGCGGCAGCGAACGCAGCACCCTCGAGACGAGATGCCGCCTTGCGGCGGCATGTGGCACGGAGCTGGGGTGGCGGCTGTATCCGAACGCATCGGTGAGCCTGCGAGACTCCGGCCAGCTCGGGCTGGCGCAGGCCATCGTGCGCGTAGCCGATCCACGCTGGACCGCTCGCCTGGAGGTGCCGGTGGGCAAAGCCGACCTCCGCGCGGCAGACATCGTGCTCGAGTCCGACGATCAGGTACTCCAGGTCGAGGTCGAGCGGACGATCGTCGACCTACAGGCGCAACTTCGCGCAGCGCAGCTCAAGCGCGAATGCCTCGCGACGGAGTTGCAGCGGCCCGTCCGGCTGGTCATGGCGGTTCAGGACACTCGCGCAGTGCGCGCCCGTCTGGCCCCCTACGCCGACCTTGTAGCGCGAACCCTGCCGACCTCATCGCGCAGCATCTGGGCAGCCCTCCGCGGGCCCAGTGCCGTCGATGGGGACGGGATCCTATTCGTCCGTGAGCGCGCCATCACTCTCAGTTCGCGTGCATCGGCGCCGACCACAATCGAGATGCGTCCGCGTACCCGAACGGCGAGTGAGGCGGCGCTTCGCTGACATAGGAAGGTCTCGACCGGCGCGTCCGGCGCCGATGTACTCCGAGTGTGCGTTGTTGGCAGCTGTCTGGCCCTCAGCCCTAGAAGCCGGCGGCACCGGCGGGCGTGCGCCAGGGCTGGCCGGCCATGGCGTACCAGTAGTCGGCCTGTCCGAAGTGGAGCCCCTTGATCCGGGTTCGCTGGACCCAGATCCTGCGCGCGGGGAAGTCCGGATGCGGGGCGGTGCGAAGCGCGTCCGCGCGGAAGCCGCGGCCCTGCCGGAAGATCCAGCCGAACGTCTGGGCGGGGCGCGTCAGCAGGCGCGCGACGATCGCGTGGGCGTCGCCATAGGCGGTCGCGTAGTAGGCGGATGCGCCCAGGCGGATGAAGGGATCGGAGTAGTTCCGGACGCGCTGCTTGGCCTGCGTCAGCGTTGCGCGCGGGTCGCTGCGGCGGTATCGCTCGCCGAAGCCCGGTGCGTAATGCGCCTGGCCAAAGATCATCACGAAGCCCGCCGCCGGCCGGATCGGTCCACCCGAGCAGAACCGGCGCTGGGCAGCCCCATCGGATGAGGTGAGGCGGCCAAGGAGCGCCCGCTGGCCGCAGTAGACCAGGGTCTTCGACCAGTTGTCCCGGTCACCGTGGGTGGTCGTCCGGTTCAGGCCCCAGCCGTTGGTCCGATCAGTCCATTTCAGTGGTGGAGTACGGGTTCGGGAACCCGTTGCCGTGGCCGAAGTAGACGATGACGTTCGCGCCACGCACAGCATCCAGGACCCGGGACCAGGTTGCGCGCGGGGAGTAGGCCGTGGCCACGGTGGCGCCCGCTGCCCGGGCGGCGGCCGCGACTCTGTCGCCGCGGGCGCGGTAGTTATCGGTCAGGGAGCCGACCGGGCCGACGATGATCGCGACCTTGATGCCCGTGGCCGCAGTGGCCGTCGGCGGGGCAGAGGCCGATGTGGTGGTGCCGGCGGCCACCAGGCATGCGGCCAGCAGGATTCGGGACAGCGCGTTGCGCAATACGCATCCCCCAATGCTGTGTTCGGTCTGACGAGTCCATCAGACCGTAACCCTGGCCCGTGGGGGCGCCAATGGCGGGATGGTCCCGTGACCCTAGACCACGCGATCCTCGGGCAGGTCCTCCGCGAACTCGGTCCCCAGGCGCGCCGCGTCGTAGGCCCGCCCCACCAGGTGGTGATAGGGGACGCCGCTGAACAGGTGGTGCGAGCGTGTCGGCACGTCGGCTCCGGCCTCCCATTCGCGCCGCTGGAGGGCGATGTAGCCCTGCTCCCGCCCGTCGCGCATGTCGGTCAGCAGCTGGTTCAGCCCGTGGCCGGTCGCATGCTGCGCGCCAAGGGTGATGAACAGGAACTTGAAGCCCAGCTCGCCCAGCTCGTCGAAGGTGATGGGCGACGGGTCGTTGAACCACTTGAACGACGACGACCAGTTGAAGGCGAAGCGGGCGTCGGGGAAGCGCTCTCGGACGCGCGAAGCGAACGACTCGACCGGCTCGCGGTCGGAGGTGGGGAACTCGCACCAGACCAGGTCCGGGATGCCGGTGTCGAGGTAGCGCAGCGCCCGTTCGACCGCCAGGTCCAGGCCACGGGCGGGTTCGGGCGCGTCGACCGCCGACAACCCGTCGGTGCGCGCGATGATCACGAAGTCGTCGTTGCCCAGGTCGGACGGCCACGGCCCGCGCCATGCGCAGCTTGCCCACCATCTCATTCGCCGGGATCAGCGCCTTGCCGCCGATATGGCCGCAGCGCTTCGGCAGCACCTGGTCCTCGATGTGCGCCGCGGCCACGCCGGCCTGCACGTACAGCTCGGTCGTGCGCTGGACGTTGAAGATGTTTCCGTAGCCGCCGTCCATGTCCACGATCAGCGGCGGGATCTCCAGGTGCCGGGGGGCGACGCCCTTCTCCGGATCGCCGACCGCCTGGGTCAGCTGGAACTTGCGCAGGGCGGAGACGGTGCGCCGCGCGGCATCGGCGATCTCGACCGAAGAGTAGAGATCCATGTCGGTCGTGCCCAGGTGGCCGATGGCGAAGGAGTAGCCGCTGAAGTACACGGCCTTGTAGCCGTGGTACATGGCCAGCTGCGCGCCCATCGGGTCGTACACGCCGGGGCCGAACAGGTACGGCTCCGTGTCCAGCAGCCCGCGCATGCGGGTCGATGGGTTGGTCCAGCGTGACTCGGGGACCACGTACCCAGGGGGCAGCAGCGGCGTCTCGGCCAGGCGCAATCCGGTGGCGGTGGGCGAAGCGGGGGCGGTGACGGTCATGGCTCGGCTACTCGTTCGCGTGGTCGCGGTCGCAGAAGTCCGGGCAGGTGCACTCGGCGAGCTCCGCCACGCTCAGCACCTGCGGCCGCGACAGGCGCTTCGGGCGCCAGTTCAGCCAGGCGTCGGGACGGATCGCGAACGGCCGCGAGCCGTCGGAGACCGATGTCGGACGAGCGGCGCGGCCGGTGGCCTGCGCGCTCACGATGTGGTTCAGCATGCCAACCACCATTGCAGGTCGCGTGCCATAAGGCAAGACAATCCTTGATATGATGGTCATAAGCATGGCTGATACAAGACCGCCACCCAAGCCGGAGCCGATGGACCTCGGGCGCCTCGAGGCGTTCGTGCAGGTGGCGCGCACAGGGTCCATCTCCAAGGCAGCGGAAACGCTGTTCGTGACTCAGCCGGCGGTGACGGCCCGCCTCCAGACGCTCGAACGCGACCTGGGCGTGCCGCTGCTGATCCGCAGCCGGCACGGCAGCCGGCTCACGGAGGCGGGCCGCGCATTCCTGCCGCATGCCCAGCACGCTTTGTCGGCGGTCGACCGGGGCCGTCAGGCGGTGGAGGAGGTTCGCAGCGGGGGAGCCGGGCGGCTGCAGATCGGGGCCGCACCGGCGGTGAGCACCTACGTGCTGCCGGCGATGCTGCACCGGTTCCAGGCCAAGCATCCCGCCGTCCGCCTGGTGGTTCGCTCCGGCCACTCCGAAGAGATCCTGCAGATGGTGCTGCGCGAGGAGGTCGAGATCGGCCTCATGCGGCCGATCGCGCATCCGGAGGTCAGCGCCACGCTCCTCTACGAGGACGAGCTGGTGCTGGTGGTGCACCGCGGCCATCGCTTCGCGGCCGGCGGCCACGTCCGGATGGGCGAGCTGGCCGGCGAGCACCTGATCCTGTTCGACCGCACCAGCTCCTATCACGAGCTGACCAGCGCCATCGTGCGGCAGGCCGGCATATCGCCCCGCGGCCGGCTGGAGGTCGACAACATCGATGCCGCCAAGCGCATGGTCGAGCAGCGCCTGGGGGTGGCCCTGCTGCCGCGCACCTCGGTGCAGGCCGACATCGGGACCGGCCGGCTGGTGCCGGTCACCATCACCGACATGGCGCCTGTCACGCGCCAGATCGTGGTCGCACGGCGGCGCGACGCGGGCGAGGTGAGTCCCGTGCTGGGCGCCTTCCTGTCGACCCTCGACACGCTCCGGCCGGACGCCGACCGGGCGCATCGGTTCCTGGCCTAGCGCTTCGCCTCGCGCGCGACAGGCTTGCGGACGACGGTGCGACGGCCCGCGCGCCGGACCGTGTCGTAGCCGGCCGCGGCGTACATCGGCACGTAGCCGGTGTAGGCGTCCAGGTTGATCTGCGTCGGGTCAACCGGGTAGGCCTCGACCAGGCGGGCACCGTGCCTGGCCGCAAGCGCCTCCGCGCCAGCCAGCAGGGCCCGCGCCACTCCGACCCGCTTCGCCGCCGGGTGCACGTAGAAGCAGACGACCGACCAGACCGGCTCATCGTCCACGCGGCGCAACGTGGCGGAGTGCTCGAGCCGATCGAACATCTCGCGAGGCCCGATCCGGCACCAGCCGGCGGGCACGCCATCCAGGTACGCCAGCAGCCCCGGCTCGCTGCCCTTCTTCACCTCGCGTTGCAGCCGCCGTCGACCGGGTGCACCCCACGCGTCCGAGGCTTCCTTGCCGCGCAGCAGCCAGAACTGGCACCAGCAACCATCGGTGACGGGCGTGCCGCCGCGCGGTCCCTTGCGGGTGAAGAGGTCGACGAGGTCCGGCCACCGATCCGGCGTGACGGGCACGACCTCGACCTCGCGCAGCGGGCGCCCGGACTTGGACGATGACGGCGCGGCTGGCATGCCGATCAGTCTATGGCGGCGTTGGTCAAGCCACGGCAGGAACCGACGACCGAAGGCGGCCACTCTTCCCGGCGGGGCCCGGCAGCCCTAGCATGTGGCAGACACGAGCCGCCAGGAGGAGCCGATGGACCCCGCCCGCGCCGCTTCGATCCCACTGCTAGCGGGACTCGACCGACGTGCCCTGGAGCAGGTGCTCCGCACCGCGCGGGAGCAGACCTTCGCGCCGGGCGAGGCGGTCGTCACCGAGGGGGATCCGGCCACGCGCCTGTACGTGATCGTGGATGGCACGGCCACGGCCGAGCGGCAGGGAGAGACCGTGGGTCGCATCGAGTCGGGCGAGTTCTTCGGTGAGCTGGCGTTGATCGAAGAGCACGGCCGCACCGCCACGGTGAGGGCGGAGTCTGAGCTGACCTGCCTGATCATTCCGGCGTGGGAGTTCAAGGCTCAACTGGAAGAGCACCCGCAGATGGCGATCCCGATGCTGCACGCGATCATCGCCCGCATGCACCGGCGCGAGCACCACCAGCCCGGCTGAACGGGCTGGGCGCCGCCTTGCGGAAGCGCCCAGCAGACGAAGTGAACGGGACAGTGCCGTTCCTCCCACGCAACCACACGGGCCTGGGCGGCTAGAATCGGGTCTCCCCCGAGCATGGCGCAGCGTGCGGGCGAGCACCGGATTATTGAGCTCGCGAACCTACGGAAGGGGCGACTCGTGACGACGAACCAGCGGCTCGACGAGCACCGCGATCAGCATCCGGGCAAGGAGCACGTCGAGGCGACGATCGAGAACCTGCTGCGCGAGGAGCGCATCTTCCCGCCGCCGCTCGCCTTCAAGGAGCAGGCGAACGTCAACGACGTCTCGATCTACGACCGCGCCGCCAGCGAGGAAGGATTCCGCGCCTTCTGGACGGAGGAGGCGAAGCGCATCGACTGGATCGAGCCCTGGACCGAGCTGCTCGATTGGCAGATGCCCTACGCAAAGTGGTTCGTGGGCGGCAAGCTGAACATCAGCGCCAACTGCCTTGACCGCCACGTGGCCAACGGGTTGGGCAGCAAGGTCGCCTACTACTGGGAGGGCGAGCCCGGCGACACCCGGACGCTCACCTACCAGGACCTGCTGGACGAGACGTGCCGGATGGCCAACGCCCTGCGCGAGCTGGGCATCAGGAAGGGCGACCGGGTCGCGATCTACATGCCCATGATCCCGGAGCTGCCGGTGGCCATGCTGGCCTGCGCCCGAATCGGCGCGCCGCACAGCGTGGTCTTCGGCGGCTTCAGCGCCGATGCGCTGGCGGGTCGCATCGAGGACGCGGAGTGCGTGGCGGTCATCACCGCCGACGGCGGCTATCGCAAGGGCGCCACCGTGCCGCTCAAGGCCAACGCGGACGAGGCCATCGGCCGGACCTCATCGGTCAAGCACTGCGTGGTCGTCAGGCGCACCGGTGATGAGGTCGAATGGACAGAGGGTCGGGACCGATGGTGGCACGACCTGGTCGAGGGCCAGCCCACGGTGGCCGAGCCGGAGCCGATGGACTCCGAGGACCTCCTCTACCTGCTGTACACCTCCGGCACCACCGCCAAGCCGAAGGGGATCATGCACACCACCGGTGGCTACCTGGTCGGTACCAGCACCACCCATCGGTACATCTTCGACATCAAGCCCGAGGACGTGTACTGGTGCATGGCCGACATCGGCTGGGTGACGGGGCACTCCTACATCCTGTACGGCCCGCTCGCGAATGCGACCACCGGCATCATCTACGAGGGTGCCATCGATTTCCCCGACAAGGACCGATGGGCCCAGATCGCGGCAAGGTACAAGGCCACGATCCTGTACACCGCTCCCACCGCCATCCGGGCGCTGATGAAGTACGGCCACGATGCCTTCGCCGGCGACGACCTGTCGTCGCTCCGCCTGCTGGGATCGGTGGGCGAGCCGATCAACCCCGAGGCATGGGCGTGGTACTGGAAGTACATCGGCGGCGAGCGCTGCCCGGTGGTCGACACCTGGTGGCAGACCGAGACCGGCATGATCATGATCACGCCGCTGCCGGGCATCACCACCGCCAAGCCCGGCTCGGCCACCTTCCCGTTCCCCGGCGTCAAGGCGGACGTGGTCGACGAGGCCGGCAACTCCGTGCCCCTGGGCAGCGGCGGCTATCTCGTCCTGGAGCGGCCGTGGCCCTCCATGCTGCGCGGCATCTACGGCGACCACCAGCGCTACGTGGACACGTACTGGAGCCGCTATCCGGGGCGCTACTTCGCCGGCGACGGCTGCAAGCGCGACGAGGAGGGCTACTACTGGCTGCTCGGCCGGGTCGACGACGTCATGAACGTGTCCGGCCACCGCATCTCGACCACGGAGGTCGAGTCGGCGCTCGTCTCGCATCCGGCCGTGGCCGAAGCGGCGGTGGTGGGCCGCACCGACCCCGTCACCGGCCAGGCGATCTTCAGCTACGTCATCCTGCGCTCCGGCAACGAGCCGTCGGATGAGCTCGGCGCGGAGCTGCGCGAGCACGTGGCCGACATGATCGGCAAGTTCGCGCGGCCCAAGCAGGTCATGTTCACCCCGGACCTGCCCAAGACGCGCTCCGGCAAGATCATGCGGCGCCTGCTGCGGGACATCGCCGAGCAGCGCTCGCTGGGTGACGTCACCACCCTGGCCGACTCGAACGTGGTCAACACCATCCGCGACCAGTCAGGGGCGGGCGAAGACTAGCCTCCCGCGCCCTCGGCCACCGTCACCACGACGTTGCTGACGTCGCCGGCGTTCTGGACGGCAACGGTGGCGCCCAGGCCCGTGCCCGATTCATCGGTGCCGATGGCCACGGCGTAGGTGTTCGCGGCCTCGGTGGTGGTGAGGACGGTCATGTTCAGCTCGGCGATCTTCTGGACGTAGAAGCGCTTCAGGTCGCCGACCGTGTCGGTCGACTCGTAGGTGACCAGCACGGCGCCGCCCGCCTCCGTCCTGTTCAGCTCGGTCGAGTTCGGTGGCACCAGCTCGTCGAGCAGGCCCTCGACGTCCGTGGCGCCGGGACCGCCGTCGTCTGCGCTCTCGGCCGCCGATTCGGACGTGCTGGCCGCGGTGCTGGGCTCGCCGCCGGTCGACTGGGTCGCGTCGGAGCTGGCAGGCCCGCCGCCACAGGCGGCGAGGGCGACCAGCAGGACGGCAAGCAGCAGGGTTCGCGTGGGACGCATGCAGGATCCTCCGTGCGCCTGGCGTCGATCGGGGCAGCGCGCGATCGGCTCAGGGTGTGCGCGGACCGTACGAGGCGGCTGCACTCGCGTCAAGCGTGGGGCGGATAAAGGGTGCTGCCTACCTGCACCTGGCCGATCGCCGGCGGCGCTGATCCCGCCACATGGGCCGTATGATCGGCCCATGAGCCAGCCGACCGATGCCGCGGCCGACTACCTGATGACCATCCGCTACATGCACGGCGAGGGGCAGCCGGTGATCGCCGCCCGCCTGGCCGAGCGGATGGGCGTCTCCGCCGCCACGGTGTCGGAGATGGTCAACCGCCTGAGCCGCGAGGGCCTGCTCACCGTGGACGACGCCACCCGCCAGCTGGAGCTGACCGATGCGGGCCGCGCCACCGCCGAGCGCACCTTCCGCCGCCACGCCCTCAGCGAGTGGCTGCTGACCGAGGTGGTGGGCCTGGGCTGGGCGGAGGCCGATGAAGAGGCGCACCACCTGCAGCACGCCCTCAGCGAACGGGTCACTGATCGGATCGACGACCTTCTGGGCCACCCGCCCACCTGCCCCCATGGCAACCCCATCCCGCGCGACGGCCTCACGCCGGAGCGGCCGGCGGGCATTCCGCTGAGCGAGGCCGGCGCCGGGGGTGAGGTCACCATCCTGCGCGTCACGGAGGAGGCGGAGGAGGACGCGCGCCTGCTCACCTTCCTGCAGGAGCACGCCGTGCGGCCGGGCAGCGTCTTCGCCGTGGACGAGGTGGCGGAGCACATCGGCACGATGACAATGAGCGGGCCCAACGGGGAAGTGACCCTGGGCCTGACCGCTGCCGCCAAGCTGCGAGCGCTGCCGGGTCGGGCGGACCCGGGCCTCTTCCACCACGTCCCGGAGCGCGCCCGGCTCGCCGCCGGCTCCATCTGAAAACGAGCTGATTTGCTACGATGCGGACCCGTGCCCAAGAACCGTAGCCGCCGGATCATCCTCGCATCGATCGCGACCGTGCTGTGGCTCGGCTACATGGTCGTCGGGCTCGCCCTGATCAACTACATCTACCCGACCGTGAATGGCGAGGGGCCCGAGGGGACCGCCGCCTTCATCGGTCTCATCTGGGGGGTCGTCGTGTGCGGCTTCATCATGTGGGCAGCCCAGGACTGAGCGCGCCCAGCGAGCTGGATGCGCTCCATCTGGGCGTGCGACGCGCGGCGGTTGACGACGCGCCGGTCCTCTTCGACCTGATCTCGGCCATCGACCGCCACGACTTCGGCGACGTGGACATGACCGTCGAGGAGGTTCGCGACGACCTCGCCGGCTATGACCTGGCCAACGACAGCTGGCTGGTCTTCCAGCCGGAGGCCGATGGCGAGCCACTGGTCGCCTTCGCCGCCGTGGAGCCGCGTGCCGACGAGGAGTTCCGTGGCCAGGTCTCTGTCCATCCCGAATGGCGGGGCCGCGGCATCGGCTCCGTGCTGGCCCGTCAGATCGAGCAGTCGGTCCGCGAGCGCCTGACTCCCGCCGGCGACGCAATCCCGATCCTGGGCTTCGTGAAGGGGGACTCGACACCCGAACGCGAGTGGGTCGAGCGCCTGGGCTACGTCTGGTCTCGCCGCTTCTGGCGCATGCGGATCGACCTGGAGTCAGCTCCGCCAGAGCCTGAGTGGCCGGCGGGCATCACCGTGCGCGACTTCGTGCCGGGACAGGATGATCGTGCCATGTACGACGCCCAGGAGGCGGCCTTCGCCGATCACTGGGGCCACGTGGCGCGTCCCTACGACGAGTTCCTCAGGCGGCTGGATCGCAGCGACTTCGACGCCTCGCTCTGGCATCTGGCCCTGGACGGCAACACCGTGGTCGGCACGGCCAGCAACTCCACCCTTCCCGATGACGTCGGCTGGGTCAGCGGGCTGGGCACCATCCCCGGCTATCGGCGCCGCGGGATAGCGCGCGCCCTGCTGCTGCACTCGTTCGGCGTCTTCTGGCGCCGCGGCATGCCGAGCGTGGCGCTGGGCGTGGACGCCGACAGCCTGACCGGCGCGACGGGCCTCTACGAATCGGTCGGGATGCAGGTCGTCCAGCAGTACGACCAGTTCCGGAAGCTGATCGCCTACTCGTCCACCGAGTAGAGGTTCGCCGTGGGCGGATGCTCACGGTCGACCGCGGGCCGCATCAGGCGGTCATAGAGTCCCGGCCGCCGATCGGCGATGGTGTCCCACTCGTGCTCGCCGGGCCGGCGCCGGACGTGGGTCGCGCGCGCCGCCTCCGGATCGATGTCGGCGATCAACAGCTCCTCGTCGGTGTCGGAGGCGACCGCCAGGCGCTGGCCATCGGGATCGAACAGGACGGATCGGCCCATGAAGGTCGTCCCGCGCTCCGTGCCGACCCGGTCACAGGCCAGGACGAAGCAGTGGTTCTCGGCCGCGCGCGCCGGGGCGAACAGGTCCGGGTGGAACGGCACCCCGACGGGCCAGTTGGTGGGCAGCGCGATGATGTCGGCGCCCTCCAGCGCGCAGATGCGCGCCGCCTCCGGGAAGCGCAGGTCGTAGCAGATCAGGACGCCGAAACGGTAGCCATCGGTCTCGATCACTGCCGGCGCGTCAGGTCCCGGCGTTGCGTAGCGGTCGATCCCCAGGAAGGGCAGGTGCATCTTCCGGTAGCGCATCCGCCGCCCGTCGGGCAGCAGCACCAGCGCAACGTTGAAGACCTCGTCGCCATTGGCCTCCAGCGATCCGCAGATGATGGTGGACCGATGGGTCTCGGCCAGGCCGGCCAGCATCGTCTCGGCCACCGTCTCCGCCTTCCGCGCCACCGGCAGCGCCTCGGCCAGCGAGGCGAAGGCGTACCCCGTGACCGCCGCTTCCGGCAGCACGATGAAGGTCGCGCCCTGCGTGGCCGCGTCCGTTACGGCGGTGGCGATGCGCGCCAGGTTGGCGTCGACCTCGCCCAGCTGCGGGTCGATCTGGCAGGCGGCGACGCGGAGCGTGCTCATGGGCGGCATGTTACGCGTCGCCAGCGCGTGCGAGGCAATCCACCCGCTGTCAGGCCTCGCTCGTGCAGCACGTGCTGCACAGCCTCCGTGCAGCACGACTGAGCCCCGACGCGCAGAACGGGGCGGGCGACTCGCCCCGGCGGGCCTCGCTATCATGCGGCGGATGAGCCGACCTGCCGGCGGGGCCGCGTGAGCGACCCCCGACCGCCGGAAGACGGCCCGGACTGGCCCGAGCGCGACCTGGAGGAGAACAGGGGACCAGAGCCAGCAACGGGCTGGTCCGACGACCCCTATCCCTTTGAGCCGCTGCCGCCCAACAAGCCCTCCGACGAACCCCTTGAGGGGGAGTGGTCGGATTCCGAGCCCTTCGATCCGGAACCCCTCGAGCCGGATCCGTTCGCACCCCGCGAGACCCCGCGTCAGGACGAGACGTGGGCATTCCCGCCGCGGAGCGAGCCGGCGTACGTGCCCGCGCCCACCGAGCCCCAGTTCGAGAGCGAGCCCGCGTGGACGGATACCTGGTCGCAGCCGGAGCAGCCTGCTGCCGAGCGGCCAGACGAATCAGGGACCGCGGAATCAGAGCCGATGGTCGCCGATGAGCCGCCTCAGTCCGAGCCGGAGCCATACCCGGAGCCGGAACCGGAGCCCGGGCCTGAGCAACAGGCAACCGAGCCCGAGAGCGAGCCCGAAGCGGTCGAACCCGAGCCTGTGGTGGCCGACTCCGAGCCCGAAGCTGTGCCTGTCCAGGTATCAGAGCCCGAGCCCGATCGCACGGACGAGCTCCCCGCAGCGGCTCTCGCCGCGGCTGCCGTAGCACGAGAGCTGGAGCCGGAACCGCTCGAACCGGGGCCGGAACCGGAACCGCACGCCTTGGAGGCCGAGCCCGATCACACGGAAGATCTCCCAGCAGCAGCCATCGCTGCCGCAGCCGTTGCGCGAGAACTCGAGCCGCAAGCGCTCGCCCCAGAACTGGAGCAGCAGGCGCTAGCCCCAGAACCGGAGCCGGAATCGGTGCCCGAGCCGGAGCCCGAGGTCGAGCATGACCCGACCGAGCAGGTCGCCGTCGAGGCCGCCGCCGCCACCACCGCCTTCGCCGGCTCGCCAGGCACCTGGGACCCGAAGCGCGATGGCAACCGTCGCGGCCCGACCACCGCCGAGCAGGCGGTGCCATGGATGATCGGCATCATCCTGGCGCTGGCCGGCATGGTGATCGTGCTGCTGGCGCTGATCTTCAGCTCGCCCAACGGCCAGGTCGCCACCGAGCCCACGGACAGCGCGCAGCCGAGCGCCAGCGTCGCGGCCGTGGACCCCTCATCGGAGCCGACCGGAAGCGGGGACGCGTCGCCATCGGCCTCAGGTGAGCAGACGCCCGGACCCACGCCGAGCCAGGAGCAGCCCGCCTTCGGGCCCCTCGAGATGACGTACCTTGGCCGCCCGTCCGCGGTCGCACCGATTTACCTCCTGCTCCGCGACTTCACCAACGCCAAGGACCCGGACGTGCTGGCGCAGGCGCAACAGGGCGTCGCCAGCTATGCCAGCTCGCCCGACGGGAAGGTGGCGGCGGCGGTGATCGACGGCCGGGCCGTGGCCCTGGATCGCGGAGGAAAGACCCGGCGCCTGGCCGACAACATCACCACCGTCACCTTCGGCTGGGACGCCGAAACCCTGTACGCCGTGCGGATCACCAAGGACGGTGGCAATGACCTCGCCAAGGTCCTGGAGATCGACTTCGTCAGCGGCGGCACGAGGCAGCTCACGACCATCCGCTACCCACATCCGGTGACCGGCGCCGAGGAGCCGGTCAGGGAGGCGCAGTTCATCGATGATGGCGGCCTGGTGCGCCTGTACGCGGTGGCCGACGGGAACCTGACGCTATGGGTCCTGGGTGCCCCGGACACCTACCGGGTCGACCCGGCCAACGGCGACGTGACCGAAATCGCCCGCGAGCCGATCCTGTGGTCACCCGACGGCACGCTACGCGTGACCGTGCACGAGGACGGCAACAACACCGCGCTCCGCCTGCGCGACCGCGGCAACAACGTGCTGGCCAGCACTGGCGTGACGGGCCTCGTCAGCCATATCCGGTGGGCGCCCACCAGCAACGAGATCGTCTTCACGCTCGGCGTGACGGGCGCCAGCGGCGGCGTGAGGCAGGATCTCCACGTGTGGGACCTGGAGGATCGCAAGGATCCGATGCCACTCACCAGCTCGGGCGCGGCCTTCGGGGCAGAATGGCGTGGCGTGATGTCGAACTGGGGGCCCTGATGCAGCAGATCGTCAATCCCATCGCGGTCGAGCTCGACGAGACGGATCGGCTCATGCGCATCCGCTGGGACGACGGCCACCTTGGCGTGTGGGGCTGGATGACGCTGCGTCAGGCCTGCCCGTGCGCACTGTGCGCCGGCGAGGGAAACATGCCCGGCGTGGTCACGCTCGAGACCATCTTCACGCCTGAGCAGATGACCATGGAACGCGTGAAATGGATCGGGCGCTACGCGCTTGCCCCCATCTGGGCCGACGGGCACGATACCGGTCTCTTCACCTATACGAAGCTGCGGGAGCTGTGCCAGTGCGACGAGCATCGGGCTGCGCGTGAGGAGGCGGCCAAGTGACGCCTGACCAGCCGTTCTCCCTGGCGCTGGGCGGTGGCGGAGGCCGCGGCTGGGCGCACCTTGGCGTGGCCCGGGCTCTCGACGAGGCCGGCCTGCGACCCGCGCTGATCGTGGGCACGAGCATGGGCGCCATCGTCGGCGCGGGACTGGCTGCCGGGATGCGGCCGGATCAGATCGAACGCATGGCGGAGAGCAGCGGCTCGGTCTATCGGGTGGTGGGCAAGCGTGCCCGCTTCGCGCTGTTCGATCCGGAGCCGGTCCTGGCACGCATCGACGGCGCGCTGGGCAGCCCGCGCATCGAGGATCTGCCCGGCCGGCTGGCGGTCACGGCGTACGACCTCGTCAGTGGCACGCCGACGGCCATCACCAGCGGCCCGTTGGTGGAAGCTTTGCGACGCAGCATCGCGGTACCGCTCTTCTTCCCGCCGCGCCACGATGCGGACGGCGTGTGGTGCGACGCGGGACCGTGGGAGTCGGTCCCGGTCACGATTGCCCGCAGCCTGTCGCCAGATCCGGTCATCGGCGTCTGGGTGGACGTTCCCAAGCCGGCCTTCATGGCCTCCCGACCCGTGGCGAGCCTGCTGCGCGGCGCTGCCCGGCTGACTACTGGCGAGCAGCAGCGGCTGACGGCCCGCCGCTATTTCTCGCTCCTCACCCAGCGCTGGGCCGATCCGGTGGTGGCGGAGCCACCCGATCTGCTGATCCGGCCGAGGCTCGGGGTGAGCTCCGCCCTTCGCTTCTCGCAGGTGGCCCAGGCTTCGGCCATCGGCTACCGCGACGCCCGCACCGCGCTGGAGGACGCGGGCCTGTGGCCGCCAGCGCGAGCGGCGGCGGCCTCGCGCACCACGGCTGTGCCGGCGGGAGCCGTCCGTGGCGGTTGACGCATCGGGCCTCCTGCTCGTCCATGCCCATCCCGATGACGAGGCGTTCGGTAGCGGCGGCCTGATCGCGCGCTCGGTGGCCGAGGGCCGGCGCGTGGACCTGGTGACCTGCACCGGCGGCGAGGAGGGGGAGATCCACGACCCGACGCTGGACGAGGAGGAGGCCAAGCCCCGCCTGAGCGAGATCCGGCTGGCGGAGCTGCACTGCGCGCTTGACGCACTGCGCGGCGACGGCCCGGGCACCCTGGAGCTTCACCTGCTGGGCTACCGCGACTCCGGGATGATGGGCACCGACTCCAATACCCATCCCGAGGCGTTCTGGAACGCGGACCTGGACGAGGCCACCGGCCGGCTGGTGGCGATCGTCCGCCGGACGCGCCCCGCCGTGATGGTCAGCTATGACTCGAACGGCAACTACGGTCATCCCGACCACATCAACGCCTATCGCATCGCCGATGCCGCCTGGGACGCGGCAGCCGACTCGGCCCGCTACCCGGAGGCCGGGCCGCCCCACACCGTCGGCAAGCTGTACGAGATCGCATTCAACCGCGACCGATGGATGGCGCTCATGAACGACATGAAGGAGCGCGGCATCGAGCTGCCGTGGGGCGGCGATGAGGAGGAGTCCGAAGCAGCATCCGAGACCGAGCAGGAATGGGGCGTTGCGCCGGAGCAGCTCACCACCGAGCTGGACGTTGCCGCGTTCGCCGACCAGAAGCGGGCCTGCATGGACTGCCACAAGACCCAGCGACAGGACATGGGCTGGTTGCTGGACCTGCCCGCCGACCTGCAGGCGCGCGCCATCTCGCCCGAGTTCTACGTGCTGCGCAAATGGCGGGACCGGGAGGTCCCGGACGGCTACCGGGAGACATCGGTCTTCGACTGACGCTAGCGCGTACCACGCGTACCATGCCGAGCATGGCAAAGGGAAGCATCGGCCTCGACGAGGCCCTCAACGACTACGTCCTCCGCGTTGGCGTGCGCGAGCACCCGGTGCTGGCACGTCTGCGCGATCGGACCTCGAGCCTCGCGAACTCAGGCATGCAGATCTCGCCCGATGAGGGCGCGTTCCTGCAGATGCTGGTGCGGCTGCTGCCGGCTCGCCGCGTCCTGGAGGTCGGCACCTTCACCGGCTACTCCTCGACCGCCATGGCGCTGGCCCAGGACGACGACGACCGGATCCTGTGCTGCGACGTGTCGAAGGAATGGACCGATATGGCCCGTGAGGCCTGGACCGAGGCCGGCGTCGCCGACCGGATCACGTTGCGCCTGGCCCCCGCGGTCGAAACGCTCGACGGGCTGCTGGCGGAGGGCCAGGGCAGCCTGTTCGACCTGGCCTTCATCGACGCGGACAAGGGCAACTACGACAACTACTACGAGCGTGCGCTGCAGCTGGTGAGGCCGGGCGGCCTGATCGCGATCGACAACGTGCTGTGGAGTGGGCGCGTCGCCGATGAGTCCGACCAGGAGGAGGACACGCGGGCAATCCGGGCGCTGAACGAGAAGATCGCCACCGACGAACGCGTCGACCTGGCCATGACGCCCATCGCGGATGGGGTGACGCTGGCGCGCGTCCGGTAACGTTCAGCAACCGTGATCTGCGACAGCTGCGGCACGTCCAACCAGCCTGGCGCCAACTTCTGCATCCAGTGCGGCAACCGGCTGGCGACTTCCTGCCCGGTGTGCGGCCACGGGAACCTGCCGGGCGCCCACTTCTGCGCGAACTGCGGCTCCGAGCTGCCGGGGATTGCGGCACCGGTGGCTGGCGCCGGAGCGCCCCCGATCGCGATGGCTGTCGCGGAACGCCGCCTCGTGTCGGTGCTCTTTGCCGACCTGGTCGGTTTCACGACCCGCTCGGAGGATCGTGATCCGGAGGAGACCCGCGACCTGCTGAGCCGTTACTTCGAGGTGGCGCGAAGGATCGTGGAGGGGCACGGCGGGACGGTCGAGAAGTTCATCGGCGATGCGGTGATGGCCGTCTGGGGAGCGCCCACGGCGCACGAGGACGACGCCGAGCGCGCGGTCCGCTCCGCCCTCGCGATCGTGGCGGGTGTCGGCTCCATCGCCGACGGCGATGTGCCGCTCCACGCCCGTGCGGCCGTGCTCACCGGTGAGGCGGCGGTGACTGTCGGCGCGGAGGGGCAGGGCATGGTCGCCGGCGACATGGTCAACACCGCCAGCCGCCTGCAGTCGGTGGCGCAGCCCGGGACAGTGCTGGTGGGCGAGGCCACCTATCGGGCGACCAGCAACGCGATCAGCTACGAGCCCGCCGGGGAGCGGGTGCTCAAGGGCAAGACCGCGCCGGTCGAGGCGTGGCGGGCCGTCGCCGTGGTGGCGCGCCGCGGCGGCAGCGGCCGCGCCAGCACGCTGGAGCCGCCGTTCGTCGGTCGCGAGGACGAGCTGCAGCAGCTCAAGGACCTGTTCGACGCGACCGGCCGCGAGCGCAAGCCGCGGCTGGTGACGGTCATCGGGCAGGCCGGCATCGGCAAGTCCAGGCTCGCCTGGGAGTTCGAGAAGTACCTGGACGGGGTGGTCGAGACGGCGTACTGGCACGAGGGCCGCACGCCGGCGTACGGGGAAGGGATCAGCTACTGGGCGCTGGCCGAGATGGTGCGGTTGCGAGCGCAGATCACCGAGGGCGAGGATGCCGCATCCGCCCGGCCGAAGCTGACCGCCATGCTCGAGCAGTTCCTGGACGACCCCGAGGAGCGCCGCTTCGTCGAGCCGCGGCTGGCCGGCCTGCTGGGCCTGGCGGAGCTGCCCAGCGACGGGCGCGAGGAGCTCTTCGCCGCCTGGCGCACCCTGTTCGAACGGATCGCGGCGCAGGCGCCGACCGTGCTCGTCTTCGTCGACCTGCACTGGGCCGACCAGGGACTGCTCGACTTCGTGGAGGACCTGCTGGCCTGGGCTCGGACCTCACCGATCTTCGTGGTGGCGCTGGCCCGGCCGGAGCTGCTGGAGCGGCGCCCGGACTGGGGCGGCGCCGTCCGCAGCGTGACGCGCATCAACCTCGAGCCGCTGGGCGCGCCGGAAATGGCGCAGCTCCTGGACGGGTTGGTTCCAGGGCTCCCGGAACAGGCGGTCACCCGCATCGTCGAGCGCTCCGAGGGGATTCCGCTGTACGCAGTCGAGACGGTGCGCATGCTGCTCGATACCGGCTCGGTCGTGCCGGAGGAAGACCACTACGTGCTCCGCGGCGACCTGTCGGAGCTGGCCGTGGCCGAGACGCTGCAGGCCCTGATCGCCGCGCGGCTGGACGCCAACTCAGCGGAGGACCGGTCGCTCATCCAGGACGCGGCGGTGCTGGGGCTCAGCTTCACCCTGGAGGCGCTGGCCGCCGTGAGCGGGCGCGACGTGGCCCAGCTCGACGCGCCACTCGACCGCCTGACCCGTCGCCAGCTGCTGATGCCCGACAACGACCCGCGCTCGCCGGAGCGCGGGCAGCATCGGTTCGTCCAGGCCCTCCTGCGCGAGGTGGCGTACCAGTCGCTGGCCAAGCCGGATCGTCGCTCTCGACACCTGGCCGCGGCGCGCTACTTCGAGAGCCTGGGCGAGGACGAGCTGGCGGGCGTCCTGGCCAATCACTACCTGGATGCCTACCGGGCGTCGCGTGATGGACCGGAGGCCGATGCGCTGGCGGCGCAGGCCCGCATCGCCACCCTCGCCGCGGCCGACCGCGCGATCTCGCTGCACTCGCACCGGCAGGCGATCAGCTACCTGGAGCAGGCGCTGACCGTCACGCACGACGCCGCGCAGCGAGCCGCCATCCACGAGCGAATCGTGGTCTCCAGCGAGTACGCCGGTGCGGTCGACATGCCCGCCGACCACGGCCGAAAGGCGATGGACGCCTATCGCGAGGCGGGCGACGAAGTCGGCCGGCTGCGCGCGGCCACGCTGATGGCTCGCGACCTGATCGGCTTCCACCTGGAGGATGAGGCGGTCGCAGCGCTGCGGTCTGCCATCGAGGAGGCCAAGCCGTTGGGCGAGGTCCCCGAGCTGGCCGGCGCATACGCCGAGCTCGCCCGGGCCGAGATGCTGGCCGAGCGGCATGAGGAGTCGATTGCGGCCGCCGATCAGGCGCTGCTGATGGGAGGGGCCGCGGACGCGGAAACCATGGTCGAGGCGTTGGTCACCAAGGGCACCTCGATGACCACGAGCCAGCGCAGCATCGAATCGGAAGCGATCCTGCGGGGCGCCATCCACCTGGCGGATGACATGGGCCTGATCTCGTCCGGGCTCCGCGCCCGCAACAACCTGTCGGGCCCGCTGTCATTTCGCGATCAGGCCGAGGCGCGTCGCATGATCCGCGAGGGCTACGAGATCGCGAGTCGGTTCGGCCATCGGCCATTCGTGTACCAGTTCCTGTATGCCGCGCTCGAGGCCGACCTCCGACGCGGCGAGTGGGACGACAACATCGCGGAGCTCGACGCGATCGAGGAGAACGAGACGCCCTGGCCCTTCTACCGGATCAGCTTCAGCGGCATGCGGGCCATCCGAGAAGCGCTGCGGGGAGACCTCGCGTCGGCGGAGGAGAAGCTGCGGCGGGCGGAAGCGACCCTGCCCGAGCTGCAGAGCATCCAGAGCGAGGCCTTCATCCACGTGGCGTGGGCCAGCGTCCTGTTCGTCGGCCGGGCGATGGCAAGAGGCGATCGAGCACGGGCGGCAGGCGGGCGCGAACTCGAACTTCACCATGGATGCCTGGTGGATCACGGCCAACGCCGCCGCCGCCGCCGATCTGCGGGCGCGACTGGTCGAGGCGTCCGAGGGGCTCGTGTCGCTCCCCAGCTTCCCGGGCCCGAACCGCGATGCGCTCCATGGCGGCGCCCGGGCCGCGCTGGCGGCCCGCGAGGGCCGATGGGATGAGGCGCACTCCGGCTTCGCGGCTGCCATCCGCGAGCTAACGGACCAGGGCGAGCGGTATTACGCCGGCCTGGCCGGTCTCCTGTGGGACTCGCTGTCTGCCGGCCGTGATCCCGATGCCACCGAGGCCGGCCGCAGTGCTGCTGCATTCTTTGAAGAGCAGCGGGCATCGGCGTTCGTGGATCGTTACCGGTCGGCGTTTGTGCCGATGGCCGAGTCCGCTCCTTCGACACCCAGCTCGGTCTCCGCCGAAGCCGAACCGTCCACCGCACCGAACCGCTGACCGCCAACGGGATCGCGTTGATCGCTCCCGCTCCGCCGCTCCTCACCGAGGCCGTCGAGCGCTGGGGCACGCCGCTTTACTTAACCGACCTGGATACCGCCGCCGCGAATCTCCGCGCCTACCGTGAGGCCTTCCCCGGCGCGCTGATCGCCTACGCGGTCAAGGCCAACCCCGATCCGCAGCTCTTCCGACGCCTGGCTGCCGAAGGCGCCGGGGCCGAGGTCGTCACCGCCGTCGAGCTGGCGCTCGCCCGCCGAGCGGGCATTCCCGCGGAACGGATCGTGATGAACGGCATCGGCAAGCGCGACGAGGAGCTCCACCTGGCCCTGGGTGCCGGTGCCTTGATCAACGCCGAATCCCTGGAAGAGCTTGCCGCCCTCCTCGCGCTGGCTGCCGACCACGCCGAGGCGCGGATCGGCCTCCGCCTGAATCCCGCCCTCGACGCGCGCACTCATCCGCACCTGGCGACCGGCGCCGCGCCCTCCAAGTTCGGCATCCCGATCGCACACCTTCCCGAGGCACTGACTGCCCTGCGGGAGGCCGGCCGAGAGCCGGGGAGCATCGGTGCGCACATCGGGTCGGCGGTTGAATCGGTGGACGCCTTCGCCGAGCTCGCATCCCTTCTGGCCGATGCCGCCGCCGCGCTGCCGCCCACGATCCGCATCGATCTCGGTGGCGGCCTGGCCACCGCCGACCCCGCGGCGTTGGCGGAGGCCGTGCGCCCGCACCTGCCCGACTCCGCGCGCCTCATCCTGGAGCCCGGTCGGTCCCTGGTGGCCGATGCCGGCTGGCTGCTCACCCGCGTCGTCCGCGTCCAGCCGCGGCCGTCCGAGGGCCTGACCTACCTGGTCGCCGATGCCGGCATGACCGAGCTGATCCGCCCGATGCTCTACGGCGCCGTCCATCCCGTCGCATTCGTGGCGCCGGGCGCGTCGCTCGCCGCCGATCACGGCCGGGTCGACCTGGCCGGACCGGTCTGCGAGGCGGGCGACGTCCTCGCCCACGACCTGGCGCAGTGGCTCAGCCCGGACGAGCTGGCGGCAGGCCGGCACCGGCGCCATCCTGGCCATCGGGCAGGCCGGCGCGTACGGGGCGGCGATGGCATCGGTCTACAACGGTCGACTGCGTGCGGCGGAAGCCGTGCTGGAGGGTGGGCAGCTGCGGCTGTCACGACGCCGCGAGACGCTGGACGATCTGCTCGCCCGCGACGCCTGAGACTCAGCGGCTCCGCGAATAGACGCCGGTCAAACGTCCCTCGGCCATGACGTGGGAGCCGAGCGCACGGTCGACCTCGTCGGCGGTCGGTGCACCATCCAGCTCCAGCGGCGCGCTCAGCGCGTAGAGCCGGAACTCGTACCGGTGCTCGCCGGAAGGCGGGCACGGGCCGCCCCAACCGACGCGGCCGAAGTCGTTCTGCCCCGGAATGCCGACCGAGTCGCCCTGCCCTTCGGGCAGCGCCGTCACGTCGTGCGGGATGTCGGTCAGCACCCAGTGGACAAAGCCGCCGGCATCGGCGTCGCGGACGACCAGGGCATAGGCGCCCACCTCGTCCGGCCCAGTCGCCCAGGCGAGCGGCGGCGACACGTCCTCGCCATCGCACGTGTATCGGCTGGGCATGGCGCCGCCATCTTCGAAGGCGTCGCTGGAGAGGCTGACCGTCTCGTCATTCACGGGTGTCGAGCAGGCCGCAAGAGCGATGCCAGCCGCGGCGATCGCCCAGCGCGAACGCATCGGCCGCTAGTGGACCGTGGGCGCGCCGACCGCGAAGCCGTGGCCGCCCATCACGCGCCAGCCGACCCCGTCGTGCTCCAGGTGGTAGATGGCGGGCATCGGCATCGCCAGGTGGAAGGCGTGGTCGACCTCCGGCTCGAAGGTCTGCAGGATGAGGCTGATCAGGTTGCCGTGGCTGCCGACCAGCAGGCGCCCGCCATCGATGTGCCGCGTGCGCAGCAGGTCCAGCAGCGCGACCGCACGGCGCTGCGCCTGCCGGCCCGACTCGGCGCCCTCCAGGGCGTAGTCCGGATCGGCCCATGCCCGCTTCAGGTGATCCGCCCAATCGGGCGTCAACGCCAGCGTGAGTCGCCGCTCGCGCAGGTCGGGAAGCAGGTGCACCTCCAGCCCGCGACGCTGCGCGGTGGGGGTCACGGTCTCGATCGCACGCTGATACGGGCTCGAATAGGCCGATGTGATGACGTACGGCTCCAGCTCATCGGCCAGCTGCTCGGCCGCCTGGCGGCCCTCCTCGGTGAGCGGCCGCTCGTCGTCACGCTCTTCCCAGCCGGGGGAGCCGGGAGGGATCGGCTCCGCGTGACGCACGAGCAGCACATCCAGCCGTCCCATTCGAGTCACGTCCAGCATGGAGTCCAGTCTGCCACGGGACCGATGGGGCGGGCCGAGTTCCCGGGATCCGCGTGTTCGGCATGGCCCTTGCACTCGGTGGTGGCCGACACCATCCAGTCAGAAGGGGGCTTGAGACCATGACCCAGATGTCCAGCGGAACCGGATCAGCCAGCCAGTCGCCGGTCAGCAACGTCACCTACAACGTGATGCAGGCGCTGACCTCGAAGCTCGAGGCGATCGAGGCCTACCAGAAGTACAGCGAGGACGCCGACGGCCGCACTCGCCAGCTCTTCGAGGAGCTGCTCGACGAGGACCGCCGCCAGGCGGAGCGCCTCCTCGAGGCCTTGCGCGAAGAGCTCCGCTGAGTCGCGAACTCATCGCCGCCTGACCTGCCCACGGTCAGGCGGCGCAAGTCTAGGGCGAGCTGTGACTGCGCCGCCTAGTGGGCCCGCAGGTATCGACCCTGTGAAAGGATGAGCGTTGCGACGGTGACTATCAGGAACACGGTCCCCGAGATAAGCGGTACCGGGATTCCCGCGCTCAAATCGGGTTGCGAGATCCAGAAGACCAGGTAGACGAGCCCGATCCAGAGCGGAAAGACCCACATCGCGTACCACGCCCACCGATCGCCCCGGCGGAGGGCGGTCAGGCTGATGGCGAAGGTCAATGCCCCGGCCACGACCAGCGCCGCCCCCTCGGCACGCCACAGGTAATCGATCATCTTCGCGGCACCCGGATCGGCCGCCCGCAGATCATCCCAGGTCGTTCCCGTCATGCTGGTGAACAGCACGCCCTCGCCGCTCTGGAAACTTGCCCCGCCCGAGCCGATGTCGCCGGCGCCAAACAGGGCGATGATCGCACCGATGGCCGCGAACACCTTCCATGCGTGCCTCTCGAAGAACCCCATGCTTGGCAGGGTGCTCCGGCTCCCTGAGGGCGTCAATGTCCTCCCGACCCCAGGCGCCTGGCGGCCGGCCGAGTCAAGTTGTCGGGTTTCAAGTCGAGCATCCGGTTGACCGCATCGCCCGGAGCGCCGAGGGCCGTGAGAGACTCCTGCCTTGTCGAAGTACGTCGAGATTCACGGCGACGGATGGCGCTTTCAGCCGCGGGTGGCAGCCGTCTGCGTCAGGCAGGACCACGTCCTGCTCCAGGGGGCGCTCGACGGCCCCTTCTGGGTGCTGCCCGGCGGGCGCTTGCTGCCGCTGGAGCCGACCGCGGATGCCCTGGTGCGGACCATGCGCTGGGAGATCGGGCAGGAGGTGACCGTCCAGCGGCTGCTGTGGGTGATGGAGTACTGTGACCCCAATAGGAGGTCAACCGGTCCACGAGCTGGGTTTCTACTACGCCGTTGACCTGCCCGAGAACAGCCCGCTCCTCGACCTGACGCATGACCACGCCGGGGTGGAACGCGGCCACGACCTGGTCCTGCGCTGGGTCCCAGTGCATACCCTGCCTGACCTGCCGCTCTTCCCCGAGTTCCTGCGCACGGCGGTGCGGCAGATGCCGAATAGCCCTCAGCACATCGTGCAGGTGACTTCCTAGCCCTCGGCCTGGCGGCCGCCCGAGGACCGCCCGAGGCGGAGCGCCTGGCTCGAGGCCTTGCGCGAAGAGCTCCGCTGAGTGGCGAACTCATCGAGGCCTGACCTACCGACGGTCCGGCGGCTTCTCTGTGTCTCGCAGCGAGTCCGGTCGGCTGATTCCCGTCCCACGGGACTAACGACGAAGAAGAGGCCCCAGATGGGCAGATTCAGGCCATTCCCTGGCGCGGATTCCCAGCCGACGGGAATTCTGGCCACGTACCGAGGCTTTCTTCTCCGTTAGTCCGATCCGGTGGGAAATCGGGCCCAGCATCGGAGAGGTTGGCCCGAATAGCAGCCTAATCGGGACCTTTGGGCAGTGCCCAGACGCACCACCCGGCTCGTACCGTGAGAACGATGACGAGCTTCTGGAGCTCGCCAGAGCGTGCGCGCGCACGCTTGGCTCTGGTTCCTTGTCAGCGGGAATCGCCCTCTGCCTGGGCTACTTCCTGCTGCCCCAGGACGTGCAGGACCTCGCCTACCAGGTACCCGCCATGCTGGCCGTGGTCGTGATTTTCGCCGGCATCCGCCTCCATCGGCCCGCAGACCCGCGCCCGTGGGTGGCCCTGGCAGCCGGCCTGGCGTTGACGACGGCCGGCGACTGGACCTGGGTGCTGCTGGATCGGGTCTACGGCATCGAGCCGTTCCCGAGCGTGGCGGACGTCTTCTACCTGGGCGGCATGGGCATGATCGCGCTGGCGGTGCTGTGGCTGGCCAAGGGCCGCATCCCCGGGGGCGATCGGGCCAGCCTGCTCGACGCCCTGATCGTGGCGGTGGGCGTCGGCATGCTGAGCTGGGTCTTCGTGATGGCGCCGATCGTCGCCGACGAGACCCAGTCCTTCGGCGAGATCGCGGTGGCGCTGGCCTACCCGCTGCTCGACATCGCGCTGCTGGGCGTCCTGGTGCGGCTGGTGCTCCAGCCGGGCGCGCAGCCGATGTCGCTGCGGCTGCTGATCGCCGCGCTGGTCGCCTTCCTGGCCTCGGACTTCCCGTACGCGGTCATGTCGCTGACCGGCAGCTACGAGACGGGCAACATCGTCGACCTGGGCTGGATGGTGGGTGCCGTGCTGTGGGGGACCGCCGCCCTGCACCCGACCATGCTGAGCATTGCCGACCCGGTGGAGCGCTCGGGCGCCGATCAGTTCTCGCCCTTCCGCCTGCTCCTGCTGGTCGGCCGCCTCGCTGATGGGGCCGGCGGTGCTGGTCTACCAGTGGATCAACGGTGAGCCGATCGACGTGCCGGTCATCGCCGCGGGCTGCGTGACCATCTTCCTGCTGGTGATCCTGCGGCTCGGCGCGGTCGTCGACGCCCTGCGCACCACGCTGGATGAGCGGCGGGTGCTGGAGGGGGAGCTGGAGCGGCGCGCGCTGCACGACCCGCTGACCGGGCTGGCCAACCGCACGCTCTTCCACGACCGGCTGGGCCATGCGCTGGCCCGACGCAGCGGCAGCGTGGCGGTCATGTTCCTGGACCTGGACGACTTCAAGACCGTCAACGACGCCTACGGGCACGCGGCGGGCGACAAGGTGCTGCGCGCGGTGGCCGATGCGCTGCGTGGCGCCGTTCGCGCCCGAGGACACCGTGGCGCGGCTGGGCGGTGACGAGTTCGCGGTTCTGCTGGACGACAGCCCCGATCGCTACGAGGCGGCGCTGGTGGCGGGGCGCCTGCTGGGCGCGGTCCAGGTGCCGGTGCACCTGGCGGGCTACCAGCACGCCGATCGGCGTGAGCATCGGCATCAGCCTGGGCAATGGGGCCGACGCGTCGGCCGAGACCCTGATGCGGGACGCGGACATCGCCATGTACGTCGCCAAGGGCCAGGGCAAGGGCACCTTCACCGTCTTCGAGCCGACCGAGCACCACGCCGTGGTCCGCGGCCTGGAGCTGCGCACCGACCTGGACAAGGGGGTCCGCGAGCAGCGAGTTCGAGCTTCACTACCAGCCGATCCTGTCGCTGGAGACCGGCGCCGTGGCCGGTGTCGAGGCACTGGTCCGCTGGCGCCACCCCACCTGGGCCTGCTGGCGCCCGCCGAGTTCATCTCGCTGGCAGAGGCGACCGGCGCCATCATCCCGCTCGGCGAGTGGATCCTGGAGGCGGCGTGTCGCGCGGCCGCTGCGTGGTCCTCCCTGACCGATGGCGCGCCGGCTCCGGGCTACGTGAGCGTCAACCTGTCAGCCGTGCAGCTGGCCGATCCGGGCTTTTCCGCCACGCTCGGGCGAATCGTGCGCGGAACCGGCCTCGCTCCGCATCAGCTGGTGCTGGAGGTGACCGAGAGCGCGCGCCTGGACCAGGACGTGGCGGCGGGCACTCTGCGCCGAGTCCGGGCCGCGGGGGTGCGGCTGGCGATCGACGACTTCGGCACCGGCTACGCCGCCCTGGGCCAGCTGGCCCGCATGCCGTTCGACCTCGTCAAGATCGAGCGCTCGTTCGTGACCACCATCGGCACCGATCCCCGAGCCGAGTCGCTGGTCGCCGGGATCGTGGACCTCGCCCGCCGCCTGGGCGTCGAGGTCGTGGCCGAGGGAATCGAGGACGGCGTCCAGCTGGCGCGCCTGCGCGATGCGGGCTGTGCCTACGGCCAGGGGTTCCACTTCGCGGCACCGATGACGTCGGCCGAGCTGGCCACCTTCCTGGCCGAGCACGGCGGAGCTCCCGCTGCCGCCGCGCCTCCCCGCCGCCGCACCGTCCCCACGCCTCGCCCCACCTGAGCGAGGCGGGAGTCTGGCGGCTGGACTCGGCTCGGTGCAGAGGTCTACTCAGCCGGTCGCTGGATATCCCGCATCTATACTCGTGCCCGCCATACGCACGGTTGGGCGTACCCCATGAACCTTGTACCTCGCGCACTTGCCAGCCTGGGAATCCTCGTCCTCCTGACAGCGGTGGTGGTCGCGCCAGCCGCGGCGGCGGTAATCATTGGCACTCACCGGATGGACGTCCTGCAGGGGACCGATCAGGACGACACCATCAGCGGTCTCGGCGGGAGGGACATCATCCGCGGTCACCGTGGTGATGACTTCGTACGCGGCGGCACCGCGCGCGACAGGATGTATGGGGGACTTGGGCGCGACGAGCTGTTCGGAGACGGCGGTGGGGACTTTCTCTTCGGCGATGGCGGGCATGACACGCTGGTTGGGCGTTTTGGGGACGACAGGATTACCGGCGGGCCGCAGGCCGACGCTGTCAATGCCGGACCAGGCGCCGACGTGATTTGGGTCGGCGAGGATGGCGCTGCAGACTCCGTTCGATGTGGCGATGGGGCCGATGTCGTCTATCACGATGCCGGGGACGCCATATCCCGCGATTGCGAGACCCAGGTCGAAGTGCCCTAGGTCGGGCTCCGGCGACCGGGGCTGAATGAGGCGAGGCAAAGAGACCCTCACGAAGCTGCTGACATGACGTCAGTCAACCGCCGCCGCGCCCCGCGCCCCTCCGGCCCAGCTGACCGCCTACTGCGCGGTCAGGCTCAGATTGCCGGTCTGGTCACCGATGCCGCCGACCTGGACGTAGTAGCTGACGTCATCCTCGGTCGCGATGGTGATGGCGGCCTGCAGGCTCATGTCTTCGGCGCCGATGCTCATGTCGTCGACGCAGCCCACCTGCGCGAAGCCCTCCTCCGTCGCCCGGTAGACGCCGATCACCGTGTCGAAGTCGCTGCCCGCGGTATCGAAGGTGACCTCCTCACCCGGTGCCGCCGAACAGCCACCAGGCGGTGTGGGCCAAAGGGACCTCGCCCTCGCCTTCGGGCGTGCTGATCACGCAGCCGGCCTCCGGCTCTGTCTGGGTCCCGCGCGTATTGACGCCGATCGTGTCACCCACCGCAATCGGGTCCGCGTTATCCGGGAAATCGTTTGCCAGCGATCTGCCGGTGGGTCCCTTTGGGCCGTTGGGCGACGAGAAGCGGAATGACGTGTCGGCCGAGTTCGCGCTGCACGCCCCGTCCATCGCCAGCACCACCGTGCCGGCGTCAGTGGTCAGCGTCAGCTCGCCAATGACCGCGAAGTCCTCGTAGAAGAACTTCACCATCTGCCCGTGGCTTCGGTCGAAGAAGCGACCGCTATCGCCGGTCGGCGTCAGCGTGGCCCGGGCGGAGACGCTGCCCGACGGCTCGCCGCCAATGGCCATCGTGCCGACCTGCTCCTCGGCGGGCAGCTCCTCGACTGAGCTCAGCAGCTCGAAATCGGCCGCGAACGAATCCGTGTCGAGTTCCGGATCGGTGCTGAACCCCGCGTAGTCGCCACTGATGTCGCTGACGAACACCTCCACGTACGCGCCGAAGACTTCGTCGTGCGTGGCGTTCAGGAAGACCTGGCGATCCTCATCGTCCCAGGTGCATGCCAACCCAATGCCGGAGCTGCGCTCCACGACGGTGTCCGGGTTTGTGCTGAAGAATTCGACGTGCTGACGCCGCGCCACGCAGATGTCAGCGGTGTCATAGGTCGCGTCCGGCAAGCGTGATCGAGCCGCTGACGGAGAACGCCTGCGTCTGGTAGCTGGCGCGGAACTTGGCGTTCGTGTTCTGGCTCTCATCCACCACGACTTCGGGAGCACCATCCGGTGAGAGGCTGGCGCTCAGGATGGCTTCGCCGGCCGGTTCGCCGTAGGGATCGGGATCGGGATCGTCCGGATCGGGCTCGACGACCTCGTACAGCTGCATGGTGGCCATGACGGCGGTGCTGTCGATGGCGCCGTCCACCGTGTACTCCCGCGATGCCAGCGTGGGGGAATCGGCGAGCGGTTCGTCTCCGGGTGCCCACCAGTAGGCCGCTGCCTGCGTGCCGAACTCGTTGCTGATGCCGACGACCACGTAGAGCGTGCCCTCCTCGCTGACGCTGAGGCAGGCGAGCTCAAGTCGATCCTCAGTTTCTCGGGTGGCACGCGCTGCCCCGGCGATCGAAGGGATTGAACCGATGAAGATGGCCGCCATGGCGGCCAGGACCAGCGCTCGGCGCATCGCTGTGGACCTCCGGGGTGTGGCGCGCCGCGGTTTGTCCGCGGCGCTGCGCACACTCTGCGACGCGCTCCCTGCGGCGGGACTGCGGCGAGACTGCGGACTGTCCCGGACCGCTGGCGGGTGTACGACGCGATGGCCTAGCGCGCAAGCCGGTTGGGCCTCGCTATGCGATGTGCCGCTACCCCGGCCGGGATCCGCCGAGGGCGTATGCGACGGCCTCGAGTGGCGCCATCGAGCGACCCGCCAATCGCGCATTTTCAAACTCAGTTGGCCCCATCGCGTCGGGCAGGACGGCCAGCATTCGTTCGTAGTGCGGGCGCTCGTCCGGGGGCCACGCCATCCCTTGCGCTTCCATGATCGCTTCCGCGGCACCGACCAGGGTCGCCGCCCGCTCGAATTGCCCGCGATCCGTGGCGATGGCGGCGAAGCCGCTGAGGGCAAACGGCCTCATGAACTGGTCGCCGATCCGGACGCTGATCTCGAGGGCTTCCCGCACGAGGGCCTCGGCCTCGTCCAGGTGGCCGAGCTGCCGCTCCACCATGCTCAGGTTGCCGGCCTCGGACGCCACCAGGAACTCGTTCCCGCCCTTCCGCACCAGCGCCAGCCGCTGGGTCATCCAGCCACGAGCGTCCTCCAGATCGCCGGCGATCTGGGCGCCGACTCCCAACAGGTGAAGTGCGTTGGAGCGCCCGGCTTCGTCACCGGCCGCATCGCTTACCGCCAGCGCCTCTGCGGCCAATCGCCGTCCCTCGGTGACGTCGCTGCGCAGCGCCACGCGCGCCAGGCCACCAAGGGCCTGCGAGATCATCGGCGCATCCTCCAGCTCGCGACCGATTTCAAGCCCGCGACCGAACAACTCCTTCGCACGGTCGTCCTCGCCCATCCAGAAGGGCATGAAGCCGGCAAAGTTGTGGGCGGTTCCCCTGAGCCGCAGGTCGCCCCCGGTTGAGGCTAGGACACGGCTCGAACCAATCCGCGCCCTCGGCAAAACGTTGCTGTGTGATCCAGTACCGATAGAGGGCGTTGGCCAGACGGAGCGCCTCATCGATGCGCCCGTGATCCAGGAACCACGCCAGCGCTGCCAGAAGGTCGTCGTGGTTGCTGTCGAGCTCGGCCAGCGCAGCCTTCGGGTCCGCCTCCCGCAGTCTCGGGCTGGCGTTCTCGGCGAGATTGAGGAGGCCCTCCGCTGCCGTCGCATCCACGCCGGCCATCGTACGGTCGGGACAGCGATGGAGGCCAGGCGAAAGGTCCGGGGCGCTTGCCGTGGCCGCGACAATTGCGGTCACAGCCCGCACGACGAATCCGACGCAGGAGCAGCAGTGTCCAGAGTCTGCCTGAATTGCGGCGCTGAAAACCCGGAGAGCGCCAGGTTCTGCTCGAACTGCGCGACGCCGCTGCCGCGCGAGGACATGCGCGAGGAGCGCAAGCTCGCGACGGTGATCTTCGCCGACCTCGTCGGATCGACGTCCATGGCGGACGAGCAGGATCCAGAGCGGACCCGCCAGGTGCTGAACCGCTTTTACGACGCCATGAGCGACGAGGTCGAACGGTACGGCGGGACCGTCGAGAAGTTCGCGGGCGACGCCGTCATGGCGGCCTTCGGCGCCCCCGCCGCCCTGGAGGACCATGCCGAGCGGGCGCTCCACGCCAGCCTGGCCATGCACGACCGCCTGCATGAGCTCTTCGGTGGCCGGCTCGCCCTTCGGATCGGCGTCAACACCGGCGACGTGATTGTCGGGCGGCCGCGCGAGGGCAGCTCATTCGTCACCGGAGACGCCGTCAACATGGCGGCCCGGCTCGAGCAGGCCGCCGAGCCGGGGGAGACCATCGCCGGGGAGCGCACGGTCGCGGCGGCGTCGGGAGCCTTCGAGTTCGGCGACGCCATGGTCATCGAAGCGAAGGGAAAGCCCGAAGGTGTCCCTGCCCGCCGGGTGCTCCGCGCCCTGTCGCTCGTGCGGCCGCGGGGGCTGCGCGGCATGCCATCGGTCTTCATCGGCCGGGAATCCGACATGGCCGAGCTGCGGGATCGTTATGGCGGCGTTGTCGCGCGGGACACGCCTCACCTCATTTCGATTCTCGGCGATGCCGGGGTGGGGAAGAGCCGGCTCATGCGCGAGCTTCAGGACTGGCTGGCCGGCCAAACGCCGACGCCGATTCATCGGACCGGCCGCGTGCTGTCGTACGGGAAGGGCAATACCTACTGGCCGATGGCGGAGGTGCTGAAGCAGCATTTCGGCATCTCGGAGGACGACACGGTCGCCGCCATCACCGCCAAGCTCGTCGACCATCCTTACCTCGGGCTGACGCTCGGCATCGCCGCAGACGAGGAGCTGCACCCGCTCGTGGCGCGCGAGCGCCTGCACGACGCCTGGGTCGCGTTCCTCGAGGACATGGCGCGCGAGCGTCCGGTGGTCATGCTCATCGAGGATGCGCACTGGGCCGATGACCAGCTGTGCGACCTCATCGACACCCTGGTGGCACAGGTATCCGGCTCATTGCTCGTGCTCGTCACCGCCCGGCCGGAGATGCTCGAGCGGCGGCCGGCCTGGGGTGGTGCCCGGGATCGCACGTCGGCGATGCACCTTGACGCGCTCCCGCCGGACGACATCGGACGCCTTCTGGGCGAGCTGCTGGGGGGCGAGATCCCCGACCAGATTCGGAGCCTCGTCGTCGAGCGCGCCGAAGGCAACCCGTTCTTCGTCGAGGAGCTCATCGCCACCTTCGTCGATCGAGGGGTCCTGCAACGCCAGGACGGATCGTGGAGCTTCGGGCAGCTGCCTGCCGGCTTCAACGTGCCGGATTCCGTCCAGGCCGTCCTCGCTGCGCGCATCGACCTCCTGGCCGAGGCGGAGAAGGAGGCGCTGCAAGCCGCCGCCGTCATCGGTCGCACGTTCTGGACGGGACCGATGTACGAGCTGGTCGTCGGCGCGCGGCCGGACATCGGCGTTCTGGAAGAGCGCGAATTCGTCCGCCGTCGTCCGACCTCAACTCTCCCGGGAGAGCGCGAGTACGTCATCAAGCACGCCCTCACCCGGGAGGTCGCCTATGGCAGCCTCCCAAGAGTCCGACGCGCACAGTTGCACGCCGACTTCGCCGCTTGGCTCGATCGTCGGATGGATGGGCGCGATGAGCTGGCGCCGATGCTGGCCCACCACTACGCCACTGCCGTCCGACCGGAGGACCTGGAACTCGCCTGGGCGGGCAGGGAAACCGAGGTCGAGCAGCTGCGCGCCAGAGCCGTCACCTGGTTGCGGAAGGCCGCGGACCTTGCGATCGGGAGGTACGAGATTGATGACGGCATCAGCATGCTGCGCCGCGCCGTCGACCTCGAGCCAGACCAGGCCCAGCAAGCAGCGCTCTGGTACGCGATCGGCCACGCCAGCGCGCTGAAGTACGACGGCGAGGGGCTGGTGTCGGCGATGGACCGTGCGCTCGAGCTGGGAGCCCCACCTGGTGAGGTCTATCCGGAGCTGGCATTCCAGTATGCGATTCGCTCAGGCATGTGGCTGCGCCGGCTCGACGACAGCCTGACGGCTGAATGGATCACTCGCGCGGTTGCCGACTCGCCAGAAGGCACGGCCGGACGCGTCCGGGCGCTCGTCGCACAGAGCATTCACCATGACGATCTGGACGCCGGCCGTGCCGCGCTGGCACTGGCGGAACGCCTTGAGGACCCGGTGCTTCGCTTTGACGCCCTGGGGGCTTTGGAGGCCGTCTCCGATGAACTCGGAGAGTCCGCCAAGGCCCGGGACCTGGCAGCCGTGCGCACCGAACTCCTCCCGCTAATCGCCGATCCGGATCGGATTGCCGACATGCTCTTCATGAACGCGGACCGCCATGTCAACCTCGGCAGGTTCGCCGATGCCCGCGGGATGGTGGACCGGCTGGAAGATATGGTCGCCGGCCTTACTCCTCACCACCGGATGCATGGTCTGGGCATGCGCCTCATCCTCGATGGCGCACTGGCCGACTGGGAAGCCGTCCGTCAGCTCACGCCGCGGTCCGAGGCGGTCATCGAGGCCAATCTGGCCACACCATGCCCTTTCAGCGTCAGCGCCCTGATCCTGCTCGCGACCGGCTGGACGTATGCCGGGAATCCGAGCGAGCCAGAACGCCTGCTGGCGCGCGCCGACGAGATCGGCATGGCCGGGTACATCCGCTTCCACGCACCCCGCTGGCTCCGTCTGGCCATCGCGCGCCAGGATCGGACCGAGATCCGACGCCTCATTGATGCGATCGAGCCGGACTGGCTGACGCCCGGCAACTGGCACCTCTGGGCCGAGCTGTTCGATGGCCTGCTTGCGATTGACGATCGCGAGCGCATCGAGACCTATGCGCCCCAGTGGCTGGGCCGGGACGTGTATGTCACCGCGCTTGCGACCCGCGCGCTCGGCGTTGCGCGCCGGGACGACGCGCTGCTGCAGAACGCCGCCGCGAGGTTCGAGGCGATGGGTCTCGAGCGACACGCCGAGTCGACACGGGCGCTGTTGGGAGGTGTGGAGGAGCGGTCCTGACGACCTCTCCACACGCCTTCCACAGACCGTCCACAAGTCATACACACCGACCGAGCATGACCCCAACATACTGTGGTGGTCCTATGGCGCCTACCACCAGATGTTGTGGTTTTGGGGTTGACCGACGTACCGCCCCGTCATACAATCATGGTCCTTGATGAGGGCGTGATGGCACGCCGGAACGCGGCTCCGTGGAAGGCCCAAACCACCCCCACGAAGGACCGCGAAGGCAGGAGGAAGGCCGGGAGCCAAGCAGCTTCCGGAGGTTGAGGAACAACGACCCAACATGGCTCGCAGCGCCACCGCCCAGACCGATGAGAAGGCCACCGAGAACGGCCACAACGGCAATGGCCACAACGGCAACGGAAACGGTCACGGCAACGGGGGGACGAAGGGGGAGAAGCGCACCGGCTACCTGCAGCTGAAGGAAGGCGAGAAGCCGACCTGGACGGGCCTCACCATCGAGCGGCGCTACACCCGCCCCGGTGTCCACCCGTATGACACCGTCGAGTGGGATCTGCGCGAAGCCGCCATCACCAACGAGCACGGCAAGGTCGTCTTCGAGCAGAAGGACCTGGAGTTCCCCAAGTCGTGGTCGGCGCTGGCGACGAACGTGGTGTCCAGCAAGTACTTCCGCGGCCAGCTCGGCACGCCGCAGCGCGAGCGGTCGGTCAAGCAGATGATCGACCGGGTGGCCGACACCATCGCCGACTGGGGCATCAAGGACGCCTACTTCGCGACCGATGAGGACGCGGACGCCTTCCGCAACGAGCTCAAGGACATCCTCCTCAAGCAGCGCGCCGCCTTCAACAGCCCCGTCTGGTTCAACGTGGGCATCGATGCCCACCCGCAGTGCTCCGCCTGCTTCATCAACTCGGTGGACGACACCATGGAGAGCATCCTGGGCCTGGCCAAGACGGAGGGCATGCTCTTCAAGTTCGGCTCCGGCACCGGCTCCAACCTCTCCACCATCCGCTCCAGCCAAGGAGACGCTGAGGGGCGGCGGCGAGGCATGCGGCCCGGTCAGCTTCATGAAGGGCTTCGACGCCTTCGCCGGCGTCATCAAGTCCGGTGGCAAGACCCGACGCGCGGCCAAGATGGTGATCCTCAACGCCGACCATCCGGACGTGGAGGAGTTCATCGACTCCAAGCTGCTGGAGGAGAAGAAGGCCTGGGCGCTGATCGACGCCGGCTATGACGGCAACTTCAACGGTGGCGAGGCGTACGCATCGGTCTTCTTCCAGAACTCGCAACAACTCCGTGCGGGTGACGGACGCCTTCATGGAGGCGGTCGAGAAGGACGTGGACTGGCAGACCAAGGCCATCACCACCGGTGAGCACGGTCGAGACGGTCAAGGCCCGATACCTCCTCAACAAGATGGCCGAGGCGGCCTGGGTCTGCGGCGACCCGGGCATCCAGTACCACGACAACATCAACCGCTGGCACACATCGGCCAACACCGCGCCCATCAACGCCAGCAACCCGTGCTCCGAGTACATGTACCTGGACGACTCGGCCTGCAACCTGGCCAGCCTGAACCTGATGAAGTTCGTCAAGGACGACGGCGAGTTCGCGATCGAGGACTTCAAGCACGCGGTGCGCATCGTGCTGACCGCGCAGGAGATCATCGTCGACAACGCGAGCTATCCCACGCCGCAGATCGGCGAGAACTCGCACGACTTCCGGCCGCTGGGCATCGGCTACGCCAACCTGGGCGCGCTGCTCATGAACCGCGGCCTGGCCTACGACTCCGATGACGGTCGCGCCTACGCGGCGGCCATCACCGCCATCATGCAGGGCGAGTCGGAGCTGCAGTCAGCCCGCATCTCGCCGCGACCAGGGCGGCGCCTTCGCCGGCTACGCCAAGAACCGCGAGCCGTACCTGAAGGTCATGCGCCAGCATCGGGACGCCGCCTACCGGCTGACCGAGCACCCGGTGCCGGAGGACCTGCTGGACGCGGCGCTGACCACCTGGGACGAGGTGCTGGCGCTGGGCGAGAAGGCCGGCTTCCGCAACGGCCAGGTCAGCGTGCTGGCGCCCACCGGCACCATCGCCTTCCTGATGGACTGCGACACCACCGGCGTGGAGCCGGACATCGCGCTCATCAAGTACAAGCGCCTGGTCGGCGGCGGCTACCTGAAGATCGTCAACCAGACCGTGCCGCACGCGCTGAAGCGGCTCGGCTACTCGGCCAAGGAGGCGGAGGAGATCGTCGCCTTCATCGACGAGCACGAGACCATCGAGGGCGCCCCGCACCTCAAGGCCGGAGCACCTGCCGGTCTTCGACTGCGCCTTCAAGCCGGCCAACGGCAGCCGCTCGATCCACTACAACGGCCACCTCAAGATGATGGCCGCGGTGCAGCCGTTCCTGTCCGGCGCCATCAGCAAGACGGTCAACATGCCGGAGGCCTCGACCGCCGGCCGAGATCGCGCAGGTCTACATCGACGGCTGGAAGCTGGGCCTCAAGGCCATCGCGGTCTACCGCGACAACCGCAAGCGCTCGCAGCCGCTGAACACCAAGAAGGAGGGCGGGGACGCGGTCAAGGTGGCCGATGAGACGTCGGCGGCCTCGGTGGACGCCACCCCCAAGCCCTACCGCCATCGCCTGCCCGATGAGCGGGCCTCCATCACCCACAAGTTCAACGTGGGCGGGCACGAGGGCTACCTGACCATCGGCCTCTACGAGGACGGCACGCCGGGCGAGATCTTCCTGCGGATGGCCAAGGAGGGCTCGACCATCTCCGGGCTGATGGACTCGTTCGCCACCGCGGTCAGCCTGGCGCTGCAGTACGGCGTCCCGCTGCGCGACCTGGTGACGAAGTTCAGCCACCTGCGCTTCGAGCCGGCCGGGTTCACGACCAACCGGGATATCCCCATGGCGAAGAGCCTGGTGGACTACATCTTCAGGTACATGGCCACGAAGTTCCTGGATCGGGATGAGCAGGACAAGGTGGGGATCATCAATCGGCAGATGACGCTGTCCGATGCGCACAGTGCCGGTGGGTGAGTGGCCGCCACAGGCACTACCCCTGACCGGGCTGCGCCTGCCGCGGCTAGGTCATCGCCGCCGTCTGCCTCATCGGGCATGCTCAGGTCCGGCACGGAGCGCTGATGCGGTCGAGCGGTTCCGGCCTCCGCCACCGGTCAGCCCAGTGCCAGCAACCGAGGAAGTCAACGAGGCTGCATCCGGAGTCCGAGGCGACAGGGCTGATGGATGGGTTGAAGATCGTTGCGAGGAATGGGCATGCGAAGGCCGATGACCGGGCCGAGCGGCTGGATGTTGGTCAGGCGCCGGTGATCTTCGACACGGCGGACTCGCCGGCGTGCACCGAATGCGGCTCGATCATGGTCCGCAACGGCAGCTGCTACAAGTGCATCAACTGCGGCGCGACGAGTGGCTGCAGCTGAGCGGCGCGGCCTCGCTGAAGAAGCCCGGTAGTTGGCATAGGGCGCTCGCGTCAACGGACACCCACGGTCATTCACGACGGGCGCGGGCGCGGCGCTTGCCCTCGTGCATGGCCTGTACCCGGGCCACCGGGATCGCGCGTCCTTCCTCGATCGAGCTCGGCGCGCAGTCGCTGCGGGCGGGGCATGTGCTCGGCCCAGGGATCGCGGTCACCCAGTGGCGGAGCGCGGTGTGCACGGTGAAGTCGGCGGGCGTGATGTCATCGAGGTCGTCCCAGGCGACCGGGAACGACACCGGCACGCCCGGCCGGACGCGCGGGCTGTAGGCGGCGATGACGGTGGCGCCGCCGACCCGGGTGGAGTCCACGAACACCTTGCCGCCGCGGTCCGCCTTGACGAACGCGGTGGTGGCGATCGTCGGGATCGAGCCGTTCGGCCCGTGCCGCGATGGCCCGGGTGGCGGCGGCGGCGTCCTCGGGCGATGCCCGGGCGTCGATCGGGACGAACACGTGCAGGCCCTTGGCCCCGCTGGTCTTCACCGCGCCAGCCAGGCCGACGTCGGCCAGGGCCTGGCGGACCGCGTGGGCGGCCCTGACCGCCATCGGGAAGGCATCGGCTCTCGGGTGGGTCGAGGTCGAGCACGAGGTGGGTGATGCGGTCGGGCCGGTCGGCGCGCACCAGCGTCGGGTGATACTCGATCGCGCGCTGGTTGGCGAACCACAGCAGCGTCCGCCGGTCGTTGCACAGCGCGTACGACACGTCCCGCTTCGACGCCTCTGCCCACCACTTCACGGTGCGAACCCACGTCCGGCGTGTACTTGGGCACGTTCTTCTGCATGAACGCTTCCTGGCCGCGATGGACGCGGATCACCGACAGAGGCCGGTCCTTCAGCACCGGGATGATCCGGTCGCTGATCCCGTCCAGGTAGTCGACCAGGTCTCGCTTTGTCGCCTCCGCGCCGTCGAACAGCGACTGATCGAGGTTGGTCAGCGGACGCCGTCGCGTGACTCGTCTTCGCCTTTGCTGCTCACGGTTCCGACCTTAGCCCATCGGCTGCTCAACCCGACCGCTGCGCACGGCGCGCCGCCGCCCGCTATTCGGTCATGATGCGCGTCCAGGTGTGCCCTGCGTAAGCGACGGTCACACTCCATACGGCCTCGAAGCAGTCGGGCCGGCAGTCGGGGATGACGGGCTCGAGGCTCAGCTCTCCATCCTCGATCTCGTAGTGGAACGTGACCTGCTTGAGCGTGTCGCTGCCGAGGTGGTTGGAAATTACGAGCGTATCGTCGTCCACGATGCGGTACGTCCCGTCGTCGACCTGGTTGCCGTTCTCGTCACGCGAGCCGAACCGACCGGTCGCCGTGAAGAAATGCGAGTGGCGTAGTGGGACCGCGCCGTCGCACGGATGGGCCGGATCCGCGATTTCGCCCCCGGCGAAGTAGGCCGCGGCGTAATCCAGGCCAGTCAGATCCATCTCCGCGTCACGGAGTGCGTTGACGATCTCCGTGCAGTGCGTGTCGCGCTCCCACTCGCCGACCAGGTCGATTACGGCAGTTGATGGGCTCGCGGTGGGGTCGGCAGCTGCAGGCGGAGCCGATGTCGCCGGCGAAGCGCACGCCATCAGCGCAGAAGCCCCGGCGAGAGCTGCGAGGCGGCGCCAGGGCATGGCAGTCACCGGACCTCCTCCCGAGTCGGATGAGCGGGGATGGTGACGGTAGCCATGATGGGGTCGGTCCGCACTAGGACGGACTGCAGATCGGCCTCGTCGCGGCCTTCGACCTTGACGAACAGCAGGTGGTCCGATCCGGAGTAGGTGACATCCGCGAAGTACATCCGGTAGACGTCATCGCCCAGCACACCATCGCCATGTCCGAAGAGCGGGTTGCGGAAGAAGAACGACGCACGCCTCCCGGCTCGCAGTCATCCGCGTCTTGCCCAGCATTCGGAGCGAGGGCGATGTCTACCGCGATGGCTTGCGTCGAGCCGATGGTGGTGGTCATCGGTTCGGAGACGATCAGCTCCGGATGCCTCCGCAGCCAATGGACGTAGGCGGCCGCCGCTGGCGGCACGTCCGCCACGCCGTCGTCGGTGACCAGCTGGATGTCCAGCATGAAGGCGATGCGGTAGTTGTCGCTAACGAGCAGGCTCAGCTCCCCGTTGCTGTCCTCGCTCGAGCGGCCAGCTCCCGTCGGACTCCACCGTCATGTATCCACCGAAGAACACCTTCGTCTGATACCGGCCCGCTGGGAGCTCCCCGCCAGCGACACGACCTGCGCCGCACGTCGGGATACACGCGGCGGCTTCGCCGTCAACCAGGTCGGGCAGCATGGGTCGCTCGTGCAGCCCGCCCGGGAGTGGCGTCGCGGTCAGCGTCGGGGACGCGCTCGGCGAGGCGGTCGCGTCCGTCGATGCGGCTGTTGACGCGACGGGCTCCCCCTCGCCACAGGCGGACAAGCATGCGATTAAGGCGCTCGCGACGAGCGCCCACAGGCGACGGCTCATGGCCTTGGCTGCCAGGAGACCCAGGTCGATGCCTCGTTCTGCCGGACCTGATGGACGCAGGACACGCATCCGGCCGCAGTCAGGTCAGCGATTGAAGGTGTCAGCTGGGACTGATTGTTACCGTCCGCGTCGACGATCCAGGGCGAGTAGTCCTCGGTGTCTCCGCTGACAACGACCTGCGTGTACGTCACCTGGCCGGCGGGCGTCCACACCGGCGAGAACGAGATCCCGTCGTCGGTGAGCTGAAGGGACTCCTCACCGTTCGGTTGGATGGTGTAGATGTCGCTCAGCTCCCGGTCAACGGTCGTGCCGTCCCGGCTGACGACCTGCTGAATGCCCATGAAGGCCAGCCGCCTCCCGTCGGGCGACCACTGCGGACCGACCGCGTACTGTCCAACGGGGAGTGACGCGTCGGAAGCCGGTGCCTTTCGGCGTTGACCACGTAGATCGCCGCCGCATTCCAGAAGTCCTCCCTTGGTTCGGGCGACATCGTCTGCCGGGCGAATGCGATGCGCGTCCCGTCCGGCGACCAGGTCGGCTGGTCGTTCGTGCCCTCGCATCCCGGGGCCGTGTGACACTGGCCGCTTGTCACCGGGTTGATTCCCCGTGTTGACTCGAGCTCGGTTACCTGCCTGGTCTCAAGGTCGAGGATGGCGACCACGCTCGAAGCGGGGCCTCCCTCCTCCGTCAAGTGCACGTACGCGACCTTCGTGTCATCGGGCGATAGGGAGATCCGGGGGAGCTCAGGCAGTCCCCTGGGCAGAGGTCGGACGGCCAGCGCTGAAGGACCGTGCCATGATCACCATGGCCAGGCCCTGCACGTCCTGGTAGAAAATCCGCGATCCATCATGCGTCCAGGCGATGAACGACTCGTCGGTAACTTTGTCCGGATGCAGCGCATGGGGATCGCTGCCATCCGCGTTGGCGATCCAGACACGGGTGACGTAACAGCCGTCAAGCGGCCGGTCGGCCCTTCCGTGCAGTCTCCCTGCCCGGGCTGCAGCGAATCCCCACCGGTGTACGCCACCAGGCCCAGCGGCGCGGTTGGCGTCGGACCCGGTGTCCCGTGGCCGATTCAGTAGGGGACGCGATCGGGGTAGGCGTCGGCTGCGGGTTTGGCGACAGGGCGCCAACAATGACCGCCCCACCGATGACTCCCGCCAAGGCGGCAACCGCAAGAATCGGTGCAAAGCGGAGCAGCACGGATGGCTCGTGGCCAATCGTGCCGCCGGTCATCCGGACCAGCCAGCGCCGGGGGCGCCGTGGTGGTCGAGCGAACGCTGGCCAGCGTCCTGGTCCAGCACGTCCTTCGCGTCCGTGGTGTGGACCTTCCGCCAGGAAGGCAACGACCAGCTCGTAAGCGTCGTGGTGCGTCATCGGGATGACTTCCGTCGTTGCAGTCGGGACAGGCCGGGGGTGGGGCGAGCGCCTCGCGCATCGCGCGGGCGCCGTAGTGAAGGCGCGAGTAGATCGTGCCGGCCGGCACGGCCCACGATCGAGAGGCGACCTCAGCCGCCGAGTAGCCGACGTAGTGCGTCAGCACCAGGGCGATCCGGTGGTCCGGGGGGACAGGCTCAGCGAAGGCGCGCTCCAGCGCGTCATGCTCCGCCACCGTGGCGTAGTCGTCGATTGTGACATCGGGAGGTCGACCGGGTCGTAACCGTAGGCGACCGATGGCTGACGGCGGCGTCCGCGGCGCATCTGGTCACGGCTCGCATTGACCAGGAGGCGATAGAGCCAGGCGTCGAAGCGGTCCGCGGTCGCGCAAGCCGCGGGGGTCGGCGCCAGCAGCGGAGGACCGCATCCTGGACCGCATCCTCGGCCCGATCGCGGTCGCGGAGGATGCGATGAGCCGCGGAGAAGAGGGCGTCGTATCGGGGCGCGGATGAGCGCGTCGGAAGGCGGGGGGTCAACATCGCCTTGCCGCGCTCGCTGCACCAGGTCCGATCCCATCGAAGCGGCCTCGGAGGAGTGCGCAGCCACCTGCCGCGCTGATGGAGTATGGCGCTGCTCTGGTCAGAATCCTTCACCGACGTCCATCGGCTTCGCTGGCCACCCGGGCGGCAGCAACGTGATCGAGGCCCAAGTGAAGGCGATCCGCCGCAAGCTCGGCGACCGGGCCGCCACCATCGAGACCGTCCGGGGCATCGGTTATCGGTTCATCCCGAGCTGAAGGCAGGACCGATTCCTCGGCGCGGGGCTGCTTGCGGGCCTCCGCCCCAGCTACTGGAGCCGCGCCACGAGTTCCTCGCCTTCTTGCTCGCCGGTCTCGATGAAACCGAGTGAGGCGTACAGACGCCGCGCGACGGTGTTATCGGGCTCATAGCTCAAGGCGAAGGCCTTGGCGCCCTGCTCGCGCCGCAAAAAGTCGATGATCGCGACCATCGCCTGGCGTCCGTGCCCGCGTCGCTGGTGCGACTTGTCGATCAGGAAACCGCCGATCCAATGGCTACCATCCTCCGGGTCCTGCGTCCACATCGCGAAGCCGACCGGAGTGTTTTCGGCGTACAGGCCCAGGGCATGCCAGCGGCCGCCGTAGGCGCACAGCACCATGTAGCGGGCTGTTGGTGCGATCCAGGCAGACTGCTCATCGGTGACCGCCAGATCCACCACGTCTCGGAAGTTCGTCCCGTCGATGGGTCGCACGTCGACTGCCATGACGACGACAAGGATAGGCGGCGCACCCGCGTTCGAGTCGGCTCTGACTAGAATCGGCTGATGCTGCTTCCTGAGACCGAACGCGCGCTGCTTCATCGCCTCGCCACTGGGCAGCGTGATGGTCGCGCGCCGTCGATTGCGGGAGCCGTGGTGCGGGACGGCCAGCAGGTCTGGTCGCACGCCATCGAGACCACCACCGACACCCAGTTCCGCATCGGCTCATTGACCAAGACCTTCGTCGCCGTGCTGGTCATGCGGCTGCGCGACGAGGGGAAGCTGGGTCTCGCGGACCCGCTCGAGAAGCACCTGGCCGATGCGCCGATTCGTGGCGTGACGATCGGCCAGCTCCTTTCGCACACCGCCGGGCATGGCCAGCGAGACGCCGGGTCCGTGGTGGGAGCGGACGCCGGGCGAGCTTCGGCCCGAGCTGGCCGATCTGGTCGGCGAGGATGGGCTCAAGCATCCATCGGGCTCGCGCTTCCATTACTCGAACCCTGGCTTCGCGCTGCTGGGCGCCGTGGTCGAGGCGCTTCGCGGGCGGCCGTGGGCGGAGGTGCTGCAGTCGGAGGTTCTCGATCCGCTGGAGATGGCGCGGACCTCGTTCCTGCCGCAGGAGCCGTATGCGCGCGGCATCGGCGGTCCATCCCTGGGCGGACGTGGTCATGCCCGAGGTCGTCCAGGAGACCGGTCGGATGGCGCCGGCCGGTCAGCTGTGGTCGACGGTCGAGGACCTGTGCCGGTTCGCCAACCTGCTCGCCAACGGGGCCGATGGCGTGCTCTCGGCCGACACCGTGGCCGAGATGCGCGAGCCGCGCTCGGCGCCGGAGGTCGACGAGCTGGGAATCGAGCTACGGGCTTGGCGTCCAGCTGCATCCGGACGCCGGAGCGGATGCTGGCCGGGCACACCGGCTCGATGCCCGGGTTCCTGTGCGCGCTGTGGGTGAGTGTCGACGACGATATCGGCGCGGTTGCCCTGGCCAACACGACCACCGGACTCGCAGTCGGCGGACTCGCCGCCGATCTCGTCGGCATCGTCGCCGAGCGGGAGCCGCGGATTCCGGAGCCGTGGCGGCCACTGGCCGAGGTCGATCGATCGCTGCTCGAGCTGATCGGGCCCTGGTACTGGGGACCGACCGGCTACGCGCTCAGGCTCGAGGCCGATCGCCACCTGGAGCTGGGCGCCATGTCCGGAAAGGGCAGCCGCGACGCGCGGTTCCGTCCCGCGGACGACGGCACGTGGATCGGCCTCAATGGCTACTTCGCCGGTGAGACGCTGCGCGCCGGTCCGCGACGACGAGGGCCGGCTCAGCCACCTGGACATCGGCTCATTCGTCTTCACGCGCGAGCCGTACGATCCCGATGCGCCGATCCCCGGTGGCGTCGATCCGGATGGCTGGCGATGAGCGATCAGATCCCCAGCGGCTCCAACCTCGGTGGGGAGTCGAGGAAGCGCAGATGAGCCGTAAGCCACGAATCGGCGCCGCAGGTTGCGCATCGGTCGTTCGCCCCGGCATTCGGTCGGTTGTAAGGGAGGCGGATGACGGGGAATCCCAGGCGGTCGAAGGCGGGGCGCACCGTCTCGAGCTCCTGCCGTGTCTCCGCGTGCTCCAGCGGGTCCATGGCAGGGGCCACGAGATCCCGGGCACTGGCCTCCTCGATCCACGCGGGGGCCGTGGTCAGCGCCCATCGGCGCGCCGCGACGTAGTGCGGCCCGATGTCGAGCTGGTACTTGGTGCCACAAACGGCGCAATGCATGAGCGTGACGATGATCTCCCGTCTGCGCGGTGGCGACAGTGAGTCCAATGGCATGAACACGTCGCGCGCGGCCGCGTCGGCAATGCTTTCGGTCAACCGCGCTTCCGCACCTTCCACCACGACCGCGTGGGTGGCGGCTCGACCAATGCTCTGGAAGGTGGCCAGCAGCTCGTTGGCGTAAGCCTCCTGGACCTCGGTGATGGCGTGCCCGTTGCGCATGGAGATGATCAGGTCGTGAAACGTTCCTGGGGCGCTCCCCTGCGACATTCGATCGTATGCGTGGGCCATCTCCACCGGGTCGGCGATGGCGCCGACCTCGCGCACAACCTCGGCCCAGGCGGGTACATCGGTCCTGGTGAACAGCTCATCGAGTCCGTCGAGCACCCGGCGCAGCAGGTCGCCGGCCGCTGGCGCGGTAGATCCCATTGCCCCAATCCTGATCGGAACTCAGTGGACCGCGTCGAGGAACCTGCGGGTTCGCTCCTCGCGAGGGCTGCTGAAGAACTCCTCGGGCGGGGCCTCCTCGATGATGCGACCCTCGTCCATCATCACCACCGGCCGGCCACGTCACGGGCGAAGCCGATCTCGTGCGTGACCACGATCATGGTCATGCCCTCCCGGACCAGGTCCTCCATGACGGTCAGCACCTCGCCCACCAGCTCCGGGTCCAGGGCCGAGGTCGGCTCGTCGAAGAGCATGACGTGCGGCTTCATCACCACCGCGCGGGCTATGGCGACGCGCTGCTGCTGACCGCCGGACAGCTCCGAGGGGTAGTGATCCTGGCGCTGGCCCAGGCCCGACCCGCTCGAGCATCTCCTTGGCCGCGGCTCGGGCATCGGCCTCGCTGCATGCCGCCGTACCTCGGTCAGGCCGATCATGACGTTGTCCAGCGCCGTCAGGTGCGGGAACAGGTTGAAGCGCTGGAACACCATCCCGATATCGGATCGCTGGTCGGCCAGCTGCCCCTCGGGAAGCGGGGCCAGGCGACCGTTATGCTCCCGGACCCCGATGCGGGATCCCTCGAGGTGGATCTCGCCGCGCGTCGATCGGCTCGAGCAGCGCCATGCAGCGCAGGATCGTGCTCTTGCCGGATCCTGACGGCCCCAGGATCGACCTTCACGTCACCGTGCTGGACGCCGAGCGAGATGCCCTTCAGCACGTCGGTCCGAGTCGTAGCGCTTCCAGACCTCGCGCGCCTCGATCACCTGCTCGGTGTGGGTGGTGGCGGTCATCGGCCGAGCGCCCGCCGCAGCGCGTACCGATGGCCGTGCGTCCGCGAGGTCCACACGTATCGGCGCTCCAGCCATGCCTGGCCGACCATGAAGATGCTCACCAGGACGAGGTAGTACACCGCCGCCGCCCCGTACCACTCGGCGAAGCGGAAGGTGGTGGCGACTGCCGTCTGCGTGTTGGTCATCAGCTCGCGCACCGACACGACGCTGGCCAGGCTGGTGATCTTCAGCATCGTGATGAAGTCGTTGGACATGGGCGGGATGGTCACGCGGGTGAGCTGCGGAGCGATCACCCTGCCGAAAGACCTGCCCGGGACGCATGCCCAGCGCGCGTGCTGCCAGGCGCTGGCCGTCGTCGACCGCCATCAGGCCACCGCGCAGGATCTCGGCGGCGTAGGCCGCCTCGTTGATGGCCAGGGCGACGCTGGCGGCGAGGAACGGCACGAACCACTCCTCGCGGAAGACCGGGAATACCTGCGGCAGCGCGAACCAGACGATGAACAGCAGGATCAGGGTCGGCAGCCCACGGAAGATCCAGACGTAGGTCCAGGCGATCCACACGCACCACGCGCAATCGGCTGTCGTGCATGAGCGCGATCAGCAGCCCGATGAGGAGGCCACCGGCGAAGCGCGACGATCGTCAGCGCGATCGTGATGAGGGCGCCCTCGAGGAGGGTCGGGGAGGTCAGGGCCTCCAGGAACACATCCGGCTGGAAGTCCACTACTGGATCGCGTCGAGGGTTGCCGGATCCAGACCGTACTGCTCGGCGAGCGCGGCCAGCGTGCCGTCGTCCTTCAGCTCACGCAAGGCTGCCGCAAACGCTTCGCCGATATCGGCCTTCCCCTTGCCGTAGTAGATCCCGTAGACCTGGTCTTGGGACGCCATGAAGGCGACCTCGTACTGGTCGGGATGCATGTTCATCCAGTTGGCCATGCTCTCCTGCACGTCCCAGACGCCGTCGACGCGACCCAGCGCGATCTGCTGGAACACGTCCGCGACCCGCTCATAGCCCTGGATCTCGATCGCCGGCTGGCCGGCATCGGTGCACTCCTGACTCGCCTCGGCAGACACGTTCTCCACCACGCCACCGTTCTGGATGGAGATGGTCTTGCCGCACAGGTCCTCGGGCTGCTCAGCCCACGGGATTGCCGGCCGCCACCAGCACACCGTCGCCCGTTTTCATGTACGGAACCGCGTCGGCGACCTGCAGTCGCTCGTCGGAGATGAAGAGGGCGGTCCACACGATGTCGCAGCGGCCAGCCGCCAGGTCCGGGATGAGGGTGTCGAATGGGACGTTGCGGATGGTCATCTGCAGGCCCATCGCCTGGGCGGCCTGCCTGGCGGCATCCACGTCGAAGCCGATCGCGGCGTTCGGATCGGTGACATCGGGGGAGGGGAAGTACTCGAGCGGCGGGTACTCGATGTCCACGCAGTTGACCAGCTGACCATCCGTGGCGAGGCTGGTCGGCGGAGGGATGGTTGCAGGCCTGGCGCTCCGGGACGGCCCGCCCGAGCCGCCGGATCCGCCGCTGCAGGCTGCCATCAGAACCGATGCGACGGCCAGCGTCGCCATCAGGTTCGCCCGCGCGTTCACGTCTCCCTCCGTGTGACGCCGTCCGCCAGTATTACCACGCGGGTCCTTTGCGGACAAGAGCGGCTACTTCGCCGGCGAGACCCTGCGCCCGGTCCGCGACGACGAGGGCGGCTCAGCCACCTGGACAATCGGCTCATTCGTCTTCACGCGCGAGCCATACGATCCCGATGCGCCGGTCCCCGGTGGCGTCGACCCGGACGGCTGGGGCCCTCTGCCTTAGCCCGGGTCCCGGACGACGTTCGTGTCGAGTCCCGTCCGTCCCGCGCCGCCCCGTCGGTCCACGCAGGCGTCCAATGCGGCCTTCAGCGGCGTCAGCTCCCCTTCGGCCAATGTGATCGCCTCGTTGGTGGCCGTGATCTCGTCGACGATCGCGCCCTTGTTTTGGGGCGCCGCGTTCTGGAGCTCTAGCTGCAGCACGGTTCTTCGCGCCTGGAGCCAATGGATCTCCTGCTCCTTGGCATTGACCGCGGCTCGCTCCGTGGCGCACAGGTCAACCGGCGCGCGCGGGAGCGCGGCGATCGAGACGATGCCGGACAGGGCGTAGCGATCCGATCCACTCTTGTTGGAGATCTCTCCGAACGTCATGGGCATACTTCGGCTGGCTGACTCGGCGAGCGTCTTGATCTCGGCGTTGCTATACGCGGCGTAGGTAAAGCCAGTAGCGTCGTCCTGGTCGCGGAAGAAGTCCCAGATCGACTGATTGCTTCCAATGGCGGCTTCTACCTTCGCCGTCACTGCCTCTCGGATGGCCTTCAGCTCATCGTCCGTGATCGGACCGTTATCCGCCGTCTGGATCCGCTTGTTCGCAAGCAGGTTGAGCTGGTTCTCGATCTCCTTCGCGTACGCGATGCGCCCCAGGACGATCGAGCTTTGCGGAGTCGCGTCTTCCTCCATGAGGACCGCAATGCAGCCGACCTTCCTGTAGTCGAGGTTGAGGTCGAGATCGATGTCGAAAGTCCCGTAGGCGAGGAACGGCGGAACCGGGATGGCCTGCCCGGCGCGCACGCCGTCGGCGAATTCCATTCGGAACGCGTCATAGGCCGGCGTGTTTGTGGCCACGACCCCGGTCTGCCCGGGCAGCGGGTCGACGCCAAGCGCGAAGTACGTGACCCAGAGGTATGGCTCGGAGCCGCCGCTGCCCTCCGACTGCGTGATGCAGCGAAGCTCAGTGAGATGCATGGTCACGCGCTGCAGCGGCATTGTTCTCCCTCCGCGGTTGAAACCGTCCCCCGGGTCATACACCTCCGGGCGTGCTCGGTCAATGGACGCCACACCGGCTTTGCCAGCCTTCGGCGCAAAAGCGCGTCGGTGCGTCCTGGCAACGTTTTGCGGAGGTGCAGGGAGGGCTTGACCGTTGATCCGGCAAGCGCCGGTCCGGTTTTTGCTTGCGCCGCCGGGCATGCGTTACTTCCTTTTGGGGGTAGCGGGGGTAATCCTGGTCCTGGGCTCGGCGACGCCGGTGCGAGCGCACAGTGTCCTGACGGAGGCGGTCGTCGAGGTCTGGGGAGAGCGCCACGTCGGCGCGTGGCTGCATGACATCGCTCACAGGCGGGTGGTCGAGATCAGCTCGTGTGGCACCTGCATGAACCACAACCGGATGCGGCCCGGCACTTCCGAGGTCCTCGGGTACAACTCCGGTTATTGGAATCCGATCACCCGCGTGATCCGGACCTGGCGAGAGAGCTCAGTACACAACGCTATCCTGTCTGACACCAACCTTCGTCGCATCGGCTGCACCCAACGGGTGGTCGGAGAGAAGCACTACTTCGCGTGCGTGCTCGCTCCCCGCTCGTGATGAGCTTCGGAAGTCAGCCGCGCGTCTTCATCGCCAGGTAATTCGCGCGCAGCGCCGGATCGAGCTTCTCGATCGAGTACCGAAGCATCACCCGTGGCATCGCGCGCGGCGTGTCTGGTCGAGGAACCGTCCGCAGCCGTGCGGCTCGTCCCGCTTGCCGGCCTCGCGAAGCATCCAGCCGACGGCTTTCTGCACGAGGTCCTCGTCGTCATGGAGCAGCAGCTCGGCGATCCGGTAGGCGTCGTCGAGATCGCCGCGCCGGATGAACGCGAAGGTGCTGAGGATCGCCGTCCGCCGCTCCATCGGCCGATCCGACCGCGCGAGCTCGTACAGGATGTCCCGCGGCTTGTCCCGGAGGTACTCGCCGACCACCCAGATTGCGCTCCGGTCGACGAGGTCCCACGTGTCGATTCGGTCGTGCTGGTCGATGTACAGCTCGAACAGGGCACGCCGGCGGTCCTCGGGCGTCTTCCTGCTGCGAGCCTGGAAATCCATGATGCTCACCGCGCCGACTCGAGCCAGGTGGTCCGGACTGGCGAGGAGCGCCCGAATCTCCGTCAGCGGCATGTCCACGTGCGCCTTCGCGAGCGCGAAGATCTTGCCCATGCCGACGGGTGCCGGCAGCTGTCCGAGTTTGTCCAGAAACTGTCGGGCGGTGACCTCTGTCACGAGTTCGCGATTGCCTTCCACTCCCGGAGTCGGAGGGCGAGCAGGTCGATCCGGGATTGCGGATCGCCGGCGTCGAGGACGCGCATGTCGTCGGGATCGGCGCGGAGGTAGACCCCCGCTGTCCGCTCGCGGAGCTGGGGATCGGTCTCGGAGCGGGTGGTCCAATAGCCGGAAGCACGATCGGCATCCTCGAGGCGGATCTCGCCCGTGCCCTCCAGCTGCGGCGCGTTCGGGTGCCGCGGTCGCTCGCCGTTCCAGAAGTAGAGGATGCTGGGTGGGTCGCGGCGCTCTTTGGAGGCGACGCTCCAGTACCTCGACGAGAGCGTTCCGTCCTCCTGCCAGGCTCGGCCCACGACCTCGAGGCCGCCCTCACGATCGCGCGAGATGCGCAGGAGGCTGATGGCCGATGGCTCCCGCTCGCTTCGCACGGTGAGCGAGTGCTGCCACCAGTCGCCCTCGAGCCGGGTCATCCGGCCCTCGTCCTCGATCGCCTTGCGCAGCTTGTGGTTGACCGCCCGCATGTCGGCCGCGGTGAGGGCCTCGGGATAGCGCACCGCCGTCATACCCAGCAGATCGGTCGGCAGCTTGGCGCCCTTGGCGTGGAGGATGAACGTGCGGCGCATGCCGAGCGCGCCGCCGAAGAGGCCGGCCTCGAAGACCACGTTGTCGCGCGGAGAAGCCTGGCCCGACGGCGGCGGCATCGGTCGGGTTGGTGGTCCAGTCGTCCTGCGCGAAGACGAACGCGGCGAAGTCGACCTCGTGCGTGAGCTCCACCAGCCGGTCGAGGGTGGAGATGCCCGGGTTGAAGACCGCGGTCCACGGTTGGACCTCGGCGACGTCCGCGAGCCCGCGCGTCAGCGCCTGCACCAGCTTCGCCTGCTTGCCCGATGAGCCCAGGAAGATGCGCGGCTTCATGCCCGTGAGATTACGGCCCTTGTCGATCCTCGCGAGGAGTTGCGCCCAGGCACCGCCAACTTCCGCGCCCCTGCGACCGAGAGCGATCGAGGTCGGTCATTGGCCTACGACTTGCACCGTTCCGGCTCGGCCCAGCATCCGCTGCGGCCCGAGCAACCTTCCAAATCCAGAGGTGTTATTCAGCATGCGGACGTTAGTTCGTCGAATCATGGTCGCTGCCGTCGCCGGCGTGATGACCATTGGATTCGCGGCACCGACCGTGGCCGCAGGGCCAGCGGGGGATCGCGCACCAGGCAAGGCCGTACGACCCGACAACCGGCCCGGACCCTTGACGGCTCGGCACGAGGCGCGCCGCAAGGCGGCCCAGGAGTTGATCCTGTCCGGCCAGCGCTCACCGAACGCGGAGGGCGTCGTCCAACTGGCGGACGACAAGTACTTCCAAGCGGCAGTGACCGGGACCGGCCGCCTCTTCACGATCCTGTCGGAGTTCGGCAACGAGGCGAGCGGCCGCTTCGGCACGGTGCCAGGCCCGCTGCACAACCAGATCGCCAAGCCAAACCGTCAAATCGTCGATGGGGCCACCAACCCCGACTATGACTCGGAACTGCCCTTCGACAACAATCGCCATTGGAAGGCGGATTTCAACCGGGCGTACTACGAGGACCTGTTCTTCGGCGCCAGTGACTCGATGGCCGATTTCTACAGCGCGCAGTCATCTGACAACTACACCGTCGCCGGCGGGGTCAGTGACTGGGTGACGGTTCCCGGCAACGCCTCCTCATATGGCGACAACGCCATTGAGGACTTCGGCGGCGCGTGGCAGTTCATCGAGGACTCCGGCAACGCCTGGTACAACGCCCAGAAAGCTGCCGGCATGTCCGACGCCGACATCAAGGCCTATCTCGCCACGTTCGACGTCTGGGATCGCAACGACTACGACAACGATGGCGACTTCGATGAGCCAGACGGCTACATCGACCACTTCCAGGCGGTTCACGCCGGCGAGGGCGAGGATGCCGGTGGTGGTGCCCAGGGCGCCGATGCGATCTGGTCGCACCGCTGGTTCGTCAATGCGGACGACTTCGGCCTGACCGGCCCGACGGTCGACGGCACCGATGTGCTCTTCGGCGGCTCGCAGATCGGCGACACCGGCTTCTGGATTGGCGATTACACCGTGGAGGCCGAAAACGGCGGCCTGGGCGTGTTCGCCCACGAGTTCGGGCACGACCTCGGCCTGCCTGACTTCTACGACACCAACGCAGGCGAGAACGGCACCGCGTTCTGGACGCTGATGTCGTCCGGCTCCTGGAACGGCGACGGCACCGAGGACATCGGCACCAAGCCGGACCACTACGGTCCCTGGGAGAAGCTCCAGCTCGGCTGGCTCGACTACGACGTCGTGTCAGGCGGCCAGAGCGGTGACTTCGTCCTGAGCCCGGCAGCTCTCCAGGTTCGGCGTCAGGCCCAGGCCGTCATCGTCGACGTGCCTAACGAGGCGGTGGTGAACAACTACACCGTCCCTGCGGGCGGCCACGCCTGGTGGACGAGCAGCGCGGATGACCTCAACACCACCCTCACCCGGAGCTTCGACCTGAGCGCCGTGGGGAGTGCAACGGTCACGGCCAATGCCTGGTACGACATCGAGGCCGGCTTTGACTACCTGTTTGCCGAGTACTCGACGAACGGTGGTTCCACCTGGACCCAGATCGGCGCACCGGTCGACGGCTCGTCGAACGACATTTGGAAGGGTCTCAAGTACTCCGTGCCGGGTGGCTCGGCGAACACACTCTTCCGGTTCCGCTACCAGACGGATGGCGGCGTGCATCTGGCCGGCGCCTTCATTGACGACATCGTCGTCAAGAGTGGCGGCACCACGTTGTTCACCGATACCGTCGAGTCGGGCACGAACGGGTGGACCGCTGTTGGCGGCTTCAAGATCAGCACCGGGTCCGAGGAGACCATTGGCGACCGCTACTACATCGCCGAGAACCGGACGTACGTCGGTTACGACGCAACGCTGGAGACTGGCCCATACCAGTTCAGCTTTGGCCTGACCGATCCGGAGGAGGTGGAGCACTTCGCCTTCGAGGACGGCCTCCTGGTCTGGCTGGTCGACGAGACCTACTCCGACAACAACAACAGCGAGCACCGCGGTCATGGTCTTGCCCTGCCGATCGATGCCCGCCCCGCACAATTCAAGTACTCGGATGGCACGGCACCGAGCAATCGGCGCCAGCCGTTCGATGCGACCTTCGGCCTCCAGGCTGTGCCAGACGGCCCGACCCTGGATCCCGAGACTGGCCAGAACAATCTCTGCGCTGGCCTGCACAAGCAGGTCCTCGTCGGGAAGGGACAGAGCCAGACGATCGACTACCTCTGCGCTTGGCCTGCACAAGCGACTCGGGCGCCGATCGCTATGTTCGACGACACGCTCGTGAACACCTACTGGGACTCGACGAACCCACAGAACTCGACGATGACCCCTGGGTCTGACGTGACGATCCTCGTCACGGCCCAGAACACGGGCGGCACCATGACGATCCACGTGGTCAACCCCACGGCGCCCTGACGGGCGAAAGCACCAGTGCGCACCGAGGCCCGGGTCGCTGACCCGGGCCTCCGCCTTTCCCGAACCGTCGCTGGCGAGCCGTGGCCGGAAGGCGGATGATTCTCCACGTGAGTCACGGTTGGATCCTCTTCGGGCTTGGCGCAGTCGTTGCAGCGGGAACGGTGGCTGTCGTCGGTCAGGCGCCATCTCGGCGCGGGTGGACGTGCGATGCCGGGCGGGATCGTGATGCGCGACGTTCCGATCTACGACGCCATGAGCCGGCTCCTGCTCAGCTCCTTCTATCGAGGCGTCGCCGCCGATGTTGCCCAGGTGGCATCGCCGGAGGCGCGGATCCTGGAGGTGGGATGCGGCCCCGGCCACCTCTCGGTCCAGATGGCGCGCGACTACGGACTGGACGTGACCGGGCTCGACCTCGATCCGACGATGATCGAACGGGCACAGGCCAATGCCGCACGAGGCGCGTCAGCAGGAGAGCCGCAGCCGTCATTCGTGGTGGGCGATGTGGCGGCTTTGCCATTCGCCGATGCCAGCTTCGATCTCGTGGTGAGCACGCAATTCCATGCATCACTGGGACGATGCGATCGCCGGGCTGACTGAGATCGCGCGGGTCCTGCGTCCATCGGGAAGAGCACTGGTCTGGGACCTGCGGCCAGGCGCACCGGTGCACTCGAACCTCCACGATCCGTCGGCGGTGATCCATGGCGGTCCCATGCGCCCGATCGGTGTGACACCGTGGCGCTGGCCGTGGCGTTTCAGCCTGGTCCAGAGGATGGAGCTGGCACCGTGACCGCGCGACCGCAACCTACGCTCGGGGCGTGACATGGAGGGCACGACATGAAGTGGGTCACGCGTGAGCATCCCCGCACCGATCGGATCGCATGCCCGTGGCTGATCCGCAAGTTCATCGATCCCGCCGCGGAGATCGTGTACGTGCCGGCCGACGACGTGCTCCCGTACGCGACGCGTGAGGAGGCGATCAGCTTCGACGCGCCCGGCGCGCGCTACACGCACCGCGGCGGCCTCTGCTCGTTCGAGGTGCTGGTGGCCGACTATGCGATCGAGGACCATGCCTTGACGCTCATGGCCAAGGTCGTCCACGGAGCCGATGTCGCCGACGATCACGATGCCACGCCCGAGTCACCTGGCCTGCTCGCCATCGCCGACGGGTTTGCGATGCTCGACGTCGATGACCAGACCCAGCTCGCACTCGAGCTGCCCGTCTATGACGCCCTCTACGCCTGGGCGCAGGAGCAGGTGAAGGGAGAGGCGTAGGTCAGGAACGGATGGCCATCTCCACGAGGACGGCGTCGCCGAGCACGAGTTCCTCTGCCATCCGGACGGCGTCCTTGACCGGCACCAGGTAGCCTCCGTCCTTCGGAAACAGCGACGTCGCGAAGTCGGTGTCTCCGATCCGGACGCTGACCGGAATCACGCCCCATCCATAGGTCACGACCGGCGACATGGCACGGAGCTCCGCTGAGACATCCTCCGGCACCTTGATGAAGTGGTAGGGCGCCGGGCCTCGCCAGTACCAGAGCTCGCCGGGAAACGCCCATTCGGCCCTAATGTCCATCGGCGTCGAGCTCGCGCCATGGGCCGATGAGGAGCTCGAATTCGTCCGGCGCCAGGAGGTCGCGCACGACCAGCGCGCTGATCGCGTCCAGGACCGCCGGCGCGGCGTCGGTGGCGGCCTGGGCAGGGGTGATATCGCGGCCATAGCCCGAGATCTGGAACCCACCCGAGTACCAGGTGTTCACCCAGCGTGTGACCTCCTGCTGCGCCCGATGGAGCTGAGCTTCGCGCTTGCCGCGCCGGGCCGCGTTCAACATGGCGTCGCGCGCCGCCTGCACCGCGGCGTCGTCCCGGGCCAGGCCGGCCAGGAAAAGCGCCTGACCCTGGTCGACCAGCTCGAGACGCTCGAGGAACGCGTCGACCTCGACCTGGTTTGGGCCGAATTCCTTCTTCATCTGCAGACCTACTTGCGTCGCGGGAGTCGCACCGTCGCCTCGATCCGATCGCGGAGCAGGGGCTCGACGCCGGCGACGTCAGCCGCGGTGAGGTGGCCCGATAGGTTGATCGTGGTCCGGAACTGATCGAGTGCCGCGGTGCATCCGGCACATCCCGCCAGATGGCTGTCGATTCGCCGACGCTGCTCCTCGTCCACCGCGCCATCGAGGTAGGCGGTGACGACCTCCACGAACTCGACGCAGCGGAGATCGTCTTCGGCTTGCGAGCTATCGGTCACGACGCTGCCTCCGTTCCTCCGAAGTATCGCTCCAGGCGGGCGCGCACCAGCCCGCGCGCGGCGCTGCAGCAGCTCTCGCTCCCGCTCGGCGCTCAGACCCAGGGCGCCGCGGACCTCACTCGGCGACCGTCCCTCGACGTCGCGCAGCACCATGACCTGCCGCGCCTCGGCCGGCATATCGGCGAGGGCGGCCCGGACCTGGTCGACGTGCTTCGGGACTGTCGGTGGGGAGGCTGGTCCCGGCCCACGCCGATGGCGGATTCGCCCAGTGGCCCGGCCACGTCGGGTCATCGGGCGGGAGGAATCGGTCAGGTGCGAACGACGGCTGGATCGCCAGCTGCGGTGCGGCCGCCGCTGCTTCGCCGACGCCGACCTCCTCCGGCGTTGCGCGAGCGCGGGGAGCACAACCAGCATCAGGACGGCGGCCGTGGCGGCCACGGCCACGAAGAGCCACGCGCCGCGGTCCACGCCGGCCGCCTGGCTGATGGCCCCGAAGCCGAGCGCGAACGGCACGAAGGCCAGCCACGTGAGCGTGCCCACGCCCGACGCGACACCGGCGCGGATGCTCGACGGCACCGCGTCGTGGAGCCGCCGCGTCACCGGGATGCTGACGGCCACCACGAGCAGCGTCAGCGCAACCTGGACGCCGATCACGAGGACGGCGTGGTCGCTCACCACGAGCACCAGACAGGCGGCGACGACCGCCAGCGGCGAGGATCCGCACCGTCCATGCCCGGGTGAACCACGCGCGTGATCCCAGCAGCCCGCCCAGCCCGAGCGCCGCGGTGAGGCCCGCCCAGTGCGGCCCATAGAGGAACGGCGGCACCAGCAGGGCGACCAACCACAGCGGTCCGAACTCGAGCATGCCCTGCATGAGGAGGGCTCCGACGACGGTCAGCGCGACGATCGCCCGCAGCTGGCCGCCGGACAGGACCGTCCGATAGGTTGCCCGGATCTGCGCGCCCAGCGGCTCCCGCTCCTCGGTCTTGTGGAGCTGCGGCTCTCGGAACCAGAGGAGCATCAGCGCCGACAGGACGAGCAGTGGCGCGGTCAGGAAGTAGGTTGCCCGCAGCGGGATGAACTCGGCGATCAGCCCACCGGCCAGCGCACTGGCCACGAGCGCAATGGCCTCGATCAGCCGTACCTGCCCGATGGTGCGCTCGAATGCCTCGCTGTCGCCGGTCTCCTCGAGCACGGTGTCGTACACGACCGACTCCAACGTCCCCGACTGGAGGGCGAAGTAGACGCCCAGGAAGGCGGCCGCGATGACGTAGACGGTAACGTTCTGGCTGAAGCCGCCGATGAGGACGCTGATGATCACCGCCACGGTGGCGAGGATCAGGACGGCGCGGCGGCTCCATCGGTCGGCCAGCACCCCCGACGGCACCTCCAGGACCGGCACCACCACGGCGTACACGGCGGCCATGAGGCCAACCGTCGCGGAGGTGAAGCCGATCTCGGTCATGAACAGCTTTTCGATCGGCACCCAGAGCGCGAGGCCGCCGAGGAATGAGGAGAGGTAGAGCGGGGCCAGCCGCCTACCGAGCGCGTCTCGAAACACCATGACGTCCTGAAGACTGGCTCAGGCCGTCATTGTCATCTCGACTTGGGTGAGCATGCCCGGGCACGGCTGCAAGGCATGGGCCACGCGGCTTGCCCATGCGCTGGGGATCGGTCTTAGCGGCCGCCAGGCCTCTCGACGATCTTCCAGAAGGAGTCCTTCTTGCTGACGAGGCCGTCGCGGAAGGTCCACAGGTCGCAGCCACGGACTTCGAGGCGGACGCCATCGGTGGTCGTGCCCGTCAGGGTCCACTCCGATGCACCGCGGTCCCCGGCCACGAAATGGTCGTCGTCGCCGTAATGGACATCCGGGATGCCCGTGAAGCGCGCGGCCAAGCCGTCGCGGACCGCGGCCTTGCCCTCGAAGCGACGGCCCCATGGATCGGGGCCACGTGGTGACTCGAAGACGGCGTCATCGGTGAAGAACGACATGATCGCGTCCAGGTCGTGACGATTGAAGGCGTCAGCAATCTGGGTCAGGGTGTCGATGGTCGGCACGGATTCCTCCAACGGCGAGTCACGACTAGGATGCGGCCAAATCGACTGCCTGGCGGTGGCAGGACCGGTTGGCTGGTTGTCATCCCGGATTTGGAGGCAACCGAGTCGGCGCCTCCACCGTCCTTCAAAGCATGAGGTTGCGTGTGAAGAGGGTCCAAGCGCCACTGATCGCCATGGCCATGTCGCTCGTGGTTGCTGGCTGCTCGGTGTTTGGGATCCCGATCTTCGATGACGGCTCCGGCGGAGACGTCTATACGGGAGATGGGTCCGCCACGATCATCGTGACGACGGAGCAGATCGGCTGCTGCTACATGGAGGGCTCGCTCCGGTTCGCGAAGCTGGATGGACCCTCGTCGTTCGACTGGGACGTGGACGACGGGTCAGGCGGATCCGGCGACATCAGGGAGAGCTTCGTCATCGGGAAGCAGAGACACTCGGTGATGCCTGGTGCGTACATCCTGACCGCCTGGGAAGAGGTCTGTGACGGCAACTGCGATTACCTCGACGGTCCGACGAACCATTGCAACCTCGCCTTCGACGCTCCGCCGGGTGCAACGGTCCGGATCCGCGTGAGCTACACGATCCCCGAACCCTGCGTGGCGACCCTCGAGTAGTGAGAGCGCGCCACGGCAGGGTCACGTCGCCTTACGTGCGCGGTTCAAGGATGACCACGGCCGTCTCCTTCGCCCGCCTCGCGGCCCAGCCCTCCATGTTCTCGCCGTTGTAATGACCCCATCGGGCCCAGAGCGGCGGACGCTCCTCGGTCGTGGCCAGGCGGGCGCGGATGAGACGGCTTTCGCCCCCCTTGAGGTCGACGACCGCTTCGGGCTTCGCCTGAAGGTTCAGCCACCACGCGGGCTCGGGCGCGCCCCAGCCGTTCATCGCTAACGTGACGAGGTTCTTGCCGTCCTCGAAGTAAGCCAGGATCGCGACGCGCTCGGCGCCGCTGCGTCGGCCGGTGCTGTGTAGCCGCATCATTCCCCACTGCGTCTCGGTCGGGACCTTAAGCCCGCGGCTGCCTCCGGTGACGTTGTAGATCGCGCGGTGGACGACCCACGCGCTCCGGATGAACCAGCGCGGTGGCAGCCACGCCTGCTTGGGGGCGGTCTTGTGAGCGGTCTTGGTGGTCATTGGTAAAGCCCTCCATTTACGATGTAAACTTATGTCGTCAGTTTACGCCGTAAGTAGGGCAACTTGTCAAGTGTTTACGGTGTACGCTGTGGAACAGACATGGCAATCACGAAAACCGCGGCCACCGAACGCCGCGTCCCGCTGAACCGGGAACGCGTGCTGGCCGCTGCCGTCGAGCTGGCGGATCGCGAGGGGATCGACGCGCTGAGCATGCGTCGCCTCGGCCAGGAATTGTCCGTCGAGGCGATGGCGCTGTACAACCACGTCGCCAACAAGGACGACCTGCTGAACGGCATGGTCGACGCCGTGGTTGGCGAGATCGACCTGACCGATGGTCGGGAGGGGGACTGGAAGGCGGCCGCACGCGAGCGGATCCTGTCCGCACGACGCGTCATGCGGCGCCATCCGTGGGCCTCAGCGGTCATCGCCTCACGGACCGAGGCCAGCCCGGTGGTGATGCGCTACATGGACCGCATGGGCGGGATCATGCTGGCCGGCGGGTTCTCGGTCGACCTCATGCACCACGCCTTCCACACGCTGGGCAGCCGGGTGCTGGGGTTCACCCAGGAGCTCTTCGACGACAGCAGCGCCGACTCCATGACGCCGGAGGTCCAGGAGCTGATGATCCGGCAGATGTCGCGCGAGTTCCCGAACATCACGGCGGTCATGGCGCAGGTGGCCCATGACGAGAAATCGGTGGTCGGCAGCGGCTGCGACGACCAGTTCGAGTTCGAGTTCGCGGTGGATGTCATCCTCGACGGCCTCGAGGCGCTCCGACAACGGGAGGCGGCTGCGGCGACTTAGCCAGAGTCGGCGAGACTCGCAGCCGCCCAACGCGCGAGCTCGACATCCGCTTCTTCGGGAAGGCCACTCACGCCGATAGCCCCGATGACCTCGCCCGCCACCATGATCGGTACCCCGCCACCCCATCCGACGTAGCGATGGTCACCGAAGTTGGTGAGTGGGAAATCTTCACCGCGCGACCGTTCGCCGAGAGTCGCGGATTCGACGCGTTCGCGGGCGGCCGTGAACGCTTTGTTGATCGCGATGGCGATCGACGCCAGGCCGCAGCCATCCGTGCGCAGAAACGCGACAAGCTCGCCGTGGCGATCCACGACGGCCACTGCCGCACCCTGCCCCGCGGCATCGAGGCGATCGACGACCTTCGCCACCAGGACACGGGCCTCCGCGGATCCGATCTCCATGCGATCAGGCATCACTCGGTCCGACCCTCCACCCGCAGTGCCTGCGGAACGGTGAGCGCTCCTGCACGCACACTCTTCCCAGGCGGTCGACGTCAGCCTACGGCATACCGTGCAGAAGAACCGATTGGTAGGGCCGATCCAGTCGTGGGGTGCCCAGGATGTGCAGCTCGCCATTAGCTCGGCGACCGCCACGGACTGGATCTCCGGGATCTCCTGTTGAACCCACTCCAGCCCGTCGTGGCTGAGCCAGACCTTTGATCCCTCGGCGCCGGTCGAGACGCTGGCAACCAGCTAGTCCCCGGCCAACGTCACCGGATAGTCGCCGCAAAGGCCTGGCCCGAGATCTGACCGAGTCCAGCTCGATCGGTCAGCACTGGTCCACACTGCGACATCGCCGTTTCCGCGGGTCCCCATCACGGTGACTCCACCGGTCGGGGTCTCGTCGACGCCACACGCGGAAGCCATGCCGGCCGGCAGATCCATCTCATCCCACTGCACTCCGTCCGAAGAGGCCCATGCCATTGGCTGGTTGGTACCCAGGTCGTCCAGCGTCTCACGCCCAGCGACTTGGCCGACGGCAATGACCTGATCTCCAACGGGTGCGGCATCGAGACGCACCATGACCGCCCCGACCGCGGATCGGATGCTGGTCTCCTGCCAGCTCGCGTCGGATGTCCACCTCCAGAGGCTGTAGCTCGGCCCGATGAGTCCGGTCGCGCGCGCCGCCAGTAGGCCTTCCCCGAAAGTTTCTGCGTCGGTGGCGGTTCCGTAGCCGTAGAAGTCGCTGTTCGATTCGACAAACTCCCAGTTCGCGCCGTCGGGTGAGCGCCAGCCAACCGGCCGATAGAAGTCGTTCGGGCCGAAGAAGGTCCCGAACGAGAACAACGTGTCGCCCAGGCGGGTCAGGGGACCCATCCCGCTCCCGCCGTAGAGGGCCGGTCCGAAGTCATCGACCATATCCGCGATGAACGTGGGATCCGGTACCTCGTGCCGCTCCCAATCGGCGCCGTCGGCGGACGTCCAGGCGGCAAGCCCGTCTCGATCGCGACCAACTGCCACGAGGCGATGTCGGCAGCGAGTGCCGCCACGTTGCCGGGAAACGGCTCCGGATCCGCGGACCATGTCAGAGCAAGAGGCACTGGGGTGCTGGTCGGCTCGGGCTCCGGGGAGGCAAGAGGCGTCGGCGCGGCAGCAGTCGGGGACGCAGCGGCTGATGTATGGCTGGGTGAGGGGCTCTCCGCGCTTGCGCAGCCGGCGATGACGAGACAAAGCAGGATGATCCTCGCCGGCTTTCGGTACACCAGCTGTTTCATGCACGCACTCTAGGCAGAGGAGGCTGTGCGGTCGAATTGCGGTCGGCACCCCTTGATGTTAGGCTTGACTTATATAAGGACAGACTAAATAATGAACGTATGCATGCGTTCGACATCCTGGGCGACCCCACCAGGCGCCGGATCCTGCAGCTGTTGTCCGCAGGGGAAATGAGCTCCGGCCAGATCTCCGCCGTGATCCACGGCGAATTCGGCATCTCCCAGGCTGCCGTCTCACAGCACCTCCGAGTGTTGCGGGAGAACGGCTTCGCCACCTCGCGGGTTGCCGGGGCGCGGCGGCTGTATGTGGTTGAGCCAGAGCCGCTGCGTGAGGTCGACGCCTGGCTGGACGACTTCCGGACCATGTGGGACCAGCCACTCGACGCCCTGGCCACCGAGCTGGCACGCGGGCGGCGCGAGCGACGCATTGCCAAGGAAACGTGAGCTGAAGAAAGGTGAACTCATGATTGCCATCCCGGCGCAGATTGACGCCATCCAGCGCGAAGTCCGCCGCACTCCACGCGACGACGGGAGCGAGAACGTCACGGTGCTGGCGCGCAGGTCCTATGCCGCGGACCCCGAGGACACGTGGTCCGCACTCACCGATCCATCCCGGATCGCCCGCTGGTTCATGCCCATCAGCGGCGACCTGCGCCTGGGCGGCAACTTCCAGCTGGAGGGCAATGCTGGCGGCGACATCCTGGAATGCGATCGGCCGAACCGACTCCGGGTCACCTTCGGTGGCGAGACGAGCATCCTGGAGCTCCGCCTGCGGCCCGATGGGGACGGCACGACGACGCTCGAGCTCGAGCACACGGTGCCCATCGAGATGGCACAGAGCGGCGCGGGCGCCCTGTGGGTCGGTCCTGGTTGGGATGGCGGCTTGCTGGCCCTGTCGCTATTCCTGGCCGGCGAGGCCATTGATGATCCGGTGGCCGCCGACAGCTCACCGGAAGCGCTGGCGTTCAGCGAGAAGTCTGTACGCGCATGGGCCGATGCCGTGGAGGCGTCCGGGACGGCCACCCCGGAACAGTTGGCGGAAGCGGTGCAGGTGTCCATGAGTCAGTTCGCTCAGGACGCTGAGAGCAAAGACTAACCACACACGCCTGCCCGCCCGAGGGCTTAGGATCGGTACCCGGAGGGGATGGATCTGTGCCGGATGAGTGAGGTGACGGCGTGCACGACTACGGGTGTGAGGAATGCGGCGTCGTCGGCTGGCGGCGTGATGGGGAGACGATCAGCCAAACGGGTGAGGAGGACGGCGTTCCGATTGTCAGCCGTGCCGGGCAGGGCCAAGGGAGCGGGATCTGGACGGCTGAGTGCGGACACCGCGTCCGCGAGGGCTCCGTTCTCGAGCGCTTCTTCAACGGCCTGGCGCCGGGCCAGGCTGGTGCGCTGCCTCGGAATACCTGACCGCGAGGCGGACCATGGCGACGAAGGGCGCCATGTCCGAGGCCAGCAGCTCGAAATCCGGCGGAGTCGCTCGACCCTCATAGTTGCGGATCGCGGCCCGCAGGGGCGGGTGCCATCGGTCAGGCAGGTGGTCAAGCGCCCAGGCTCCGGCCTCGCGCTTCGAGATCACGACGTCCTGGGTCTCGAGTGAATAGAGGATCCGGCTTCCGTTGAGGATGGCGTAGGTGGCTTCGTAAGGCTCGGTGTAGTCGCCGGCAGCGACGTGACGCTCGAGGTGCTCGAGCTCCTCCCGCAGGTTCACCGCGAGCTCGGAGGAGGTCGGCGCGGGAACCATGCGGTCTGGCGGTGGGCCATGGAGCGACCAGTAGCGGCCGGCCAGCCAATGGCCCCGCTGGATCGCCCACGACTGGTCGATGCGGTCGTCTCGGAAGGCGTGGGCGGGTGGTTGGGATCGCCTCGCGTCGTCGGCGGTGATGTACCAGGTGTCCCACTCGACGCCAAGGTCGGTCTCGATGGCGTCATGGAGCCCTTCAATTCTCTGCACCGCCGCCGCGTCCGGCCGTCGCGCCACGATCACATACGTATCAAGGTCGGCCTGGCGCGGCTCGCTCGAGGCGAGTGTGCCGCCATGCGCCCAGATCGCGACGAGGTCGTCGCCCAAGATGTCGCGGAGCCCGTCCCGAAGTCGAAGCCAGGCCGTGCGTGCGGGTTCGGGAATCTGCTCTGACGCGACATTCATCGGCATCAATCATCGGCTAACCGCGATCAGCGATCATTGAGGACGTGGCACGGGCGCTGATCTTCGACCTTGACGGCACGCTGATCGATACCGTCTACGCCCATGTCTTCGCCTGGCAGCGAGCGCTGTCAGAAGCGGGGCTGCCGCTGGAGGGCTGGCGGATCCATCGGCGCATTGGCATGAGCGGCGGGCTGTTCACGCGGGCCGTGGCGCGAGAGGTCGGGCGGCCGCTGAATGACGTCGAGGTGGAGCAGATCCAGGCGCGCCACGGCGAGCTGTACCGCGAGCTGCTGCCTGAGCGTCGGCCGCTGCCTGGCGCAGTCGAGCTGCTGCGGCACCTGCGCCAGGCGCAGGTGCCGTTCGGGATTGCCACGTCGGGCCGGCGGCCCGAGATCGACGCCTCGCTCGAGGCGCTGGCGGTGGGTGCCGACGTGGTCGTGGTCGAGCGCGGCGAAGTGATGCGCGCGAAGCCGGAGCCGGACCTGTTCCTGGCCTGCCAGGAGCGGATGGGGGTCGAGATCCGCGATGTCACCGTGGTCGGCGACGCGGTCTGGGACCTGCTCGCGGCGCGGCGGGCGGGAATGCTGTCCGTCGGCCTGCTGACCGGCGGCTATGGCGAGGAGGAGCTGGCGCGGGCCGGCGCCTTCCGCGTCTACCGCGACCCGGAGGAGCTCGACGCCTCGCTCGACGAGTTGGGGATCGTGCCCTAGGCCAGCGGAGAACGGATGTCACCGGACGCCTTGCGTCACGTGAATCATCCCGGCCCCGTGCGCTGTTGCCAATCGACCACCCCGGGTCCAGACTTGTGGTCCGAGCCAAGGGAGTTGGGACCGCGGGCACGCGGACCCATGAATGCCATCCACGCTCTCCAGCCATGCGATGAACGGCAAGGCGAAATGCGCCCAGCCGATCCCACGCTGGGGCGGCGGCCGGAATGAGCCACTCAGGCCTGAATCAGGCCTCCCCGCTCCTGGACGGACCTGGCGCAGCTCACGGCCGTCCGTCGCTCCCATGAGCCTGCTGGTCGTATCGAATGCGGCCCGCTCCACTAACCGCACGTGACGAGAAGGTAGCGATGAACACCACGTCTGTTACTCCGACGCTGATCACTGAACGCGAGCGCGAGCAGGTCGAGCGTGCGAACGCAAGTACGGCGACGCCGGTGGTCTTCATCCACGGGCTGTGGCTGCTGCCCTCGAGCTGGGACAACTGGACCGAGCTGTTCGAGGAGGCCGGGTACGTCGCGCTGACGCCGGACTGGCCAGACGATCCGGAGACGGTCGAAGTGGCCCGGGCGGAACCTGAGGTCCTCGCCAACAAGACCCTGGGGCAGGTCGCCGATCACACGACCGCAGTCATCACGGGCCTGGACAAGAAGCCGGTGATCATGGGCCATTCCACCGGGGGCCTGCTGGCAGAGATGCTCGCTGGCCAGGGCCTCGCGGCGGTCACCGTGGCGATCGATCCCGGAGTCTTCCGCGGCGTTCTCCCACTGCCGCTCTCCGTACTCAGGTCGGCCGGCCCCTTCCTGATCAACCCGCGCAACCGCGGCCGCGAGATCACGCTCACGTTCGATCAGTTCAGGTACGCCTGGGCGAACGAGCTGGACGAGGACGAGGCGATGGAGCTCTACGACAAGTTCCATGTCGCCGCCTCCGGGATCTCGCTCGCGCAGATGGGCAATGCGAATCTCAACCCGTGGACCGAGGCGAAGGTGAACACGAAGAACCCCGACCGCGGTCCCCTGTTGATCATCGAAGGCGAGAGGGACCACACCGTGCCGTGGGCGATCGCGAATGCCGCCTACAAACGGCAGAAGGAAAACCCGGGCGTGACGGAGATCGCGAAGATCCCGATGCGAGGCCACGCGCTGACCATCGACCACGGCTGGCGCGAGGTCGCCGAGACCGCGCTCGCGTTCGTAAAGAGGTTCGCCTGAGGCATCCGATCACCGGCTGGTGCTTAGTCAGGCCGGAACGGCGGCGTCGACCGCTCGCACGCGGGTAGCGTAAAAGCCGCCGGAACGCTGCCGGCAGCCGGCCAGCATGCTGCTCACGAGTGGCGGATGCTACCGCCATGGCTAAGCCTGTGAACGTGACGACGAATGCAATCAGCGTCAGGCCACTGAGGATGCTGGGGCGGTGTGGGCTTGGGACTCACCAGGGCGCTCGCGTGCCGCTCGGCGCAACAACAGCACGCCAAGCGCAGCCACCCACAGCGTGATGATGGTTGGGAACACGATCGATGCCACCCGACTGACGCCGGTCGACTCGCCGACCAGGGCCTGCACGAGGCCGACGGCGATGGAGCCGATGCCGGCCACCACGACTGGCCAGCCGAGCCAGCGCGGGTAGGCGTTGCTGGAGGCCACCGCCAGTCCGTACAAGATGAAGGTCACTCCAGCGAACATGATGTTGAACAGGGCCACGAGCGCGAAGTTCATGGTCTCCTCCGCGATGAGGTCACGCATCGCCGCTGCCTGCTCCTCGGCGGGCGCCTGGGCCCAGGCGTCGGCGAGCTGCTTCGCTGCGATCCCGTCCAGGGCGACGAGGATGAGCCCGACGGTTGCGCCGGAAAGGGCGGCTGCCCAGCCAAAGCGTGCCATCGCCGCGGCGAAGGGCTCACGCATCGAGGCGGCGATCGCCAGCAGGCCGCCGAGCATGAGGATGAGCCCGACAACGATTGCCATGTGAATGGCAGTCCACGCGTCGCTGCCATGGATCGCGTGGCCGACCCCCACTGGGATCCGCCGTGGGCGTCATCGGATGCAGGAGGTTGCCGATCATTGCGAGCAGGGATCCAACGATTGCCGCAGCACCGCCAATGCGGTAGACTCCAGCGTTCGCTGTTGTCGGTGGTATCCATGTCCTACTCCTCTATGCTTGGCTTGCTACCATACCTACCACAGTGGTATATGGCACAGTGTTAGGTATAGACATGCCACAGTGGGATGTCAAGCGCGCTAGCATGGGAGTCCGATGCCTCCACGACCGCTGAACGCCACCGCTGGGTCCCTGCTGGGGTTCCTGCATGAAGGCCCCATGACGGGCTATGACCTTGTTGCCGTGGCCAGGAATCGCATTGGTGACTTCTGGTCGCTCACGCAGAGCCAGGTCTACCGCGAGCTCGCCGCGATGGCGGAGGACGGGCTGGTTGCTGCCGGCCAACGTGGACGACGGGATCGTCGACCCTATGAGCTGACCGACGCAGGCCGCGCTGCTTTCAAGGATATGGGTCAACCGTGAGCCCGGCCTCGAGTCGGTCCGCTTCCCGCTATTGGTGACCGTCGCGTTCGGCGATCATGTCGAGCCGGAGCGGATGCACGCCATTCTCGATCGGCATCACGCGGTCCATGCGGAGCGCCTCGCGACATATGAGGCTCAGCGAAAGGAGATCCCTTCCGCGCCGGATGCGCGGCCCCTGAGCGTCGCCGCGCTCGACTTCGGGATCGCCTACGAGCGGGCCGTGGTCGGCTGGTTCGAAAGCCTGCGCGCTGCGGAGCGGCCGCCTGAGGACGACACCGGTCGGTGATCCTGCGCGCTGTGACCGGCGTCAGCAGGTCACGTGGAGGATCGCGGCGACGTCCGGCTTTCCCTCACGCGCCAGGAGCGCGCAGGCCTCGCTGGTCGTGAGGACCACGATCTCGACACCGCGGCGGCCGGCCTCGGCATAGACCTCGTCCATCACCGGCAGTTGGCCGGACGCGCCGGTTCCGATGATCAGCCGATCCGATGACCACGGAATTGCTTCGTCGGCCGAGAGAGGAGTGTGGCCGTACCGAGCCTTGTATGCCTTCGACGGACCCTTTCGGCGCTTCCGGACCTCGCCTCCCTCCACGACGATGTCGTGGGTGAATCGCTCGCCGTCGATCTCCACCTCGCCGAATGAGATGAGCTTCGCGTCCATCCTGCTGCTACCTCGGCTCCAGGATGACGATCGCGGTTTCGCGAGGCCGCCGGCTGGCCCACGAGGCGAGCTTGTCCGGACCGTCGTAGGCGGCCCAGCGCGCCCACAGGCGAGGCCGTTCGTCCGGCGTCGCGGCACGGCCGCGAACGGGGCGGGGACCGCCCGGCAGCTCGACGATCGTGTCCGGGTTGGCCTGCAGGTTCAGCCACCAGGCGGGCTCAGCCTCGCCCCAGCCGTTCATGGCCATGGTGACCAGGTTCGGCCCGTCCTCGTAGTAGCCGAGGATCGCGACCCGCTCCTTTCCGGAGCGGCGGCCGACCGTCCGCAATCGCATCATGCCCCACGCCTTGTCCGAGGCGTGGCGCAGGCCGAAGCGGCCACCGGTGACGGAGTACATCGCGCGGTGGACTGCCCAGGCAGCGCGGATGAACCAGCGCGGCGGCAACTTGGCAGGGGGGTTGGGAGTGGCGGTTTCTCCGGTCGTCATCGGTGCGTCCTTTCAGCTCGGGTTGGGGTACTGGAAGACATGGTCGAGGGGTACATCGAAGGCCTGGGCGATCTGGAAGGCCATCTCCAGCGAGGGCGAGTAGCGGCCCTGCTCGATGGCGATGATCGTCTGCCGCGTCACGCCGACGCGCTCTGCCAGCTCGGCCTGTGTCATCTCGCCCTGGTCGAATCGGAGGCGGCGGATCTGGTTGGTGACCCGCGTCGGCTTGCCCATCGGCCTAAATGCCCCGGCGGTAGAAGATCAGCTTCATTGCCGCACTGACAACCGACGCCAGTGCGAACACCAGATACATGGCGTTCGCGATCCAGAAGTAGTCGGCCTCGGTGATGGCGAGGATGAATGGGACCACCATGCCGATGCCCAGGGTCAGGCCGCCGACGTACTCGCCGCGCCGGTCGATGTCACGGTCTCGGACGTCCGTGTCATGGCCCTCCCCATGCCAGACGATGGCGGCGAGGATGCGGCCGAAGATCGAACCCGCGATGCCGGCACCGATCGTCCACAGCATGATCGGGACGTAGTCGACCTCCGTCAGCGGCCCACCGCTCGCGTTGGCGACGACCAGTCCGACATAGGCCCCGACCGCGACCACGGTGACGATCACGTACACCCACTGGCCTCTCTCCTCGTAGGACATCCCTGCTCCGATGTACAGAATGTTTGACATCGGCACAGTAAAGCCCGGCAGACATGATGTCAAGCCTATTTTACATCGCGGAGGAAAAGGCCGGCACGGTAAGGTGCGGGGCGTGGCCGACTAGCGAGCGGTGAGGCGGACGATCGGGATCTCGCGGTCGGTCTTCTCGAGGTACTTCGCGTACTCGGGCGCCTCGTTGGCGACTCGCGTCCAGGCGGCCTCGCGGTCCTCACCACCGAGGGTGCGCGCCTCCACTTCGATGCGCTGCCCGCCGTAGAACTCGATGATGGCCTGGGGCCGCTTCGCGAGGTTGTACATCCAGCCGGGTTGCCGCGCCGCGCCGCCGAGCGAGGCAATCACCAGCCAGGCGTCGGGTCCCTCTTCCAGGTAGCCCAGGATGGCGTGGCGGGTCCTGCCCGTCTTCGCGCCCTGAGTCTCCAGCAGCAGGGTCGGGATGCCGCCGCCGGTCTTGTTGGGGCGCCGGCGGAACATCCCCGGTGCGAATCGGCTGCCCAGCCGAACGAGGAAGCGGGGGAAGGGAAAGCCGCGTGTCCCCTTCGGCGGCACCGTGACCGACATGGATCGACTCTAGCCCTACCTGGGCCGCTGCGTCGGCTTTGGCTTGAGCATCCCGACCCAATCGTGGCTGCGCGCCAGCCATGGCCGCAGCTCATGTGTAGCGCATGGTCGCGCCCTTGCGCTCCGCGCCCGGCGTGCCCGCGATCAGTCGCTCGTAGAGCGCCAGCTTGTCCGGTGGACCCTGGTAGGCCGATGCCATGGCCTCATTCTGGAGCGAGGCCTCAACAGTGTCGGGACGGCGACATCGACGGGAGAGGTCAATCCGGGCAGAATGTTGCGCGCCGCAGCCGGCGGCGCCTGAGCGATATGCCCGAGGGGAACACCAGTGCCCTTGACCACGGTCCTCATGCGGGGCAGTGCGTGACGAAACGATCGAAGAAGTCCTCGTCCCGATCTGCATCCGACGAGCTGGCAGCTGCTGACAAGAAGATCGCGAAGCTCGAGGCCCGCGAAGCCGCACACGAGCACGCCGCGAAGGTCCAGTCCGCCCTGTACCGCATCGCCGAGACCGCGAGCACAGCGCAGGACATGCCGGCGTTTTACGCCCAGATCCACAAGATCGTGGGCGAGCTGATGTACGCGGACAACTTCTACATCGCGCTGTACGACGAAGAACGCGAGCTGATCAACTTTCCGTTCTACCGCGATGAGGTCGATACCGATCTCCCGGATCCCAGCGCCTGGGACCACTTTGGCGTTGGTGAGGCACGCGGAGCAACGGCATACGTGCTCCGTCGTGGTCGCCCGGAGCATTGGACCCCGAAGAAGTTCCAGACCCTCGCCAAGAAGGGCGAGATCGAGATCATCGGGCAGCCGTCCGTCGAGTGGCTGGGTGTGCCCCTGAAGGCCGATCGTCGAACCGTCGGAGTCATCGCGGTCCAGACCTATCGAGAGGATCGCCGCTACTCGCGCGAGGACATGGACCTGCTCGTCTTCGTGGCGCAGCACGTTGGGTCCGCGCTGGTCCGCGCCCGTGCGATCGAAGAGACGCGGCAGCGCAATGCGGAGCTCGCCATCGTCAACGAGATCGGCGCGGCGCTGGCCAAGCAGCTGGACTTCCAGGAGATCGTCGAGCTCGTCGGCGAGCGCGTCGGCAATATCTTCGAAGCGTCGTCGCTCTTCGTCGCCCTCTACGACGAAGCGACGGAGACAATCCGGTTCCCATATGAGATCGCCGAGGGCGAACGCCTCCACACCGAGCCGATCGCGCTTGGTGAGGGACTCACCTCGCGCGTGATCCAGACGCGATCACCGCTGCGCCTGGGCACGAACGACGACATGCGCGTCGCCGAGGCCCTCCAGGTCGGAGGCGCCGACTCTGAATCCTGGCTTGGCGTGCCGATCATCGCCGGCGATCGAGTCATTGGGGTCATCGCGCTCGAGAACGTCAGGCCGAACGTCTACACCGAGAGCGACGAGCGCCTGCTCTCGACCCTCGCGTCGAGCATGGGCGTGGCACTCGAGAACGCGCGCTTGTTCGACGAGACGAAACGCCTGCTGGCCGAAACCGAGCAGCGGAACGGGGAGCTGGCGGTCGTCAACGAGATCGGCGCGGCCCTCGCAAAGCAGCTCGACTTTGATGGAATCATCGAAGCGGTCGGGGCGCGCCTGTCGGCGACGCTCCATACCCAGACCATGTACATCGGTCTGTATGACCGAAAGACCAACCTGATCAGCTTCCCGTATGAGCTCGATGAGGGCAGTCGGGTGCACGGGGCATCGATCGAGCTGGGCGAGGGTGTTGCCTCGAAGGTGATCAGCCTGCGTCGTCCACTCAGATTCGGATCATGGGCTGATGCCAAGGCCCACGGCGGATTCATCGGGATATATGAAGAGGAAGGGCATGACAGCCCGCAAGAGTCCTGGCTCGGTGTGCCGATCATGGCCGGCGATGACGCCATTGGCCTGGTCGCGCTAGGTGACAACCGGGCGGATGCGTTCAGCGATAGCGACGAGCGCTTGGTCACGACCGTCGCAGCCAGCATGGGTGTGGCGCTCGAGAACGCGCGGCTATTCGACGAGACCAAGCGTCTCCTGGCCGAGACCGATGAGCGGGCGGCCGAGCTGGCGATCATCACCAGCGTCCAGGAGGGCCTGGCCCAGAACCTGGACATGCAGGCGATGTACGACCTGGTCGGGGACAAGATCCGGGAGATCTTCGATGCCCAGGTCGTTGACATCGGCATCCTGGACAGGGAAGCCGGACGAGATCCAGTTCCCCTACACCATCGAACGCGGGGTTCGCTTCCCGAACGACCGATGCCGAGATCATCGGCATCCGCAGGCGCGTCCTTGAATCGCGCGAGCCGCTCGTCTGATCAACGAGCGACGATGGAAAGCGCCGATCAGGGGGTACGGCCAGGATGGCGTCGTCTCCAGGGCGAGATGCCGAAGTCGTCGCTGTATGCGCCGCTGGTTGCCGGCGGCGAAGCGCGCGGCGTGATCTCGCTGCAGAACCTGGACCGCGAGAACGCCTTCTCGGAGTCCGATGTCCGCCTGCTGATGACGCTGGCCGGCAGCCTCAGCGTGGCCCTCGAGAACGCGCGTCTGTTCGACGAGACGAAGCGACTGCTGGCCGAGACCGATGAGCGCGCGGCCGAGCTCGCCCTCATCAACAGCGTCCAGGAGGGCCTCGCCCAGAACCTGGACATGCAGGCGATGTACGACCTGGTCGGTGACAGGATCCAGGAGATCTTCGACGCCCAGGTCGTGGACATCGGCATGTTCGACTTCGAGGCAGGGATGGTCCACTACCCGTACACGATCGAGCGCGGGGTCCGATTCCCAAACCAACCCATGGCGCTCGACGGACACCCCGATGACGCAGGCCCTGATGGAGACACGCCAGCCTGTGCTGATCAACGACGTGCCCAGCTGGGACGCCGATAGAGGGAGGCCCACACCGGTCCTGCAAGGGGAGCCGGCCCTATCGGTCCTCCTTGCTCCGCTGACCTCCGGCGGCCAGCTGCGTGGCCGGATCTCGCTCCAGAACCTGGATCGCACCAACGCGTTCTCCGAGACCGATGTGCGCCTGCTCACCACGCTCGCCGCAAGCCTCAGCGTCGCCCTCGAGAACGCGCGGCTGTTCGACGAGACGAAGCGACGCGCCGCCGAGCTGGCCATCGTGAACGACGTCCAGGCGGCGCTGGCGGCGGAGCTCGAACCGCAGGCCATGTACGAGCTCGTCGGCAAGCGCGCCAACGACGTGTTCGATACCCAGGTGGTCGACATCGCCGTCTTCGATCACGAGAACGGCACGATGGGGTTCCCGTACTCCGTTGAGCGCGGAGTCCGCTTCCCGGACGAGCAGCGACCCATCATGGGCTTCCGAAAGCACGTCCTCGAGACCCGGCAGCCGTTGCTCATTGCGGAGAAGCTTCGCGAGGTCGGCAGCAAGATGGGTCAGCCCGCACAGATCAAGGGCGAGCCGGCACAGGCGGCCATCTTCGTGCCGCTGCTCGTCGGCGACGAGGTGCTGGGCGTGATCTCCCTGCAGAACCTCGACCGCGAGCACGCATTCGGTGAGCGCGATGTCTCCCTGCTCACGACGCTCGCGGCCAGCCTCAGCGTGGCGCTGCGAACGGGGCGCCTCATCGACGAGACGCAGAAGCGCGTGGCAGAGCTGGCGACCATCAACAGCGTGGGCGAGACGCTGACGACCGAGCTCGAGCTGGCTCCGCTGCTGTCGATCGTCGGCGAGAAGCTGCGCGATGCGTTCGAAGCGGACATCGCCTTCATCGCGCTGCTGGATGAGGAGCGGAGCGTCATCGACTTCCCGTACTACATCGAGGATGGCGAGCAGGAGCCGCAGGAGCCCCTGGTCCTTGGTGAGGGATTGACCTCGCAGATCATCCAGGGCCGGGAGACCGTCCTGCTGAACACCGACGAGGCGCTCGAGCAATCGCCGATCGTCGGGACGCGGGCACGGTCGTTCCTGGGGGTCCCCATCCTGGTCGGCGACCACGCCATCGGCGCCGTCAGCGTGCAGAGCACGAAGCGGGAGAACCTCTTCGGCGAAGCCGATGCACGGCTGCTCGCCACGGTCGCGGCCAACATCGGTGTCGCGGTCGCAGAACGCCCGCCTCTTCGAGGAGGCCCAGGAAGCGCGGCAGGCGGCTGAGCAGGCGAACGAGGCGAAGAGCTCCTTCCTGGCCGCCATGAGCCACGAGATCCGGACGCCGCTCAACGCGGTGATCGGCATGAGCGGCCTGCTCATCGACACGCAGCTCAACGATGAGCAGCGCGACTTCGCCGAGACGATCCGCACCTCGGGCGACGCGCTGCTGACGATCATCAACGACGTCCTGGACTTCTCGAAGATCGAGGCCGGCCGGGTGGATCTCGAGGCGCGGCCGTTCGTCATGCGCGAGGCGGTCGAGGCCTCCCTCGACATCCTGGCGCCGGCCGCCGCCAAGAAGGGCCTGGAGCTGGTCTACGCGGTCGACGAGGACCTGCCCGTCGCCCTGGTCGGCGACGCCGGTCGCCTGCGGCAGATCGTCCTCAACCTCCTCTCGAACGCCGTGAAGTTCACCGAGTCCGGCGAGGTGCTCGTGACCGTCGCCGGCACGGAGCTGGAGGCGAAGCGTCGCGGCGGGCCTGCTCGCTGGGAGATCAGGTTCGACGTGCGCGACACCGGCATCGGGATCCCGGACGGAGGCGATGGGTCACCTGTTCCAGTCCTTCAGCCAGGTCGACGCCTCGATCGCCCGCCGGTACGGCGGGACCGGTCTTGGCCTGGCGATCTCGCGCCGTCTGGCGGAGCTGATGGACGGCTCGCTCACCGCGGAGAGCACCGGCGTTGCCGGAGAGGGGAGCACCTTCCACCTCATCGTCCGCATGCCGGTCGCCGCGCCCGACGCCGTGACGCCCGTGCGCGCGCCACGCATCGAGGCGGACCTGACCGGGACAGAGCGTGCTGATCGTCGACGACAACGCCACCAATCGTCGGATCCTGGTGGCGCAGACGGCCAAGTGGGGCATGGTCCCGCGCGAGACGGGCTCTCCGTCCGAGGCGCTGCGCTGGCTGAAGGCGGGCGAGGCGTTCGACATCATCCTCTCGGACCTCCTCATGCCCGAGATGGACGGAGTGGAGTTCGCGTCCCGCGCATTGCAGACCGATGGAGCGGCCGCCACCCCACCCATCGTCATCCTCTCATCGGTTGGGGTGCGGGACCGTGACGAAACGAAGCTGGCCGGCTGGCTGGCGAAGCCGGTGAAACCATCGGCCCTCCACGACACGATCGCGACCATCCTGCTCGGCGGCGTTGTGGCCCGGCCGCCACCGGTCCAGACGACCCAGGGCAACGGGGCGGCGGCGCCGCTGGGCGAGCGACATCCGCTGCGCATCCTGCTGGCCGAGGACAACGCGGTGAACCAGAAGCTCGCCCTGCGGCTGCTGAGCCAGATGAGCTACGCGGCGGAGGTCGCCGGCGACGGCCAGCAGGCCATCGATGGCGCTGGAGCGCGACGATTTCGACGTCGTGCTCATGGATGTCCAGATGCCGGAGCTCGACGGGCTGGAGGCCACGCGACGAATCCGCGCGCAGTGGCCGGATCGGCCTCTGAAGATCGTGGCCATGACGGCGAACGCCATGGCCGGCGATCGGGAGGCGTGCCTCGCGGCAGGCATGGACGACTACCTCAGCAAGCCGATTCGGGCCGCGGAGCTGACCTCGGCCCTCGAGCGCGTGCCATCGGCGGCCGAACAAGCCGAGGAAGACGACCGGACGAAAGCGAAGGCAAGGTCAGATGCCGGAACCTGATGCCCCGATCCTCGACGAGCGCGTCCTGACGGAGCTGACCGAGAGCACGGGAGGCGACATCGGTTTCGTGCGCGAGCTGGTCGAGACCTACCTGGCCGATACCCCTGCCCAGCTCGAGGCGATGACCGCCGCGGTCGAGGCCGACGACGCCGATGCGCTGGTGAGGCCGGCGCACACCCTCAAGTCGTCGAGCGCCACGGTCGGCGCGATGCGCCTCTCGTCGGTGGCACGCGAGCTGGAGATGGCCGGGCGAGCGGGCGCGCTTGGATGCGACGGTCCGCGGCGGCCTGGAGACCGCCCGCGCCGAGTGGAAGGCGGCGGCAGAGGCCTTCGCGGCGTGGCTCGCGGGAGCATCCGCGGAATGACCGCCAGCGGGACGGCACTCGTCGTCGACGACAGCGCGGTCAACCGTCTCGTCCTGGTCCGCCTGCTGCGAGACGCTGGGCCTGGACGTGATCCAGGCGGAGAACGGCCGGCAGGCGCTCGACGTGCTGGCGGCGGAGCCCGGCAGAGTGGATGTCGTCCTGCTGGACGTCCTGATGCCGGAGCTCGATGGCTACGAGACGCTGGCGGCCATGAAGGCCGACGACGAAACGCGCCACATCCCGGTCCTCATCGTCTCCGGGGTCGATGAGCTGGACAGCGTCGTGCGCTGCATCGAGCTCGGCGCGTCGGATTACCTGCCGAAGCCGATCAACGCCTCGATCCTGGCGGCACGCATCAACGCGTCGCTCGCCGCCAAGCGACTCCATGACGTGGAGCAGGCCCTGAACCGAACCATCGAACGCCAGAAGGAGGAGCTGAGCCGCTTCCTCTCGCCGCAGGTGGCCGCGCTGGTGTCCTCAGCCGATGGCGAGCAGCTGCTGGCGGGGCATCGGCGCGAGATCACCGTCGCGTTCTGCGATCTGCGTGGCTTCACGGCTTTCGCCGAGAGGGCGGATCCCGAACTAGTTGATGACCCTGCTGAGCCAGTACCACCGCATGATGGGTGAGGCCATCACCAGGCACGAAGGGACGCTGGAGCACTTCGCCGGCGACGGGGTGATGGTCTTCTTCAACGACCCGATCGAACAGCGCGATCACGTCGAGCGCTGCGTGAGGATGGCCGTCGAGATGCGCGATCGATTCGTCGACCTGGCAGCCGTCTGGCGGGACCGTGGCTACGAGCTGGGCTTCGGCGTGGGGATCGCGGTGGGGTCCGCCACCCTGGGGCGCATCGGCTTCGATGGACGTCACGACTACGGCGCGATCGGCAACGTCACCATCCTCGCCTCGCGCCTCTCGAGCCAGGCCGAGGCCGGGCAGATCCTGCTGAGCCCGCGGGCGCAGCAGATCCTGGAGGAGCTGGTCGAGTCCGAGCCGATCGGTGAGCTGACGCTCAAGGGAATGGCGCGTCCGGTCTTTGCCAGTAACGTCCTGGCGATCCGCTAGCCTCAGGCCTTGGCAGTGCCCGTGGCGGGTGCGGATGCATCGGCCTTGAGGTCCTCCTGGCGATGCAGCTCGCGGTGGACCTCGGCGATCATCTCGTGCCGGCGCTCACGCCAGCTGCCGCCGCCCTCGTGCCCGCGCTTGTGGCTGACCAGCATGCGGATCAGCCCGATGGCCACCACCACGCCGATCACCTTCGGCAGCACGGAGCCGCCACCCTCAGCGTACGGCTCGTAGTAGCCACGGCCGTAGCCGCGCATCGGGGGCATGGCCGCCCCGTGCCTCATTTCGCGAAACATGCGCATTCACCTCTGCTGTCGTCGGGCGGCCATGCAGCCGGCCGCCTCTACCATTGAGGCTGGCCGGCAATTGCGCGCGAACTGTGAATGGCCGATGGAGATGTATCGGCGTCAGGGAATTGGCCGCAGCGTGGGGTGGGTGGCGGTGATCGGGTCGAAATCGGCCCAGGGTGACTCGCCATCGTCGATCGGCAGGAAGGCAGCCGTCCGTGTTCCAAAGCCGGCGCCGGCGACCTGCGTATAGACGATCCCCGAGCCGTCCGGCGCCCAGCGCGGCTGCGTGGCGCGGGTGTCGTTTTCGCCGAAGTCGGTCAGCCGCTGGATGTCGGAGCCATCGGGCTTGATGGTGAACAGGTTCACCTGGACCGCGATGTCCTGGAAGGCCCCGAGATCGAACGTGTTGAAGACGATCCGAGAGCCGTCCGGCGACCAATCCGGATAGGCGCCGTAGGCGTCGAACTCGGTGAGCCGGCGCTCACGCGCCGCCCTCCAGGTCACTGACGAAGATGGCCGACCCGGCCAGTGGCTCGGCGAGGTCCTTGAAGCGCATGTAGACCAGCTCGCGTCTCGTCGGGCGAGATGCGCGGCTGCTCGGCCGTCATGCCGTCCTGGCGGGTGAGCACGATCTCCACATGCCCGGTCGCGAGATCCAGCCGCGCGACCTGGAACGTTCGAGGGATCCCGTTGGCCTGCACGTCCGCGTCCTGGCCGAAGTAGATGGCGGTCCCATCTGCGTTCCAGTCCGGGTAGCCGACCGAGTTGCAGGGGTCCTCGCACGAGTAGAGAAGCTCCTCGTCGGTGGCATCGGCGTTGACCACCCACAGCTCGCTCTGGTCCTCCGGCGTGATGCGGACGAACGCGAGGCGCTGCCCGTCCGGCGACCAATCGGGATGGATCTCAGAGCCGGCCAGGTCGGTCAGGATCTGGTGCTGGCCGCTGCCGTCCGGGCGGGCCAGGTAGATGCCGTCGCCGGTGGCGTCAATCCATTGATAGGCAAGCCACTCCTCTCCGTCACCGACCACTGGCTCCGGGATTGGCAGGACCGATGGGCTGGCGCCAACCGAGGGTGCCCCTCCCGCGGACGGGTTCGATCCCTGCGGTGGGGGAGCCGGCCGCGGTCCCGCACGCGACCAAGATGAGCCCAAGCAGGATCGGTCCGACGCGCCTTCCCATGACCGGGGCAGTGTACGGAGGGCATGGGCGGCTACGATGCCGTGGTGCACCCAAACGTTCGGCGGGCCATCGTGGGGGCATGCGTCGTCGGGGCGGCCGGCGTCGTCGCGCTCGTCACGATCGGGCTCTTCCTGAGCAGCGGCCAGCCGTGGGGGACCATCAACGATCTCGCGCTGATCGTCATGACCGCCGCGATCCCGTTCCTGATGCTGGCCTTCTGGGAGCTGGGCGGGGTGACGCCGACGCCGCTGGCGCGGCTGGCCCAGATCACCGGCTGGCTGGCCGTCGGGGTCTGGTGCGTGACGCACGCACTTTTCGTGCTTGGCGTGGTCGATATCGACTACGCCATGCCGGCGACCGGTGCCTACGCGGTCGAGGCGCTGGCGCTGATCGTGATCGGGCTGTGGATCGCCGGCGCGAACCTGCTGGCGGGACCGTGGCTGAGCGCATTCCGCTGGTTCGGCGTGGTGGCCGGCCTGGGTGTGGTGCTGTTCGCGATCGGCACGCTGATCGGGGACAAGGACAGCGTGATGGTCTACGTGGGCGGCGTGTTCTACCTGGCCGTGCTTCCGCTCTGGGCACTGGGCATGGCGTTCTACCTCGTTCGCGCGAGATCGGTGATCGCCACCCAGTAGCGAGCCGCGTCGTCAAGCCACGCGGCTGCGTCATGGCGCCACGCGGCGTGGATCATGGTCGCAATGTAGGTTCAGCGGTCTGCGGCAGGACTGCGGCGCGGTATCGTCACGCCTCACATGCCAACTCCAAGGACCGAGGAGCAGAGATGCCGTTCGACATGAGCCTGGTTCAGCGCGGCGCGCGACTGCGCCAGTCGCCCTTCTACGAGGCGGAGCAGGCCTACGGCCCGCGCGGCTACACGGTCTACAACCACATGCTCTTTCCCATCAACTTCGACGACTTCGAGGCGGAGTACTGGCACCTGCTGAACCACGTCACGCTTGTGGGACGTGGCGGTGGAGCGCCAGCTGGAGGTCACCGGCCGGGATGGCTTTCGCTTCGCCCAGCTGCTGACGCCGCGCGACCTGTCGAAGTGCGCGGTGGGCCAGGGCAAGTACGTGCTGATCACCACGCCGGAGGGCGGGATCGTCAACGACCCGGTCATGCTGCGGCTCGGTGAGAACCACTTCTGGTTCGCCCTCGCCAGCTCGGACGCGCTGCTCTACGCCATCGGGCTTGCCGCCAGCCTGGATTGGGATGTCCACCTGTCGGAGCCCGATGTCTCTCCACTCCAGATTCAAGGGCCTCATTCCAGCGACGTCGTGGCCGCTCTGTTTGGCGACGAGATCCTGTCGCTGAAGTACTACCGGTTTCGCGAGCTGGAGCTGGACGGCATCCCGCTGGTGGTGACCCGCACCGGCTGGACGGCCGAGGTCGGCTACGAGGTGTACCTGCGCGACGGCAGCCGTGGCACTCAGCTGTGGGAGCGGATCATGGAAGCCGGCAAGCCGTTCGACATCCGGCCCACCGGCCCGGTCGATATCCGGCGCGTGGAGGGCGGGATCCTCAACTGGGGCGCCGACATGACCACCGAGCACAATCCATTCGAGGTCGGCCTCGAGCGCCTCTGCAACCTGGATGGCGATTTCGAGTTCCAGGGCAGGGAGGCGCTCCGGCGCATCCGGGACGAGGGGATCAGCCGCAAGCTGGTGGGCGTCGAGATCGGCGGGCCGAAGCTCGAGATGAACTTCACCAAGTGGCCGGTCAGCGCGACTGACGGCGTGGTGGGCCAGGTGACGACCGCGCTCTGGTCACCGCGGCTCGAACGGAACATCGGCTATGCCTGGCTGCCGATCGCGTTGGCCGCCGATGGCACCTCTGTCAGCGTGGCATCCCCGGAAGGCGAGCGCGACGCCACCGTCGTGCCGATGCCGTTCGTGGATCCCGGCAAGCAGATCCCCAAGTCCGACCCCGCCATCGTCCGCTGACCATCTGAGACATGGTCGCGGCCAGATCCGGGGGGCGACGAGCTCCTCGGCCGCATCCGCGCCATCTGCCTGGCATTGCCCGAAGCGACCGAAGGAGGCGGAGTGGGCAATCCTTCCTGGCGTGTCCGCGAGAAGATCTTCGCGATGCGCCACGATTCCCACGCCGGTCGCTGGGGGATCTGGTGCAAAGCGCCCGCAGGCATGCAGCGATCGCTCGTCGACGGCGATCCGCAGCGATACTTCGTGCCGCCCTATGTCGGCGTTCATGGGTGGATTGGTATCTCACTGGAGGCCGATCAAGACTGGGGCGTAGTGGCCGATCTCATCGAAGAGGCGTACCGGATGACCGCGCCGAAACGGTTGCTCGCGATGCTCGACGCGGACCCGCCCGCGAACTCATGAGCTGGCGTCAACAGCGAGGCCGCCGAACGCCGCTTGGCAGAACCGGCTCATCGGCGCACGCTGAGGATGTGCGGAAGGCTGCACCGGCCCGCAACACCGAGAGGAGATCGTGACGATGACCGCGAAGGTCGACGCTTCTGAGAAGACGACGAACGGCGATGGCATCCCCGAGCAGACACGCGGCCTCGTTTCGTTCACGGCCATGGTCCGCGGCGATGAGCTGGGCATCCACAATGCCGTCATTGGTGGCATTGCCGCGAACCAGGTGGCGGTGGAGCGCGGCTTCGTGCGCGGCGCCATTGCCGGGCGTCAGTTGCAGGTGCGCCAGGCGGGGGCGGGGACGATCCTGTCCGGCGGTAGCACCGAGATCAAGCAGGGCGGAGCGCAGACCGTGATCTCGGGCGGGTCGATTCGTATCGAGCAGGGCGGCAGCGGCCTGGCGCTGGCGCGAAGGATCGAGCTCGCCAAAGGCAGCATGGTTGTCTTCGGCATTGCGCCGAGCCTCGACGTCCAGGAGGGCGGGCGCGTCATCTTCGGCACCCGGGCGGCGCTGGCGATCGCCGCGGTGGGCGCAGCCCTTGTGGCGGGCGTGGTGATCGCGGGACGTGGAGCCGCCACGGGCAAATAGGCCCAACGCTGCTCAGATGGTGATGACCACCTTGCCACGCGCGTGGCCGGTCTCTAGGTAGCGCAGCGCCTTGCCTGTTTCGGAGAGTGGGTAGGTCCGGTCGATCGCCGGCGTGACCTTGCCGGCCTCGATCAGCTCCTTCAGGTAGAGCAGGTCCTCCTTGCGCACGGCCGCGATGAAGAAGCGGACGCGCTGCTTCAGCACGCGTCCGCGGAACGCGCCGGCCGCGATCCGGCCGAGCACCCCCATGCCGCCCTTGGCGGCCGCCACCAGCACCAGCGTGCCCTCAGGCGCCAGGGCGCTTCGCAGCTTGCCGATTGACGGGGTGCCCGCCGGTGTCGACGACCAGGTCGTACGGGCCGGACTTCGTCGCGTCCTCGCGCGCGTAGTCGATCACGCGGTCGGCACCCAGCGAATGGAGCAGCTCGACGTGATCGCGGCTCGTCACGACGGTGACATCCGCGCCCAAGGCCTTGGCGATCTGCACCGCGAAGGAGCCCACGCCTCCTCCGGCACCATTGATCAGTACGCGCTGGCCTGACTTCAGCTCGCCGTGCTCGCGCAGGGCCTGGAGGGCGGTCACGCCGGCGATCGGCACCGCCGCCGCCTCTTCGAAGCTCAGGTTGGTGGGCTTCGGCACGAAGTTGGCGCCGGCCACGTACTCGGCGAAGGCGCCGGTGCGGATGCCCATCACCTCATCGCCGGCGTGCAGGTCGGTGACTCCCGGGCCGATCGCCTCGACCACCCCCGCCGCATCGGCCCCGAAGAGGGGAGAATTTGGTCGACGCCAGCCTCCCGAGGTGCGTACCAGCCACGGCTTGGCACGAACGCGCCGCCAGTCACCGGCATTGACGGATGCGGCGTGCACCCGCACCAGGACCTCTCCATCGCCGGCGGCGGGACGATCGACTTCGGCCAGTCGCAGGTCATCCGGCGAGCCGTAGCGCTCGTGGAGCAGTGCCTTCATCGGTCTACCTTACGTAGTAAGATCGTCTGGAGGTAACCTAGTCTTACAGCGTAAGGGTTGTCAACCCAGAGTCGCAAAGGATGGATTCGATGGCGCAGCGCCAGCCAAAGGAGGAGCCCAGGGAGCCGCTCAGCCGTGAGCGGGTGCTGCGGACCGCCATCGAGCTGGCAGATCGTGAAGGCATCGGCTCATTGACCATGCGCCGGCTGGCGCAGGCGCTGGGCATCGAGGCCATGTCGCTGTACCACTACGTGCGCGGCAAGGACGACATCCTGGGGGGCATGGTCGACCTGGTCACAAGCGAGATTCCGCTAACCGATCCGGCGGGCGACTGGAAGGGCGCCATCCGCCGGACGGCCATCGCCGAGTTCGAGATCCTGGCCGCCCATCCCTGGGCAGCGAGCACAATCCTATCGGTCAAGCAGGCCAGCGAACCGCGCATCCGCTACATGGACTGGATCCTGGGCACGCTGCGACAGGCCGGCTTCTCGGAGGATGTGACCGATCTGGGCTATCACGCGCTCGAGAGCCACATCATGGGCTTCACCCTGTGGGTGGTCGGCATGAACCTGGGCACCCAGGAGCAGCTCGCGGCCACTGCCACCAACTTCCTGCAGACCTTCCCACAGGAGGAGTACCCGTACCTGGTGGACCACATCCACCATCACCTGAAGCCGCGCCCAGAGGGTGAGAGTTCGTTCGCCTTCGGGCTGGACCTGATCCTGGACGGGCTGGAGCGGATCGGATCCAGCCGAACGCTAGGCGGGGGACGGCTCTGGCGCTGAATCCGGAGTGACCGTCTTCCGGCGCGGGTGTCCCTTCGAGCGGCTTGCGCCGATTCCTTCGCGGCGGCGGCGGCTGCCGCTGCCTCCTTCTTGGCGGCGGCCTTCAGTTGGTTCTTGAAGAAGGTCAGCGCCGTGCGCGTCTTCGTCTGCTGCGCGCCGCTCAGGTCGACGCCCTTCGACACCAGATAGGCCCGCGCCTCGGCCGCGACCTGGAAGGCCTCCTTGGGCAAAGCCTTGGTGGACAGCTCCAGGATCCGCGAGCCATCCGGGTAGAGCCACATCTCCGCGACGAATTTGCGCTGCAGCTCCTTGGGGAAGAACGTCAGCTTCAGCAGGAAGGTGGGCCCCAGCGGAATCAGTGAGTCGAGCTCGATCCCTGCTGGAGCATGCTCGGCGTAGAAGGCACGCTGCTCCTTGGTGAAGATCTTCCGCAGCGGCCTCGCCCCGCGCACCACGTCGCTGATCTCGGCGCCGGAGCTGCGGCCCTTCATGGAGCCGGAGGCGACGAACCCGCCTGGCATTGCGTCGACCTCGGTCTTGAACGCCACCGACCGGCGCACGGCATCCGGCAGCTCTGAGGGCACGACTGGCCGCAGCTTGACCACCGTGTCCCCGGCGCCGCCCTGGATGCGGCGCGCCCGTACGACCAACCCCGCCTTGTCCAGCGCGAGGTCCGGCGTCTCGAAGAAGAAGACCTGGCGCGGCTGGGCCTCGACCGGGTCCATGGGCAGGCCGCCGATGGTCGCGCGCTGCTCCCCGGTCGGCACGGTCAGCTTCAGCTCCACGCTGTCCGATCCACTGATAAGGGACATCAGTGTCGCCAGCTCCTCGTCGGACCAGCGCGGCGTCTCGTTGCGTTTCGTCGCCATGACGACCTCCTAGCTCGGTATGCCGGAATCGCCGAAGCGTTCGGCAAGGACGCCGTGACGGAGGCCCCGATCGCTCACCGTCAGCGACGATTGGTTCAGCTTGCGCATCACCGTACGGACGACGAGGGCTCCCGCAAGGATGACCTCCGCCCGCTTCGGTTGCAGGCCGGGGATCTGCCGGCGGGCGTCCGCGTCGCGCTCACGGTACATCGTGATCTGCCGTTCGAGCTCGTCCGTGTCCAACACGGTGCCCTGGACGACGCTCGGGTCGTAGTTCGTCATGCACGTGCTTCACTGCGGTGATGTTCGTCACGGCCCCACCCATGCCGATCAACGCATCGGCCTTGGGCCGTCCATCCAGGCGGGATAGGTCGGCACCGATGGCTTCCATGGCCTGCTCGACCACCTCGGCCGATACGGCCTTGTCCAGCCCGAACTGCTCGGTGAAGCGGACCGCGCCGACGTCGACGCTGAAGCGCTCGTCCACGCGAGCCCCCTCGCCGAAGGTGAATTGTGAGCTGCCGCCGCCGGTGTCGAACACCACGACCGTGCCGCTGGCCACACCCAGGCTCGATTGGGCCGCCAGGTACGCGAGCCGGCTCTCGTCCTCACCGGAGATGACCTCGATGTCGATGCCGGTCCGGCGCCGAATGCTGGCGAGCACGTCTGCCGAATTGCGCGCGATGCGCAGACCGGCGGTGCCCACGGCGGCGATCGCAAGGGCTCCCTCCCGTCTCGCTTCGTCGACCATCTCGTGGATCGCGACCGTAGTGCGCTCCTGCGCCTCCGGAATGATCTCGCCGGTCTGCTCCAACCCCTCGCCGAGGCGTGTGATTTCTGCCCGTTCGACGATCGGCCGCCACCCGCCGTCCGCCTGCCGCTCGGCGACGTAGAACTTCACCGAGTTGGTTCCCACGTCGATGACCGTGTAGCGCGGCGGGCGATCCTCGACGATTGCCTGAAGGCCGCGCGGATAGCTGGTGTTGACGTATCCGTCCAAGCCCACCTGGCCAACCGCCACCAGCACGGCGGCGCCATCCTCCGACTCGATCGCGATCGTCTTGGTGGACCGTCCATCGGCCGTGACATCGGTCACCTCGGAGGTGCAGCCGTTGACCCTGTAGCGCACGCGCCGCTTGTGGACCTTGACCGGGCGCAAGATCTTGCCATCTCCACCGAAGTCGGCCAGGAACTGGTCGAGCGTCCAGGACTCGCGCGTGAGCTGCGGAGCGGTGATGCCCAGGGCCTTGAGGACGGTCGAGACGTCGTCCGCCGACATCGGGAACGAGGCCTTCAGCACCGGCTCCCAGCGCTCCAGCCCTTCGGACGAGACCTCGCGCAGGATCTTGACGTCCATGAGGTCGTCGCGGACCTTTACGCCGTTGCGAGCGCCGGCCAGCAGGTAGGTTTCGTCCGACTCCTGGATGCCCGTCGACTCCATGGCACCGAAGGCTGCTTCCGCCTCCGGGAAGTGGTCGCCGAAGGTGCGCCACTCCCAGCGCGGAATGATGCCCGGGATGCCACCCGCCATAGGTGCTGACTCCTGGAACGAGGAGGAGAATTGCCGGCTCAGCGCGCCGGCGCTTGTTCGGTCGAGTACAGTGTCATTGGAGGGCAATAAATGCAACGACCGTTTGGTGTCACCTTGCTCGCGATCGGCGCGGGCCTTGTGGGGGTTCTCGAGATCTGGCGCGCCCTGGTCTTCATGGGCTGGGTCAACTTCACGTTCGTCGGGACAGGAAGTCTCATTCAACGACCCGCAATGGGGCCAGGTGATCTGGGCCGTCATCCTGGCGGCGATCTGGTTCTGGGTAGCGGCGGGCTTCTGGAACCTCCGCGCCTATGCGTACAGCTTCGGCAGCTTCATCGCCATCTTCACCCTGATCTGGGGCTTCACCGCCCTGCTCTTCGGCTCAACGGTCGAGGCAGAGACGGTCCCATGGCTGCTGGCCGGCGCGATCTTCCTGTACCTGAACTACCCGGGCGTCCGGGACAAGTTCATCGAGCACGAGATGTCACTGCTCACGCCTGAGCAGCGCGCCGCGATGGAGAAGCTGCAGGCCGCCAACGTGGCTGCGGCCCAGGCGATGGCCACGCCGGCCTCGCCGCCTCCGGCATCCACCCCGCCACCGGCTGCACCACCACCGGCGGCACCGCCGCCGAGCGACACCTCAACCCAGGGTTAGGCCCTCGGGCCTGCAGCGCCTCAAGGCCGGTCAGCGGATTCGCTGGCCGGCCTCAACGTTTCCGACAAACGCCGCCGCGAGCATCGCAGTGGCCCGGCGTACCATGGCCGTATGGATGATCAGCAGGCGATCGAGCGATACCGATACATGCTCCGCACGGCGCCACCGGATGACATCGAGCGGGCGCATCAGGAGGCGTTCGCCCAGCTGTCGGCCGAGCAGCGGGCGGCGGTACTGCAGCAGCTGGCCACGCAAGTGCCATCCTCGGAGATCAGCGGCGACGATCCGAAATCGCTGGCGCGCACGGCCACCCGCGCCGAAATGCGTGCGCCCGGGACCATGGAACGGACCTTCGGCGGGGCTGGCGTCCCCGGTCTCGGATCGATGTTCCTGTCGACACTGGCTGGCGCCTTCGTGGGCTCTGCCATCGGGAATGCCATGTTCGGGGACTCCGGCTCCGATGTTGGCGACGCCGGCGATGCGGGCGGCGCGGGCGACTAGACGCAGGCGGCGACATGGGTGACGCCGGGGACGCCGGGTTCGACAGCGGTGGCTTCGATGGCGGCGACTTCGGGGGCGGCGACTTTGGTGGAGGCTTCGGCTGATCAGTCGCCGCATCGGCTTAGGATTCGCCGATGGGCGCCTATCGGTTCTCGACGCTGATTCACGCACCGCCGGACGCGGTGTTTGCGTTGTGGACGGACCTCGACCGCATGCACGAATGGGTGGGCGGCGTGACCGGCGTGACGGACGTCACGGGACCGATCGATCAGGCGGGCACCACCTACACGGTCCGCTTTGGCGCCATGCGCAGCCCGACCACCGTGCTGGAGGCCGATCGCCCGCGCCGGTTCCGGACGCGGTTTGGCAATCCCATTCTCAAGGGCGAGTCGGACGTCACCTTCGGGCCCGATGGTGACGGGACGCTGCTGACCCAGGAATTCAGGACGCGCGGCGTGGTCTCCGCCGTCGCGGCACGGCTGTTCGCCACCGGTTCCTACAAGGGCAGCTTTCGTGGCGAGCTCGAGGCCTTTCGGCAGATTGCCGAGCGCGAAGCGCGGCCTACCATGACGCCATGACTGGAGTTAGCTGGAGCGAGTTCGCGGCAGCCGAGCCTGCGATGGCCGAGCAGGGGCGCGCACTGATCTACCGCCGCGGCGACGGCGAAGGGCTCCTCGTGACCGTGGCGGGCAACGGTCTGCCGCGCGTGCACCCCATCAATGTCGGCGTGGTCGACGGCCGGCTGGCGGCGTTCATCCAGGACAAGTCGGCGAAGGCCAGGGACCTGGAGTCGGACGGGCGCTTTGCCTTGCACGCCGTCTACGACCCGGCCCAGCCCCATGAGTTTCTCGTCCGCGGCCGCGCACAACTCGTCATCGATCCGGCAACCCGCCAGACCATGGCCGGGGACTGGTTCTTCACCGTGTCGGACGCCTATCCGCTGTACGAGCTGCTGGTCGAGCATGTGGTGCTGGGCGAGCGGGCTACCGCCGACGACTGGCCGCCGCAGTACCGATCCTGGCGCGCCGGGTGACCGGGTGAGGATCGCGCCCGGGCTGCACCGCGTCGGCCCCGACACGGTCAATTCCTACCTCGTGGAGGAAGCCGGGCGCGTGACCGTCATCGACGCGGCCATGCCAGGCTTCTGGGGCAGGCTGCCCGGCGCGTTGGCCGAGATGGGACGCACGCTGGACGACGTCGAGGCCCTCGTGCTGACGCACGGGCACCCGGACCATATCGGCTTCGCCGAACGGCTGCGGTCGGAGCGGCACGTGCCGGTGTCGGTCCACGAGGCCGATGCCGCGCTGGCGCGCGGCGAGGTCCCGAACCCGGCCCAGGGCCTAGGACCAATCAAGCTGGGGCCGTTGCTCGCCTTCATGTGGCTCGGCCTGCGCAACGGCGGCTTGGGCCGGCCCAAGGTGCTGGAGGTAAGCACCTTTGGCGATGGGGCGACGCTGGACGTTCCGGGCTCGCCGCGAGTGATCCTTGTGCCCGGCCACACGCCGGGCAGCGCCGCCCTCCACATCGCCCAACTGGACGCCCTGTTCGTCGGTGATGCCCTGGCGACCTATGCGGTGACCAACGGCCGGCACGGCCCGCAGGTGGCGCCGTTCACTGCCGATCCGGCGCAGGCCGTCGAATCCCTGGACCGACTGGGTGGGGTTGAAGCCGCGTGGCTGCTGCCGGGGCACGGGCCTGCCTGGACGGGTGGCGTGCCGGAGGCAATCGCCGAAGTGAGGCGTACGGCGCCCGGGGCGTAGCTCAGGCTCAGGGCTGGGACTGCTCGGTCACCGCCTGGTCGGGATCCGGTGCCAGCGCGCCCAGGTAGACGCCGGCCAGGATGATGGCGCCGGCCACGAGCATCAGCGGGGTGATGATCTCGCCGGTCAGCAGCGCCGAGAAGGGGATCGTGGCCAGCGGAATGAGTAGGAACTCGAAGCTGACTGCCGACGCGGTCCAACGGCGCAGGACGAACACGAACAACCAGAAGACGCCCAGCGACCCAGGCACGACCAGGTAGATCATCGCCGCCCAGGTGTCCTGCTGGGCGGGCAGCGACCATTGCTCGCCGAGCAGGAACGAAAGCGGGATGAGGATCAACGCGCCCGTCAGCATGCCGACCGCGTTGCTCGCAATCGGGTCGGCGCGCGGGGTGAGCTTGAGCACGATGCCGGCCTCTGCCAACAGGAGCGCAACGACGATTCCCAGCGCGATGCCGGCCAATGGGATGTCGACCGAGATGCGATCCGCGGCCAGGATGCCCACGCCCACCAGCGCGACGAGCGAGCCCAGCACGGCGCGGAGCCTGAACCGCTCAAGCCCATGCAGCGGCGCCAGGATCAGCGTCAGCAGCGGCACCAGGCCCAGTAGCAGCTGCCCCGCCCCGGCGCCGGTCATCGGAATTGCGACGAAGGCCAGCCCGAATGCCACGCCGAAGGCCAGCACCCCATAGGTCACCGCTCCGAGCAGCGCGGTGCCGTGCGGGATCGGCGATCGCAGCGGCAGCATCAAGAGCGCGAACAGGACGCCGGAGGCGCCGAAGCGGAGGGCTGCGGCCCAGAAGTGATCCAGCTCGTCGGTCACGATCTTGACGCCAACCGAGTTGCCGCCGGCCAGGACAACCATGACGATGAACGCCGCCAGGGTGACCCGATCGACGCTGGTGACCGCGCCCGGACGGCCGCCCCTGTCAGCCGCCGGAGAGTGCCTCCGCGCGCGCCGCCTCGAAGCGACCGATGCCGTCCTCGACCATCGTGTCGGACGCCGTCAGGCTGATCCGGAACCAGCCCGGCACCTCGACGATCGAGCCCGGCAGCACCAGCACCCTGTGTCGGGCCAGGATGTCGCCGAAGGCGACGTCGTCGTCAATGGGAGAGCGGGCCATGGCGTAAAAGGTGCCCTCCGGCATGGTCGTCTCGTAGCCGAGATCGCGCAGGGCCGGCACCAACCGGTCCCGGCGGCGTTCGAGCGCCCCGATGTCGATCGACAGCTTCTCCAGGTCGGCCAGGGCGTGCTGCAGCAGCGCGTTGGGGAAGGCGAAGCCGCCGGCCAGCTGCTGGATGAAGATCTCGTCGCGGATCTCGGCGCGCTCAGCCAGGGTGGGCGGCACGGTGAGGAAGCCAATCCGCTGGCCGGGTGCGAGCAGGGTCTTGCCGTAGGAGTAGGTGATGATCGTGTGTGGGTAGAGCTGCGACGGGCTCGTGTACTCGATCCCATCGAAGACGATGCGGTTGTAGGGCTCGTCCGAAACGATCCAGACCGGATGGCCGATGCGTTCCGAGGCGGTCGAGAGTGCATCGGCCAACCTGCGAAGGTCATCGGCGCTGTAGATGCGGCCGCTGGGGTTATGCGGCGAGTTCACCAGCACCGCGCGGGTCCGTGGACCGATGGCCCCCACGATTCGGTCAACATCCAGGTCCCAGCGCGGCGGGTCAAGCGTCACGCGCACCGGCTCGCCGCCGGCAGCCAGGATGAGCTGCTCGTAAAAGAACCAGGGCGGGGAGAGGAAGACCACTTCGTCACCCGGGTCGACCAGCGTCTTCATGGCCGTCGCAATGGCCGCGAAGCCGCCGTTGGTCATGGCCACGTCGGCCGGATCCCAGTCCATTCCGGTGCGCTGTGTCAGCGTGGCCGCGACCGTCTTCTGCGAGGCAGGCTCCGAGATCTTGTAGGCGAACCAGTCCTTGTCGCGCGGAACGACCGCCCGCTGCAGCGCCTCCACGTACGCGGGGAGCGGCATCTCCTGCGGATTGCCGACAGCGAAGTTGGCGACATCGGGATCCTGGTTCAGCGCGACGAACGGGCCCTGGTAGAAGGAGAGGAATGGCGCGACGCTCCGGCGGATCCGGTCGCGGAGGCGGGTCTGTTCGATGGTCGTCATGGTGTGGCGGATTGTCCCACGCCCACCAAAGCTGATCTGGCCGGTCTTATGGAGCGCTGATGAGGCTGCTCCCACCCGCGGGCGCCTGTGTCTGTTGACGTCCGGCACCGGTGGGTTGCGATCGCGTAGAGGGCTCCTAGACTCTTGTCGTTGCCCGCCGTTTACTCCCTGACAGTTGGAGGAAGCCATGCGACGTGCCCTGTTGAGTCTCGGAACGGCAACAGCCCTCAGCTTGATCCTTGCCGGCACAACGTTCGCCGCACACTGCGTGAACGAGAGCAAGCCGCAGGGCGCAGGCGTCCGCGGAGTCGTGCTTCTCGATCCGGTGACGTTCGAGGCCAGCTTCGTGGGGGCTAACGCGGCGGGCCGGCTGCCCGGCGGCTTTGCGGACCTCTACATCGATGCCGACGACAGCGGGACGCTGACACCGGCCGACATCCAGATCGAGGACGACATCTTCCTGGTGGCGAACCACAGCCAGAAGGCGAACCCGGCGATGGGCGAGCCTTCGGTGCTGCCTCCTGTCCTGGCCGGCCGCGATCCGGGTGGCGACGGCCGGGGCGTGGGGACCAACGACTAGGGCTCCTCCCGTTGCTGCTCATGCGGTGGCTGCCGGATATGGCGTAGGAGCCCAGCGCAGGTCGGGCAGTCGTGGTTCAACGTCTACGACTCGTCGTTGCGAATGGCCCAGTCCCAGGACTGCTTGTAGATCCGCACGATCAGATTCGTCTCGGAGTCCATGATGCCCTCGATCTGGGCCAGCTCGTTCATCAGGAAGTCGGCCAGATCCTGGTTGGTGCGCGTCACCACCTCGATGATCAGGTCCACCCGCCCGGTGCTGGCCCCGACATAGCGCACCTGGGGTAGCAGGCTAAGTCGTTCTGCCACGGCTTCCATCTGCCCGCGATGGACCTTCAGGCCGATGATCACCGGCGTCTCGTAGCCCACGTCGAAGGGATCGACGGTGGCGACGACGCGGATGATGCCGTCGCCCATCAGCCGCTTCAGCTTGCGGCGGGCGGTGACCTCCGTCACGCCGAGCGATCGGGACAGCTGGGTGACCGTCAGCCGCCCATCCTGCTGCAACAGCTCGACCATGGCCCGCTCGGTCGCATCCAGCTTGTGACGACCGGAGCTGCCGGCAGCTGGCTTGGTCGCATCGGACATCCGGGAGCCTTTGGCCATGTCTCGGAGGACCTGTTGACCCTTTCCGATAGAATTCTTTGGCAGAATATCCGATTCGCGCACTTCGGCGGGGGACCCTGAGATGAGGAAGGGACCATGACTGCTGCTGCGCCTCCGGCCGAAACGACCGCGTCCCCGATTGAAGTCCATTCGATCGACTACATCCCGCTGAGAGAGCGGCACGGAAAGGTCACCGACCAGTTCACCCTCTGGTTCCTGGGCAACGCCAACCTGGCGACCCTGGCGGTCGGCCTCATCGCGATGAGCCTGGGGCTTCCGCTCGTATGGGTCCTCGTCGCGATCGTGCTGGGGGAGATCTTCGGCACGTTCTTCATGGCGTTCCATTCCGTGCAGGGACCGCGGCTGGGCATCCCGCAGCTGCTCCAGTCACGCCCGCAGTTCGGCTACTTCGGTGCGCTCATCCCGCAGCTGATCGGCGTCTTCCTGTACGTCGGCTTCAACGTGTTCAACACGATCATCGCCGGGACGGCGTTGTCGACGGTGACCGGCCTCAACCTCCAGCTGTCGATTCTGCTCATGGCCGGTGCGGCGCTCGTGCTGACCATCGGTGGCTATGACTGGATCCACTTTGTCCAGCGCTGGGGCACATACCTGTTCCTCATCGTGTTCGGCATCTTCACGGTGGGCGTGCTCTTTACCGGCAACCCGCCCGCGGAGCAGGTTTCGGGCGACTTCGCATGGACGCCGTTCCTGGTGGTCATCGTGATCGTGGCGAGCTACCAGGTCTCACAGGCACCCTACGTCTCGGACTACAGCCGCTACCTGCCGAGGTCCTCAACCGTCCGCTCGACGTTCCTGTGGAGCTACTTCGGGTCGGCGACCGGCTCCTTCTGGATGATTGCTCTCGGCGCGTTTCTGCTCGCCAGCTACCCGGACTCCGAGTCCATCGGCGCCGTGGCAGCCGGAGGCGACGCGATCTTTGGGGGCTTCGGCACGATCGTCCTGGCAACCGCGTTGATTGGCCTCGTCTCCGTCATTTCGCTGAACCTGTACAGCGGATCGCTGGCATTGCTCGCGGCGGTTGACACCGTCGCACCCATCCGTGCGAGCGTTACCACGCGCGCCGTCGCCATCGGGGCCATCCTCGTGCTCGGGACCGCCGGAAGCCTGCTCCTGCCGGCCGACTTCCTCGGCAGCTACAACGTGTTTCTCGTGATCCTGCTCTACTCGCTCGTCCCGTGGACCGCGATCAACCTCGTCGACTTCTTCTTCGTGCGGCGGGGCGACTACGCGATCCTCGAGATCTTCAAGCCGAACGGCATCTACGGCGCCTGGAACTGGCGCGGGTTGGTGTCATACCTCATCGGCATCGCGGTGATGGTCCCGTTCTTCGCGATCTTCAACGGCGACCAGGAGATCTTCGTCGGCCCGATCGCCAGATCGCTCGACTTCGCGGACCTCTCGCTCTTCGTCGGCCTGCCTGTTTCTGCGCTCCTCTACTGGGTCCTCTGCCGGAACCTTGACCTGAGTCGGGAACGGCAGCTCGCAGCGGAAGAGGCGTCGGAGCTCGAGGCGCTCGGCGAGGCGGCCACGGAGGCGGCGACCGCCACGGCATGAGGCCGCTGACCACCTTCTCGCTGGTTGGCCGGTGTGAGCGCACCGGCCAACTCGGCGTGGCCGTCTCGACGGCCGACGTCGGGGCCGGGCGGATGGTCACCTGGGCCAGGGCCGGCGTCGGCGCAGTCGCCACACAGTCATGGCCGAGCCTGTACCTGGCCATCGACGCGCTGCGACTGATGGACGGCGGCGCCGGCGCCGAGGGCGCGATGGCATCGGTCCTGGCGGAGGATCCCGGACGGTCCGTCCGCCAGCTGGGCATGGTCGACCGCCATGGTGAAAGCGCCACCTTCTCGGGCGATGAGTGCGAGCCATGGTTTGGCGGGACCAGCGGACCGAACTTTGCGGCCCAGGGCAACATGCTGATCCGCGGTGAGACGGTATCGGCCATGGCCGATACCTTCACCCGCACCGAGGACCTGGACCTGGCCGAGCGCCTGGTCCGTGCGATCGAGGCGGGTCAGGCGGCAGGCGGCGACAAGCGGGGCCGGCAGTGTGCCGCACTGCTGGTGGTCGACCGCGAGGAGTACCCGCTGTGGGACATCCGCGTCGACGAGAGCCGCGACCCGGTGCCGGAGCTGCGCCGCATCTTCGAGATCGCCAAGACCGACCTGCTGCCCTTTGTCCAGGGGCTGCCCACGCGTGAGAACCCCTTGGGCTCGCTCAGCGACGAGTTCGTGGCGATGAACATGCTGCCGCCGCCCGAACGGGCGGGCCACGGCGGATCGGGACCCATGCCGTGACCGAGACCATCCATCCCATCGCCGAGCCGTACGAGCGGCCGCAGGTGCCGCGCGACATCCCGCACCTGCTGGTGCCGGAGAAGCACAAGATCTCGCATTGGAACGACCGCCACGAGCTGCGGGTCAACAACTGGATCGAGCCGTGGGACTTCGACTCGCCGCTGGACGTGGGGATCATCGCCGTCCCCTTCAGCAAGACCTCGATCCTGCCCAACGGCGCCTACGCCGCCCCGAACGCGCTGCGCGATGCGTGGGCCATCTTCACCACCTTCACGCCGGACTTCGACGTCGACATGTCGACGCTGCGGGTCCGCGAGCTGGGCGACGTGTCGACCCCGATCGTCGACCTGTATGCCGGCCTGGATCACATCCAGGAGTCGTTGCAGGCCTGCATGAGCCAGCCGGAGAACTTTCTGCCGGTGATCATCGGCGGCGACCACGCCATCACCGCGCCGGCGGTGCGTGCCTACTGCGGAGCGCACCCGGACCAGCAGGTGGGCCTCATCCACTTCGACGCGCACAACGACGTGCGGGTCATGGACCACGGGCCGACCAACGGCACGCCGATCCGCGGCATCCTGGAGTCCGGCCTCCGCGTGCGCGGCAGCAACCTGGTCCAGTTCGGCATCCATGGCTTCATGAACGCCAGCTACTACAAGCGCTGGGTCGAGGGCCAGGGCGGCACCATCTTCACCGCGCGCGCCATCCGCCAGCAGGGGATTGAGCCGATGGTGGCCGCGGCCCTCGAGATTGCCGGCCGCGACACCGATGCGATCTACGTCACCGTCGACATCGACGTGCTGGAGGTCGGCTACGCGCCCGGCACGGCGGCCGCCACGGCCGACGGCCTGTCGCCGACGGACCTGCTCGAGGCGCTGTTCGTGCTGGGGCAGGACCCGCGGGTGATGGCGATTGACTTCGTCGAGCTGGATCCCACCCGGGACGTGGCCGACATCACGATCCGGACCTTCGGCTCCGCGATCCTGACCTTCCTGGCCGGCTACTTCCTGCGCAAGCACAACGGCTGGCACGGCTACGATCCGGCGCCGATCGTCGACTGAGCCCCGTGTCGTACGACCATCCCGATGGCGAGGTGTCGGCCTTCTACCGTCCGGCCGGCGAGCCGGACCTGCAGGCGCCGACCAATGCCATGACCTTCGTGGCGCCCGGCAGCGTCACTCGACGCCAGTTCGGGCTCTTCCGCCGCGACATGGCGCCACATGCGGGCGGCCCGAAGCCGCACTTTCATCGGACCTACTCGGAGTCCTTCTACATTCTCGAGGGCACGGTCCGGGTGTACGACGGGACCGATTGGGTCGAGGCCCGAGCGGGCGACTTCCTGTACGTGCCAGAGGGCGGCATCCATGCGTTCAGCGCGGACTCCGACGAGCCAGCGTCGATGCTGATCCTGTTCGCGCCGGGTGCGGCGCGCGAGCGCTACTTCATCGAGCTCGAGGAGATCCGCCAGTCCGGCCGCTCGCTCACGCCCGATCAGTGGCGGGACCTCTGGGCGCGACACGACCAGTTCATGGTCTGATCAGCGGAGCAGCCACTCCCTGGGTGCCAGGCCTGACGCGTGAATTGCGGCGGCGATGTGTCGACCGACATACCGCCAGTGCCACGGTTCGTAGGCGTAGCACGTAACGCTACGTGCGCCGCGCGGGTAGGAGAGCACGAAGCCATATCGCCAGGCGTGACGCATGAGCCACGCGCCCGGACGGCTGCGTCCCCAGTCGGACCGCTTCCACGGCGGGGAGCCGGCATTGGCGCTCGTGAAGTCAATCGTCGTGCCCAGCTGATGCTCCGAGTGGCCCGGCCGCGCGCTGCTCCCGAGCGCCTCGGGCCGTCCAACCGCGGCGACCCAATACGCGAAGGTCGCCACCTGCTCGGCATGGGATCGATATGCCGATTGGATGGCCAGCCCGGCACCGGCCGCGCGGGCGGCGCGCGCCATGGCTCGCAGGTCGTCGATCACGATCGCGCGGACAAGGTGGCCGCCGTTCAGCGCGGCCTGGGCGGTGTCGACGAGATCAGGGGGCACGTCACGCGGCCGAAGCGCAAGGGACGTGTCCAGCACCAGTGCGTTCCACCGACGCCATGGATCAAGCGTGGTGCGCTCTTCGGCGAGCGAGCAGGCCGGTCCCTCCTCCGGCGGACTGTCCGAGCCGTGAGATGCCGGCGGCGGCGGGATGCGCATGAAGCCATCGTCGCGAAGAGGCAGCGAATGCCCTGGCCTGCCGGTGCCGATCACCGGATCCGTCGCGCGGGCGGCCGCCTGAGCGGAGCCCACGGCGACCCCGGTGAGGAATGCAGCAGCGGTGACGGCCACCACCGCGAAGGTGGCTGCCGATCGTATGCCGCTGTGCCCCCAACTCGTGCGTGGCACCGTGCATCCCATCCGTGCGAGCACCCGGTATGACTCCCGGAAGGGGCAGATGCTTCAAAATCGGGTTCCTAACTCTGTGCGTTGCCACTCACCTTGTCCAGTTGCTGCAGCAGGTCATGCGCGGCCAGTTCGACTGCCTTGTGCCGCCACTCCGCCGCGCGGTACTCGCAGGCGATCAATCCGGTGCGATGGATGCGCCGAAAGTCGCCATACACGAACGCGTAGCGGGCCTTGGTCTCATCGGCCGCGCCATCGGTCAGCCCCAGGTGCCATTCGGCGTACTCGTCCCAGTCGTGGGACTTCAGATAGCGGTTCTCGTCGTCGGCACGAGGCTGGCGCTCACCCCAATCGGAGTCCAGGACGTACTGATGGGCATCGATCAGCTTCCGGGCATGCGCGACGGCGCGCTGGTTGACGGTGTAGTCGGCCATTTCATCGAGGTGACTGCACGACATCGGCCAATGTGGACCGGTCCATAATCCGGAGGCGGCCCACCAAACCCTGGCAACGGAGGCAATCGGCCGATGGCCGGCGTGCAGATCAAGAGCTTCGACCAGCCCGACGAGGTTTACGAGTTCGAGGACGGGCGCAGCCGCGGCGAGTTTGTGACGATCGATGACGTCATGGTGGTGCGCTCACGCCTGGCGCCGGGCTGGAGCTGGGACGAGTTCGTCAAGCCCGATACCGATGGCTGGACGAGCTGCCCGGAAACGCACCAGGAGTACGTCATCGCCGGGCGCATCCGGTATCTCATGGAGGATGGGACCGAGACGATCGCCGGCCCCGGTTGCTACGTCGCCATCCCGCCCGGCCACCGGGCATGGGTCGAGGGCGATGAGGAGTGCGTCCTCCTCGACTGGTGAGGGTCAGGCTCAGCTGACGCGCTCGAGCGTGAAGACCGGGATCACCCGCGTCGTCTGGCTCGGGTAGTCCTTGAACTCCGGCCGCTCTTCGGCGTGCTGGTCGTACAGCCGATCGCGCTCAGCGCCGGTCACTTCGGTGGCGCGCGCCTGGAACGTCTCGCCGGCCGCCTCCACCGTCGCTTCCGGGTTGGCGAGCAGGTTGTGATACCACTGCGGGTTGGTGGGCGCGGCGCTCTTGCTGGCGGCGATCACGTATTTGTCGCCCTCGCGGGTGTAGGTGATGACCGCCTCACGCGGCTCGCCGGATTTGGCGCCGATGGTGGTCAGGATCATGAGCGGCCGGCCGGCCATGGGGCCGCTCGTGGCGACACCGTCATTGGCGCGGAGCTCCGCCTTGAGGTTGCGGGTGAATTCCTCGTAGTCCATCGGTCAATTGTTGCACACGCAACTCATTCTTGGCCGATGACCGAGCTAGTCGCCCTCCGCCCGATGCGTCGCGGCCAGCGCTCGCAGGTCGGACAGGTCCAGGCCATCCGGCGTGGTCTCCGCTACTCGCGCCTTAGTCGCCGCCCAGAGCGTGGCGGTGCGCACGCCGCGCTCCAGCGCGCTGCGCTCGCCGACCACGGCGCCCGGGCCCGACCTCGCCGACCTTCACTCCGTCGACCTCGACAACGAACATGCCGTCCAGGACGAGGTAGACCTCAGAGCCGGGCTTGCCCTGCTCGACCAGGGAGTCGCCCTCCTTGAGGCTCCGGATCTTCGGCTTCTTGCCACCCTGCATGATCGAGGTGGAGAGCTGGCGCTCCAAGCGCGGAGCCGACGGCCGTCACGACCGCCTCCGAGTCGGTGTCGCCCCACGGCGTGTGGTCGCCGTACGACTCGTTGAACCACTTGCGGAAGTCGATGGTCGCCGACTTCTCGATCAGCTTGCCGTCGTGGTCGTAGAACCAGTGGCGCGGGAATGGGCTGGCGCCCACCACCTCGTGGGTGGCCGAGCCATCGGCGTTGATGGTCAGGGCCAGCGTGGTCCAGGCGATGGACGGCCAGAGCTGCGCGAACGGCTTGTGCGGCACCGGCCGTGGCGTCGGCAGGCCCATGCGGCCACCCACGGTCTGGACGAAGCGGACCGATGTCGGCCCCACCTCGGGATCGGCCTGGATGTCGGGCAGATGGACGGCCGGGAAGCGGACGGCCGCCGGTCCCAGCTTGACGGTGGTGACGGAGCCGATGTGGCCCTCCGCCCAGGTACCCGTAGTCGATGATGCGGCCGTCGCCATCCACCTCGATGAAGGCCCGCAGCTCGTTGGCCTCCCGGAAGCGATCCTCACGGCGCAGCGCATCGAGGTCGCGGATCTCGTCCGGCGGCGGCTGGTCGTAGTGGGTGATGCCGAACTGGAAGGGGATCTTCGACGGCCCCTCGATCGCCTCGGACGGGATCCACGAGATGGACGTTATCGACGATTCGATCCGCACGGCTGAATTCTATGGGCTCAGCGCGCGGGTGGATAGGCACTCGGCCACGGCTGCGCGTAGCATCGTCGCCATGGCAATGCCAATGGCCGATGCGCTGAAGCAGGAAGAGGAGCTCTGGCAGCGCCTGCACGCTGTGCTGCTGCGCCTGACCCCGGAGATGGCGGACCGGCCCGGCTACTTCCAGGAGGGATGGACCGCCAAGGACGCGGTCGCCCATATCGGCACCTGGATGGCGTACGGGGCGGCGATGCTGCGGCGGATCGCGGCCGGCACGTATCGCGAGAGCGAGATCGACGTCGACGCCGAGAACGCCCGCTTCCTTGCGGCCATGCGCGACATCCCGCTCGAGATGGTGCACGTCCAGGCGTCCGCGGCGCGGTCGCAGCTGTTGCCGCCTGGCACGAGCTGAAGGAGCTGACCCCGGCCGCCGAATACTGGCTGCGCAAGGCCGGGCCGGACCACGTGGCGGAGCACCTGCCGCGCCTGGAAGAGTGGGTCGAGGAGATCGGCGCCGTGGGGAGCGGCGCGCAGAGCCGCTCGGCGAGCGGGGAAGCCGGCTCGCCTTGACACCCGGGGTCCGACGACCCATCGTTTGACGACGCACCCGGCCCCGTGGCCGGGAATGCAGGTGGCTGCGAAAGCCGACTCTCGAGGTTCCCTCGGGTACGCGCGGCCGGTCGCCCTCGGATGCCAGCGTGCCCGAGCGCGCACCGCAACAGGAGAATCGCAGACCCCATGCAAACCGCCGCCGCGGCCGAAACCATCGGTCGCCACCTTCGGACGAACCTGAGCGTCGCCGAGCTCTACGAGATCGCGGTCCGGGATGACGAGGGGCTGATCGCCGCCGACGGCCCGCTGGTGGTCAGCACCGGGGCACACACCGGCCGCTCGCCGCAGGACAAGTTCGTCGTCCGCGAGCCCTCCAGCGAGGCATCGGTCTGGTGGGGCGAGGTCAACCACCCCATCAGCGAGGCGCACTACGACCGGCTGCGCGCCCGCCTCCTCAAGTACGTGGCCGATCGCGACCTGTTCGCGCAGGACCTGTTCATCGGCGCCCATCCGGACCACCGCCGCTCGCTGCGGGTCTACACCGAGACGGCGTGGGCCAGCATCTTCGCCCGCAACCTGTTCCGCCGCCCCAGCGCGGACGAGCTGAGCGGCTTCCGCCCGAACTTCACGATCATCAACGTCCCGTCCTTCCTGGCCGATCCGGAGACGGAGGGCACGCGCTCGACGACCGCCATCCTGCTGCACCTCAAGCGGATGGAGGTGATCATCGTCGGCACCAAGTACGCCGGCGAGATCAAGAAGTCGGCCTTCACCGTCATGAACTACCTCATGCCGGCAGAGGGCGTGCTGCCGATGCACTCGGCGGTCAACGTCGGGGCGGAGAACGACTCCGTCATCTTCTTCGGCCTCTCCGGCACCGGCAAGACCACCCTGTCCGCCGATCCGCTGCGCTCCCTGATCGGCGACGACGAGCATGGCTGGGGCAACGACGGCGTCTTCAACTTCGAGGGCGGCTGCTATGCCAAGACCATCCGCCTGTCGCCGATGTACGAGCCGGACATCTTCGCCACCACCAAGCGCTTCGGTACCGTCCTGGAGAACGTCGACCTCGACCCGCGGACCCGCGCCCTGGACCTGGACAGCGACCGGATCACCGAGAACACGCGTGCCGCCTACCCGTTGCATTTCATCGGCAATGCCTCGGAAACCGGCATGGCCGGGCACCCGCGCAACGTCGTCTTCCTGACGGCCGATGCGTTCGGGGTGCTGCCGCCGATCTCGCGGCTGGATCGCGAGCAGGCCGAGTACCACTTCATCAGCGGCTATACCGCCAAGCTGGCCGGCACCGAGGTCGGCGTCAAGGAGCCGAAGGCCACCTTCTCCGCCGGCTTCGGCGCGCCGTTCCTCCCACGCCACCCACGCGAGTACGCGGCCATGCTTGGCGAGCGGCTGGACCAGTACCAGGTCCCGGTGTGGCTGGTGAACACCGGCTGGACGGGTGGCCCGTACGGCACCGGCGAGCGGATGAACATCAACCACACCCGCTCCATGGTCCGCGCCGCCCTGAACGGCGAGCTGGACGACGTGGAGTTCGTCCGCGACCCGGTCTTCGACCTGATGGTGCCCACCAGCTGCCCCGACGTCCCGGCGGAGGTGCTGCAGCCGCGCCAGACCTGGGCCGACAAGGACGCCTACGACCGCCAGGCGGCGAAGCTGAGGCAGATGTTCGAGGAGAACTCCAAGGCCTATGCCGCCGGCGCCTCGGAGGCCGACACCGAGTCCGGCTAGATCGAAGCCACGGAGGACTTCAAGGCGTCGTAACAGAGCGCGCTGGTGAGCAGGCGGCTCGAATACCAGGTCACGGCAAGGCCCCGATTTGGGGCCGCCGCGAATGGCTCCCCGATCCAGCCGCCGTCAAACGACTGTCCCTTGAGGATCGTCGTGCGCCACCTGGGATCAACCTCCTCCGATCGCTTCATATGCAGACATGCCGTCGTTAGCAAGGCGGCCTGCTGAGGCGTCCGAACACTCGTCGCGATCGCTCGGTCCAACTCGACAGCGAGCACGCCCATCGCCTTGTCGACGGCACGCTTGGCCCGGCCTCGCAGAAAGCCGAGCGTCGAAGCCTCGAGGCCGGCGATCAATCGGCCGAAGACCCCCAACGCAAAGGTCGGCGGATAGTTCACATTGGCGCGCAGGCCGACGCTTCCAATCTGCTCGAGCAATTGAAGGGCTCCGCGTTCGATCGTCGTCCCGTACCGATCCGGTGCATATCTCAGCAGTCCGAGCAGAAGATGTGCGGCGACCGTGCCGCAACCTTCTCCGAGGTCGAACATGGAAGGCCGCTCGCGTGGGCCTCCGTCGCAGTTCGTGATCCACACGGGGACACGACCCATCGATGCGACGTCGCGCTCAAGGCACGCGAGGACGGAAGCCAGGGCTGGGCTCTCACCAGCCGACGCCGCTCGCGGAATCAGGCGCAGGTAGACACCGAGCGTGTCTGAGTCAATGTGGGACCAATCGTGGTCGTAATATCGGAATTGGTTGTCCGCAGTGAACGCAAGGAAGGCGTCGACGTGTGTGGACACCTCAATTCCCTGGCGACTCAGGGTTTCCAGGATGAGCCCGGCGGGGAAGTGTGATGCGACCTCGGGGGCGCCAAACATCCCTTCTCGGTGCGACTCCCAGCTTTCACGAAACGACGGATCCGCCATGAGGAATCCCTCGGCCATCTCCAGCGCCTTCGGAAGTGTTGGCTGGGTCAGGACCATCAGCGGCGGGGGAGTCGAAGCACGAGTCCCAGCGGCCGCATTTGTCACGCGGTCGGGCGCTGGGTGTGGACGGCGGTCCTCGAGCCCACGCTCGACATCGAGCAGGTATGAGGCGAACGTGGACAAACCGATATCGACGGCGAGCTGGCGAGCCTCGCGAAGCCGGGAGGTTGCGGCGTCGATCATCGAATCCGCGGAGTTGGTCGCTACCAGGGCGCCAAGCACCAGTGTGGCGTCCGGCCAGGGATCGAGCGAGAGGCCCGCGGTGCGAGCGACGAACGCGATCGGATAGGTCGGCCGACCCGCGAGCAGATCGGCATGTATCGAAAGCAGATCCGACTTGATCTCAAATGCACGTGCGACGTGCTCCAGCAGCACGTTCATCCTGGGCGCAGCATCCGGGCGCCGCCCCACCGTCAGCGTCGCATGGGCGAGCAGCTTTGCCGGGCTTGACCAGCGCGCGTTGAGGAAGGCGTCCGGTCCGTCGCGCGCCAAGGAAGCAATTGGAGTCTGCCGATGGACGAGCATTTCCTCCAGGCCGTCAACGGCAATCGCCTCGTATGCCTCCCAGGCACGCGCTCCAGTCGGAACAATCCGCGAAAGCTCGGCGACCAAGCGCTCCGATAGGAACTGGAGCAGGACGAGGTGCTCGGAGTCGTAGAACGACGTCGAGTCGAGGACGCTCCGCACCACGTGGGTCCGTGCGGCCACGAGAAAGGCCGCACGGAATAGACGCCGTTCCGTTCGTTCGCGCTTCGGGCCGGACTCGAGTGAGAGGTCTTCGATCAGCCAGCTGCCGATCGACAGGAGCGGAAACTGGTCAGCGCCCAGGAAGATGTCCCTGAACTGACCACTCGGGGAGTAGCGGAGCGCCAGGTCGTACTCGAGAAGCTTCACCTGGCCGAATAGGCTCGGCGGCAGGCCGCTCAGGAGCTCCTCCACGCCAGGCCAGAGGCGCTCGCGCTCAACGCGCTGCGCCTCACTCCACATGGCGCCCGGTCCGCAAGCTCCTGAGTGCCCGAGAGTGGCGGACGGGGCGCGGATCAGTGCCCAGGACTATGCAGCGCCGATGCCCTCGCCGAACGATCCCTCCAGGGTCTGGAGCGCCGTTTTTGCGTTTTCAACGGCCTTGAGCTGCGTCTCGGTCGGCTTGGCGATCCCGATATCCTTCAGCGCGTCGGCTCGCGTCTTTGGATCCAGCAGCTTGTCCCGGTACTTCTCGTCCACAAGCGCCTTGCCCAGTAATTCGTAAAACGGGTCTGAAGACTTGCGCGACTCGTCACCGTCATTGGGCGCCATATGGATGCCTCCGGTTAAAAGTACTAGCCCCTGCCTATCATACGTCGCGCTCAAACACCGCCTCGCCGGCGACGAAGACACGACGTCCGGTGCCGTCCGGTTCCGTTGCCGGAACCACCCACGCGATGCGGTCCGGGTTCATGTCGAAGCTGAGAAATGGCTGGCCGAGTTCGAGATCTGCGCGGGAGCGCTCGCGGGCCCGCGACAGCACCGCGGACGACTCCAACCAATCCTTGGCCGCTGGCTCCGCGCCCGCGAAAGAGGCGTAGCGCCGGAACCGAAGGGCCTCGTCGAGTTGGGCAAAGCCAAGCAGCCGCTCACCGCTTACGAGCCCCACGAACCACCCTGCGGCTTCGCCATCCGGCGCATTGACCTGGATCGCGTGCAACTCCGCTTCCTTGGCTCGCGCTTCCGTGATGAATCCGGTATCGATGAGGTTTGCCACGAGCCGGCGGGCTTCTACGGCGCCCGGTGATTCGCTCATACGAGGCTGAGCCGGGCCGTGAAGGCAATCGTGTAAATCTGGACGTCCACGTTTTCCCAGCGTGTGACGACACCCTGTACAGGGGGCCAGGGATCGTAAACGAGGAGGCCACGAAATGCGCTGAGCGCCGGCGTCACCGGTCCGGTATCGGTGTAACCGGCAACCGTGCGCGCGTGGCCCGGCACGATGCTGATGACCGGGCGGTTGGCGACGATCTCGTCCCGGAAGTTTTCCCAGGTCGGGTCGTCGAGCCTGGTGACATCCAGGGCCTTGGACGTCAGAGCCTCGATCGCGTTGATGACGATGCCCTCCTGGCCGGTGGGCAGGTCTTGCGGATTCGATTGCGTACCCAATCCGAGTGCCGCGGCAACGCGCGTCTGGGTGTACTCGTACCGGTAGAAGTCGAGCAGCATCTCGACGCTCGCCGCGACGCACCAGAACGGCGTGGTCTGGCCCTGAACCTCATAGCAGATTGCGTGATTGGTGCCACGAGTTGAGAACTGCAGCTCGCCTTGGCTCGCCGGTGTTCCGGCGCCGGTTCCGCTGGCAGCACTGGTTCCAGTGCCGGCGCCCGTGCCGCTGCCGGCGCCCGTTCCGCTGCCGGCGCCCGTTCCGCTGCCGGCGCCCGTTCCGCCACTACCTTTCGCCTTGCTGCGGCCTGGACTCGAGTCTCCGCGAACAGGCGCCGCATCAATGAGACCGGCGAACTGGTCGCGGGCGATCCGATCGAGCGCCAGACCTTGGCGGCCTGGAATAGCTCGCGATCTCGCCGACGCGCGAGTTGAAAGCCCGACGCTTGGCCGCCAGCCTCTGGGCCGGCTGCTGGTCCAAGTAGGACCAGCGATCGAAGAGCGTCGGCATCTCGTTGCGCGCGCGTTCGCGCAGCGGAGGCACCGGTTGCCACGAAAATAGCTCGAGGAGGGCCAGCTCCTTGCCTTTCGCCGAGAATTGCACTGCCAACTTCGGATAGCTGTAGGCGACGAAGCGGGTGGCCTCTGGATCCCAGGAGCCGGGGGCCAGGTGTCTTGCGGCCGCCCGCTCAGCCCGGCGGAGCAGCTTCGGCGCGTCCCACGCGATCCCGTGGCTGACCGCCATGAGCACGGCGCCCATGGCCGGGTTGAGGGCCATATCAGCGTATGCCGGGACACTTCCGCCGATGAGGGGAATACGCTCGTACAGCGGATCCGCGTGCGCTGGATTGAGGTCATAGATCGGCGTCCCCGTGCCGATACGGCTGCCTTCCAGCGCATCGCCGAAGACGCCAGTTGAGTGCAGGGCGTTCAGCTCAACGGCAACGCGGATGCGGTGGTTATCGTCCCGCATGATCACCGCTCTCCCAGACCGAAGACGGGCGTAGCAGGCGCTTCGCCGCGCTCCGTGGTCCTTCGTGCGCCGGAAATGATACTCCGCTCCCCGTGCTGGGCAGTAGCCAAAACTGGCGGCATCGACTCTCACGGCTGATCTCGGCCTGCAGGTCATCGCAGCGTCGAAGCCAGGTGCCTGAGCGCGGTAAGGCTCGGCTGCAGCTCCTTCCATTCGCTGGCAAGCGAGGTCCGTCGCGCCTCGAGATACTTCGTGAGCGGCGGACTGCCAAGGCCATGAGCGAGTTCGAGCAGTTCAGTCATCCACCCCTCGAGCTGGGTGGCGCCCCACGACAGGCCATCGCCAACCACCCACTCGGCGACGGAGCCGTCTTCGGCCGCGGCGGCCGCCGTCGCCTGCGAGAGGAAGTACGTGCGCCGACCCGCCTCGAGGTCACGGCTCCAGCCTCGGATGTCGTTGAGCATCTGGTGCCAACGGCCGAACAGGTCGACCAGCCGGAACCAGGGAGCGATCAGGTCGGTCCGCTGATAGCGATGGCAGACGGCTGAGATCGGAACCTTGACGCCGGCGATTTTCCGGGCACTGATCTCCAGGAATCGAGCCCGATCGATCTCTGTCAGCTCGGCATCACGCGACGCCATTTCCGCTGACGCCATCGTGGCGGCGTCGCATGCCTCCCAGAAGGGATGGCCGTAGGGGAAATAGCGGTAGTAGGCCTGCTGAAACTCGGCGTGATAGAACGTCAGGATCGGAAGGACGGCCGGCGCAACCGGCCGATCGCCATCCATCAGGTCGTCGATCATCCGCACGAAGTAATAGCCGCTGACAGACGAATACACGATGTCGTTCTGGAAGCCGCGGGCCGGGAGGCTCGTGGATGGTCGATTCGAGCCACCATGGCAGGAGGACCATCGGAAACGCCTCGGGGTGCAGGAAGTAGGCCTCGGGCTCGGCGCCGCCAGCCAGCGTTCGCTGCCACGTGAGGGCGTGGCCGGCGAGGGTGGGCGCATCGCTGCGAAGTCGTCGCTGGCTTCGACGAACCGCTCCCCGCACGATGTCGCGCAGCTCGGTCGAAGTAGAGGTCCGTCACCTCAGCCGCCCGAGCTGCTGCTGGCGCCCGCGATCAGGTCGACCCTGGCCAGGTCGCGCGCAGCATGCAGCCGGTCGAAGAGGTCCCGGGACGCGGCCAGGTGATTCGCCTGGGCGGCGTTGGTTGGCTCCAGGTGACGAGCGATGTCGTAATGTGCCAAGGCCTGCTCATACGGCATCGAGAGCCGCTCGGCGAGTTGGATCGCCCGATCCCACGATCGCATCGCGGCATCGCGCCTGCCCGCGCAGCCAGTGGTGACGCCCCTCGAGCAATGCTGAGCGCGGGCGGCCGACCGGAAAGACCTTGGCGAATGCACGTAGCCGACCCAGTGCGTCGGCGGCTCGTGACTGCACATCGGCGCCCGACTGGCCCGTCTCCCAAAGAGTCAGATATGCCTCTGCTGGGCCGGCATAGCCCAGGAAGGTGCCGAAGGACGCCGGGCGTTGGTTGGCGGTAAGGCCCATCGCCAGATCCGCCGCCGTCCTGGCTGCGGCCCAGTCAGCGCGATCGCTGTGAACGAGCGCTGCGATACCGCGGATCCTGAGCTTGAGCTCGTCGGTCAGCTCGCGGTCGTTCGCCGCGAGCGGATCAAGTGCGCCGAGGGATCGCAGCGCCACGTCAGCCTGCCCCAGCCGCCATGAGCTGAGTGCGAGTTCGGTCAGGGCTTCGGCGCGATACCGATCGTCATTCCGCGCAGTGGCATTGGTCACCAGCTCACCAGCCAGCGCAGCCGCGACGTCGAAGGATCCTCTGAGTGATTCGAGCTCGGCCAGGTTGCCTATGGCGTCATCCAGACGGCGTCGGTCGCCCAACCGCTGCGCGATCTGCCGGACGCTGTCGAACTGTGCGCGAGCGAGATCCCAGTTGCCGACGCCGACGTAGTAGAAGCCAACCACGATCCGGACAATCTCGTGAGATGCCAGGTCCTCCACGCCGTCCAACAGCTTCAGCGCGCGTTGCAGGTACCACTCGGCGACTCTCGGCATCGGTGCGATGCCCAGCAGGGCGCCAGTGCCCGCAAACCCGCGCGCCATGGCACCGGGGAGCCGAGAGGCTTCGGCCTCGTTCAGGACCCGAATTACGCAGTACAACGGCAGCAGCGTTTCGCGACCGTAGTAGGACGCCTCGGCGAGGCGCTCATAGGCACTGCCGACGGTCATGAGTTCGTCCTGCTCCGCCGGGCTCAGCTGGCGGTTACGCCGGATGAGTCCCGCTCTTCGAATGAGCTGTTGCAGCACGGCTCCCAGGACGGCCACGACCTGCCCCGGTCGAGTCGACGGCGCCGCTCGCCTCATCAGTCGCAGGCCGGCTTCCAAGTGCTCTCGACCCTTGTGATAGCGCGACATATTCACGTATGCGTCGCCCAGCTGGAGCCTCCAGCGTGCCAGTCTCGAGGGATCGAGCTCAAGCCCCGCAAGAGTCTCGAGGGACAGGGCCTCTTCGAGGACGGCGATCGTTTCGTCGTTGGCGAACGTCTGGAGCGCCCTTGCGCCGGCCAGTTCCAGGTGGTCGATCGCTCGTGCCGGGACTCCGGCCTTGCTCCAGTGAAATGCGAGGAATGTGTGATAGGGACCCAGGTCTGAGGAATAGGTCCGCTCGTACCACTCCGCCAGGCTGCGATGCAGCCCGCTCGACTGCGAAGCGGGCATGAGGTTGTACGCGACCTCCTGGGTGATCACGTGCCGGAATTGGTAGACAGGCTCAGCCGGAGAAGGGACGGGCGCGACAAGCTCGAGGCGGCTCAGCGTGTCGAGATGGCCGACGACGGTCGCTGTTTCGGTCGGCAGCGGGTAGATCTCAACCAGTGTTCTGAGCGCGAATCGCTGACCGATGACGCTCGCAACCTTCGCTGTCATGGCCTCGCCCGGCGGCAGTTGATCGAGCCGCGACGTGATCACGCGCTGAACGGTGTCAGGGGTCATCGAGGCTTCGAGATCGGCCACACCAGGAGCGACGCGCACTTCACCACTGTCGACGACGATTTGGCCTGCGTCGCGCATCGCATAGGTGAGCTGCTCGATGAATAGCGGATTTCCCTCCGCGCGCTGGCGGACGAGCGCCGCGACCGGTTCGGTGACACGGGCGGCCCCGGTCCGCTCCTTCACAAGGTCAATCGCATCATCGATCGACAGCGGATTGAGATGCAGGGTCGTTGCATCGCCGCGCAGGCCGCCAAGGGGGTCGGCCGATGCGTCGAAGACTGGCCGCATCGTGAGCACGACCAGCACGGAACTGACCATTCGGCGCACTTGCAGGACCAGCGACCATGAGGCCGAATCGAACCAATGGGCGTCCTCGAGGACGACCATGGTGGGCCGCGCCGAGGCCTCTCTGGCAAGCAATCGAATGAGGAGGTCGTTCGTATTGTCTGCCCGAACGGCCCCGCTGAGCTGAGATGTGACCTCATCGTCCTCGAGGTCGATCGAGAGGATCGGATCGAGAAGAGGTGCAAGCCTCGCCATCGACTCGTCGTCGGCGAGCGTCTGGAGGACGATGCGGCGACGAGCGGCGAGCTCGGGCGTTCCATCGATACCGAGCAAGCCCTCGAATACTCTCCGCCACGCGTGGTAGGGAGTCGATGCCTCGATCTCGGCTGCGAGGCCAACCAGCGGGCGCAGACCAGCGGATTGCGCGTGGCGGACCAGCTCCTCGACGAGACGCGACTTGCCGATGCCTGGCTCGCCTTCGAGCACGACCAGGCCTCCGGTTCCAGTCCGGACTGCGTCGACCGCATCGATGGCGGCGGCAAGTTCACTCGTGCGATCGACGATCGCCTTCCGGCGGCCGGTCGGCTGCGTCGAGCTAACGCGGAAGACGTCGATTGGTGATGCAAGGCCCTTCAGCACGAAGGCGGGCAGACGTTCAAACGAGTGTCCGCTCGGGACCATGTCGCGAGTCGTCGCATCACACAAGACCCACTCGTCACCGGAGGCCTGCAGGAGCCGGGCTGCGAGATTGATGTCTCGGCCCAACACCGCGAAGTCACGCCGAGTTGCACTGCCAATGGGGCCGCACAGCGCCAGGCCAGTCGTGATCCCGGCACCGGCATTGAGGCCAAGCGCGCGAATCTCTGCCTGTAGGGTCAATGCCACCTGCACGGCTCGGGCAGCGTCGTCCTCGTGGCTGAAGGGAGCGACGCCGAAGACGGCGATGAGCGTGGTGCCCTTGTCGTCGGTCGTGATCTCCTTCAGCCAGCCGTTGTACCGCGTCACGATCCGCTGTGTCGTCTGGGCCACCCGCTGCAGCTGCGCAAGCCGGTCGGGGGCGGATGTGGCGACGTCGCGAACGCCCACGAATACCACCGTTGTCCTTCGCAATTCGGCGAGCCAGTCGGCGTGGCCAGCATCAATACGCGCCAAACAGACTTCCGGGACGTAACCGCGGACGGCGGACTCCAACTCAGGTGGTGGAGCGAGAGAGGGCAGTGGCCGTGGGGTGACTTCGTCACCTGCTGATTGAATCCGCACGCGCCCGCCACCGATGGCATCGCCGATGAGCCGCCCATCGGCCGCCGCCCAGGCCTCCGGCGACGCAACGACTTCCCCCGTTGCGAGGTACGTGTCGAACTCAGAGAGCTGGCGAGCCCCTTCGCCAGTGATCAGGTACAGCCATCTACCTTCCAGCCCGCCGATGTGGGCGGTGGCGACCTCGCCAGCGCACACGCCAACCTTCAGGGACATCCGGATCCCATCCAGGTCGAGCTCGCCCCGTTCTGCTGCAATGGCAAGCCCGCAGCGCGCCGCCCGCTGCGTGACTGTTGCTAGATCCTCATTGACCGCGGGCCAGATCGGCAGGAGCGCATCGCCCACAATCTTGGCCACGTCCCCACCGTGATCGGTGACGATCTCGATGATCCGCGTGAAGAAGACGTTGAGCGAGCGAGCCAGTCGCTCCGTCCCAGCGGCTCCGCTCTTGACGGCTGCATCGGTGAGCGCGGTGAAGCCGGTGATATCCACCAGCAGGAGCGCCGCCGGAAACTCTTCGCCGTGCGGCTCCGGGGGCACGGCGCCCGCAACCGACAGACTCTCGAGCACGGCCCTGGGCAGATAGGCGGCGAGAGTCGCGATACGCGAGGGGCCGTCGAACATCACCGCGTACCAGACTCCGGTCCAATGGCCAACCATGGAAGGCCGGCAGCGCCGCTGGTTGTTCTACGTCTTTTGGTCGCGGAAGTAAAGGATCGCCATTCAAGGCTCGATCCTTCTAGAAGTCGCGGCGCCCGGCGAACGACTCGATGACCTGGGGGCGAGTGAGCTGGTAGATCGCCAGCCGGTGGCCGCCCGGGTCGATGAACGAGCAGATCGGACCCTGGGGGATCTCCAACCGGGTCCCGCCCTTCCAGCCGCGCTCGCGGAGGGTGAGCATGACGGCGTCCAGGTCGGCGACGCGGTAGACCAGCACCGGTGCGTCGCCCTCCAGGTGATCAGCCAACAGGACGTGCGGCGGAGGCGCGCCCAGCTCCAGCATCGCCACGCGAGCTCCCATGCCATCGATGGCGAACACCGGACGCGCCCCCAGCACGTCCAAGAAGAAGCGCAGGTCCGCCGCCACGTCGCGGCTGGGCATGTAGAGGTAGTCCAGCTGCTCGAACGGGCTCTCGCCTGCCACGGTCAGGGCTCCAGCGCCTCGAGGCGCGCTCGCATCACGGCCTCGAGCTCGGTGGGATACGGGATGTCGTGCGCGGCGGCCAGGTCGGGCACGATCGCGCGGTAGTAATCGGCCACGGTGCGGGCGGCGGTGAGCAACTGCGCGCGGTCCATCGGCACGAACGTCGACCGCAGCGGGGAGAGGTCGCTCGCCGGGACGGCGAGTTCAAGCTTGTCGAACTCGTCCAGGTGGCCGCCGAAGTCGACCCGCAGCCGCGCCAGGTTGACGCAGTACCGACGCAACGTCTCGAGCTGTCCGGCGGCCCACCACAGCTGCCCGCGGTGCATGGCCGCGGTGAAGTGCGCCATGTCATGCCAGAACCACTGCACCTGGCGCCGCAGCTGCTCGACCTGGCCGTCCATGTCGGGCTGGCTGCCGGTAAAGACCACGCCTGCCAGGATCCCGTTCGGATCATGAATGGCCCGATGCGGCCCGCGGCTCGACTGTGGCAACCCTCGCGCATCGGTGACCGTCAGCTCGAGGTCGGTCCCGTCGGACAGGATGACAAAGACCGTCTCGTGTTCGTCGAAGTCCTCGACCTGCAGCGGGTCGCCCAGCGATCGGATCAGCACCATGCGGTCGTCCCATACGGCAACGCGGTGGCCGTCGGCGGCAACCACAACCAGGTCGACGTCGGAATGCGGGTCGGCGGTGCCGGCTGCATGCGATCCGTAGAGGAAACCCGCCGCGATGCGATCATCGGCACGGCAGGCACCGGCGAATCGCTCCAGGAGGGCATCCAGCGCCTCGGCGTCGAGGCTCATCGGTCCAGCACCAGCGGCAGCGAACAGGTAGAAGAGCGCCACGTACGCGGCCAGCGCCACCACCACGATGATCGCGCTGCGCACCAGCCAGGCGGCGACCTGGCGCCAGCGCGAGTCGCCGGCCCACCCGAACATCGGCCCCGGAGCGACGGGACGCCTGCGCATCGGCCCATGGTAGCCACCCCGCTCTGCGCCCAACCGCGAGGCCGGGTAGGCTGACGGCAGCCGGCCATCGGCCCGGCGCCCTGAACGGAGGCCCCGAGACCCATGCGCCTGCTCCGTCAGCTTGCGCGTCGCAAGCTGCGAACCACGCTCACCATCCTGGGCATCACCATCGGCATCTGGGCGCTCGTGGTGTTCAGCTCCATGGCCAACAAGATCAACGCCCTGGTCGACGGTGGCAGCCAGTACTTCGCCGGCAAGGTATTGGTGACCGATGCCTCGAGCATTGGCGTCGCCATTGGCACCGCTCCCATGAACGTCGACGTTGCGGACCAGATTGGTGCGCTGGACGGGGTCGCCGCCGCAGTGCCACAGGTCCAGCTCGTCTACGACCCTGAGGGCGGGGGTGCATTCGGCGGGGCCGAGACCATCATCGGCTCGGTGGCCGGCGCCGACGAGGGCCACGAGACCTTCCCCCTCAATCCGATCCAGGGCCGGCTGCTGGTTGCCGATGACGAGGGGAGCCACGTGGTGGTGATGGGCAGCGACCTGGCCCGCAAGGAGAACGTGAGCGTCGGGGACCACCTGGACATCCGGGACGTGGACTTCGAGGTGGTCGGCATCCTGGAGCCGACCCTGACGGCGCCGGACTCGAGCGCGTCGATTCCACTGTCGGCGGCGCAGGAGCTGTTCCACGAAAGCCTGCCGGCCCAGATCCAGGACGCCATCGCGGCCGATGAGCTGGCCAGCCAGGTGGTCGTCTATCCGGAGGACGGCGTCAGCGAGTCGGAGGTGGCAAGCGCCATCGAGGATGAGATCGACAACGTGAACACTCTGACCGGCGCGGAGTTCGATGAGCAGGTCGGCTCGGCCACGGCCATCTTCAACGCCATCATCATCGGCGTGGCGGTCATCAGCCTGGTGGTGGGCGGCCTGTCGGTGATCAACACCATGGCCATGTCGGTCGCCGAGCGGACGCGGGAGATCGGCATCAAGCGGGCGATCGGCGGCTCGCGCGGCCGGATCATCCGCGAGCTGGTGGCCGAGGCGGGCATGATCGGCCTCTTCGGCGGGCTGATCGGTCTGGCGCTGGGGGCCGTGGTGGTGGTGATCGCCAACGAGGCCGGCCGTGACTCGGGAACGATCCTGTTCGAGCTCACCTGGGGCACCGCCGCCTTCGCGGTCGCCTTCTCGACCATCCTGGGCATCGTGGCCGGGCTGGTTCCCGCCTGGAGCGCAGCGCGGCTCGACCCGGTCGAAGCCCTGAGGTACGAGTGATGACGAACGGCGACGTCCTGCTCGAGGCCCGGAACCTCCGCAAGACCTACCGCCTCAGCCGCCGCAATCAGGTGGAGGCGCTGCGCGGTGTCGACCTCAACGTCGACGCGGGCGAGATGGTGGCGATCATGGGGCCGTCCGGCTCCGGCAAGAGCACGCTGATGCACATCCTGGGGCTCCTGCACTCGCCGGATCGCAACGGCGGTCCACCGCCCGAGCTGCGCATCAAGGGCGACGAGGTGACTGGTCTGTCGGACCGGCAGCGGACGCGCCTGCGCGCCGACGCCATGGGCTTCGTCTTCCAGGCCTACAACCTGGTCCCGACCCTGACCGCGCTCGAGAACGTCTCTCTGGCCGGCGAATATGCCGGCGTGTCGCGCGCCAAGGCCAAGGGCGCCGCCATGGAGGCGCTCGGGCTGGGTTGGTCTCGCGGAACGCCACGACCATCGCCCGATGGAGCTTTCCGGAGGCGAGCAGCAGCGCGTCGCCATCGCCCGCTCGCTCGTCAACGCACCGATGCTGCTGCTGGCGGACGAGCCGACCGGCAACCTGGACTCGGCCATGAGCACGGACGTCCTGGACCTGCTGCGTCGCTTCAACCGCGAGCGCGGCCAGACCCTGGTGCTGGTCACCCACGACCCGGACGTTGGTGCTGTCTGCGATCGGATCATCCATATGCGCGACGGCCTGTGCGAGCGGTCGGAGAGCCTGGTGACCTCGCATCGTGTGGCTGACGGGCCGTCCGCCACGGCGACCGAAGCGGCGTTCTGAGGGCGGCGCTTTCACACATGGCATTGATCGGCCGCGTCCGGCCGGGCCAGGGCCTCGGAGCCCCACGCATGGCCGATCCCGACGTCATGGGCCTGCTGGAGCGCTCCATGGGATTCCGGCCCGTGCCCGGCACACTGAACGTGGTGCTGGATCAGCCGTTCTCACGCGGTCCGGAGACCCAATACATCCCGGCCACGCAGCTGGGCGCCGACTGGGAGTCGGCGACGGGCCAGGCCGGCTACTGGCTCACGCCGATGATCGCCGGCGGGCGCCATACGGCGGTTGCCGTCCAGGCCGATGAGCCGCACTACCCGGCCGAGCAGCTGGAGATCGTGTGCGGCGTCCGCCTGCGCGATGCGCTGGGCCTCTCAGACGGCGACGCGATGGAGCTTCTGGTGGTGCCACGTCCGGCGGACGGTCAGCGGTGGATCGCCGGGGCGGTGATCCACGACGGAAGCGGCCGCATCTTCATGCAGCGACGCAGCGAGGAACGGGACCTCTTTCCCGGCGCGTGGGACATCGTCGGGGGGCACCTGGAACCGGGCGAGGGGATCCTGGACGCTCTGCGGCGCGAGGTGAATGAGGAGACCGGCTGGACGTTTCGCCGCGTCCTCGACGACGCTTGGGGTCACGACGTACTCCGGCGAGGATGGGGTCGAACGCCACGAGGCCGATTACCTGGTCGAGGTGGACGGCAATCTCACCGCGCCCCGTATCGAGGAGCGGCTGCACCTGGATCCCCGCTGGGTGGACCGAGAGGAAGCGCTGGCGCTGCTCGACGGCGCGCATCGGAGCGACGACCTCCTGCGCCCGGTCCTCGCGCGCGCGTTCGATGCGCTGGGGCGAACCTAGTCGAGCGGCATCTCCATCATGACCGCGGCGACCTCCACGCCATTCGGCATCCGCACCCGCTCATCGCCGGTGGCGCGGAAGCCATACGCCTCGTAGAGGGGACGGCCCGGGAGGGTGGCCCCGAGCACCATCCGCCGGAATCCCTCGGCTCGCGCGGCAGCCTCGCATGCCTCCAGGATCCGTCGCCCGAGGCCGCGCCGCGTCCAATCGGACCGCACGAACATGGCGCGCACGCGGGCCGGTTCCGTGGCGGGATCCAGCAGCCTCGCATCTCCCGCGGCGTCGCCCGCACCGGCGTACATCTTGTCGCGGCGGCTCCATCCGCCGCAGGCGACGAGCTCGCCATCGGCCTCCGCCACGAAGTACGTCCCATCGGCGATCAGCGTCCGATCGACGCTGGCGATGTACTCGATTGCGGCGGTGGTCTGCTCGGCGTCGTACCACGCCGGAAAGATGTCGCGCGTGGATGCCTTCATCAGGGCATCGATCGCATCGGCCTCATCCAGGTGAGCGAGGCGCAGCTCGGGAGAGGGCCGATCGTGCTCGGGCATGCGGCATTATCGCGTCCATGACTACCGTCCTCGGCACCCGCGCCTTGAACCGTTCGCTGCTGGCGCGGCAGATGCTGCTGGAGCGGGTGACGCTCCCGGCCGAGGTCGTGATGGAGCGGCTGGTGGGCATGCAGGCGCAGGAGCCGCCCGATCCGTACGTGGCCCTCTGGACCCGGCTCACCGCCTTCAACCCCGAAGAGCTGGTCCAGCTGCTCGAGAGTCGCGCCGCGGTCCGCGCCACCACCATGCTGCGCACCACCATCCACCTTGTCACGGCCGCCGATGCGGTCTGGATGAGGCCGATCCTGCAGCCGGTCGCCGAGCGCACCTTCATCCACACCCCGTTCGCCAAGGCGTTGGCCGGCGTCGACCTGGACGAGATCATCGCGCATGGGCGCGAGCTGCTGGCCGGTTCACCGATGACGATTGCGGCGCTGGGCAAACGGCTGGCCGAGCGCTGGCCCGATCGCGAGCCCGGGCCGCTGGGCTACGTCATCCGCTTCCATGTTCCGCTGGTCCAGATCCCGCCGCGCGGGTTGTGGGGCCGTCGTGGACAGCCGGTCCTGGCGCTGACCGAGGAGTGGGTCGGCATGCCGATGGCGACGAATGCCTCGGTCGACGACCTGCTGCTGCGCTACCTGGCCGCGTTTGGCCCGGCCACGCCGGCCGACATCCAGACCTGGTCGTGGCTGACCGGCATCCGGCCCATCCTGGAACGGCTGCGACCGCAGCTGCGCACCTTCCGCGACGAGGCCGGCCGGGAGCTGTTCGATGTCCCCGACGGTCCGATGCCGGACCCGGAAACCCCGGCGCCGGTCCGCTTCCTGCCGGAGTACGACAACATCTTCCTGTCGCACCAGGATCGGAGCCGGATCGCGGATCCGCGCAACAAGGGCGGTCCGTACCTGAAGGGCTTCGTGCTGGTGGACGGCTTCATCCGGGTGATGTGGAAGGTCACGCGCGACGGAGCTGCGGCAACGATGCTCGCTGCGGCCGGTCGAGGCGATCGGACCGCGGGACCGCGCCGAGGTCGGCGAGGAGGGCGAGCGCCTGCTGCGCCTCCTCCACGCAGATGCATCAGCGCATCGCGTGACGTTCGGCTAGGCGCTGGCCCGGCGCGTGCTCGGCGTCACGGCAGGTCGGCGGTGGCCAGGTAGATATCGGTGCTGGCGCTGGTGCCGCTGGCGGATCCGATCTCGAGGTAATAGTCCAGCGCCCCATCGCGATGGACGAGGGCCGCGTCCCAGGCGCTGCCGCTGATCGGGAACGACTCCTGGGTGATGACCGGCAGCTCACCGTCGCGCTGCCAGGCGATCCCGTCCTCGGACCAAGCCAGCCCGCGGTCGGTGAGGCGGCCGCCGGCATAGACCATGACCAGGCCCCGCGGCGTGACCGCCACCCGCGGCCGGTCAACCTGCCCGCGCTCCCAATCGAGCTCAGGCGCGAGCACCGGGCCGTCGTGCTTGGTCCAGGTCTGGCCATCGGGTGAGGTTGCCAGGCCGATCGATCCCTGCCCGCCACGTCGATCGAGCGCGGTGAAGTACATGAGGTAGCCGTCATCGGTCCGCACGACGCTCGGCCACTGCAGGCCGCCGGCGTCCCAGCTGCCGGTCGGACCGGGCGTCAGGATCGGCTCGGGATCGATCGTCCACGGGCCATCCGGTCCGGGAGCCGTGGCCCGGCCCAGCACCCACGGGTCCGACAGCTCGACCGTCTCGAACACCAGGACCCACGTCCCGTCCGCCGCCACGTAGCCGCCAGAGACGTCGGCTCCGCTGTCCACGAACGGGATGTCGTCACTGGTGAACGCGGGGGAGGAATCGGCCTTCGTCCAGGTCGCGCCATCGCTCGAGACCAGGTGCGGGAACGCGACGTGGCCAGGCCACTGGCTGAAGACGTTGGCGAACATGTGCAGCTCGCCTTCATGCTCGACGATCGCACCGGGATTGATCCATGACTCGTCGTGCCCGGCAAGCTGCCGGGTCACCACCGGCGTCCCGCCAGTGAAGGCGAAGGTGAGGGAGGGCATAGCGGGAGCCTCCGAAGCGGATACCGACGGGTCTGCCTGCCGGCTGTCGGAAGGTCCGGCGCACGCAGTCAGCAGGAGCACCGAGAGCGTGAAGAGCGGCGAGGCCGGGCGCCATGGACGCGGTTGCATCGGTCCACCTCTGGCAAGATAGAACGGATTCGTACTATCTATTACGGTTCCGTAACACTTGAGGTTCAATGAACCGGGCCGCCGAACCAGCTGCAAAGCGACTGAGCATCCTCTATCAGCTGTACCTGACGAACCAGGCCGCGCGGCGCTTCATGCGCCTGGCGCTGGCACAGACCGAGATGACCGGCGAGGAATACGCGCTCTACAGCTACCTGTTCGCCAACGGCGCACGCACGCTCACACAGGCTTCGCGTGACCTGGGCCTGCCGATCACGACGCTGGCGACACTGCTCGGACCGCTGATCGAGTCCGGCGAGTTCGAACGGAGGCCGCACCCCACCGATCGACGCGCTCGTCTGCTGGACCTCACCGAGGCGGGTCGGCGGCGGTTGGAGGCTTCAATTCCCGACTTCTCCGCCGCCTATCGCGCATTGGTTGGCCAGCTCGAAGAGGCAGGCGTCGAGGACGAGTCGATCTTCGCGGCGCTCGAGGAGCTGCGAACCGCGATCGGGCGCACCAACGACTTGCTGGAGGCGGAGCACGCTGAACGCAGGCCGTAGCCAGCAGCGTAGGTTCTGCATGACGATGCAACGCTCGCGAAACCTGGCCGCAATGCTGGGAGGTCCGCTCCTGCTGATCGCGTGCAGCTTCGGTCCGTCCAGCGCTCCCAGCGGCGCAGGCGCGATTGCGCAGCCAACGCCCACGGCAACGGAGACGACGACACCCCGGGCGAGCGCCACGGACGTGGCGTTGCCAACCGCGGCGCCAACCTTCAGCCTCCAGACCTACCCGGTGCCGAGCGGCTCGGGTCCGCACGACGTTGCGCCTGCCGACGATGGCGGGGTCTGGTACACCGCCCAGGCCAGCGGCGAGCTCGGCTGGCTGAATCCGGAGAACGGCGAGGTGCGCGAGATCCCGCTCGGTGGCGGCTCGGCGCCACATGGCGTGATCGTCGGCCCGGACGGGGCGCCGTGGATCACCGACGGCGGGCTGAACGCCATCGTCCGGGTGGATCCAGAGACCGATGAGGTGACGCGCTATCCGCTGCCGTCATCGGCGCCGGACGCCAACCTGAACACGGCCGCCTTCGATGGTGATGGGGTGCTGTGGTTCACCGGGCAGACGGGCTACTACGGACGGCTGGACCCGGAATCCGGCGAGATGCAGGTCTTCAATGCTCCGCGCGGACTGGGTCCGTACGGGATCACCGCAACGCCCGATGGCGAGATCTTCTACAGCTCGCTGGCCGGCAGCTACCTGGGCGCCGTGGATCGGCAGAGCGGCGAGGTGCGGGTGATCGATCCGCCGACGGCGGGCGCCGGGCTGCGCCGAACCTGGGCCGACTCGCGGGGCAGGATCTGGGTCAGCGAGTGGAACGCGGGACAGGTGGGCCGCTACAACCCGGCGACCGGCGACTGGAAGGAATGGCCGTTGCCCGAGCCCGGCGCCCAGGCCTACGCGGTCTATGTCGACGACACGGATGCCGTATGGCTGACCGACTTCACCTCCCAGTCGATCGTCCGCTTCGACCCGGCCAGCGAAACCTTCATGAGCTTCCCGGCCGAGAGCGACCCGGCGAACGTGCGGCAGCTGCTGGGCCGGCCCGGGGAGCTATGGGGCGCGGAGTCGGCGGCGGACCAGCTGGTGGTGATTCGCACCGATTGACGCGCTGCCGACAATAGGCGCGTTGCCGACGGGCTCCGTCGCGCGGAGCCCATGCCGAGGGGGATGCGCGATTGGGAGGAGGAGGAGGAGTCCTGCATGGCTGCGACACAGCGTCACCGGCGACCGATCCCCAAGCCTGGAACGAGATGCCATCGGCCTGCCCGAGGTCCTGTTCCAGTCCATCACCCACATGGCCCCGGCGGTGGCGACCGCCCTGTCGATCGGCGCCGCCACCGGCTTTGCCGGCGGTCTGACCCCGCTGGCGGTGGTCTTCGCCATGGTGGCCTGCCTGTTCACGGCCTACTCGATCGGCCAGCTGGCCAGGCACCTGCCCTCGGCCGGCGGCATGTACACGTACGTCGCGCGCGGCCTCGGGCCGTTCTTCGGCTGGCTCATGGCCTGGGCCTTCGCACTGGCCGAGCCGCTGATCGCGCCGATCCTGCTGGCGGCCTTCGGCTTCTTCGGCGCCGCCTTCCTGACGACCTACCTGGGCATCGGCGAGGGATTCGCCGAGCTGTGGATCGTGCTCGCCATCGTCTGCGGGCTGCTGCTGTGGTGGCTCATCTACCGTGGCGTCGCCATCTCCACCCGCACGGGCGTCGTGCTGGGCATCATCGAGATCGCGATCTTCGTCTTCGTGTCCGCCGTGCTCATCGTCAACGCGGGCGCGGATAACACGCTGAACGTGTTCATTCCCGGCGACGAAGGCGTCCTGCCGGCGTTCCAGGGGATGATCTTCTGCCTGCTGGCATTCATCGGCTTCGAGGCGGCCGCACCGATGGGTGAGGAGACCCGTGAGCCGCGGCGGACGATCCCTCGTGCGGTGATCTGGTCGACGATCCTGGTCGGCGCGTTCTACGTGTTCAACTACTACGCGGCCACGGTGTACTTCGGACCCGACCGGATGGCGGACGAGTTCCTTGGTTTCAACGACGGAGACCCGTGGGGCGGCATGGCGACCGAGGTGCTTGGCACGCTCGGCGGCATCCTGGTCGTGTTCGCGATCATCAACAGCTCGTTCGCCAACGCGAACTCCAGCAGCACGGCGGCCACTCGCTCGCTCTTCTCGATGGGACGCGGCGGCCTGATCCCGCACTTCTTCGCTGCGATCCATCCCACCCATCGGACCCCGGTCAACGCCATCCACTTCCAGGTGATCCTGGCCATCGTGGTGGCCGTCGGGGGTGGCCTGATCCTGGCCAATGATCCGAACGAGGGCCTTGGGCCGATCAACATCTACATCTTCATCGGCACCATGCTCGGCCTGCTGTTCGCCGGCATGTACATCGCGGTGAATGTGGCGGTGATCGGCTTCTTCCTCAGGGAGCGGCGCGACGAGTTCAACTTCATCAAGCACCTGCTCATCCCGGTCTTCGGCGTGCTGTTCATGATCCCGGCCTTCCTGTCGGTCATCGGCGGGTTGACGATCCCGATCTTCGACGTGGCGCTGCCGGCCTTCGAAGGCGCGCTGACGCTGGACGGCGCCGATCGCCGGCGTCTGGATGCTGATCGGCGTGGTGCTCTACTTCGTCCTGCGCAGCCGCAATCCCGAGGCGCTGCAGCGCATGGGCGAGATCTACGGAGGTGAGGCGCCGGCCGCCGACGACCTCGCCTGAGGACGACGGCCTAGCCGAGGACCGAAAGCGGGAAGTACATCGTCACGACCCAGTTCGGAGCGTCGACGATCTCGCTGACCTTCAGGTCGGCCGTCACGCTGCAGAGCATGTAGGCATCGATCGGCGCCAGGCCGTGCGAGCGGCCGAGGTAGTCGATCATCCGCCGCACGGCGTCGCGGGCTGCGACCATCAGGTCCGGCCCCACGCCGTCGGTGGCGTAGTACGGCCCGGTGTTGGTGGCCTGCGCCAGCGGTCCCGGCGTCTGGAACTCGGGTGCGGTGACGTGCAGGTCCTTGCGGACCGTAAGGCGCAGCTGGACGCGCATCGGCGTCTCGATGGCGGTGCCGCACACCTCGCCGTCGCCCTGCGCGGCGTGGCCGTCACCCAGCGAGAAGCGGGCGCCTGGCGCGAAGACCGGCAGGAAGAGCTTCGTGCCGGCGGTCAGGTGCTTGGTGTCCATGTTCCCGCCCCAGACGTCGGGCGGGATGGTCGAGTGCGCGCCCTCGGTCGGCGGGGCAACGCCCAGCTCGCCGCAGAACGGCGCCAGCGGGATGCGGATGCCGGGGAGCAGCTCCCCGTGCCGGCCGTCCAGGCGCGTGATGCGCAGCGCATGCTCGTCGAAGTCATCGGTCAGCAGGCCGAAGCCCGGGAAGTTGGCGGTCCAGCCCCAGTCACCGGGCTGGAAGTCGAGCAGCTCGATCTCCAGCGTGTCGCCGGGCTCGGCGCCCTCCACGGCAATCGGCCCGTTCACCTGGTCGACGCGCGAGAAGTCGACCGCCTTCAGGTCCTCCAGGGTGGAGGTGGCGGTGAGCTGGCCGTTGCCGGCGTCATTGGCGTCGAACTCGACCACGTCGCCGCTGGCGACGGTGGCAATCGGCTCGATCGAGCGGTCCCAGGCGAGGTGGTATTGCTCGGGACGAACGTGGACCGATGCGGCTGGAGCGCCCATGCCGCGCATGGTACGCCGCGTCAAAGCTCGCCGGCCACCACCTGGCCGTCGACCAGGGTGGCGACCACGCGCGCCTCGCCCAACGGCCGGCGTCCGGCGCGCGGATGTCGCGGTCCAGGATGGCCAGGTCGGCCCGCTTGCCGACCTCGATCGAACCGGTCTCGGCGTCGCGGTGGTTCACGTAGGCGGAGCCGAGGGTGAATGCGGTCAGCGCCTCGCTCAGGGTCAGCCGCTCCTCCGGGAAGAGCGCCGGCCCATCACGGTTGTCGGTGTCGGTGCGGGTGATGGCGACCTCCATCTCGAGCAGTGGGTTCGGCGTGGTGACCGGCCAGTCGCTGCCGCCGGCCATGCGCGCTCCGGCGTCCAGCAGGCTGCGGAAGGGGTATTGCCAGCGGGCCCGATCGGCCCCCAGCACCGGGATCCGCAGGTCGCGCATCTGCACCTCGTCCATCGCCCAGAACGGCTGCATGTTGGCCACCGCGCCGATGGTGGCGAAGCGGCCGATGTCGTCGGGATGGATCAGCTCGATGTGGGCGATGTGGTGCCGATGGTCCGCTCCAGCGTTGGCGCCGCGCGCGGCCTGGATCGCATCGAGGGCCAGCCGCACCCCACCGTCGCCGATCGCGTGGAAGTGGCACTGGAATCCGCGCCGGTCGAGCTCGACGACCGCCGCGGTCAGCAGGTCCGGCTCGATCATGGGGATGCCGCGCGTCGTCGCTCGGGCGGCCGTCCGGATCCAGGTACGGCTCGACCGTGACCGCCGTGCGGTTCTCGATGATGCCGTCCACGAAGAGCTTGACGCTGCCCGCCGCCAGCCCATCGGCCGCGGCCGCGCCGCGGCGCTCGACCAGCTCGTCGACCTGTTCGAGGCCGCGCTTGTTGTCCCACAGCAGCGCCAGCCGCACGCCGCGCGGTCAGCCGGCCCGAGCGGTGCACCTCTGCGTACGCCGCCTGCAGCATCCGGCCGGACGATGGCGTCCTGCCAGCCGGTGATGCCCAGCCCGTGGAGCTGGCGCTGGCCCTCCAGCAGCCCCGCCACGTGATCGGCGTGGCTCGGCGGTGGCGCGTGGTCCGCCACCAGGTCGATGGCGCCTTCCTGCAGCATGCCGGTGGGCGTGCCATCCGGATCGCGCTCGATCCGACCATCGGCTGGATCGGCGGTGGCGGAGCGCCACGCCGGCCAGCTGCCAGGGCGAGCGAGTTGACCCAGACGCCATGCCCGTCGCGGTTGTAGAGCATCACCGGCCGATCGGGCACCAGCGCATCCAGCGCCTCGCGGCGCGGGGTCCCGCCCGGGAAAGTCGGACATCGACCAGCCGCCACCGGTGATCCACGCTCGATCGGGGTGCGCCGCCGCATAGGCCGAGATCACCGGACCGTACGCGTCGGCGCCGATCACCGCGTAGAGGTCGCACTCCAGGCTGGTCATGCCGCCCTCGATCGGGTGCACGTGCGCGTCGATGAAGCCGGGCACCACCGTCTGCGCCGGCGAGCTCGACCACCCGCGTGGCCGGGCCGGCGAGCGCGCGCATCTCCGCGGCCGAGCCCGACCGCCGCGATCCGGCCGGCGGTGATCGCCAGCGCATCGGCGTCCGAGCCGAGCCACGGTCCGGCGACCGGCTCCAGGCGCGCGCCGAGGATGACGAGCTCCGGCGAATCCATCGGCCGCACGGTAGCAGCCGACGCCGGCCCGATGCGGCGCTACCTGCCGGTGTAGCCCCGCGGCGTAGGATGCGCCAACCCGCTACCGAGCAAGCGTCGGTGTTCGATCCTGACCAGGTCCCGCTGTCAACGTCCGAGGGGCGACGGCCGCCGAGCACGGCCGGCGACCGGATGATGGTGGGCCTGGCCGCGCTGGCGCTGATCGGCGGTCTGCTGATCGCGGCCAGCCGCCTCATCCCCGAGCAGCCCAACCAGACCAGCCAGGCGACCGCCACGCCCGCTCAATCGGCTGAGGCGGCGAGTCCCAGTCCACGACCCACGCCGCAGCCCGCGCCCGGCGTGCGCTCCATGACCGTCGATCCGGCGCCGACTCCCGACGCGTTCCCCAGTCCGGACCGTATGTCAGCGAGTGGGTCCGGATGCGCATCGGGGTCACCGCTGCTGGAGAGCCCGTCGTCCGATCGCGACCAGCGGGCCGCCTCCGCCCGGGTGAGCCGGCATACGTCACGCGACGCGCCGACCGACATGAGGGCGGCATCGACGGCTGGCTCTCAGGTCGAGGGGCCAGTCACCGGCTGGCTCTTCGGCGAGATCGACAACGACGCCATGTTCGAGCGCTTCCCATCCTACTGGCAGTGCGACCAGCGACGGTTTACGGCCTCGGGTCCGCACGCCAGACGGCTTCATCGCCTCTGGCTGGGCGGCACGGGTCGGAGGAAGTGATGCTTGCCTCGACCTGACGGCGCGCGATTGGCACACGATTCGAGACCCCCGCCGTCGCCTGGGGGCGAACGGCACGCGGATGGGCCGGCCGGCTGGCTCATGGCCGGACAACGTCGATAGCCCCGGCGCCACGAGGATCACGCTCTGGCAGTCGCCAGACGCGACGTCATGGGAGCGGCTCGGCGCCTTGCCGCGAGGAGATGACGGGCGGCTTCAATGACACTGGCGGGATCCCAGGCGGGCTACGTGCTGCTCTCCGAGACGGGGCAGCGGCGCCTCGGCTGTCTGGTTCTCGGCCGATGGCCTGCTCTGGACGGAGCGACCCACTGCGCGCAGCTGCACGCCGAAAGGGGCCCGCGGCTAACGGCCACGCCGCTCGGCTTCTTCGTCTGGGGCCTCAACGAGCCCGACCACCGAAGGCGTGTGGGCACCTTCTCCGCTGACGGCTGGACCTGGTCGGAGGCGAATCCGATCGGCCCCGGCCAGATCGTGGACGTGGTGGCGGACGGCGACCATCTGCTGGCATTGGGTCGCGGGCCGGGTGGCGCGCGGATGTGGACGGGCGACGATCGAAGGGGAGCAGCTGACCTGGTCACCCGACAACACCGCACCCTTCCGCGGCGCGGTGGTGAGCCACGGATGGTGAGCGACGGGGAGCGGGTGATCGTCCTGGGCTGGGATCGCGCAGACGGAAACGCCCCTGTGGTGGCAGCGCGACGGCATGTCATGGCAGCGCCATACCATGCCGGCCGACTTCGGCGGCCTTCCGAAGCGAGGCAGTGGGCGGGCCGCACGGGCATCGTGGCGGTCGGGCAGCTTGCCTCCGAAGGCGGCAGGGCGCCCCGTCTTCTGGCACCTCGGTGACGGCGTGGTCTGGGAGCGCGAGCAATCCCCTGTGATGCCCACCCCGGCGCCAGCCGAACCCTCAGACGTGCGGTCCGAAGCCGCGACGACCTGCTCGGCGTTGCTGAGCGCGGACACGCTACTGGGTGGCCATCTGCTTTGGCGATGCGCCGATCACGGTTCGGGGTTGGTCGGCGGCCGTGCGAAGGCTGCTACGTCGCGATCCGAGGGGATCTGGAAGACGGAGTGGCTCGCGCAGCCCGCCGAGCGCGCACGTCATCCACCTGGCGCCCTACAAGTCGGATTCGACTGGGGCGCCGTGGATGGCGTCCTGCATCCATCCGTGCGAGGTCCAGCCGGCCCGCTCCGCGCTGGCTGGAGGTCACCGGACACTTCGATGATCCGGAAGCGGCGTCTGCCGCTGGATCCCGACGCTCGCGGACGAGTACTGGTACACCGGCACCTACGACGTCGTGGCCGGCTGCCGCGCGCGCTTCGTGGTGACCGTCGATCCGCCCGGTCAACGGACCCTGACAGCCGACGAGCCCGTCGATCGCTCGACGGGCTCGTGGTGCTGACGGGCGGCCGAACGGCCGCATCGGTCTAGCGTCGGGTGCTGAAGCAGTCGCTGCAGTAGACCGGCTTGGAGCCGGTCGGCCGGAACGGCACGCGGGCCTGGCCACCGCAGCTGTCGCAGGTGGCGGTGAACATCTCGCGCTGGCCGTAGCCGCCCTCGGAGTAGCCGCCGCTGCCGCCACTCGCTGTAGCTGCCGCCGGAGCTATCGCCGCGAGCGGCCTTGCGGACGGCGCGGCAGGTGGGGCAGCGGCGCGGCTCGCTGAACTGGCGCTCCGCGTAGAACTGCTGGTCCTGGGCGCTGTGGTTGAACTGCTGGCCGCAGTCGGCGCACTCCAGGGTCTTGTCGGTGAAGGTGGACTGGTACAAGAAAAACTCCTCTGCGCGGCCTGAGCGAACCTGTCTCGCCGTTGCCGTGAGAGGAGCGATCCGGTGCCGCGGGAAATGGTGTGGCCCGTCCATCGGGCCTGTTGTGCCACCGCAGCCTAGCACAGGCCCTGCTCAGATGCGTTTGGACGATCAGGTCCTGCGCTTATGGCTCGATGGTGCACTTCGAAGCGAGCGCGACGTCCGGCACGGCGGCGTACCGATACGCCTCCGGCAACGGGCTCGGACGCGGACGCCGATGCGGCACGCCTCGACGGCGGCGATCGCCACCTCGATCTGGCCGGCATCGGGGTAGGCGGTGGTGAGGCGCTGGGTCAGCAGGCCGAATCGGTTCAGCGCGAAGCCAAGGCCGCGGCGGCCGCGCGCCCCAGCGCAGCAGCTCGTAGGCGATGGCCGCGGTGACCGGCACGAAGGCGACGCGCAGGCCCAGGTCGGCCATGGGGCCCAGGCGGGGGAGCGCGGCCAGCAGCAGCGTGTCCACCGCGGCCAGGATGACCAGGAAGCCCGTCCCGCAGCGCGGGTGGGCCGGGTTGAAGCGCGCCACGTTGGCCGGCGTCAGCCGCTCGCCCGGCCTCGGCGCAGGCGATGGCCATGTGCTCGGCGCCGTGGTAGCTGAAGATGCGCCGATAGCGCGGCAGGCGGGTGACGCCCACCACGTAGGCCGCCAGCAGCGTGCCCTTGATCAGGCCCTCGGCCAGGCGCTGCGGCAGCGTCGGCTCGATCAACGGGTCGCGCCCGGTCAGCAGCAGCGGGATGGCGGAGAAGACGAACAGGCCGATCAGCAGGCTGACTGCCACCAGGCCCAGCGTCGTGATCAACGGGATCGGCCGGATCTCGCCCGTCTCGGCCAGCATCGAGGAGTCCGCCAGGGCGCGCATGCCCAGGCGCAGCTGGGTGCCAAGCGCCCGCAGGCCACGCAGGAAGGGGAGTCGCCAGAGGCCGCTCGGGGATGCCAGCTCGCCGTCGTAGGCGTGGATCTCGCCGGATGGGGCGCGCAGCGCCACGGCCCATCGGCTTCCGCTCCTGATCAGGACGCCCTCGACCAGGGCCTGGCCGCCATAGGTGGGAGCCGGATGTGCGGTCACTTGCTCGGGATCCCCCGCTGGAGAGGGCGGTCACCCCACCGCCCAGGGAGTGCCAGCGCCCCGGTCGTGGGCCCGGCGGAGCTACCGTAGCAGACCGTGCGCGGCCTCCGCGAATCCCCATTCGTCATGGCTCGCTCGCTTGCGGCGCCGGAGGCTAACCAGCTCGTCCTGCCGCGCGCCGGCTGAGCGTGGCCGCTGGTGTCCGGCGGTATAGTGCGAGCGTGGCCGATCAGTTCGTGTCGCGCGGCTTCATCGGACGGCAGCATCC
>CAWANT010000002.1:0-102309 GCA_963783495.1 uncultured Chloroflexia bacterium
TGCAGGTCAGGATCATCCAGGAAGGCAAGGAGCCCGGCCAGGGCGTCGGCTACCTGGACGACGGCACCATGATCGTGGTCGAGGGCGGCAGCCGCTTCATGGACAACGAGGTCGGGATCACCGTCACCCGCGTGCTCCAGACGGTGGCCGGCCGCATGATCTTCGCGCAGCCCCGCGAGGCCGCCTGATCCGCTGATGGACCGATGAGCCAGCCGGTCGCCGCCATCCTGGTCGCGGCTGGCACGAGCCGGCGGTTCGGCACCGACAAGCTGTGGATCGACATCTGGGGCCGGCCGGTCTGGCGCTGGGGACTCGACGCGCTGCTGGCCGTGCCGAGCATGGCCACGGTGGCGCTGGTGGTCCCGGCAGATGGCGTCGATCGCTTCACCGAGGCGTTGCCGCCCGATGCCGGCGAGCGAGTCCTCGTCGTTGGCGGCGGCGAGGAGCGGACCGACTCGGTGGTGGCCGGCATCGCGGCCCTGACCGCCGCGGGCGTGACCGACGAAACTCCGGTCCTCGTCCACGACGCCGCGCGGCCCGCGGCCTCGCCCGAGCTCATGGTGCGGGTCGTTTCTGCGGTCCGCGGCGGAACGGGGGCCGTTCCGCTGATCCCGGTCCCCGATTCGCTGAAGACGGTCGATGCCGTGCGCGCCGTGACCGGTGCGGTCGACCGCGAGACCGTCTTTGCCGCCCAGACGCCCCAGGGCGCGACGCTGCTCCAGCTGCGCGCCGCAATGGAGGAGACGCTCGCCTGGGGACGACCCGCCACCGACGAGGCGGCGGCCATGGCTTCCGGCGGGATCGGCGTGACGGGCGGTCGACGGCGATCCAATCAACCGCAAGCTCACCGACCCGGGGGACGACGCCATGCTGCGCGCCGCGCTGGGCGGCTGGAGCGTTCCGCTGTCCGCCCCCGCGGTAGGGGACGGGCAGTCCGCCGGGATCGGATTCGACGCGCATCGGCTGGAGACGGGTCGCGAGCTGCACCTGGGCGGGCTGCTGTTCCCCGGCGAGCCGGGGCTGGCCGGGCATTCGGACGGAGACGCGCCACTCCATGCGGTGATCGACGCCTTGCTCGGCGCGGCGCGGCTGGGCGACGTGGGGGGATTGTTTCCGCCAGACGACGAGCAGTGGCGCGACGCCGACTCCGGCGAGCTGCTCAAGGCGGCCGTGGCGCGGTTGCGTGAGGCGGGTTGGAAGCCCACCGGCGTGGATCTGGCCATCGTGGCCCGGCGTCCGCCGATCGAGCCGCGCCGTGGCGAGCTGGTGAAGCGCATGGCCGAGTTGACCGGACTGGAACCGGGGGCCATCAGCGTGAAGGGCACCACCTCCGACGGTCTCGGCTTCGCCGGGGCGGAGGGCATCGCCGCATTCGCCGTCGCCACCGTTGGCCCGGCTTGACGGAATGGATCGGCGGCCGCCGCCCGGTCGCCGAAGCGCTGGCCGCCGGCCGTGAGGCCCATCGGCTGCTGGTCTCGAAGAGCGCCCGACCGAGTCCGGAGCTGAAGCAGGTGCTGGCCCGTGCTCGGGAGGCATCGGTCCCGGTGGAGAGCGTGGCTGGCGACCGGATTGCGGCGCTGGCCGGCTTCGACGGGCACCAGGGCGTGCTGCTGGAGGTCGGCGAGCGACGCTGGGCTGACCCGGCGGAGATGCTGGCGCGCGCCGAGGCGGCCGGCCGTGACCCGCTGGTCCTCCTGCTCGAGCACCTCCAGGATCCGGTGAACTTCGGCACGCTGCTGCGCTCGGCGGAGGCGGCCGGCGTCGACGGCGCGATCTTTCCGGAGCGGGGAGCGGCGCCGCTGTCGGGCGCGGCGGTGAAGGCCAGCGCCGGAGCCAGTGAGCACCTGCTGCTGGCACGCGTCGAGAGCCTGGGCCAGACCTTGCGCGACTTCCAGGCGCGCGGCCTGCGGGTGGTGGCGGCGGACCAGGACGCGCCCGCGTCCGCGTGGGAGACGGACCTGGGCGGTCCGCTGGCGGTCGTCGTCGGCGCGGAGGGGGAGGGCATCTCGGGCGCGACCAGGCGCCGGGTCGACCTGCTGGTCAGCTTCCCGATGGCGGGTCAGGTGGCGTCGCTGAACGCCGCCACCGCGGGCGCGTTGCTCCTGTTCGAGGTGGTGCGGCAGCGATCGATGACGACCGGCCGGTAGAATCGGGCTCGAGGCCGACGTAGCTCAACGGTAGAGCAGCGGTTTTGTAAACCGCCGGTTGTGGGTTCGATTCCCTCCGTCGGCTCCAAATCTGAGCACGAATCGCCGGGTCACCGGCACTGCTGTGCGGTAATCCCGCCGGGTCGGTCGCGGACAGCACCTAGCAATAGGAGTGGCCGGCCCCACTCTACGAGCGCCCCGGACTGCCATATGTCATAAAGGAGACAGACGACAGTAGTCATCCTTTCGGTGGCCATGGGCGACGACGTTGAACGGATCTACCAGGGCAGATTTCGGCGGGTGCAGGAGATGTATCCCGATGCTGATCGGGACGCCTTGGCCGCTGCCTTCCTGGAGGGCGCGGGAGCCTTCGCCGAGGTCAATGACCGCGTCCTCGCCCCATCCCGACGACCTCTAGTTGTCCGTGCGCCGAAGAGTGAACAGCGGCTGAGGCACGAAACCGAGCAACCCTCATGCGGCAGACATATCAGAGACCTGGAGAAGGCGCCCCCGAGCCCACCGCAGGGCAGATCCTCACCTGGCATGCGGAGCACCGACGCGGCCTGCATGCCACTCGGCTGACCGGGTGCAGCGAGTGTTTGCTGGACCGTGTGATGAGAGCCTCCGAGGACGAGCTGGTCGAGCTACTCGAAAGCGCAGCTGAGTCCACCTGAGCGATAAGTCGCTGGTGAGCGGCCTACCGGCAGAGTCCCGAGGTAGTGGCGACGTCTATGGCTGCTGATCCGCGAGGATCGGCGGTGCAGGCGACCCCGGCCTTGTCCTCCGCAGTCTCGCCGTAGAGGAGGACCCATAGCATTGCGCCATGCACAGATGGTGGGTGGTTCCGGCGATTGTCATCCTCGGCGGCTGCGCGGCAACCCCGACGTCCATCGCGCCTAGCGCGTCTGCGATTCCCACACTCTCACCGAGCCTCACGGCGTCCCCGACCACGACACCCTCCGCGTCCCCGCGCGCGCTGGACCTGACTGACGAGCTGGTGTCGGTGGTGACTGACGACCTGGTGATGCGGTCCCGTCCAGGCACTGGTTCAGATTCGGAGATCTATCCGCATCGGCTCTTTGCACCGGACATCGTGTACGTCATCGACGGACCTGAGGCCGCTGATGGATACGAGTGGTACCTCGTCGACCCTCTCGCGGAGCCCTGCTTGTTCGGGTGTGATTTCGCACCGCAAGCGGGGTGGGTAGCCGCTGCCGGTAAGGATGGTGAGCGATGGCTCGCCAAAGAGCCAGAGCACGGTTACGCGTGCCCGGAGCCGACGCTCGACGACATATCGGGCGGCTACCCGCAGGTGTGGCTCTATTGCTTCGGGACCGAGCAGCTGACCCTGGACGGTGGCGTCGTCGGTGTGGATTCGACTGCACGTCCTGGATGGCCATGGCAACACCGCATCGGGCTTTATGGGCCCGACTACGACGGGCCCGTCACCGGATGCGTTGATCTGTGCACCGTCCCATTGCTGACCGTGGCGTTTGACGGCGACCAAGGATTGCCGTCTCCCCTGAGCGCCGTCCGCGTCACAGGTCATTTCGATGACCCCAGAGCCGAAGAGTGCCAATCGGCGGGCATCGATGTCGACCAACGCATCCTGACGCACTCGTGCCGCGTGGTATTTGTTGCCACTGGCTGGGACTGATAGCTGGCGGGCTACCATGCAGCCATGGCACCACTCGGCGCTCTCACCTTGGCCTGGACGTCCGCTGAGGCCAGCTTGCCGCTCGACTGGCAGGTCACCGGCCTGTACCGCTTCGATGACCTTTGGGTCGGCCTGGCCGAAGGTCCCGAGTTCGACGACTACGCCGCAACGCCCTGCGCATGCAGCCCGGACGCCGCCGCCGCATCCACTAGCCGCCCCGATGCCTGCGGTCTAGGCCTCCTCGAGCCGGAGGCTCACGATCGGCTCGGCTTCCCACTCGTCGACGGGGTCGTCGCCGACAGCCTCGTAGATGCCCGGAGCCGCGGCGAGGAATGCCTCGCGCGACTCCCAGTATGGCGAGGCCCACGAGTCGGCCGCCGTCGATCTCCTGCCACGGTCCCATCTGGAGGAGGCCTTCCGCACCATCACTTGCAGCGCCCGCTCGTTGCATCGAGGCGATCACGTCGTCGCGGTGTTCCGGTTTGGGGGTGTGGATCGCGATGTGCGTGAACATGCGCGAAATCTACGCCAGGGACGGTCGTGCTAGAAGTCCTCGACCTTGTCGACGCGGTGAAGGCAGCTGCTGGGCGGACGCAGAGCGATGCCGGAACAGAGAATGTCGGCCGCGACGTCAACGGTAGACTGCCCGATGGCACCCTCGGGCGCCCTCTCCCAGGCCTGGACCGCCGCGTACGTGGTCCTTCTGTCGGCTTTCGGGGCCCCGCGGGGCCTGAGGAGATCGCTCATGCCGCCGCTGGCTGCCCTCTCGCTAGCCTGGACCTCGGCTGACGTGACAAGGATGATCTCCGCCGTAGGCCTTCCAGCTTTGGGCTTAGCGCGGCTATCCTCGTGTGGCCATGCCCAGCCGCAACGTCGCGCCACGTCATTTGTTGAGCTTCGAGGAGGTCCGGCGCCGGCTGCGTCTGGGGACGCGCGTGGACGCGGGCCGGCAGGAGATTTCGGTCGACCAGATCATCGGTTCCGTGGGTCGAGTTCATGAGTTCGACGGATCGTTTCGGCCGCGCACTAAGCGCCTGCAGCGCGTAATCGACCAGATCGAGATAAATCGACCAGACGCGGCGGACGTGCCGATTGTGGTTTACCAGGTCGACCAAGGCTACTTCGTGGTCGACGGCCACAAGCGGCTGGCGCTGGCCATGAGGGAGAAGCGCATCTTCATCGATGCCGAGGTGACTCGGTACCTCACCCGCTTTCAGGTGGATCGGCAGACCACCATCGAGTCCGTCCGCTCGACGGAGGAGGAGCTCCGCTTCCGCGAGGCGACGGGTTTGGCCGCCGCCATTCCTAAGGAACGTTCCCACTGTCCGATTCGGACGGTTACCTGGATCTCGAAGAGTCCGTCAAGTCGCACGCCTACGATCTCTCGCTGCGGGAGGGAGAGCTGGTGCCGCTCGCCGAGGCCGCGGCGCACTGGTACGAGATGGTCTTCCAGCCGGTGACCGCAGCGGCGCGGGACGCAGGATACGATCGCATGCTTAGCGGATGCAGCGACGCGGAGCGGTTTCTCCTGATGCGACACGGCAATCGAACGACCTTCGGGCCGAATTGGGGAGCTTCCCCAATCAGGTTTGGATCGCAGCTTCCGTAACTTGCGTGACGCCACGCCAACACGGGCGGAGGCCTTGGCGACCAAGTTGGTGCGTCGACGGAGCCGGCACACGACGCTCCTCGGCGAGAAGGAGCGCGACCCATCGGCCGACTGACCAAGCGCGGTAATACGCAACGGCACCGAAAGGCGGCGCGACGCGAGCAGGCTTGTCTGACAGTCGGCCTGGCCGAGGGTCCCGAGTTCGACGACTACGCCAGCGGCTCCGGCCAGTACGCCGAGCAGGCGCTGAGCCGGCTCAGCGACCGGCTGCGGGAGCGGCGCGGACCGGCGAGCGGATGACGGGCCGCCGCCTGCCGCTCCCCCGTACCTCGGTTTGGCGATTGTTTTTGTCATCGCCTACGTCCCCCTTGGGTGGAACTCGAGCACGCATACGACCCTGTTGGGGGTGCCAACGGCGATTATCTGCGACGGGTCGACGCATGCCGACGACCAGGTGAACGCGGACGGGACTCCGGCCTGCGGAACGTGGGGCGTCGACATCCTCAGCGATCACCTCCAGTACCCGGAGGGAGTTGAGGCAGCGGACATCGAACGGCTCGAGATGGAGCAGGCGCTGTGGGGGTATGTCGACCAGTGCACCGCAACTGCCTTCGTCGCGAGGACGGGCGTTCGGTTCGAGCAGGACATCCTGCTGGCCGATCGTCGAGAACGAACCAAGCCGCCAGTAAGCGGTCATGCCAGCATCGACCAGGGCCTGGTGTGCTCCGTGGCAGCGTGACTACCTGCAGGATGGTGAGCGGCTGGCGTCACCGGCTACGGAATAGGAAGGGGTTAGGCATGGCCCCACTGCTACTGGTCCCAGTGCTGGCCCTGGTGCTCGCCGCGTGCAGCGATGCCGGCGCAAGCTTGGCGAGCGTGGACGCCGAGTGCATAGCCACGCCCGAATCCGCTGCCGCTATCGCCAAGGGAATCGCGGTCCAAGGCGGAGGAACCCTCGGCGACGCCCGATGACGTAGGCCGCTCGCTCAGCCGGGACCAACGGCGCGACTCGCAGAGCGACGTCGAGAAGGGCCAGGGAGACAAGGGTGACCGCCGAAGGACTGATACGCCCGGCATTGAGCACTGGCGCCTCGACGAAGACGACTACGGCGACCCGATGGACTTCCACCGTCACGCCGACGCCGAGTTTCCCGCCCATACATCAGCCGCTACGGCGAGCGCCAGCTGGCGCAGTGCTCCAACTGCATGGCGTGCCTGGAGATCGTTGGCACAACGGCTGCAACCAGCACCGACTGAGGCCCGAAGTGGAAGCCCTTCGGACCTTAGGGGGGAGACAAAGAGCCGACGACCCAACTGCCGGGGGGAGAGGCAGCGGGTCGTCGGCTCAATCTATGACTCGCTGCGTGGCAGCATGACCATCCGCGAGGATGACGAGCGGCTGGCGTCGCCGGCTCTTACTGGAGCCGCGGGAACACCGCGTCCTTGTCCGATTCACGCACGTACGCTCGAGCCAATGACCACCGAGCGGCAGGGCGTGTCGGAGGCCGGCAGCGACTACATCCTCGCAATCCGAAGGGTGGTCAAATCGGCGGACGAGTTCATGGATCCCGAGCTCGACCGGTTCGAACGGGCCTGGAGGCGGGATTTCGCTGACCGCCCAGCTGTTGCAGACCAGGATTGAACCAAGGCGCGACGTCGTGACGCCTAGATGATGAGTGGGGCCGCTTGGCTCCTCCACGGAGGCAGTGATGGATCAGTTCCTGGTGGAGCAGGCGCAGCGTGGCGATCGCGAGGCATTCACCAGCCTGGCGTTTGAGCTGAGCGACCGCCTGTTCGCAGTCGCGCATCGGATCCTGCGCGACTTCGACGCCGCCGGGGATGCGCTCCAGGTGACGCTGCTTCGTATCTGGCGCGATCTGCCGAGCTTGCGCGACTCGAGCATGGTCGAGCGGTGGTCGTATCGGATCCTGGTCAGGGTCTGCCACGACCAGCTTCGTCAGCAGCGCCGTCGGGCTCCGATCATCGAAGCCCTGCCGGCGCCTGGGACGGAGTCCGGGCCCGAAATGGCGGTGCTTCACCGCGACGAGCTCGATCGGGCCTTTCGCAGGCTCTCGACCGAGCAGCGCGCCGCGATTGTGCTGCACTACTACCGCGGCCTGACCCTGCCTGAAATCGCCGAGATTCTGGGCGTGCCGGTCGGCACTGTCCGGTCTCGGCTCCACTACGCCAAACGAGCCCTGCGTGCCGCGATTGAGGCCGATGCCCGGCCCGACCAGGAAGGACGCCTAGCATGACCCGAGAGCCGAATACGGACCAGATCGTCACCCGCTGGGTGGACGAGGGACCCGAGGTCGCGCCCGAGCGGTTCGTGTGGGCTGCCCTCGATCAGGTCGAGCGGACGCCGCAGCGTGGCCGCTGGCGCGTGACGCTGGAGAACACGCCCATGCTTCTCAAGTTCGCCGTGCCGGTTCTGGGAGCCGCCGCGGCCATCGTCCTCGGAATTGTCGATTTATGGAAACCTGAATCCCGCGCCAGCCGGCGCGCCAAGCGACACTCCGGTGCCGAGCCCGTCGGCTGTGGTCAGCGCCGATCCCACGCCCGATCCGTGTAGCCGCGACGTGGTCGAGGTGCCCGGCCCAGGCACGCTGGACGTGATGTGGTGCGTCCCGCGCGGCACCGATCGCGTCGTGCTGCCGTTCACCATCCAGGCTCCCGAGGCATTGGTGGACCAGGAGGCCTATACCGGCGGAGAGGTGCTCTACCTCAGGCCCGAAGGCGAACCGGCCATCCTGTTCGCTTTGACCGGTCCCGACGCGGTCGACGATTGGGTCGCCGAGATCGCCGGCACAGACGCGTTCGAGATCTCGGATGCCGAAGCGATGGAGATTGCCGGGGGCGAGGCCGCTGTCATCGACGTTCGCCTGGCAGAAGGGACGAATCCGGACGAGGCCCCGCCGCTGATCGACAGCAGCGACCTTCCGTGGCGCCTGAAGGAGGGCGACACGGCTCGTGTCTGGATCCTGGAGGGGCAGGGAGAGGCGGTGGCCGTCGCCACCAGCACAACCGACGCCGATTTTGATGCCTGGGCCGAGCAGGTCGGGCAAGCAGTCGAGTCATTGGAATGGGGGACTGCGCCGTAACTCGGCACTCTTGTTGGCTGCCGATGGCTGCCCGCGGGCGGCCATCGGACCAGCTCGAAGATGCGGCTGGCGTCGCCAGGCCGTTCGCGGGCCGAGTACCGGTCTTCCCGTTCACCTTGTGGCGCGCCCGGCGCAGAATCGACCACCGCTGGGGCTCCGTGGCAGCGTGACCAGTCCGCCACGATAGTGGGCAGCTGATGTCGCCGGTCCCAGCCTGGGCGAACCTGTCGAGCGCGGGGTACAGGAATCTACGAGGTCTTCGATTCCCCCGACGCGACGATGAGCAGCCCCATCACAAGGGCGAAGAGGGCGCCGATCCAGCCGAAGACAAGGAACCCGATGATGGGAAGCGTCACCAGGACAGCCAGAGCGCGACCCGCCCGCCCTAGCCAATTGGCGAATTCCACGACGTCCCCCTAGTGCCCAGCCGCGTCTTGCAGGTGTCCATATGGGCAATGGTCGGGCGCGGTGCCCGCGGGGTCATCACCTCGACCAAGCAGAACGGCGGGAAGGCGATTGCAGGAACCGCGCAACGTCCGAGACCGCTACCATCGCCCGATCGACCACTCGCTGAGGAGACCGGCGATGAGCAGCCCGTGGATACCCGGCGACTACCCGCTCACGCCCGGCTACTCAAACGGCGGCCGCGACCTCGAGGCCTGACACCGGGCCAGCGGCACGCAGCGGTCCGCTGGGGGGCGGTACTGGCGGCGCTGGTGGCGTGCTGAGTGGTGGGAGACCATCCTGGCCGTGTTGGCGTCGGCCCTGGTGCTGGTGCTGGTCGTGGCCGCCATCGTTACGGCCGACATCCGGCGGCGCAATGGTGAGCAACCCGGGCCCGCGGGGTTCGCGGTAGCAACGCGGCTCAACCCGTGCGCGACCTACCCCAATCGTCACACCGAAAGTTTGGGGCCCGAACGCACCGACGACCCTCGACTGGCCTTACCCTTGCTGTGACCCGCCAGCGGTGACTCGCTAAGCGGTCACACGTAAGGGAGGTTCGTTCAATGACGACGCAAACGCCCGCAAGCGCCGCGAATACTGACGAAGCTGTCGCTGCCACGCCCATCAGCGCCAGCAGTGGAGAGGCGGCGAAATCCGTGCCTGACGCGAAGGCGGAGGCTAAGCAGCAGGAAGAGCAGTGGCGCACCCCGCAGCTGCTGACCGCGCTGGTGACGCCGATCCTTGGTCTGATCTCGGTCATCTTCAACCTGAGCGGCATCAACACCTACGCGAACATCGCCGGCGTCCTGGCCATCGTCACCGGGGCCACGGCGGCGCTCATCGCGGTCGCGATGTGGCGATCGGATAAGGCTGCCACCGGCCAGGCCTGAACGGCCCGATCCTCGACCCGGTCGGCGCCGCAGCCCGCGCTCGGCGTCGGCGGCCCATCTCAGCCCTCGGCGGCTGAGAGCGGGACCGACGGAACGCGCTGCCGTCGCGTCATCCAGGCCACGGTCAGCGACGCGATGACGTAGCCGCTGCCCTGGACCACCAGCAGCAGCACCACGGGCACGGTCTGGCCCAGGAAGCCCGCCGCCGATCGCTCCGACCAGCGAGCCCGCTGCGCCAACCGCTCCCAAGGCGCCGATCACTCGTCCGCGGTGGCTGTCGGAGGCGAGCGTCTGCTCCAGGGTGGCGATGCCCGCCATCATGGCCGCGCCCGGCACGCCGACCACCACCATCACCACCAGCGCCGGACCGATGTAGGGGTAGATGGCCGGATAGGTGAACAGCCCCAGGTCGATCAACCCGAAGACCAGCGAGCCCAGGATCACCAGGCGCAGCGGATCCATCCGTGAGCCAAGGCGCCCGATCACGATCGCGCCAGCCAGGCCGCCGATCGCCTGGGTCGACAGCAGCAGGCCATACCCGGTGGCGTCGGAGTGCAGCGCATCGGTCGTCCAGGGCACGAACAGGGTCGCCGTCAGCCCTTCGCCGATGCGGGTGATGACGAAGAACGACGAGCAGGGCCCGCAGGACCGGGTGGTTGATGACCGTCCGCAGGCCATCGCGCCACTCGAACAGGACGCGCCGCCAGGCATTGAGCGCCTCGTGCTCCAGCGAATCGTGGCGTTGCGCCCGCGCGTGGGCGGTGCGAATGGACGCGATCAGTGCCGCGGCCAACAGGAAGGAGACCGCGTCGATGATCGTCACCGCCACCAGGCCGCCGGTCGCCACGATGATGCCGCCGATGGCCGGCCCGATCAGCCGCGCCAGGTGGTTGTTCATGCCCGTTCAGCGCGTTGGCGGTGACGAGGTCGTCGTCGGGGTTCTCGAGCAGGTTCGGGAGCAATGCGCCCTCGGCCGGGGTGAACAGCAGGTCCAGGCTGCTCGCCACGAAGAGGACGACGTACGCGATCCAGATGCCCAGCGCGTCGATCGCCAGCAGCGGCAGCAGCACGGCCGCCAGGATCAGGTTGATGACCACCATCAGGCGTTGGCGGTCCCATCGGTCCACGAAGACACCCGCCACCGAGCCGAGCAGGATCGACGGGATCAGGAAGGCGAGCACCATGGCCCCGGTGGCAAGGGTCGAGCCGGTGCGCCGATAGATCTCGAACGGCAGGCCGACGATCAGGATCCAGTCGCCCGTCATCGAGATCAGCCCGCCGAACCACAGCTTGGCGAAGTTGGGCTGGCGGAGGATTCGCAGCATCGGGCCCGATTATCATGGCTGGGCCGATGGCCGACCTACCGCCGGGTTTCAGTGCCCGTCCCGTCGACCCCGAGCGCGACGTCGATCAGATCCTCGACCTGTGCCGTGCTGCGTCGATCGCCGAGTACGGGTCGCCGGATATCGACGAGCGCATGATCCGCGGGGCCTCCAACTGCCCGGCCTGGACGTCGAGCGCGACTCGCTGCTCGTATTGGACGACGAGGGCCGCGCCGCGGGCACCGGCGTCTACCACGATGGCGGCACGCAGCACATCGCGCCCTACTTCTTCGTTCGTATCCAGCCGGAGCTCGCCGCCAGCCAGCGTGCCCGACGCCCTGCTGCGACTGGGGCGCGGAGCGCGCGGCCGGCAACCTGCACCTGGCCCCGGAGGGCGCGCGCGTGGCGCTGCACACCGACACGGCGGCCGTCAACGCCGACATCGTGGCGGCGCTCGAGCGCAGTGGCTGGCATCGCGAGCGGGTGGACTGGACCATGGAGATCGATCTGTCCGCGGTCACGCGCCGCTGCCGGAGCCACAGTGGCCCGAGGGCATCACCGTGCGGACCGCCGATCCTGACAACCTCGAGCGCGATGCTCGCCTTCTGCACGAGACGGAGAAGGAGTCGTTCAGCGACCACTACGGCTACACGCCCGCGCCGTTCGAGGAGTGGTGGCACTTCCGCTCCCAGTTCAACGAGCCGGAGCCGGAGCTGTGGATCCTGGCCATGGACGGCGACGAGGTGGCCGGCATGGCGCTGTGCGCCTCGCGGCGCGCCGGTCAGCCGGATCTGGGTTGGGTCAGCTCGCTCGGGGTGCGGCGCCCGTGGCGCCGTCGCGGCCTGGCGCTCGCCATCCTGCTGCACGCCTTCGGGCTGCTGGCCGCGCGGGGCAAGACGCGGGTGGGGCTGGGCGTCGACTCGCAGTCATTGACCGGCGCCACGCGGCTCTACGAGAAGGCGGGGATGCACGTCGTGCGGGAGCTCTACGAGTACGAGCGCGTCATCCGCGACGGCAAGGACCTGCGTACCACCGCGGACGTCGCATTGAGAGGCAGGATAGCCGTTCGCTATACTGCGCGTCCGATCGGCAGTCCACCCCATGCCGGTCGATCCAGTGGGTAGGTTGAGCAGGTGGTGAGCTCCGCTGACTGTAGATCAGCCGTCTTCGACTGTGGGGGTTCGATTCCCTCCCTGCCCACCATCACGCATCGGTCCATGGACAGGTGAATCCGATACCAAGATTTACCAAGATAGACCGATGGTTGCCCAGACTCAGGACGTTCGGCGAGAATCACGGCGCGCCCACGTAGCTCAGTAGGCAGAGCACTTCCTTGGTAAGGAAGAGGTCTCCGGTTCGAGCCCGGACGTGGGCTCCATCCCAGGGTAGATGGAGGCCGTGAGCACAGCGCGTGAACCCGAACGTCGTCCTTCCGTTCCTCTCGTCGCTCCTCTCGTTCGTCTTCGCCATCCTGGTCGTCGACCAGTGGCTGCGACGGCGCCAGCCCTACCAGCTGGTGTGGGCGATCGGCCTGCTGTGGTACGGCATCAGTGCCGGCACCGAGTTCCTGGGTGGGGCCTACGGTTGGAACGAGCCGCTCTATCGGGTCTGGTATCTGATCGGCGCCTTCGGGGTCGCCGCCTACCTCGGCCTGGGCACCGTCTGGCTGCTGCGCAACACGCGCTTCGGCTACTTCGTGGCCTTCAGCGTCTTCGCCGGCGGCCTGTTCAGCATCCTGGCCGGGCTGGCGCGCGCCAAGGAGGGCGACCCTGCCTCGGCGGCGACCGTCCTGGCGGTCGTGCTGTTCTGCACCGCGGCGGCGATCGCGCTGGCGGTGGCGACCCGCGTGCGGCGCCAGGCGGTGGCGCCGCTGGCGACCGTCATCCTGCTGATCGGCTCGGCGGTGGTGGCGGTGCTGACCCTGACCTTGCCGGTCGACCCGCCGGGCTATGCCCTGGATCCGGTCACCGGCGTGCCGACGGGCGCGGCCTTCCCGCCGGACCTGCGCGTCATGACGCCGCCGTTCAACATCGCCGGCGCGTTTGCCCTGGTCTTCGGCGCGGTCTACTCCGCCTACATCTTCATGCCCAAGAACCGGGTCATGCGGGTGGAGGGCGGACCGCCGGTGATCGGCGCCATCGGGCGGGGGATCGCGGTGGTCGTCAACTTCTTCGCCTCCGTTCCCGGTGCCTGGCGCGCGTTCCGCGCCGGCACGCTGAACTCGCGGGTGCCGGCCACGCTGCTGATCGCGCTGGGCGGCTTCATCCCGGGCTGGACCAGCGGCCTCAACCGCTTCGGCGTGACGTGGTCCTTCTACCTGGGCGAGTTCCTGGGGGTGCTGCTCATCTTCCTGGGGTTCCTGGTGAGCATCGAGGTCTTCAGCGACTTCCGGCTGCCGTTCACCCACATCGTGCTGGCCCGCCGGGACAAGTCCGCGTCGGTGGAAGCGTCGGAGGCCGCGGAGGGCTGAGCGACCCGCCGTTCGTTGACACTGGCCCCGTTCGAGCCTAGAATCAGCGCGCTTTCCCCCGGGAGTCCTGCCCTAGTTAAGGTTGGCCGGATCCGGCAGCGGAAACCGATCAGACCGACAGGAATCAACCGTGGCCAAGGCCGAGAATCGACCAGTCATCTCCCTGGCGTGCACGACCTGCAAGGAGCGCACGTACAGCACCCGCAAGAACAAGAGGAACGACCCGGGGCGGCTCGAGCTGAACAAGTTCTGCCCGCGCTGCCGGCAGCACACGCTGCACCGGGAGACGAAGTAGCGCGACGTCGGAGGGGTGTAGCTCAACTGGTAGAGCACTGGTCTCCAAAACCAGCGGTTGCAGGTTCGAGTCCTGTCGCCCCTGCCAGACCGTCGCCGCACCGGCCATTCGCAGATCCAATGAATCGCCACCAACCTCATTCCAGGAGCGCATTGACCAGACCGTGATCGGGCGCCTACGCAACTATCTCTCCGAGGCCTGGGCCGAGCTCAGGAAGGTCGCCTGGCCCACCCGCCAGACGGTGATCAACCTGACGCTGATCGTGATCGCCGTCAGCGTCGCGGTGGGCGCCTACATCGCCATCATCGATGCCGCCCTGCACGCGCTGCTGGAGCAGGTGCTCTGATGACCGACGAGAAGATCCAGGATGCGACCCTGACCGAGGAGCCGATGACCAGCGAGACGACCACTGACGTCGAGGACGTCATCGAGGCAGAGGCCACCGAGGACACGGGGGACTTCGACGAGCCCCAGGCCGGCGAGGTCGCGTCCGCCGAGGTCGACACCGTCGACGAGGGCGAGGACGAGATCGCCGAGGCTGTCGAGGAGGCGATCGACGCCGCCGACACGGATTCGCTCGAAGAGGGTCTGTCCGGCACGGCCGAGGCGGACATCGCCGCCGAGGACGCCGCCCTCGCAGCCGAGGAGTCGCAGGCCGACGTCGAAGCCGAGCCGGCTGACGAAGCAGACGCCAGACGCTGCATCGGCACCGAGGTCGTCCGAGGCCCGGCCACAACGTCGAGGCGCAGCAGGCTGCCCGCCTTTCGCGCGAGGCGCCGCTGCCCGTGGAGTCGACCGCGGGCTCCGCCAAGCAGTGGTACGTGATCCACACCTACTCGGGCTACGAGAACAAGGTGAAGGCCAACCTCGAGCACCGCATCGAGTCGATGGGCGTCGAGGACCAGATCTTCCAGGTGCTGGTGCCCATGGAGGAGGAGATCGAGATCAAGAACGGCCAGCGGATGACCGTCAACAAGAAGGTCTTCCCCGGCTACGTCCTGGTCGAGATGGCGATGTCCGACGAGTCGTGGTACGTGGTGCGCAACACGCCGGGCGTCACCAGCTTCGTCGGCTCCGGCAACCGCCCGACCCCGCTGGTCGAGGCGGAGGTCAAGAAGATCCTCAAGCAGATGGGGGTCGAGGCGCCGAAGTTCAAGCTCCAGTTCACCAAGGGCCAGAGCGTCCGCGTCAAGGACGGCCCGTTCGCCGAGTTCATCGGCACGGTGGACGAGGTCAACCCGGAGAAGAACAAGGTCAAGGTGCTGGTCAGCATCTTCGGCCGCGAGACGCCGGTCGAGCTGGACTTCCTGCAGATCGACAAGCTCTAGCGTTTGAACCGATGGCGGCCTGACGGCCGCCGCCAGCGAGAGGGAGGAGCGTGACCCGCTCCGTCAGCACCTCGGAGGAACCACATGGCCAAGAAAGTCCGCACGATCCTGAAGGTGCAGGCGCCAGCCGGCGCCGCCACCGCCGCCCCGCCGGTCGGTCCGGCGCTGGGCCAGCACGGCATCAACATCATGGAGTTCATCAAGGCCTTCAACGAGCGGACCGCCGACATGCGCGGCTACGTCGTCCCGGCCGAGATCACGGTCTACGAGGACCGCTCCTTCACCTTCGTCACCAAGGCGCCGCTGGCCGCCGCGCTGCTGAAGCGCGCCGCCGGGCGTGGAGTCGGGCTCGGCGCAGCCGAACCGCGAGAAGGTCGGCAGCGTCTCGCAGCAGCAGCTGCGCGAGATCGCCGACCACCAAGATGCCGGACCTGAACGCCAACGACGTGGAGCACGCCATGCGCATCGTGGCCGGCACCGCGCGCAGCATGGGCATCGAGGTGCGCGACTGATGGCACGCCACGGACGCAAGTACCGCGAGGCGGCCGCGCTGATCGAGGCGGAGCGCCGCTACCCGCTGAGCGAGGCGGCCGAGCTGCTGCCGAAGCTGTCGACCTCCAAGTTCGACGCCACCGTCGAGGTGCACCTGCGCCTGGGCATCGATCCGCGCCACGCCGACCAGCTGGTGCGTGGCACGGTCGTGCTGCCGCACGGCACCGGCCGCTCGTCGCGCGTCATCGTGTTCGCCCAGGGCGAGAAGGCGCAGGAGGCGCTGCGCGGCGGCGCCGACGAGGTCGGCGGCGAGGACCTGGTCAAGCGCATCGACGACGGCTGGTTCGACTTCGACGTGGCCATCGCCACGCCCGACATGATGGGCACCGTCGGCCGGCTGGGGAAGAAGCTCGGGCCGCGCGGCCTGATGCCGAACCCGAAGTCCGGAACCGTGACCTTCGACATCGAGCGGGCGGTGGGCGAGATCAAGTCCGGCCGCATCGAGTTCAAGGTCGATCGCGCCGGCATCGTGCACGCCATCGTCGGTCGTGCCAGCTTCAGCCCGGAGCAGCTGCAGGCCAACACCGCCGCCCTGGTGGACGCGGTGAATCGGGCCAAGCCATCCGGCGCCAAGGGCACCTACATGCGCTCGCTGACCCTGGCGCCGACCATGGGTCCCGGCGTCCGCATCGACATTCCATCGGCCCTGGCCGCTGCCAGCGCCTGATCATTTGCCGATGGGCGCCGCATTGGCTACCATCGGCCGGCCCAACTGAAGACTCGCCGAAGACAGCGATGCGTGCCGGGTGCAAGCCCCGGACAGAATTGCCGGCCCGCGAGGCCGGCGGCACGCCGAGGCACGAATTGGATCCGATGACGGTCCTCGTGCTGACGCGCGCGGACCGTTTTTCATTGCTCAGTGAGGATCCAATTCCATGCCGACCGACGCCAAGCGCGACGCGGTGCGAAAGCTGGCGGAGCTGCTCCGTGGCAGCAGCGCCATCGCCGTGGCCGACTACCGCGGGCTAAAGGTCTCGGAGATGCAGACGGTGCGTCGGACGCTCCGCGCCAACGGGGTGGAGCTGCACATCGCCAAGAACCGGCTGCTGAAGATCGCCGCCGACGAGGCCGATCGCACCGACCTGAAGCCGATGCTGGACGGCCCCACCGCTCTGGCCACGATCTCCGGCGACGAGGTGACCCTGGCCAAGGCGCTGCAGGAGGCGTTCCGGCCCGTACAAGGTGGTGACCGTTCGCGGAGGCCTGCTGGGCAGCGCCGCGGTCGACGCCCCGAGCCTGGCGCGCATGGCCAGCCTGCCAACCCGCGAGGTGCTGCTGGGTAAGTTCGCCGGCGGCATCGCCAGTCCGCTCACCGGCTTTGCCGGCGTGCTGGCCGCCAACATCCGCAACCTGGCCGGCGTCCTGAACGCCGTGGCCGATCAGAAGCAGCAGAGCGAGGGCGCGGCCTGACCGGTCGCCCTTCCACGAAGGAGAAGCACAACACCATGGCAACCAAGACCCTGGGCCAGGAAGAGATCCTGGACGCAATCTCGAACATGACCGTCCTCGAGCTGAGCGACCTGGTCAAGGCCGTCGAGGAGAAGTTCGGCGTTACCGCGGCTGCGCCGGTGGCCGTGGCCGCGGCTCCCGCTGCGGGTGGCGACGGCGCGGCGGCAGCCGCCAGCGAGGAGAAGACCGAGTTCGACGCGGTCCTGACCGAGGTCGGCGCCAACAAGATCCTCGTCATCAAGGCCGTCCGCGAGCTGACGGGCCTGGGCCTCAAGGAGGCAAAGGACCTCGTCGATGCCGCTCCCAAGGCGGTCAAGGAGGGCGTCGCCAAGGAAGAGGCGGAGCAGGTCAAGGAGAAGCTGGCGGAGGCAGGCGCAACCGTCGACGTTCGTTAGCATTCCGGATCACCACGCACGAGGCCGGTCCCTTCGGGGGCCGGCCTTGTCGCTTCTCGGTGGCCGCGTATCGTACACGCGGAATCAAATCCCTCAGGCCCCGTGGAACGGCGAGACGATGCCGTCAGACGGGGACGCTGAGTCCCGGCCGCGCCACCGCGATGGGACCAGCGAAGGAGCGCGCCGCGGCGGCGAGCGCCCCGGCCTCATCGGTCCTGGGCATGAGGTGGGTCAGGAGCAGGCGTTGCACATTCGCCGTGGCAGCCTCACGACCGACGTCGGCTGCGCTGGAGAGCGCTCCGACGATTTCGTCCGGGACAGTCTCCGCGTAGGACGCCTCCGCCAGGAGCAGGTCGGCCCCATCGGCCAGCTCGATCAATGTGTCGGACGGGCCGCAGTCGCCGGTGTACACCAGCGATCGGCCGGCGGCGGTGATCCGGAACCCGAGATTCGGTCGGGGGTGGGGGAGCAGCGCGGTCCGGACCCCGAACGGACCGAGAGCCAGCCGGTCGCCGGGCTCGAGCGGCTGGATCTCGTAGGAGCCGGCCAGAACCTCCGGCCGGTCGAGCGCCAGGACGGCCTCGAGCGCGCCCGCTGGGGCGTACACGGGCAGCGGAGGCCGGGGAGGGTCTGCCCACGCCCGGGCGCGGAGGATGGGGTTCAGGTCGGCACAGTGATCTGGATGCCCATGGCTGACCAGCACGGCATCGAAGCTGGGCGCATCATTGCTGGTGAGCGCCACGGCGACCCCGTAGCCGGGGTCGAGCAGGAGGGCGAAACCATCGGCCTCCACGAGGTATCCACTGCACGGCCGGCCGCGACCCGGATACCCGCCACTGCCCCCGATCACGGTCAGTTTCACGGTCGCAGAATAGGCCGGGGCGCTTCAGTTGACGAAGCGGTAGCCCGTGATATACTCTCCGTTCGCGTGTCCGCGCCCCTCCATGCCTTCCACCATGCCCTTCTCAAGGAGTTCGAATGGCCTTGGCCGAGTCCGCCAGCCGGTTTGAGCTGGCACCGAGCCGTGAGAGTTTCTCGCACATCCCCGAGGTTCTCCCCCTCCCGAATCTGATCCAGACCCAGACCGATTCCTTCCATTGGTTCGTCCAGACCGGCCTTCGCGATCTGCTGGACGAGATCACCCCGATCACCGACTTCACCGGCAAGAATCTTGAGCTGCACTTCCGCGACTACTACTTCGAGGAGCCGAAGTTCAGCGAGGAGGAGTGCCGCACCCGCGACCTGACCTTCTCCAAGCCGCTGAAGGTCGAGGTCGACCTGGTGATCAAGGAGACCGACGAGGTCAAGCACCAGACCGTCTTCATGGGCGACTTCCCGTGGATGACGGAGCAGGGCACCTTCATCATCAACGGCGCCGAGCGCGTGGTGGTGAGCCAGCTGGTGCGCTCGCCCGGCGTGTACTACACCTCCGCCGAGGATCCGGCCACCGGTCGGATGCTGTTCGCTGCCAAGGTGATCCCGAACCGCGGCGCCTGGCTCGAGTTCGAGACCAGCAACAAGGACCTGCTCAGCGTCAAGGTCGACCGCAAGCGGAAGATCCCCGTCACCACGCTGCTGCGCGCCGTGGGCGTCGAGGACAGCGCCGAGATGCTGAAGCTCTTCGCGCCGGCCGACGACCACCCCGAGCATCCGTTCGTCCAGCTGACCTTGGACAAGGACACCGCCGCCACGCAGGACGAGGCCCTGATCGAGGTCTACAAGAAGCTGCGCCCCGGCGACCCACCGACGGTCGACAACGCCCGCGCGCTGGTCACCAGCCTCTTCTTCAACTTCCGTCGCTACGACCTGGGCCGGGTCGGCCGCTACAAGCTGAACAAGGCCCTGGGCGAGGTCGCGGCCAAGCTGAAGATCGACCTTCCCTCGGAGTCGAGCGAGAACCTGCGCGACGCGCGGGTCATCAGCCGCAACGACATCATGGCCATCATCGGCAAGCTGGTCGAGCTGAACAACGGCCGGGGTCAGCCCGATGACATCGACCATCTGGGCAACCGGCGCATCCGCGCCAACGGCGAGCTGATCCAGAACCAGTTCCGCATCGGCCTGCTCCGCATGGAGCGCGTCGTCAAGGAGCGGATGACGATCACCGACTCCGACCAGGCCACGCCGAACACGCTCATCAACATCCGCCCGGTGGTGGCGGCCATGAAGGAGTTCTTCGGCGGCAGCCAGCTGTCCCAGTTCATGGACCAGACCAACCCGCTGGCGGAGCTGACCAACAAGCGACGCCTGTCGGCGCTGGGCCCCGGCGGCCTCTCCCGCGAGCGGGCCGGCTTCGACGTCCGCGACGTGCACCCCAGCCACTACGGCCGGATGTGCCCGATCGAGACGCCCGAGGGTCCGAACATCGGCCTGATCGGGTCGCTGGCGACCTACGGCAAGATCAACAACTACGGCTTCATCGAGACCCCGTACCGCAAGGTGCGCAAGCTCGTCAGCCATCGGGACAACAAGACCGATGCCATCGGGCAGGTGCTGGCCGAGCCGCTCGTCACCGGCGACGGTGGCAAGGCGATCGCCCGGACCGGCACCACCATCGACGAGACAGCTGTGGTCCGAGATCAAGGAGCACAAGGTCGCCGGCGTGCGCGTGCGCCCGGTGGTCACCGCGGAGATCGAGTACCTCGCCGCCGACGAGGAGGAGCGCTACTACATCGCGCAGGCCAACGCGCCGCTGGACGATGGGCAGCACTTCACCGAGGAGCGCGTCATGGTCCGCTACCGCGACGAGTTCCGCGTGCAGCCGGCCGAGGACGTCGACTACATGGACGTCAGCCCCAAGCAGATCGTGAGCGTGGCGACCGCCATGATCCCGTTCCTGGAGCATGACGACGCCAACCGCGCGCTGATGGGCTCGAACATGATGCGGCAGTCGGTGCCGCTGCTCCAGCCCGAGGCCCCGGTGGTCGGCACCGGCGTGGAGTACCGCGCCGCCTTCGACTCCCAGCAGGTGGTGGTGGCCCTGGCCGCCGGCACGGTGGTGGGCGTCACCAGCTCCGAGATCATGGTCGAGCGCGACGAGGGCAACGAGCGGGACACCTACTCCCTGAAGAAGTTCCTGCGCTCGAACCAGGGGACCTGCATCAACCAGCGCCCGATCGTCGACGTCGGCGACCGGGTGGCGGAGGGCCAGGTCCTGGCCGATTCCTCGAGCACCGACCAGGGCGAGATGGCGCTGGGCCAGAACATCCTGGTCGCCTTCCTCCCGTGGGAGGGCGGCAACTACGAGGACGCCATCGTCATCAGCGAGCGGCTGGTGCGCGAGGACCTGTTCACGAGCATCCACATCGAGAAGCACGAGATCGAGGCCCGCGACACCAAGCTCGGCCCCGAGGAGATCACCCGCGACATCCCGAACGTCGGCGAGGAGAGCCTCCGCAACCTCGATGAGGACGGGATCATCTACGAGGGCGCCGAGGTGACGCCCGGCGACATCCTGGTCGGCAAGATCACGCCGAAGGGCGAGACCGAGCTGACCGCAGAGGAGCGCCTGCTGCGCGCGATCTTCGGCGAGAAGGCGCGCGAGGTGAAGGACTCCTCCCTGCGCCTGCCGCACGGCGAGCGCGGGATCGTGGTCGACGTCCGCCAGTTCAGCCGCGAGTCCGGCGACGAGCTGCTGCCCGGCGTGAACCGCCTGGTCCGCGTCAGCGTGGCCCAGAAGCGCAAGATCGCGGTCGGCGACAAGATGGCCGGACGGCACGGCAACAAGGGCGTGATCGCCAAGATCCTGCCGGTCGAGGACATGCCGTTCATGCCGGACGGCACGCCGGTCGACATCGTGCTCAACCCGCTCGGCGTGCCGAGCCGGATGAACATCGGCCAGATCCTGGAGACGCACCTGGGCTGGGCCATGAAGGTGCTGGGCCTGAAGGCCGCCACCCCGGTCTTCGACGGGGCCACCGAGGAGCACATCCGCGAGGCGCTGAAGCGCGCCGGCCTGCCGCAGGACGGCAAGACGATCCTGTTCGACGGTCGGACCGGCGAGCGCTTCGACCACGAGGTCACGGTCGGCTACATCTACATGTTGAAGCTGCACCACCTGGTGGAGGACAAGATCCACGCCCGCAGCACCGGCCCCTACTCGCTGATCACCCAGCAGCCGCTGGGTGGCAAGGCGCAGTTCGGCGGCCAGCGCTTCGGCGAGATGGAGGTATGGGCGCTGGAGGCCTACGGCGCGGCGAACATCCTCCAGGAGCTGCTCACCGTGAAGTCGGACGACGTGCTGGGTCGCGTGCAGACCTACGAGGCCATCGTCAAGGGTGAGGAGATCCAGTCACCCGGCGTGCCGGAGTCGTTCAAGGTGCTGATCAAGGAGCTCCAGGCGCTGGGGCTGTCGGTCGAGATCCTGAACGAGAACGAGGAGGAGATCCGCTTCATCGAGGACACGGGCAGCTATCCGCTGCCGGATCTCGGTGGCATCAACCTCCAGGGTTTTGAAGAGTAGTCAGGGCGCGGCGCTCGAGTCGGGCGCCGCGCGAGCCATCGGTCCATCACTAGCCGGAGCCTGGTCAGCCCCGGCCACCCGAGCCAGGTGCGGCCATCAGCCGCAGGAGTCATAGCCGCTCATGCTGGAAGTCAATAACTTCGACGCCATCCGTATCAGCTTGGCGTCGCCCGATCAGATCAAGGGCTGGTCGTCGGGCGAGGTCACGAAGCCGGAGACGATCAACTACCGCACGCTCAAGCCGGAGAAGGACGGCCTCTTCGACGAGCGCATCTTCGGTCCCACCAAGGACTGGGAGTGCTACTGCGGCAAGTACAAGCGCATCCGCTACAAGGGGATCATCTGCGACAAGTGCGGCGTGGAGGTCACCCGCTCCAAGGTGCGCCGCGAGCGGATGGGCCACATCAAGCTGGCCAGCCCGGTCAGCCACATCTGGTACTTCAAGGGCACGCCGTCGCGGCTGGGCATCCTGCTCGACATCAGCCCGCGCAACCTGGAGCGCATCCTCTACTTCGCCCTGTACGTGGTGAGCCGCGTCGACGAGGGCGAGCGCGAGAAGGCGATCGCCGCCATCGACGAGGAGATGACCGAGCGCATCGCCGCCGCCGAGTCGGTGGTCGAGGAGAAGCGCACCGAGCTCGAGGGGGCCGTCGCCGACAAGCGCGCCGAGGTGGAGGCCGCCTACGAGGCCGATGTGCGCCGCCACGACGAGCGCTTCACCGCGCGGTCGGAGGAGCTGGCCACCGCCGCTCAGCAGGTCGAGGCGTCCATCAAGGAGGGCCGGCAAGACCGTCGCCGAGGACGTCGTCTTCGCGCCGACCGGCGAGGTCATCGTGCGCGCCGACGAGACGTCCAAGGCCGGCCTGACCGCGCTTCGCAACGCGGTCAAGGCCGAGATCGAGGCGGTCGACACCGAGGTCAAGCAGGCCAAGGCCGAGGCCAAGGAGCGGTTCGACCAGTCCGTCGCCGACCTGACCTCTGGCATCGACGAGGCGCTCGCCAACGAGCGGGAGCAGGTCGCCCGCGAGACCGATGACGCCAAGCTGGCGGCCCGCGCCGCCAGGCAGCAGCTGGCCGACATCAAGATCATGCAGACCCTGACCGAGTCCGAGTACCGGACCCTGTCCGAGCAGCATGGCCGCATGTTCGACGCCGGCATGGGCGCCGAGGCGGTCAAGAAGATCATCGAGCAGCTGGACCTGGACGACCTGGCCCAGCGGCTGCACGTCGAGATGCGCCAGACCTCCGGTCAGCGCCGCAAGAAGGCGATCAAGCGCCTGCGCCTGATCGAGGCCTTCCGCAAGTCCGGCGCCCGCCCGGAGTGGATGATCCTGTCCACCCTGCCGGTCATCCCGCCCGACCTGCGCCCGATGGTGCAGCTGGACGGCGGCCGCTTCGCGACCTCCGACCTGAACGACCTGTATCGGCGCGTCATCAACCGCAACAACCGCCTCAGCCGCCTGCTGGACCTGGAGGCGCCGGAGATCATCATCCGCAACGAGAAGCGGATGCTGCAGGAGGCGTGCGACGCGCTGATCGACAACGGCCGGCGCGGCCGCGCCATCGCCGGCACCGGCAACCATCGGCTCAAGAGCCTGAGCGACATGCTCAAGGGCAAGCAGGGCCGGTTCCGCCAGAACCTGCTCGGCAAGCGCGTCGACTACTCCGGCCGCTCGGTCATCGTGGTCGGCCCGGAGCTGAAGCTGCACCAGTGCGGCCTGCCCAAGAAGATGGCGCTCGAGCTGTTCAAGCCATTCGTCATGCGGCAGCTGGTGGAGAAGGGCTTCGCCCACAACATCAAGAGCGCCAAGCGGATCGTCGAGCGGGTGCGCCCCGAGGTGTGGGACGTGCTCGAGGAGGTCATCAAGGACCACCCGGTGCTGCTGAACCGCGCTCCGACCCTGCACCGGCTGGGCATCCAGGCCTTCATGCCGGTGCTGGTCGAGGGCAGCGCCATCCAGATCCACCCGCTGGTGTGCTTCGCCTTCAACGCGGACTTCGACGGCGACCAGATGGCGGTCCACGTGCCGCTCTCGACCGCCGCCCAGCAGGAAGCCAAGGACCTGATGCTGTCGACGCAGAACCTGCTGTCGGCGGCGGATGGCTCGCCGGTGGTGTCGCCGACCCACGACATGGTGCTCGGCTGCTACTACCTGACCGTCGAGGCCCCGGATGAGAAGGGGGCCGGCAAGGCCTTCTCCTCCGCGGCCGAGGTGATGATGGCGGCGCAGCTGGGCCACGTGCACGTGCAGGCGCCGGTCAAGGTGGAGCTGCAGATCACCGAGCCCGTGGGCGAGGACGGGGAAACCGCCACGCGCACCGAGCTGGTCGAGACCACGCCCGGCCGGGTGATCTTCAACACGGTGATCCCCGCCGAGCTGGGCTTCATCAACCAGATCATGGATCGCAAGGGCCTCAAGGCCCTGATCGCGCAGTGCTACCGCGAGCTGGGTCCGGCCGCGACCACCAGCCTGGTGGACGGCATCAAGACCCTGGGCTTCCACTACGCGACGGTGGCGGGCATCACCATCGGCATCGACGACATCCGCGTGCCGGAGGAGAAGGTCAAGCTGCTGGCCGACGCCGATGCGCGGGTGAACGACATCGACCGCGAGTTCCGCAAGGGCTTCATCACCGAGGACGAGCGCTACACCCAGACGGTCGACGTCTGGCGCGCCACCACCGATGACGTCACCGAGCAGGATGCTCAACGGGCTGGACAAGCGCGGCTCGGTCTGGATGATCACCCACTCGGGCGCGCGGGGCAACGTGACCCAGGTCCACCAGCTGGCCGGCATGCGCGGGCTGATGGCCGACCCGTCGGGCCGGATCATCGACCTGCCCATCCGCAGCAACCTGCGCGAGGGGATGAGCGTGCTCGAGTACTTCATCTCGAGCCACGGCGCCCGCAAGGGCCTGGCCGACACCGCGCTGCGCACCGCCGACTCCGGGTACCTGACCCGACGCCTGGTGGACGTGGCGCAGGACGTCATCACCCGCGAGGACGACTGCGAGACGACGATCGGCACCTGGATCACGCGCGAGGAGTCGGTGAAGATCCCCGAGCCGTTCGGCGACCGGCTGGTCGGCCGCATGGCCGCCCTGGACGTGGTCGACGAGAAGGCCGGCGAGACGATCGTGGCCCGCAACGCCGAGATCGACGAGGTGGCCATCGAGCGGATCGAGGCTTCCGGCATCGACCGCGTCATGGTTCGCTCCCCGCTGACCTGCGCCGCACGCCACGGCGTCTGCCGCATGTGCTACGGCCGCAACCTGGCCACCGGCCAGCTGGTCGAGCTGGGCCAGGCGGTGGGCATCATCGCGGCCCAGTCGATCGGCGAGCCGGGCACGCAGCTGACGATGCGGACCTTCCACACCGGCGGCGTGGCCGGCGAGGACATCACCCAGGGCCTGCCGCGCGTCGAGGAGCTCTTCGAGGCGCGCATCCCCAAGGGCCAGGCCACCATGACCGAGATCGACGGCAACGTCGAGGTGGTGCGGGCCGGCGTGGACCAGCCGGTCGTGGTGCGGGTCACGCACCGCGAGGCCTTCGACACGCCGATGAAGCTCACGCCGCAGCACGAGGTGCTGGTCGCCTCGGGCGACGAGGTGGCCGAGGGCCAGCTGCTGGCCCGCCTGGGCGAGGGCGACGAGGCGACTGAGGTGCGAGCCCCGGCTGCCGGTCGCGTCACCAAGAAGGGAAGCACGCTGACGCTCCACTCCGAGGACGTGGACATGCGTGAGTACGACGTGTCGCCACTCGGACCGGCTGCTGGTCGAAACCGGCGACATCCGTGCTGGCCGGGGACCCGCTCACCGGTGGTCCGCTCAACCCGAAGGAACTGCTCCAGATCAAGGGCGTGGACACGATTCAGCGCTTCCTGGTTGGTGAGGTGCAGAAGGTGTACCGCTCCCAGGGCGTGACGATCGCCGACAAGCACGTCGAGATCATCGTGCGGCAGATGCTGCGCAAGGTCACGGTCGACACGGCCGGTGACACCGACCTTCTGCCGTCGGAGCTGATCGACCGCTTCGAGTTCGAGGAGGTCAACAACCGGATCCTGGCCGAGGGCGGCGAGCCGGCCACCGCGCAGACGGTGCTGCTGGGCGTGACCAAGGCGTCGCTGAACACCTCGTCCTTCCTGGCGGCCGCCTCCTTCCAGGAGACGACCCGGGTGCTGACCGAGGCCGCCATCAACGGCGCCAAGGACCACCTGATCGGCCTGAAGGAGAACGTGATCATCGGCAAGCTGATCCCGGCCGGGACCGGCGCCGAGGCGCGGGCCCTGGCGGCGGCCAAGGCGCGCGAGCTGACGCCGGAGGAGGCGGAGGCGCTGCGCGAGCGCGAGGCGGCCATGACCTTCCTGACCGGCGACGCGGATACCGACGCCGACGGGGTGATCGAGACCGACGAGGCCGAGGCCGCTGCGAAGGCGCCGCCGAGAACGCGGCCGAGCTGATGGGCGCGGACGACGATCCGGCCATCGAGGCCGAGGTCACCGAGCAGGTCTTCGACGCGCTCAACGAGGAGGTCGCCGCCGAGAAGTAGGCGGTGGCGCGGATGGGCGATCACGAACCGATGGGCGGGCCGGCTGGTCCGCCCATCGTTTGTAGCTGCGGAACCGAACCAGCCTGCGGCGCGTCAGGGGGGCATGCGAAGAATGACGGTGGCCCTGGTCTGCCTCTTGGTTGTGTTGAGCGCCTGTGCCTACGTCGGTCGGGCGGGTGCCGGCGGCGCATCGCCCGGCGCGGGAGATAGCGGCAGCAAGGACGACCCCATCGCGGCCACGCCGGACGGCGTGCCAAGCCCGCCCGCGGGCGACGGCGCCACGCGCGAGGAACCCGATCCGTCAGTCGTCAACCCCCACGGCGCCGCGATCGACCACTTCGCCATCGGGGCAGACGGGCGGACCGTGGTCGTCTACTGGTGGGGCGGCAATGCGACCTGCTTCGGCCTGAAGGAGGTCACCGTCGACGTCCAGCGACGGAACGCCGGTCATCGTGGTCCAGGAGGGCACGCGCGCCGACTACGTCGACCAGGCCTGCACCATGGAAGCGGTCCTGAAGTCGGCCGTGGTCACGCTGGATGAGCCGATCCTGGCGGATGCGGCGGGCGGCGACGCGGCGCCCGGCGAGCCCGAGCTGCCGAGCGGCGCGACCGCGGTCCAGCCGCAGGACGGCGTGGTTGGCGCCATCCCGCATGCGATCAGCGGCTACGCGCTGTCGGCCGATGGCCTGACGCTGAGCGCCTACTACGTCGGCGGCGTCGAGAACTGCTACGGACTCGCCGAGGCGACTGCCGATCGCGGCCGACGGCCCCGTCACGGTCAGCATCCGCGAGGGACAGCTCGCCGAAGTGGACGGCCCGTGCATCGAGATCGGGGTCTCCAAGGTCGCCAGCATCACGCTCGAGCAACCATTGATCGTGGTGGCGGCCTTCGACACCGAGGGCGGGAACGACTACTGAGGCTCAGGCCTCGCCGGCGTCACTCATCGGCTCATCCTCCGCAGCCTCATCCACGGCATTCGCGCGCCGGCGCGGCACCGTGGCGACCAGGATGAGCACCCCGAGTCCGATGGCGGCCGTCGGGCCGAGCCATTGCATCGCGTCCGTGTTTGGCGTGCCGCTCAGCAGCATCACCCCCGCGATCAGGAAGAGCGCGCCGAAGGCGAACGAGACGGCGTCGAAGGCATGCTGTGTCATCAGAAGTCTCCGTAGTTCAGCTCGAGCCGGAAGTCGTCGGAGGTTGGCTCAACCTCAATGCCACCGATCCCGGTCGAGAGGTGCAGAACGATGAGGCGGCCCAGATCGCCGATCTCGTAGTGGTTGCTGAGATCGGTGCCGCCCTGGGTTTCGCCCAGCACGGATGTGGCGCCGGCCCCGACCTCGGTGTCGACTCGAAGCTGCACGTTGTCGGGAACGATGACCCGCAGGCCGCCGGCCCCGACGGCGGCCTCCACGTTGATCGGCTCGGTGCTCACGGGTAGCTCGGTGAGGTCCACCGTCAGGCGGCCGAACGCCAGCTGATACTGCTCGTCGAGTTCGCTCATGCTGGTCGGCGCGTAGTACGGGCCGCCCACGCCACCCTCCAGCGGGACCGTCAGGAACGCCGCCGGGATGCCCAGCAACAACACCAGCAGGGCGGGCAGGATCAGTACCCTGGCGCGTCCCCACCAGGAGCCAATGAGCAGACCGGCGCCGACGAAGGTCAGCGCCAGGCCGAAGTACTGGCCCGGCAGCAGGGCCAGCGATGTCGCGCGATCGAGCATGGCGGCCACGCCGATGGCGATCAGCGTGGCGGCGGTGACGTACCAGCCCAGCGGCGAGCGTGGCACCTCGGGTCGACGTTCTGTGGCCGGCGGCTGGATGGCGCTTGCCGAGGGTGCCGAGGCTGCCGATGGTCCGCGGCGGCCGGTGCGACGGCCGCGGGTGAGACCCCGGGTGCCCCCGTCTCAGCCGGGCCGCCACGGCGCAGCAGGTAGATGCCAGCCACCACCATGGCCACCACGATCAACGCCGGCCAGGTGCTTCCAAACGTCCAGTCGGAGATTGGCAGTACCACGGCACCCAGGAAGGCGATGGCCGCGATCACCAACACCACGCGAACGATCGCGCCGGATGGCGGCAAGAGCTGCTCCAGCGGCGATTCGTCGCGTCCCTCGATGGGAATCAGCAGCCACGCGACCAGGTAGAGCACCAGGCCGGCGCCGCCGAAGATGACCAGGCCCACGAACACCGCGCGGACCAGCACCGGGTCGATGTTCAGGTAGTCGCCGATGCCGGCGGCCACACCCCCGATGACGCGATCGGTGGCTCGGCGGCGAAGCAGGCGAGGGCTCGGGGTGGCTTGGGGTTGCTCGGTTGTCATGCGCCGATGGTGCCCGCTCCTTCAGCCCGCGCCTATCAGGAACATCCCCCGACCGACCCTGAGGTTCCGACCAGGACTCAGGGTCATGCCGGATCGCCACCCGCATGGCGGCGTGGGAAGATGCCGGTCCATGGCCCAAGCCCAGATCGACGTCCCCGCCCGCGAAGCTGCCCGCCGCGACGCGGCCTCGCGACCGCGCCTGCAGCGCAGCCGGCACAACCGGATCATCGGCGGCGTGGCTGGGGGCGTGGCCGCGCACCTTGGCGCTCCCGCGTGGGTCGTGCGCCTGACCTTCGTGGCGCTGGTGCTGGCCGCCGGGTTCGGCCTCGTCGTTTACCTGCTGCTCTGGCTGCTGGCACCGCTGGAACCGGTCGACGCCACGCCGGAACGGACAGCGGTGGCCGCGCTCCCGACCCGGCCGGGCGGCAGGCAGCTGACCGGCGCCCTGCTGGTCATCGGTGGCGTGATCGCCATGCTCTGGCTGCTGGGCTTCACCTTCGAGGGCAACCTGTTCTGGCCGATCGTGCTGGGCGCCATCGGCTTCGCCGTCATCTGGGCCCGCAGCGGTGACGAGCGCCGGCGGTGGGATCCTGCCAGCCTGGGGAACCCGCTGGCATCGGTCCTGTCCGGAGGGAGGCCGCTGGCGCGATTGATCGGTGGGGGCATCCTGATCGTGGCCGGCATGGCGATCGTGCTGGCCGCGACCACTGACCTGGGCGGCGTGATGAACGTGGTGCTGGCCGTGATCGTGACCGTGGCCGGGCTGACACTGCTGGCCGGACCGTGGGTCTGGAACCTGGGCCAGGAGCTGATCGCCGAGCGGACGAACCGCGTGCGGTCCGATGCCCGCGCGGAGATGGCGGCGCACCTGCACGACTCCGTGCTGCAGACGCTGGCGATGATCCAGCGTGCCCGCGAGCCGCGTGAGATGACGATGCTGGCCCGCACCCAGGAGCGCGAGCTGCGGGCCTGGCTGTACGGTCGCGCGCCCAGCGTGCCCGGCGTCCGACTGCGGGACGCGCTGGACGCCCTGGCGGGGCGGATCGAGCGCAGCCACACGGTCAAGGTGGAGACGGTGGTGGTCGGCGACGTCGCCATGGACGAGGAGCTGCGGGCGCTGGTGGCGGCCATCACCGAGGCGACGCTGAACGCCGCCAGCCACTCGGGCGCCGCCGAGGTGTCGGTCTATGTCGAGGTCGAGGCCGATGCGGTCACCGCCTTCGTGCGTGACCACGGCTCGGGCTTCGATCCGGATGCCGTGTCGGTCGACCGGCGGGGGATCGCCGACTCGATCGTGGCCCGGATGCAGCGCCATGGCGGGTCGGCGCTGGTGGTGAGCGGCAAGGATGGAACCGAGGTGCGACTGCGCCTGCCACGCAGCGCTGCCCCCGCACCGGCGGCGCAGAGCGCACCCTCATGACCGTGCGCGTCTTCGTGGTCGACGACCACGAGCTCTTCCGCTCAGGCGTCCGTTCCGAGCTGCGGGATGGCTTCGAGATCGTCGGCGATGCGGGCACGGTCGACGAGGCGGTGAGCGGCATCCGCGCCACGCGGCCGGACGTCGTCCTGCTGGACGTGCACATGCCGGCCGGCGGCGGTCGCGAGGTGATCAGCGCGGTGCGCACGGAGCAGCCCGACGTTCGTTTCCTGGCGCTCAGCGTGTCGGACGCGGCGGAGGATGTGATCGGAGTCATCCGCGCCGGAGCGCGGGGCTACGTCACCAAGTCGATCTCGGCCGAGGAGCTGGATGCCGCCATCCGTCGGGTTCACGACGGGCGACGCGGTCTTCTCGCCGCGCCTGGCGGGCTTCGTGCTGGATACCTTCGCGACCAGCTCCGCCGCCGAGCCGGTTGATGCGGAGCTCGACCAGCTCACCGCCCGGGAGCGGGAGGTGCTGCGCCACATCGCGCGCGGCTACGCGTACAAGGAGGTCGCGCACGAGCTCCACATCTCGGTCAAGACGGTCGAGACCCACGTCTCCGCCGTGCTGCGCAAGCTGCAGCTGTCGAGCCGCTACGAGCTGACGCGCTGGGCCGCCGACCGCCGGCTCGTGTGAACCAGCGGCGAGCGTGGACTGAGCACGCGCTCGGTTGACACTCCGGACGCCCGAACCGTATACTCCGCGTTCGGTGTCCCGTGTTCGGGACGCCTTCGTGTGTGCCCCTTCTGGGCACCCTCCGCTGAAGCTCTCTGAGTGCCTCCCCAAGGGGTTCTTGCGCGCTCGCGGAGGAGCGACTAACGGAAGCAATCACACCAGGCGAAGAGGTTCTCGTTGCCCACTATCAGCCAACTGGTCCGCAAGGGCCGGAAGCCGGCAGGCAAGAAGGTCAAGGCACCGGCACTGCGCCGCACCCTCAACACGCTGGAGCAGACCAGCTCCATGGGGCGTGGCGCGCCGCAGCGCCGTGGTGTCTGCCTGCAGGTGATGACGCGCACCCCGAAGAAGCCGAACTCGGCGCTTCGGAAGGTCGCCCGCGTCCGGCTGGTGAACGGGATGGAGGTGACCGCCTACATCCCCGGGCATCGGCCATAACCTGCAGGAGCACTCGGTGGTGCTGGTCCGCGGCGGCAAGGTCCGTGACCTGCCCGCGGTGAAGTACCACATCGTGCGCGGCACGCTGGACGCTGCCGGGGTCCGCGATCGCCGCCAGGGCCGCAGCAAGTACGGCGCGAAGTCGCCGGGCAAGGGCTAGCCGATGCCCCGTCGTCCCACCGTCGCGCGCAAGAGCAAGTACGAGGAGCAGCTGGTCGGCACCGCCCTCACGCTCGACCAGTTCACCAACAAGCTGATGCGTGGTGGCAAGCGTCAGCTGGCGGCGCCGCATCCTGGAGGATGCCATCGCCCGCTGCGAGCAGCAGGCCGGCCGCGCCGGGGTCGAGGTCATGGAGCTGGCCCTGCGCAACGCCATGCCCCTGATCGAGGTGAAGCCGAAGCGCGTGGGTGGCTCGACCTACCAGATCCCGGTCGAGGTGCGCGCCGATCGCCGCATCAGCCTGGGCATGCGCTGGCTGATCGAGTCGGCGCGCAGGCGCAACGGCAAGCTGCATGGCCGAGAAGCTGGCCGGCGAGTTCATGGATGCCTCGAACAGCCTTGGCGCCGCGGTCAAGCGCCGCGAGGACACGCACCGGATGGCGGAGGCCAACAAGGCCTTCAGCCACTTCAAGTGGTAGCGGCCATGGCCATGAGCAGCACCGCGGCCCGATCCTCGGCAACGACACATCCCGCTGGAGCGCACCCGGAACATCGGGATCATCGCCCACATCGACGCGGGCAAGACCACCGTGACCGAGCGGATCCTCTTCTACACCAAGAAGATCTACAAGATCGGCGAGGTGCACGAGGGCGCCGCCACCATGGACTGGATGGAGCAGGAGCAGGAGCGGGGGATCACCATCACCGCCGCCGCCACGACCTGCTTCTGGGCCGATCATCGCATCAACTTGATCGACACGCCCGGCCACGTGGATTTCACGGTGGAGGTCGAGCGCAGCCTGCGCGTGCTCGACGGGGCGGTCGTCGTGTTCGATGGCGTGGCCGGCGTTGAGCCGCAGTCCGAGACGGTCTGGCGCCAGGCCGACCGCTACACGCGTGCCGCGCTTCTGCTTCGTCAACAAGCTCGACCGCACCGGCGCCGACTTCTGGCGCGTGGTCGACATGATCAAGGACCGGCTGGGCGCCAACGCGGTGCCGCTCCAGATCCCGATCGGCATCGAGGGCACGCTTCCGCGGCGTGATCGACCTCATCAACATGAAGGCGATCACCTATGGCAACGACCTGGGCGACCAGATCGAGGTCGGCGAGATCCCGGCCGAGCTGGCCGATGAGGCCGCCGACGCTGGCGCGAGAAGATGATCGAGGCGCTGGCCGATCACGACGACGACATCGCCCACAAGTTCCTGGAGGGCGAGGAGATCGACGCCGATCAGCTGCGCCGCGCGCTGCGCGCCGCCACGCTGGCCTACAAGATCGTGCCCGTCCTGTGCGGCTCGGCGCTCAAGAACAAGGGCATCCAGCCGATGCTCGACGCGGTGATCGACTACCTGCCGTCGCCGCTCGACGTGCCGCCGGTCACCGGTCTCGACCCGCGCAGCCAGCGACGAGGTCACCCGTCCCACCGATCCGAGCGAGCCGTTCGCGGCGCTCGCCTTCAAGATCGCCGCCGACCCGTTCGTCGGCAAGCTGGCCTTCTTCCGCGTCTACTCCGGCACGCTGAAGACCGGGTCGTACGTCTACAACTCGACCAAGGGCACGAAGGAGCGCGTCGGCCGCCTGCTGCAGCTGCACGCCAATCACCGCGAGGAGATCGAGTCGGTCAGCGCCGGCGACATCGCCGCGGCGGTCGGGCTGAAGAACACGACCACCGGCGACACGCTGTGCGACGAGTCGAAGCCGATCGTGCTCGAGAACATCAGCTTCCCGGAGCCGGTCATCGAGCTGGCGGTGGAGCCGAAGACCAAGGCCGACCAGGACAAGATGTCGATCGCCCTGCAGCGCCTGGCCGAGGAGGACCCGACCTTCCGGGTCAGCACCGACGAGGAGAGCTCCCAGACCCGCATCGCGGGCATGGGCGAGCTGCACCTCGAGGTGATCGTCGACCGCATGCTGCGCGAGTTCAAGGTGCAGGCCAACGTCGGCCGGCCGCAGGTGAGCTACCGCGAGGCGATCCGCAAGGACGCCAAGGGCGAGGGCCGCTTCGTGCGCCAGACCGGCGGCAAGGGCCAGTACGGCCACGCCGTGATCACCATCGAGCCGCTGGAGCGGGGGAGCGGCGTCGAGTTCGAGTCGAAGATCGTGGGCGGCGCCGTGCCGCGCGAGTACTGGCGAGCCATCGAGCAGGGCATCCGCGATGCGCTGCTCGGCGGCATCGTGGCCGGCTACCCGATGATCGACCTCAAGGCGACCCTCATCGACGGATCGTTCCACGAGGTCGACTCGTCCGAGATGGCGTTCAAGATCGCCGGCAGCATGGCCGTCAAGGACGGCGTCGCCAAGGCGGACCCGGCCATCCTGGAGCCGATCATGAAGGTGGACGTGACGACGCCCGAGGACTTCATGGGGGACGTCATCGGCAACCTGAATGCCCGACGCGGGCACATCGACGGGATCGACGAGCACGGCACCTCACGGGTGATCCGCGCGCTGGTCCCGCTGGCCGAGATGTTCGGCTACGCCACCGAGCTGCGCAGCATGACCCAGGGGCGGGCCACGTACTCAATGGAGTTCAGCCGCTACGCCGAAGTCCCCACCAGCCTCGCCAACGAGCTGATCGCGAAGTCCAAGAGCTAGGACGATTAAGGAGCAACGAAGGACACACCATGGCCAAGCAGAAGTTCGACCGCAGCAAGCCGCACGTCAACGTCGGCACCATCGGCCACGTCGACCACGGCAAGACAACCCTGACGGCGGCGATCACGAAGTTCCTCGCCCTGCAGGGCGGGGCCGACTTCCGCGCGTTCGACAGCATCGACAACGCTCCGGAGGAGCGGCAGCGCGGCATCACGATCGCGATCAGCCACGTCGAGTACGAGACCGCCAACCGGCACTACGCGCACGTCGACTGCCCGGGTCACGCCGACTACATCAAGAACATGATCACCGGCGCCGCCCAGATGGACGGGGCCATCCTGGTCGTGTCCGCGGCGGACGGCCCGATGCCCCAGACCCGCGAGCACATCCTGCTGGCCCGCCAGGTCGAGGTCCCGTCGCTGGTCGTCTACCTGAACAAGGTGGACATGGTCGACGACGAGATGCTGATCGACCTGGTCGAGATGGAGGTCCGCGAGCTCCTCAGCAAGTACGAGTTCCCGGGCGACGACATCCCGGTCATCCGCGGCTCGGCGCTGAAGGCGCTCGAGTCGAGCAAGCGACGATCCGGAGAGCGCCGACTACGCGTCGATCAAGGAGCTGATGGACGCGGTCGACAGCTACATCCCGACCCCGGTCCGCGACGTCGACAAGCCGTTCCTGATGCCGATCGAGGACGTCTTCGGCATCAAGGGCCGCGGCACGGTGGCCACCGGCCGCATCGAGCGCGGCATGGTGAATACCGGCGAGTCGGTCGAGCAGGTCGGCATCCACGCCAAGAGCCGCCAGCTGGTGGTGACCGGCGTCGAGATGTTCAAGAAGACCCTGGACACGCGGCGAGGCCGGCGACAACGTGGGCCTGCTGCTGCGAGGCATCGAGCGCGAGGAGATCGAGCGCGGCCAGGTGCTGGCCAAGCCCGGCAGCGTCAAGCCCGGCACCAAGTTCAAGGCCGAGGTGCTGGTGCTCAGCAAGGAAGAGGGCGGCCGCCACACGCCGTTCTACGCCGGCTACCGGCCGCAGTTCTACCTGCGCACGACCGACGTGACCGGCGCCATCGCGCATGCCGGCGGGCGTGGAGATGATCATGCCCGGCGACAACGTGAACATCGACGTCGAGCTGATCACGCCGATCGCCATCGAGCAGGGTCAGCGCTTCGCCATCCGCGAGGGCGGCCACACCGTGGGCGCCGGCGTGATCACCGAGGTGATCGGCTAAATCCATGGCCAAGCAGCGCATCCGCATTCGGCTCAAGGCGTACGACCACAAGCTGCTCGACCAGTCGGCCGAGCAGATCGTGGAGACGGCGCAGCGCACCGGCGCGGCCATCGCCGGGCCGGTGCCGCTGCCGACCCGGATCGAGAAGTACACGGTCATCCGTGGGCCGTTCGTCCACAAGGACGGCCGGGAGCAGTTCGAGATCCGGACGCACAAGCGACTGATCGACATCATCGATCCGTCGACCAAGACGGTGGATGCGCTGATGCGGCTCAGCCTGGCTGCGGGCGTGGATATCGAAATCAAGATGTGAGGTTGGGCCGCTCGACCCCGGGCGGCCCGCCCATCGGTCCATCAACAGGAAGGAACGCGAGAGCAGAGCAGTGCCGGCAGGATTGATCGGGCGCAAGCTCGGAATGACGCGCCTCTTCGGTGACGACGGAACGGTCATGCCGGTCAGCGTCATCGAGGCGACCCCGAACAGCGTCACGCGGCTCCGGACCGCCGGAGCAGGACGGCTATGCCGCCCTGCAGCTGGGCGCCGGCGTGGCGCGGCGCCTGACGAAGCCGGTCGCCGGCCAGTTCAAGCACCTGGAGAAGGACCACCAGTAGCCGGCGCGCGTCCGCGAGTTCCGCGTCGACTCGACCGAGGGCTACGAGGTGGGCCAGACGCTGGACGTCAGCCTGTTCGAGGTTGGCGAGCTGGTCGACGTGACCGGCGTCAGCAAGGGCAAGGGCTTCACCGGCACCATCGCGCGCCACAACTTCAAGCGCGGCCCGAAGACGCACGGCTCGAACAACTACCGGCAGCCAGGCTCGATCGGCGCCGGCACCACGCCGGGCCGCGTCTTCAAGGGCACCAAGATGGGCGGCCACATGGGGGACGAGCAGGTGACCGTCAAGAAGCTGCGGGTCGTCAAGGTCGACGCCGAGCGCAACCTGCTGCTGGTCAAGGGCGCCGTCCCCGGCGCGCGCAACGCCGTGCTGCTGGTCCGGAAGGCGAAGTGACGATGGCCAAGACCACCATCCTCAAGGCCGACGGCGCCAAGGGCGGCAAGCGTGGACCTGGCCGATGCGCCTGTTCGGCGCGCCGGTGAACACGGCGCTCATCCACCAGGCCGCGGTGCGGCAGCTGGCCTGCCGCCGCATCGGCACCGCCGACACGCTGACGCGCGGCCGAGGTGCGCGGCGGCGGCACGCAAGCCGTGGCGCCAGAAGGGGACCGGTCGTGCCCGCCAGGGCAGCCGCTCGCGCTCCGCAGTGGGAGGGCGGCGGCGTGGTCTTCGGGCCGCACCCGCGCGCCTACGACCAGAAGATGAACGCCAAGATGCGCCGCGCCGCGCTGCGCGGCGTGCTGAGCGCCAAGGCCGCCGACGGGGCGCTGCGCGTGGTCGAGGGCTTCGGCCTGGACGAGATCGGCACCCGCGCGTTCGCCGAGCGGCTCGGCGCCTGGGAGGCGGGGGGCAAGGTGCTGGTGGTGCTGCCGGCGCGCGACCACGTGGTCGAGCGCTCGTGCCGCAACCTGCGCGAGGTGCGCGTGATGCTGGCCGACAGCCTGAACGTGGTCGACCTGCTGGAGGCCGACACCATCGTCTTCACCCGCGACGCGCTGACTCGCGCCGAGGAGGTGTACGCGTGACCGCCACCAGCATGCACGACATCCTGCTGCGTCCCGTCATCAGCGAGAAGAGCGTGATGGAGACGGAGCGCAACAACTACACGTTCGCGGTCGCGCGCGACGCGAACAAGCTCCAGATCAAGGCAGGCGGTCGAGGCCGAGTTCAAGGTCAACGTGCTGGGCGTCCGCGTCCTGACCGTCAAGCCCAAGCAGAAGCGCCGCGGCCGGCGCCAGATGGGGACCGTCCCCGGCTGGCGCAAGGCGGTGGTGACCATCGCCGACGGGCCAGAAGATCGAACTCTTCGAGACGGTATAGACCGATGCCACTACGCAGCTACCGACCGACCAGCCCCGGGCTTCGCCAGATGACGCGCGCGACGTTCGAGGAGATCACCACCGACCAGCCGCACAAGCCGCTGACCGAGCGGCTGGTGCGCCGCGCCGGTCGCAACAGCCAGGGCAAGCTGACCGTTCGCCACCAGGGATCGGGCCACAAGCGCCTGTACCGCGTCATCGACTGGAAGCGCGACAAGGCCGGCGTGCCGGCCCGCATCGCGACCGTCGAGTACGACCCGAACCGATCCGCGCGCATCGGCCTGCTGCACTACGCCGACGGCGAGAAGCGCTACATGCTGCTGCCGCACGGCCTGGGCGTGGGCGACACCGTCGTCTCCGGCGCGGACGCCGAGGCGCGGGTCGGCAACGCGCTGCCGCTGTCCCGCATCCCGCTGGGCACCCAGGTCCACAACATCGAGCTGGTGGCGGGCCGCGGCGGCCAGATCGTGCGCTGCCGCCGGCAGCAGCGCCCAGCTGCTGGCCAAGGAGGGCGGCATGGCCACCATCCGCCTGCCGTCCGGCGAGGTGCGCCGCGTGCGCGCCGAGTGCATGGCCACCGTCGGCCAGGTGAGCAACCTGGACCACGAGAACCAGAACATCGGCAAGGCCGGACGCTCGCGCCACATGGGCCGCCGCCCGTCAGGTGCGCGGCGTGGTGATGAACCCGAACGACCACCCGCACGGCGGTGGCGAGGGCAAGTCGCCGACCGGCATGCCGCCCAAGACGCCGTGGGGCAAGCCGGCCATGGGCCTGCGCACCCGCAAGAACAAGACGACCGGAAAGATGATCGTCCGCCGTCGCTATGGACGAGGTTAGGAGAACTCGATGAGTCGCTCTCTCAAGAAGGGACCGTTCGTCGAGGCGCGCCTGCTCGGCCGCATCGACGACATGAACAAGCAAGAACGAGCGCAAGGTGCTGAAGACCTGGTCGCGCGCCAGCGTCGATCTTCCCGCAGATGATCGGGCACACCATCGCCGTCCACGACGGCCGGCGCCACGTGCCGGTCTTCATCACCGAGAACATGGTCGGCCATCGCCTGGGCGAGTTCGCCCCGACCCGTCACTACCGGGGCCACGGCAAGGCCACCGAGCGCTCATCGGCGCTGAAGTAGGAAGGCCGACATGCGCGTGACCGCGACCGCCAAGTACATCCGCATCAGCCCGCGCAAGGTGCGACTGGTGACCGATCTCATCGCCGGCAAGCCGGTCGAGGAGGCGGCTGCCATCCTGCGCTTCCTGCCGAATGCGGCCGCGCGGGACGTGGCCAAGGTGCTCAAGAGCGCCACCGCCAACGCGGAGAACAACTTCAGCCTCTCGGCCGATGAGCTGACCGTGGTCAGCGCCACCGCCGACGAGGGACCGACCCTGAAGCGCGGACGGCCGCGCGCCCAGGGCCGCTACTTCGGAATTCTGAAGCGGACCAGCCACATCACCGTCGCCGTGGCTGACCGGGAGGAGGCCTGATGGGTCACAAGGTTCACCCGTACGGCTTCCGGATCGGCATCATCAAGCCCTGGCTGGCCAAGTGGTACGCGGATCGCGACTACGCCACCTTGCTGCAGGAGGACATGCGGATCCGGCAGCTGGTCGCCAAGCAGCTGGCCAACGCCAGCGTCAGCCAGGTCGAGATCGAGCGCGGCATCAACCACGTCACGGTCACCGTCCACTCGGCCAAGCCGGGGATCGTGATCGGCAAGGGCGGCGCCAACGTGGAGCTGCTGCGCACCTCGATCGGCAAGCAGACCGACAAGAAGGTCAAGCTCGAGATCAAGGAGATCCTGCAGCCGGAGCTCGACGGCGTGCTGGTGGCGCAGAACGTCGCCTCGCAGCTCGAGCGGCGCATCGCCTTCCGCAAGGCGATCAAGCAGACCATCCAGCGCACCATCAAGGCCGGCGCCAAGGGCGTGCGGATCCAGGTCTCCGGCCGGCTGGGCGGCTCCGAGATGAGCCGCACCGAGTGGGACCGCGAAGGTCGCATCCCGCTGGGCACGCTGCGCGCCGACATCAGCTACGGCGTGGTCCACGCGCGCACCACCGCGGGCCGCATCGGCGTCAAGGTCTGGATCTACCGCGGCGAGCAGCTGGGCGAGCCGCCCGGCTCGGCCCGCACCGAGCCGCGCGAGCGCGCCCGCCCGGCCCGTTCCGGTCGGACCACCCGTTCCACCGCCGGCACCCAGGCCGCTCCGGCGGCTGCGGAGGAGGCCGGCGCGCGTGGCCGTCGCCGAGCCGGAGCCGATCGCCGATGCGGTGAGCAAGGCCACCGCGCCACGGCGAAGGCTGCCGCCGACGAGCAGCCCGCCGCTGCTGAAGCCACGGCCGAGGCGGACGACCACCGCCGAGGCCGAGACCGCGGCGCACCGGACGCCGGCCGACGCCGTCCGAGCCCGCTGCGGCCGAGACTGCCTCGGACGAGGCGGCCACCGCGCCGAGCCGGCCGAGACCGGCGAGGAGGCCTGAGCCATGCTGATGCCGAAGCGCGTCAAGCACCGCAAGGTGCAGCGCGGTCGACGAGCCGGGATGGCGAAGGGCGGCACCACCGTCAGCTTCGGCGACTTCGGCCTGATGGCCGAGGAGGTCTGCTGGCTGACCAGCCGCCAGATCGAGGCCGCCCGGCGGGCGATGACCCACCACATCAAGCGCGGCGGGCGCATCTGGATCCGGGTCTTCCCGGACAAGCCGGTGACCAAGAAGCCGGCCGAGGTGCGGATGGGATCCGGCAAGGGCGCACCCGACCACTGGGTCGCGGTCGTCAAGCCCGGCCGCGTGATGTTCGAGATGTCCGGCGTGCCGGAGCCGATCGCCCGCGAGGCGATGCGCCTGGCCAGCCACAAGCTGCCGATCTCCACGAAGTTCGTGGTCAAGGAAGGACTCGAACATGGACATCAGTGAGATCCGGCGGCTGTCGGACCCGGACCTGGAGGCTGCGCTGGTGGATGCCAAGCAGGAGCTGTGGAAGGTCCGATTCGACCTCGCCACCCGCCAGGAGAAGAACTACAGCAGGCTGCCGGCGACGCGCAAGCGGATCGCCCGCATCCTGACCGTCATGACCGAGCGTCAGCACGCCGCCGAGGCGGCCGCCGCCGACGCCGAGAAGCAGGCAAGTTGACGATGCAGGGAAAACGACGAAGCAAGACCGGACGCGTGGTGTCCGACAAGATGGACAAGACCGTCGTGGTCAGCGTCGAGCGGCTGCAGCGGCACCCGATCTACAAGCGGGTGGTGCGGCTGTCGAGCAAGTTCAAGGCGCACGACGAGGAGAACTCGGCGCACGTCGGCGACACGGTGCGGATCGAGGAGAGCCGCCCGCTGTCGCGCGAGAAGCGCTGGAAGGTGGTCGAGATCGTGGCCCGTGGCTCGCACGAGGAGCTGGTGGGCTAGATGATCCGCCAGTACACCCGCCTGCGGGTCGCCGACAACACCGGCGCCAGGACGCTGCAGTGCATCACCATCATCGGCCGCTCCAAGGCGGACTCGGCCGAGGTGGGCGATGTGATCGTGGCCAGCGTCAAGCAGGCGCTGCCCAACTCGGGCGTGAAGAAGGGCGACGTGGTGCGGGCGGTGATCGTGCGCACGGCCAAGGAGTACGGCCGCCCCGATGGCAGCCACATCCGCTTCGACGAGAACGCGGCGGTGCTGATCACGCCCCAGGGCAGCCCGCGCGGCACGCGCATCTTCGGCCCGGTGGCGCGCGAGCTCCGCGAGCGCAACTACATGAAGATCGTCTCGCTCGCACCGGAGGTGCTGTAGCCGATGAACGTCAAGAAGGGCGACACCGTGCTGGTGCTCGCCGGCAAGGATCGCGGGCAAGCGCGGCACCGTGGAGCGCGTCGAGCGCACCAAGCGCGGCATGGGCGTCGTCGTCCCGGGCATCAACATGGCCAAGCGCCACCAGCGGCCGCGCTCGCGGACGCAGACCGCCGGCATCATCGACCTGCCGGTGCCGATCCACGTCAGCAACGTGCAGGTCGTCTGCCCGCGCTGCGACAAGCCGACCCGGGTCGGCCACCAGCTGCTCGAGGACGGGCGCCACGTGCGCGTCTGCAAGCACTGCGGCGAGCAGATCGAAGGAGCGGGCAAGTGAGCCGACGAGCAGGCCAAGGCCACGACTCGCAGCCGGTCGACGACGTCGCGCGCCAAGGCGGCCGCCAAGGCGACGACCGCGGCTGCGCCGAAGGCCGGCCGCCACGGCCCGATGCGCCCGCCAGGCCAAGCCGCCGACCAACGGCAAGGGCACTGGCTTCCGGCCGCCGGTCTACGCCGGGCTGCGCCAGCGCTACCACGACGAGGTGGTGCCGGCCCTGCAGCGCGACTTCAGCTACGCCAACCCGATGGAGATCCCGCGCCTCGACAAGGTGGTGGTCAACATCGGCCTGGGCGAGGCGATCGCCAACGCCAAGGCGCTGGACGCGGCCGTCGGCGACCTGGCGCACCATCACCGGCCAGAAGCCGATCGTGACGCGCGCCAAGCGCTCGATCGCCCAGTTCCGCCTGCGGACCGGGATGCCGATCGGCGCCAAGGTCACCCTGCGCGGGCAGCACATGTACGACTTCCTGGAGCGCACGATGCGCCTGGCCCTGCCGCGCATCCGCGACTTCCGGGGGATCGCCACCCGCTCGTTCGACGGGCGTGGCAATTTCAGCCTGGGGCTGCGCGAGCAGCTCGTCTACCCGGAGATCGACTACGACAAGATCGACCGCCTGCGCGGGCTCGAGATCAGCATCGTGACGACCGCCAAGACCGACGAGGAGGGCCGCAGGCTGCTGCAGCTCCTCGGCATGCCGTTCCAGGCCAGCTAGGAGAGATCAAGAGCACGTGGCTAAGAAGTCGAGTATCGCCAGGGCGGCGCGTCCAGCCCGCTTCGCGGTCCAGCAGCACAACCGCTGCTCGATCTGCGGGCGGCCGCGGGGCTACATGCGCCGCTTCGCGATGTGCCGCATCTGCTTCCGGGAGCGCGCCCTCGAGGGCCTGCTGCCGGGAGTCGACAAAGTCGAGCTGGTAGCTCGGCACAATCGGCCGCCCGCGGGCGGCCCCATCAGCGGAAGGCGCCTCCCACGCGTGGAGCGTGGCGCGAACCACCGCCGAGGAGTGCAACACCGAACATGAACACGACCGATCCAATCGCCGACATGCTGACCCGGATCCGCAACGCCAGCATGGCGCGGCACCGGGAGCTGACGCTGCCCTCGTCCCGGGTCAAGCGCGAGATCGCGCGCATCCTGGTCGACGAGGGCTTCATCGAGTCGTTCGCGACCGCAGCCAGGACGGCGTGCAGGAGCTGCTCACGGTGCAGCTCAAGTACGTCGAGGGCACGCACGCCGGTCGTCAGCGGGCTGAAGCGCATCAGCAAGCCGGGCCTGCGGGTCTACGCCCGCAAGACCGAGATCCCGCGCGTTCTCGGCGGGCTGGGCCTGGCCATCCTCTCCACCTCCCACGGGATCATGACCGGGTCGCAGGCCCGGAAGCTGAATCTCGGTGGCGAGGTGCTGTGCTACGTCTGGTGAGGGGGCGCTGATGTCACGCATCGGACGACTCCCGATCCCGCTTCCCTCCGGCGTCGAGCTGACGCAGGAGGGCGCGCCTGCCTGCGCGTCAAGGGCCCGCTCGGCACGCTCGAGCGCGAGATCCATCCGGAGATGCAGCATCGAGCGCGGCGACGGCGAGGTTCGCGTGGTGCGGCCCAGTCCGACGAGCCGCGCCACCGGGCGCTGCACGGCCTGACCCGGACGCCTGGTCAACAACATGGTCACCGGCGTGACCTCCGGCTTCAGCAAGGGGCTCGAGATCAGCGGCGTCGGCTACCGCGCCCAGCTGCAGGGCAGCAAGCTGGTGCTCGCGCTCGGCTACTCGCACCCGGTCGAGGTCGAGCCGCCGGACGGCATCGAGTTCCGGGTCGAGACGCCCACCCGGCTGGCCGTCTTCGGCGCCGACAAGGAGCTGGTCGGCCAGACCGCCGCCTACATCCGATCGCGGCGCAAGCCGGAGCCGTACAAGGGCAAGGGCATCCGCTATGCGGGCGAGCAGATCCTGCGCAAGGCCGGCAAGGCCGGTAAGGTCGGGGGCGCCGCATGATCAAGAAGCAGAGCCGCGACGCGCTGCGTCGCAAGCGACACGAACGGCTGCGGCTGCGGCTGGAGGGGACCGCGGGCGGCCGCGCCTGTCGGTCTTCCGCTCGGCGAAGTTCATCTATGCCCAGGTGATCGACGACAGCCACCGGCCGCACCCTGGCCGCGGCCTCGAGCCGCGAGTCGGGCACTGCGAACGGCGGCGGGCAAGGTCGACGCGGCGCGCGCCGTGGGCAAGACGCTCGCCGAGCGCGCCAAGGCGGCCGGCGTCACGACCGTGGTCCTCGACCGCGGCGGTTACCAGTATCACGGGCGGGTTCGCTCGCTCGCCGAGGGCGCCCGCGAGGGCGGCCTCGACCTGTAGAGCGGAGACCAGCATGGCCAGAATCGATCCGACCAAGCTCAACCTGGAGGAGAAGGTCGTCCAGATCAACCGCGTGGCGAAGGTCGTCAAGGGCGGCCGCCGCTTCAGCTTCAGCGCGGTGGTGGTCGTGGGCGACCGCAACGGCGTGGTCGGGCGCCGGGCTCGGCAAGTCGAACGAGGTTCCCGAGGCGATCCGCAAGGGCGTGGAGGATGCCAAGAAGCACCTGATCCGCGTGCCGCTGGTGGGCGCCACCATCCCGCACGAGGTGCGCCACGACTACGGCGCCTCGCACGTCATGCTGAAGCCGGCCTCGGCCGGCACCGGCGTGATCGCCGGCGGCTCGGTGCGCTCGGTGGTCGAGGCGGCCGGGATCCGCGACCTGCTCAGCAAGTCGATGGGCAGCAACAACCCGGTCAACGTGGTGCGCGCCACGATCGAGGCGCTCGGCATCCTGCGCTCCGCCGACGCCATCGCCGGCCGGCCGTGGCAAGACCGCCGAGCAGCTGCTTGGCAAGCGCGGCGCGGAGGCGGCGCGCCGCCCGCACGAGTACGTCGAGCGTCCCGCGCCGGCATTCCCGTCGGGAGGCAGCCGTGGCCGCTAACACCGGCGGCCAGTCCGGCACGCTCCGCGTGACCTGGGTCCGATCCACCATCGGGCACAAGGCCGGCGCGCGTGGCACCATCCGGGCGCTCGGCCTGCATCGGCTCAACCAGACCATCGAGATCGCCGATACGCCGGTGAACCGCGGCATGATCCGCCGCGTCGCGTTCCTGCTGAAGCGTGCAGGAGCCGGCGTGGCGAAGGAAGGACAGGCGAGTGAAGCTGCACGACCTGCAGCCGCCGTCGGGCTCGCACAAGCCGTCGCGCCGCGTCGGTCGCGGCCATGGCTCGGGCCGCGGCAAGACCGCCGGCCGCGGCACGAAGGGCCAGAAGTCGCGCGCCGGCGCCAGCATCCCCGCCTGGTTCGAGGGCGGCCAGACGCCGCTCCACGTGCGCACGCCGAAGCTGCACGGCTTCAAGAACCGATTCCGCGTCGAGTACGCCGGGCTGAACCTCGGCCGGCTCAGCGATGTGGCGGCCGGCACGCTGGTGACGCCGGACGTGCTGCGCCACGACGGCCTGCTGCGCACGCTCGAAGACGCGCGCCGCTGCCGCGTGAAGATCCTGGGCGGCGGCGACGCGCCGAAGGGCGTGACCATCCACGCGCATGCCTTCACGCGCTCCGCGCTGGAGAAGCTGCAGGCGGCCGGCAGCACGGCCCAGCGCATCAGCTGGCCGGATGGACTGCCGATCGACGAGGACGCGGAGGCTCACGAGGCCGCCGCGGCCGAGGCCGCAGGCGAGGCCAAGGCCGAGAAGCGCGCCGCCAAGGCGGGGCGAAGGCGAAGGCGCAAGCCCGGGTCGCGGCAAGGCGCGCCGCGGGCCGGAGCCGACGCCGATGAGGCGCCGGCCGAGGCGGCTCGAGCCGAGGCAGATGCGACCGGCGGAGGCGATCGGCTCCGGCGGCCGGACGAGCGCAGGCGATTGCAGACGAGGCGACGAACGCGGACGAGGACGAGTCCTAGGTGATCGACTCCCTGGTCACCGCCTTCCGCGCGCCGGACATCCGGCGCAAGATCCTCTTCACGCTCGGGATCCTGTTCATCTTCAGGGTCCTGACCAACGTGCCGGTGGCCGGCGTGAACCAGGCCCGTCTCATCGCAGCTGTTCGAGACGAACCAGCTGCTGGGCCTGCTCGACCTCTTCTCGGGCGGCGGGCTGGCGACCGCGTCGATCATCGGCATGGGCGTGAACCCATACATCAACGCCAGCATCATCATGCAGCTGATGCAGGGGGTGATCCCCAGCCTTGGCGAGCTGGCGCGGGAGGGCGAGTACGGGCGCAATCGCCTGAACCAGTACACCCGCCTGCTGACGGTGCCGATGGCGTTCGCCCAGGGCTACGGCTTCAGCGTCCTGCTGGCGGCCAACGGCGTGATCCCGCAGAACCCGTTCTTCAGCTTCGAGACGCTCTCGCTGCTGCTCAGCTGGACGGCCGGCACCATCCTGCTCATGTGGCTGGGCGAGCTGATCAGCGAGCGCGGCCTGGGCAACGGCATCAGCTTCATCATCTTCGCCGGCATCGTCGGTCGCATCCCGCACCAGGCGGGCGGCGGTGATCACCGGGCCGGACGGCCTGCTGCGGATCATCCCCTTCATCATCATCGGGATCGTCGTCATCGCCGGCGTCGTCTTCATCAACGAGGGCCAGCGCCGCATCCCGGTCCAGTACGCCAGCCGCGTGCGTGGACGGCGCATGTACCAGGGCCAGACCCAGTACCTGCCCCTGAAGGTGACGATGGCCGGCGTGATCCCGATCATCTTCGCCATCAGCATCCTGCTGTTCCCGGCGCAGATCGCCCAGTACTTCACCGCCAGCGAGATCCCGTGGGTCAAGTCGACGGCCGACTGGATCGTGCAGAACCTCAGCTCAGAACAACGTCTGGGTGTACGGGATCCTCTACTTCATCCTGGTCGTCTTCTTCACCTACTTCTACACCGCCTTCCAGTTCCGGCCCGATCAGACCGCGGACTACTTACGCAAGAACGGCGGCTTCATCCCGGGCATCCGGCCCGGCAAACCGACCGAGGACTTCCTGGCCCGCGTGACCAACCGCATCACGCTGGGTGGCGCCCTGTTCCTGGCCACCCTGGCGGTGCTGCCGCTGATCGTGTCGGCGGCCATCCCGGGCACGCAGGCGCTGCAGCTGGGCGGCACCAGCATCCTGATCGTGGTCAGCGTGGTGGTGGAGACCATGAAGCAGCTCGAGGCGCAGATGCTGATGCGCCACTACGAGGGATTCATCCGATGATGGAGCCGCCGGCTTCCAGCCCCGGGCCGCGCCCACGCCAGATCCTGCTGCTGATCGGCGCGGTGGCCTCCGGCAAGGGCACCCAGGCCGAGGCACTGAGCGCGGACCTGGGCATCCCGCACCTGGCCTCCGGCGACCTGTTCCGCGCCGCCCTGCGCGAGGGGACGCCGGTCGGCGAGCGCGCCAAGACCTACATGGATCGCGGCGAGCTGGTTCCCGACGACATCACCATCGACATGTTCATGGAGGAGCTGGGCAAGCCGCAGGCCTCACGCGGCGCCATCCTGGATGGCTTCCCGCGCACGGTGGCCCAGGCGGAGGCCCTGGACCAGACGCTGGCCGGCCGCGGCGAGAAGATCAACGCGCGCCATCTACATCGACGTGCCCAGCGAAGAGCTGGTGACGCGCGTCGCGGGCCGCTCCGTCTGCCCGACCGACGGCACCGTCTACCACGACGTCTCCGATCCGCCGGCCACCCCTGGCATCTGCGACCGCGACGGCACGCCACTCGTCAAGCGCGACGATGACCGGCCGGAGGTCGTGCGCGAGCGGCTGGCCAAGCAGGTGCCGCCGATGCTCGACGTGGTGCAGCACTACGAGGATGCCGGCGTGCTGCGCCGCATCAACGGCCTGCAGCCGATCGACGCGGTCACGCGCGAGATCAGCGCGGCGCTGGGGTGATGGGGATGACCTCTCGCGGCGGCCATGGTCACCATCAAGCGTCCCGAGGAGGTGGCGCGGATGCGCCACGCCGGCCTGATCCTGGTGGACGTGCTCGACGCGCTGCAGGCGGCGCTGGTCCCCGGCGTCACCACCGCCGAGCTGGACGCCATCGCGGACGACATCATCGCGCGGGCCGGCGCCGTCCCCTCGTTCAAGGGCTACGGCTCGAATCCGCCCTTCCCGGCCAGCATCTGCGCCTCGCATCAACGACGAGGTGGTGCACGGCATCCCGTCGCCGCATCGGCGCGTCCGCGACGGTGACGTGGTCAGCCTGGACGTCGGCTGCATCTGGCAGGGCTGGCATGCCGACTGCGCCCGCACCTGGTTCGTCGGCTCGCCACCGCCGCAGGTGGCCGAGCTGATCGACGCCACCCGGCGGGGGATGGAGGCAGGCATCGCCGCCGCCGTGCCCGGCAACCGCCTGGGAGACGTGGGCGCCGCCATCGAGGCGGTCGCCAGCGAGCACGGCTACGGGATCGTGCGGCCGTTCGTCGGCCACGGCATCGGCCAGGCCATGCACGAGGATCCGCAGGTGCCGAACTACGGGCGGCCCGGCACCGGGCTGCGGATCGAGGCGGGGATGTGCTTCGCCATCGAGCCGATGTTCAACCTGGGCGGTGACGAGGTGGCGCTGCTCGACGATGGCTGGACGGTGGTGACCGCCGATGGCGGCCTATCGGCCCACTTCGAGAACACCCTGGCCGTCTCCGATCATGGCCCCGAGGTCCTCACCATCCCATGAGGGGCCCGTTGTGCCGGAGGGCCGATCCGATGTATACTCCTCTTTCCGTGGGTCGCCCCGTGCGGCGGCCTTTCCGTGTGTTCCCCATCAGTTCCACACAGCCAGACGAGGGTGCGTAGCGCTTGCCGAAGAAGGATGCAATCGAGGTTGAGGGCGAGGTGATCCTGCCCCTGCCGAACGCGATGTTCAAGGTGCGGCTCGAGAACGGTCACGAGGTACTCGCGCACATCTCGGGCAAGCTGCGCCAGAACTTCATCCGCATCCTGCCCGGCGACACCGTCCGCGTCGAGCTGAGTCCCTATGACCTCACCCGGGGTCGCATCACATACAGGATGAGATGAAGGTTTCTGCGTCCGTGAAGCCCCGCTGCGAGCGCTGCAAGGTGATCAAGCGCTCCGGCGTGGTGATGGTCATCTGCGTCATTCCCAAGCACAAGCAGCGGCAGGGGTAGTCCAACCGTGGCACGAATTGCCGGCGTCGACATCCCGCGCGAGAAGCGCGTGGTGATCTCGCTGACCTACATCTTCGGCATCGGTCCCACCTCCGCGCGCCAGGTCCTGGCCACCGCCGGGGTCGACCGAGGACCGCCGCGTCCGCGACCTCACCGAGGACGAGGTCAACCGCCTGCGCGAGCTGGTGGAGCGGCGCTTCAAGGTGGAGGGCGACCTCCGTCGCGAAGTGAGCATGAACATCAAGCGGCTGATGGAGATCGGCTCCTATCGGGGCATCCGCCATCGCCGCAACCTGCCCGTCCGCGGGCAGCGCACCAAGACCAACGCGCGCCAGCGCCGGGGTCCGCGTCGGACCGTCGGCATCCGGCGCAAGAAGTAGACGGGAGTTCCATGGCTGAGCGAAAGCGCTCCACGCGCACCAAGAAGCGCGAGAAGAAGAACGTGCCGGTCGGGCACGCGCACATCCAGTCGACGTTCAACAACACGATCGTGACCATCACCGACACGACCGGGAACGTCATCAGCTGGGGCAGCGCGGGGCTGGTCGGCTTCAAGGGCTCTCGCAAGAGCACGCCATACGCCGCGGCCCAGACGGCCGATCTCGCCGCGCGCAAGGCCATGGAGAACGGCATGCGTCAGATCGAGGTCTTCGTGAAGGGTCCGGGCGCGGGCCGCGAGCAGGCGATCCGCTCCCTGCAGACCGCCGGCCTGGAGGTCACCGCCATCACCGATGTCACGCCCATCCCGCACAACGGCTGCCGCCCACCGAAGCGGCGTCGGGTCTAGGGGACGATATGGCTCGATACACCGATCCCGTCTGCCGCATCTGCCGTCGCGAGGGCCTGAAGCTCTTCCTCAAGGGCTCGCGCTGCTACAGCCGCAAGTGCGCCTTCGAGCGCCGCAGCACACCGCCGGGCATGAACACCCAGCGCCGCCGCAAGGTGAGCGAGTTCGGCATCCAGCTGCGCGAGAAGCAGAAGGTGCGCAAGAGCTACTCCGTCCTGGAGAAGCAGTTCCGCAACTACTTCGAGAAGGCCGAGCAGCGCAAGGGCATGACCGGCGAGAACCTGCTGCGCATGCTGGAGATGCGGCTCGACAACGTCGTGTTCCGGATGGGCCTGGCCCGATCGCGCGCCGAGGCGCGCCAGCTGGTGACCCACGGCCACTTCACCGTCAACGGACGGCCGACCAACATCCCGAGCTTCGGCACCAAGATCGGCGACCGGATCGAAGTCCGCGAGAGCCGTCGTGGGCGGGAGTACTTCAAGGGCGCATCCGAGCAGGTCAAGGCGGCGCAGATCCCCGAGTGGGTCAGCGTCGATGCGGCCAAGCTGTCGGGCTCGATCCTGTCGGAGCCGGCCCGCGAGCAGATGCCGATGGAATTCAACGAGCAGCTCGTCGTCGAGTTCTACTCGCGATAGAGCCTTCAGGAGTCACGAACCGTTCATGATCGAACTTGAGACAACGCCTGCACCACGCATCGAGGAGACCGAGGCGGAGGGCAACCTCTCCAGCTTCGAGGTCAACCCCCTGGCCGACGGCTACGGGGTCACCCTCGGCAACGCCCTGCGTCGGGTGCTGCTGAACTCCCTGGAGGGAGCCGCCGTCACCTCGATCCAGATCGCCAACGTCTTCCACGAGTTCAGCACGCTGCCGAACGTGAAGGAGGACGTCACCCAGATCGTCCTCAACGTGAAGAAGCTGCGGCTGCGCTCCTTCGCCCGGCACCCGATCACGCTCAAGCTGGTGAAGCACGGCGCCGGCCCCGTCACCGCCGGCGACATCGCCGAGTCGGCGGACGTCGAGATCGTGAATCCGGATCTCGTCCTGCTGACGCTGGACAGCGACGCCGGGTCGATCGAGATGGACCTGACCGTCGAGACCGGCGTCGGCTACCGCCCGGCGGAGCACACCGAGGACATGCCCATCGGCATCATCCCGGTCGACGCCATCTTCTCGCCGGTGCGACGCGTGAACTTCGTGGTCAGCGACACGCGCGTCGGGCAGATGACCAACTTCGACCGCCTGACGCTCGAGATCGAGACCGATGGCACCAGCACGCCAAAGGCGGCCCTCTCGCAGGCCGCCGACATCCTGGTCCGCGAGTTCAGCCGCTTCACCGAGATCGGCCGCCGGCCGCTGGCCGGCGAGGAGGAGGCGCCGGCTCCGATGGCCGCCAACCTGCTCGACGCACCGATCGAGGAGCTGGACCTGCCGATGCGGGCCTACAACAGCCTGAAGCGCAACAACATCACCAAGATCGGTCAGGTGCTGGCGCTGTCGGACGACGAGTTCCTGCGCATGCGCAACTTCGGCCGCAAGAGCCTGGATGAGCTGAAGGAGCGTCTGGCGCTTCGCGGCTTCATCAGCCCCGAGGCCGCCTCCGGCGACGCCGACGAGTCGGACCTGCCGGCATCGGCCGAGCTCGACGAGGCTGCCGCCGCCGAGCTGGACCGCGAGGCCTAGGACCGTGCCGCATCGCGTCGCCGGACGCAGGCTGGGCCGCTCCAGCAGCCATCGGCTCCACATGCTCGGCAACCTGGCGGTGGCGGTGCTGCGCTACGAGCGCGTCAAGACCACCGAGGCCAAGGCCAAGGAGGTGCGCGGCATGGTGGACGGCATGATCACCACCGCCAAGCGCGGTGACCTTCACGCGCGCCGCTCGCTTGCCTCCCAGATGCCGCACGAGCCGCTCATCGTCGACAAGCTGATGGGCGAGCTCGCCACCAAATACGCCGACCGCAGCTCCGGCTTCACCCGCATCACACGGATCGGGGAGAGGCTGGGAGATGCGGCGCCGATCGTCCAGATCGAGCTCGTCTGACCAAGGCGCGCTCGAACAGGGCGAGACAACCGCAGACGGACCCGATGCCGCCCGACACGCAGCGATGCGCGCGAGCGGTGATCGAGTACGACGGGACCGCCTTCGCCGGCTCCCAGTACCAGCCGAACGCTCGGACGGTGCAGGGGGAGCTGGAGGGGGCGCTTAACAGACTGACCGGCGAGCGGACTCGCGTCCGATTCGCCGGGCGAACCGATGCCGGGGTGCATGCCACCGGCCAGGTCGCGGCCTTCTGCCTGTCGCGTCGCTCCGGCGACCGGCGGGTCGGCTGGTCGGAGCTGCAGCAACGGCTGAACGCCGTCCTGCCGCCGGACCTGGCGGTGCGCTCGCTCCGCTCGGCGGCCGCCGGATTCGACCCGCGGCGCGACGCGATCGCGCGCGTGTACCGCTACCGGATCCGGATGGCAGGCGAGCGGCGCATGGCCGATCGGCATCGGACGCTCGAGATCGACGACCGGCTGGACGTGGGTGCCATGCGCGCCGCCGCGGCCGCGCTCCTTGGGGAGCGTGACTTCGGAGCGCTCGGCAGCCACGCCCGCGGTCGGACGGTCCGGCGCGTGACGGAGGTTCGCATCGTGCAGCGCGGCACCTCGATCGAGGTCCGGGTCACGGCGAACGCCTTCCTGCGCCGGATGGTGCGCAGCATCGTGGCGCTGCTGATCGAGGCGGGCCGGGGACGGCTCGACCCCGAGGCGGTCGACGCGCTGCTGCAGGCCGGCGATCGGGTCCTGGACGGACGCGCGGCGCCGGCCAAGGGCCTGACCCTCGAGCGGGTCATCTATCCGAAGAGCAGCAGCGGGCCGCCATCGGCCCCCGGCAGAGCAGCAACGCATCGGCAATGGGATCGAGAGAGCAGGAATCGTGAAGACCTACGCAGTCAAGGCGAGCGACATCGAGCGCCAGTGGTGGGTGGTCGACGCCAGCGACCAGACCCTGGGCCGCTTGGCGACGCGCATCGCCACCCTGCTCGAGGGGAAGCACAAGCCCACCTATTCGCCGCACCTCGACACCGGCGACCACGTGGTGGTCGTCAATGCCGGCCGCATCAAGGTGACCGGCAACAAGCTGCTGCAGAAGCGCTACTACCGGCATTCCGGCTATCCGGGCGGGCTCAAGGAGGAGTCGCTGCAGACGCTGATGGCCCGCAAGCCGGAGCTCGTCATCGAGCGAGCGGTGAAGGGCATGCTGCCGCAGAACCGGCTGGGTCGGGCCATGTTCAAGAAGCTGAAGGTCTATGGCGGCCCTGATCACCCACACCAGGCGCAGCAGCCGCAGGCTGCCGAGCTGTAAGAGGTCGATGACGAACGCATGAGCACCACCTACATCTATGGCACCGGGTCGCCGCAAGACGTCCGTGGCGCGCGTCCGGCTGCTTCCCGGCGACGGGCAGATCGTCGTCAACGGCAAGGACGTGGCCGACTACTTCGGCGGCACCGGCGGGGCCGGCACGCTGCGCCTGCCCTTCCGCGTGACCGAGACCGAGGGTCGCTACTCGGCCTCCGTGCTGGTTGCCGGTGGCGGCTTCTCGGGCCAGGCGGGTGCGATCCGGCACGGTATCGCCCGTGCCCTGCTGAGCGCCCATCCCGACGCCCGGGGCGCGCTGCGCGAGGCGGGCCTGCTGACGCGCGATCCGCGCGCCAAGGAGCGCAAGAAGTACGGCCTCAAGCGGGCGCGCAAGGCACCGCAGTACACCAAGCGCTAGACCGATAGGCCCCGGCGGGAACGCCGGGGCCCTTTGTACCCTTTGCTGCATCGTGCTGGACGCGATCGGCGACTTCCTGGGGAACCTATCTGCGCGGCGGGTGGCTGGCGCTGCTGGACATCGTCCTCGTCGCGATCATCATCTACTGGGTCTTCATCCTGATCCGCGGCACCCGCGCCGTTCGGATCGTGCTGGGCCTCTCGATCCTGTACCTCGTCTACCTGGTCGCCGACGCGGTCAACCTGCAGCTGCTGTCCACCCTGCTGCAGACCGGCGCCGTGGTCGGCCTGTTCGCGATCGTGGTCGTCTTCCAGCCGGAGCTGCGCCGCGCGCTGGAGCAGATCGGGCGGGTGGGGTCGTTCAACCGCTTCTTCGTGTCGAGCGACGTGTCGTCCGCGGAACGGGTGGCGCGCGAGACGAGCCGGGCGGCGCGGCTGCTGGCCGGCTCCCGCCACGGAGCGCTGATCGTCATCGAGCGCGGCACGGGCCTGCAGGACCTGGCCACCGACACGGGCGTGCCGCTGCATGCCGATCTGCGCGCCGAGCTGCTGGCCACCATCTTCTATCACGGCACCGCGCTGCACGACGGGGCGGTGATCATCTCCGGCGAGAAGATCACGGCCGCGGCGGTGGTGCTGCCTCTGTCGCAGAACGTGCTCGACAGCGAGCGCTACGGCACCCGCCACCGCGCGGCCATCGGCATCAGCGAGCAGTCGGATGCGCTGGTGGTGGTGGTGAGCGAGGAGACGGGCTCGATCAGCCTGGTCCAGCGCGGCCGGATCGAGCGCAACCTGACCGAGGAGCAGCTGCGCCGCCGGATCTTCAACCTCATCCGCCCGCAGGCCCCGCGCCAGCGCGTGCCGCTGCTGCGGCGCTCGGTGGAGGGCGCCTGGCAGGTCGGGCCGGACGCCGAGCCGGAAGCGCCCATCGACCCCGAGGCCCGGGTGGTTTCGTCGCCATCGCGGACGGCGCCGGCAACCAATGCCCCGGCGCCTCCGGGCGCGGCAGCGGCTCAGGCCGCCGCAACGGCTCCGGCTGCCGCATCGGCCCCGGCCGACGCCGGCACGCGGGTGCCGCGCGCCGACCGGCAGCAGTAGATGGGCTGGCTGACCCGCAACTGGCACCTGAAGCTGGCCGCGCTCGGGCCTGGCGACGATCCTGTACACCGGGCTTCGTCTACTCGGGCTCGTTCACCGATCAGCTCTTTCCGGGCCTGCCGATCGAGGCCATCAACCAGCCCGGCCGGCGCCTATCCGCTGACCCAGCAGCTGGGCACCGTCGACGTGCAGTACCGCCTCGCGGCCGATGCGCCGCGAGCGGGTCACCGCCGACTCGTTCGCCGTCACCGTCGACCTGGCCGAGTACGACATGGACCGGTCCCCGCGAGCTGCAATCGCTGCCGGTGCGGGTCGACGTCGCTGCAGCAGGGAGTCGAGGTGCTCGAGCTTCCAGCCGACCACCGTGGCGGTGGCGCTCGATCGCCTGGCGGAGCGCGCAGGTGCGGGTGGAGGTCGACATCGGCGACGTGCCGGAAGGGCTGGCCATCGGCACCCCACGCACCAGCCACGAGGAGGTGACCGCCAGCGGCCCGCAGAGCCAGCTGGGCCGCGTGGACCACGCTGTGGCGCGGGTGCAGATCTTCGAGTCGGGCATCGACGTCCGCCAGCCGCAGGTGCCGCTGGTGCCGGTCGACATCGACGGGCGCGAGGTCGAGTCGGTGGAGCTGGACCCGGCCACCATCCAGGTCGAGATCGACGTGCGCGCCGTCGAGACCAGCAAGACGGTTCCCATCCGCCCGATCCTGACCGGCAACCCGGCCGATGGCTTCCAGGTCGGCGCCGTGACGGTCGAGCCGGCGGTGGTCACCATCTTCGGACCGCCTGATGCGGTGGAGGTCGTCACCGAGGTGACCACCGAGCCGCTGGCCGTGGGCGGCGCCAATGCGAACCTGGAGCTCGACGCGACGCTGGTGCTGCCCGATGGCACCCGGACCGCGGAGGACGCGGCTTCGCCCGTGGTCACCGTCACCATCCAGGCCTCGGTGGCGACCCGCACCTACCTGGTCGGCGTGGACTGCGAGGGAGCGCCCGGCGGCGCCGCGTGCCTGCCCGCAGCAGGAGCAGCTCGTCGGTCACGCTGCGTGGGCCAGCGGCGAGAGCTGGCCGACCTGGACCCGGCTGACCTGACGCCGACGCTCGATGCCTCCGGGCTCGGCCCCGGCAGCCACGAGCCTGACGCCGACCTTCTCGCTGCCCGGACGGCGTCAACCTCGTGTCGCGTCTCGCCCGGATCGGTCACGGTGCAGATCGTGCCCGCCGGCCACGCCCACGCCCGCTCCGGGCTGATGGGTCGTCTCTTCGGAACGGACGGGATCAGAGGCGCTGCCAACGTCGACCTGACGCCCATCCTGGCCTACGACCTGGGCCGGGCGGTCGGGCCACCTGCTGGACGGCGACGGGCCGTGGCGTGGTGGTCGGGCAGGACACACGCCGCTCCGGCGACATGCTGGTCGCCGCCCTGAGCGCCGGCCTCGCGGCGGTCGGGACCGACGTGCGACAGCTCGGCGTCGTCACCACGCCTTGCCTGGCCTACGTGGCCGAGAACGGCGGGCACGCGGCCGGCGTGATGGTCTCGGCATCGCACAACCCGGCCGACGACAACGGACTGAAGGTCGTCTCCGGCGGCCGCAAGGTCGACGACGAGGTCGAGGACCAGCTGGAGCGCCTCATCTTCCAGGCGGAGGCGCTGCCCGGCCGCCGGAATGCCGAGCTCGGCCGCGCTGCAGCACGACGGCGCACCCGGTGGCGGGCTATCGGCGCGCACCTGATGGATGCGGCCGGCGATGCGCTTGCGTGGCCTGCGCATCGGCCTCGACTGCGCCAACGGGTCCGCGTCGGTGATCGCGCCGGGCCTGTTTCGGCGAGCTGGGGGCCGAGGTGACCGTCATCAACGCCGAGCCGGATGGCACCAACATCAACCTCGACGCCGGCTCCAGCCACCCGCAGGGCCTGGCCGCGATCTGGTCGTTGGGAAGCGGCTGGACATGGGCTTCGCCTTCGATGGCGACGCCGATCGGCTGATCGCCGTGGATGCGGCCGGGGAGCTGGTCGACGGAGACGCGGTGATGGGCATCTGCGCGCTGCAGATGCTCGAGGCCGGGTACGCTGCGCAACGCCACGCTGGTGGCGACCGTCATGAGCAACGGTGGCCTCGCAGCAGGCGATCGAGGCCGCCGGGGGCCGGATGCTGCGCACGCCGGTCGGCGACCGGCACGTGTTCGAGGCCATGGAGCGGGCGGACGCCAACCTGGGCGGGGAGCAATCGGGCCACATCATCTTCCGCGATCGCGCCACGACGGGGGACGGAATGCTGACCGCCATCGAGCTGGTGAAGGCGGTGCGCGCCGCCGGCGGACCGACCCTCGGCGAGCTCGCCGGCCAGATCCGGAGGCTTCCACAGGTGATGCTAAACTCGGCCGTCCGCCACAAGGACTCCTGGCAGGTGGACCCGGTCTTCGCCGGAGCGGTGGCGAGCGCCGAGGCGCGTCTCGGACGGCGGGGGAGGATCCTGGTCAGGCCCTCGGGCACGGAGCCGCGGCTCCGGATCATGGTCGAGGGGGAACGGCTGGAGGAGATCAGCGAGATCGCGCGTGAGCTCGACGAGCTCGCCCAGGCGCGCCTGAACTAGACCGAAGGAGGCGCCCATGTGCGGCATCGTCGGCTACGTCGGCCCGCGCGACGCGGCGCCCATCCTGCTGGATGGCCTGCGACGCCTCGAATATCGCGGCTACGACTCGGCCGGCATCGCCCTGCTGACCGCAGTCGGGCGAGGTGTTCGTCGAGAAGAAGGCCGGCAAGCTCAGCAACCTGACCGAGCACCTGAACGGCGGCGCGCCGGCGGGGCACCCGGGCATCGCGCACACCCGCTGGGCGACCCACGGCCGGCCGAACGACGTCAACGCCCATCCCCACACCGACTGCACCGGCCAGCTGGCGCTGATCCACAACGGGATCATCGAGAACTACCGCGAGCTCAAGGACCAGCTGCTGGCCGCAGGCCATCGGTTCACCTCCGAGACCGACACGGAGGTGCTGGCGCACCTCATCGAGCAGGCGTACGACGGTGACCTGGTGGAGGCGGTGCGGCTGGCGCTCCAGGACGTGCGAGGCGCCTACGCCATCGGCGTGATGCACACCGCGCATCCCGACCGGATCGTTGGCGCGCGCATGAACGTCCCGCTGATCGTGGGCCTCGGACGCGGCGAGGCATTCCTGGCCAGCGACGTGCCGGCCATCCTGGAGCACACCAAGGACGTCGTCATCCTGCAGGAGGGCGACATCGCCGACGTGACCGCCGATGGGGTCCGCATCGTGCAGCTGGACGGCGCCGGCGTCGATCGGGACGTGACGCGCAATCAGCTGGAACATCGAAGCGGCCGAGAAGGGCGGCTTCGCCCACTTCACGCTGAAGGAGATCTACGAGCAGCCGCACGCGATCCAGGAGGCGCTCCGGGGGCGGGTCGATCCATCCGGGGCGGTGACGCTGGCCGAGCTGGAGCCGATCGAGGACGCGCTGCGGGCGGCGGAGCGCGTCTACGTGGTCGGCTGCGGCACCGCGCGGTATGCGGCCGAGGTGGGTGCGCACCTGATCCAGGCGTGGGCCGGCCTGCCGGCATCGGCCCAGATCGGCAGCGAGATGCGCTATTCGCCGCCGCCCATCGACGAGCGAACCCTGGTCATCAGCGTCAGCCAGTCCGGCGAGACGGCGGACACGCTGGCGCCAACCCGACTGGCCGATGAGCGTGGCGCCACCATCGTGGTCGTCACCAACGTGGTCGGCAGCGCGCTGACGCGCGACGCCGATGCGGTGTGCTACCTGCAGGCCGGCCCCGAGGTGGCGGTCGCCTCGACCAAGGCGTTCGTGACGCAGGTGGTCGTGCTGGAGCTGATCGCCCTGCGCCTGGCCCAGCTGCGCGGGCGCATGAGCGAGCATCGCGTCAGCGTGATCGGGCGAGGCATGCGCGAGCTCCCGCGGCAGGCCGCGCGGACGCTGGCGGTCGCCCCGCAGGTGAAGAAGCTGGCGCAGCGCTGGAGTCGCGGTGCGCAACGTCATGTACGTCGGCCGCGCGCTGGGCTTCCCGATCGCCATGGAGGGCGCCCTCAAGCTCAAGGAGCTCTCCTACGTGCATGCCGAGGGCTATGCCGCCGGCGAGCTGAAGCACGGACCGATCGCGCTGCTGGACCGCGACACGCCGCTGGTCGCGGTCGCCACCCGCGGCGCCACCTACGAGAAGGTGGTCAGCAACGTGGCCGAGGTCCGAGCGCGGGAGGCGCCGGTGGTGGCGGTGGCGACCGAGGGGGACGAGGAGATCGCCCGCTACGCCGCCGACGTCCTGTACGTGCCGGAGATGCTGGAGGAGCTCACCCCGGTGATCGCCATCCTGCCGCTGCAGCTGCTGGCGTACGAAGTGGCGGTTGCGCGCGGGACCGATGTCGACCAGCCGCGCAACCTGGCCAAGTCGGTGACGGTCGAGTAGTCACAATCGAAACATGAGCAGGCACGAGATCGGGATCGACCTGGTCGACATCGATCGAATCATCGGCGTCCTGGATCGGTTCCCGAACCGCTTCCGCGAGCGCGTGCTGACCGAGGCGGAGGCGCGCTACTGCGGAAACAAGGTCGATCGCATCGCCGGCCGCTGGGCCGCCAAGGAGGCGATCAGCAAGGTCCTTGGGCTCGGCGTGCGCGGCGTCGGCTGGCGCGAGATCGAGATCCTGCCGAATTGGGCCGGGGCGCCCCAGGTGCGGCTGCATGCCCGGGCCGCCGCGCGTGCGGCGGCGCTCGACCTGGAGGATGTCACCGTCTCCATCTCGCACGAGCGCAAGATGGCCACTGCCGTCGCCATCGCTCATGTCAGGGAATCGAGCTAGACGTGGCCGTTGCCGAGCTGACGTCAGCCTGGGCCGCCGCACACCTGCCGCCTCGCCCGGCTCGAGCTCACAAGGGAACGTTCGGCCGAGTGCTGGTGGTGGCCGGCTCGATGGAGTACGCGGGTGCGGCCCTGCTGGCGGGTCGCGGCGCGGCGCGAGCGGGCGCCGGGGTCGTCTGCCTGGCCACTCCCGAGTCGGTCGGGGCTCGCCTGCTGGGAGCCGCGCCCGAGCTGACCGCCATGCTGCTCGACGAGGAGGCGCCGGGCCTGATCGGCCCAGCCGGGTGGCGCCGCGTGGCGACCGAGGCCCGCTCCTTCGAGGCGCTGGTGGTCGGCCCCGGACTGGGGCGCCATCCCTCCACGCAGCGGCGCGTGCGGGGCTTCCTGCACGAGCTGCGGCAGCCCCTGGTGATCGATGCCGACGGCCTGAATGCGCTGGCCACCGAGAAGCAGTGGTGGCGGCCGCTGACGGCACCGGCGGTGCTCACTCCGCATCCCGGTGAGTTCGCGCGTCTGCTCGGACGAACCTTGGACCCGGCGCTGTCGGACGACGACGATGCCCGCGTGGCAGCCGCCTCCGCCGCGGCCAGCCAATGGGGACAGGTGGTGGTTCTCAAGGGCGCCCACACCGTGGTCGCCGGTCCGGACGGCACGCTGCTGCGTTCGGAAGTCGCCACGGCCAGCCTTGCCACCGCCGGCAGCGGCGACGTGCTGGCCGGCGCGATCGGCGCCCTGCTGGCGGCCGGCTGCTCTCCGTTGTTCGCGGCCGGTTGCGGCGTGGCGGTGCACAGCACGGCGGGCCTGCTGGCCCAGGAGCGCATCGGGCGATCGGGCGTCATTGCCGGGGACATCGCCAGCCTTCTGCCGGAGGCAGCCGAGCGCCTGCGGCGGAGCGCCCCGGCGTGATGGAGCGTCCTGCGCCGAGCTCGCATCGGGCCTGGGTCGAGGTCGACCACGCCGCCCTGCGCCACAACCTGGGCGCCCTGCGTCGGCTGGCCGGACCGGAGAAGCGAGTCATCGCGGTGGTCAAGGCCAACGCCTACGGCCATGGGGCGATCGAGGTGAGCCGCACGCTGCTGGCGGAGGGGGCGGAGCTGCTGGCGGTGGCGACCATCGACGAGGGGATCACCTTGCGCCGCGCCGGCGTGTCGGCACCGATCGTGGTGCTATGGGCCCTGGGCCGCCCCGAGGCCGCGTTGGCGGTCGCCCATGATCTGCAGCCGATCGTGCACGACGCGGCGGGCATTGCCATGCTCGAGGAGGCGGCCGATGCGGGACGGCGCCTGGCGGTCCATCTGAAGGTCGACACCGGGCTCGGCCGGCAGGGCGCCGATCCGGCGACCGCCGTGGAGCTGGCGACCCGGCTGGGACGCAGTCGCCGCCTGCAGCTGGCGGGGACGTTCAGCCACCTGGCCGTACCCGGCGAGGACGATGCCTACACGGATGTCCAGCTGGTTCGGCTGGCGCAGACGCTGGACGCCATGCGATCGGCCGGCGTCGACCCCGGGCTGGTCCACGTATCGGCGACCGGCGGCATCCTGGCCGGCGCGGGCGCATTCGCCGACGCCGTGCGGCCGGGGCTCGGGCTGTACGGCATGCTGCCGGCCTGGGCGTCCGACCGGGATCCCGGGTTGCGGCCGGTGCTGTCGCTCAAGGCGCTGCCGATCCGGATCTTCGACCTGCCGGCCGGCCAGCCGATCGGCTACGGACTGCGCTACCGACCGGCGCGGGCGACGCGCATTGCCACGCTCGGCATCGGCTACGGCGATGGCTGGCCCCGGCTGCATGCCAACAACGGCCGGGTGCTGGTGCGTGGCCGCCCGGCTCCGATCGTGGGAGCGATCAGCATGGACGGCCTGACCGTCGATCTGGGCCAGATCGATGAGGTAACCTACGACGACGAGTTCGTCCTGATCGGCGAACAGTCGGGCGCACGGGTCTCGGCCGACGAGGTTGCAGCCGAGCGGCGGACGATCAACTACGAAGTCACGACCGCCCTTCGCGGCCGGCTCCCTCGGCTCCATCTGGGGGTCTGAACCGCCCAACCGGCCAAGAGGCATCGAGCGAGCGAACATGGCCGTACCGATCGAGATCGACGTGTGGCAGGGGGAGATTGCCGAGCTCGAGGTCGACGCGATCATCGTGCCGGCCAACGAGAGCCTGTTCATGACCAACCCGCTGGCCCAATCGGTCAAGCGGCGCGCGGGCGAGACTGTCGAGCGCGAGGCCGTGGCCGCAGAGCCCGGTGCCGCCCGGCTCGGCTGCGGTGACGGGCGGCGGGAACCTCGCCGCTTCGCACATCATCCACGCCGTGGCTGTTGGACATGAGCTCAAGCAGGATCGGGCGGTGCTGGCCTCCGCGCTGAACACGGCATTCGACATGGCTTCGCACCTGGGACTGCCTCGGATCGCCATGGCGCGCGATCGGGGTGGAGCGCGGCGTGTTCAGCGCCGACGAGGCCGCCGGGGTGCTGGCCGAGGTGCTGGTGGGACGCGGGGCGCGCGGCGACGCGCTGCCCACTTCCCTGGTCATCGTCGTCGCCGGCCCGAGCAGGCGACCGCCTACCGATCGGCAAGCGAGGCGTTGCAGGCCGCCAGCCGATGACGGACGACCGCAGCGAGATCATCGCCGCGGAGCTCCGTCGCCGGGGACTCGGCGCGCCCGCCCTGCTGCTGCTCCAGGCGCATCGGCCCTTCAGGCCGCTGCTGAGCAGCCTGGCGCTCTTTCTCCAGCCGCTGTCCCGACCGTTGTTCGGCGCGCGAGCCGACCTCCTGCAGCAGGCGCTGGATGACGACCGGGGCTATGACGCGCTCCTCGACCAGCTGGCCGCCAACGAGGACAGCGGCTGATGCCCGACATCGGTGCGCTGTTGGCCGGCCTGCTCGACTTCATTGGCGAGCAGATCAATGCGTCGTCGCTGCGGCTCGGCGCGATCCCGACGGTGGCGTTGCTCGGCATCATGCTGGTGCTCCTCTCGCTGATCGCGCGGCCGACCACGCGCTGGGTGGCCCGCGACCTCGGCCGGCTGGCGGCGGTCCGCCGGGCCATGGCGCTGGCGGCCGAGTCGGGTGGGGCAGCCGCCTTCTCGCTGGGGAGTGCGGGAGTGGCGCGAGCGGCGTCCTCCTTCGACCGGCTCCAGACGCTTGCCGCCATCCCGGTGCTGGGCCATGTGGCGCGGGCCGCCGCGCGTGCCGGCGTTCCGTTGCGGGTGACGGCCAATGATCCGGTCGCCATCTACCAGGCCGAGGGTGCGCTGGACGCCGCCCATCAGGCGACCGAGACCGAAGAGCGGCAGGAGGGCTCGACCACCGAGTACCTGGGCGAGGGGCGCGGCGTTGCGGCGGCCATCGCGCTGGCGGAGGCGGGCACACCAGCCGCTGCGTTCGTGGACGGCAGCCTGGCCGAAGAGGCGCTGCTCCTGCTCAACGGAGCACACGAAGGAGCGGCGTGGACCAGCTTCGGAACGGCGGCTGCCAGCCAGGCCGGATCGGTCCTGCTCGAGGGCGACGGCAGCCTGATCGGCCCGGAGCTGTACCAGGCGCCCAGCGATCTGCGCGCCGCGGGGCACGAGCGGACCGGCGTGCTGGCCGCCAACCGGATCATCGTGGCCGCGCTGGTGACCATCGTGCTGTTCAGCCTGCTGGCAGTGGCCGGAGGCATCGACCTGGCCGGCGTGCTGGCCGGACGCTGATGCGCAGGTCGATCCCAGCCGTCCTGGTGGTCGTGGTGGGCCTGCTGTTGCTGCTCGATTACGTCCTGATCAACCCGACCGTGGCGGGGCTTGCCTCCGGGGTGCTCGAGCTGATCGTGCTGCTCGCCGCTGCCGCGGCGCTGGCCGGCGCCGCCACCCTGGTCCTGCGCCATTGGACGGACCTGGCTGAACGCCGTCGTGATCCACTCGGGTCCGGCGTACTGCTGGCCGGATTCGCGGTCATGCTCCTGGCCGGCTTCTATCCGGGCTCGTCGGGTGCGACCGACCCGGCCGTGCGCTGGCTGGTGGCCGCGCTGCTGGCTCCCCTGATCGCCGCCCTCTTCGCCATGCTGTTCGTCTTCCTGCTGTCGGCCGCGCGCAGGGGGCTGGCGCTGCGCACCCGCCAGACCGCGGTCATGCTGGCGGCCGCGGTGGTCGTGATCGTGCTGCTGCTGCCGATTGGCGGAGCGCTCGGGGACTCGTTGGCGGCGCTGGCCGGCTGGGCGATCGACGTGCCGATCGGCGCGGTGTTCCGCGGACTGCTGATCGGCGTTGCCGCCCTGACCTCGGTCCATGCCGCCCGGATCCTGCTCACCATCGACGGCACCGATGACTGAATCGGGCGCCGTCCCGCCCGCAGCAGCACGCCTGAGCGGCCGGCAGCGCCCGCGGGGCATGGCCCTGTGGTGGCCGGTCCTGCTGCTGGCGCTGTCGATCGCCATCCTGCTCGGCGCCGGCGTACCCGGCGGGCCGCTGCAACTGGCGAATCCGAACCTGAGCCGCGTCACCGAGGTGCGCGCCGCCTTCGAGGCGCTGCCCGAGGACGCGCTCGTCGTGGTCGCTATGGACGGCGACCTGGGCACCTTTCCGGAGATCCGGCCGGCCGTGCGAGTCGCCCTGGAAAACCTGCTGGACGGCGGCGCCTCGCTGGCCTTCGTGAGCGTCAGCGTGGAGGGGCGCGCCATCGCGGTCGCCGAGCAGGCTCGGCTGCGGTCGGCGGGAACCGACGAGGACACCCTGCTCGACCTGGGCTTCATCAGCGGGGTGGAGGCCGGGATGGTGCGCCTGGTGGGCGATGCGCTGCCTTCCGGCGCCACTGGCGTGGTGGCTGACAAGGTCACTGAGCGTGGCGGCGGACTCGGTGCGTTCGATATGGCACTGCTCGTCGGAGGCGGCGACGTGGGCCCGCGCACGTGGGTCGAGCAGGTGGGCACCCGCTTGCCACTGATGCCGATGGTCGGAATCGCGCCGACCTTCGCCGATCCGGATCTGGTGCCATACCTGCGCACCGGCCAGCTGGTCGCCCTTCTGGCCACCGTCCGCGACGACGCAGCGTACGTGGAGAGCGTGGGCGGCGACGATGGCGTGACCGCGCCACTGAACGGCTCGCCGAGCGCCGCAGCGATGCTGCTGGGCATGCTGGTGGCGCTGGCCGTGCTGGGTCGGGCACTGATTGGCGCGCTGCCACGCCTGCGAGCCTCCCCGTCCCGGCCGATCGCCGCGGACGACGACGGATGAGCGGCTTCTTCGACGAAGGGCTGGCCGGCGTGGTCGCCACCTGGATGGCGGCGCTGGTGACGATCGGCGTATGGGCCTACCTCGTCGGCGAGCGGCGTTTCTTCCGCCTCGCCCAGCACCTGCTGGCCGGCCTGGCGACCGGCTACCTCACGGTGCTCGCCGTGCGCGAGGTGCTCATCCCACGCCTGCTCGAGCCGCTCGCCAGCGACCCGGGCGGCCAGCTCCTGCTGTGGCCGGCGTTGGTGCTGGTGGCGGCCATGGCGGGCGCGCGCTGGCTGGCGCGGCCGGTCGTGGCGGTCCCGGCCGCAATCCTGGTTGCCGGGGTGGCTGCCTTCGCTCTGGGCGGCGCCGTGGTCGGAACGCTCTTGCCGCAGATGGCAGGAGCGCTGCTGCCGCCGGGACCCGCCGGCAGCATCGTGAACGGGCTGATCGGCCTGGTCATCACCGCGCTGGTGCTGGTGGCCTTCCTGCACGGCATCCCACGCGGGCGGTTGATGGCAGGGGCCGCCGGCACCGGTCGCTGGTTGCTGCTGGGCGGGATCGGTGGCTGGCTGGGCTTCCTCCTGGTCAGCCGCCTGGCGCTGCTGGTCGATCGGCTCCAGTTCCTGCTGGGCGACTGGCTGGGGATCGCCCGATGACCGTCGACGAGCGCCAGGACGCGAACGCGGACACGCGGGTCGGGGCCGAAATGTCGCTGCTGGTCGATGTCGGATCGGCGTGGACCAAGGCGGCGGCGGTGGCGCGCAGCCGAGGCCGGTGGCGCATCGTCAGCCATGCGGCGCAGCCGACCGGTTGGGGCGAGGAAGAGCTGCGTGCCGCGCTCGCCGGCCGCCTGGCCCCGGTGGCCGATCGCCGCGTCGCCGAGCGCATCGCGGACCTGCTGCGCAGCGTGCCGCGCATCGCCTGTCATACCCCCCGGCGGCCTGGCCACGTGGCGCTGGCGGCGGTCTCGTCCGAGCTCTCCGGCGACGCCGCGCGACGAGCCGCCGAATCGGCCGGCTGGATGGTGGTCGAGGCCGCAACCGCCGACGACGGGCGCTCGCTGTCCGCACGCCTGGCGGCGCTGCAGGCCGCCGACGTGGACGTGTGGCTGCTGGCCGGCGGGTTCGACGAGGGACGCGCAGACCAGGCGCTCGAGATGGCCGGGCTCGTCGCCGCGGCGCGGGGCGGGGCACCGCAGCCGGTCGTGTGGGCCGGCAGCGAGTCGCTGACTGCCGAGGTCTCCCTGCTGTTCGAGGACGGAGCGGTGCGCAGCGTCGCCAACCCACGGCCCAGTGCGAACAGCGAGAACCCGGTGCCACTCCGTCATCTGCTGGAGGACCTGCTGCAGCGCATGGTCGAGCCCGGCGGAGTGCGTCAGCTGACGCCCGTCTCGTTCCGGCGCGGCATCGCCGAGCTTGCCCGCGCCAGCATGCGGCGGATCCTGGGCGTCGATCTTGGGGCCCACTACCTGACCTGGGTGCTCGCCGATGAGACGGGCGGCGCCGAGAGCCGCGTCTTCGCCGATGGCGGTCTGGCAGCTCGCAGCCTGGTCGCGCCGGGCGGGGCCAGCCGCCTGTCTCGCCTGCTGCCAATGGCCATCGACGAGATGGCGGTGGCCGATGCGCTGCGCAACCTGCACGCCCGGCCCGGAACCCTGCCGCAGACGGACGACGAGCTGGCGGTCACCCATGCGGCGACGCGGTACCTGCTGGCGCACGCAGCCGGCGATTCGGGCGTGGAGGGTCTGGACCTGCTGGTCGGCTGCGGACGCACGATCGCGGCCGCGCCGCGGCCCGCGCAGGCCGCTCAGCTTCTGCTGGACGGGCTGCGCCCGCTGGGCATCACCCAGCTGGCCGTCGACAGCGCCGGGGTACTGCCGCCGATCGGAGCGCTGGACGACACCGAGATCGGGGAGGGGATGGGCGTGCTGCGCGACGATCTGCTCGTCCCGCTGGGCGCGGCCGTGGTGTCGCGCGGCGGCCGTTCAGGGCAGCTGGCGATGCGCGTGACGGTCCACCGCACCGGGTGGCCGGAGCAGCCTCCGATCGAGGTGCGCAGCGGCAGCGTGGTCGTCCTGCCGCTCGGCCGCGGGCAGGCAGCCGACCTGGAGATCGAGCTGGCCGGCGGCGTAACGCTCGGTGGTGCGCGACAGGGCAAGCGCCTGCACGCCACCGTGACCGGCGGCGCGGTCGGGCTGATCCTGGACGCCAGGGACATGCCACTGGCCCTGCCGCGACGGAGCGAGGACCGCCGCGCGGTGCTCGCCGGCTGGCGCGACTCGTTCCTGCGCGAGCCCGCGCTGCCGGCAGCGGTGGTGACGGCGTGAACGACGCGACCCTCCATCGCGTCCGCATGCCGCGCGGCGCTTCGCCGAGCATCACCGTCGGCACCGACGTTCGACCCGACCAGGTGCTGGCCCACCACCGGCGGCCCGGCGCTCCACGCCGCGTGCCCCTGGCGGGGCCGCTCCACGCCGACCCGGAGCATGTCGCCGGGCTGCTGGTGGCCACCCCCGGCAGCATGCTGACCGGAGGGGACGTCATCGCGCGGGTCGAGGGCGGGCGCGAGGTGAGAGCCCCGATTGACGGCCTGCTGCTTGGCGTGGCGGCCTCGGACGGCAGCGCTCTGCTCTCGCCGCTGGGCGACGAGGAGCCCGTGATCGGGCACGTCAGTGGCACGGTGACCGCCATCGAGGACGGCGCCATCACCATCGAGGTGCCCGGCGTCCTGATTCGTGGCGTGGGTGGGACCGGGTCGGCGGTCCACGGCGAGCTGGTGGTGGCCGTCCACGATCCGGAGGAGGAGCTGCGAGCCGCGGCCATCGACGTCGGCGCCACGGGCAAGATCGTGGTCGGCGGCTCACGCGCGTCGGCCGAGACGCTGACCCGGGCACGGGCCATGGGTGTTGCGGGCATCGTGCTGGGCGGCGTGCTCGACAAGGAGCTTCGCGACTTCGAGGCGATCCAGCGCCGGCGCCGCGAGGTCGGCGGGCTGACCGGCTCGTTCGGCGTGCTGCTGGTGGAAGGCTTCGGCAAGGTCGGCATCGATCCGCAGCGCTTCGCCTGGTTCCGTGCCCACGCCGGCCGCATGGCCAGCCTGTTCGGCGCCGATGGCCTGCTCTACGTGTACGACGCGCAGCTCGCGCCCGGCACGCCGCAGCCTGCCGCGGGTGGGGGAGCGGGTGATCGCCCATCGGCGGCCGTTCCAGGGCCGGGCGGGCGTGCTGGTGGCCGAGCTCGAGGATCTGCATGCCACGCCATCGGGCATCCCGACCCGCATGGGGCTGGTCCGCTTCGAGGATGGCCGCCTGGCGCCGGTCCCGATGGCGAACCTGGAGGCCACGTTGCCGGTGCCGCCAGCCTAGGCTGCGTATCCTTGCCGTCGTGGACCGATCCGGCCTCATCACCAGCCGCAGCGCGGCGGAGACGCGCGCCGTGGGGCGCTCGCTCGGCCGCGTCGCCACGCCCGGGACGTTGCTGGCCCTGACCGGCCCGCTGGGTGCGGGCAAGACGCAGCTGGCCAAGGGCGTGGCCGAAGGGCTGGGCGTCGAGTCGGTCGTCAACAGCCCCACGTTCATCCTCATGAACGAGCATGACGGCCGGCTGCGCCTCTTCCACGTCGACGCCTACCGGCTCGGCGAGCCGGAGGAAGCGCTGGCGGCCGGGCTGCTCGACGAGCGGCAGGCGGCCGGGGTCACGGTCGTCGAGTGGGCGGACAGGCTCGAGGGTTGGCTTCCGCAGGATCGGCTCGAGATCGTCATCGCGCTGGAGCCTGCGAATGCCCGATCGCGCACCCTGCGCTGGCAGGCCCACGGCGTGGCGGCCACCGAGCTGGCTGCAACGGCGCTGGGAGCGGCCGGGTGATCCTCGCGATCGAATCGGCGTCCACCGACGTGTCGATCGCGCTGGCCGATGCGGACGGCACCGTGCGGCGCGTGGACGGCTGGAGCGCCGGCCAGCGGCAATCACACGAGCTGCTGCCGCGCATCAGCGCCCTGCTGCGAGCGGAAGGCCGGACCATCACCGCTGTGACCGCGCTGGCGGTCGGCACGGGCCCTGGCTCGTTCACCGGCCTGCGGGTGGGGATGAGCGTGGCCAAGGGACTGGCCGTCGCGCTGGAGCGAGCGATCATCGGGGTTCCCAGCCTGCCGGCCTGGCTGGACGTCCGAGCCCGATGCCGCCGCCGCGGTCGCCCGCGCCGGGCGCTCGGGACGCGTACCTGCTGCGACGAGGCGCGGAAGTCGCCGGAGATCGTCGACCGTGACGCGCTGGCGGAGGTGGTCGGTCCCTTCGTCGCGCCGGCGGAGCTGATGGAGGCCTTCGCGCTGGTCGATGCCGATCGCGCCAATGCGCGCCGCAGCCGCCGTGGCGCGGCAGGCTGCCGTCCGGCTGCGGGAAGACCCGACCGGCGACGACCTGGCGCGGTCTGGAGCCTGCCTATCTGCGCGCCCCGCGCGGCGTGGCGCATATCGCCGCGGGCGGCGAGCTGAAATGGCGATCGGCACCCCATTGACGGTGGACGCCATGCGCACCACGGACATCGAGGAGGTCCACGAGATCGAGCGCCTGAGCTTCAGCACGCCGTGGCCCACCTACGCCTTCGAGCAGGAGCTGCGCGGCAACCGGCTGGCGCGGTACGTGGTCGCGCGCGCGGGCACCCTCGATGGCGAGCGGGTGGTCGGCTTCGCCGGCCTCTGGCTGATGGTCGACGAGGGCCACATCACGACGTTCGGCGTCCATCCGGATTGGCGGCGGCAGGGCGTCGGCGCACGCCTGATGCTGCGCCTGGTCGATATCGCGCTCGAGCTCGGTGCGGCGCACATGACGCTGGAGGTGCGAGTCGGCAACCTGGCGGCGCAGGAGCTGTATCGGCGCTTCGGCTTCGCCGTTGCCGGCACCAGGGTCCGCTACTACACCGACGACGGCGAGGACGCCTTCGTGATGACGACGCCCGCGCTCTCGGACCCGGCCATGGTGGACATCGTCGACCTCGAGCGCGAGCGGCTGGAGGGTCGTGTCGGGTGAGCGCGCCGCGCATCCTGGCCATCGAGACCAGCTGCGACGAGACCGGCGTGGCGGTGGTCGTGGGCGGGCGGCGGATCGAGTCAAACCAGGTGGCGACCCAGATTGCTCTTCACGCCGAGACCGGCGGCATCGTGCCGGAGGTGGCCGCCCGCCAGCAGCTGCGCTGGATGGTTCCCACCCTGCAGGCGGCGCTGCGCGAGGCCGCGGTGGACTGGAACGACCTCGACGCGGTGGCCGTGACCTACGGGCCGGGACTCATCGGCTCATTGCTGGTGGGCGTGAACGTGGCGCGCGGCATCGCCGCCGCCACCGGCCTGCCGCTGATCGGCGTCAACCACATCGAGGGCCACATCTACGCCAACTGGCTGACCGATGTCGCCGCCACGGAACCGCTGCCCGCCGAGCCGCCCTTTCCGCTGCTGTGCCTGGTCGTGAGCGGCGGCCATACCCAGCTGGTGCTGATGGAGGACCACGGCCGCTACCGTCTGCTGGGCCAGACCGCCGATGACGCCGCCGGCGAAGCGTTCGACAAGGTCGGCCGCCTGCTGGGCCTGGCGTATCCGGGCGGCCCGGCGATCTCTGCCGCGGCTGAGGGCGTCCAAGCCATCGTGCGCTTTCCGCGCGCGCGGACCGATGGGCGGTACGACTTCAGCTTCTCCGGACTGAAGACCGCGGTGCTGCGCGAGGTGGAGGGCTACCGGCAGCGCAATGAGCCGATCCCGGTCGACGGCCTGGCGGCCGCCTTCGAGGAGGCAGTGGTCGATGCGCTGGCCCGCAAGACGGTGGCCGCGGCGACCGATCATGGGGTGGCGGCCGTCGCGCTCGGCGGTGGCGTGGCCGCCAACCGCGCCCTGCGGTCGACCCTGCGCGAGCGGCTGGAAGGCCACGGCCTGCCGCTGCTGGTTCCGCCGCCGGCCTGGTGCACCGACAACGGCGCCATGATCGGCGCGGCGGCCGGCTACCGCTTCGCGGCCGGCGACCATGCCAGCGAGGCGCTGGAGGCGATTCCGAACCTGTCGCTGCCATGGCTGGCGGCGTGACCGATCCGCTCGCGCCGGAGCGGCTGCAGCCCCCGACCCCAGGCCAGCTGCGGCGGCTGCTGGCGGCCGAGAAGCTCCACCCGCGCCGTTCGCTGAGCCAGAACTTCCTCACCGATGGCGCCGTGCTGGACACCATCGTCGAAGCTGCCGAGCTCGCGCCCGGCGATCGCGTGGTGGAGGTGGGGCCCGGGCCTGGGCGTGCTGACCCGACGCCTGCTGAAAGCCGGCGCGACGGTGGTGGCGGTGGAGCTCGACCCCCGGCTGGCGGCGTGGCTGCGTCGCGAGCTGGGCGCGCTGGATCGCTTCTCGCTGGTGGAGGCCGATGCGCTCACCTTCGCTGCCGACATCGGCCTTCCCGGGCGAGCCGTTCAAAGTGGTCGCCAATATCCCGTATCACATCACCAGTCCGCTGCTGCACGGATTCCTGGAGGGGGAACGACCGCCCGAGCTGGTGGTGCTGCTGGTGCAGGCCGAGGTGGCGGAGCGCATCGCTGCGCCGCCAGGCCGCATGAGCTACCTGTCGGTCTTCGCCCAGAACATCGCCCGAGGTCGAGGTGGTGACGCGCGTTGCGGCCGCCGCCTTCGAGCCGGCGCCCAGCGTCGACTCGGCGGTCCTGCGCCTGCGTCGCCGAGGCACGCCGGTTGTGCCGCCGGGCCCGGAGCGCGAGCCGTTCTACCGGCTGGTGCAGGCGGGATTCCGGCAGCGGCGCAAACAGCTGCACAACGCGCTGGTCCGTGAGCTCGGTGCGGACCGGGAGGTGCTCGCCGCGGCCTTCGCCGCTTGCGGCGTCGTGCCCGAGCAGCGCGCCCAGACGCTCACGGTGGAGCAATGGGGCTGCCTGCTGACGCAGCTCGGCCCGGTGCTGGAGTCCGCGGCATGACGCCGTTGCGGCTCGAGGCGCCGGCCAAGCTGAACCTGTCGCTGGCGGTGATGGGACGCCGCGCGGACGGCTTCCACGAGCTCGACAGCGAGCTCGTGTTGCTTGAGCTCGCCGACCGGCTGCTGCTGCTCCCAGGCTGCTCCGGCCTGCGGGTGGAGGGAGAGGGGAGCGATGCGCTGCCGCTCACCGCCGAGAACCTGGCCTGGCGCGGGCTGCGAGGCGGGGATCGGACACGCGCCCCGAGCTGGTCTGCCTCACGCTGGAGAAGCGTGTCCCGGTCGCCGCAGGGCTCGGCGGCGGCTCGTCCGATGCGGCGGCGGCCTGGCGCCTGGGCCGCCGCTCCGAGGGAGCGTCCGTGGCACGCCGACCCGGCAACGCTGGCGACGTTGGCGGGCATCGGTGCCGACGTGCCGTTCTTCGCGGCTCAGGTCGCCGGCGGCGCGCGTGACGGGCATTGGGGAGCGGGTCAGCCGGCTGCCCGCCGGCGCGGCCGCCGCGCATGTCGTCCTGGCCCATCCCGCCGTTCGCGCTCAGCACGGCCGCGGTCTTCGCGCGAGCTGCGCGCCGGACGAGTGGAGCGGCCACGCCGAGATCGGGACGCAACGACCTGCTGGCGCCGGCCCTGCGCCTGCAGCCGGCGATCGAAGACGTCCTGCGGCTGGTGGTCGCGGCCGGCGGGGCGCCGCAGCTCTCCGGCAGCGGGCCGACCGTCTTCGCGGTGACCGACGATCCCGAGCGCGCGTCGGCCATGAACGCGCGCCTGCAGCGGGGCGGCCTGCGTGCCACGCAGACGCGAATGCGCGCTGAACCCGCTAGCATCGAGGCCATCGAGGAGCCGGAGGAGTGAGTCCGCAGCGTGCGAACCCAGATCGAGACGAGCGCCGCGCCGCCCGCGACTGGTGCGTACAGCCAGGCCATCCGGGCCGGCGAATCTCATCTTCGTGGCGGGCCAGCTGGGCGCCGATCCGGCCACCGGGCGAGCTGGCGGATGGCGTGGCTGCCCAGGCGGAGCGGGCGCTGCTGAACCTGACCGCGGTGCTGGACGCCGCCGGGGCGTCGCTCGATCGGGTGGTCAAGACGACCGATCTTCCTCAGCGACATGGCGAACTTCGCCACCGTCAATGAGGCCTATGCCCGCCACTTTCCGGCGCCCTATCCGGCGCGCTCCACGGTGGCCGTGCGCGGAGCTGCCCCGTGGCGGCCTGGTCGAGATCGAGTGCATCGCCGATTGCACCGGATGCCGGCTGACCCGATACCATCCGCGGCACCGTCCGGTGAGATTGGAGCGCTCACGGCCCGTGCTAGCTACCGCGGCCATCGTCCTGGCCGCAGGCCAGGGGACCCGCATGCGCTCGCGCGTCCCGAAGGTCCTGCACCCGCTGGCCGGGCGTCCGATGATCGACCACGTGCTCGATGCGCTGGCGGCCGCCGGGGTTGCGCATCCGGTGGTGGTGATCGGCTTCGGTGCGGAGCAGCTGGAGGCAGCGCTCCAGGGCCGTGTGCCCACGGTGCGGCAGGATCCCCAGCTGGGCACGGCCGATGCGGTGCGCTGCGGCCTCGGCCGCGTGCCGCCGGAGGCGCGCCACGTCCTGGTCGACCATGGGCGACGTGCCGCTGCTGCCCGGCGAGCTGTTCCAGCAGCTGCTGCGCGAGCAGGCGGAGGGCGACGCCGCCGTGGCGCTGCTGTCCGCCCGCCCGGATGACGCCACCGGCTACGGCCGTATCGTGCGCGGGCCGGAGGGTGATGCGCAGGCGATCGTCGAGGAGGTCGATGCCGACGAGCCGACGCGCGCCGTCAACGAGATCAACGTCGGCACCTACTGCTTCGATGCCGCGTGGCTGCGCGCCAACATCGGGAACGTCCCCGCCTCACCCTCCGGCGAGTACTACCTCACCGATCTGGTGGCGATCGCCATCGCCGGGGGTCGGCGCGTGGCGGTCGTGGCGTCGCCGCGAGGCCGAGCTGACCACCGGCATCAACGACCGCATCGGGCTGGCGGCCGCCGAGCGCCTGCTGCGCCGGCAGATCGCCGAGGGGCACATGCGCAACGGCGTGACCATCGTCGACCCGGCCACGCACCACGATCGACGCCGGGGTGGAGATCGGGCAGGACGCCCGCATCGAGCCGGGGACCATCCTGGCCGGCGCGACGGTGGTGGCCCAGGACGCGGTGATCGGGCCGCGGATCGGAGATCCGCGACTCGCGGATCGGGCCACGCACGCGCGTGTGGGTCAGCGTCGTCGAGGGGTCGATCGTGGCCGAGGACGTGCAGATCGGTCCGTATGCGCATATCCGCCCGGGCTGCCACATCGGTCCGCGCTGCGAGATCATGGACCACGCGGAGCTCAAGAACAGCAGCCTGGGGGCGGGCACCAAGCAGCATCACTTCAGCTACCTGGGCGACGCGGAGATCGGCGAGGAGGTCAACATCGGCGCCGGCGCCATCACGGCCAACTTCGACGGCGAGGCGCAAGCACCGCACCGTCATCGGCGACGGCGCCTTCATCGGCGTCGACACCCTGCTGCGCGCACCGGTCACCATCGGTCCTGGCGCGCGCACCGGGCGCGGGCGCGGTGGTGACCCGCGACGTGCCGGCAGGGCAAGACGGTGGTCGGCATGCCGGCCCGCGCGATCGAGCTCCGGCGCAGCCGGCACCCGGCTGGCGGCCGAACGGAACCCGCATGAGGGAGGCGAGCGCAAGCCCCACCGATGCCTGACGGCTGCAGTACCTGCTCCGGCCGGACTGAAGGGCGCAGGGCCCGATCCGGCCGATGACCGACACCTGGGTCCTGGACCTCGCCATCGTCGCCGCCCTGATCCTGATCGGCGGGTTCTTCGCCGCGTCGGAGATCGCGCTGATCACGGTCAAGCGCCACCGGCTGCACCAGCTGGTGAGCGAAGGCAACCGATCCGCGCAGGTCGCCGAGCGGCTGACCGACGACCCGAGCCGCTTCCTGGCGACCATCCAGATCGCCATCACCTTCCTGGGCTTCCTGGCCTCGGCCGTGGGCGCCATCTCGCCCTGTCCGGAGCGCTGGCCGGCGTGATCCGGCTCATCCCGCTGCAGGCGGTCCAGCGGGCGGCAGACGGCATCAGCTTCGTGCTGGTCACGCTGCTGATCGCGCTGGCCTCGATCATCATCGGCGAGCTGGTGCCGAAGACGCTGGCGCTGACCTTCGCGGAGCGCTTCGCACTGGTTGTGGCGCGCCCGATCGGCTGGCTGGACCGCCTGCTGCGGCCCATCGTCTGGCTGGTGGCGAGCACCTCCAACGTGCTGGTCCGCCTGCTCGGCGGCAGGGATAAGCCGCAGGCCGGCTACCTGTCGACCGAGGAGCTGAAGATGCTGGTCGAGACCGGCAGCGAGCAGGGCGGCATCGAGCACGACGAGAAGGAGATGATCCACGGCGTCATCGAGCTCGCCGAGACCAAGGTCCACGAGGTGATGGTGCCGCGCATCGGGATCCGGGCCGTCGACGTCAACGATCCGATCGACGAGGTGCTGGACGTCATCGTCCGCGCCGGCCACTCGCGCCTGCCGGTCTACGGGGAGAACCTGGACGACATCATCGGCATCCTCTACGCCAAGGACCTGCTGCCGTACCTGAACTCCAATGGCAGCCGCCTGAAGGAGATCGACCTGCACAAGATGGTGCGGCCGCCGGTCTACGTGCCCGAGACCAAGGCGGTGGACGAGCTGCTGCACGAGATGCAGGTGACCAAGCGGCACATCGCCATCGTGGTCGACGAGTACGGCGGCACCGCCGGCCTGATCACCATGGAGGACGTGGTCGAGGAGATCGTGGGCGAGATCCAGGACGAGTACGACCGCGAGGAGTCGCTGGTCGAGGCGCTGAGCAACGATGGCGAGCTCAGCTTCCGCCTGGATGGGAAGGTCAGCATGGACGATCTGCGCGACCTGTTCGGCCTGCCCGATGACGAGGAGGAGGACGAGGAGGCGTACGACACGGTCGGCGGGTTCATCGTCCATCGCGTCGGCCGCATCCCGCTGCCCGGCGCGACCGTCAAGTTCCGCGACGTGACCCTCACCGTCGACGCGGCCGAGCCGCGCCGCGTGGCCAAGGTGATCGCCTCGCGTCCGACGCCGCCGAGGAGCCGCCCAGAACGGTGCAGGAGCCTCGGAGAGCTAGCCGCCGCTCGGCTCAGGTGGCGATCACCGACTCCAGCAGGAAGCGCAGCTCGGCGCGGCGTTCCGGGTCGATCGGCAGACCTTCGAGGTCGGACAGCGCCGCATCGCGATAGCGCCGTGCCTGCGGCCAGTGCCTCGGCATGGGCGCCGGAGCGCTCCAGGATGGCCAGCGCTTCGTCCACCTCCGACTGCGTCATCGGTCCAGGCGCATCGGCCGCGTAGATCTCGCGCAGGCGCGACGCATCGGGCTCGGGCGCATGCTGCAGCGCCCATACCAGCGGCAGCGTCTTCTTGCGCTTTCGGATGTCGCCGGCCTCCGGCTTGCCGGACTCGGCTGACGTCCAGAAGCTGCCCTTCACGTCATCGGCCATCTGGAAGGCCAGGCCGATGTGGTAGCCGAAGCTGCGGAATGCCTCCGCGGTCTCCGGCGTGTCGTCGGCCAGGATGGCGCCGGCCTGCAGCGAGGCGGCCAGCAGGGCGGCCGTCTTGCGGCCGATCATCTCCATGTACTCATCGACCGTGACGTCGGTCCGGCGCTCGAAGCTGATGTCCAGGAACTGCCCCTCGCACAGCGCCAGGCAGGTTTCGTCGTAGACGCGCATCAGCTCCAGCATGCGGCGGTCGCTGACCGTGCCGGCGTCCAGGGCGCGGTACAGCGCCAGCCGCGAGAGGGCGAACAGCGCGTCGCCGGCGTTGATGGCCAGCGGCACGCCCCAGATTGCCCACAGCGTGGGCCGATGGCGACGCTCGGCGTCGGCGTCCTCGATGTCGTCGTGGACCAGGCTGAAGTTGTGACCAAGCTCCACTGCGGCAGCGCCGGGCAGAGCGGCGGCGTGGTCGCCGGTCAGGGCGCGGTACACCAGCAGCCCCAGCAGCGGTCGCATCCGCTTGCCGCGCGGCCCGTCCGGCTGGTCGAGGCCCAGGTGATAGGCGAGCATCTCGTACAACGGGGCGGCCGGGCCTTCGTGGCCGGCCAGCACGGCCCGCATCTCGTCCTCGATCTGGGTCAGCAGGTCGGTAAACTCGGTCCTGATGTCGGTGCTCGTCTGCTCCACGCCCCAAGCCTACCCGAGCGGGATGGCGTGAGCCGAGCGCGACTCTACAAGACCGAGGCCATCGTGCTGCGCAGCATGGACCTGGGCGAGGCGGACCGGGTGCTCACGCTGCTCACCCCGCGACTCGGCAAGCTGCGGGTCATCGCGAAGGGCATCCGTCGCCCGCGCTCGCGCCTGGGCGGCGGCCTGGAGCCGTTCAGCGACGTCCACCTGGTGCTGGCGCTGGGCCGCACCTTCGATGTCGTGACCCAGATCGCGCTGGAGGACCCGCACCTTGGGCTGCGCAACGACCTGCACTCCACCGCCGCGGCCTGGTACCTGGTCGAGCTGGCCGACCGCTTCTGCGAGGGATCGGCCGACTCGCACGAGGCCTTCGTGCTGCTGGCCCAGGGGCTGGCCGCGCTGGATGCCGCGCCGTCGGAGGTGTCGCGCGAGGTGATCGCGCGGTGGTTCGAGCTGCACCTGCTCGACGCCATGGGCTTCCGGCCCGGAGCTGAACCAGTGCCTGGAGTGCGGCGCCGAGATCGGGCCCGAGGGCAATGGGTTCGCGGCGGTGGCGGGCGGCATCCTGGGACCCGAGTGCCTCCACGCCGCGATGGGCGCCCGCCCGATCAGCGCCGACGCCCTGAAGGTGATGCGCCACCTGCAGCGTTCGCCGCTGCCCCACGTCCTGCGGCTGCGGCTGGCCGCCACCGTCCAGCGCGAGGTCGAGCGCCTGCAGCACGCGACCGTGTCGGCCGTGCTGGAGCGCGAGCTGCGGAGCCGTGACTTCCTGGAGGAGGTTGCCGCCCGCGAGGCCACCGGGCCTGTCGCCGCCGCACCCTGACCCAGCGCCTCCGCGCGCTGCGGGGTCGCTAGGCTAGACTCGGAAGCCCACCCATCGGTCCAACATCTGCTGCATCAGGAGCGACCAGCCAGCCGTGCCTGCCCCGAACATGGACGTCATCGTCTCGCTCGCCAAGCGGCGTGGCTTCGTGTTCCCGTCCAGCGAGATCTACGGCGGCATGGGCGGCTTCTGGGACTACGGGCCGCTGGGCGTTGAGCTGCAAGAACAACATCAAGGCCGCCTGGTGGCGCGCCATGGTCCAGCGTGCGCGACGACATCGTGGGGCTGGATGCGGCGATCGTCATGAATCCGCGCGTCTGGGAGGTGTCCGGCCACGTCGGCGGCTTCAGCGACCCGATGGTCGACTGCCGCAACTGCAAGCTTCGCTTCCGAGCCGATGACCTCAAGGGGCCGCCATCGGAGATCGCCTGCCCGAACTGCGGCCAGCGCGGCACGCTCACCGAGGCGCGGCAGTTCAACCTGATGTTCAAGACGCACGTCGGGCCGATGGAGGAGAGCGCCAGCGTCGCCTACCTGCGCCCCGAGACGGCGCAGGGCATCTTCGTCAACTTCGACAACGTGGCCACCACCACGCGCCGCAAGCTGCCGTTCGGCATCGCCCAGATCGGCAAGAGCTTCCGCAACGAGATCACGCCGGGCAACTTCATCTTCCGCGACCGCGAGTTCGAGCAGATGGAGATGGAGTTCTTCGTCCACCCATCCGAGGAGGACGCGCTGGTTCGCCTACTGGGTCGACGAGCGCCTGCGCTGGTGGACCGATGAGCATCGGGATCGCGCGCCGAGCGCCTGCGGCTGCGGCCGCACGACGCGGACGAGCTGAGCCACTACTCGAGGCAGACCACCGACGTGGAGTACGACTTCCCGATGGGCTGGTCCGAGCTGGAGGGCGTCGCCGACCGGTCCGACTACGACCTGCGCGCCCACGCGGCTGGGTCCGGCAAGGCGCTGGCGATCTTCGACGAGGCGAGCGGCGAGCACGTCACGCCGTTCGTGATCGAGCCCGCCATGGGCGTGGACCGTGCCGTGCTGACCGTCCTGCTCGATGGCTACACCGAAGAGCAGCTCGAGAAGGAGAAGCGGACGGTGCTGCGCATCCGCCCGTCGCTGGCGCCGATCAAGGCCGCGGTGCTGCCGCTGCTGCGCAATCGTCCGGAGCTGGTCGAGCGCGCCCGCGCACTGACCGCCGACCTGAAGGCCCGCTTGCCGGCGACGTACGACGACACTGCCTCGATCGGGAAGCTGTACCGCCGCCAGGACGAGATCGGCACGCCGTTCTGCGTGACGGTGGACGTGGACACGCTGGACGACGGCGCGGCCACCATCCGCGAGCGCGACTCGATGACCCAGGAGCGCGTGGCGCTGGCCTCGATTCCCGATCGCCTGGCGGCGCTGATCGCCGGCACCACCGCCTGGGAGGGCGTGCCGCGCCAGGCCGCCGCATCCGATGACGAGCCGAGACAGCAGCTAGCGTCGGCGATCCGGGCGTGGCCGGGCTGCTGGCCGCCTACGACGCGGCCTTCGCGGCGGACCGCGCCGACGAGGTGGCCGAGCTCTTCGCCGAGGACGCGCGGCTGCAGTGGCCGGAGGAGGAGGACATCGTGGGACGCGACGCGATCCGTCAGGCCTTCGCCGGTTCGTCGATGAGTTCCACACGGTGTCGTGGCAGCCGAGCTACCAGGTGGCCGAGGTCCACGGCGACCGGGCATTCCTGCTGGGGCGCTTCGTCGAGCGGCGCGAGGTGCGGCAGACCGGCGAGCTCGAGCGCGTGCCGGGTCGCCTGGTGCTCGTCTGCCGACGCGAGGCCGACGGTGCGTGGCGCATCACGCACGCCATGACCAGCCGCTACGGGGAGACGACCATCGAGGCGCGCGGATGACCGGGCCGGGCGACCACGGTGGCGGCGGTCCAGGCAGGCGCTGGATCGCGGTGACCATGCAGGAGGTGCTGCGCCTGACCGATGCGCTGCTCGCCGAACGACCGGGGGATGACGCCGCGCATGAGCTGCGCGCCCGCGCCCTCCTGGCGCTGGGCCGGATTGACGAGGCGGAGCAGCATGCCGCCGACGCCGTCCGGCTGGACCCCGACGAGATCCGCTACCGCGAGCTGCTGGCGCAGGTGCTGGCGGCGCGTGGGGCGCACCGCGACGCGGCGGCGGAGTACGGACGCCTGGCCCGCAACGACCCGCGCCAGCGCGACTGGCTGCTGGCCGAGGCGGGGGAGCGGCTGGACGCCGCCCAGGAGGGCCGCGCGGCCGAGGCGGCGCGCGCCGCGGTGCGCCTGGATCCGGCCGACGCCGAGGCCCAGCTGACGCTGGCCACCACGCTCGCGCGGCTGGGCGACGGGGCGGGGCGCCATGGCCGCCGCGGCCGCCGCGGAGCGGCTGCTGCCCGGCGATCCGCGGGCGGCGGAGGCGCTGGCCGACGCCCACTGGCTGCTCGGGCAGGACGCGACGGCCTTCGCCGGCCTGGCGGAGCTGGCGGGCCGGCTGCAGGGACGCGACCGCGAGCGGGTCACCGCCAAGGCGCGTGCCCTGTACCGCCAGCCACGCCGGCCTGGGTGGCCGGCTGCTGGCCGGCCTGCCGCCGCTCTTCGGCGCCGCCCTGCGCCGCGGCTGGCTGCACCTGGCATGACCGGCCGCCGCGAACCGTCGACCGGCGGCGCGCCGACCAGTGCCGGCCTGCTGCGCGACCACCTGGCCGCGGCCCTGCGCGCCGCCATGCGCCGGCCCGAGCCGGAGGCGGTGGCCATCACCGCCGATCGCACCAAGGCCATGGCGGTGGCGCTGGCCGGCCTGCCGGACGACGCGACGGTCGAGCTGGCGGGCCTGGAGCTGCCCACGCGGCAGGTGGCGACGGTGCTCGGCTTCCACCCGGAGCACGTCCGGCGGCTGATCCGCAGCGGGCGGCTGCGGGCGCGGCGGGTGGGCGGCGACTACCGGGTCAGCCTGGACGACCTGTGGGCGCTGCTCGAGGTCCGCTACCGCGAGCCCGGACGTCGTCGCGTCCGGGCGCGACGCTGACGGTGGCCTCGCTGCGAGTCGTGCGCTCGGCCGAGCTGACGCCGTCGGAGTGGTCGGCCCTGACCGATCTGTGCGTGGCGGCGTTCGACGAGCCCTGGGACACCTACTGGGACGACATCGGTCCGGGCGTTCACGTCCTGGCCGAGGATGCCGGAACGGGGCATCGTCGGACACGCCGCGATCGTCGACCGCCTGCTCTATCCGGGGGAAGCGACGCTGCGCTCCGGCTACGTCGAGGCCGTCGCCGTCTGGCCCGATCTCCAGGCGGAGGGGTCGGCACCGGCGTCATGACGAGACCATCGACCGCCTGATCGACGACGGATACGAGCTCGGCGCGCTGGGTACCGGCCGCCATTCCTTCTACGCGCGCCTGGGCTGGGTGGTGTGGCAGGGTCCGACCTGGATTCGGAACCGCGATGGCGCCCTGGAGCGATCGGCGGCCGAGGACGGGGACATCATGGTTCGGGTCACACCGCAGACACCGCCGGGCCTCGACCTGACGCTGCCGATCGCGGTGGACTGGAGGCCGGGCGAAGTCTGGTAGGCCACATCCGGTACAATCAACCCTCCCCAGCCGACACGGAGGCCCGTCACCGCATGGCCACCACCAGCCGCAAGCGCACTCCCAAGGCTGCCGCCGAGGCACAGCCGGGCAAGCTGATCTACACCTTCGCCGAGGGCAACGCGCAGATGCGCAGCCTGCTCGGCGGCAAGGGCGCCGGACTGGCCGAGATGACGAACGCCGGCCTGCCGGTGCCGCCCGGCTTCACCATCACCACCGAGGCCTGCAACGCCTACTACGCCGCCGGCAAGGAGCTGCCACCAGGCCTGTGGGACGACGTGCTGGCCCACATGGCCGCGCTGGAGCAGGAGACCGGCAAGGGCTTCGGCGACCCGAAGAATCCGCTGCTGGTCAGCGTGCGATCGGGGGCGGCCTTCAGCATGCCCGGCATGATGGACACCGTGCTCAACCTGGGCCTCAACGAGCACACCGTCAGCGGCCTCATCGAGCTGACCGGCAACGAGCGCTTCGGATACGACGCCTGGCGTCGCTTCGTGGCCATGTTCGGCCGGATCGTGCTCGACATCCCGGCCACCGAGTTCGACGAGCCGTTCGAGGCGCTCAAGCACAAGCGCGGCGTCTCGCTCGACACCGACCTCACCGCCGACGACCTGAAGGGCATCGCCGACAAGTACCGCGAGATCGTGCGCAAGCCAAGACCGGCGAGCCGTTCCCGACCGATCCGTACCGGCAGCTGGAGCTCGCCATCCGGGCGGTGTTCGACTCGTGGTTCGGCAAGCGCGCCCACGACTACCGCGAGTTCAACAAGATCCCGCACGACCTGGGCACGGCGGTGAACATCGTCACCATGGTGTTCGGCAACATGGGCGCCGACTCCGGCACCGGCGTGGCCTTCACCCGCGACCCGAACACCGGCGAGAAGGCCATCTTCGGCGAGTACCTGACCAATGCCCAGGGCGAGGACGTGGTGGCGGGCGTGCGCACGCCGGCCAAGATCAGCCAGATGCGCGACGAGCTGCCCGAGGTCTACGCCGAGTTCGAGGGCATCGCCGAGCGGCTCGAGCGCCAGTACCGCGACGTGCAGGACCTGGAGTTCACCATCGAGCGCGGCAAGCTGTTCATGCTCCAGACGCGCTCGGCCAAGCGCACCGCGCCGGCCGCGGTGAAGATCGCGGTCGACATGGCCAACGAGGGGATCCTGTCGCGCCAGGAGGCGGTGCAGCGGGTCGACCCGAACCAGATCGTGCAGCTGCTGCTGCCGCGCTTCGACGAGGAGGCCAAGGCCAAGGCCGGCGACCGCTTCCTGGCCAAGGGCCTCAACGCCTCGCCGGGGGCCGCCACCGGCAAGGCGATCCTGGACCCGGATCGGGCGGTGGAGGCCAAGGCCGCCGGCGACCCGGTGATCCTGGTGCGGATCGAGACCAGCCCGGACGACGTGCACGGCATGCTGGCCGCCCGTGGCGTGCTCACCGCCCGTGGCGGCGCCACCAGCCACGCGGCGGTGGTGGCGCGCTCCATGGGCCTGCCCTGCGTGGCCGGCGCCGAGACGCTGCGGATCGACTATGCGCAAGCGCGAGATGAAGGCCGGCAAGGCCATCCGTCCGCGAGGGCGACATGATCAGCATCGACGGCACCACCGGCGAGATCTTCGCCGGCGAGCTGCCGACCATCGAGGCGCGCTTCGAGGACGAGCACGACCTGGCCACGCTCCTGTCCTGGGCCGATGAGATCCGGCGCCTGCAGGTCTGGGCCAACGCGGATTACCCGCGCGACGCCGAGCGGGCCCGCGCCTTCGGGGCGCAGGGCATCGGGCTGTGCCGGACGGAGCACATGTTCTTCGAGGAGGAGCGGCTGCCGACCGTGCAGCGCATGATCCTCAACGCCACCCGGGCCACCGAGGCCAAGCACCGGCGCGAGGCCGGCGACGAGCTGTCCGCCGACGACACCGAGGCGATCGCCACCTTCGACTCGGCGCTGGCAGAGCTCGAGGGCCTGCAGGCCGATGACTTCGCCGGGCTGTTCCGGGCCATGGACGGCCTGCCGGTCGTGATCCGCCTGATCGACCCGCCGCTGCACGAGTTCCTGCCCGTCGCACGACGAGCTGCTGGAGAAGGTGACCCGCCTCCGCACGCTGCTGGAGGCACCATCGGTCCAGACCGATGCCGTGGCCGACCAGACGAGCCCCGCCCTGGAGAAGGGCCTGGCCAAGGTCTTCGGCAAGAAGGACGCGGCGCGCGCGATGAAGCTCATCACGCCGCCAGGGCAAGGCGACCGCCGCCGAGGGTCCGCCCGATCGGGCGGCCATGGAGGCGGAGCTGGCCGAGGCGGAGGAGCTGCTGGCGGCGGTCGAGGCGATGCGCGAGGTCAATCCCATGCTCGGCATGCGCGGCTGCCGGCTGGGCATCCTGATCCCGGACATCGTGCGGATGCAGACGCGCGCCATCCTGGCCGGCGCGGCGCGGGTGGCGGCCGAGGGCAAGACGCCGCTGCCCGAGATCATGATCCCGCTGGTCGGCCACGTGAACGAGCTGGCCGAGACGCGCCGCGTGCTGGAGGCGGAGGTCGAGGCGATCGTGCGCTCCAGCGGCCAGCAGGTGGACTACAAGTTCGGGACCATGATCGAGGTGCCGCGCGGGGCATTGACCGCCGGCGAGATCGCCGAGCACGCCGAGTTCTTCAGCTTCGGCACCAACGACCTGACCCAGATGACCTACGGCTTCAGCCGCGACGACGCGGAGGGCAAGTTCCTGCTGCAGTACGTGGACCGCAAGATCCTGCCGGAGAACCCGTTCCAGGTGCTCGACCGCGAGGGCGTGGGGCAGCTGGTGCGGATCGCCACCGAGCGCGGCCGCGCCGCGCGACCGGGCTTGAAGGTGGGCATCTGCGGCGAGCACGGCGGCGACCCGGCCAGCATCGCCTTCTGCCACGAGGTCGGGCTGGACTACGTCTCCTGCTCGCCGTTCCGCGTTCCGGTGGCTCGGCTGGCCGCCGCGCAGGCCGCCCTCAGCGAGGCGGAAGTCCGGGACAAGTAGCCGCGGCTAGGCGTCGGACTCGTCGTTGTCATCGGGACTGGTGCAACCCGGATCGAGCGGCCAGTCGGTGAAGAAGTCGCCGTCGTTGTCGGTGAGGTCCAGGCACTGCTGCAGCAACACGAAGGGCGTCGGCTCGGGCGTCGGCTCGGTGCGGCGGCGTCGGTTCGGGCGTGGGTGGTGCCGTTGGCTCGGGCGTGGGCGGTGGCGTTGGCTCCGGGGTGGGCGGCGCCGTAGGCTGCGGTGGAGGCGTAGCCGCGAAAGTGGGTCGTGGCGTGGCGCCGGGCGGGGAGGTCGCGTCGGCCCGCTGGTCGGCTGAGCGGGCGGGAACGGCGACTGGCCCGGAGCGGGCGAGCCGAGGAACGGCGGGATGGTCGGCGTGACAGCGCCCGAGGGGCTCGCACCGGGCGCGCTCGGCGCCGGCGACTCCGGGACGTCCAGCGGAGGACGACGGCTGCGGACTGCCGGTGCCGCCCAGGACCGCCTGGGTCGGTGACGGGTCGTTTCCTGCCACCGCTGCGAGGGGAGGCCAGGAACAGTGCGCCAGCCCGCGAATGCCAGCGCTGCGACGAGCGCCAGGCCGCCGACCAGCACCGCCGATCGCCGGGCGGCGACCGGCCAGCCGAAACCTTCCGCCAGCGGCGGCGCGGGCGGGATGCCGGCCAGACCCAGGTCGACGGCGGCCAGCCCGTCCATGGCCGCGATGCGCCGCTGGCATTCCGGGCAGCTGGCGGCATGCACCGCCAGGTCACGCGGTGGGTCGCCGGACGACCCGGCCACCAGCCAGTCGGTGAATCGCTGATGCGGATCCGTCGACCGCTGGCGCAGGCTTGCTGGTCACCGACCCTCCCCGATCGGCACCGATCCCAGCGCGCGTTCGCGAGATCCTGTCGATCTGCTGGGCCAGCGGTCCTGGTCCCTCGGGTGTCGCTACGGTCGCGGCGCGCGCGGCAGCGGCGAGGTAGTCACGCCGCGCACCCTCCACGGCGCGGCTCGCACGGATCAGGTCCGTGTCGAGCGTGGTTGCCACGTCCGGCAGGCCGAGCCCTTCGAGCGGTTCCGGCCACCAGCGCTGCGCGGCGCTCTACGGTCAAGCCGTGGAGCAACGAGACGACGCCGCTCCGTGACGCCCAGCGGGCGGAGGGCGGCATGCCGCTCCTTCTGCGTCAGGTTGCGCGTGGGCCGCGTCCGACGCAGCTCACGGATGACCTGGTGCCGCAGCCACGCCGGCCGCTCGCTCGGGATGCCGGAGCTCGGCGCGCGCTCGGCACCCGCGGCCATGGCCGTCGCCGCGGCGGAGGCCGCGCGTGGTCGGTCGCCGACGGTGATGAGCAGCGCAAAGCCATGCAGGCGGGCCGCATGAGCGTCCCAGAACGCGGCGCGCAGCTGGTCCGGCGTCCCGGGCCTCGACAGGCAAGGTTGAGCCAGTCGTCGCCGTTCTCCTCCGGGTGAATGTCTGGTGGGCATGTGTCCGCTGTGGTGCGGTTGAGTGTAGCCGGCGGAGGAAATCACGTTGCGCTGCCGGTCCTGGGCCGAACGGAACCCAACCTTGACAATGGGGTAGAATAGGCGTGCGGCTATTGACAAACCCCTTGACAGATTTCGGCCGGCTTTGGCCTGCGCTTTGCTATGACCTCTTCCTCCTCCGGCATCACTGCCGAGATCAAATCGAAGATTCCGGTTGCCGACCTCGTTGGCGAGACGGTTGCTCTCAAGCGGGCAGGCGCCGCCTTCAAGGGCCTGTGCCCGTTCCACGCGGAGAAGACGCCGTCGTTCATCGTCAGCCCCGACCGCGAGACGTGGCACTGCTTCGGCTGCGGCGAGGGTGGCGACATCTTCACCTTCCTGATGAAGCGCGACGGCCTCGACTTCCGCGAGGCGCTGACGCGGCTGGCCGAGCGGGCGGGCGTGGAGCTCTCCGAGCGCACCGCGCGCGAGGATCGGCGCAAGCGGCGCATGCGCGAGGCGCTGGAGGCGGCGATCGCCTGGTACCGGGAGGTGCTCATCCAGACCCGACAGGGCGAGCGGGCGCGCGCCTACCTGGACGAGCGCGGCTTCACCGAGCAGACGCTGGATCGGTTCACCATCGGTTATGCGCCGAACACGTGGGAGGCGCTGACCGGCCGATTGGCGTCGCGCGGCTTCAGCGCGCGAGGAGCTCATCGGTTCCGGCCTTGCCAGCCCTTCCAACCGTGGCGGCGTGATCGACCGGTTCCGCGGTCGGGTGATCATCCCGATTCGCGACTCGTCCGGTCGGGCCGTGGGCCTCGGCGGACGCATCATGCCCGGGCAGGACGGGCCCAAGTACCTGAACTCGCCGGCGGGGCCGCTCTTCGACAAGAGCCACACCCTGTTCGCCATCGATCTCGCCAAGGCGGCGATCCGACGCGAGAAGCTGACGGTCATCGTGGAGGGCTATACCGATGTCATGGCCGCCCACCAGGCCGGCTTCGAGAACGTCGTCGCCAGCCTCGGGAACGGCCCTGACGCGCGGCCAGATCGACCTGGCGCTGAAATACGGCGAGGCGATCGCCCTGGGCTATGACGTCGACCTGGCGGGCGACTCGGCGGCGCGCGAAGGGCTGCTGGCCCAGCTGGGGGCCGATCACAGCGTCAGCAAGGTGCGCATCATCCGCATCCCCGACGGGAAGGACCCGGACGAGCTGATCCGGGGCAACCCGGACGCGTGGCGCGAGGCGGTCGCCGACGCCAAGGAGGTCGTCGGGCTTCGCCATCGATCGCCTGGCCAGCGAGGCCGACATGGCCAGCGTGGCGGGCAAGCGATCCTTCACCGGACGGGTGCTGGCCATCATCAAGGCCATCCCGGATCCGCTGGAGCGCAACTTCTACGTCCAGCAGCTGGCCCAGCGGGTGAATGTCGAGCCCGGCGTGCTGGCGGAGGCGCTGCAGCGAGAGCCGGTCCGGCGGCCCGTGCAGCGCGCCGTGCCAACCGGGCCGGGCCCACGCGACCGGCGCCCCGACGCGCAGGGCGGTCCATCGGGCCTGGAGCTGGAAGCGCTGGGCATGCTGCTGCGCTATCCGGCGCTGGCGGCGGAGGCCGCCGGCAACGGCGACACTGCCGTTCCGCGACGCCACCGCCGTGGCCCTGGTCCGCGCCTGGCAGGAGCGGCTGGCCGGCGTCGACGGCGTCGCCGACGTCGGCGCGACCTGGAGGGCTTCCTGGCGGGGCTCGATCCGGCCTCGGCCGACCTGGCCCGCGAGCTGTTGGCCCGACTGGCCGACGGCGGGGAGGACAGCGCGCTCGATCTCGACAGGCGCGCGCGGCGTCCTGCGCGTGACCCTGCTGCGCCTGCGCGAGGCGCGGCTGGAGGAAGACCTGCGCGACGGCCGGCTGCTGCTGGAGGAGGCGCAGCGCGACGGTGATCGCGAGCGGCTGGCAACCATTGAGCAACAGATCATCCGACTCGGTCGCGAGAAGGCCGAGGTGACGAAGGCGATGCGAGAGCCGGCCGACCTGGCCGGGAGCAGGAGGAGCTGAGCGTGGCGACCACGACCAAGAATCGACAGGCGGCGGACCCGGCCAAAGGCGCAGGCACCGGCGGCGAAGGGCGCTGCCAAGCCGGCTGCGCCGCCGAAGGCGGACGGCTGCCAAGGGGGCAGCAACCAAGGAGACGCCGGCCAAGGCCACCGCGGCCAAGGCGACAGCCGGCCAAGGCGACCGCCGGCCAGGGGAAGGCGGCCACCGACCAAGGCCGCGGCGCCGGCCAAGACGGCCGCGAAGGCGAGCCGCGCCAAGCCGAAGAAGGCGTCGCGGGCCGCATCCGCCTCCAACGGCGAGAGCACGGTCGCCGAGAACGCCGCCATCGAGAGCCTGCTGGAGAAGGGCCGCAGCGAAGGCTTCATCACCCAGGATCAGATCCTGGAGGTGGTCCCGCAGCCCGAGGCGCACCTGGACAAGATCGAGGAGCTGTTCGCCGTTGCGGAGGAGAGCGGCGTCGAGGTCCTGGACGCGGACAACCAGCCGACCCTGATCGCCGAGCCGGACGAGGAGGTCGCCACCGCCGCGGGCGAGAAGAAGCCCGAGGCCGCCGAGGAGGACCTGGAGGCGCTGGCCGCCGACCTGATCGGGATCGACGACCCGGTCCGGATGTACCTCAAGGAGATCGGCAAGGTCGCCCTGCTCACCGCCGAGGAGGAGGTCGTGCTGGCCAAGGCCATCGAGCTCGGCGAGAAGGCGGTCGAGGACCCGGCACGCGCCATGGTCGACCTCTACACCTGGGTCAGCACCAACTCGGAGCCGAAGGCGCGGAGCATGGCCGCCATGCGCGCCTTCGACCTGCCGAAGGACGCGCCGCACGTCACGCGTCGACGCCGTCGACTGGTGGACCAAGCGCAAGCGGCGTCAGATCGAGCCGCCAACGGTCAAGCTGACGAAGGCGCGCCGGGCCCCGGACCTCAACGACGAGGCCCGCGAGCGGATCATGCACGCCGAGTCGCTGATCAAGCTGTTCGCCACCGATCCGGCCGAGTCGCTGAAGCAGACCGTGCTGTTCGGGCACTCGTACCGCTTCAAGCCGCTCGACCACGTCGGCGCCTCGGAGCTGCAGGAGCTGGAGCGCTGGGCGCGCGAGACGACGCAGGCCATCGCGCGGGACTACATCGAGGACGGCAACGACGCCGCCTATCATGCGCGACATGGGCTACGACCCGGCCATCCCGCTGGAGGTGCCGCTCGAGAAGCGCTCCGGTCGGCTGGTCGAGCAGAGCGTCGACGCCCGCAAGCGCCTGACGGAGGCCAACCTGCGGCTGGTGGTGAGCATCGCCAAGAAGTACATCGGGCGCGGCATGAGCTTCCTGGACCTCATCCAGGAGGGGAACATCGGCCTCATCCGCGCGGTCGAGAAGTTCGACTACGAGAAGGGCTTCAAGTTCAGCACCTATGCCACCTGGTGGATCCGGCAGGCCATCACCCGCGCCATCGCCGACCAGGCGCGCACGATCCGCATCCCGGTCCACATGGTGGAGACCATCAACCGCCTGATCCGGGTCAGCCGCACGCTGCTCCAGGAGCTGGGCCGCGAGCCGACGGTGGAGGAGATCGCCCGGCGCATGAGCCGCGACGAGATCGTGCGCGAGCTGCGCGACAAGCTGCAGCGGGAGCCGACCGACGTCGAGGTCGACGAGCGCGAGGCCATCGGCCCGCAGACCGTCTCACCGGAGAAGGTCCGCGAGATCATGAAGGTCAGCCAGGAGCCGGTCAGCCTGGAGACGCCCATCGGCGAGGAGGAGGACTCGCACCTGGGCGACTTCATCCCGGACCTGGCCAGCGTGGCGCCGGCCGACGCCGCCAGCCATCAGCTGCTCAAGGAGCAGGTCGAGGGCGTGCTCGACTCGCTCACGCCGCGTGAGCGGCGCGTCCTGCAGCTGCGCTTCGGCCTGGAGGACGGTCGCAGCCGGACGCTCGAGGAGGTGGGCCGCGACTTCAACGTGACCCGCGAGCGGATCCGTCAGATCGAGGCCAAGGCGCTGCGCAAGCTGCGGCACCCGAGCCGCAGCCGCAAGCTCAAGGATTATCTCGAGTAAGTCCGACAGCGGAGGACCAGATGGCAGCGCGAACGGGTGGCGCATCGAGTCCTGCGTTCATCGTTCTGCGACGCGAACCGGACGGGCGGTGGGAGGTCCTCGGCGAGGTGCCGCGACGGCGTGGGCTCCCGGCCCGCGCCGCCAGGTCGGCCGCGATCGTGGAGGCGACGAGTGGAGCGGCGCATGAAGGCGAGGTCTACGCCGCTGTCCTTCGCAGCGAGTGGCGGATCGCACAGGACTGGACGCCACCGGCTGGCTGAGCGCGGGTCCTTCCATTGAACCGATAGGATTCAGCTACGCGGACGCACCGAGCACGGAGCGCCGCACACGGAGGTACGCGACGAGATGGGACGGCTGGGGCTGCTGAGTGCGCTGCTCGCCGCGGTGGTCGGCGTTCTGGGCTGGAAGTTCCTGCGCGTGGTACGGACGCCCGACGATGGGTCGCGCGAGCCGATCCCGGCCGATGGCGCCCGGTCCTGGGCGGAGTCGGTGGTGGCGTCCCCGAGCCACGACCGTCTGGCCGTCCGCTTCGCGCCGAGCACGCTTGCGTCGCTGGAGCTGCTGCCGGAGGGCAAGCGCTTCTACCCCCGCATCGTGGAGGACATCGCCGCCGCCCAGCACTCGGTCCACGTCATCCAGTACGGCTTCAAGCCGGGCCTGGTTGCCGACAGCTTCCTGCCGGTCCTGCTCGAGCGCGCGGCGGCTGGCGTCCAGGTGCGGATGATCGTGGATGCCGTTGGATCGGCAGTGGCCGGCGTCTCGCGAGCGATGCTCAACGACCTGTCGGCGGCCGGGATCCAGATCGCCATCCACGATGCCATGCCGCCGAGGCGGAGCGGAACCATCGGCGACCGCCGGATCCGCTGGACGAGCACCGGGCTGGGCCATGTCGACCACCGCAAGCTGTACGTCATCGACGGTCGGATCGGCTGGATGGGCGGGGCCGGCATCGAGGACCACTTCGAAGACGGCCGCTTCCACGACCTGTTCGTGCGGCTGACCGGCGCGGTCGTGGGGCAGCTGCAGGCGACCTTCCTGGGGAGCTTCGCCGAGCTCGGAGGGCGGCTTCCCGACGCCGCCCTTGCCGAATACTTCCCCGAGCCCGATGAGGCGGGCACCATCGACACGACCTTCCTCATGAACTGGCCGCCAGGCTGGCTGCCGGTCACCGACGCCGCCGAGCGGCTGATCGAAGGCGCGCGCGAGCGGCTGGAGATCATGAACCCCTACGTCGGCGACCAGGGCATGGTCGACCGGATTGCCGCGGCCGCCGAGCGTGGCGTGACCGTGCGCATGGTGGTGCCCGACGCGGTCCACGGCAATGGCGCCGCCTATGCCGCCTTCCAGTACCACTACGATCGGCTGCTGGCAGCGGGGGTCGCCATCTGGGAGTACCCGGCGCTCGTGCACGCCAAGGCGCTGGTGGCCGACGACGAGCTGCTGGTCGGAACGTTGAACCTGGACGCCTGGGCGCTCTACCGCAACCCCGAGATCGCTCTGCACATCCGCGACGCCGGCGTGGCCGAAACCTTCCGGCGCGACCTGTTCGAGGTTGACATCGCCGCATCGCAGCCAGGCGCCGTCGCCATGGGACGTCGCAACCGGCTGCGCAACGCGGTGCTGGTGCGCTTCGCGCCGATCATGTAGGTCCAGCGCCGCGAGACCGAATCAGGAGGCGTCATGGAATTCTCCGAGGTCGTTGCGCGCCGGCGCATGGTGCGCCACTTCGCCGCGGAGCCGGTCGATCGGTCCGCGCTGGAGCGGATCGCGGCCACCGCCCAACGGACGCCGAGCGCCGGCTTCAGCCAGGGACAGCGGCTGGTGATCGTGACGGAGCCCGAGCGCATGCGCCGCGTGGCTGCCATCGCCCACGAGGCCGAGTACGTGGAGATGGGCTTCGACCCGTGGCTCAGCGAGTGCGCGGCGCTGTTCATCCCGTGCGTCAGCGAGAAGGTCTACCGCGACCGCTACGACGAGCCGGACAAGCGGCCGCCGGGCGAGGAGGCCATCGACTGGCCGGTGCCGTATTGGTGGATGGACATCGGCTGCACGGTCATGCTCCTCCTGCTGGCCGCGGTCGACGAGGGCCTGGCCGCCGGTTTCGCAGGCACGCACGACCGGCTCGGTTGAACGCGGAGCTGGATATCCCGGCCGACTACGTTCCGATCGGCGTCATCCCGGTCGGGCGGCCGCTGCCGGATAAGCGCTCGCCGTCGCTGAAGCGGGGATGGCGCGGCCTGGACGAGTTCGCCCGCTGGGAGAGCTGGACGCGCCCCTCAGGCTGACCGCGCCGACCCACCACGATCCCTCCGTCGCGCGAGTGATGCGCAGCACGAAGCCCTACGTATCCCCTCCGAAACCCAGTGCCGGCGCCGGACGCCGGCACGTCACATTGGAGGAGATCGACCATGCGTGTCCTCACCTTGCGCGTCGTCGCCGTGCCACTCGTCGTGGTGCTGGCTGCGGCCGCGCTCATCGCCGGCTCGGCCGCGCTCCGCGTGGAGGCCGCCGACCACCTTGATGCCCCGACGGTCAAGACCGATGGGCGCATCGATATCAACGATGTCTATGTCTTCGAGGGGAGCAATGCGTCGCGCACCGCCCTCGTCATGACCGTCAACCCGGCGGCGGGCATCCTGTCGCCGACCACATTCCGCAAGGATGCTCGATACGAGTTCCGAGGTCGACACCCGCGGCAATGCGGCCGAGGACATCACGCTCCGCGTGCGGTTCGGGTTCCCGCGCGAGGACGGCTCGCAGAAGATCACCATCCTGCGCCAGGGCGGTGACAACGCAACGCGTGCGTTCGGCGGCAACGTCATCGGCGAAGGGCGTCACCGGCCAGACGATTCAGCTGAATGGTGGCGGTCGTGCGTGGGCCGGGCTGGCGGACGATCCCTTCTTCTTCGACCTGGCGCGCTTCCAGACGTTCAAGGCCACCCTGCTCGGCGGCGGCGGCCTGGCCGATCTGGGCGGGCTGGTCGACTGCACCCGGACCAATCCGGCGCCAACCGACTTCTTCAAGGGCCTGAACGGAAGCGCCATCGTGATCGAGCTGCCGGACTCGGCGCTGGCGCGACACCATCCGGGTCTGGGGCGAGACCTCGATCGAGGAGAACGGCGTCCGCACGCAGGTGGAGCGGATGGGCCTGCCCACCATCAACACCGTCTTCAACCACACCGATGCCACCAAGGAGGCGTACAACCGCGCTGAGCCCCGCAATGACGTCGCGAACTACAGCGACGACGTGTCCGGGGTGGTCGAGCTGATCACCTCGCTGGCCGGCACCGCGTCCGATCCCGCCGCCTATGGCGACGCGATCGCCGGCGTGCTCCTGCCCGATGTGATCACGTACGACACCTCCAGCCCGCGAACTTCGCGCGCGCTGAACGGACGTGCGCTGACCGATGACGTCATCGACGTGGCGCTGAGCGTGGTGGCCAACACCCCGCTGACGGACTGCGTCGCCGACGACAGCGTCTTCCGCACTTACTTCCCGTACGTCGGCCTTGCCGAACTGACGGGACCTGATGGACCGATGCCACCGCCGGCCGATCGCCGGCGGTGGTCGGTCCGCAGATGGACGACGAACCATGACACCACGATCAGGCCGACCGACCACACCCCCGGCTCGGATTCCGCGGTCTGCATCGGCGCTCGGCCTGGCCGCCTGCGCCGTGTTCGTCCTCAGTCGCCTGCCCATTGGCCTGGCGCCACCGGCACCAGCGCTCGCGCCCGCCGGCGACGGTGATCGATGGACCGCCCGCGCTGGATGCCGCGTGGGCACGCTCGGCCTGCTGCCACCCGCGGAGCGCGTCGCCTTCTGGGAGGCGCGCGTCGCCGCCGGCGGATCCTTCCTCGACCTCATCCACCTCGCCGACGCCTACCTCGACCGCTCACGAGCCACCGGCGACCTTGATGACCTGCGAGCGCGCGGCGACCGCGCTCGACCGCGCCGCCGTGCACCGCACCCATATCCGGACCAGGTGGCGGTGCGCCGCGCCCATGGTGGCCTTCGCACTGCACGACTTCGCCGATGCCATGCGGCGCGCTGACGCAGTCTTGCCGAGTAGCCCGACAGACCTCGCCGCCCTGGGCGTGGCGGGTGATGCACGGCTCGAGACCGGCGACATTGCCGGCGCGCGCGAGCGTTACCTGCGGCTCGCCCAGCTCGCCCCATCGCCAGCGGCCTGGAGCCGCATCGGCAGGCTCGCCTTCCTGACCGGCGACCCCGACCGGGCCGAGCGGCTCGTGGCCCGGCCGCGGCTAGCCTCGCTGCGAGGACGGAGCGCCCGACGCGGCGGCCTTCTACCAGTTCCAGCTCGGTGACCTCCGTCGCGCCGGCGGCGAGCTGCACGGCGCCGAGGCGGCGTACGCCGCCTCGCTGGAGGCGCTTCCCGACTACGTGCCGGCCATGGCCGGTCTGGCCGCCGTGCTGGAGGCGCCGGCCGAGCGGGGCCAGGCGATCCGGCTCCTGGAGCGCGCCACCGCCGGCTGCCGCAGCCGGAGCTGGTCGCGGCGCTCGGCGACCTGTACGCGCTCGACGGCAGCGGCCCGCGGGCAGAGGTGCAATACGCGATCGTCGACGGAATCGGCCGCTTGGCCGCGGCCACCGGATCGGTCTATGACCGGCAGCTGGTCATCTTCGCCGCCGACCACGAGCGCGACGTGGCCATGCCGTGTCGCGGCGCGCCGGGCCGAGCTTGCCGTGCGTGGCGACATCTACGGCCACGACGCCCTGGCCTGGGCCTTGTTCCGCGCCGGCGACATCGACGAGGCGCGGCGTCACGCCGCAGGCCGCACTGTCGCTGGGCACCCCCGATCCCGCGCATCGCGTACCACGCCGGACTGATCGCCGCCGCACGAGGGAGCCCGCGAGCGGGCTGTGCAGCTGCTGCAGATGGCCGTGGACGGAGTCGTCGTTCCTGCCGCCCCTGCAGGCGGAGACCGCCCGCGACGCGCTGGCCGACGCTCAGCGGCGGGTCAGGCTCGTGAAGCGCCTGCTGCTCCGCGGCTGGTCTGGCAGCGCTGGCGCTGGTTCGCGATTGGCTGGCCCTGTCGCCGCGCATCCGCTCGGCAACTACACCGTCAACCGCGCGGTGGCGGTCGGAATCGCCGCCGAGCGGGTCGACGGTCCAATACGTCGTCGACATGGCGGAGATCCCGGCGTTCAGCGAGATCACCGCGATCGACACCAATGGCGACGGATCGCTGTCGGCGTCCGAAACGGGCGCGTACGCCGGGCGCGCCTGTGCAGCAGGTTCGCGCTGCCCTCGAGCTGCGGCTGGGACGGACGGCCGCAACGCTGGGCGTGGCAGCGCAGCCGGAGCTGACCCTGCCCCGGGCGCCGGCGGGCTGCGGACGCTGCAGGCTGACCTGCACGCTGGACGCCGCCATGCCGGATGGCGAGTCCTCCCTGGCGATCACCGACCGCACCGATGACGGCCACGTCGGCTGGCGCGAGATCACCATCGCGGCCGGCCACGGGCGTTGAGCTGACGGGATCCGACGTGCCCAGCCGCAGCGAGAGCGCACTCCTCACCTCGTACCCGACCGATCGGCTCGAGTCGCCTCCCGACGTGCGCAATGCTCGCGCTGAGTTCCATCTCGATGCGCGGGCTGACCCGGCGCCGGCCAGCGGCGGCAGCTCGGCGATGCTGGCTCCGACCGCCGGCGACCCGCTGGCCGCGCTTGTCGCGGGCCAGCTGTCACCCGGTGTCATCCTGCTGGCCCTCCTCATCGCGGCTGGGCTGGGTGGCGGCCACGCCCTCTCGCCGGGGCATGGCAAGACGCTGGTGGCGGCCTACCTCGTCGGCTCGCGTGGCACGGTGCGCCAGGCCATGGCGCTGGGTCTCACCGTGGCGATCACCCACACGGCGGGCGTCCTGCGTGCTTGGCGCGTTGGTCCTGGTTGCGGGCGAGCTGTTCCTGCCGGAGCGCACGATCGGGTGGCTGACGTCGTGTCGGGGGCGCTCATGGCGCTGCTGGGCGCCACCCTGCTCTGGCGGGCGATCTCGGCGCGGCGAACCGGTGCACGCCACGATCATCCGCACGTCCATCCGCATCCCCACGTGCCATCCACGCACGCTCCGCACGGCCATCCGCATCCGGCGCACGGCCGGCGTTGAGCATCCGCAGCGTGGCGCTGCTTGGCATGGCCGGTGGCCTCGTGCCGAGCGCCTCCGCCCTGATCGTGCTGCTGGCAGCCGTCACCACCGGCCGGCTGCTCTTCGGGCTGGGCCTGATCGCCGCATTCGGCATCGGCATGGCGGTTGTGCTCGGCGGCATGGCCGTGGCGACCACCTTGGCGCAAGGATGGTTGCGGCCAGGGTGGCCGGGCACGAGGGGATGCGGCGCTTCGGAGCCGCGGCGCTGCCCATCGCAGCCGGCATGCTGGTGCTGGGGATCGGCCTCGGGATCGCGATCACCGCGCTGGACAGCTGGGCTGACGGCTCCCGAGCTTTGACCCTGGCCGGGCTCCAGGGCTATCATCCGCCGCGTCCGCAAGGCCGGCTCCACACAGCCGATACACGCGTTCCGGCGTAGCTCAGTGGTAGAGCGGGCGGCTGTTAACCGCTTGGTCGTAGGTTCGAATCCTACCGCCGGAGCCATCTCCTCCGGCCAAACCCCGCGTTGCTTCCATTCTCCGGACGATTTAGCGACGTGCTCGGAAACGGGAACCAAGTCCGGGTCATGCGCGTCCCCATAACTGTGCGCCCCTCTCAGCTTGCCCTCGTTCCAGCGGCCGTCGCGTTGATAGCGGCTACCGCAGGCTGCGCCTCACAGACCGGCGGAGCTGCGATGGGTCACGTGGACAGGCATTGCCGTTGCCGGTCCCACCTGCCCCGTGGTGACCGATCCGCCTCAATTCGGGTGTGATGCCCGGCCCGTCGCCGACGCGAGGCTCCGCATCGTCGACGACAGCGGAAGCGAGGTCGCGATCCTCATCACCGACGCCGATGGCCGCTTCGAGGCGGACCTCGCGCCGGGGACTTACCAAGTGGAGCCGCTAGCGGTCGACGGCCTGATGGGCACGGCGCCGCCGGTGATGGTCACCGTTGCGACTGGCGAGGAAGCCGACGGTAACGGTCAGCTACGACACTGGCATCCGCTGATCGGTCGAGCGTCGCAGTCAGTCGTCAAAACGTCGTCTCGGTCTCGTGGGAGACGCCGTCCGCGATGGACGCGTAGGTCTTCACGATGATGTCCAGCACGTGCCGTGCGTGCTCGGCGGTGAGCACGGCGTCCTCCTCCCCGCGCAGGCATGCGATGAAGTGCGCGACGCCGGCGCCGACCACCGGCAGCGGCTCGCCCGGCGGCGGCAGCTGCACCCCGTGGGTCCATCCCTCGAGGCCGAGCGCGCTGTCGTCATCGACGTAGATGCTCGCCGGCGCGTCCTTCTCCCACGATGGGCCGCCGAAGCTGATGGTGGCACGGGCGAAGTGCAGCTCCAGCCACGGAGCCAGCGTGGCGGCCGTGCCGAAGGAGGCGAGCAGCTGCCCCAGCGCCCCGCTAGCGAACTCCAGGTTGATCAGCACATGGTCCGGCGTGGTGACCGGGATGGTCTGGCCTGCCAGCGGGCCGGCGCGCACCACGCGCGTCGGATTGCCGATGGCGCCCATGGCCTGCACCCGCCGCACCGGTCCCAGCAGCATCGTCAGTCCGTGCAGGCGGTAGATCCCGTGGTCGATCAGCGGTCCGACGCCGTCGCGGTAGAAGACCGATGGATCGCCGGTGTACTCGCGCCACGCGGCAGGGCCGGGATCGGCGTGATGGGCGACGGCCAGGCTGAGCGGTCCGAAGCGCCCTGAGCCGATGATCTCGGCCAGCCATTGGAAGCGGCGCGTGACGGCCACACCCGGCGCGCAGAGCAGCAGGACGCCGCGCTCGCGCGACGCCTCGATCAGCCGATCCGCCTCGGCCAGCGTTCCGGCCAGCGGCTTTTCGGAATAGACGTTCACGCCGGCCGTCGAGGCAGGGCTGGCTGACCGATGCGTGGGCCGGGGCCGGGCTCAGGTTGATCACGGCGTCCAACTCGGATTCCGCAAGGAATGCAGCGAGCTCCGTGTGGACGGCGGCACCAGGCGACCAGCCCTCCGCGGCGGCCGCGATGGCGTCGGCCGCCTCGCGCCGTGGATCACATGCGGCCACCAGCTCGACGCGATCGGCCATCTCGGCCAGGGCGGGCAGATACCAGCGATGAGCGACGTCGCCGCAGCCGACGATCCCGACGCGCACCCGGCGGCGCAAGTCCGGCAGCTCGCTCATTCGGGCGGCAGGACCGCCACGATCATCCACCGGTCGCCCGTGGCCTGACGCATGGCGAAGGTCTGGTCGAAGGGCGTCGAGCTTCGATCTTGAAGCGTGCCGTCGGCCGCGTAGCGCTCCTGGGTGACGGTTCCACGCCCGCGCAGGCCGAGGCTGAGGCCGGACTGCTGGCCGAACGGCACCAGCAGCGAGACGTCGATGGCGTCGAAGTCGTAGTGCGCGATGGTCGTGACGCTGCTGGCGGCAGCTCCGTCCAGCCGGGCCTGCATCTCGTCCAGTCGGTCGCCGTGGTCAACCGCCGTCAGCAGGGAGCCGTCACGCTCCAGCAACGCCTGATTCTCGAGGTCCAGGTTCTGAGCCAGCGAAACCACCACGGCGTGCATCCCCGGGCCCGCCAGCTCGTGGTCGTAGTCGACCACGTCCTGATCGACGGTGATCGTCGGCAGCGTGGTGGGATCGACCACGGCCGGCGGGTTGTTCAGCGCCTCCGCCCGTCCGGAACCACGATCCCGCGCGCCGGGATCCCGGCGGCCACGATGGCAACCGCCAACAGCACGCCCGCCGCCACCACCGCCCCAATCCGGGCTGCCCCAGCCGTCCCGGCGAGGCCGGCGTCGCGGCATCGCCTCGAACGAAGGCGCGGAGGTCGTCCGCGGCGGTGTGCGCGGCGGGGAGGAATCGGTCCAGGACCGGGCGCAGCGCACATCAGCACCAGCCCTGTCAGCAGGCCGACCTTCGTGCCCCATTCGTCGGTCTGCGGCGCCATCAGCAGCTCGCAGGTGATGGCCACCAGCACCCCGAAGACGACCCGTCCGACGCTGTCCGGAGGGCGACGTCTTCGGGTCCGTGATCATGAAGAACAGGAAGATCAGGACCTCCGGCGAGGTCATGATCACGCGCAAGAAGTCGGCGCCGCAGACCGGGCGTGAACGACCAGTTGGCGACCATGCAATGGCCGTGCCGCAAGCAGGCCGACGCCCGCGGCGAGCACACCAGAAGCGGCGGCCAGGCCCAGCAGCTTGAGTCGCCGCGTGACGAGGAGGCCGCCGCCGATGATCACCGCGTAGGCGGCGACCATCCAGCCGTCGAGCGGACCCCACCAGAAGTCGAGCGGCTCGACGCGGGGCGCCCAGGACCAGGAAGGCCGCGACCAGCCCGATGTTCGACGGGTTGAAGACGTGCGAGCCGCTGTACTTGATCACGTACTTGCGTCATCAGCGAGAGGCCGGCGATGACCGCGAACACTCCCAGCAGTAGGTGTTCCAGGGATCGTCGGACGGGGTGCCGACCACCCGCAGGATCAGCGCCACGCCGGAGCCGGTGAGCATGGCGCTGGCCGGCCAGACGAAGGACTTGGTCTGGCGAAGGTGATCGCGACCTCGATGACCCAGCAGGTGATGATGGCGGCCAGGATCTGGGGCACGGTCACGTTGAAGTGCAGGCCCACCTGGCCCAGGACGTGGATCGTGATGATCACGGCGGCCACGTGCAGGCGCGGATCGCGGATGTTCGGCAGGACGACCGGGTAGGACTGGGCGCCCAGGGTGAGTGTTCGTGCTGTCATGACGGTTTGCGTAGGATACGGAGTGAGGGTTACCTGAGAGTGGCGTCATGACGCGGGAAGTCGAGCGCCTGGAGCGCGCGCAGGAGGAGCCGATCGTCGGCGGCCTGCCGGACGTGCCCGGGCATCGGCGTGGCGATGCGGCTGAAGCCGGAGCTCGGCGTGCATCTGCGTGGGCTGGCCGACGAGCTGCTGGTCGAGGACTTCCCGGGCGCGACGATCACGCGTTTCGAGCGCGAGATGCTGGCCACGGCGACGTCTCGGCCGCGAACAACTGCTTCTTCTGCATGGACTCGCACGGCGAACACGCGCCGGGCCGTGCTGGAGATGGAGGTGAGCCAGTCGCATCGGCCAGCCGCTGGTTGACGTGGTCAAGACGGCGCGTCGGACGGGTTCTCCCCAAGATGCAGGCGCTGCTCGCGATCTCTCGGACCGTGCGCGGAGACGCCCGACAGCTGACGCGGCCGATGTGCAGGCGGCCCTCGACTGCGGCGCGACGGACGCGGACGTCCAGCTGGCCGATCCTCATCGCGTCGGGCTTCTCGATGTACAACCGCCTGGTGGAAGGCTTCCGCGCCAGGACGCCGCCGCAGATCGAGCCTTATCGGGCGCGCGCCGGCGAGATCGCCGGGACGGCTACAGCGCGGCGACCCCCACGCGCTCGGGCGCACCGCAGACCTCCGGATAGCGGCTCGGCTCAGCCACGGCTGACGCGAATCTCGAGCTCGAGCGCCAGTACCTCGCCGGCAGGGAGCCAGGCCGGCCGTCTGGCCGGCCATCGAGCAGGCGTCGCAGCCCATCGGGCGCATGGGTCTGCGGCTCGACCGCGATGGCGTCCGTGTCCGGTGGCGTCGCCATCGCACGTAGGCGCGTTGGATGAGGTCGCGAGGAGGCGCGCACGCCGAGCTCCGGCCAGGCCAGCTCCAATGCTCGATCGAGGCATCGGTCCAGGTGCGCATCCAGCCCATCGGCCGGTGCGGCAAGGCGGCGGAGGTCGAGGGCCCCGCTGGCGGGCCGCGGATCGGGGCTCGAGGTGACATTCGAGGCGTAGACCGGCCCGGCATCATGCGCACCTTGACGGCCGCCGCCACCACGGGTGGAAGCCGATGCCGGCCGGCATCGGCTCATCGGCCAGGTTGGTCAGCCGCCACTGCAACGACAGCGACGCGTCGCGCGCCACCGCCGACAGCGTGACGTCATATGGCCACGGCCAGCCATCGCCCCCGGCCTCGACCGAGCACGAGGCCAGGCCGGTGACGGTCCATGGCACGCCGTACACCTGCGCCGTGGATAGCCGAGCCATCGGGAAAGTTGGATGCCAGGCGGAGCGTCCGACCGCCTACCGCCGTGGCTCGCGCGCCAGCCGGTTGCACCACGGCGCCATGAGGTAGCCACCCCAGACGATCGGGTCTCGCAGGTGATCCACGGGATCCGATGGCGTCCGCAGCAGGTCGTGCCCGAAGGCGCGGAGCCGATGCAGCCGCGCCCCCGCCTCCGGCAGCAGCACGGCCTCCAGCGGTCCGTCGGCTACGCGCAGCTCGCGCACGGCGGGTCTAGCGGGCGAGGACCATCGCCCGCTCGCTGCCCAGCAGGAAGGGCGGCAGCCAGGCGGGGATGTTCGAGAACGGCAGGACGTCGGGATGCAGCTCGATGCCCAGCGCCCCGGCCATGAAGTCGCGGCGGGCCTGGATGCGTCGCCAGGCATTCGGATAGCGCTGGCCATTTCGCCTCGCAGCGCCTCGTCGGCGAGGGCGACGCCGTCCTCGATGTTGGTCGTGAAGTACGGCGTGCCGGTGGCGGGGATGACGTCGACCTGGAACGCCATCCCCGAGCGAAGCTCAGTCGGGGAGCCTGGCGCGATGGGGGAGTTCACCCACTCGTCCAGGTGGATCTGGTGCCCGGGGTTCAGGAAGATGCCGAAGAATGGGTCCCCAGCCGGCGCGCCACGATGTCGTGGAGCGTCGCGCCGGGCTGCCCGATGTGCAGCGCCTCGTACCACTCGGCCACCGCGGCGAAGTAGGGGGCCACCAGGCGCTCCACGTAGTCGCCGATCTCGTGCGGCAGCTGGCCGGCCGATCGACCACGAAACCGGCGCGGCAGGTGAGCGCGCCCAGATGCCAAATGCGACCGTGAACGGGTCCCCGCGCTGGATCGGTCGGTCGCCGGGGCTGAGCAGGCCGAGGGCGGCGCGTGGGCCGGCCGTCAGCATCAGGTGGCAGGAGAGCGGCCACCCGTTCCAGCCCAGGAGCGCCACGGCTTCGCGTTCCGTGGTGCCTGGCTGCATGGTGCGCAGCAGGCGCAGCACGCCGGACGAGGTCTGGCATGCGGCCCACTCCATGGCGGCCAGCTGCTCGACCTCGTTGTTCACCCGAAGTCCATCTGCCGCGTCAATACAACAGGTCGGTGGGATTCTCGACTGAGCCGTTGCCGCCGGCCGCCTCACGCAGGGCGTCCACCAGGAAGACGGCGCGTCGCTGTGCTCGGGATGTGCGTAGTCTTCCAGCCGATGAGCGCCGGTGCCGGTACCGATCCCTTCCTGCGAGGGATCTCGGCCAGCGGCGCCGATCGGTCGCGCGCCTGGCCCGGCAGGCTCAGGTCTTGAAACCGCTGCCGCCGCATCTGCAGCGGTGCCGCCCCGGCCATGCCCCAGCACTCGTTGCCGACAAGGATGGCCGGATCCACATCGGCCCCACCATCAGCACCGCCTCCTCGAACCTCGGTCGAAGCCGGTCAGGTAGGCCAGGTTGGCGCTGTGCTCGCGATCGGCGTAGATCACCACACGCTGGAAGCCAATGGCGTCGGCTCGCTCGCGGAGGTGCTCCAGCGATCGACGTAGAGGGTGGTCGGGGAGCTCGGGCAGGGCATCGGGCAGACCGAAATCGGGCAGCGTGACTGCCTCCAGGCGTGGCCTCGATGCGGCGCCACCGGGGTCATTGCGCCGGCGTCCACGGCTCGATCGCGGTGGAGCCGCGCTCGATGAGGCCGATGTGTCGGCATCGGCCGGCATGGCCGGGCCGCGCTCGCCATCGGGCCAG
>CAWANT010000003.1:0-90055 GCA_963783495.1 uncultured Chloroflexia bacterium
AGCGCTTCACAGAGCACGCCCGCCAGGTGGTCGTCCTCGCACAGGAGGAGGCCCGATCCTCAAGCACAACTACATCGGGACCGAGCACATCCTTCTCGGCCTTCTGCGTGAGGAGGAGGGTCTCGCGGCTCGCGTGCTCGATTCGCTCGACATCACCGTGGAGCGCGTCCGCGCCCAGGTCGTTCGCATCGTCGGCCGGGGTGAAGAGGTCACCTCGGGTCAGATCCGTTCACCCCGCGAGCCAAGAAGGTCTCGAGCTCGCGCTGCGCGAAGCGCTGTCGCTCGGACACAACTACATCGGCACCGAGCACATCCTGCTCGGCCTCGTGCGCGAGAACGAGGGCGTAGCGGCGCGCATCCTGCTCGACTTCGACGCGGACTCCGAGAAGATCCGCAACGAGGTCATCCGCATGCTCTCCGGCCCCGGTGGGCACCATCAGGGCCAGGGCTCGCGCGGCGGCGGTCGCAGGGCAAGGGCAAGAAGTCCTCGAAGCTGCTCGACCAGTTCGGCCGCAACCTCACGCGGCTCGCGTCGGAGGGCGAGCTGGACCCGGTCGTCGGTCGCGAGACCGAGATCGAGCGGATCATGCGGATCCTCTCCGCCGCACGAAGAACAACCCGGTGCTGATCGGCGAGCCGGGCGTCGGCAAGACCGCCGTCGTCGAAGGACTCGCGTCGCGCATAACGAGCGGCGAGGTGCCGAGCTGCTGCGGAACAAGCAGATCTACACGCTCGACCTGGCGGCGCTCGTCGCCGGTTCCAAGTACCGCGGCGAGTTCGAGGAGCGCCTCAAGAAGGTGATGAAGGAGATCACCCAGCGCGGCGACATCGTCCTGTTCATCGACGAGCTCCACAACCTCGTCGGTGCCGGCGCGGCCGAGGGCGCGATCGACGCGGCCTCGATCCTCAAGCCGGCGCTCGCGCGCGGTGAGCTGCAGACGATCGGTGCCACCACGCTCGACGAGTACCGCAAGTACCTCGAGCGGGACTCGGCGCTCGAGCGGCACTTCCAGCAGGTCCGCGTCGATCAGCCGTCGATCGAGGAGACCGTGCAGATCCTCAAGGGCCTGCGCGAGCGCTACGAGCAGCACCACCGCGTCGAGATCACCGACGAGGCGCTCAAGGCAGCGGCGAGCTCGCCGACCGCTACATCTCGGACCGCTACCTCCCGGACAAGGCGATCGACCTCATCGACGAGGCCGCGTCTCGCATGCGCATCGGGTCGATGACCTCCCCGCCCGTCTACCGGGAGCTGGAGGACGACATGGAGAAGACGCGCCGCGAGAAGGAAGACGCGATCGAGGCGCAGGAGTTCGAGAAGGCCGCGAACCTCCGCGACAGGAGCGCCAGCTCACCAACAAGAAGCGGGAAGCTCAAAGAGCAGTGGCGTTCTGGTGGATCGGCGCGCCGGAGATCGGGAAGAGGAGATCGCCGACATCGTCTCGATGTGGACCGGCATCCCGGTGTTCAAGCTCACCGAGGCCGAGACCCAGAAGCTGATGCGGATGGAGGACGAGCTGCACAAGCGCGTCATCGGTCAGCAGCCGGCCATCGAGGCCGTCTCGAAGGCCATCCGCCGCTCGCGCGCCGGCCTCAAGGATCCGAAGCGGCCGACCGGCTCGTTCATCTTCCTCGGCCCCTCGGGCGTCGGCAAGACCGAGCTCGCCCGCACGCTCGCCGAGTTCCTGTTCGGCGACGAGGACGCGATGGTGCGCATCGACATGTCGGAGTACATGGAGAAGCACTCCGTGTCGCGGCTCGTCGGCTCGCCTCCGGGCTACATCGGCTACGACGAGGGCGGCCAGCTCACCGAGGCGGTTCGCCGCAAGCCGTACAGCGTGCTGCTGCTCGACGAGATCGAGAAGGCCCACCCGGACGTCTTCAACATCCTGCTCCAGATCCTGGAGGACGGCCGCCTGACGGACGCCCAGGGCCGGACGGTCGACTTCCGTCACGCCATCGTGATCATGACGTCGAACATCGGCGCCTCGGACATCGCGCGCAACACGCCGCTCGGCTTCGCCGTGTCCGACGACGAGACCGGCATCACCTACGACGACATGAAGAACCGGATCATGGGCGAGCTCAAGAAGGTCTTCCGGCCCGAGTTCCTCAACCGCATCGACGAGGTCATCGTCTTCCACAAGCTCCAGAAGGACGAGATCAGGAGATCGTGGAGCTGCTGCTGCGGCGCATCCGCGAGTCGATGGCCGAGCGCGAGCTGTCGCTCAACCTCTCCGATGACGCGGGCGACCTGCTCGTGGAGAAGGGCTGGGACCCCGCGATGGGCGCCCGTCCGCTCCGCCGCGCGATCCAGCGCTACATCGAGGATCCGCTCGCGGACGAGGTGCTGAAGGCGAGACATGGAGCCGGGCTCGACGGTCGAGGTCGACGCCGTCGAGGACGCCCGAGGACGGCAAGGAGAAGGAGCCCGAGGTCAAATCACGATCAAGGCCCCGTCGAGCGAGCGCGAGGCCGTCGGCGTCGGCGCCAAGGGCGGGTGCTACGAGGACGGCGCGAGCTGCCCGAGGGCGTCCGACGGCGGCGACCTCCCCGACGAGCCCGAGGTGCTGCCGGACGTCCCGGACGCCCCGCCGGCCGCCGAGGGTGAGACGAAGCCCGAGTAGCTCCTTCTCGCAGGTAGCGCAAGTGTTCGAGCGGCCGCCCTCCGGGGCGGCCGCTCCTCGTTGCGGCGCTGCTAGCGTCCCTCGGCTGTGAGAAACCGAGGTGACAGCGACGGCACGCCGTTCCGGTACGGGTCGCGGCGCGGGCGCGGCTCCCACGTGCGCTTCGAGCCCTCGTCCACGCCGGACGGCGTCGCCGCGGCGCCGGAGCGCGGCCCGAACGTGCAGATGGCGCTGGAGCGCGGCCGCCAGTGGCTCGCGTTCGCGTTCGAGTTCGACGAGTCGCTGAACTCCGAGATCAGGCGGCTCCCCGGCCGGCGCTTCGACTGGGAGGACCGCCGCTGGCTCGTGCCCGCCGACCGCCGGCTGGGGGCGGTCGTCCTCGAGCTGTTCGAGCGGCACCCGTGGCTCGAGGTCTCCGAGGCCGTCAGGGACTGGGTCGAGACGTTCTCGGGCTGGTTCGGCGAGGTCACCGCGACCGAGGGGCCGGACGGGCCGGCGTTCGCAATCACCACCGTCGGCGGCGAGCCCCCCGAGCCGGCTTATCGAGCGCGCCATCGAGCACGAGGACGCGCTGCTCGCTGCCGATGACCCGCAAGGGCCTCGAGCTGATCGAGAGCTTCGACAACGTCGAGCTCGACGAGCTGGCGACCGAGTGCGCCGAGGCCATCGAGGCGGGGCGCACGCCGCCCGCGGCCACGCTGGAGCTCGACGTGGCCTCGCCGGGCGTGGCGGAGTTCCAGCTGCACGCGATCTGGGGCGTGGCGGTGCGCAACGAGTTCGCGCGGCTGCCCGAGGCGCGCGTCGTGCGCGAGCGCGCGGGCGAGTTCTACGTGCGCTTCGACGCGGAGATCCTCGGCGTGCCCGCCGACCCGGCGGTCGCGCCCGACCTGGCGCTGTTCCTCGAGGAGCACCCCGAGGTCGTGGTCGGCGACGAGGCGGACGACGAGCTGCACCGGCTGACACACGAGCATCGGCGCCGCGAGGAGACCGTGAGGCTGTCGCAGGCCGACGACGCCGAGCTGGAGATCGAGGGTCTCGGCGGGGTGCTGCGGCCCGTTCCAGCGCGCGGGCGTCGCATATGCGCTGCGCCAGCGGCGGACCTTCATCGCCGACGAGCAGGGGCTCGGCAAGACGGTGCAGGCGCTCGCCGCGCTGGAGCTCGACGACGCCTATCCGGCCGTGGTGGTCTGCCCGGCGAGCATCAAGCTCAACTGGGAGCGCGAGTCGCACATCTGGCTGCCGGAGCGGCGCGTGACCGTGCTGCACGGGCGCACGCTCGGCGCCGACGATGCCGAGGCGCTGCGGGACTCCGACGTGATCGTCGTCAACTACGAGATCCTCGACGCCCACCTCGACGCACTGTCGGCGCTGAAGCCGCGCGCCGCCGGTGTTCGACGAGTCGCACTACGCGAAGCAGCCGCGCGCGCGGCGGACCAAGGCCGCGCTGGCGCTCGCCCACTGCGTGGCCGAGGACGGGCTGAAGCTCGCCCTGACCGGCACGCCGGTGATGAACCGCCCGAAGGAGCTCGTGTCGCAGCTGCGGCTGCTGGACGGCTCAGGGACTTCGGGTCGGGCGCGGAGCTCACACGCCGGTTCGCCACGCACGCGTCGCACGACCGGCTGCACTGGAATCTGCGCGCCACTGCTACGTGCGGCGGCTGAAGGTCGACGTGCTGCCGCAGCTCCCGGAGAAGAGCCACGAGACGGTGGTGGTCGAGATCGACAACGCGAGGAGTACCGCCTCGCGGAGCGCGACATCGTGGCGTGGCTGCAGTCGCAGCCGCTGGATCTCGCGACGATCGAGGCGAAGGTGTCGGCGACGCTGCGGGCCGAGCGGCTCGCGCGACTGAACTATCTGCGCCAACTCGCCGGCCGCGGCAAGCTCGCCGCGCAGCTCCACTGGATCGAGGACTTCACGGCGAGCGGCGAGCCGCTCGTCGTGTTCGCCGACCACATCGAGATCCAGCGGCGGTGCTCAAGCGCTTCCCGCACGCGGTCCACGTGCTGGGATCGGACTCCGCCGCCGAGCGCGACGCCGCGGTTCGGGCGTTCCAGGAGCCGGACGGGCCGGAGCTGATCATCTGCTCACTCAAGGCGGGCTCGCACGGCATCACCCTGACGCGCGCCTCGAACGTGGCGTTCCTGGAGCTCGACTGGACGCCCGCGCGCCTCGAGCAGGCCGAGGACCGCACGCACCGCATCGGCCAGCGCAACGCCGTGACCGCCTGGTACCTCCTCGCGCCGAACACGATCGACGCGACAGCTGGAGGGCGTCCTCGAGGCCAAGCGCGAGCTGATCGGAGCGATCACCGACGGCCGCGTCGACGCCGAGCGCACGGTCATGGACTCCGTGATCCGCTCCCTGCGGGGCTCCGGGGCGCCGGTGACCGACGCGGCGTAGGGGGCCCTCGGCGGCCCGGGGGGCGAAATCTCCGCGCCTGAGCCTTCGGTCCGTATGCGTCCGAAATCTCGGGCGTTTGACTTTGCGCTGGCGGACTGGCGACGCAACAGCACGGAGTGGTCGCGCGTCGCCAGCTGGTCGCGGCCGGCCTCAGGTGACCGCGCATTCAAGCGGCTGGTCGCCCATGGCTACCTCCATCGCGTCCATCGAGGGGTCTATGCGGTCGGGCACCGACGGCTGACGAAGAACGGCCGCGTACATGGCCGCCGTCCTCGCGTGTGGCCCAACGGCGGTTCTCAGCCACAGATGCGCCGCGGACCTGTGGGGGCTGAGGAGCGGAGGAAGCCGCATGGAGGTCAGCGTCCCCGGCGTCAGCCGCCGGGCTCCGAAGGTCATCCTCCTTCACCAGCCCAGAGACATCCCGCCCCGCGACCGCGGCACCATCGATGCAATTCCCGTCACGAGTCTGGCTCGCACGCTCGTCGACCTCGCGGCCGTCGTGACACCGATCGGCTCGGGCGCGCGTGGGAGGAGGCAGATCGGCTCCGCAAGCTGGATGTGCGCGCCGTCGAGGAGGTGCTGGCTCGCGCAACGGCCGCAAAGGCACCCAGCACATCCGCGCCCTCATTGCAGAGCGCCGCGTCCCCACGGACACGCGCGAGGGCATGGAGCGCGAGTTCGCCGACATCATCCGAAAGGCGGGGCTGCCGACCCCCGCGTACAACGCACTGATAGACGGCTTCCTCGTCGATGCTGTCTGGGCGGAGCAGCGACGCGGCGGTGGAGCTCGACAGCTACGACTTCCACGACCGGACCCGAAAGAGCTTCGACCGCGAGCGCGAACGTCACACGGCGCTACAGCTCAAGGGCTGGCAGGTAGTAAGACTCACGTCCAGCCAGATGCCGAATGCGGCAAGGATCGTCCAAGCCATGCTCCAAGGAGACTGAACATGCCCGAAGTCGAGATCAAGGTCCGCGAGAACGGCCCGTACCGGGTGCGCGGCCCGATCACGCTGATCGACGCCGACGGCAACGAGTTCGACCTCGCCGAGCAGGGCGAGACGATCGCCCTGTGCCGCTGCGGAGCCTCCACCACGAAGCCGTTCTGCGACAAGACGCACTCGCGGATCGGCTTCGGGGCCGCCGAGCGAGCGGTATCTGGAGAGGACGCGTAGAGGAGCGCTTGCGCCGAGTGAGAAATTAGAGGGGCTCGGCCGGCGTGATGAGCCTCCGCCGGCCGAGCACTTCTTCTATCGGTCGGTCTCGTCGCGCGGCTGAGTGGCGAGGGCGACGACCTGCGAACCGGCCAGGAGCATCAGCCCCGCCGCAGTCGTCCAGACCACGCGCACCCGACGTCGGTGAAGCCGTCGGCGACCCGCACCCAAATTGCGATGAGCAGGGCGAAGGCCGAATTGCCGATCGCCAGCACGAGCAGCAGCGTGTCGGTGACGGCCTCACGCTTGACCACCTCGGCGAGGCCGACGGCGAGCAGCCAGAGGCCCGCGCCGAAGATGCCGACGACAACGGTCGTGGCGGGCGACGAAAAGTCGTCCGAGTCGATGTCGCCGAACAGCGCTCCCAGCACGAGGACGGTCCCGAGCACCGCCTCGAAGCCGCATCCGCGATCACCACGCGCTCCCGCATCCCGCGCGGATCCTAAGGGGAGAGATCGTCCGCCTGCGCGCTTAGCCTCACGGAATGGCTCCCAGCACCGTCTTCGTCTGCGCGCAATGCGGCCACGACAGCGCCAAATGGCACGGTCGCTGCCCCGGCTGTGGCGAGTGGAACTCGATGGTGGAGGAGCGCCCGATCGCCGCTGCCCCGGCGGCCAGGGGGCCCGGCGGCGGGAAGCGATCGCGCCGCGCGCTGAAGCCCGTCCCGCTCTCGATGTCGAGGCACCCGCGCTGCGCCGGCTCGTGACCGGGATCGGTGAGCTCGATCGCGTCCTGGGCGGCGGCTTCGTCCCCGGCTCGCTCGTGCTGATCGGCGGCGCGCCCGGCATCGGCAAGTCCACGATCACCGGCGCCGCGCTTGGCAACCTCGGCGCCAAGGGCCACAGGTCCTCTACGTCTCGGGCGAGGAGTCGGCCGCGCAGGTGAAGCTGCGCGCAGAGCGCCTCGGCGCGGACGCGCTGCGGGTCCCGATCGTCGCCGAGACGGACCTCGACGCAGTCGAGGCCACGATCGAGGCCGAGCGGCCAGCCGTCTGCGTCGTCGACTCGGTCCAGACCCTCTACTCGGGCGGGCTCTCCGGCGCGGCCGGCTCGGTCGGGCAGGTCCGCGAGGTCGCCGGACGCCTGATGCGCGTGGCCAAGGAGCGCGACGTGGCGATCCTGCTCGTGGGCCACGTCACCAAGGAGGGCGCGCTCGCGGGCCCGCGCGTGCTCGAGCACCTCGTCGACTGCGTGCTCCAGTTCGAGGGCGAGCGCGAGCGCACCTACCGCACCCTGCGCGCCCTGAAGAACCGCTTCGGCTCGACGAACGAGACCGGCGTCTTCGAGATGCGCGACAGCGGCCTCGTCGAGGTCGCCGACGCCAGCGCCCGCTTCGTGGGCGAGGCCACGCGCGGCCCCGGCTCGGTGGTGCTCTGCGCGATGGAGGGCTCGCGGCCGCTGCTGGTGGAGGTCCAGGCGCTCGTGGCGCCTACCACGCTGGTCCCGCCGCGGCGCGTGGCGAACGGCGTCGACCGCAACCGCCTCGCGCTCGTCATGGCCGTGCTCAGCCGCCACGCCGGCGTCCAGCTCGGCCAGGCCGACGTCTTCGTGTCGGTCGCCGGCGGCGTGCGAGTGGAGGAGCCGGGCGCCGACCTCGCGGTCGCGCTCGCGGTGGCCTCCGCGGCCAAGGGCGTGGCGCTGGGTGACGGAGAAAGACCACTGGCCGCCTTCGGCGAGGTGGGCCTCACGGGCGAGCTGCGCTACGTGGCGCACCCCGAGCGACGCCTGGCCGAGGCTCAGAAGTTCGGGCTGGAGCCGGTCCTGGCCCCGGGCGGCGAGGCCCGGAACCTGCGCGCAGCCCTGGCCGCCGCACTGGGCGGACACCCCCAGGCGCGAGCCGCGTAGCCCGTCAGGGGGCAAATCAGGCGCTGGGAAGCCGAAAACGCCCCCCAAAGCGGGCACATGTCTCGTACAATGCCCTGCAATGCAGTCTCACGCCGGGGATGAGCTCACCGATCTAGAGCAACGTCAGGAGCCCCGGCTCGTAAGGGCGCTCGAACTCGTGGCGCCCGGCACGGCCCTCCGCGAGGGCCTCAACAACATCATTCACGCCAAGACCGGTGCGCTGATCGCCATCGGGGACGGCGAGGAGCTGTCGTTCCTCTACTCCGGCGGCATCAAGCTGGACATCGACTACACGCCGGCGCTGCTCTACCAGGTGGCGAAGATGGACGGGGCGATCGTCCTCTCCGCGAACTCGACCAAGATCTGCTGGGCCAACGTCCAGCTCATGCCGGACCCGACGATCATGTCGCTCGAGACCGGCACCCGCCACCGCACGGCAGAGCGCGTCTCGAAGCAGACCGGCGCTCTCGTGATCGCGATCTCCCAGCGCCGCGACATCGTCTCGCTCTACCTCGACGGCGCGAAGTACATCCTCGAGGACATCCCGAACGTCCTCGCCAAGGCGAACCAGGCGCTCGCGACCCTCGAGAAGTACCGCAGCCGCCTCGAGCAGGTCTCCACGCGACTGACCGCCCTCGAGTTCGAGGGAGGCGTGACGCTCCACGACGTGCTCACCGTCCTCCAGCGCGCGGAGCTCGTCACGCGCATGGCGGTCGAGATCGAGCGCTACATCGTCGAGCTCGGCACCGAGGGCCGCCTGATCGAGATGCAGCTCGAGGAGACGATGGTGGGCGTCGCCGCCGACAAGGCCGCCCTCATCCACGACTACATCGCCGACTACTCCGACGACGGCTTCGCGCTGATCCTGGACTCGCTGGCACGCCTGCCGCACCAGGACGTACTCGACTTCGGCCGGTTGTCCGAGCTGCTCGGCTACGACCGGAAGCTGAACACCCTCGACCATCCCGTCTCTCCGCGCGGTTACCGCATCCTGGGGCGCATCCCGCGCCTCCCGAAGCTGGTGATCCAAGCCATCGTGCGGAGGTTCGACGGGCTGGACGAGATCCTCGCCGCCACCGACGCCGAACTGGAGGCCGTCGAAGGCGTGGGGGACATGAGAGCCAAGGACATCCGCGAGGGCCTGCGCCGCCTGCAGGAGATCAACCTCGTGGATCGCTACCTACAGACCTGACACCGACACCGAAAGAGGAGGCCACCATCTCTGAAGAGTTGGAGACCGAGATCGAGGACCTTGACCTGGAGCGCGAGCTCCCCCAGGAGGAGTACGCAATCGGGGACAACGTCGTGTATCCCCACCACGGCGCCGGCAAGGTCCTGAAGAAGGAGCAGAAGGAGGTCCTGGGTGAGAAGCGCGAGTACCTCACCATCAAGATCCTCCACAACGACATGACGGTCATGGTGCCGTGTGAGAACGCCGCTCGGGCGGGTCTCCGGCGCGTGATCGACGACGAGGCGGTGGCGAAGGTCACGGCCGTGCTCTGCGACGACGTCAGTCAGATGCCGAAGAACTGGAACCGGCGGTTCAAGCACAACCGCGACAAGATCAAGACCGGCGACGTGTACGAGCTGGCCGAGGTGGTCCGCAACCTCGCAGCAATACGGGTCTATGGACTCGTCGTATTGCTCGCGTGGAGGCGTCTTTGTCAGGATCGATCGAGTACCTTCCCGCTTCGAGCGGTGCGAAATTGGGGACGTCGTAGATGTCCTGGACGGCCGTCGACGTCGGCGTCGAGGACGAAGCGATGCTCGCCCCGCCCGATGGGTCCGCAACAGTGCCCGATGTGCACCCAGCCATCGCTACTGCGAGGGCCGCTGTAAGGAGACGTCCGTGGCGACTATGCACTTCTCGGATTCCTTCCTGGCCGTCCAGCGATGGGCGACAGCTACGGTCTGAGCGTCGTCTGAGGAGCGTGCCCAAATGGCTACGGCTCTTCGGCCTTCAAGGATCCGTGGAGAAGGTGGCCTTGCTCCGGGACGGCGAAGCACACGATCGTCCGATCTCCTGCCTCCCAGGTTTCGCGCGTCGGGCCTGTCATCTCGAGAGTCGGCCAGGGAAAGGCTCTGGAGCGAGGATCGCCGAGGTAGTCCTCCCAGGCGCTCTCGCACGCCTGAATGTTTACGCCGGAGTAGTCGTCGCTCGTTGAGAAGTCCGCGTCAGGCGGGGCCGGAATTTGGACGACTCCAATGACTTCAGAGAGATGGGGTTCGCTGCAATCCACGACGCTCACTTCCTCCAGCTCCGCGTCGGTGAGATTGCCAGCCCGACCCATGCCCGCAGTGTTGAAGCAGGCGCCGACTGCCAGACCCCGAGCCGGTAACACCGCGGCCGTCGGCTGCTCGCTGTCATAGATCGGCTGCCATGAGACATCAGTGCGCCCCGGCCACGACCGCGTCGTCGTTGACCCGCGCGTCGGGACGAGGTAGATGCGGTCGGACGGCGGTCCTTGCGAACCACGTACATGCGGAAACTGACCCCGCTGCTGTCCTCCATGTGGAGGACGAACTGGCCGTCTGGCGAGACGAGCGACCGCTCAGAGTCATGCACAAAGTCGGTCCCCGTCGGGTCCCCGCTGGCGCGGGGCGGCGAAGAGCCGTCGAGTCCACGGACGACGATGGCCCCGGCGTCGTCGAGATAGGCCACCCGCGTGCCATCGGCCGACCAGCGCGGACAAGGAGCGTCGCCAGTGCCGGGCACGCGTGAGCCGCAGCGGGGGCTGGTTCGTCACTCCGTCGGCGTCCACGCCAAGCACCACGATGGCACGGCTGGTCGCCGTCCCTTCGCCGAAGGCGAGCTGCCGACCGTCGGGCGAGAAGGCGGGGCACACATTTCGGATGTTGCCGTCACCTCTCGCGGCAATCAGTCTCTGCTCCTCGCCATCGCGAACGAGGTAGATGTCGCCACCGTGGGGGAAACTGATCCCGGTCTGATTGTTGGCTGGCAACGTCGAAAACGCGATCCACCCGTTGGAGCGCACGGCAGGAAGCGGCGTGGCGCTAGCTGATGGTCCCGGCGACGGGCCCGATGTCCGGCGAAGGCCGCAGCAGCAGCCCGATGCCGATCAGCAGCGCCAATCCGACGACGGTTGCGGTGAGAGCCAGCGGAGCGAAGCGGTTCATCGGTGGAAACTGCCCATCTGGTGCCAAACCACCGCTGGGGAGGGGGTGGGCTGACGTCGGGGATCCCGGAGACCCTCGCTCGAAGCGTGGACGAGGCGGGTTCGTCGACCAGACCACGCAAGTCGGCGCGCAAGCGCTGTTCGTAATCCCGTTCGGTCATCGCGGCGTCCCCTTCGGGTCAGGTTGATCTAGCGCGGTCCGCATCCCGCGCAGCGCGCGGTGCAGCCGCGACTTCACGGTGCCGGGCCGAACTCCCAGGCGAGCGGCGATCTGGTCGATGCTCAGGTCCCGGTAGAAGCGCAACGCGATCACCACGCGTTGGTCGGGCGCCAAGCCCGCCAGGGCGGGCCAGAGCACGCCACGGTCGTGGGTCGGGCCAAACGCGTCTGGTCCACGCGACTCCAGCTCGGCGGAGAGGTCGTTACGTTCGCCAGCGGGCGACGTGACGCAGGCGGTTGCGACACGTGTTGACCAGGATGCGATCGAACCAGTGCTCGAACAGCAAGGGATCGCGCAGCGTCGACCACTTCGCCCAGGCCGTGACGAATGCATCGTGGGTTGCATCCTCAGCGTCCGCTCGTTCGCCAAGGATCAGATAGGCCAGCCGATAGCTGGCATCGAGATGCCGGTCGGCAAGCGCTCGAAATGCATCGGCGCGTGACGCCTGACCGTCGACATCGCCGTCCAGCTCCGACACTGCCTGGACCTTACTCATCTGCATTGCCTAAACGACACCTGGGAAACGCGAAACGTTCCATTCAGGCGGTGGACCCGCGACGCCAGCCGCTGGGCCAGAGCGCTCGACCATTGTCGGAGCGCCGGCTAGGCCGGCGGTACTAGGGCGGGAGCTACGGATCCCCGGCCTGGGGCGGCTGAGGCGGATGTACCGGCGACGCCAGCCGCTTACCATCCTGACCTGACCCTTGTCCTGTTCGGTGGACATCGACCTGCGTGTTAGCGTCGCCGGGTGCGTCGCCTAGCACCTCCCCTTGTAGTGCCGTGCTGTCGTTCGGCGTCCTCGCCTATCTCCTGATCGTCGGCCCGAAGTACACACGGCCGTTTGCCACGGTACGTTCCCGCAGTGGGTCCTTGATGCTCAGGGCTATGAGGGGGGCGGTTGCGCCGAAGTGATTCCGCGTGATCAGGCGCCCGACAGTGCCGATTGGACTCCCATCCATCTGTGGCCGTTCCCTTGCCAAGACGGCAAGCTGGACATCGATGGCGCCTGCGTCGCGGTGCCAGCCGATCAGCCATGGGACTACGAGTCGCAGGCTGGCGACGCCAGCCGCTAGGAGTCGCTCTCCGCTGCCAGCACCGAGCGTAGGAAGCCGTCCCGCTCATCCAGTGCCAGGCGAGACAGCGGAAGGCGGAGCTGGTCATCTATGGCGAGTACCGCTGCCCCTCCTCGACCTGCATCCATTCGCCGATCGGGGCCAGGGCGATCACGTGCCGGTCACCCAGAAACTCGATCCGGCGGCCGTCCTCGTCCAAGCCGATGGCGTAGCCAGCGTTCACGGCCTTCAAGTAGCCAACCGACCCAAGCTTCACCCTCACCTTGTCGTCGAGCCTCTGCGTTCCCGCAGTCGGTCGCTGAGCCGCTGCAGGGCCAGGTACTCCCATCGGCCCACGCCACTGGCGTAGTCATCGAAGGCTGGCCCTTCGGCCAGTGACACCCACACCTCACCGAATCGCCACAGGCCGAGGATCTGCCAGTCGAGCGGCAGCGATGCCTCAGCCGATGCCCAGGCTTGGGACAGAGCGCCGAGCGGTGCCATGGGCGCATCGTAGACCGGCGGTGGTCATGGGACTAGGCTCCGCGCCACGCGGCAGTCCGCCGCCCCGAGCAGGAGGGAACCCATGACCACTGCATCAACCCAACCCTCGCCGCGCTCGCGTCGCGCCCTGTTGGCTGGTGCCATCGGAGGCCTGGGCGTCTGGGCGGCGTCGGCCATCGGCCGCGCTGCTCCGGCCGAAGCCGCGGCGGGCGACCCGATCCGGATGGGTCGGCTCAACAAGGCGGCAAGCACCGCCACCACGCTCCAGACTAAGACTGGCGCCGCCGCTTATAGGTCGACCAGCTCGGCGCTGGAGCGGCCGTCAAGGGCGTCGCGACCAGCGGACGGGCGATCATGGGCCAGGCCGGAAACGAGGGGACCGGGGTGTGGGCCTATAGCCCGAACCATTATGCGGTGCATGCCGAAAGCCCCGATGGCACTGTCTTGTTCGCCCAGACCACCAACGGGCACGCCCTGCACGCCCTGAGCGACTTCGACTGGGCCGTGGTGGCCGAAAGCACGAGCAGTTTTGGCATGGTCACCAGCGGTACGGTGGGCATAGTCGCTTCGGGAACAGTGGCGGCGCAGTTATACGGGCCAATCCATCTCGACGGCGCCCAAGACTTACTTGAGCAATCGACGCCCGCGGCCCCGCCACTGAACGCGGCACGTCTATTCGCCCGCGACAACGGCTCGGGCAAGACGCAGATATGCGTGCGCTTCCCGACTGGCGCGGTGCAGGTCATCGCCACGGAGTCATAAAGGCCCCCGTTCGCCAAGAGCGACACGCGCAGGGGACTGCCCAAGGCGTTACGGCAGGCGCCGAATGGGGACGCAGTCTGCGCGGTTCGTGCAATCGCGCTCGCGCCGATCTGCTCGGTTGGGCTGATGACTGGGCAGCCTCCAGGCCCGACCATTGTCGGCATAGGAGGCGTACCAGAATGACCACCCCAACCGTGGCCGAGCGCGACACCATCGAGCTGGCCAACTTTGAAGTCCTCGCCGAGCGCGGCAGAGCCATGGAGCCGGAGGAGCCAACCAGGCGCGAGCAGATGGCATACGCGAAGGACGTCGTTGACGGCGTCGAGGCGTTCATCGAGCAGACCCGCTCCGGTATCGGCATCGGAGTCACGGGCGACTCGCACCCGCGGATCATCACGATTGAGGTCGTCGACGCGGCCAAGTAAGGCCACCGAGCCGGGACCGGCAGAGTGCCCGACCTGCGGCCAGTCCTATGACTCAACCGCGGCCAGCGACTCCCGTTCGGGGATGAGGCGTTCCGCCCTTGGCGGATACCAAGCACCTCGCGAGAAGGAATCAACCAAGGCAATGCCCAAGACCATCAAGTCCGCCCCCATCCATCCGACCGGGCCGCAGCCATCCTTTTCGCCACGCCACACGACGACCCGAGTGGATGATTCTCGGTACGAAGAATGGCTGGCATCTCTCACCATCCACCGTGACGAGGCGTTCTTGCCGGGCGAGCCGATCCCCCACCTGATCCGGCGGCGCTACAGCAAGCCGCAGAAGAAGGCAGACACCACTGCGGCATCCCCGTCCCGGTTGGCACCCTAGGGGCCTCCGGCCTCTGTGGTCGACCACGGTGGCCAGGACGCGCAGCTGCGGACCACGACTTGCCCGCTGATCTAGTCATCGAACTCGGGGACCGCCGGGCCGACCCACAGATCGTCGCAGGGGTAGGTCGCTAAGGTGCGGTCGCCTGCACCGCCCGATCCGCGCTGATCAGCGGCCGAAGTGTGATAAGGAGAGCGGCGAGGGCGTGCAATCCCTCGCCGCCACCTGTTTACAGCGCGACCAGCGCTTCCTCGGCCGCCTCGCCTTCGCCGTTGGCCGCGGCGTGCTCGGCGGGCAGGCCATCAGGTCCCGCCTCGGCGATGGTCTGCGCTTCCTTGGCGTACTCCTTCTTGCCGCGCCCGGAGAGCATCTCGAGCTGGTTGATGACGACTTCCGTCTTCCAATGGCGCACGCGCCACTGTCAAGTTAGACCAAGGGACCGCGTTGCCTGCCCGCCTCCGATCCGAGCCGATCAGCAGCCCCCCGGCCGGCTGACGTAGCCTACTCTCCATGGCGGCGTTCACAGTCTCACGGCTCATTGATATCGCCGAACTGGTCGATGCCAGCACGCCGTTCCGGCCGATCCGGCTCCATTTCGGCATCAGCTCTTTCGGCGCGACGTGTTGGAGCGCTCGTGCCGCGGGCGACTCGCTGATCAATCCCCACGACGAGCAGGATGTCGGGGACGAGGAGCTCTTCCTGGTGCTCAACGGCCGCGCGACGTTTCAGGTGGATGGCACCCGTGTGGACGCTCCGGCTGGCACGCTCGTGTACTGCCGGCCAGGGGCCAGCCGGACGGCGGTCGCAGACGAGGCCGGGACGACCGTTCTTGCGCTAGACGGCAGACCGGGGCAGGTCTACGAGCCTCGCGGCTGGGAGCTATGGACTGGTTTGGCTCCGCTCTATGCCGCAGGGCGGCACGCGGAGGTCGCCGAGCGCCTGCGGGCGATTGTCGCCGAGCACCCGCAATACCCGCTGCTGTTTTTCAATCTAGCCTGCGCTGAGAGTCTCATCGGCGAAGAGGAATCAGCGATTGACCATCTCCGACAGGCAATCGCGCTGAACGACGAGTTTCGCGGCTACGCGCAGGACGACTCGGACCTCGCGTCCCTGCGCGACGATCCGCGCTTCAAGGAGCTGGCGGGCAGCTAGCCACGGGCGGACTCGCCGCTGCCGAAGCCAATCTCCGGGGAGAGGTCGTTCTCACGCTGTTGGTACTGGGCGCGACGGACCGGGCGGTTCACGCCGGATTGCAAGCAGCCGGTCTTCCGGCGGGTGGTAAGCGGGGAGGGACAGTGACTGACCCTCCCCGAACCGAGTTGCTACATCGCGACCAGCGCTTCCTCGGTCACCTCGCCCTCGCCGTTGGCCGCGGCGCGGCTCAGCGGGCAGGCCATCGGGTCCAGCCTCGGCGATGGTCTGCGCCTCCTTGGCGTACTCCTTCTTGCCGCGCCCGGAGAGCATCTCGAGCTGGTTGATGACGACTTCGGTCTTCCAATGGCGCACGCCGGCGTCGTCGTCCCACTGGCGCGTCTGCAGGCGGCCCTCGACGTCGATCAGCTGGCCCTTCGACAGGAACTGGCCGCAGATCTCGGCGAGCCGATCCCAGGCGACCAGGTTGTGGTACTCGGTCCGTTCGGCGGCCCCGCCGCCACGGAACTCGTTGGTCGCGACCACGAAGTTCGCGACCGCCTTTCCGGACGGCAGCGTCCGGAGCTCCGGGTCGCGGGTCAGGCGTCCGACGAGCAGCACCTTGTTCATGCGATTGATCCTCCTGCCCAGCGCGTGGGCCACACCGGCACGCCGGGCGAGGCGGCTGCCTTGCGCAGGAGGCTAGGACGCCCGGTTATCGCCACCTTACGCACCGCCTTACTCGGGCCGATGTGCCTCGACACGCCGGTAGGCATCGCGTCGTTTGAGGCCGATGGCGCGCAGTAGCGCCACCAGGCTGCGATCGGACAGCCCTTCGCCGACGACCGGCCGCCACCAGCGCATCGGCATCCACCGCGAGCGCCTGACGGCTCCGCCGGCGGCAGCCCGCTGACGACCACCGTGAACTCGCCGCGCGGGCTGGCGAGCTGCGATGCGACCTCCGCCGGTGCGCCGACCACGACCTCCTCGTGGCGCTTCGTGAGCTCACGCGCGGCCGCGACGGTGGCGTCGGGCACGCGCTCGCTCAAGGCCGCGAGCAGGGTCGCCATGCGATGCGGCGCCTCGTACAGGACCAGCGGCAGCTCGGCGGTCGCCGCCGCGGCCAGGAGCCGCTCCAGCGCCCTGGCGCGCGCGGATGCCGGCCGGGACGGCAGGAAGCCGCCGAACACGAACCCGGCGCTTCCACGCCGGACAGGGCAATGGCTGCGGTCACCGCCGCCGGCCCCGGCACGACCTCCACCGCCGCTCCCGCCTCGCGAGCGGCCGCCACCAGGGCCGCACCGGGGTCCGAGACGCCGGGCATGCCCGCATCCGTGGTCAGCGCCAGCGTCTCGCCGGCCGCCAGCCGCGCCAGCAGCCCCGGCAGGCGAGCTGGCGCCGTTGTGCTCGTTGAAGGACTGCGTCGGGGTGCGGGCTCCGACGTGGGCAAGGAGCCGTGCGGCCAGCCGCGTGTCCTCGGCCACCACCAGGTCGGCGGTCCGCAGCGCCTCGGCGGCGCGCGGCGTCAGGTCACCCAGGTTGCCGATCGGCGTGCCGACGACCAGGAGCCTGCCGGCAGTCACGTCGCGCGGCGCGAGCCTGGACGCCGCCTTGGGTAAAGGTGGTCGATCCCCGGCGTGCGCAGGCTGACCTTGGCGACCGGCGGCACCTGGCGCTTGAACTCCATCCGCGCCACCGTGCGCGCCACACGAGCGACCAGGCGCGGCATCCAGGCCGGCGCGGACGCATCGGTCCTGGCTCCAGCGGCGGTCGACGAGGGCGTACAGGATGCGGTCCAGGTCGTCGTAGCTGGCACCCAGCTCGGTCTTCATCGGTCTGGCCCGGCCACAGGTCGGCCGACGGCGGCTTGGCCAGGATCCGCTCGGGCACGCCCAGGCACTCGGCCACCGCCCGCAGCTGGCTCTTGTACAGGTCGCCGATCGGCTGGATGGCCGCCGCCATGTCGCCCCACAGCGTCCCGTAGCCGAGCAGGGCCTCCGTCTTGTTGCTGGTGCCGATCACCAGGGCGTCGAAGGCGGCGGATCGGTCGTACAGCACGATCATTCGCTGGCGCGCCATCACGTTGCCGCGCCGCACCCGCGTGGCCGCCTCGTCGCCCTCGATCAGCGCCAGCATCGGGTCCACCATGGGGCTGATGTCGACGCCGCTCGGTGCGGCAGCCCAGCGCCTCGACCACGGCCAGCGCATCGGCCTCCGACTCGGGGGACGAGGTCGCGGTACGGCATCCGCACGCGCCAGCACGTTGTCGGCGCCCGGCGGCCCGCACCGCCAGGAAGGCCGTGGTCGCCGAGTCCACCCCGCCCGACAGGCCCACCACCAGCCGCTCGAAGCCGGTCTGCGCCATCTGGGAGCCGATGAAGCCGGTGATCACCTCCACCGCCTGGGCGGCGTCGATCTGCGGGCAGCGGCGCCGGCTCGGCGCGTGCGTCACTCCGCCACCTCCTCCGGCGCGGGCAGGCCCGCGCGCTCGGCAATGACCCGATCCAGCTCGCGCCGGTTCAGCTCCAGGCGCTCGTCGGCCAGCAGCGGCAGGCTGTAGCGCTGCATGCGCAGGTCATCGGTCTCCAGGCTGCCGACCACCAGCGCCTCCTCGTAGAGCGGGCCCTCGGCCACCACGGAGCCGTCGGCGGCCAGCAGGCGCGATCCACCCCAGAAGGTCAGCCCCTCCTCGTTGCCGACCCGGTTGCAGAAGGCGATCGCCACCGTTCCCAGCAGCGCGTAGGTGTCCTGCATCTTGTGCCAGCCGGCGATGGCCCGCGTGCCGGCGGCGCTGCCGGGAGCCCGGGCCGGACCGGCCGCGATGTTGACCAGCAGCGCGGCGCCCTCCTGGGCCTGCAGCATCGGCAGGCTGGGGTGCCAGAAGTCCTCGCAGACGGAGAGGCCGATGCGTCCCAGCGGCTCCCCCACCTCCTGCGTCCGGATCCGGTCGCCGGGTCGCGTGAAGCGACCCTCGTCGAAGAGGCCGTAGGTCGGCAGGTAGACCTTGCGATGGACCGCCAGCAGCTCCCCGTTGCGCAGCAGCGCGGCGCTGTTGGCATATCGGTGGTCGTCGGTCTCCTCCACGAAGCCGATCACCAGCAGCACGTCGCCGCGCGTCGCGGCTCAGCGCGCTCAGCCGTGGATCGTCGGCGCGACATGGCCACCTCCGGCACCAGGTCGGACAGCAGGTAGCCGGTCAGCGCCAGCTCAGGGAAGGCGACCAGCTGCGCGCCTTCGGCCGCGGCGCGGCGCAGCCAGCTCCCCGGCCAGCTCGACGTTGGCGTCCACCTCGCCGAGGCGCGGCGCGATCTGCGCCAGCCCGATGCGGTACTCCACGAGGCGGAGGGTACAGCCCAACGCGCGCCGTGCGCGCTCAGATCGGCGGCGGTGTCTCCGGGCGAAGAGGCTCGTCGGCTCGTCGGTGATCAGGCCCGCATCGGCGGACGGATCTGACTCCAGGCCGCGACGCGCCGCCCGGACGAGAGCCGAGCCGCTTCGGCCACGCGCTCGCTCCGCTGCGCGGGGTCGGCCAGCTCCTCCGCGAAGTGGCAGGCCACGCCGTGCCCCGGCAGCGATCGCACGCAACGCAGGTCCTCGGTCGTGCAGCGTTCCGGATTGTCGAGCTGGCGGCGCAGCCAGCAGCGGGTATGGAAGCGGCAGCCGGACGGTGGATTCACCGGCGACGGGACGTCGCCCACCAGGATGATCCTGCGTCGCGCTGCTCCACCGCCGGATCCGGGATCGGGACGGCCGACAGGAGCGCGATGGTGTACGGGTGCTGCGGCGCGCGATAGAGCTCGCGCGAGTGCGCCAGCTCGGCGATCCAGCCCAGGTACATCACCGCGATCGCGGTCGCTGATGTGGCGGACCACCGACAGGTCGTGCGCGATGAACAGGTAGGTCAGGTTGAACTCGGCCTGCAGGTCCTCCAGCAGGTTCACCATCTGCGCCTGGATGCTGACATCCAGTGCGCTGATCGGCTCGTCGCCACGATGAGGTCCGGGTTGCAGCGGCGAGCGCCCGCGCGATGCCGATGCGCTGTCGCTGACCGCCGCTGAACTCGTGCGGGTAGCGGTTCGACGAACGTCTGCCGGAGGCCCACGGTCTCGAGCAGCTCGCGCGACCCGGCTGTCGCGACTGCCCTTGTCGCCGATGCCGTGGATCTTCAGCGGCTCGCCGATGATGCCGCCCACCGTCATGCGCGGATTCAGCGACGAGTAGGGATCCTGGAAGATGATCTGCATCCGCCGGCGCAGCTGGCGCACAGCCCGCCCACCGAGGTGGGTGATGTCGGTGCCCTCGAATTCGATGCGCCCGCGAGGTGGCCTCCACCAGCCGGGTGATGGCGCGACCGGTCGTGCTCTTGCCGCAACCGGACTCCCCCACCAGGCCGAAGGTCTCGCCCCGCCGCACGTCGAAGGAGACCCCATCGACGGCGTGGACGGCACCGATCGGTCGCTCGATCAGCAGTCCGTCGCGTATCGGGAAATGGACCTTGAGGTCCACGACGCGCAGCAGGCGATCCGCGTCGGCGACGAGTCGCCCCGGCGCGGTCTCGGCCGGCTCGGCGGCGGCCGTCATGCTCGATGGCCTCTGGCGTCCGCGACGACCGGCTCGCGGCCTGCTCCGCCGTGATCGCGCTGGTGGCTTCCGACCCGATCTCTCGCCAGCCTTCCTCGCCGATCGGGTACCAGCAGGCGACGGCATGATCGCCCTCGTCCCCCGTCGCCTCGAGGGCGGGATTCTCGTTCCAGCATCGGTCCTGGACGTTGCGACAGCGGGTGGCGAACGGGCAGTGGTTCAAGTCGCCGGTCAGATCCGGGGGCATGCCCTGGATCGGAGTCAGTCGCTGCCCCTGGACATCGTCAACCCGCGGGATGCTGCTGAGCAGACCGAGCGTGTAGGGGTGGCGCGGTCGGGCGAAGAGCTCCAGCGTGGCGGCCTGCTCGACGATGAAGCCGGCGTACATCACGCTCGTGCGCTCGCACATGCCGGCGACCACCCCCAGATCATGGGTGATGAGGATCAGGGCCGTCTGCTTCTCGGCCACCAGGTCCCGCATCAAGTCCAGGATCTGGGCCTGGATCGTGACATCCAGGGCGGTCGTCGGCTCGTCGGCAATGAGCAGGATCGGCTGGCATGCGATCGCCATGGCGATCATGGCGCGCTGGCGCATGCCCCCTGACAGCTGGTGGGGATAGTCCTTCACCCGCCGCTCGGGCGCCGGAATGCCGACCACCGACATCAGCTCGATGGCGCGCCGTTCGGCCTGCTTGGTGGACATGCCGAAGTGCGTCTTGAGAACCTCCTCGATCTGCTCACCCACGGTCAGCACCGGGTTGAGGCTGGTCATCGGGTCCTGGAAGATCATGGCCACGTCGCGGCCGCGAACTGCTCGCATTGCGTCGTCGTTCAGCTCGAGGAGCTCCTTGCCGTTCAGCCGGACGCTGCCGCCGGTGATCCGTCCGGCGGGCTTGGCGACCAGCCGGAGGATGGCCAGGCTGGTCACGCTCTTGCCGCAGCCCGACTCGCCCACGATCCCCAGGGTGCTCCCGGCGGGCACGGAGATGTCCACCCCGTTCACCGCCTTCACCACCCCGTCCTGCGTGTGGAACCTGACCTGCAGGTTCTCGACCTCCAGCAGCGGGGCGCGCGCCCTCACCGACGCAGCCTGGGATCGAGCGACTCGCGAAGGCCGTCACCGAGCAGGTTGATGCCCAGCACGCTCAGCACGATGGCCAGACCCGGGAAAATCGCCAGATGGGGAGCGCGCGCCAGGTAAAGGGGCGCGTCGGCCAGCATCGTTCCCCACTCGGAGGTTCGCGGATCCTGTGGACCCAGGCCGAGGAAGCCGAGTCCGGCCGCATCGATGACCGCGGTCGCCACCGCCAGCGTCGCCGCCACGATCAACGGCGTCAGCGAGTTCGGAATCAGGTGGCTGCCCAGGATGCGCGTCCCGGACGCGCCGAGCGCGCGCGCCGATAACGCGTAGTCGCTCGTCTTCAGGTGCAGGATCGACCCGCGCAGCAGGCGCGCGAAGATGGGGATGTTCACGATCCCGATCGCAATCATGATCTGGTACAGCCCCGGGCCGAGCACCGCGACGATGGCGATCGCGAACAGCAGGCCGGGGATGGCCAGCATCATGTCCATGATCCGCATCAGCAGCGAGTCGGTGAAGCCCCCCATGTAGCCCGCAACTGCGCCGATCAGCAGGCCGATGCTGACGCCGATCGTCACGGAGATGATCCCGATCTGGAGCGAGTTGCGCGCTCCATAGATGATGCGCGAGAGCTCATCCCGGCCCTGCAGATCCTGCCCCAGCGGATGCTCCGCACTCGGTGGCGCCAGTGACTCGGACAGGTTGGAGTCCGTCGGGTCATAGGGCGCCAGCAGCGGCGCGAAGATCGCCACGAAGACGAAGCTGGAGACCATCAGCAGACCGATGACGGCCGACGGGGTCCGGAAGAATCGTCGCCGTGCATCCCCCCACAGGCCCCGGCTGGGTCGAAGGGCGTCGAGCTCGAGGGCACGAGTTGCGTCGGTCATCGGCTCAGCTCGCGTATCGGATGCGTGGATTCAGGAAGGCGTACCACACGTCCACCGCCAGGTTGACCAGGACGAAGATGATGGCCAGAAACAGGATGCCGGCCAGGATGACCGGGTAGTCCTTGGCCGATAGCCCACTGTACAGCCAGGTGCCGATGCCGCCCCAGGCGAACACGCGCTCGGTCAGGATGGCACCCGACAGCAGCAGTCCGGCCTGCAGGCCGACGACGGTCGCGATCGGGATCATCGCGTTGCGGAGCACATGGCGCCGGTCGATGGTGCGTGCGCCAAGGCCCTTGGCGTGAGCCGTGCGGACGTAATCCTCGTTCAGCACCTCGACCACCGACGAGCGGGTGATGCGGGCGATGATCGCCAGCGGGATGCTGCCGAGCGTGATGGCCGGCAGGATCAGGTGGCTCATCGCATCCCCGAAGCAGCCCGGGCTGGCGGCGAGCAGACAGTCCACCGTGCGGAGGTTCGTGACCGCCGGAATATCGGAGAACTCGCGCAGGTCGTAGCGACCCACGCTGGGCAACCAGCCGAGCTGGACGGAGAAGACGAACTTCAGGACCAGGCCAAGGAAGAAGATGGGAATGCTGATGCCGATGAGTGAGAGGATCAGCGCTCCGTTATCGACCGGGGAACCCCGCCGCTTGGCCGAAATGATGCCAAGCGGAATGCCGAAGGCTGTCGCGAACAGCATGGCGAAGAGCGCGAGCTCGAGCGTCGCCGGGAAGTAGAGCAGGATCTCGTCGATGATCGGTTGCCGCGAGCGGATGCTGCTTCCCAGGTCGCCGCTCGCATAGGAGCCGATGAAGGACAGGTACTGATCCCATACCGGTCGGTTGAGCCCCAGCTGCTCCTTTAGCCGCTCGACGGCCTCCGGCGACCCCCGCTCGCCCAGCAGCGCGGATGCCGGATCGCCCGGCAATGCGTGCACGAACAGGAAGATGAAGATCGACAGGCCGAACAGGATCGGGATGAGCAGGATGAGGCGTCGAACGACGAACTTCAGCATCGCGCCTGTGCCTCCACCTGCCTGATGTGAATGGGAGAGCCCGCCGGCTGGCGGGCCCTCCCGGTAAGCGTGGCCTCCGCGTCCCCGAGACTATTCGGAGAGGCTGACCGTTGAGAAGAACTCCGTCTGGGTCGGGTTGACGTTGTAACCGCTCACGCCGGCCTTGAAGGCCAGGGCGCTCGCTGCGTGTACATACGGCACGCCCGGTACCAGGTCGTGGATCATCTGGTTTGCTTCTTCGTAGAGCGCCTGGCGAGCGGCCTGGTCGGACTCCTCCACGGCCTCCTGCAGGGTCGCCTGCACGTCAGCCATGAAGTCGTTCTTGTCCGTGCCCCAGCCAGGAAGCGGCTGCCGGAAGAAGGTGCCGACCCAGTTGTCCGGATCGCCAAAGTCGCCGATCCAGCCAAGCAGGTACATCGGCAGGTCACCCGCGCCGCGGGCCGGGATGTACTCGGTGCCCCAGATCGACGAATGCGGCGTGACCTCGAACCCTGCCTCCTCGAGCATGGTCACCATGGCATCGAAGTTGGCCTTGGGATCGGGCATGTAGGATCGCGTCACCTCGGTCGGGTACCAGAAGTCGATCGGGCACGGCGGGCCGCAGCCGGCTTCGCCAAGGAGTCGCATCGACTCCGCCGGATCGAAGGGATAGTCCTCGACCGCGTCGTTGTAGCCCCACATGGTGGGGATCATGAACTCCTTGGCAGGCTCCCCCGCACCGCCGTAGAAGGCATCCGCGATCGCCTGCTTGTCGATGGCGTAGGCCACCGCCTGTCGCACTTCGAGCTGGTCGAAGGGCGGGGTAGAGGCGTTGAAGCCGATATAGCCGACGTTGAACGGCGGCCGCTCCAGCAACTGAAGGTTGGTATCGGCGCGGACGTCTTCGAACTGCGCGGGATTGACGAAGTCCATGCCGTCGATGTCGCCGGACTGCAGGGCCTGCAGCCGAGAGGTCGGGTCGGCGATCGGCCGGACGATCAGCTCGTCCAGGATGGCCGGGTCGCCCCAGTAATCGTCGTTGCGTTCCATAGTGATGTGGTCGCCTGGAATCCACTCGACGAACTTGAACGGACCGGTTCCGATCGGGTGCTCCGTTCCGAACGTGCCGTTGACGACGATTGAGCCTTCCTCGCTCAGCTCGACATCATCAGCGCCGAACTCCTCCAGGGCCGCGGGCGACGCGATCGAGAACGAAGGCAGCGCCATGGCGGACAGGAATGCCGAGTTCGGCTGGTTCAGGACGATGGTGACGGTGAACTCGTCGTCGACGCGGATCTCCTTGAAGAGGCCCTCATCCGGTCCGAGCATCCCCTCACCCGGCTCGGCGTAGTTGCCGAAGACCGTGAGCCAGTAGTAGCTCAGCGACTCGCTCTGCAGGTCGCCGGTGAAGCCGAACCAGCGGTCGAAGTTCGCCTTCACCGCCTCGGCGTTGAACGGCGTCCCGTCGTGGAACGTCACGTCCTGCTGAAGCTCGAAGGTCCACTCGGTGCCGTCCTCGTTCGGCGTCGCACTGGTGGCGAGATTCGGCTCGACCTCGGTCGTGCCTTCCTTGATCTTCATCAGGCTTTCGAAGATCTGCTGCACGACACGCAGCGACTCACCGTCGCTGACCAAGGCGCCGTCAATCACGGCCGGATCACCGGCCGAGCCGAAGATCATGGTGCCGCCTGCCGGGGCCGCGCTGCCACTCGGCGCTCCACCGCTGGCCGATGGCGAAGTCGTGGTTCCGCCGCAAGCGGCCAGGACCAGCCCCAACGCCACGACGGCGCTGAAGATCCTCCTCCTATGGTTCATATACGAACCCTCTCCTTCTGATTGCTTGGCCTCCGGTGTGCCGGCGGCATGACGTTCCCACCTGTTGCTACCTCTAGCCCGAGTACGGGCGGCGAGGTTCATCCGCCGGGGCTCTCTCCATCGGTGGCCGGGCTGCCCGAGGCGGCCTCGGCTTCAGGCACCGGGGCGATGACCGTGGCCGTTCCGGCTGCGGTCGCTGGGGCGTCGGCGGTCGGCGCATGCACGACCTCCGGAATGCGCGTGCGACGCTGGTCAGACGCCAGGTGGGCGACGCCGACATCGCTCTGCAGCGCATCCTCCGCGTAATGGCACGCGGCACGATGATCGCCGCCGACCAGCCGCAGCTCCGGGTCGTCGGTGCGGCAGTTCTCCGGGCGGCCGAGCCGCTCGTAGAGCCAGCACCGCGTATGGAAGCGGCAGCCGGAAGGCGGGTTGGCCGGCGACGGGACGTCGCCGGTGAGAATTACGCGCTTGCGCCGCCGCTCGGCCTTCGGATCGGGGATAGGCACCGCGGACAGCAAGGCGCGCGTGTATGGATGGGCAGGCGTTTCGTAGATCGCCGATGGCGGCCCGAGCTCGACGATCTTGCCCAGGTACATCACGCCGACCCGGTCGGAGATGTGACGCACCACGCTCAGGTCGTGGGCGATGAACAGGTAGGTCAGGCCGAACTGCTCGCGCAGCTCCACCAGCAGGTTGAGGACCTGGGCCTGGATCGAGACGTCCAGCGCGCTGATCGGCTCGTCGCAGACGATGAACTCCGGCTCCACCGCCAGGGCCCGCGCGACGCCGATGCGCTGCCGCTGCCCGCCGCTGAACTCGTGCGGGTAGCGGTTGGTGTAGTTCGGGTTCAGGCCCACCAGCCGCAGCAGCTCGCGGACGCGCTCCATCTTGGCCTTGCCCTTGGCCAGGCGGTGGGTGTCGATCGGCTCGGAGATGATCGAGCCGACCGTCATGCGCGGGTTGAGGGACGAGTACGGGTCCTGGAAGATGATCTGCATCCGCCGCCGCATGCGCCGCAGGTCGTTGGCCGAGACGGTGGTCAGGTCGACGCCGTCGAACTTCACCGATCCATCGGTCGCGTCGCGCAGGCGGATCAGGGCGCGGCCGGTCGTGCTCTTGCCGCAACCGGACTCGCCCACCAGGCCGAGCGTCTCGCCCTTGCGGATCTCGAAGCTCACATCGTCGACGGCGCGCACTTCGCCGCTGCGGCGCTGGAAGACGCCGGTCAGGATCGGGAAGTACACCTTGAGGTTCTCGACCTGGATCAGCGGCGTGCCCGGCGCCGCCTCGCCGTTCGTCTCCGCACCGGCCTGGGGCGGCGGCACCTGGGCCGTGGTGTCGGCGGCCATGGGATCGGCCCCGGTCACTGGATCCAGCCTCCGGGCTCCGTGCCGTGGCAGCGCGCCAGGTGCCCCTCTTCCTCGCGCGGACTGAGCTCCGGCTCCTGCTCGCGGCAGATGTCACGCACGTAACGACAGCGCGGGGAGAACCGGCACTCGGGACCCGGGTCGATGAGGTCGGGCGGCAGGCCCTCGATCGTGCGCAGGCGGGCACCCTTCTGCTCGTCAAGGCGCGGCAGCGAGTCGAGGAGCCCCCACGCGTACGGCATGCGGGGGTTCTCGAAGATCACGTCGACTTCACCCGTCTCGACGATGCGGCCGGCGTACATCACGTTCACCCGATTGCACATGCCCGCCGCGATGCCCAGGTCGTGCGTGATCAGGATGACCGCCGTCTCGAACTCCTCCGACAGGGAGCGGATCAGCTCCAGGATCTGGGCCTGGATGGTCACGTCCAGGGCGGTGGTCGGCTCGTCGGCCAGCAGCAGCATCGGGTCGCACGCCAGGGCGATGGCGATCATCACGCGCTGGCGCATGCCACCGGAGAACTGGTGCGGGTAGTCGCTCATGCGGTCGCGGGCGCGCGGGATGCCGACCTTGCTGAGCAGCTCCGCGGCACGGTCATCGGCCGCCTTGCGCGAGAGGCCCATGTGAATCTTGGCCGACTCGGCAATCTGGTACCCGACCGTCAGGGTCGGGTTCAGCGACGTCATGGGGTCCTGGAAGATGAAGCCGATGCGCTTGCCGCGCAGCAGGCGCATCTCCTCGCTGGACAGCTTCATGATGTTGACGCCGTCGAAGATGATCTCGCCGCTCACGATCCGGCCGGGCGGATTCGGAATCAGCCGCGTGAGCGACAGGGCAGTGACGCTCTTGCCGCAGCCCGACTCCCCCACCAGTCCGAGGGTCTCCCCGTAGTCCAGCTCGAAGCTGACGTCATCGACGGCGTGGACGGTGCCGTCGGCCGTGAAGAAGTGCGTGGAAAGGTTCTTGACCTCCAGCAGCTTCCTCGCGTGCCGACGGCTGTCCTGCAGCTGTTCGGCGAGTCGACGGCCCTCCTCCGTCGCGATGGTGATGTCTTCGGGTAGCTCGGTAAGCGCCGGGCCACCCGGGGCCTGATCCTGATCGTCGGTGACGGTCAAATTACTGCTTCCCCTTCAGCTTCGGATCCAGAGCGTCGCGAAGGCCGTCCCCCAGGAAAGTGAAGCTCAGCAGGGCAATCGCCACTGCCAGGGCCGGGAAGAAGACGAGGTGCGGGTCGCCACGAATGTAGTCGCGCCCGTCATCGATCAGGCTGCCCCACGAAGCGCGTGGGGCCTGGGCACCGATACCCAGGAAGGCGAGCGTCGCCTCGGCCAGGATCGCGCCCGGGATGCCGAGCGTGACGGCGACGATGATCGTGCCGATCGAGTTCGGCAGGAGGTGCCGGCTGACGATGCCACGATCGGTCACGCCGATTGCCTTGGCCGCCTCGACGAACTCGGTCTCCTTGAGCGACAGCAGCTGGCCGCGGACCAGCCGGGCCATGGTGATCCACGACGTGATGCCAATGGCGACGAACACCAGTAACAGCCCGTCCAGCGCTCTGCCGAACCATGTCTCCCGGAAGGCCACCGTCAGGATGATGATGAAGAGCAGGTCCGGGAAGGCGTAGATCACGTCCGTGAAGCGCATCAGGTAGTTGTCCATGCGCCCGCCGAACCAGCCGGCGATCGCGCCGACCGGGATGCCGATGATCAGCACCACGACCTGGACCACGATTGCCACGGTGAAGCTGATCTGCGCGCCATCCATGATGCGGCTGAGCAGGTCTCGGCCGAGCTGGTCGGTGCCGAGCACGTGGCCGTCCGTCATTGGCGGGATCGGCCCGTTGTACGGCGCTGTCGCCGCCACGTCCTGCTGCTTGTAGTCATAAGGCGCCAGCCACGGCCCAAAGATGGCCACCAGCGCAAAGAGGATGACGAGGAACAGCCCCACCAGGGCCAGCCGGTTCTTGGCCAGCCGGCCGAAGGCATCACGCCACAGCCCGGCGCTCTTGCGAGCGACGACTGGCGCGCCGAGGACCTCTGTCTGGGTAGCCATCGAACGCGCCTCCTAGCTGTATCGGATCCGAGGATCGATGTAGGCGTACAGGATGTCGACCACCATGTTCATGATGGCGACCGCGGCAGCGTAGATCATCGTCATGGCCATGATCAGCCCGTAGTCCCGCTGCGCGATGGCGGTCACGTAGAACCGCCCGATGCCCGGGATGCTGAACAGGATCTCGATGATGAACGAGCCAGTCACCAGCGCCGCCAGCAGCGGGCCCAGGATGGTGACAACCGGGATCAGCGCGTTGCGGATCATGTGGATCACGACCACGCTCCGCTCCTTGAGCCCCTTGCTGTGGGCGGTGCGGATGTAGTCCTTGCGCGTCACCTCGAGCATGCTGGCCCGCGTGTAGCGCGCCACCACGGCCACCGGCGCCAGGCCGAGCGCCAGGGTGGGCAGCACCCAGTACTCCGGCCCCTTCCAACCGCCGGTGGGGAACCAGCCTAAGCCGAGGCTGAACACGATGACTAACAGGATGGCCGCCACGAAGCTGGGCGTGCAGATGCCCAGCACACTGACGAAGGTGGCCGTGTAGTCGGGGATGCCGTTCTGTCTGAGGGCGGCGATCACCCCCAGCGGAATGCCCACCAGCACGGCCAGGGCGAAGGCCATCACCCCCAGCTGGATGGTGACCAGGATGCCGTCGGCCACGATGTCATTGACGGTGCGGTCCGGGTAGCGGTAGGAGGGACCCAGGTCGCCCAGGATGATGCCGCGCTGGAAGCCGTCCTCCTCCGGCCAGCCGACCAGCCAGCGGACGTACTGCACCACGAAGGGATCGTCGAGGCCGTACTTGGCATTGAGCAGGGCAATCTGGCGTCCGAGTAGCTCCTTCTCCCGGTCCCACGGACCTCCGGGTGTCGCCTTCATGAGCGAGAACGTCAGGAAGGACACGACGATCAGCACCGGAATGATCCAGAGCACTCGTCGGATGATGTAGCCGACCACGGCTTGGTGCCTCCTCGTGTTACGGGACCACGCTCCATGCCGACGGCCCCGAACCCCGAAGCGAGCTCCGAGATGCGGGGCCGTCGGGTGGACCGGCGGACCGGTCCACCCGAGCGGGCTATCTTCGGTTGTTCAACCCAACCTTAGGCTGGTTCTCCTACTCGTGCGCAGCGATGCTGATGTTCGTGAGGAAGTACGCGCCGCTGGAGAAGTCCTGCGGCGTCAGCGTCAGGTCGGTGACCCACGGCTTGACCAGCGTGAAGCGACCGCCCCAGCTGATGAAGATGACCGGTGCGTCGTCGACCAGCATCTCCTGGGCCTGGTTGTAGATGCCCACCTGCGTCTCCAGGTCCGGCTCCACCGCAGCATCGGCCATGAGGGTGTCGAACTCCTCATTGCAGTACTGCATGTTGTTGTTGCCGCTGGTGCAGGTGAACAGGTCGGTCAGGAAGTTGTTGGGATGCGGGTAGTCCGCGCCCCAGCCCAACCGGAAGATGTCGAACGGATCCTCGTTGAGACGGGTCAGGTAGCTCGACCACTCGAGCCCGACCAGCTCGACGTTGACGTCGAAGGCGGTGCGCCACTGCTCCTGCAGGAACTCCACCGTCGGCTCGTGATCGGCCTCGGTGTTGTAGCCGAGCTGCAGCGCCAGGTCGCCGGCGCTGACGCCCGCCTCATCGAGGCCGGCCTCGAAGTCGGTGACCGCCTTGGCGGCGTCAAACGGGACGCCGATGTCGGCCTGGTGGCCCGGCATGCCCGGCGGCACCGCCGAGCCGGCCACGGTGCCCACCCCCTGGCGCAGCGTGTCGATCAGCGTCTGCTTGTCGACCGCTTCGCTGAAGGCCAGGCGCAGTGCCTTGCTCTTGGCGAAGACGCTCTCCTCGCGCATGTCGAAGCCGTAGTACTCGAGCGAGAGGCGATCGCCCTGGATCACCTGCTGGCTCAGATCGGGATCCTCCTTGATGCGCGGCACGTCGGCCGACGGCACCGCGGCGATATCGATCTCGTCGTTCTCGTAGGCAGCCAGCGTCTGCGCCGGATCAGGAATGATCGGCATCTCGATGCTGGTCAGCAGCGAAGCCGGCCCAGCGGTCCACTCCGGGTTCGGCTCGAGGGTGATGTCGGACTCGTGGTTCCACTCCGACATGATGTACGGACCGGACGCCACGTAGGTGTCGGCCTCGCCAAACTCCATGTCGGCGCGCAGCGGCGCGGTGACCCACAGGGTGGCGATCGAGACGAAGTAGGTGGCCGGGTGCGACAGGTGCACGACGAACGTGGTGTCGTCCGGCGCCTCGACCCCGAAGTTCTCGAGCGCGGCCTCGACGGCCGCATCGTCCGCGGCATCGGCCCCGGCCACATCGGCGGCGCCGGCCACGTCGAGCATGACGTAGTAGTAGTCAGCGGCGGTGCGCGGATCGATCAGCCGCTTCCAGGACGTCACGAAGTCCTCGGCCACGATGTCGCTGCCGTCGGAGTACTTCAGGCCTTCCTTGAGGTGGAAGGTGACGGTCTGCCCGTCCTCGCTGACGTCCCAGGTATCGGCCAGGCCGCCCTCGGACACCGTGTTGAGGTCCGGATCGAAATAGACCAGCGGGCGCACCAGCTGGGTCAGCACGGTGATTGATGTGCTGTCCGACGCCCGGTTGGGATCCAGCGTCGCCGGCTCGCCACCGAGCGGGTAGCGCAGCACCTGGTCGACCGCGGGGGCCTGAGACTGCGACGTCTCGCCAGTCGTCCCGGTCGGCGTCCCGGTGCCGCAGGCCGCGATGATCAGCCCGAGGGCCGTGATCGCGCCCAATGTTCGCTTATGCCACATATATCTTCCTTTCGCCACTATCGGCGGTGCGGAGACGCCGCTCCTGGCGGCGCATCGGTCTGCCCGACATGAGCTCGAGATCCTCAAAGCTCGCGGTGACCGTCGAGTCCATGACGTTCAGTGATCGTCTCCGGTGATGCCTCCTTCGTCCTCCATCTCCTTGGCTACTGCCAATGCTCGGACCATCCCGACTCAGGGGGCGGCCGGTGATCGGTCCAAGGATTCGGTGGCGCCGCTCGGAGGCCTCCAGGGCAAGACGAAAGTGGGGCCGGCGCACTGCGCGCATATTGGCCCTTTAACGCTCGCGGAGTCAAGGAAGCATCCGAGCATGCACCTTTACACCGATTCCTACTCCGGTTGGTTACGTTTCGTTCATCAGTCCACCCACGCGAACGCGCGGGCGGTGGCGATCTGGTGGGCCAGCACCCCTCGCCCACTGATTTCGAAGGATGTCGGCTGATCGCGTTCGAGGGCCGATCCGGTACTGGCCGAGACCACGGCGCCCAGGAAGTCATCGGCCGCGTCGAAGAAGGCGACGCCCACGGTGGGGCTGGCCGGGCGGGCGGGACCCTGGGTCAAGGTGAGGGTGCCGGTCACGGTGGTCAACCCATCGGTGCTTGACCAGTCCAGGTCGCTTACCTCGATCGGAATGGTGGGGATGTCATCCATGCCGCGTGTCGGGCAGTACTTCATGTGGGTGACCAGGTCGCCGAGCGTGCCGCTGCCCTGTGCCGGCTGGCCGCCCATCAGGTAGGCGCCGGTCTCCCCCGGCTGCAGGATGGCGGGGCTGGGGAAGAAGCGGCCGGCGCGGGTCTGGACCAGGTTCCCGCCCTCCTGCCACTCCAGGCGCACGGCCGGCGTGTAGAGCTGGTCCGGCTCGTAGTCGTACAGGGTGTTGAGGAACGTGACCGGCTCCTCGCCGGTATTGCGGAGCTCGAAGTACATGCTCACGTAGCCGTCCACCACCCGGATGTGCTGCTGCATCTCGCCGCGGAACGGCTTGACCGGCCCGGGGTTCGGGCCCTGGCTCAGCTCCAGGCTGGCATCCGCCACCACGACGGCCGGGCTCGAGGACGGGACGCCGCTTCCGGTGGCGGGGGCACAGGCGGCGAGGCCCAGCCCCAAGACGACGATCAGTCCAGGCAGCCGGCTAATCCGGCGTGCCGGACGCGGGGTCACCTCAGCAGGCCGGCGGCCAGGCGCGGGACGGGTCGGGAGGTCGCGACCATTTCGCCGGATTTGCCATAGGACATGATCACGGACATGCGCCCGGCGGCGGGCTTGGGCAGCGGGGTGGGCGGATACCAGACCCGGCGCGATTCATATGGGGGCGGATCCGAAGGCAGCTGGTCGCTGAACGGGATCTCCCCCCGTCCGGTGGCTCGCAGCTGGAAGTCGGCGACCTGGTCGCTGCCGTTGCCGATGGTGCCCAGCATGACCACCGCAGCCACCGCAGCCACCGCGCCGGCGGCTCGCAGCCCGGCGCTCAGCCGGCCGAACCAGCCGGTCCACAGCGACGGGCCGCCCTCGGCGGCCAGCGCCCGCTCGCGGACGAGCTGCCACGATGACGGCGACGGGTCGTAGCCCTCCACCCGCGCCTGCAGCGCGCGGCGCAGCTGCCCGACCAGGGCGCGGTCCAGGCCGACCTCTTCGCGGCACTCGACGCAGGTCTGCAGGTGCTCCAGGTGGGGCGCCGATCGGGCGTCGAGCTCCTCGCCGAAGCGGAAGCGCTCGAGCAGCTCGCGGCGAGCTTTACGGCAGGTCATCGGTGGCAAGTCTCGGTGCGCCACCCATCGCCCGCCGCTCGGCGGGAAGCAGTGAGCGCAATGCCTTCAGCGCGTAGTGCAGGCGCGACTTCATGGTGCCGACGTTGCACGCCGCGATCTCGGCCGACTCGGCCAGGGAGTAGCCGTGCAGGTAGTACAGGATGATGGCGGTCTGCTGCTTCGGCGGCAGGGCGTCGATGCCCCGCTGCAGGACCTCGATGATCTCGCGCGACTCGGCCACCTGGTCGGGGCGCGAGGTCAGATCGGCGACCAGGTTGCTGATCAGCGCGGTCAGCGGCTCCGCGATCGCACGTCGGCGAGCGATGCGGCTGTAGCAGAGATTCGTGGTGACACGCTGCAGCCACGGCAGCGGCGACACATCGGTGCGCAGCCGATGGCGAACGCGGTACGCCTTGACGAAGCAATCCTGAAGGATCTCCTCAGCCAGAAACGGGTCACGGGTTATTGCCAGCGCGGTCGTGTAGACCGGCCGCTTATAGGTATTGAAGAACTCCTCGAACGCGTCGAGGTCACCCGACTGCATGCGCTCGACAAGCCCATCCGGCTGTTTCGTGACCACTGGCACCCCGTAGGCGAACCGCCGATTGGTGTCGAATACTACCCCTGCGGCCCTTCTGGGGTTCAACCGGCGCCCACCGGCGCGGCAGGCTCCGAGCCGGCCTCGCTGGGCGGGCTCTCACCGAAGGTGTGGCGCAGGTCCGGGCGCCGCGCGGCGGTCGCCTCGTCCAGCCGGCCCACGGGCGTGGTCACGGGTGCCTTCTTCAGGGTCTCGGGATCTGTGCGGGCGGCTTCGGCGATCGCCAGCATGACCTCGCTGAAGCGGTCGAGCGTCTCGATCGACTCCGTCTCGGTCGGCTCGATCATCAGGGCCTCCTCCACGATGAGCGGGAAGTAGATCGTGGGCGGATGGATGCCGTGGTCGAGGATCGCCTTGGCGATGTCGAGCGTGGTCACGCCGTGCTCGCGCTTCTGGCGGCGGCCGCTGAACACCACCTCGTGCTTGCAGATGCGGTCGTAGGGCAGCTCGTAGGCATCGGCCAGTCGTACGCGCAGGTAGTTGGCGGCCAGCACCGCGTCTTCGCTGACAGCTCGCAGCCCGGCGTCGCCGTTGCTCCGGATATAGGTATAGGCGCGGATGAACATGCCGAAGTTGCCGGTGAAGGACCGCACCCGGCCGATGCTGGCCGGTCGAGCCCCATCGGCCTCCAGCGCGAAATGAGCGTTCGGAGTCGAGCGGCCGGCCCGCGCGTTGCCAAGCACCTCCGCCGCGTCACCCTCCACCAGCAGCGGCATCGGTCCCGGCAGGAAGGGCGCCAGGCGCTCGCTGACGCCGACCGGACCTGCGCCCGGACCGCCCCCGCCATGCGGCGTCGAGAAGGTCTTGTGCAGGTTGAAGTGCATGACGTCGAAGCCGGCGTCGCCCGGGCGGAAGCGGCCGAGGATGGCGTTGAGGTTGGCGCCATCCATGTAGGCGATCGCCCCCGCCTCGCGGACCGCCGCGACCACCTGGTCGATCTGGTCCTCGAAGATGCCGAGCGTCGAGGGATTGGTGATCATCAGCGCCGCCGAGTCCGGGCCAAGGTGCCCGCGTAGCTCGTCCAGGTCGATCCCGCCCCGCTCATTCGAGCGGATCGTCACGGTCTGGTAGCCGACCATGCTGGCGGTGGCCGGGTTGGTGCCATGCGCGCTGTCAGGCACCAGCACCTTGGTGCGCTGCTCGCCCTCTCCCCTGGACCGATGGTAGGCACGGGTCATCAGCATGCCGGTGAGCTCACCCTGGGCTCCGGCAGCCGGCTGCAGGCTGACGGCGGCCAGGCCGGAGATCTCCTTCAGCAGCTCGGCGAGCAGCCATTCCAGCTCCAGGCTGCCCTGCGCCAGCGCATCGGGATCGAACGGGTGCGAGTCCGCCAGGCCGGGCAGGCGCGCCGCCCATTCGTTGACCTTGGGGTTGTACTTCATGGTGCACGAGCCGAGCGGGTAGAAGCCCAGGTCGATGGCGTGGTTCAGGTGCGACAGCCGGTTGAAGTGGCGCAGCAGGTCCAGCTCGCTCACTTCCGGCAGGCGCGGGGCGGTGGTGCGGCGCTGGCCCTCGGGAATGTCGGGCTGGGCGGCGGCGCCCGCGATGGCCGCCTCCGAGGGAGCCGGGAATCGGACGCCACGACGTCCCGGCGCGGAGGCCTCGAAGATCAGCGGCTGGACGATCTCCAGCTGATCGCCGCCGTGCGGCGAGGCGAAGGCGGCGCCGCGACCGGAGGCATCGGTCTCGGTCGGTCGTTCGGCGACGCTCACCGTGTCGCCTCCAGACCCTCGACCAGCGCCGCGACGTCGTCGTCGGTGGTGAGCTCGGTGGCGGCGAGCAGCAGCGTGTCCGCCAGCTCGGGGTAGTCGCGGCCCAGCGGATAGCCGGCCACGATCCCCTGCCCGGCCAGCGCCGCGTGGCGACGCTCGGCGTCGGGGATGCTGACGGCGACCTCGGCGAAGTAGGGAGCGCTGAAGCGCCGCTCACCCAGCCGGGCGTCCTCGATCGCCGCCGCGACCTGGCGCGTGCGAGCGGCGGACAGCTCGGCCACCTCGCGCAGGCCCTGCGGCCCGACGGCGCTCAGGTAGGCGGTGGCGGCCAGGGCGCAGAGCGCCTGGTTGGTGCAGATGTTGCTGGCCGCCTTCTCGCGGCGGATGTGCTGCTCGCGCGCCTGCAGGGTGAGGACGTAGCCCTTGCGGCCCTGCCCGTCGCGGGTGGCGCCCACCAGCCGGCCGGGCATCTGCCGCACCGAGGCCATGCGCGCCGCCATGAGGCCGACGTACGGGCCGCCATACGAGAGCGGGATGCCCAGGGGCTGTCCCTCGGCGGCCACGAGGTCGGCGCCGTAGTCGCCGGGCGCCGCCAACACGGCCAGCGAGGTTGGCTCGACCACCGCCACCAGCTGAGCGCCGACGGCATGGGCCGCCTCGCCGAGCTCGCGCATCGGCTCCAACCCGCCGAAGAAGTTGGGCTGCTGCGCCACCAGGCAGGCCACGCTTTCGTCCAGCACGCGCGCGGCCGCGTCGACCCTGGTGAGGCCGCTTCCACCCTCTGCCAGGTCGGCTGCCACTTCCACGATCTCGATGCCCGGCCCCGAGCAATACGTGTCCAGCACGGCACGCACCTGCGGCGCGACGGCGGTCGAGATGGCGATTCGCTCGCGACGCGTCAGGCGACACGCCATCAGCGCCGCCTCGGCCGTGGCGGTGGCGCCGTCGTAGTGGCTGGCGCTGGCCACCTCCATCCCGGTGAGCTCGCAGATGAGCGACTGGAACTCGTAGATGCTCTGCAGGGTGCCCTGGCTGACCTCCGGCTGGTACGGCGTGTAGGAGGTCGCGAACTCGCTCCGGCCGATCACCTCCATCACCACCGACGGGACCAGGTGCCGGTAGGCGCCGGCGCCCAGGAAGCTGACCCGCGGGATCCGGTTTCGCCCCGCCAGCCGGGTCAGCTCGGCGCGCACCTCCTGCTCGGCGAGCGGGGCCGGCAGATCGAAGGTCGTGGCACGGACCTGTGACGGAATGTCGGCGAACAGGTCCTCGATCGAGGCCACTCCGACCGCATCGAGCATCCGTCGGTGATCGGCCTCGGTATGCGGCGAGTAGGCCATCAGCTGCCGGTCAGCTCCGCATAGGCGTTCGCATCGAGCAGCGCATCGAGCTCGGCCGGATCGGCCAGCTTCACCCGGGCGATCCAGCCATCCTCGAATGGCGCCGAATTCAGCAGCTCGGGCGTGTCACGCAGCGCCTCGTTGACCTCGATCACCTCGCCGGAGATCGGCGCGTACAGGTCGCTCACGGCCTTCACGCTCTCGACCACCCCGAACGATGGCGAACTGGCTGAGCGTGGCGCCCGCCTCGGGAGTCTCGACGAAGACGATGTCGCCGAGCTCGTCGGCGGCGAAGCTGGTGATGCCGATGGTGGCCTGCTCGCCGTCGACGCGGACCCACTCGTGCTCACGGGAATAGCGCAGTTCTTCCGGGAACATGGGCGGATCGGCTCCTCGAGCGGCTGAATTCGCTGGGCGGCGACCCGTCAGCCGGCGTCCGGCTTCGGCCGCTTGTAGAAGGGCAACTTTACCTGCTCGGCCCGATGCGGGCGCTCGCGCACCACGACCTCGACCTCGCCGCCGACCGATGCGGCTCCAGCCGGCAGGAAGGCCATGGCGATCGGCTCGCCCAGGGTCGGTGAGGCGGTGCCGCTGGTGACCACGCCCGCCTCCTCGCCGTCGACCACGCACCGGGTATCCGTGCCGGGCGATGGCCTGGTCCCGCATGACCAGCCCCACGAGCTTGCGAGCCGGGCCGGCCTGCTGGACCGCCGCCAACGCGGCGCGTCCCATGAACTCGCCCTTATCCAGCTTCACCACGCGGCCGAGGTTGGCCTCGTACGGGTTGACGTCGCGGCCGAGCTCGTTCCCGTACAGCGGCATGCCGGCCTCCAGCCGCAGCGTGTCGCGGCTGCCGAGGCCGCACGGCCTGAGGCCGAAGCGCTGGCCGGCGTCGAACAGCGCGTCCCACAGGCGCGTCGCGCGGCGGGCGTCGCAGAACAGCTCGAAGCCGTCCTCACCGGTGTAACCGGTGCGCGCCACCAGGCAGTCGACGCCGGCCACCACGCCTCGGTGGGACCGGTAGTAGCCGAGCGAGGCGAGGTCAAGGTCGGTGAGCGAGCCGAGCAGCTCAGCGGCCCGGGGACCCTGCGGGGCGATGAGCGCGGTGCGCTCGGACCGATCCTCCACGGTCGCATCGAAGTCGCCACGCCGGCGCAGCGCGTCCAGGCTGTCCAGCACGGCCTGGTGGTTGGCCGCGTTGCAGACGATCAGGTAGCCCTCATCGGTGCGATAGACGATCAGGTCGTCGATGATCCCGCCATCGGCGTCGCAGAGCATCGAGTACTGGGCCTGGCCGGGCTCCAGCGCCCCGGGATCGCTGACCACCGCGTAGCGCGCGAAGGCCAGGCTCTCCGGGCCGGAGACCAGCACCTCGCCCATGTGCGACAGGTCGAACAGGCCCACCGCGCTGCGCACCGTTCGGTGCTCATCGATGATCGAGGCGTACTGGACCGGCATCTCCCAGCCGGCGAACGGCACCATCCGCGCGCCGAGCGCCAGGTGCCGCTCGTGAAGCGGCGTGCGCAGGAGGGCCGGCGCCTCGGTCACTGGATCGTCGCCCGGGCCGGGGCCGAGGTCGCCGGCCGCTCGCCCAGGATGCGCAACGCGTCCTCCACCACGGCCCGCTCGGTGGCATGGGTCATGAGGCTGAGCGCCTCATCGGCCGGGAACCAGCCAACCTCGTCGAACTCGTGGTCGTGGTCGGCCAGGTCGCCGCCGACGGCGCGCATGAGGAAGAAGTGCACCGTCTTGTGGAAGCGGGTGCGACCGCGGACGAAGACGTAGCTGATGTCGCGGATCGGTCCTTCGAGCTCCACGCGCAGGCCGGTCTCCTCGCGCGTCTCGCGCAGCGCCGTCTCCTCGCGGGTCTCGCCCGCATCGGGCGTGCCCTTGGGAAGCGCCCACAGCGGAGGGCGGCGCCGATGAACCAGGGCGATCTCGCGTGCGACCGTCGCTGGACCGATGGACGACCCCACCGGCTGACGTGGCGCGCGCGTTGCGAAGGGCGGCCACCGCCCGGCTATGCGCGGCGAGCGCGCTGAAGTCCGAGCGGCAGAGCGGTGCGGCGGTCTCGGATCCGACCAGCGGGGCCGACGGTCGGGAAGCTGAAGCGACTGGTCGGCACGCGCAGCGAAGCCACGCTGGGCGCCTGCACGCGCCTGACACGCGGCCGGTGGTAGACCGTGGGCGTCCGTACCAACCCCAGCTGCCGGTGGCGCGAGCGCGCTCGGCCGGAGCCGAAGTGGATGGTTGGGTGGGAAACGTAGCGGGCCGTCAGACTCACTCGCATGGCCGGCATTGTACGCCGCGCCCTAGGCCGCGCAAGCCAGATGCGCACGGCGACCGCTGCCTCAGCCCGCGTGGCCGAGCAGCTCCCGATAGAGGGCCACCACTTCGTCGATCCGGTGGGACACGTCGAAGCGTTCCGCGCCTGACCGTGCGTCCCGCGCCATGGCGCCGCGGCGCTCCGGTTCGCCGGCCAGGGTCGCGATGGCATCGCCCAGGTTCCGCGCCGCACTGTCCGGTCCTGGCGACCGGACGACGACGCCATCGACTCCCTCGCGGACCGAGTCCTCCACGCCGGGCCCGGCGAGGGCGACCACCGGCAGGCCCCACGGCCAGCGCTTCGGCCAGGACCAGGCCCTGGGTCTCGGTCTGCGAGGCAAAGGCGAACATGTCCGCACCGGCGATGGCAGCCAGCGCCTCCAGCCGCGGCATCCGGCCCGGCAGCGCGACGCGGCCGGCCAGGTCCGGCGCCGCCGCCCGCGTGGCGGTCGCCTCGGCGGCAGGGCCGTCACCGATGAGCACCAGGCGGAGCCGTGAATCACGGCTGGCGGCGACCGCGAAGGCCTCCACCAGCACGGGCACGTTCTTCTCCGTCGCCAGGCGCCCGTGGCTGGCCACGATCACGGAGTCCGATCGGCCAACCGTGCTCCGCGCGAAGGTCGCGCGGAGCGAGCGCCTGCAGGGTCCGGACGTCGACGCCGGTCGGGATCACCCGCACGAGCGGACGCCGTCGCGGACCAAGGCGTTGCCGGATCTCGGCGGCCAGCACGCTGCCGGGAGCGACGATCGCGGCGCAGCCGGCCCAGAAGTCGCCGAGGTATGCGTTCAGGGCCCCCTCCGCCACGCCGGCCAACGGCCCCAGGTAGTGGCGGTAATCGCCGAACCGGGTGTGATGCGTGAAGACCAGCCGCGCGCCGGTGCGCTGCGCCGTGCGGCGGGCCATGAGGCCGGACACGAATGGCGACTGGGCGTGGATGATCTGCGGCGCGAAGTCGCGCGCGGCACGCAGGGCATCGCCGGGCAACGGCCACGGCATGCGGTAGCCCGGCGGAGCCGGCGAGGGTGCCTGGTACGACGGCAGCCACGCGTAGTCGGGCGACGGCCCCGATGCCCCCGCGCCCGCCGGCTCGGCGCCATCGGCAGGTCGTGGCGCAACCAGCAGGACGTCGTGACCAGCTGCGCGCAACCCCCGGGCCAGCGTCTCGGTCGAGACCGTCACGCCGGACAGGTACGGGAGGTACGACTCGCCGAAGATGGCGACGCGGAGCGGCGCGGTCATGCGAACAGGGCCGTTCGGGAGGTAGAGGGTGGTGGGCGATACTGGATTCGAACCAGTGACCTCACGGATGTGAACCGTGCACTCTAACCAGCTGAGCTAATCGCCCAATCGGGGATCGCGAGTATACCGGCGGCGTCTCGACGCCAGCAATCCGCCCGCCGGGGCGTTGGCAGCGGGTCAGCGCGACAGGAAGACGCGGGCCAGGATGCCGAGCAGCAGGATGGCGATCATGGGCGACCAGTCGATTCCGGCGGTGGGCGGGATGACGCGCCGGATCGGCGCCAGGATCGGCTCGGTCACCTGGTACAGGAAGGCGGTCAGCGCCCCACCGCCGGCCGGATTGGTCCAGGTCACGAGCACGCGGCCCAGGATCAGGACGGTCAGCACCAGCACCAGCATGCTGAGGAAGGTGGTCACCAACGGCACCGGCCGAGGATAGCAGGGGCGCCGCGGAGGCCTTACCGATGCGGCCGGGGGCCGAAGATGGCGGTCCCGACGCGGACCAGGGTCGCCCCCTCCGCGACGGCCGCCTCGGCATCGGCGGTCATGCCCATCGACAGCTCTGGAAGCGGCAGCCCGGCGGTCGCCTGCAGCGCGTCGCGGAGCCCACGCAGGGTCGCGAAGTGCTGCGGCGGCGGCGTCCCGTCGACGGGCGCCATGGTCATCAGGCCCACCACGCTGGCGGTGCGCAGCTCGCGCAGCGTCCGCACCAGATCGCTCCGGGCGTCGCCCGCCTGCTCACCGAACCAGTCGCCCGCGAACCCCACCCGGCCTCCGGCAGTGCTGGTGTCGACCTGCAGCAGCAGGCGCGGCCGCATGCCCGTCGTCGTGCGCGATTCGCTCGATCCGCCCCAGCAGCTCCAGCGACTCGACCGAGTGGATCGCCGCGGAACAGCCCCAGCGCGAGACGCACCTTGTTCGACTGCAGGCGCCCGATCATGTGCCACTCGGCGTCCGGCACGGCTTCGACCTTGGCGGCCGCCTCCTGGACGCGGTTCTCGCCGAAGACGGTCAGGCCGGCCGCCTGCGCCGCGCGCACCGCGGCCAGGCCGAAGCCCTTGGTGACCGCCACCAGGCGGAAGCCGTCCGGGTCGCGTCCGGCACCTTCCGCGGCGGCGCGCAGGCGGCCCATCAGGGTCGCCACCCGCTCGCCAGATCAGCGCCGGCGTGACCGGCGGCTCATCGACTGGCAGCATCGCTCCAGCCTAGCGAGCCGGGCACGACGACGCCCCGGCCGGGGCCGGGGCGTATCGGTTCGGTGGGAGTCCTACTCGCTCTTGCGGCGCAGGAAGGAGGGGATGTCCAGATCGGTGTCGCCGTAGGCGGGCCGATCGGCGCGGATCGGCACCGGCTGGCGCTCGGTCGTGCGTGGTGGTGGCCGGCTCCTCGCGCTCGGCCGGCGGAGCGAACGGCGATGGCGCGGGGATCTGCTCGTCCAGCGACTGGCGCTGAGCACGCTCGCGCTCGATCTCGGCCAGGATCTCGCGGCTGCGCTCGTCCAGGCTGGCGTCGATGCCGGTGGCCGCCTCGGCGGCCGCCTGCGCCGCGCCCGGCCGAACGTGGCTTCTTGGTCGGCGTCGAAGCCGGTGGCGATGACGGTGACCTTCACCTCGTCGCGCATGCGGTCATCGATGACCGTGCCGAAGATGATGTTCGCCTCCGGATCGGCGGCCTCCTTGATGACCTCGGCCGCCTCATTGACCTCGAACAGGCCCAGGTCGCTGCCGCCGGTGACGTTGAACAGGATGCCGCGCGCGCCCTGTGATGTTGACTTCCAGCAGCGGGCTCATGACCGCGGCGCGTGCCGCCTCCACCGCCCGGTTCTCGCCGGTGCCGATGCCGATGCCCATCATCGATGAGCCGGCGTCGCGCATGATCGTCTTGACGTCGGCGAAGTCCAGGTTGATGAGGCCCGGCACGGTGATCAGGTCGCTGATGCCCTGCACGCCCTGGCGCAGGACGTCATCGACCACCCGGAAGGCGTCCAGGATCGACGTCTTCTTGTCGACCACCTCGCGCAGGCGGTCGTTCGGGATGGTGATCAGCGTGTCGCACTTGTCCTTGAGCTGCTCCGAGTACTGCTCGGCGACCAGCTTGCGGCGCACGCCCTCGAAGCTGAACGGCTTGGTGATGACGCCGACCGTCAGGGCCCCGAGGTCCTTGGCGATCTCGGCGATGACCGGGGCCGCGCCCGACCCGGTGCCGCCGCCCATGCCCGCCGTGATGAAGATCATGTCGGCGTCCTTGAGCGCCTCGTAGATCTTCTCCGAGTCCTCCTCGGCGGCCCGCTGGCCGACCTGCGGGTCGGCGCCCGCGCCCAGGCCGCGGGTCAGCTTGTCGCCGATCCGGATCTTGTGCGGGGCGTCACTCTGGAGGAGCGCCTGGGCGTCCGTGTTCACGGCGATGAACTCGACGCCCATCATCTCGGCGCGGATCATCCGGTTCACGGCGTTGCTGCCGCCCCCTCCGACGCCAATGACCTTGATGAGTGCGAAATGCTCTGCGTCGGACCGTAGCGGCATGGTGGTGATCTCCGTTGCGCGGTAATGGAGCGTTGGCAAACCCGTCTCGCCGCGGGTTTCTCCGATTCTAGCGAGCGACCCGGAGGGTCGGTGGCCGGTTTTGTCCACAGAGCGGGGCGAAGTTATCCACAGCCTCGCGCGACGGCGTGGATGGCAGCGCCGCGACTCCACAGCAGCCCGAGGAAGCGCGGCGGGAATCCGGACAGGGATCGGCGCGGAAGTCAGCCCGGGAAGATGCCCCGGATCCAGTCGATCACCCGGCCGCCGACCCCGCTCAGCGGCGAGCCAGTCGCGTAGTCATCGGCTCCTCGCCCGCATGGCGCGCGCCCCACAGCAGCAGCCCGATCGGCGCGCTGAAGGCAGGGTTGGACAGCTGGTCCATCAGCCCGCCCACGCCCTGCGGCGCGCCGACCCGGACCGGCATCTGGAAGACGTCGCGCGCCAGCTCGGCGGCGCCGGCGATGCGCGCGCCGCCGCCGGTCAGCACCACCCCGCCGGCAGCATGCCGGCGTGGCCGGACCGCTTTACCTCTTCGCCGATGAGCGAGTAGATCTCGCTCATCCGCGCCTCGATGATCTCGCACAGCTTGCGGCGCTGGATCGTCTGGCCGCCGCCGTCGCCCAGCACGGCCACGTTCAGCAGCTCCTCCGGCTGCGACGGCCGCCAGGCTGGCGGTGCCGTGCTTGATCTTGATCTCCTCGGCCAGGTTCAGGCTGGTCCGCAGGCCGATCGCCACGTCGTTGGTGACGTTGATGGCGCCAACCGGCAGCACCGCCGAGTGGTAGATGCCGCCGTCGGTGAAGATGGCGATGTCGGTGGTGCCGCCGCCGATGTCGGCCACCACGCACGCCCAGCTCCTTCTCGGTATCGGTCAGCGTCGCCTCGGCCGACGCGAGTGCGCTGATCACCAGCTCGTCGATCTGGACGCTGGCGTTGGCGATGCACTTGGTCAGGTTCTGGACCGATGTCGCCGCCCCGCTGACGATGTGCGTCTCCACCTCCAGGCGGACGGCGCTCATGCCCAACGGGTCCTTGATCCCCTCCTGCCCGTCGACGATGTAGCCGCGCGGGATGACGTGCAGCGTCTCGCGGTTGGATGGGGTCTGGATCGCCTTGGCCGCCTCGGTGGCACGCGCCACGTCCTCGCGGCCGACCTCGCGCTTGTGGCCGGAGACGGCCACCACGCCGCGGCTGTTCTGGCTGGAGATGTGGCTGCCGCCGACGCTGACGAAGGCGCTGCTGATCTTGTAGCCGGAGAGCCGCTCCGCCTTCTCGAGGCTGTTGGCGATCGACTTGACGGTCTGGTCGATATTGGCGACCATCCCCTTCTTCATGCCGACCGAAGGGGCGATCCCGTAGCCGATGATGTCGACGTCGCCCGAGCGACCCACCTCGCCGATGAGGGTCGTCACCTTCGTCGTGCCGGCATCGATGCCGACCAGCACCGTCTCCCTGTCCAAGCTACCTCCGATGGTCGCGCGCCGAGGCGGACCCCATCCGCCCCGCGCCCGAGCCTACAGGAAGTGGCGCCGGATGAGGGCCACGTTTTGGAAGATGCGGAGCCCGAAGGCGAACAGCGCCACCAGGTACAGATCGATCCCCAGCCGGTCGCCGACGAAGGTCAGCCCCACCGCCACCAGGGCGTTGGTGATGAAGCCGGACAGGAAGACCCGGTTGTCGTAATGGGCGTCCAGCTCGGCCCGCACCGCGCCCAGCACGGAGTCCAGGCCGGCCAGGATGCGCGACAGCGCTGTAGCGCGCCAGGTCCGGGCTGACACTCACGTTGAGCACCAGCCCCAGCGCGATGCCCACCGCGAGGCCGATCAGGGGAAGCCACATCCGCGTCGGTTCCGCTGCACGCCGCTCGGACCGTGGTCGGTACCGTCGCGAGCTCTAAGGGGCCCAATATACCTTTCCCGGGTTGCGGGCATCCAGCCACGGACACATTCCGTTCCGCGCCGCGTGGCGAACAGGGTTCGGATGGCCGCCAGCTGCTGCTCCAGCCGCGCGTCGGCGGCCGCCTGGTCCTCGCGGGGATCGAGCTGGTAGAAGCCCATCGCCGCCGTCCAGGCGGGCTGCGTGAGCTCCAGCACGAAGCCCATCTGGTAGTCGACCTTGACGTCGAGCTGGCGCGCCCGCGAGCCGATGAGCCTGCGGGTCGAGCGCCGCCAGGCGCTTCGCCACCCGCAGCTCGGCCGGCGGCACCGCGTCGCCCGACCGCCAGCAGGCGCGACACGAAGCGCTCGTCGTCCACGCTCGGCAGCCGACGCAGCCCATCAGGCAGCTCGCCGGTGAGCGGCAGCTCGGCGATGATCGTGCCGTCCGCGCGCGCCGACCAGGACGGCCCGTGCGGTGCGCCACACGAAGGCGGGCGCCTTCTCGGTGATCGCGACCTGCAGCTCACCCGGCAGCCGCAGCGTCGATCTGGGCGTCCGCCACGGTCGGCAGCGCCGCCAGCCGGTCGCGCAGCGCCGCGCGATCGACCGCCAGGATCGGCGCGCCGCGATAGTCGTCCAGGATCTCCTGCACGCTGCCGGCGGGCGTGTACGCTCGCCGCGTGTGGCCGAGGGCGGTGACCCGCAGCCACGGTCCGTAGACGCCCGCCACCAGGCCGGCGATGGTGGCCGGTGAACAGGAGCAGGGCCAGGATGCGGCCCGCCGGCCGGCAGTCGAGGCGGCCGATCCGGCGGCGCAGCGGCTTGCCGGGCCGTCGGGCGTGGCTGCCCGACACTTCCGCCGCAGGCCGAGCGCCGCTCATCCGGTCACCCCCGCCCTGATCGCCGGCGCGATCGAGGCCAAGCTCGATCAGCCGATCGATCAGCTCGCCGGAAGCCGATCCCGGCCAGCTCGGCCTGCTTCGGAAACATGCTGGTGGTGGTGAAGCCGGGGATGGTGTTCATCTCGCTGATGTACACCGCGTCATCGGGCACCAGGAAGTCGACGCGGGCGAAGCCGGCGGCGTCCACCGCCCGTATAGGCGGCCAGCGCCAGCTCCTGGAGGCGCGCCGGCCAGCGCCGGCTCCACGTCGGCGCGCGGAAAGACGTCGGCCAGGCCCTCGGTGTACTTCGCGGCGTAGTCGTACCACTCGCCGTGGCTGCGCACCTCACCCGGCGGGAAGACGACGCGGGTGGTCGTTGCCGAGCACGCCGCACTCGAGCTCGCGCGCGTCGGCCACGTAGCGCTCGACCATGACCTTGCTGTCGTAGCGAAGCGCCTCGTCGATGGCATCCGGCAGCTCGGCCGGCCTCCCGGACCAGCGTCATGCCCAGGCTGCTGCCCAGGCGGGCCGGCTTGACGACCGAGCGTGGGCCGATGCGTGCGCCGACGTCGGCCAGCACCGCGTCGGGGTCATCGGTCCAGTCCGCTCGGCGGAACCAGGTGAAGTCGACCACCGGCAGGCCATGGCCGCGCATCAGGTCCTTGAACACGATCTTGTCCATGGCCACCGCGCTGGCCATCACCCCGGCCCCGGTGTACGGAATGCCGGCCAGCTCCAGGAAGCCCTGCAGCGTGCCGTCCTCGCCGAACGGGCCGTGGATCACCAGGAAGGCGACGTCGATCGCCTCGGCCAGGGAACGCAGGGCGGCGCGCGGCGCCAGCGCATCCGCCTGGCGCGACGACCGGCAGGGCCGGTGCGCCCGTCCTGCAGGCGCGCGGTGTGCGCGGCCGGGGTGTCGACCCCCAGCAGGCCGGCCAGCCCGGTCGGTCCCAGCTCCGCGGCGGGGCCGGCCGGCAGGTGCCAGCGACCCTCGCGGTCGATGTAGACCAGGTACGGCTCGTAGCGCTCGCGGTCGATGGCGCGCAGCACCGATTCGGCCGATGAGACGCTCACCTCGTGCTCGGCCGACTGGCCGCCGGCGAAGATGCCGACCCGCAGGCGCCGCGTCATGCCTCGGCCCTCCGGCGCGTCCCAGTCACCGACGAACTCGATCTCGTAGGCGAGCTGCACGCCGAAGCGGTCGGCCACGGTGGCCCGCACCAGGTCGCCCAGCGCCCGGACGTCCGCCGCGCGCCCGCCGCGGTCGGTGACGATGAAGTTGGCGTGCAGGGTGCTGACCATCGGCGCTGCCGAGCGCGCGTGCCCTTCAGGCCGGCCGCCTCGATCAGGCGACCGGCGTGGTCGCCCGGCGGGATTGCGGAAGACGCTGCCGGCGTTCTGGTCGGCCAGCGGCTGGGTCGCCTGCGCGCTTGGCCTGGTGCTCGGCCACCTCTGCCGCGATCCGGTCCGGCTCGCCCGGGGCGCAGGCCGGATGGCCGGCCGCGCAGCACCACCTCGTCGCCGTGCTTGAAGCGCGACTCGCGGTAGGCGAAGGCGCAGTCGGCGGCGCCAGGCGCGCCGACGGTGTCGTCGGCGGGCTGCCAGGCGTCGACCCACTCGACCACGTCGCGCATCTCGCCGCCGTGGGCGCCGGCGTTGGCCCACACCGCGCCGCCCAGCGTGCCGGGGATGCTGATCCCGAACTCCAGACCGGTCAGCGCCGTCGGCGGTGCAGCGCTTGACCAGCATGGCCATCGGGCTGCCCGCCTCGGCGGTGAGCTGGCCGTCGCTCGATGGAGGCGTCGCTGGCGCGATTGCGGATCACGAGCCCGCGGATGCCGGCATCGGCGACCACCAGGTCGCTGCCGTTGCCCAGCACGAAGGCCGGCACTTCGGCCTGGCGCGCGATCCGCAGCAGGGCCAGCAGGCCGTCGTCGGTCGCGCGCCTCGGCTAGACGGTCGGCCGGGCCACCGACCCGCAGCGTGGTCAGCGGCGCGAGCGGCGCATCCGTGCCGCAGCTCCAGGCCGGCTCGGCGGCCAGCGGCGTCGAGCTGGGCCAGCCGGCGCCGCGCCCGCCGGCGCGCCCATCAGGCCGCGGCTCCGGCCAGCGACGGCAGCGGCCGGCCCTCGCCCATGGCCAGCAGCTCGTCGGCGATCGTCGTCGGCGGCGTGCGGCAGGCCCAGCGCCCGCGCGGCGGCCGCCATGCGCGGCGCGCGTCGCGTCGTCGCGCAGCCGCGCGCCTCGGCCAGCAGCCGCTCCCCGTCGAGCTCGGCGTCGGGCACCATCACCGCGGCACCGCGATCGGCGAGGAAGGCGGCGTTGGCGCGCTGGTGCGCGCCGGCGTACGGATACGGGACCAGGATCGAGGCGACGCCGACCGCGGCCACCTCCGCGCAGGTGGACGAGCCGGCCCGCCCGAGCACCAGGTCGCTGGCCACCAGCGCATCGGCCATGCGATCGGTCAGGTAAGCCGACCGGCTGGTAGCGATCGGCCAGGTGACTGCCAGAGCGACCCCGGATCGCCTCGGCATGCGGCCATGCCCGCCTCGCCGGCGATGTGCAGCACCCGCCAGTCGGCCAGCAGCCGCTCCAGGACCCGGCTCGAGGGCGGCGGTGATGCGCGCCACTGCCTGCGAGCCGCCGAAGACGAGCAGCAGCCGGTCATCCGGCCGCGACCCCGAACGAGGCTCGCGCCGCCGCGCGGTCGACGCCGGCGAAAGAGCGGATCGGGCGTGCCGGAGACGAAGGCGCGGCCCGGGAAAGCGTCGCCTGCGTCGGCGGGAACGAGACGGCCACGCGGGTCGCCATCCGGCCCACCGCCGCGGTCGCGCGGCCGGCCACCACGTTGCCCTCCCACACCAGTGACGGGATCCCGCGCGGCGCGCGCGGCCATGACCAGCGGAATGCCCAGGTAGCCGCCGCTGGTGAAGACGGCGCGCGGCTGCAGGCGGCCGAGCAGCGCCAGGCCTGCGGCACCGAGGCGGCCAGGCGCATCGGATCCGTGACCAGGTGCGCGTTCATGCCGCCGCTGCGCAGCGAGCGGACCATCAGCTCGTGGTACGGCAGATCGCAACCGGCGTGCGGCCACGATCCGTCGCTCGAGGCCACGGACGCCGCCGACGTAGGCGAGCTCAAGCCCGGGCTGCGCGTCGCGCAGGGCCCGTGCGACGGCCAGCGCGGGGTACACGTGCCCGCCGGTCCCGCCGCCCGACACCAAATACCGCATCGAGCAACGATCCTGTCTGGGTGGTCTCGCGCGAGATCGACAGCAGGATGCCGACCGCCACGAGGTTGATGGTGAGCGCCGAGCCGCCGTAGCTGATGAACGGCAGCGGGATGCCGGTGACCGGCATCAGCGCGGTGACGACCATCATGTTGACGCAGGCCTGCGCCACCAGCCAGGTCGTGATCCCGGCCGCCAGCAGGCCGGAGAACGTGTCCGGCGCGTTGATCGCGATCCGGTAGCCGTGGTACGCGACCATCACGAACAGGACCAGCACGGTCAGGGTGCCGAGCAGTCCCCACTCCTCGCCGATGATGGCGAAGATGAAGTCGGTCGATGGCGCCGGCAGGTAGAGGTACTTCATGCGGCTGGCGCCCAGTCCCTGGCCGACCATGCCGCCCATGGCCAGCGCCAGCAGGCCCTGGATCGTGTTGTAGCCGGCGTCCAGCGGATCGCGGAACGGGTCGAGGAAGGTCCGCACGCGCTCCAGCCTGGTAGGCCGTGCTGCTGATCATCAGCCACGGCGGCGCCGACGACTGCTCGCAGCCGATGGCGCCCAGGTAGAGCAGGTTGGCGCCCGCCATGAAGAAGATGGCGAAGGTGGTGATGGCGTACACGCCGGCCGTGCCCAGGTCGGGCTCCAGCGCGATCAGCAGGAAGCCGGGGGCGACCAGCAGGCCGAACGGGACGAAGCCGTTCCAGAAGGTGCGCGCCCCGCGACCTCGCCGGTCGAGCCAGTGGGCGAGGTAGATGCAGATCGCCAGCTTGGCGAGCTCGGCCGGCTGGAAGCTGCCGATGCCGGGGATCACGATCCAGCGCCGCGAGCCGAAGGCCTCGGTACCGATGCCCGGGATCAGCACCGCGATCAGCAGCGCCAGCGTCACGACGTAGACGGGGATGGCCAGGTAGCGCAGCAGCCGGAAGTCGAGTCCGGCTGGCCAGGAACATCGCGCCGAGCCCGAGCGCCGCCCAGATCGCCTGCTGCATGCCCTGCGCCGCAGGGTCGCTGCTGGCGAGGTACGACTGCACGCTCGACGCCGAGTAGACCATCACCACGCCGATGGCGACCAGCGCCAGGACGGCGATGAGCAACGGGTAGTTGACGTGGTGGCGCTCGCGGCGCACGCCCGGCGCACGCGTGCCGCGGCCGGACGCGCGCGCGGCCGCGACCGCGGCGCTCATCGGAGCGCCTCCTCGAGCGCCGCGACGGCGGCGCGGAAGGCATCCCCGCGGGCGGCGTAGTCGGCGAACATGTCGAAGCTGGCGGCCGCCGGGCGAGAGCAGCACCACGTCGCCGGGCTCGGCCAGGTCGGCGGCCGAGCGTCACGGCCTCGTCCATGCTCGCAGCTTGCTGCGATCGGCACGCGGTCCGCCGACGCAGCTCGGCCAGCGCATCCGGCCGTCTCGCCGATCAGCACCACGGCGCGGGCGCGCGCAGCGATCGCGTCGGCGAACTCGCCGTAGTCGAGGCCCTTGCCGCGACCGCCGGCGATCAGCGACCACCGGCGCCGGCGCGAACGCCTCCAGCCCGGCGATGGCCGCCATCGGGATGGTGGCCTGCGAGTCGTTGACCCAGCGCACGCCGTCGCGCTCCGCCAGCGTCTCGAGCCGATGCGGCACGCCGGCGAAGCCGCGGACGCCACTGGCGATCGCGCTCGCGGGTCGCGCCGGCCAGGCGCGCCGCCGAGCGCGGCGGCCAGGACGTTGCCCAGCATGTGGCGGCCGGGCAGTGGCACGTCGGCGACCGGCAGCACCGGCTCGCCGTCAACGGTCACGATCTCGTCTCGCACCGCCGGCCGATGCGGCGATCCGGTCGTCCAGGCCATACCAGCGCAGGTCGCCGGCCAGCGAGGCGCCCAGCTCGCGGCATGCCGGCGTCGTCGGCGTTCAGGACCACGATCCCGCGTCGCCGCTCAGCTCCGCCAGCCGCGCCTTCACGGCGCGGTACGCCTCCACGCGAGCCGTGCCGGTCGAGGTGGTCGGCGCCGATGTTGGTGTAGACCGCGATGTCGGCACCGCGCGGGATGGTCGGCAGCTGCAGCTCGGACAGCTCCAGCACCGCCCAGTCATCGCGGCCCCAGCCGTCGACCTGCTCGATCAGCGGCGTCCCGATGTTGCCGCCGACGGCGTGCGGCACGCCGGCCGCCTCCAGGATCGCGCCGATCAGCGCGGTGGTCGTGGTCTTGCCCTTCGGTGCCGGTCACCGCCAGGACCCGCGCCCGCGTCAGCGCAGGAAGAGGTCGACCTCGCCCATCACCGGCACGCCGCGCCGCTCTGCCGCGGCCAGCGCCTCGCGCAGCCACGGCGTCGGTGGTCGGGAAGCGCGCCGAGATGGAAGGGCTGGTGACCGACCAGCTCGGCCGCGGCCAGCAGGCGCTCGACATCGGCCGGGTCCGAGCGCCGAGGCGCCAGCGATCGGCGTGCGCCCCAGCCCGGCCAGCGCATCGGCCAGGTCGTCCGCGGAGCGGCGGTCGTAGACCGTCACCTCGGCGCCGGCGTCGGGCAGCATGCGGGTGGCGGCCACGCCGGATCGGGCCAGGCCGAGGACCAGGACCCGCCGGCCGCGCAGGTCGGCGGTGGAGGTGAGGGTCGGTGCAGTCATGGTCTTCATCGGACCTAGGACAGCCCGAAGGTGGTGGCCAGGAAGACGCTGAAGCCCAGCAGCGCGGCCAGCGCGCTGACGATCCAGAAGCGGACGGTGATCTTCTCCTCCGCCCAGCCGATGAGCTCGAAGTGGTGCTGCAGCGGCGCCATGCGGAAGATGCGCCGGCCCCGCAGCCGGAAGCGAGACGACCTGCAGGACCACGCTCATGATCACCGCGAAGAAGACGATGCCGATGATCACCAGCAGCGGCAGCTGCCGGCTCAGGGTGGCGACCACGGCCAGCGTGGCGCCCAGGCCCAGCGACCCCGAGTCGCCCATGAAGATCTGCGCCGGGTGGACGTTGAACCACAGGAAGCCCATCAGCGCGCCGATGATCAGCGCGCAGAAGATGGCCAGGTTCGGGTGCGGATCCAGCCGTCCCGGCGGATCGAACAGCGCGATCAGCAGGTAGGCCACGAAGCTGAAGATCAGGACCCCGGCCGCCAGGCCGTCCAGCCCATCGGTCAGGTTCACCGCGTTGCTGACGCCCACGATCACGAAGGCCATGAACAGGGCGAAGAAGAGCGCGCCGACCACGACCTCGCCGAGGAACGGGACATTCAGGACCGTGATGTTGAAGTGACGCTGGACATAGAACGCGGCCAGCAGCGCCACCGCCGTCTGCCAGATCAGCTTCCAGCGCCCGCGCATGCCGATGCCCGGTGCGGACGTTCACGTAGTCGTCGATCGCGCCCAGGATGCCCGACACCCACCAGCGCCAGCATCGGCGTCAGGGTCACGCTGTCCTCGATGCGCATCGCCATGGCCAGGAACATGACGACCAGCACGATCAGCATGCCGCCCATGGTCGGCGTGCCCGCCTTGACCTGGTGGCTCTCCGGCCCATCGGTGCGGATGCGCTTGCCGAAGCCGAGGCGCTGGAGGAGGCCGATGTAGAGCGGTCCCAGCAGCACCACGCCGGTGAAGGCCAGCAGCAGCGCGAGCACGATGCTGATCAGCGTCATGCGCTGCCCCAGCGCATCCACCAGCCGATCCAGCTCGATCCCGCGCGAGCCCTTGACCAGCACCAGGTCCCCGGCGGCCGCCGGGATGCGACCGATCGAACGCCGTCGATCGCCTCGTCCACGTCTGCAGCGGTCGTCCACGTGCGCCAGCCCGGCATGGCGAGCCGCCTCGGCGATCCAGCGACCGCGCTCCCCCACCGCCAGCAGGCCGTCGACGATCGCGGCGGCTCTGGCCCCGATCTCGCGGTGCAGGCGCTCCTCGTCCGGGCCGAGCTCCAGCATGTCGCCCAGCACCGCGTAGCGGTGGCGGCCGGCGAGCCACCGGCGTCTCGGCCAGGAAGTCGAGCGCGGCGGAGACCGAGACCGGCGACGCGTTGTAGCGTGTCGTCGATGAGCGTGGCGCCCGAGGCCGCGGTCACCATCGCCATGCGGTGGTCGGCGTGGCTGCCCTGCCGCCAGCGCGGCCTCGACCTCGTCGAGCGGCACCTCGAAGCGCTCGGCCACCGCCGCTGCGGCCAGGGCATGCGGCACCAGGTGGCGGCCGGGCATCGCGCTGCGAACGCGGCGCGTCCCCCACGGCGCCTGCAGGGTGAAGACGGTGCCGCGCCAGGCCCAGCGACTCGATCTCCGACGGCGCGCACGGTCGCGTCCGGCGCGGAGCCCGTAGGTGCGCACCTCGGCGGCGGTGGCCGGTCGCCATCGCCGCCACGCGCGGGTCATCGGCATTCAGGACGGCCAGCCCGTCGCGCGGGCAGGGCGGCGGGCAGCTCCGACTTGGCGCGGGCGATGGCCTCGATGCTGCCGGCGCGCTCGAGGTGGGTGGGGTGCACCGCCAGCACCACGCCGACCTCGGGCCGCGCGATCTCGGCCAGGCGCGCGATCTCGCCCTCGGTGTACATGCTCATCTCGAGCACCGCCACCTCGTGCTCGGGCTCCAGGCGGAGCAGGGTCATGGGCAGGCCCGTCTCGGAGTTCAGGTTGCCCTCGTTGCGCAGCACGGTTCGGGTCCGGGCCAGGACGTCGGCCACGATCTCCTTGGCGATCGTCTTGCCGGTCGAGCCGGTGATGCCCACCACCCGCACGGCCGAGCGGCTGCGCCACCAGGCGGCCAGCTCCTGCAGCGCGGCGAGCGTGTCCGCGCACCTGGACCAGTGCCACGGCGTCGCCTCCGCAGGGAGCGTGACCGGCCGCTCGACCAGGGCGACGGACGCCCCATTGGCCGCGGCCTCACCCACAAAGGCATGGCCATCGACCCGCTCACCGCGCAGCGCCACGAACAGGCTGCCGGGGGTGACGTGCCGCGAGTCGACGGCGGCGGTGGTGAAGTGGGTGACGGTCGTTGGTCCGAGGAGGCGGCCGCCGGTGGCGGCCACGAGGTCATCGAGACGGATCGATGGTGGCACTCGGCTTCCTGCGACTGGGTCGGCCGAGTCTAGCAGCGTCATCGGCTGGCGACCGGTTGGGCGGGCGGTCCGGCGGGATGGCCAGGTAGCTGAGGATGTCGGGAGCCAGATCGCGGAACAGGTCGTCGGGCCGCTGCGCCATCTGGTAGAGGCCCCATGTCGCCGGCCGATGGATCAGCAGCAGGGTGACGATCTTCGGATCGGACGCGGGCAGCAGCGAGATGAAGCTGGAGTCGATCCAGCCGTCGATGTAGCCGTAGTGCGTGGACGTGCTCGTAGATCGGGCTTGCCGTGGTCGTCGGTCCCGGTGCGGACGCGTGTGGTGATCGGCCCGGCGATCTGGGCGGTCCCGGTCTTGCCCGCCACCGAGTAGCCGGGGATGGATGCCGGCTGTGCGATCCCGTCGTCCACGGCGTCGGTCAGCAGCTGCAGCACGGTGTCGGCCGTCTCTGCGCGCATGATGCGCTGCGGCGCCGGCGGGTCCACCGCGTGGTCGACGCCGTCGGGGGTGGTCCAGCCGGCGACCACGTGCGGCGTCACCAGCTCCCCGCCGTTGCCGATGGCGGCGTAGCCGGCCACCAGCTGCATGGCGGTCACCGACAGGCCCTGCCCGAACGCGTTCTGGGCGGCGGTCAGGTCTCCGGACCCGTTCGGCCCGTCCGGGTTCCAGACCACGCCGGAGCGCCTCGCCCGCGATCTCGATCCCGGTCGGCTCGCCGAAGCCGATAGCGGCGGAGCGCCTGGTACAGGCCCTGCGCGGCCCAGGGTCAGACCGATCTTGGCCGCGCCGACGTTGTTCGACAGCTTCAGGACGTCACCGGCCGTGATCGCGGCCGTGGCCGTAGGGGGAGGTATAGCGGTCGGCATTCTGGATACGGACGTCGCCGATGACCAGATTGTTGTTGTCCTTGAACGTGTCGCGGGTGGTGATGGCCCCCGCGTCCAGCGCGGCGGCCACGGTGAAGGCCTTCATCACCGAGCCGGGCTCGTACTGGCGCGACACGGCCGGGTTGGTGAACACCTCCGGGTCCAGCGTGCCGTACTTGTTCGCGTCGTAGGACGGGAAGGTGGCCAGCGCCAGCACCGCGCCCGGTCTTGACGTCCATCACCACACCGGTGACGCCCTCGGCCGCGTTGCGCCGGTAGGTGCCCCACATCGCGGCCTCCAATAGGTGCTGCAGGCCCGCGTCGATGGTCAGCCGGATGTCCGAGCCGTCGACCGGAGGCCGCAGCTCGCGGACCGAGTCGGCAATCTGGCGGCCGATCACGTCCTCCTGGGCGGTGACCGATCCGGGCAGGCCGGCCAGCAGGTCGTCCTCGGCGGACTCGATGCCGTATTGCCCAACGCCATCCACGTTGACGAAGCCGATGACCTGGGCCGCCAGGGTCGTGCCGCGGCGAGATGCCCTGGACGGGATACACGCGCTTCGTCTCGGGCAGCATGCCGATCCCGGCCAGGTCCAGGCTCCCGGACCCGATCGCTGACCGTGGGGTCCACGCGGCGCTTCAGCCAGACCCACGGATCGTCGCTGGTCAGCCGGTCCCGCAGCTCGTCCACGTCCACGCCCAGCGCCGGGGCCAGCAAGGCGGCGGTGCTCTCCGGATCCTCGACCGAGGGCGGCGTGGCGAAGACGGACTGCAGCTCGACCGAGGTCGCCAGCAGGACGCCGGTGGCGTCGGTGATCTCGCCGCGCTCGGCCGGGATCTCCTCGTTCTGCGCCAGCTGGTGCATGGCCATGCTGGCCAGCGGATCGCGCTCGACGATCTGCCACCACGCCAGCCGCGTGCCGATCCCGGTGGCGACGATGGCCGCCACCAGGAGCAGGAGCAGGGCGCGGGCACGGCTGTCGGTCCTGGCGAGCAATGGCGTTCTCCCGACTCCGCCCGGGCGGGGCGGAGTCATCGGTTCATTTGTGGTCGGTTGGTCGATGGCTGGGCGAAGGTGACGGCGCTCGGCGGCAGGGCGACGAGGCCAAGCGTGCTCTTGGCGCGGCTGCTCGATCACTGCCGGCGATCGCGACTCGCCGATCTCGGAGGATCAGCTGCTGCTGCTCGGCACGAAGCTCCGCGAGCTGCGCGCTGGAGGTCGGTCGATCTCGTAGCCGATCGCGGCCACGTGGCTGGACTGGCTCAGGTGGAAGAGCGCCAGGCCGGCCGCGGCGGCGATCCCGATCAGCGCGCCGGACATCCCGCCGACCCGCCGCGCCCGCCGCCCGGCGCCCGCCCGGCGACGAGGCTGCGCCACCGCGCGCGGGCGCGGCCGCGAACGGCCGAAGAGGCCGAACCGGCTGGCCGGGCGCGCTCCGCTGATGGCCATCGGTCGATCAGGCCGCCGTGCGGCCGGGCAGGCGGATAGCCCACGATGTCGGCGACTCGAAGTCGAGGCTCTCCTCGATCTCGAAGGCCGTCATGTGGTCCGACGGCCAGAACTGCCGCCCTCGACCTCTCGGTCGCGACGCTCGCGGACGTCGCGCTGCCGGGCCGAGTAGGTGCGGCGCCGGCTCGCCTGGTGACGTGGCTTTCCTCGACTCATGCTGGTGACCCTCCGTCGTGTGCCTGACCTGGGACTGGGACGAGCTTTTCCGCCACGCGCAGGCGTGCGCTGCGCGCGCGGCGATTGCGGCGGATCTCGTCCGCGCTGGCGGTGATCCCCCGTCGATGAATGACCCGCAGCTGGGCGCGGTGGCCGCAGGTGCAGACCGGTGGCAGCGGCTCCTCCACGCAGTCGCGGCTCTCCCGCGCCATGAAGCGCTTGACGATCCGGTCCTCGCCGGAGTGGTAGCTGATGACGGCCAGGCGGCCTCCGGGACGCAGGGCGGCCAGCGCCCCCGCCAGGGCGGGCGGCAGGACCTCCAGCTCGCGGTTGACGGCGATGCGCAGCGCCTGGAAGGTCCGGGTGGCGGGGTGGATGCGTCCGGCGTCGGCGCCCGTGGCCGGCGCGGCCGCGGCGACCACGGCAGCCAGATCGGCGGTGGTCATCAGCCGCCCTTCCTGACGCGCCGCCAGGATCGCCTTCGCGATGCGACCCGCACGGCGTTCCTCACCAAACGTCGCGAGGATTCCGGCGAGCTCTCGCTGCGACGTCCGGTCGATGAGATCCAGGGCCGATAGTCCGGCGTCTTCATCGAACCGCATGTCCGGCGGCGCATCGGCCGTGAAGCTGAAGCCCCGCGACGGGTCGGCCAGCTGGTAGCTGCTCAGGCCCAGGTCGAACAGGACGCCATCCAGCGGGATGAACGCTTCCTCGCGGGCCACCTCGTAGATCGCCTCGAAGTTGGCCTGGCGCAGCACGACCCGATCGCCGTACTGCGCCAGCACGCGATGCGCCTCCGCGATGGCCGCCCGGTCGGCATCCAGGCCGAGCAGGCGACCATCGGGAGACGAGGCCTCCAGCAGCCGGTCGGCGTGCCCTCCGCCCCCGACCGTGCAATCGGCGATGGAGCTGCCCGTCCGCACGTCGAGAGAGGCGAGAACCTCGTCGACCAGGACCGGCAGGTGCCCTTCTCCCATTCGCCGTTGCACCTCGTTGGTCGGGTGACGGGCCGATCGGCCCGGAGACGCATGAATGGCGGGGCGACACGTGCGTCATGGCGTGCTCGCCCGCTAGATGCCGAGGTCGGCGAGGTGCTCGGCGAGCGCCTCCGGCTCGTCCTCGATCTTGGCCCGGTACGGCTGCCAGGCCGCCGGGGACCAGATCTCCAATCGGTTCAGCGCTCCAACCACCACCACCTCGCCCACGCCGATGGCGGCGTACTCGCGCAGGTACTGGGGCACCAGCACGCGTCCCTGCCGGTCGAGCTCCACCTCGACCGCGCCCGATGACATGAACCGCGCGAACTCGCGCGCCCGCGGGTTGGTCAGCGGCAGGGCCCGCAGCTTCCCCGCCAGGTCCTCCCACTCGTCCTGCGGGAAGAGGCCCAGGCAGCGGTCGAGCCAGCGCGCCAGCGTGGCGCCGGCCGCCAGCCGCCCACGGAATCGCGCCGGGACCGCTACGCGGCCACGGTCGTCCAGGGCATGCCGGAACTCGCCGGTGAGGAATGACGCCCGATCCATCGCGCTCGTGTCTCTACCACTGCTCCCCATTTGGCCCCACTTTGGACCACAGGGCGCCATCATACAGGGGCGATCACCCCCGTCAAGGGGTTTTGCGCAAGGCAGGGAGGGACGATGGTCCTGGGACCGAAGGGCGCCGGAGATCCTCAGGGCCCCGGGGTGTGGGCCCGACGTCAGTCGGAGGTGAGGCGTCCTCCGGCGGCATCCACGGAGGAGCAGGTCTCGACCTCGCCGGTGCCGCCGGCGTCGGAGGCGAAGACGGTCAGGCAGAGCTCGTGCTCCCCCGCCGGCAGCGCAAGGATCGGGTAGTCCACCTGCACCTCAGCGGGGCCCTGCTCCGGCAGCGAAGGCGAAGCCTCCTGGCTGATGTCAATGGGCTCGCCGCCATCCACGGCGAGCTGGATGCGCAGGATCTGCGGCAGCACCACCGATCCCAGGATCTCCGGCAACGTCGTCAGGTCGACGACCGGGGTGCACACCCCAGTCGGTCAGGTCGGCGATCTCCTGCAGGCCGCCGAGCTCGGTCACGTTCTCGCAGCTGGCCTCTGGCTCCGACGGCGAAGCTCTGGAAGACGGACGTGGCGTCGCAGGGCAGCACCGTGGCGACTGGGTCACCGCCCCCGTTGCCGCCATCGGACAGGAAGACGACGAGCCGGTTTTCGCTATCGGTCTCGTCCATGACCTGGCAGACGGCGGTGATGCCGGCGCTGAACGCCGTCGTGCGTGTGTCGGTGCTCATCGGCGTGAAGACGCGAAAGCCAACGGGCTGGCTGCGCCGGCCGCTGTACGCCGATTGCAGCGCCTCGACCACGTTCGGCACCCCGTCCGCATCGTCGTCCGCATCCGGTGGCGTGAGGCCTGAATGCCATCCTCCGGGGGCAAGATCCGCGGTGACCGCCCCTCCCGCGAAGCCGACCAGGCCCACCGCCCCGACCGTGCCGTTCTCCACGGCCTCGGCATTCAGCGCGGTGGCGGCCGCGATCTCGCAGTCGAGGGGCGTGTCCTCCAGCGCCGTCGCGATTCTGATCGCCGCCGCAGCCCGGCCCACTGAGGGTGCTCCGCGACAGGTCCATGGCGTAGACCAGGGTGGTGTCGGGTATGGCCGCCGCGGCGCCGATCGCCGCCTGCGCACTGAGGCTCTGCGATCCGTCCTCCGGCTCCGACAGGCTGAGCAGCTCGGCGTTCAGGTCGGTCCCGCCCGGCAACGTGGCCGCCACCGCCGATGACGGGACCTGGTTCCGCAGGTACAGGTAGCCACCCCCGGCGACGGCGCCCACCAACAGCAGGACGGCCAGGGTGCCAAGGATCAGCCCGCCGCGGCCTCCCCGCTCCGGTGCGGGCTTGGCGACGGCGGCGGCGGCGGCGGCCGGTGGCGGGAACGGCTGCGGGTGGCGGAGCGCCTCCAGCTCCTCGGTCGGGATGACCAGCACTCCGCGCAGATAGCGCGGACAGTTTCCGTAGCCCGGCTGCAGGCAGACCTTCTGCTGCTGCTCGGCCGACAGCTCGGCCGGGTCACCAAAGGCGTAGCAGCGGTGCTCATCGCTGACGCCGTCCTGGTAGGCGGTGCGCTTGTCGGCCATCCCCAGGAAGGGGCAGATCGTATCCGGGCGCTTGGCCAGCTCCGCGAACAGGGCGCGGCGTTCCGCTTCGCGGGCGGCCTCTTCCTGTTCTCGCTTGCGTCGTCCGAACACAGACCCTCGTCAATCTCCAGCCATTCAGGGCGGTGCCGCCCGTCAAACGCGACGTGAGTCTAGCGCGCGCCGAACCCCGTGGCGGCTGGCCCGATGGGGGTACGAACGCGCCATTGAGGCTATTGATCCGATGGTCATAGGCTGGACGCCGGCACGGCTGCAACCGGCGGCCGGGGGCCGAGAACTGGAGCCGCGACGTGGCAATCGAAGAGATCGACAGCAGCCCGCGCGCACCGATCCCCCGCCAGGGGCGGATCCGGCGCTGCAGGGTGCGCCACGTCTCGATCGTGCCCGGCGAGAAGCTTCCCACCGTCCAGGTCGACTGCCTGCTGGGAGGCCGCGAGTACCCGCTCCCGCTCGGCACCATGGACGAGGCCCGTCCCATCTGCAACGCCTGCACCGCCACGACGGTCTGGCGCGCCGACGAGGACTAGCCGCTCCGGGTTCGACCGGGTCGCCGTTACCCAACTGCGGGCGATACGAGCAAGGAGACCCTCGGCGGACTGCTCGCCGCACCTGGTTCGCTGGATGACCACCGAGCGGCGCGGTCGGGCGTTCGTCGTCGTCATCAGGCTGCGTAATCGCAGTCGCAGTTCGCCGCTAAGGCTGACGAGGTCCCACGCGGCGAGCGGGCATCCGACATCATCGCCGCCGCCGGATGAGTGCGGCCGCCGCGCCTCACGTGACCTAGTCCCTGGAGGGCGGCCTGTAAGCCGAGTTCTGTGCCCGGGCCGACTTGCATCGGCCCGGCGACGGCCATCCATCTGAGCGACCTACCCGAGGGCTGAGCGAGCAGCCTCGACGCCCTCCTATTCGGTCTTGCTCCGGCTCGAGCTTGCCGCGTTTCACTCCCGCCGAAGCGGGCATCGTCACTGTGGCGCTGGTCCTCGCCTCACGGCGGACGGGCGTTACCCGCGAGCCTGCTCTGTGGAGCTCGGACTTTCCTCGGACGCGGCCTTTCGACCGATGCGCCCGCGGCCGTCCGGCCGCCTCCAGGGACCTCGGATTCTAGTCGATTCCGGCCACGAACGAGAACTCTGTTCGGTTCAGCTGCCCCGCTGGTCGATGGCCACGTTCGAGAGCCGATCGGCCTCCTTGTTCAGCTCGCGTGGCACGTGGCCGACGGTGTAGCCGTCGAAGCCGGCCAGCAGCTCCATGACCTGGGCGTGGATCGGCTTGAGGTCCGGGTGCTTCACCCGGTAGACGCCGATGATCTGGCGCGCGACCAGCTGCGAGTCCATGCGCAGGTCGACGCGCGACGCGCCGAGCAGCTTCGCCTCCTCCAGCGCCAGGGCGACCGCGGTCCACTCCGCGTAGTTGTTGGTGCGCTCGCCAAGGAAGACGGCCAGCTCGGAGACCAGCGAGCCATCCGCGGCGTCGCGCAGCGCGGCGCCGGCGCCGGCCAGGCCCGGGGTTGCCGCGCGCCGCTCCGTCGGTGTGGATCAGCAGGCGCAGGCCGTCAGCCGTCGCCGTCTCCAGCCCCCTCCCCGACCTTCGCCGCGCCGGTGCGCGGTGCCGAGGGCTTCTTGGCACCGGGCGCTCGCCGGCCGGTGCCCGCGATCGCGCGCCAGGCAGCCTGCCAAGCGGGTCGTAGCTGGCGTCGACGACGCGCTCCTTCAACGGGATGATGGCGTTGTCGGTGATCTTGATGTGCTCCGGGCAGACCTCGGTGCAGCACTTGGTGATGTTGCAGTAGCCGATGTTGCCCTCGTCCTTGAGGTAGCGCCGGCGGTCGGCCCGGTCCATCGGGTGCAGCTCCAGGCCCGGCGACCCGCACCATGTAGCGCGGGCCCAGGAACGGGTTCTTGGTCTCGTGGTTGCGCAGCACGTGGCAGACGTCCTGGCACAGGAAGCACTCGATGCACTTGCGGAACTCCTGCACCCGCTCGATGTCCTGCTGCTGCCAGCGCCACGCCTCCTCGCGGCGCATCGGCCGGCGGGGTAAAGGGCTGGATGCGGCTGTTCACCTCGTAGTTCCACGAGACGTCGGTGACCAGGTCCTTGATCAGCGGGAAGGTCCGCATCGGCTCAACCCGGATCGGCTGGTCCGAGGGAAGGTCGGTGATGCGCGTCTTGCAGGTGAGCGACGGCATGCCGTTGACCTCGGCGCCGCAGGAGCCGCACTTGGCCGCCTTGCAGTTCCAGCGCACCGCCAGGTCGGGGGCCTCGTTGGCCTGGATCCAATGCAGCGCGTCCAGCACCACCATCCCCTCCTCGACCGGCACGGAGAACTCGACGAAGGCGCCCTCGTCGTCGGGACCGCCCCGGAAGACGTCGAAATGCCGGAAGGCCATGGTGCGGGCGAATGGCATGCGACGGCTCCTCAGGTCGTGATCAGGCTGCGCAGATCATCGGGCATCTCGGGCAGCGGGCGCGCCGTGACCCGCATCGTCGCCGCCGTCCAGCGCGACCGCGTTGTTGCGCGTGCCCCACTCGGCATCGAGGCCGGGATGGTCCAGCCGGGCGTGCGCGCCGCGGCTCTCGGTGCGCTGCAGGGCGCTGCGCGCCACCGCCTCCGAGCAGACCAGCATGTTGCGCAGCTCGAAGACCAGGTTCCAGCCCGGGTTGTAGGCCGGCGCGCCGGCGGTGCGCACCTTCGCCCACCGCTTGCGGAGGGCGCCGATGTGCCCGATCGCCTCCTCCAGGTCGGCGGAGGTGCGGAAGATGCCGACCAGCTTCTGCATCATGGCCTGCAGGTCGTGATGGAGCCGATACGGGTCCTCGCCGCCGCTGCGATCGAACGGCGCCTGCAGCTCTCCCTTCGCCTTGCGGAGCTGGCGTCCATCCAGCTTCGGGCGTCGCGCCCTGCTCGCGAGCGAACGCGGCCGCCGCCTCTCCGGCCCGGCGGCCGAAGACGAGCAGGTCGGAGAGCGAGTTGCCGCCCAGCCGGTTGGCGCCGTGCATGCCGCCGGCCACCTCGCCCGCCGCGTACAGGCCGGGCACGCTGCTGGCCGCCGTCTCCGGATCGACGCGCACGCCGCCCATCACGTAGTGGCAGGTAGGGCCGACCTCCATGGGTCCGGCGGTGATGTCGACGTCGGCCAGCTCCTTGAACTGCTCGTACATGGACGGCAGCTTGCGGCGCACGTGATCGGGCGGCAGGTAGCTGATGTCCAGGAAGACGCCGCCGTGGCCGGAGCCGCGCCCCTCGCGGACCTCGGTGTAGATGGCGCGCGCCACGTTGTCGCGCGTCGACAGCTCCGGCGGCATGCGAGCATCGGTGGTGCGGCCCTCGCTGAGCGCCTCGACCCAGCGGCTGGCCTCTTCATCGGTCTCGGCGTACTCGTGCCGGCGGTCCTCCGGCAGGTAGCGCCACATGAAGCGCTCCGCCTCCTTGTTGCGCAGGATGCCGCCCTCGCCGCGCACCGCCTCGGTCACCAGCAGGCCGCGCACGCCCGGCGGCCAGACCATGCCGGTGGGGTGGAACTGCACGAACTCCATGTCGATCAGCTCGGCGCCGGCTCGTAGGCCAGGGCGTGCCCGTCGCCGGAGTACTCCCAGGAGTTGGAGGTGATCTGCCAGATGCGCCCGATGCCGCCGGTGGCCAGCACCACCGCCTTGGCGGCGAAGGCGATGGGGTCCCCGGTCTGGCGCCAGTAGCCGAAGGCGCCCGGTGACCCGGCCGTCGCCGCACCATGCAGGTGGGTGGTCGTGCATTCCATGTAGACGGTCACGCCCGACTGGACGGTCCGGTCCTGCAGGGTGCGGATCATCTCCAGCCCGGTGCGGTCGCCGACATGCGCCAGGCGCGGATGCGTGTGGCCGCCGAAGGGCCGCTGCAGGATCCGCCCGTCGCGGGTCCGATCGAAGACCGCGCCCCAGCGCTCCAGCTCGCGGACGCGCTCCGGCGCCTCCTGGGCGTGGAGCTGGGCCATGCGCCAGTGGTTGAGCATCTTGCCGCCGACCATGGTGTCCCGGAAGTGGGTCTGCCACGTGTCGCGTTCGGCGACGTTGGCCAGCGCCGCCGCCACGCCGCCCTCGGCCATGACGGTGTGGGCCTTGCCCAGCAGCGACTTGCAGATCAGCCCGACCGATGCGCCGGCCTCGGCCGCCTCGATCGCCGCGCGCAGCCCGGCGCCGCCGGCCCCGATCACCAGCACGTCATGGGAGTACTCCTCGTGGCTGGCCGCCGGGCTCACAGGTAGATCGCCGGGTCCACGATCCAGCCGGCCGCGATGGCCCGCACGTACAGGTCGGCGAGCGCCACCGACACCAGGCTGACCCAGGCCCACAGCATGTGGCGCTCATTGAGGCCGGTCAGCCGCTGCCAGGCCCGATAGCGGACGCGGTTCGCGACGCCGCACGAGAAGCAGTCGAGCGCGGCCGCCGGCCAGGTGGCGCAGCGAATGGCAGGACAGCGAGTAGCCGCTCAGCAGGGCGGCGTTCGCCAGCAGGATGAAGCTGCCCAGCCCGATCCGGACCTGCCCGGTGTTCACGAACGACGCAGCCGCGTCGATACCACAGGAAGAAGAGCGGGATGAAGGCCAGGTACAGGAACCAGCGATGGATGTTCTGCAGGATGAAGGGGAAGGCCCGCTCCATCGCGTAGCCGACGGTGGATGGTCGGCTCACCGACCGCGCAGGCCGGCGGATCGGCGAAGTAGGAGCGGTAGTACGCCTTTCGATAGTAGTAGCAGGTCGTCCGGAAGCCGAGCGGGATCCAGAGGATGAAGATGGCCGGCGAGATCCAGACCGGCAGCACGTTCTCGAAGATGAGGGGCGAGAAGAAGGGCGAGAGGTAGCCGTCCACCTCGTACTCGACGCCGAACAACGGGTACCAGACCAGCGCCGAGAAGAGCGAGTAGGCGATGAACGCCCCGAAGCCGGTCGGCGATGATGCCCGGCACGATCCACCACGGGTCGCGCCGGTTGGTGCGTGCCAGTCCCTGGCGCGCGGTACCGCGCGGGTTGACCAGCCGGCCCGGGGTGGCGGTCATGCTGGAACGGCGCCTCCTGTGTCGAGCTCAGGACGACGGGAGGCCGATCTGCGGCTGCCGCCGGACGCGGCTCGGCCTTCGGCCGATTCTAGCCACAGGCTGATGCGATCGTGTCGTGGGGCCACTCATCCAGCCGGTCACCCGCTGCGCCACGGCCACGCCGAACTCGCGCGTGCCGGTGCTGCCGCCCAGGTCGTAGGTGACGGTTCGGCCCTCGGCGATGACATCGCGCACCGCCGACTCGACCCGGTCGGCGGCCTCCGTCTCGCCCAGGTGGCGGAGCATCAGCGCGCCCGACAGGATCAGCGCCGTGGGGTTGGCCTTGTTCTGGCCGGCGTACTTGGGGGCCGATCCGTGGACCGGCTCGAACACGGCCGCCGTGTCGCCGATGTTGGCGCCCGGCGCCACGCCCAGCCCGCCCACCAGGCCGGCCGCCAGGTCGCTGACGATGTCGCCGTACAGGTTGGGCAGCACCAGCACGTCGTACAGCTCCGGCTTCTGCACCAGCTGCATGCACATGTTGTCGACGATCCGGTCCTCGAAGGCGACGCGCCCCTCGTACTCGGCCGCGACCTGCTGGCAGCTCTCCAGGAACAGGCCGTCGGAGAGCTTCATGATGTTGGCCTTGTGCACGGCGGTGACCTTGCGCCGTCCGTTGCGCACCGCGTACTCGAAGGCGTAGCGCGCGATCCGCTGGCTGGCGGCGCGGGTGATGATCTTGATGCTCTCCGCCGCATCGGGCCCGACGCGATGCTCGATGCCGGCGTACAGGTCCTCGGTGTTCTCGCGCACGATGATCAGGTCGACCGCCTCGTAGCGCGTCTCGACGCCCTTCATCGTCCGGGCCGGCCGCACGTTGGCGTACAGCTCCAGCGCCTGCCGCAGACCCACGTTCACGCTGCGGAAGCCGGAGCCGACCGGCGTGGTGATGGGCCCCTTGATGGCCACCCCGTTGCGGCGGATGCTGTCGATCACCCGGTCGGGCAGCGGCGTCCCCTCGCTGGCGATGGTCGCCTCGCCGGCCGACTGGAGGTCCCACTCGAAGCCGAGGCCGGTGGCCTCCAGGACGTGGACGGTGGCGTCGGCCAATTCCGGGCCGATCCCGTCACCGGGGATCAGCGTGACGGCATAGGTCACGGGGGCGTTCCCTCGTTCGCGCCGGTCAAAGCGCCGGCGGTGCCGCGCCAGTGTAGGGCGGGCGACGGCTACAATCTGGTCCCCGCGCCGCGTCCCGTTCGACGCGGTGCGCGCCGTGATTCCGGAGGCGCGATTGAAGCTCCAGGAGTATCGGTCCAAGGAGATCCTGGCCCGCCACGGCGTGCCGCTGCTGGCCGGCGAGGTGGCGACCAGCCCCGGAGGAGGCGCGTGCCGCCGCCGAGCGCATCGGCGGGCCGGTGGTGGTCAAGGCGCAGGTGCTGGTCGGCGGCCGCGGCAAGGCCGGCGGCGTCAAGCTGGCCGCCAGCCCGGACGAGGCGGAGCAGCGGGCGCGCGAGATCATCGGCCTGGACATCAAGGGCGTGCGCGTGCAGACCGTGCTGGTGGCGCCGGCGGCCGACATCGCCAAGGAGTTCTACCTCGGGCTGATCCTGGACCGCGGGGCCAAGGCGGTGACCATCATCGCCAGCGCCGAGGGCGGGGTCGAGATCGAGGAGACGGCCCGCACCAACCCGGAGGCGATCCTGCGCCTGCCGATCGACCCGCTGCTGGGCCTGCAGGACCACAACGTGCGGCGCGCCGCGTTCTTCCTGGGGCTGCCGGCCGAGCTGCGGCCGGCGTTCGCATCGGTCCTGCGCGGGCTGTACGACGCCTTCATGGGAGCCGATGCCGACCTGGCCGAGATCAACCCGCTGGTCATCACCGAGGCAGGCGAGCTGCTGGCGCTGGACGCCAAGATCGTGCTCGACGACTCGGCCCTCTTCCGCCACGCCGACCTGGAGGCGATGCGCGACCTGAACGAGGAGGAGCCCTCCGAGATCGCCGCGCGCGAGGCGGGCATCAACTTCATCAAGCTGGACGGCAGCATCGGCTGCATGGTCAACGGCGCCGGGCTGGCGATGACGACCATGGACCTGGTCAAGCTGGCGGGCGGCGAGCCGGCCAACTTCCTGGACATCGGCGGCGGGGCCAAGGCGGACCGGGTGGCCGCCGCCTTCCGGATCATCCTGGACGACCCGAACGTGAAGGCCATCCTGGTCAACATCTTCGGCGGCATCACGCGCGGCGACGAGGTGGCCCGCGGCATCGTCGAGGCGCGCGGCATGCTCGATCGCGAGGTGCCGATGGTGGTCCGCATCGTGGGCACCAACGCCGAGGAGGCCAGGCCGATCCTGGCCGAGGCGAACCTGATCACCGCCGAATCGCTGGACGACGCGGCGGCCAAGGCGGTGGCGGCGGCCTCCGGGGCAGCGCCGGCATGAGCATCCTGGTCGGCAGCGAGACCCGGCTGGTGGTCCAGGGCATCACCGGCCGCGAGGGCGAGTTCCACTCGCGCGCGCATGCTCGAGTACGGCACGCCGCTGGTCGCCGGGCGTCACGCCCGGCAAGGGCGGCCAGATGGCGCTGGACGGGCGCGTGCCGGTGTTCGACACCATGGCCGATGCGGTCGCCCAGACCGGCGCCAACGCCTCCTGCATCTTCGTCCCGGCCGCCTTCGCGCCCGGACGCCATGCTCGAGGCGGCGGACGCCGGGCGTGGCGCTGGTGGTCTGCATCACCGAAGGCGTGCCGGCGCTGGACATGCTGCGCGTCTACCACGCGCTGAAGGCGCGCGACGTGCGGCTGATCGGCCCGAACTGCCCCGGCGCCACCACGGTCGGCGAGGCCAAGGTGGGGATCATCCCCGGCTCCATCCATCGGCCCGGCTCGGTGGGCCTGGTGAGCCGCTCCGGGCACCCTGACCTACGAGGTGGTCCAGGCCATGACCGATGCCGGCATGGGCCAGTCGACCTGCGTCGGCATCGGCGGCGACCCGATCATCGGCACCAGCTTCATCGACGTGCTGGACATGTTCAATCGCGACCCGCAGACCGAGGCGATCGTCATGATCGGCGAGATCGGCGGCGAGGAGGAGGAGCGCGCGGCAGCATTCGTGGAGCGCGAGGTGCGCAAGCCGATGGCGGCGTTCATCGCCGGCCGCACCGCTCCGCCGGGCCGCCGCATGGGCCACGCCGGCGCGATCATCTCCGGTGGCGCGGGCACGGCCGAGTCGAAGCGCCAGGCGCTGGAGGCGGCCGGCGTGCGCGTGGCGGACTCGCCGTCGCAGATCCCCGCCCTGCTGCGCGACGCGGGAGTGCGCTAGCCAGGTCCCTGGCAGCCTCCCACTCGTCGCGCAGGAGTCGCCATCAGCAGGGAATCGTCGAGCCCGTTCAGTCCACGCCGCGACTGGCGCATGACGCCCTCGGTCTGGAAGCCGACCTTCTCGTAGGAGCGGATGGCCCGCGCGTTGTCGGCGTCGACGGTGAGCCAGATCCGTGTCAGCCCCAGGGAGACGAAGCCGAAGCGCACGATGGTGCGGACCGCATCGGTCCCCCAGCCGGCGCCGAGGTGGTCGTGATCCATGTAGATCGCCAGCTCCGCGCTGCCGTCCAGCCAGGATCACCTCATGGAGCCAGTGGTGCCGATGAAGAGGTCGTCCCCAAGCTCGCAGACGGCATAGAGGAAGGCATCGCCGCGCTTGACGCTGTCCTGCTGGCGCTCCAGCCAGGCGCGGGCATGGTCGCCGCTCATCGGCCAGCGATAGCCGGCCGGGATACCAACCGCGGTGTCATTGATCCCGGCCGCGTAGGCGGGCATGTCGCGCTCCTCCAGCGGTCGAAGCCAGATCCGTTCGCCCTGCAGCATCGGGCGCTCGGGGATCAGTGGCCGATCGGGCTGCGCGTCCGTCTCCGTCATGCGTCTCCTTCGTGACCGGGCTGCTCGACCAGCTCCCAGAGCACGCCGTTGAGCGTGCGGGGATGGATGAAGGCTACCCGGCCGTGCGCGCCCGCGCGGGGCTCGCTGTCGATGAGCTCCGCCTCCGCCGCGGCCAGGGCCGCCAGGTCCGCCGGCAGGTCGTCGCTCACCAGGCAGACATGGTGCACGCCCTCGCCACGCTCCGCCAGGAAGCGGCGCCACCCCGCCTTGCCGGGTCGACCGGCTCCACCAGCTCGAGTCGCGCGGCGCCCTCGCCGGTCGGCAGGAAGCAGAGGCGCACGCCCTGCTGCGGGAAGTCGAATGGGGCGCGCTCGGGTCGCCAGCCGAAGAGGCGCTCGTAGCGCGGCAGCGCCGTCGTCGATGGAGCGCACGACGACCGCGACGTGATGGATGGCGCCGATGGTCACGGCCGGTGCTCGCCCCAGACGCCACGCAGCGCGTCGGAGATCTCACCCAGCGTCACCTGCGCCTCGACGCAGGCCAGGATGCGCGGCAGCACGTTCTCCGTGCCGGCCGCCGCGGCGCGGTCAGGGCGGTGACAGCCGCGTCGGCGGCGACCTGGTCACGGCCGGCACGCACCGCCTGGGTGCGAGCCACCTGGCGCGCCTCCGCGTCCGGGTCGATGGGCTGCGGGGCCGGGACGCTGCTCGTCGCCGCCCTCGGCGAAGGCGTTGACGCCCACCACGATCGCCTCCCCCGCCTCGACCGCCCGCTGGAAGTCGTAGGCGGCCTGCGCGATCTCGCCCTGCTGGTAGCCGTCGGCCAGCGCAGCCAGCGTCCCGCCGCGGCGCGTCGATCTCGGCCAGCTCGGCCGTGACCGCTCGTCGAGCGCATCGGTCAGCGACTCCACGTAGTACGAGCCGCCCAGCGGGTCGACCGGCCCGGTGACCCCGGACTCGTATGCCAACACTTGTTGAGTTCGCAGGGCCAGGCGGGCGGTGGACGGGCTGGGCAGGCCGAGCGCCTCGTCCAGCGCGTTGGTGTGCAGGCTCTGCGCGCCGCCGAGCACGGCGGCCAGGCCCTGGACGGTGGTGCGCACCACGTTCGTGTCCGGCTGCTGGGCGGTCAGGGTCGAGCCGCCGGTCTGGACGTGGAAGCGCATCGCCTGGCTCTCGCGGGTGGTCGCGCCGAAGCGGTCTCGCGCCGACCCGAGCCCAGGCGCGGCGGGCCACGCGGAACTTGGCCACCTCCTCGAACAGGTCGTTGTGGGCGGCGAAGAAGAAGGAGAGCCGCGGCGCGAACTCCTCGAAGGCCAGTCCGGCGCGCCACGGCTGCTTCGGCATAGGCGATGGCATTGGCGATGGTGAAGGCCACCTCCTGGGCGGCGGTCGAGCCCGCCTCGCGCATGTGGTAGCCGCTGATGCTGATCGTGTTCCAGGCCGGCAGCTCGGCGCGGCAGTAGGCGAAGGTGTCGGTCACCAGCCGCATCGACGGCTCGGGCGGGAAGATGTAGGTCCCGCGCGCGATGTACTCCTTCAGGATGTCGTTCTGGATGGTGCCGCGCAGCCGGGTCGCATCGGTCCCCTGCCGTCGCCCCACCGCCTGGTAGAGGGCGAGCAGGATGGCCGCGGTCGCGTTGATGGTCATGCTGGTGCTGACCGTGCCGAGATCGATCCCGCGCCAGCAGCAGCGCCATGTCCTCGACGCTGTCGATCGGCACGCCCACCCGACCCACCTCGCCGGCGGCCATCACCGCGTCGCTGTCGTAGCCCATCTGGGTCGGCAGGTCGAAGGCCACCGACAGGCCCGATCTGGCCGCTCTCCAGCAGGTAGTGGAAGCGGCGGTTCGTCTCCTCGGCGGAGCCGAAGCCCGGCGTACTGGCGCATCGTCCACAGGCGCCCCCGATAGCCGGTCGGATGGATGCCCCGGGTGAAGGGGTAGGCGCCGGGCTCACCCAGCTCCTCGGCGGGATCGAAGCCGGCCAGGTCATCCGGGCCGTAGACGGTCTTGATCTCGACGCCGGAGGTGGACCGATGCGCTGGCGCTGGCGGCGGCGTCTCCTCGGCCTGGCTCACGCGCCGGATTGTACCGGCGGGGTCGTCACCGGCCGGCGGCGCGCTCACTCGATGCGGAGCAGCAGGACGCCGGTGGCGACCGGCTGCCCGGCGACCACGCCGACGGCCGCGATGCGACCGCCGCGCGGCGCACGCACCTCGTTCTGCATCTTCATGGCCTCGATGGTCAGCAGGGCGGCCCCCTCCTCGACCTCGTCGCCCTCGGCCACGCCGATCGTCGACCACCAGCCCGGGCAGGGTGGCGCGGATGTCGACCGGCGCGCCGCTGTCGGCGGCAGCGCCCCGCGCCTCGGCGAGCAGGCGCTCCCGCCAGGTCAGGACGCTGACCGGGATGCGGCGGCCGGCCAGGGTGATGAACCACGCGCTCCCCGCACCCTCCACCAGCACCATCTGGCTGGCGTGCCCGTTGGTCAGCCGCCCGATCCTGCGTCCCCGGTCGACCCACTCCAGCGCCCAGCCCGCGGCGGGCTCGACCTGGGTCCCGTGGACTCGGGCCTCGTAGTCGGTCACGGTCGCTCCCCGCGCAACGCCTCGCGGCGCGCCACATTCGCCCACTCGGGCAGGTGCGTGGCGGTGGCCACGCCCTGGCCATTCTCGATGGCAGGGGCGGCCTGCCGCCCGGCGATCGCGGCTGCCGCGGCCAGGGCAAGGACGTCCGCGTCTGGGGCGGCGCCGTCCGGCCAGTCATCGCCAATCAGGCCCGTGTGGTAGTCGCCCTGGGCGAAGGCGGGATGGTCGACCAGCCAGCGGTGGAAGCCGAGGTCGGTCTGCAGTCCGCCGACCAGGGTCTCATCCAGCGCCCGCCGCAGGCGAGCCACCGCCGCCGGACGGTCCTTGGCGTGGACCATGAGCTTGGCCAGCAGCGGGTCGTACTCGGCGGTCAGGGCCTTCCCCTCGGCCACCGCGTGGTCGACGCGGATGCCAGGGCCATCGGGCGCGTGCCAGGCGGTGACGATGCCCGCCACCGGCCGGAATCCGTCGTACGGGTCCTCGGCGTAGATCCTCGCCTCGATGGCGTGGCCGGCGAAGTCGGGCTCCAGGACTGATCGGTCCAACGGGAATCCCTCCGCCACGCGAATCTGCCAGGCCACGATGTCGATGCCCGTCACCAGCTCGGTAATGCCGTGCTCCACCTGCAGCCGCGTGTTCATCTCCAGGAAGTAATGGCCGCCGTCGGCGTCGAGCAGGAACTCGACCGTGGCGGCGCTGTGGAACTCGACCGTGCTGCCACCCGGCGCGCGCTCGTCGGCCAGCGCCGCCCGGGCCTCCGCGGTCACCGCCGGCGAGGGCGTCTCCTCCACCAGCTTCTGGTGCCGGCGCTGGACGCTGCAGTCTCGCTCGCCCAGTACCGCCAGCCCGCCGTGACGGTCGCCGAGCAGCTGGACCTCGACATGGCGCGCCGGCGCGATCACCCGCTCCGGCGTAGAGGGTGCCGTCACCGAAGGCGGCCTGCGCCTCGCGCGCGGCCGCGGCCATGGCATCGCGGCAGGTCGGCCGCGTCGTCGACCTGCCGCATGCCCCGACCGCCGCCGCCGGCCGCAGCCTTCAGCATCAGCGGGAAGCCGATCTCGCCGAGGTCGGGTGTCGCGTCGGCGTCGAGGGCCACCAGCAGCCCCGGCACCACCGGCACCCCCGCCTCTGCGGCGGCGCGGCGGGCAGCCAGCTTGTTGCCGAGCGCCGTCCTGCGTCGCCGCCGGTGGACCGATCCAGATCAGCCCGGCCGCCTCCACCGCCCGGGTGAAGCCGGCGTTCTCCGACAGGAAGCCGTAGCCGGGATGGATGGCGTCGGCACCCGACGCACGCGCTGCATCGAGGATGGCCTCGATGTTCAGGTAGGACTCGGCCGCGGCCGGCGGCCCGATGCGGATCGCCTGGTCGGCGGCGATGACGTGCGGTGCCTCACGGTCCGCGTCCGAGTAGATCGCCACGCTCTCCATGCCCAACTCGCGACAGGCGCGGATCACCCGGATCGCAATTTCGCCGCGGTTGGCGACGAGGATGCGGCGGATGGCGGCGCCGGACGGACCGCTGTCTTTGCGCACGGACACGCGCCCCTACAGGGGGATGTTGCCGTGCTTCTTGGCCGGCACCGATTGGCGCTTGCCGGCCAGCAGTCGCAGTCCGTTGGCGACGCGGGAACGCGTCTCCGACGGCAGGATCACTTCGTCGACATAGCCTCGCGCGGCCGCGACGTACGGATTGGCAAGGCGCTCTTCGTACTCGGCCACCAGATTCGCCCGCTCCGTTTCGGGCTCATCGGCCTTTGCCAGTCGATCTTTGAAGATGATGCTCACCGCGCCCTCGACGCCCATCACCGCGATCTCCGCGGTGGGCCAGGCGAAGTTGAGGTCTCCGCGCACATGCTTGCTGCTCATGACGTCGTAGGCGCCGCCGTATGCCTTGCGGGTGATGACCGTCACCTTTGGAACGGTCGCCTCGCAATAGGCGTAGAGCAGCTTCGCACCGTGGCGGATGATGCCGCGATGCTCCTGGTCGACGCCGGGCAGGAATCCCGGCACGTCGACCAGCGTCACAACCGGGATGTTGAAGCAGTCGCAGAAGCGCACGAAACGCGCCGCCTTGTCCGACGAATCGATGTCCAACACGCCGGCCAGCACTTCCGGCTGCTGCGCCACGATCCCGACGCTCCGGCCCTCGATACGCGCGAAGCCGCAGATCACGTTGCGCGCGAAGTGCGCGTGCACCTCGGTGAACGATCCCGCGTCGACGACGCCGCCTATCACGCGATGCATGTCGTAGGCCTGCTGCGCCGAATCCGGGATCAGCGTGTCGAGGTCTTCGCCGCTGACCTCGGGCGCCGACCAGTCGACTGCGCGCGGCGCCGGATCGACGTTGTTGGACGGCCAGTAGCCGATCAAACGTCGCGCCAGGTCGATGGCATCGGCCTCCCCCGCCGCCAGGAACTGCGCGACGCCGCTGGTCTCGTTGTGAACCCGCGCACCACCCAACCCTTCGAAGTCGATCTCCTCATGGGTGACGGTCTTGACCACGTTGGGTCCGGTGACGAACATGTAGCTCGTCCCGTCGACCATGATCGTGAAGTCGGTGATGGCCGGCGAGTACACCGCTCCGCCGGCGCAAGGACCCAGGACCAGCGACAGCTGCGGGATGACGCCGGAGACCAACGTGTTGCGGAGGAAGATATCGGCATAGCCACCCAGGGAGACGACGCCTTCCTGGATGCGCGCCCCGCCGGAGTCGGACAGCCCGATGATCGGCGCTCCGTTCTCGAGCGCCAGGTCCATGACCTTCACGATCTTCTCGGCGTGCGCCTCCGACAGCGAGCCGCCGAACACGGTGAAGTCCTGGGCGTAGACGAAGACGCTGCGTCCGTCGATGGCGCCGTGCCCCGTGACCACGCCATCACCCAGGTGCACCTCCTGGTCGATGCCGAAGTCGGTGGCCCGATGCGTGACGAACGCATCCAGCTCGGTGAACGTCCCCTCATCGAGCAGCAGCTCCAAACGCTCGCGTGCCGTCAGCTTGCCGCGCCGATGCTGCTGCTCGACGCGTTCCGGCCCGCCACCGACCGTCGCTTCCTCGCGCAGCTGCCGGAGGCGCGCCAGCTTATCGGCCGTCGACAAAGGGAAGTCCTCCGCGTGGTGGTGGGCCCAGCAGGGATCGAACCTGCGACCAGCCGGTTATGAGCCGGATGCTCTAACCACTGAGCTATGGGCCCGATGGATGGTGGACAACTTCGAGTATACGGGCTCGTCTTTGCACAAAGACATCGACACTCGGCGGCTTTGTGGATAACCCGGGTGCCCCGTCGAAAGGGCCGCGGCTATGATCGCGACGGGTCGTAACCACGACGCCGCCTCCACGTCGACCAGCGAAGGGTGAAGCGTTGACCAAGGTAATTTCGATCGCGAACCAGAAGGGCGGCGTCGGCAAGACGACCACCTCCATCAACCTGGGTGGCGCGCTGGCGGAGCTTGGCTACCGCGTTCTGTGCGTCGACATGGATCCGCAGGCGAACCTGACCGTCGGCCTCGGCATCTCACTTTCCGAGGTGCAGGTCTCCATGGCCGACGTCCTCTCCGAGGATCGCGTGGCGTTCGACGAGATCGTCCGCGCCGCCGAGATGCCCGGCCTGTCGGTCGCGCCGGCCACGCTGGAGCTGGCGTCGACCGAGGTCGAGCTCTTCACCGCCATCGGGCGCGAGATGGTGCTGCGCGACGCGCTGGCCGGCTGGACCCAGCGCCAGTTCGACGTGATCATCATCGACTGCCCGCCGACCCTGGGGCTGCTCACCATCAATGCGCTGGTCGCCAGCAGCCGGGTCATCATTCCGGTGCAGACCCAGTACTACGCCATCAAGGGCCTGACCGCGCTGATCAAGGTGATCAACACCATCAAGCTCAAGCTGAACCACGACCTCGAGATCCTGGGCCTGCTGGCCACCTTCTTCGACGGGCGGACCGTGCTCGCCCGCGAGATGCTGGCCAACCTGCGCGAGCTCGGTGACCATCGGGTCTTCAACACCATGATCAAGCAGACGGTGAAGCTCGGAGAGGCGCCGCTGACGGGCAAGCCGGTCACCGAGTACGCCACCAACTCGGCCGCGGCTCGTGCCTTCCGTGAGCTGGCCCGCGAGGTGATCGAACTTGGCTAGCAAGCGTCCGGCCTTCCGCGAGAATATCCATCGCCTGTTCGACGAGGCGCAGGCCGTCGACCTGGCGCCGGGCATCGTCTCGCTAATCGAATCGAATGCGATCCATGCCCAGATCCGCGAGATCCCGATCACCAAGATCCTGCCCAACCCGGCCCAGCCGCGCCTCTCCTACGAGGAGGATTCGCTCACCGAGCTGGCCGACTCGATCCGCGAGCATGGCGTCCTGCAGCCGATCCTGGTGCGTCCGGTCGGCGCGCAGTACGAGCTGATCGCCGGGGAGCGGCGCTGGCGCGCGTCAGGCATCGCCCAGCGCGAAACCATCCCCGCCATCGTCGCCGAGTTCGACGACCAGACCGCGCTCGAGGTCTCGATCATCGAGAACCTGCAGCGCGAGGACGTCTCCCCGCTCGAAGAGGCGGCCATGTTCCGCAAGATGACGGACCTTGGCTACTCGGTGCGGACCGCTCGCCCAGAAGATCGGCAAGGACAAGGGCTACGTCGAGAACCGCATGCGCCTGGCCGATGCGCCGCCGGAGATTCGCGAGCTGGTGTCCGTGCGCAAAGACACGATCAGCCACGCCTACGAGCTGATGAAGATCACCGACGAGCGGACGCGTCGCCGGTTGGCCAAGAAGGTGGCGGCAGGCGAGCTGACGCTCGCGCAAGCTGCGAGCGCTGAACGGCTCCGGCGATGCAGATGGCGAGAGCAAGCGGCGACGGGGCCGGACCGTGGCGGGTGAGGTGGCGGTGGCCAAGGCCGCCCGCGCCACCGACGATGCGCTGATGTCGAACCGCGGCAAGCTGGCTGACGCCATCGAGGAGCTGGTCGATCTGCTGCGCCGTCCCGAGCTCATCGAGCAGATCCCGGACACCAATCGGGACAACCTGGCGCGCTATCTGACCGTCAGCAAGCTCAAGCTGGAGAACGCGATCGCCATCATCCGGGCGTCGCGCGAGGCAGCCACCTAGGGCGTGTAGCTCATCACCTCGCGGTGATCGACCAGGAAGTCGATCAGCCGCTCGCGCGCCTGCGGCTCTGTCTTCCGCAGCCCGGCTATGGCCTTCGGCAGCTCGAAGATCGGGGCCGCCAGTGCGCCGCCGGTGTCGATGCCGACGACGTGGTCCGGGCCGCCGCCGATCAGGAAGACGCGCTGGAAGCCGCGCTCATCCAGGCGCGCGGCGCGACAGAAGGCCGCGATGGCGATACCCACGCCCCTGCGCTTGGCGAAGTCGACGAACAGGTCCGCCGCCCAGTGGTCGATCTGCTCGTCGGACTGCTCCTCCGCCATGCCGCGGTAGCCCTTCTCGTCGGTGGCCTGCATGGGTCGATTCTAGCCCGCCGCTTCCTGCCGCCGGGGCGCGCTGAAACCCGCGGGCGGCGGCGGCGATTCGTCTATCCTGCGGGACGTGCTGAAGCAGCCGACCGACCCGCGCACCGAGGACACCATCGTCTTCGAGCTGGTTCGCGCCAACCGCCGGACCGGCGACTCGGAAATGGTTGGGCGCGCCATCTTCGCCGGCGGCGAGACCAGGGTGGATGCACCCGAGGCCGTCAGCGTTGCCGTCCTGGAGCTGCTGCAGCGACCCTTCGTCGACCGAGTCCAGGCCGATGAGCGACCCCGCGGCTACCGCCGCAGCGGGCGAGGCATCGTGGACATGCTCGTGCCCGGCATGGCGGAGCACTTCATCGCCCGCATGCGCGGCCTCTGGCTCCCCTACCCCGATGGCACGGTCGTCACCGCTCGCGAGGCGATCGGGCCGCCGCCGGTCGCGGTGGTCGAGCGCGTCGAGATGGCGCCCGTCGGTCACCGATCCGGCGGTGCGCCGTGGGACGCTCGCCGAGAGCACGGAGATCCTGAACGCCCGGCCGCTGGTGAAGGCCAACGACCCGCTCAGCGGGATCCGGCCGTCCGGCGAGCGGCCGGACATCTCCCGCACCGATTGCGGCTGGATCTGCTGAAGGCATAGATTTACCTAGGTTCGAGCTGACGGCTGCGAGACGCACCCTGGGCCTCGCCGGCGGCCCAGCCGCTATCATCGGCCCATGTCACTGAGGACATACCTCATCCTGCCGATCGGCATCGTCCTGCTCGGCATCGTGTACTGGTTCCTCAGCTATGAGGCGGCGGGCGCGGTCCTGCTCATCGTCTTCGGTCTTGCCATGGCGGTGATGGGCTTCATCCTGCTGCCGACGCTGGACAACGTCGGACCCACCGCCCCGGTCGATCCGGACTTCGAGGATCCCGGCCGCTAGCTCACCCGCGCCCCCCTCCCAAGGCAAGCCAGCGGGCATCGAAATGCCGGGCATTCGTGGCTGCCCTGGCGAGAGACTCGCCAACACGAATGCCCGGCGCACCCGTAGTAACGCGCAACTGCCGGTTGCGTTAGTGGGCGCCGTGTCACTTTTGCGACAATCACCGCGGTGCATCGCTGCGGCGCATGCCGAATGAATTTGTGCGACTGAAGCACAAACCTGTGCTAGGCTCGGACGACCTGATCCTGAGCGCGGCGGAGGAGTGAAGCGTGCCAGGCGAGTTCTTTCCCGATGTTCCCGGACCGATCCCCTTCGGCGGCCTCGGATCGGACGATCCCCTTGACCTTCAAGGTCTACCAGCCAGACCGCCTGGTCGGTGGCCGGCGAATGGACGAGCAGCTGCGGGTGGCGGTCTGCCTGTGGCATTCCTTCAACTGGCCGGGCTCCGACGTGTTCGGGGCCGGGACGTTCGATCGGCCGTGGCTGATCCCGGGCGTGGACCCGATGGAGGCCGCGGCCGCCAAGGTCGATGCCGCCTTCGAGTTCATCGGCAAGCTGGGAGCCCCGTTCTTCACCTTCCATGACCGCGACGTGGCCCCCGAAGGCGCCACCTTCGCCGAGACCCAGGCCAACCTGGAGGCGATGGTGGATCGCATCGCGGAGCGCATGGACGAGACGGGCGCGCGGCTGCTGTGGGGCACCGCCAACCTGTTCAGCCATCCCCGCTACGCCGCGGGAGCCGCCACCAACCCCGATCCGGAGGTGTTTGCGTTCGCCGCCGCCCAGGTGCGCTCCATGCTCGACGCCACCAAGCGGCTGCGTGGCGCGAACTACGTGCTGTGGGGCGGTCGCGAGGGCTACGAGACCCTGCTGAACACCGATCTGGGGCGCGAGGAGCGGCAGCTGGCGCGCTTCCTTCACCTGGTGGCCGAGCACAAGCACCGCATCGGCTTCGACGGCCTGCTGCTGATCGAGCCGAAGCCGCAGGAGCCGACCAAGCACCAGTACGACTACGACGCGGCCACCGTGCACGGCTTCCTGGTCCGCAACGGGCTCGAGGACGAGTACCGCGTCAACCTGGAGGTCAACCACGCCACCCTGGCCGGGCACAGCTTCCAGCACGAGGTGGCCACCGCCATCGCGCTGGGCATCTTCGGCAGCATCGACATCAACCGCGGCGACTACCAGAACGGCTGGGACACGGACCAGTTCCCGAACTCCGTCGACGAGGTGGCGCTGGCCCTGCACGAGATCCTGCAGGCCGGCGGCTTCACCAGCGGCGGCTTCAACTTCGACACCAAGCTGCGCCGCCAGAGCCTGGATCGGGTGGACCTGTTCCACGCCCACATCGGCGGCATGGACACGCTGGCGCGGTCGCTGCTGGTGGCGGACGACATGCTGCGGCGCGGCACGCTTCGCCAGGCGCGCGAGGCGCGGTACGCCGGGTGGGAAGCCGAGCTCGGTCGCGAGATCCTCGACGGCGGCGCCTCGCTGGAGACGCTGGGTGCACGGGTGGCCGAGGGAGGGATGGATCCGCATCCGGTGTCGGGCCGCCAGGAATACATGGAGAACCTCGTCAACCAGCGCATCTGGGCCGGCGACGCCGACGCCTCCGCCGAAGACTGACCGACTGACCGTGGGCCTCGTCCTCGGGCTCGACATCTCGACCACTGCCACCAAGGCCGTCCTGGTCGATGGCGACGGCGTGGTCCGTGGCATTGGCCAGGCCGACTATGGCCTGTCCTCCCCGAGGCCGTTGTGGAGCGAGCAGGACCCGGGCGACTGGTGGGCCGGCGCGGTGGCCGCCATCCGCGCCGTGCTGGGCGAGGCGGACGCAGCGGCGGACGAGGTGGAGGCGATCGGGCTCACCGGCCAGATGCACGGAGCCGTGCTGCTGGACGCGTCCGACGCGGTCCTGCGACCGGCCATCCTGTGGAACGACCAGCGCACCGCCGCCGAGTGCGAGCTGATCCGCGACCGCGGTTGGCGCGGAGCGACTGATCGCGATCACCGGCAACGACGCGCTCACCGGCTTCACTGCGCCCAAGCTCGTCTGGGTCCGGGAGCACGAGCCGGAGGTCTGGGCGCGGATCGCCCATGTGCTGCTGCCCGAAGGACTTCGTCCGGCTGCAGCTGACCGGCGAGCACGCGATCGACAAGGCCGATGCCGCCGGCACGCTGCTGCTCGATCTGGCTGCCCGCGACTGGTCTCCGGAGGTTCTGGAGGCGCTCCATGTCCCTGCTGCGTGGCTGCCACGGACGTTCGAGGGCCCGGAGGTTACCGGCACGGTGACCGATGCGGCCGCGGCCGAGACCGGCCTGCGCCCGGGCACGCCGGTGGTGGCCGGCGGCGGCGACCAATCGGCGAACGGGGTTGGCGTTGGGGCGGTGGCGCCGGGAACCACGGCGCTGTCGCTGGGGACATCGGGCGTGATCTTCGCCAGCACCGATCAGCCGCTCTACGACCCGGGCGGGCGCGTCCATGCCTTCTGCCACGCGGTGCCCGGGCGGTGGCACATGATGTCGGTGATGCTGTCGGCCGCCGGCAGCCTGCGCTGGTTCCGCGACGCGATCGCGCCGGGCACCGGATATGACGATCTCCTCGCCGACGTCGATGAGGTGCCGGCCGGCAGCGACGGCCTCTGGTTCCTCCCCTATCTCTCGGGTGAGCGCAGCCCGCACCCCGACCCGCTGGCGCGCGGCGCGTTCGTTGGTCTGACACTGGGCCACGACCGCCGGCACCTGACCCGCGCGGTGCTGGAGGGCGTCGCCTACGGCCTGCGCGACGGACTGGACCTGATGGAGGAGGCCGGCATGCCGGCGCCGTCCCAGATCCGCGTCTCGGGCGGCGGCACGGCCAGCCCGCTCTGGCGCCAGATCCTGGCCGATGTGCTGAATACCGAGCTGGCCACGGTCAGCACCACCGAGGGCGCCGCGTACGGAGCGGCCGTGCTGGGGGCGGTGGCGTCCGGCTGGTTCGCCGACCGTGGACGAGGCGGCGACCGCGCTGGTGACCGTCACACCCTCAGCGGCGCCGGAGCCCGATGCCGAGCGGTACGCCGAGGGGCACGCGCGCTACCGGGCGCTGTATCCGGCACTGGTCCCCCACTTCCACGGCGGCTGAGGCGCGTCGTCGCGCGCCCGGTAGCTACATCTGCAGCTCGGCCAGCTCCTCCGTGGATGCCTCGTCCGGCTTCTTGCCCAGGATGATCATGGCCAGCACGTCATCGGGCGTGACCTTGGTCCGCTCCACCGTATCCACGATCCTGCCGTGGTACATGACGCTGATTCGATCGGACAGGTCGAAGACGTCGTGGATGTCGTGGCTGATCAGGAAGATGCCGATGCCCTCGTTCTTCAGCTGGCGAATGAGATCGCGCACCTGCGCCGTCTCGGCCGGTCCGAGCGCCGCGGTCGGCTCGTCCATGATCATGATCCGGGCGTTGAAGTGGACGGCCCGTGCGATGGCGACGGCCTGGCGCTGACCGCCGGACAGGTACCTGACCGGCGTCGTGAAGTGGGTGAAGTTCGGGTTCAGGCGGCCCATCACCTTGCGGGTGGCGTCCTCCATCGCCCCGTCGTCCATGGTCCCCCACCACGTCACCACCTCGCGCCCGAGGAACACGTTCGCCGGCGCGTCGACGTTGTCGGCCAGCGCCAGGGTCTGGTAGATGCATTCGATGTTCAGGGCCTTGGCGTCGCGCGGGTTGGTGATGGCGACCGGCTTGCCGTCGATCAGGATCTCGCCCGAGTCCGCTCGATGCGCGCCGGACAGGGTGCGGATGAGGGTCGACTTTCCCGCGCCGTTGCCGCCGACCAGGCCCATGACCTCGCCCTCGTGAAGGTCGATCGTCGCGTCGCGCACGGCATGGACGCCGCCGAAGGCGACGTTGATGTGCCGCATCTCCAGGAGCGGTGGGCCACTGGCCTTCGTCATGGTGGTTTCGGCTGGCGTCTCGACCGTCATCGCAACCCTCCTAGCTCCCGCCGCTGCGCCGGCGGTTCCAGGTGTCGAAGCCGACCGCCACGATCAGGACGAGCCCGGCCACCACGTCCTGGGTCGGCGCGTTCACGCCGTTGTAGCTCAGGCCGTAGGACAGCGACGCCATGACGAACGCGCCCAGCACCGCACCCGGGATCGTGCCGATGCCGCCGGCGAACGACACCCCACCGACCACCGCCGCGGCGATGACGTAGAGCTCGTCCCCCTGTCCGACATCCTGCGTCGCCCCGTTGAGACGGGCCGCACTGACGGCTGCGGCGATGGCGCACAGGAAGCCCATCAGCATGAAGGTCTTCATGATCGTCCACCGCGTGTTGATGCCGGCGAGCTCGGCAGCATCCGGGTTGCCGCCGTAGGCATAGACATACCGGCCGAAACGGCGCCGCGTGGCCACGAAGGTCATCGCGATCGTGACGAAGACGACCAAGATGATCGGCCACGGAAGACCGATTGGCACTTTCAGCCCTCCCGCGGGCTCTGTGATGCCGTGCTCCTGGGCGTACCGGGTCGCGAGAAGCGGCGGCAGGTGAGTTCATGTTGGCGAAGGCGGCGATGCCGAGGACGAAGGCGCAGCCCACGACCGCGATCAGGACCTCGGCCCACATCGGTCGCACCGGGAAGCCGAAGCGCTGGCGTTGGCGTCGGCTGTAGACGATCAGGGCAAGGATGGCGACGATGCCGATGGCAGCAAGGAGCCACGTGACCCACTCGCCGACGGATCCGTCGACGCCGCCGCCGATCTTCTTGAACTCCGTCTGCAGGCCGTTGATGCCGGCGCCGCTTGACAGGAGCCAGACCGTACCGCGCAGAGAAAGCAACCCGCCCAGCGTCACGATGAAGGACGGCACGCCGATGTAGGCGATGATGAAGCCCTGCACGCCGCCGATGAATGCCCCCAGCCCCAGCCCGAGGCCCAGCGCGATGAGCCACATCCATTGGCTGTCGCCCAAGCCCAACGCCGGCAGCCAGTCGGTCTGCAGCAGCGCAAACGACATGGCGACCAGGCCGACGATGGATCCGACCGAGAGGTCGATGTTGCGCGAGACGATGATCAGGACCATGCCGGTGGCCATGATCGCGATCCCCGTCGCCTGAACGGAGAGGGTGACCATGTTGGCCGGCCGAATGAACGTCCCCCCGGACATGATGTGGAAGCCGACCAGGATGCCGATCAGCGCGAGCAGCATCCCGAACAGGCGCATGTCGATCTCGGTTGCGCTCACCAGTCGGCGCAGCGAGGTGCCGCTCACCGGCTGCGTCTGAGCCGGAGCCGGTGCGGGTGCAGCTACGTCAGCCATGGTTCACGATCCGGAACGTGAGGCGCCCTGCGGCACGGAGTTCCGCACACGCAGGGCACCATCAGTTTCGCTCCGAACTAGCTCACTGCTCGCAGAAGGCCGCTCCCGGATTGTCTGCGGTCACTCCCTCGCAGATGTCGTCCTTGGTCGCATACCAGTTTGCGTCGGTCGGCAGGTTCAGCGTCTCGGCGGTGACCGGTGTCGGCTTGAGGATGAACGACTTGACGACGTTCTCGTCACCGGAGTCCGGCATACCGTCCAGCCCCGGAGTCGTGAAGTCGGTCGGGGTCAGGCTGTCCGGCGCCACCGACGGGTCGATCAGGTCAGCGTGGCAAGGTGACGTCGGCGATGGCCGTCCCCGCGCAGAGCTGCAGCGCAGCCTCACCGCCTGCCTTGCCAAGCTCATTGCTGTTCTTCCAGACGTCCACGTACTGCCAGCCCAGTGCGACGTTGTTCAGGTTCGCCGGGTCGCCGTCCTGGCCACTGACCGGGATCTGGTCATAGCTCTTGGCCTGGAGGGCCGCCGCCACGCCCAGCGCCGTGCTGTCGTTTTCAGCCAGGACCGCGTCTATCTGGACGTTCTGGTCGTTGGCCGCATCGATGATCGCCTCCATGGTGTCCTGCGCCGTCTCGGTGGACCAGTCAGGGGTGAACTGCTCATCGAAGACGGTGATGTCGCCGGAGTCGATCTTGTCCTGCAGACCGGCGTCGTTCCAGCCCTGCGGCAGGAAGGTTGATGCGTTCGGGTCGCCGGGGTCGCCCTTGATCAGGACATACGTGCCGGTCGGCACCTTCTCGAACATTGCCTCGGCCTCGGCCGCGCCGACGCCAACGTTATCGAACGTGATGTAGAGGACGTCCGGATCCTCGATCAGCCGGTCATACGCGATGACCGGGACGCCGGCGTTGGCGGCCGTTTCCAGGGCCGGCCCGATTGTCGTCAGGTCCTTCGCGAGCAGGATCAGGACATTGATGCCCTGGTTGATGAGGTTCTCGACGTCGGTCAGCTGCTGGGTGGCGTCGTCCTGGGCAAAAGCCTCGGTGTAGGTGCCGCCGGCAGCCTCGATCGCGCCTTTGATGTTCGGCTGGTCAGTGGCAGCCCAACGCGGCTGCTCGTAGTTGTTCCACGACACGCCGACCTTGCAGGCAGTTGTCGCCGCCGCTGCCCCCGGCGCTTGCCGACGGAGAGGCACCGCCACCGGTGCACGCCGCCAAGACGATGGCGACGACGGCCCAGAGGGCCGCGAGCCTGGGAATGCGCATTGGTTTGCTTCCTCCTCCGAAGATGGTGACTCGATCCCGTGAGGGTGCCTCGCGATAGGCTACATCCTTGTCAAGTCCTCCCGATCGAATTCGACGGCCCCTCCTGACTTCCCTCGTCATGCGCTCGCCAACCGAAGCGGCCGCGCCCGAGGGCTGAGCCAGGCCGCCGGATCCACCAGGAAGGGCTCGAACGCAGTTTCCGATGCCCCGATGAGCGTGGCCTCACCGCCGAGCGCGGTCGGGACCACCCGCACCACGTCACGCGGAGCACGGAGCGCACGCCGATCGAGGGCTTCCTCGACCTCGGCCGCCACGAAGGGCGCCATTCGACCGAACACGCCACCGAGCACGACCAGGGTCGGGTTGAACAGGTTCACCAGGCCGGCCAGGCCGATGCCCAGCCACTCCCCCGTCTCCGACAGCGCGGCCAGCGCCTTCGCCGATCCGGCTTCGGCGGACGCGATCACCTCGTCGACGGCGGCACGGCCGCTTGATGCGGGGCGGCCCGCGCGGCGCAGCAGCGCGCGCTCACCGACCTCCGTCTCCCAGCAGCCGACCGAACCGCAGCGGCAGGTGGCGCCGCCCGGGTTGACCGGCATGTGGCCGACCTCGCCGGCATATCCGGCCGCGCCGATGAGGGGCTGTCCGTCGACGATCAGGCCGCCGCCGACCCCCACCTCGCCGGACAGGTACAGGACGTCATCGATCCCCACCGCCGCGCCGCGGCGGTGCTCGGCGAGGGCGCCAAGGTCCGCCTCGTTGGCGACGATGACCGGCAGGCCGAGCTTGAGGCGCTGCGCCAGCAGCTCGCCCAATGGGACCTCCTGCCAGCCGAGATTCGGGGCCAGCCGCACCAGCCCGTCGCTGAGCCGCACGACGCCGACCATGGCCACGCCGATGCCGATCAGGGAGTCGCGCGCGCCGTGCTGCTCGATCGAGCGGCAGCGCGAGCCTGGCCAGGTCGGTGGCGATGCGCTCGGCGGCCAGGTGGCCGCGCGCCCGATCCACCCGGACGTGGTCGATCACCTGGCCGCCCAGGCCGACCAGCGCGGCGCCGATCGAGTCGACGGCGATGTCCAGGGCCAGGACGGTGGCGCGTGTCGGGGCGCGGACGGACCAGCGGCGAGGGCCGGCCCGGCGTGCCGACCGGCGCGCTGCGCTCCTCGCGGACCACGCCTGACTCGGCCAGCTCGCCGATGAGTCCACGAATCGCCCCGCGCGTCAGCCCGGTGGCGCACACGAGGTCGGAGCGCGAGAGCGGTCCCCGCAGGTGAAGCTCGCGGACGATGGTGCTCAGGTTCGCGCGACGGACGGTCTCGCTACGCTGCCCACTTGCCTCGCGGCTCACCACCACGGGTTTGTGTTCTTCTTGCTCAAACTCTCGCGTAGACTCGGGCATAGGCGTCGGTGGTGTCAAGCATCGCGCGCAGGCTCAGGCCGCCAGACCGACCGCCATTCCGCACGGAGGAGAATTGGATGGACACGCTCGACGGCCAGGTTGCGCTGGTCGCCTTCCGGCCCGTGACCGAGACCTCCTGGGGCTGAGGAGGATGGACACGCTGCGCTGGGGCATCCTGTCGACCGCTGACATCGCCCGCAGAAGGTCATCCCCGGCATGCGCAGGGCGCGGCGTTGCGACATCGTGGCCATCGCCTCGCGCGAGGCGGGACGCGCGCGAGACAGTCGCCGCCGAGCTTGGGATTCCGCGCGCCCACGCGTCCTACGAGGCGCTGCTCGCCGACCCGGAGGTCGACGCGGTCTACATCCCGCTCCCGAACCACCTGCACGCCGAGTGGTCGATCGCCGCCGCGCGGGCGGGCAAGCACGTCCTGTGCGAGAAGCCGCTGGCCCTCACCGCGGATGATGCCCAGCGCATGATCGAGGTGGCCAGCGCGGAGGGGGTCACGCTGATGGAGGCCTTCATGTACCGCCTCCATCCTTCCTGGCAGGCCGTCGCCGAGCTGGTGGCATCGGGCGAGATCGGCAGGCTGGTATCGGTCCAGTCCTGGTTCTCGTACTTCAATGACGACGCGACGAACATCCGCAACATCCGCGAGGTGGGCGGCGGGGCGCTGTTCGACATCGGCTGCTACTCGGTGAATCTCTCGCGCCTGCTGTTCGATGCGCGAGCCGCGGCACGTGTCGGCGGCGCTGGTGCGCGACCCGGTGACGGGGGTGGACGTGCTGACCAGCGCCATCCTGACCTTCGACGACGGCATCGCCTCGTTCACCTGCTCCACGCGGGCGGAGGACGACCAGCGGGTGCACATCTACGGAACGACGGGCCGCATCTCGATCGGGATTCCGTTCAACATCCCGCCCGACCGGCCGACCGAGGTGTACGTCAGTCGCCGGCGGGGATCCGCCGGTCGCGCCGGACACGCGCGTCCTGACCTTCGAGGTGGCCGATCCCTACACCGTCGAGGCGGAGCGTTTCGCGGCCGCGGTGCTGGATGGGCAGCCGGCGCCGGTGCCGCCGGAGGACGCGGTCGCCAACCTGCGCGTGATCGAGCGCATCTTCGAAGCCGCCGAGGCAGCCAGCGCGTGACCCGCGGCCGTCGTGGGTGGATCGCGGCCGGCGTCGGCCTGCTGGTCGTCGGCGTGGGGAGCGTGGCCGCCCTGGCGGGCCTGGGGGCGGGCGGCGGGGCGCTGCCGGCGCCGCATTACACGGAGGAGGCCGAGGCGGCCGGGCTGGTGCACGCCTATGACGGCGAGTTCTTCTATTTCGTCGGCGGCGGCGTGGCCGTCTTCGACTGCGACGGCGACGGCCGGCAGGACCTGTACCTGGCCGGCGGCGAGCGAGCCGGCGGCGCTGTTTCGCAACCGCAGTCCTGTGGGAGGCGCTCTGGCCTTCGACCCGGTGCCCAGTCCCGCGACCGACATGCGATCATGTCGTGGGCGCCTACCCGATCGACATCGACGCCGACGGCAACGTGGATCTCGCCGTGCTGCGCGTGGGCGAGAACGTCCTGTTGCGCGGGACTGGGCGGCTGCGCCTTCGAGCGCGCCAACGAGGCGTGGGGCTTCGACGGTGGCGACTGCCTGGACCACCGCCTTCGCCGCGTCATGGGAGGACGCCGATGCGCTGCCGACGCTGGCGTTCGGCAACTACCTGAAGCCGGCGACGGTCGACGACGGCAGCTACGTCTGCGACGACGAGCGAGCTGGTCCGCCCGGACGCCTCCGGCCGGAGCTATGCGGCGCCGACCGCCCTGTCGCCCGAGCTACTGCAGCTGTCGATGCTGTTCAGCGACTGGGATCGCTCCGGCCGCCGCGACCTGCGCGTCTCGAACGACCGCGAGTTCTACCGTCCGCCCGGCGAGGAGCAGCTGTGGCGCATGACGCCGGGCGCCGCACCGCGGCTGTACACCCGCGCCGAGGGATGGCAGACGCGTGCACATCTGGGGCATGGGGATCGCCTCGTACGACCTGACCGGTGACGGCTATCCGGAGGTCTTCCTGACCAGCCAGTCCGACAACCGCCTGCAGACGCTGGCCGATGGACCCGGTCAGCCGACACTATCGCGACATCGCGATCGAGCGCGGCGCGACCGCCCACGAGCCGTACACGGGCGACGTCGACCTGCCCTCGACCGCCTGGCACTCCGAGTTCGCCGACGTGAACAACGACGGCGAGGTCGACCTGTTCGTGGCCAAGGGCAACGTCGAGGACCTGGCCGAGTACGCGATGCGAGATCCGAGCAACCTGCTCATCGGCCAGGCGGACGGGACGTTCGTGGAGGGCGGCACGGATGCCGGCATCGTCAGCTTCGCGCGCGCCCGCGGCGCGGCGCTGGCCGACCTCAACCTGGACGGGATGCTGGACCTGGTCATCGTCAACCGGCGCGAGAACGTGGGGCTGTACCGCAACGTCGGGTCCGGCACGGCCGATGATCCGGAGCCGATGGGCCACTGGCTGGCGGTCCGGCTGCAGCAGGACGGCGCCAACCGCGACGCGATCGGCGCCTGGGTCGAGGTCACGCCGGCGAGCGGTCGATGCGACGGCGAGGTCACCGTCGGCGGCGGCCACGCCGGCGGGCAGCTGGGCTGGATCCACTTCGGCCTCGGTGACGCGGAGTCCGCGTCGTCGAGGGTCATCTGGCCGGATGGCGAGCGCGGCCCGGCCATGCCGGCCGAGGCCGACACGTTCGGCGTCATCGAGCGCGGCGCCGACGCGCGATCGAGCCGTGGACGCCGGGCGCAATGACGCGCGCTTGGCGCCGCATCGAGGCTCGCCGGAGGTGGTCGCTGCCCGACTTCGGCATGCCCGAAGCGATGCCCGAGCTCCCGGCCGACGTATACGGCCGACGCCTCGACGCGGCTGCGCGAGCGGGCCGAGGCCGCGGGCTTCGATCGGCTGGTGATCTACGCCGATCGGGAGCACAGCGCCAACCTGGCCTACCTGACCGGCTTCGACCCGCGCTTCGAGGAGGCGGTCCTGTCGTCGGGACCGGAGGGTGATCCGGCCATCCTGGTCGGCAACGAGTGCTTGGGCATGGCCGGTGCGGCGCCGCTGCCGATGCGGCGCCACCTCTTCCAGGACTTCAGCCTGCCGGGCCAGCCGCGCGACCGATCGCGCGCCGCTGGCCGAGATCCTGGCCGACGAGGGGATCGGTCCGGGCAGCCGCGTCGGCCTCGTCGGCTGGAAGACGTACGCCGAGCCCGGAGCAGAGCGACGTGCCCGCGTACCTCGTCGATGCGCTGCGAGCGTCGGTCGGCGCGAGCGGATCGGTCGAGAACGCCACCGGCCTGCTGATCGACGCCGGCGATGGGCTGCGGGTGATCAACGAGGTCGAGCAGCTGGCCGCGTTCGAGTGGGCCGCTGCCAGACGTCGCAGGGAGTACGACGCCTGCTGCCCGGCCTCCGACCGGGCATGAGCGAGCGCGAGGCGGTGGCGCTACTGGGTTGGAACGGGTGGCCGCTCTCCTGCCACCTGATGCTGACCGCGGGCCGCGCGCGAAGTTCGGGTTGCTCAGTCCCGGCGATCGGGCGATCGAGCGTGGTGACCCGTTCACGACCGCGTTCGGCATCTGGGGCGCGCTCACCTGTCGCGCCGGGTTCGTCGTCGAGTCCGCGGAGGAGCTGCCGAGCGGCATCGGCGACTACGTCGAACGGCTGGTGGCACCGTACTTCGCCGCGATCGTCGAGTGGTACGCCACGATCCGCATCGGCGTCACCGGAGGGGAGCTCCACGAGATCGTCGCGCGCCGGCTGGGTGACCCGTTCTTCGGCATCTTCCTGAACCCGGGTCACCAGCTGCACCTGGACGAGTGGGTGAACTCCCCCATCTCGCCCGGCTCGACGATCGATCTGCGCTCGGGGATGTGCTTCCAGGTCGACGTCATCCCGGCAACCGGGACCGCCTACTTCACCACGAACATCGAGGACGGCATCGCGCTCGCCGATGCCGCGCTCCGTGGCGAGCTGGCGGCCCGCCACCCGGGCGCCTGGGAGCGCATCCAGCCGCGGCGCGACTACATGCGGGCCCAGCTCGGGATCGAGCTCCACGCCGACGTCCTGCCGCTCTCGAACCTTCCGGCGCACCTGCCCCCGTTCCTCCTTCGGCCCGACCGCGCCATGACGGTGGCCCGTGACGCCGGACGAGCTCGTCCTCGTAGCGACGAGCTCGAGGTCGTCATGCTCCCGAAGCTGGGCGCGCGCATCCACCGGCTGCGTGCCTTCGGCATCGACCTGCTGCGCACGCCGCCCACCCGCGCCGTGCACAAGCGCGATCCGTTCTTCTGGGGCGCGTACGTCATGGCTCCATGGTGCAACCGGGTCGCCGCACACCCCTTCGAGGTGGCCGGGCGGACCGTGGATCTGGCCCCGAACTTTCCGGATGGCACCGCCATCCACGGCCAGGTGTACGCCCGCCCGTGGCTGATTTCTCCGGAGGGCTCGATGCGCATCGGCGGTGGGGGCAACGGCTGGCCCTGGGCCTACGAGGTGACGACTGGCGGCGGTGGCGCTCGACACGTCGCTCTGGTTGCGGTGGCGGCTGACCAACCTGGCCGATGAGCCGATGCCGGCCGGCATCGGCTTCCTCCCCTGGTGGCGGAGGCCCGTCGGGGTACGCGTGGATGCCGGGCTGGCCTATGCCTCGAACATCACCTCCAGCCCCGATCCGCGGCCCGTCAGCGGGGCGCTCGACCTTCGCCGCCTGGCGGCCCCGCCGACGGGCTCGATGCCACCTGGACCGATGCCTCGGTCCCGCCGGTGGAGC
>CAWANT010000004.1:0-610100 GCA_963783495.1 uncultured Chloroflexia bacterium
GCGATGATCGACCTTGACGCTGTCGGATTGGCTGAGGCCGCGGACGAGCTCAGGCGTGCGGCTGAGCTCGCGGATGCCATCCAGGTGCAAACGGCAGGTTCGTAGACGCCACGCTCTAACGCAGCGCCGCCCTGAGCAGTACCGAACCCTCGCTCGTTTCCGGCTCGGGGAGCCCCATGAAGACGAGGATGCTCGAGCCGTTGCTGGCAATCGATGGTCCCCCACGCGTGACGAAACTCGGCGCCTGTGCGCGATTGGTCCGGTAGCTCTCGTCCCAGGTGCGTCCGTCAGTCGAGACGATCACCCAACTGCCCTGCGTCTCCTCGCCGCCAGTGGCAATGAGGCGATCACCAACATTGGCGGCACTCCCAACGTGGCCCGACCATGTCCCCATCAGGTCCTGGCTGACTTCCAGGAGCGGGCATCAGTTGAGTAGAGCGTCACCGCGCGACCGGGAGCCATCAGGAACGCGCTCCAGCCACCGTCGAAGGCCGGCGCGACGGCAGTGATGACACCGAGGGGGTCCTGGTTCGACTCCCAAGGGTACGGCTCGACATTCCTCTGCCAGCTGCGACCATCGGTCGAGGTCCAGGTGGAAGCGTCGCGAGCGCCACCGCCGGTTCCCTGTCCGACCACCACGTACCGTCCATCGGCCCAGCCGGCGTCGTAGAAGTCGGCGCCCCCTGAGGTGAAGGGCAGTGTGTCAGTCACCTCGGTCCAGCTGGTATCCGGTGTCCACAGCCAGACGCCGCCGCTATAGCCGGCGAAGCCATGGGTGAGGGCCAACAGACCAGGTGCACCGCTCACCAAGCCCCACACGAGGTAACCCTCGGTGTAGAAGGGATTCCGCGACTCGATCTCCTCCCAGGTGCGCCCATCTTGTGAGCGCCAGCCGAGCGGCCAGATGGCGTCGCCTCCACCCTGGTAGCCGCCGATGGCGTAGAGCCAGCCGTCGTGCTCGGCGAGGTTCCCCATCCACGGCCCCGGCATTCCGGACAGGTCGCCCTCCGGCGGTTCGTATGGCACCGCGTGCGGTTCCCAGCGCTCGCCATCGGCTGAGGTCCATGCGGTTGGAACCCGATCGACGGTGCCGACCGCCACGTATTCGCCGCCGAACGCGACGACCCCATCAACGGCGCCGCCGAACTCCTCTTCCGACCAGGACAACGTCGCCGAGGCCGACGCGGTAGCCGAGGCCGTAGCCACAGGAGTGCTCGTCGCGGCCTGTGATTGAGATGCCGATGGACTGGGCGACAGGCTCGTGTCAGTCGCCGTCTGAGAACAGCCCCGCCAGCATGAGGGCGAGAGAGGTGAGTACGAGCGGCAGCCGGCCGGCTAATCGATGGGTCATGAAGCGGAGGTTAGCCACTGGCACTGCGGCCCAACTACGGCGCGGGTGACTCTCAGAGGCGGACCCGCGGCGGGAGGGCGCGGTCGAAGGTGTGCACCGTGTCGATGAAGCGGACGATCCCGCGCTTGTAGCTCATCAGCAGCGAATGGGTCCGCGCGCCGCCGCCGAAGAAGCGGACGCCCTGCAGCAGCTCGCCGTCCGTCACGCCGGTGGCCGAGAAGACGACCTCCTCCCCCGAGGCGAGGTCGTTGGTGAAGTAGACGCGCTCCTTGTCGTCCACGTCCACGCCCATGCTGCGGGCCCGTTCCCGCTCCTCGTCCGAGCGCCAGGCGAAGGTGCCCTGGATCTCGCCGCCCAGGCACTTGAGCGCGGCCGCGGTCAGCACGCCCTCCGGCGCGCCGCCGATGCCCATCACCGCGTGCACGCCGGTGCCGGAGACCGCCACGCTGATGCCGGCGGTCAGGTCGCCGTCGCGAATGAGCTTGATCCGCGCGCCGGTGGCCCGCACGTCGGCGATCAGCTGCTCGTGGCGCGGCCGGTCCAGGATCACCACGGTGATGTCCCACGGCCCGCGGCCCAGCCGCTCGGCGATCGTCCGGATCGTCATCTCGACCGGATCGTTGATCGAGACATGCCCCACCACCTGCGGTCCCACGATCAGCTTGCGCATGTAGGTGTCGGGCGCGTGCAGCAGGCCACCCGGCTCCGCGGCGGCCAGCACGGCGGTGGCATTGGCGCTGCCCGGTGGCGACCAGGTTCGTCCCCTCCAGCGGGTCGACCGCGATGTCGACCTCCACCGCCGCTTCGGGGTTGCCCACCTTCTCGCCGATGTAGAGCATGGGCGCCTCGTCGCGCTCGCCCTCGCCGATGACGATGGTGCCGCGAGATCTCCGACTCTTCCATGGCCCGGCGCATCGCCTCGACCGCGGCGTGGTCGGCGGCATCGCGGTCGCCACGGCCCATCAGGCGGGACGCCGCGATGGCGCCCGCCTCGGTGGCGGCCACGGCCTCGCCGGCGATCAGCTTGTCCATCTAGTCCATCGGCCCCGTGCGATCAGTGCCGGAAGTGGCGCCGCCCGGTGAAGACCATGGCCATGTGATGGCGATCCGCCACCTCGATGGCCATCTCGTCCCGGATGCTGCCGCCCGGCTGGATGATGGCCGTGACTCCGGCCTGTGCCGCGATCTGGATGCCATCGGGGAAGGGGAAGTAGGCGTCGGAGGCCATGACGCTGAGGGGAGCACGTTCGCCGGCCTTGCGGAGCGCCACTTCCACGCTCACGACGCGCGACGGCTGGCCCGCGCCCATGCCCACCATGGCGTGCTTCTTGGCCAGCACGATGGCGTTCGACTTCACGTGCCGGACCGCGCGCCAGGCGAAGAGCAGGTCGGTCAGCTCCTCCAGGGTCGGGCGCCGCTGCGTCACCACCTGGAGCTTGTTGCGGTCCTCCTCGAGGTTGTCGAAGGTCTGGACCAGCAGGCCACCGCCAATGCGCTTGAAGTCGAAGTTGCCGATGCCCATCTCCGGATCGTCGTTCTCATCCGGCGGCACCTCGATGATCTCGAAGCCCTTCTTGGTTCGCAGGATCTCCAGCGCCTCCGGCGTGTAGCCGGGAGCCACGATCGCCTCGAAGAAGCCGGGGCGGATGGCTCTGGCCGTCCCCTCGTCCACCACCCGATTGGCCCCGATGATCCCGCCGTACGCACTGACGCTGTCGCCCTCCAGGGCCAGGCGGAACGCCTCGGCCAGGTCCACGACGCTCGCCAGGCCACAGGGATTGCCGTGCTTCACGATCGTGATGGCCGGGGTCTTGAAGTCGCTGGCGATGGCCCAGGCCGCGTCCAGGTCCAGCAGGTTGTTGAAGGAGAGGTCCTTGCCGGCGATCTGCCGCGCGCGGCTGATGCTGGTGCGGAACTGGGCGGGATCGGCGTAGAAGGCGCCCAGCTGGTGCGGGTTCTCGCCATAGCGCAGGTCCGCCTTCTTCTCGACCACCAGCGTCAGGCGGCTGGGGAAGAGCATCCCGGCCTGCTGGTTCAGGTAGCTGGACGATCTGCGCGTCGTAGGCGGCGGTCAGGGCGAAGGCCTCGGCCGCCAGCTTCTGTCGCGTCTCGGGGCTGACCGTGCCCTGCGCCTTGAGGTCGCGCAGGACCGATGCGTACTGGGTCTTGTCGCTCACCGCCGCCACGCCCGGGAAGTTCTTGGCCGCTGCCCTCAGCAGGGCCACGCCGCCGATGTCGATCTGCTCCAGCGCCTGGTCCAGCGTGGTCTCGGCCTGCCGCACCGTCTCGGCGAAGGGGTAGAGGTTCACCACCACGATGTCGATCTGCTCCACGCCGTGCTCGGCCAGCTGGGCGAGGTGGTCGGGCTGATCCCGCGCTGGCGAGGAGGGCCGCAAAGATATTAGGGTGGAGGGTCTTGACGCGGCCGCCCAGGATCTCGGGCGAGTCGGTCAGGTCGGTGACGGGATTGACCTCGATCCCGTTCTCGCCCAGGTGGCGACGCGTGCCGTCGGTGGCGTAGCACTCGACGTCGGCCTCTTTCAGGCCGCGGGCGAGCTCGACGATGCCTTCACGGTCCGAGACGGAGAGGAGAGCGCGCAATAAGGCGACCTCGAGATCGGTGGCGCTGGACGGGGTGAGGCTCGGCGTCCGCTCGGCGTGCTGCCTCGGCGCACCAGTATAGCGGCGTTTGACTCGTGTTTCCGCTCGCGACCTGCTCAGCCGCGGGCGTGGCTGGAGTCCCTCGCCGGTGCCCTGCTAGACTCGCGCCCCGATGGCCCAATTGTTCGATCCGTTCACCCCAATCGGCTTCGAGAACCTGTTCACCCTGATGTGGGCCGGTGCGATCGTGATCGTGATCGGCGCGATCCTGGTGTACACCACCGCGCAGCGCCGATACCGCCGCTATCCGGCCATCCTGGCGCTGCACGAGTGGATCTTCTGGGCGATCGTGGTGCCGTGGGGCCTGGTCCCGCTGCTGGCCGTCATCCACGTGCCGCTGGTGCTGATCCTGATGATCGTGATCCCAGGCATGGCCGTTGCGCTGTGGGCGACGTTCTTCAAGTTCCCGCCGATCATCGCCGAGATGAACGACGAGATCCGGCGCCAGCGCTTCGTGCCGCCGCCCCGCCGCGGTGACGGCGCCCGACCCCGTCCCACTCCCGCCGGACGCCGTCGCCGCCACCGCTGAGGCCTCTCTGATGAGGCGCGCTACCTGCCGCTGGTGTAGTCCCGTTTCACGCTCGTGGCATTGACAGCCCGTTCAGTTGGCGGATAGTGATGCCATGAGCGACGCATTCGACGGCGCAGGCAAGCCCTTTCGCAACGGGTCGTTCCGCGCCGGGATCGTCCTGCTGATCGTCGTGGTGATCGCCGTCATCGTGATCTGGATGGTCTTCCTCTGGGGTATGGAGGAGCTCGCCAAGCGCGGGGAGACCCCCTCAATACAGGATGGCGGCCAGCAACTCGACCGACCCGTCCCATAGGAGACCAGCATGAGCGATCCGTTCGACGGCGCCGGCGAGCCCTACAAGCAGTCCTCGTATCGGGCGCTGATCATCCTGGTCATCGCAGTGATCATCGGGATGATCGTGATGGGCCTGTTCATCGCCGGCGCCTTCGACTCCGCCCGCGGCTAGCGGCTACTCGTCTTCTGCCTCTGGCTCCGTGGTCGCCTCTTCAGGGGCCGGCTCGTCGATTGGCATGGCCGCGCGCAGGCGCTCCAGTTCCGCATGCTCGGTGAGGTCCAGCGTGAGCGGCGTCATGGTGATGTAGCCGCGGCTGAAGGCCCACAGGTCGGTACCCTGCTCGGTCTCCTCGATCGGCACGACCGTGAACCAGAAAAGCTGCCGCCCCATCGGATCCTCGTCGGGCACCACCTTGCCGTCGTAATGCCGCACGGCCTGCCTGGTCCAGGCGATGCCCTTCGGTGAAGGCGGCACGTTGACATTGACGAGTCGGGCCGTGTCATCGGTCAGGAGGGTGTCGAGGACGCGCTCCACATGGGGCTCCATGGCGGTGAAGTCGGGCTCCATTGGGCGAACCGGCGTGCTGAAGGCGATGCCCCGGATGCCGAACAGGGTCGCCTGCTTGGCCGCGGCCAGCGTTCCCGAGTGCCAGATCCCGTTGCCCATGTTCACGCCCAGGTTGATGCCGGACAGGACGAGATCGACGTCCTTCCAGTTGTAGACGCCCAGCGCCACGCAGTCCGCCGGCGTGCCGTTGACGCGGTAGGCCTCCACATCTCCCAGCTGCGGGGTGGGCCGATACGTCAGCGGCCGCGACGAGGTCACCGCATGGCTGGCCGATGACTGCTCCACGTCGGGCGCCACGACGCGCACCTCACCGAAGCGCTGCGCCACGCGGGCGAGACAGGCGATCCCCGGGGAGTAGATGCCGTCGTCGTTCGAGACGAGGATGCGCATTGGATGGCTCCGCACTTGCAAGTCGCGATCCCGTGCGCATCACGCTCGTCTACAACCCCACCGCCGGCGATGGCGTCGACCCTGAGGAGCTCAAGGCGCTCGTCGAAGGGGCGGGCCACGAGGTGCGCGTCGCCTCGAAGAAGGGCGACTGGCAGAAGCGGCTGAGGAAGAAGCCGACCGACCTGGTCGTCGCTGTGGGCGGGGATGGCACCATCGGCGAGGTGGCGGTCGAGCTGGCAGGGTCGGACACGCCGATGGCGATCCTTCCCATGGGCACCGCCAACAACGTGGGGAGGACGCTGGAGCTGCTGGGCGATGCGCGGCCGGTCATCGAGTCGTGGGACCGGGTGGAGCCGAAACCATTCGACCTGGGCGTGGTCGCATGCGCCGTGGGGCGAGGGGACGCTTTGTCGAGTCGTTCGGTGGCGGCGCCATCGCCGCGCTGATCTGCTCGCCGCAGGATTCCGCGGAGTCATCCGTGCTGCTGGGACGCGAGACCGATCGGGTCCTGCACCATTTCGGCGAGCTGCTCGCAGACGAGCCGCTGCGTCCCTGGTCGGTCTCGGTGGACGGTACGCGCCTGGACGGAGACTATGTCGCGGTCGAGGTGATGAACATCAGGTTCGTGGGACCCAACCTGCCGCTCGCACCCAGTGCCGATCCACACGACGGGTTGTTCGACGTGGTCCTCGTAGGGCCGACGAGCGCCGGGCGCTGCTGCGTTACGCGCACGACCGGTTGAAGCTCGTGGCGGCCGACCTGCCGCAGCTTGCCGGGGCAACCGGACGGGAGATCACGTTGCGTGGCGCCGGCGGGCGCCTCCCTGCACCTGGACGACGCTTCATGGCCCGGCATCAGCCGTTGGAGGAGGCGGTCGATATCAGGGTGAGCCTGCGGGCCGGCGCCCTTCGGGTGATGTCAGGGAGGCACTGACGCATCGCTCGCCCTCAGCGAGCAGGTCGGCAACGCGGACTGGCGTGACGGCGATTGATGTGGGGCCTTCATTGCGTACCGACCGCTGCGGTGGTCGCCATGTCAGCCTGCGATCCGACATCGTCCTGGACGGCTTCGAACGCCAGCTCGTCGCCCGTCACGTCGACGCGGACGGCGCTGCCAGGCGGGAAGTCGCCCGCCAGGATGCGCTTGGCCAGCGGGTTCTCGACCAGCCGCTGAATGGCGCGACGGAGCGGGCGGGCGCCGTAGATCGGGTCGTAGCCCTCGCGCGCGATGAAGGTGCGGGCCGCATCGGTCACCTCCAGGGTGATGCGCGACTCGGCCAACCGGCGGCCGACCGCGTCCAGCAGGAGCCCGACGATCTCGCGCAGCTGCTCCTCGCTGAGCGGGTTGAAGACGATGATCTCGTCCACGCGGTTGAGGAACTCGGGGCGGAAGATGTCGCGCAGCTGAGCGCGCACTTCGTCGGCGGCCTTGTCGAAGGCATCGGTCCCGCGCTCGGCCGCCTCGATCAGCGTCGCTGAACCGACGTTGCTGGTCATGATGATGACCGTGTTCTTGAAGTCGACGGTGCGCCCCTGCGAGTCGGTCAGGCGGCCGTCGTCCAGCAGCTGGAGCAGGACGTTGAAGACGTCCGGGTGGGCCTTCTCGATCTCGTCGAAGAGCACCACCTGGTAGGGGCGGCGCCGAACCGCCTCGGTCAGCTGGCCGCCTTCCTCGTAGCCGACGTAGCCCGGCGGCGCGCCGACCAGGCGCGAGGTGGCGAACTTCTCCATGTACTCGCTCATGTCGATGCGCACCAGCGCGTTCTCGTCGTCGAACAGGAACTCGGCCAGCGCCCGGGCCAGCTCCGTCTTGCCCACCCCGGTCGGCCCCAGGAAGATGAATGAGCCGATCGGCCGCTTCGGGATCCTTCAGGCCGGCGCGGGCTCGCCGGATGGCGTCGGAAACGGCGGTCACCGCCTCGTCCTGGCCGATGAGCCGCTCGTGCAGGCGGTCCTCCATCTTCAGCAGCTTCTCCAGCTCGCCCTCCATCAGGCGTGAGACGGGGATGCCGGTCCAGCGCGCGACGACCTCGCGCGATGTCGTCGGCGTCGACCTCCTCCTTGAGCAGCAGCGAGCCGCTGGCGCGCAGCTCCCGGAGCCGCGCCTCGCTCTCCTCGAGCTGCTTCTGCAGCTCGGCGGTCGTTCCGTAGCGCAGCTCGGCGGCACGCGCATAGTCGGCGGCGCGCTCCGCGGCCTCGATCTCCGGCTGCAGCCGCTCCAGCTCCTCGCGCGCCCCGCGGATCTCGGCCACGACCTCCTTCTCGCGCTCCCACGTGGCCTTCATCACGTCGCCGCGGTCGCGCAGGTCGGCGAGCTCCTTCTCGAGCGCTTCCAGGCGCGCCTTCGAGGCGGCGTCCTTCTCCTTGCGCAGCGCCTCGCGCTCGATCTCCAGCTGCATGCGGCGACGCTCGATCTCGTCCAGCTCGGCGGGCATGGAGTCCATCTCCATCCGCAGCCGGCTGGCGGCCTCGTCCACCAGGTCGATGGCCTTGTCCGGCAGGAAGCGCTCGGTGATGTAGCGATTGGAGAGAACCGCGGCGGCCACCAGCGCGCTGTCAGTGATGCGCACGCCGTGGTGGACCTCGTACCGCTCGCGCAGGCCGCGCAGGATGGAGATCGTGTCTTCCACGCTCGGCTGGTCGACCACGACCGGCTGGAAGCGCCGCTCCAGGGCGGCGTCCTTCTCGATGTGCTTGCGGTACTCGTCCAGGGTGGTGGCGCCGATGCAATGCAGCTCGCCGCGGGCGAGCATCGGCTTGAGCAGGTTGGATGCATCCATGGCGCCCTCGGCGGCCCCGGCCCCGACGACGGTGTGCAGCTCGTCGATGAACAGGATGATCTGGCCGTCCGAGTCGGTGACCTCCTTGAGGACCGCCTTCAGCCGCTCCTCGAACTCGCCGCGGTACTTGGCGCCGGCCACCAGGCCGCCCAGGTCCAGCGCCACGACGCGCTTGTCGCGCAGGCCCTCGGGCACGTCGCCGCGGACGATGCGCTGGCCAGCCCTTCGACGATGGCCGTCTTGCCCACGCCGGGCTCGCCGATCAGCACCGGGTTGTTCTTGGTGCGCCGGCTGAGCACCTGGATGACGCGGCGGATCTCCTCGTCCCGGCCGATCACCGGATCGAGCTGGCCGCGGCGGGCGGCATCGGTCAGGTCGCGACCGTACTTCTCCAGGGCCTGGTAGGTGGCTTCGGGGTTTTCGCTGGTCACGCGCTGGCTGCCTCGAATGCTGGAGAGCGCCTCCATGATCGTCGCGGAATCAACGCCCTGCTCCGCCAGGACGCTGGCCGCGTCGCTGCCGGACGCCTGCTCGACGATGGCCAGCAGCAGGTGCTCGGTCGAGACGTACTCGTCGTGCAGCCGCTCGGCGATGGTGTGCGCGCCGGTCAGGACGTTGCGGGCCTCGTTGGAGAGGCTGAGCTGCGTGCCCTCGCCGGAGACGCGGGGCAGGCGGGCCAGGCGCTCGCGCAGCGCCTGCGCGATGGCCGCCGGATCCTTGCCGGCCTTCTCCAGGACGGCGGGCACCACGCCATCCGGCTGGTCGATCAGTGACAGGAGGAGGTGGGCCGCGGTCAGCTCGGGATGGCCCTCGCCCTCCGCCAGCTGCTGCGCGGCCAGGATCGCCTCCTGGGTCCGCGTGGTGAAGCGTTCGGTCCGCATGGGTCTACCTCGCTCGCTGCGCGGTCGCAGGCGCGTTCGGGATGCGCTGGTAAGCGCCTGATACGTGGCGGGTAAGCGTCGCGCTCATAGGCTGCTCGTGGCGCGCCTCCCGCTGGACGGAGGTCCCAGGTGCAACGTCGTCGTTCGCTGCTCAGCGCAGGATGCGCCATCGCGCTGCTCGTCTCAAGCATCGGCCCGGTCAGTGCTGCATACGCCCACGCCAGTCGTGGCTGGTGCGGAGCTTGGCATCGCGCTCCGCGGCGGCGCGGTGGTGCGGACGCTGGCTCGCGACGGGTCGGTGGTCACGGCCCGCCACGCGGCTCCGGCGCCCGGAAGGCGCGGCGTCGTCACATCGGCCTGAAGACGACACGACCCAAGACGGCCCGCGATGCAACCCGCTACCGCCGCGCCGGCCGTTCGGTGGTGGGCGACCTGGTGGCGCTGGGCATGGCGCCGGCGGAGGCGCGTCGCCAGTTCGGCGACATGGAAACGCTCGTGGTTCCGGCATCGGCACCCAGCCGGCACCTCAGCCCGAAAGCTGTCGTGACCTCCGGCGGAACGTCGACCGTCACGCCGTACGACACCCAGTGCGCCGCCATCAGCGTGGCCAACGGCAAGATCACCGGCTACGGCTGCGCGACCTTCTTCCTGGTCCGCCAGGACGGAGCCGATTGGTGGCTGACCAGCAAGATGAAGGTCTCGGCCCACTCCAGCGACGAGTCGTGGTTCAGCCCGAAGCGCCTCACCCAGCTGGGCTGGCGCGTGACGTGGGGCAACGGCAACACCCTCTACGACTGGGACCCGTACAGCACCCGGCCGGTTGGCGAATGCGTGACGCTCACCGTCAAGTCGAGCTCGCCATTCGGCGACGTCTCGGTGCAGGGCAACATCTGCCCGGAGTCGCTGGGGCCGTGGTCGGTGACCACCGCGCGCAGCGGGGGCATCTGGAACGGCATGGAGCGCGGGACGGACTACGAGGGGGCGCTGGCCACGCAGGCGGTGCACAGCCCGCCCGGCGCCCCGGTCAGCTACCAGAGCGCCTGGACGCTGAGCTACTGCGACCTGTGGTGCGTCTGACCGACTAGTGAACGCGGTCACCGTGACGCGGATCCGGCTGCGGATGCTTGTCGAGGAGCTGGCGCAGCTCCTCGCGCGCCTCCTCGTCCAGCTGCGGCAGCACGATCCGGGTGCGGACGATGAGGTCGCCCTTGCCGGCCTTGGCGCCGCCGCGCTTCGGCAGCCCGCGGCCGCGGACGTGGATCTCCTGGCCGTTCTGGGTGTTCGGCCGGATGCGGAGCTTGACCGAACCGGTCGGGGTGGGGACCGGCACCTCGGCGCCGAGCATGCGCCTCGGCCAGGGTCAGCGGCGATCTCGGTGATGAGGTCCGCTCCGCGCCGCTCGAAGCGCGGATCGGGCTTGACGCGGACCGTGATGACGAGGTCTCCCGATGCGCCATCGCCGCCGCGCAGGCCACCGCCACGCAGCTTGATCTTGGCGCCGTCGCTGACGCCGGCCGGGATCTTGACCTGCAGGCGGCGGCCATCCACGTCGACCATGCGCTCCGCGCCGCGCGCGACCTCGTCGAGCGTGACCTCCGCCACGGCCGAGGCCGATGGCGGGGGAGCGGTGACGGTCCGGCGCGCCCCGGCCGTGCCGAAGTCGCCGGTTTCGAAGGTGGCCCCGCCGAAGTCGCCGCCGCCGAAATCGCCGAACTCGAAGACCTGCTCGTACCCGCGGCTGCCGGCGCGTGACGCGGTGCCGGCACCCATCGGTCCCGCCGCGCCGATCCGCCGAAGAATGCCTGGAAGAAGTCGCTGAAGCCGCCAAGGTCCTCCGGGCTGACGCGGCGATACTCCCAGCGGGTGCCGCCGGGAGCGCCGCCGAAGCCGGCCCAGTCGGTGGCGCCGCCCCCGTAGCCGGCCTGCTCGTAGGCCTGCCAGTTGGCGCCCAGCTCGTCGTAGCGCTTGCGCTTCTCGGCGTCGGAGAGCACCGCGTGCGCCTCGTTCGCCTCCTTGAAGCGACGCTCCGCGTCCTCGTCACCGGGGTTGCGGTCCGGGTGGAGCTCCCGGGCCTTCTTGCGGTAGGCCTTCTTGATCTGGTCCTGGGTGGCCGTCTTCGGCACGCCCAGGACCTGGTAGTAGTCCTTGTACTCCATGCGGAGCGTTCAGCTCGCCCCGGCGGGAGCCCTAAGCGGGCCCCACCGGTGGCTGCTCAACCTTCGGCTCGGGAGCCGCCGCGATCGGCGCCTCCTCCGCGGGCTTGCGGCGGCGGCGCGACGTCACGCGCTTCTGGCGCTCGGCGCGCTCCGCCTTGATGCGGCTGGCCGGACGGGCATGGTCGATCAGGGCCTCGGCCAGGACGTCGTCCATGGTCTCCACCGGCACGATCCGCAGCTCGCTGCGGACGTCCTCCGGCACGTCGACCAGGTCCTTCTCGTTCCGCTTGGGGATGAGGACCGTCTTCACGCCGGCCAGGTGCGCCGCCAGCAGCTTGCTCTTCAGCCCGCCGATGGGCAGCACCCGCCCGCGCAGCGTGATCTCGCCGGTCATGGCCAGGTCGCGCCGCACCGGCTCGCCGGTCAGCAGGCTGGCCAGGGCGGTTGCCATGGTCACGCCGGCCGACGGCCCGTCCTTGGGGGTCGCCCCCGCCGGAACGTGGATGTGCATGGTCTGCTTCTCGAAGACGGTCGGGTCGATCCCCAGCTCCTTGGTCCGTGCCCGGACGTAGCTCAGCCCGGCGCGCGCCGACTCCTTCATCACGTCGCCCAGCTGGCCGGTCAGGATGAAGTCGTCCTTGCCGTCCATGCGGGTCGCCTCGACCTGCACGATGTCGCCGCCGGCGTCGCTGACCACCAGGCCGGTGGCCATGCCGATCTGGTCCTCCGCATCCAGCTCGCCGTAGTCGAAGCGGGCCGGGCCGAGGAACTCCTCCAGCTGCTCCGGCAGGACGGTGACGCGCGTCTTGGCATCGGACGCCACGCGCCGCGCCACCTTGCGCGCCAGGTTGGCGATCTCACGCTCCAGGTTGCGGACGCCGGCCTCATGGGTGAAGGCCTGGATCAGCCGCACCATGGCGGGCTCGGTGATGTCCAGCTGCTCGGCGGTCAGGCCGTGGTTCTCGAGCTGCTTCGGCATCAGGAAGCGCTGCGCGATGCGCAGCTTCTCCAGCTGCGTGTAGCCCGGCAGCTGGATCACCTCCATCCGGTCACGCAGGGCCGGCGGGATGGTGTCGAGCATGTTGGCGGTGGCGATGAAGAGCACCTTGGACAGGTCGAACGGCACCTCCAGGTAGTTGTCCTGGAAGGTGTTGTTCTGCTCCGGATCGAGCACCTCCAGCAGGGCCGATGACGGGTCGCCACGGAAGTCCATGCCGACCTTGTCGATCTCGTCGAGCATGAACACCGGGTTGGCGCTGCCCGCGGTCTTGATCGACTGGATCACCCGGCCGGGCAGGGCGCCGATGTAGGTGCGCCGATGGCCGCGGATCTCCGCCTCGTCGTGGATGCCGCCCAGGCTCATGCGCACGAACTTGCGGCCCATGGCGCGGGCGATGCTCTTGCCCAGGCTCGTCTTGCCGACGCCGGGCGGGCCGACGAAGAGCAGGATCGGGCTGCGGATCTTCTCGGCCAGCTTGCGCACGGCCATGTACTCCAGGATCCGCTCCTTGGGCTTCTCCAGGCCGTAGTGGTCCTCGTTCAGGACCTTCTCGGCGTCGTCCAGGTCCAGGTTGTCGTCACTCTCGACGCCCCACGGCAGGCTGACCAGCCAGTCGACGTAGGTGCGGATGACGCCCTGCTCCGGGCTGGCGCTGGGGATGCGGGCCAGGCGATCGACCTCCTTGAGGGCCTTCTCCTTGACCTCGTCGGGCATGGCCGATTCCTCGACCTTGGTCCGCAGCTCGCCGGCCTCGGCGATCGACGGGTCGTCCTCGCCCAGCTCCTTCTGGATCGCCTTCATCTGCTCGCGCAGGATGTACTCGCGCTGGGTCTTGTCCATCTCGGACTTGACCTCGCTCTGGATCCGGCCCTTGAGCTCCAGCACCTCGATCTGCTTGGCCAGGAACTGGCTGACCATGCGCAGCCGCTCGGCGACGTCGATCGTCTCCAGCAGCTGCTGGCGCAGCTCGGTGCTCATCTCCGGGCTGTAGGCGACCATGTCGGCCAGCAGCCCGCCATCGGTGATGTTGCGGGCAGCCACCGCCACCTCCGGCGGCACCGAGGCCCCGGAGCTGACGTACTGCTCGATCTGGGCCTGGACCGATGCCATCAGGGCCTCGACCTCCAGGCCGCCGGCCTCCTCTTCGGCCACCAGCTCGACCCGCGCCTCGAGGTGCGGATCCACCTGCACCAGGTCAAGCAGCCGGATGCGGCGCTGGCCCTGCACGATGGCGCGGATGGTGCCGTCCTGCAGGCGGATGACCTGGGCGATCTTGGCCAGGGTGCCGATCGGGATACAGCTCGTCGACCGCGCTGACCTCCTCGGTCTCCGAGGAGCGCTGGGTGATGAGCGCCACCGGCTGCGAGGCGCGGACCGCGCGGTCGAGCGCCTTGACGCTGCGCTCGCGGCCAACCTGCAGCGGCACGATCATCTCGGGGAAGATGACGGTGTCGCGCAGGGCCACCAGCGGCAGCACCTGGATCTGCTCGGGATCGCGCTCCTCGGCGTCCTGGCCGTCGGTCGGCGTCCTGGCTGTCGGGCGTCTCGTCTGGGCTGCGGCCGCTCCGGCGCGGCGTCGCATCCCCCTCCTCGATGCGATTGTCTCGAGTCTCGTCGTTCATGGTCTGCTAGCGTGTCCCTTCGGTCGAGGTTGCCGCCGGCACCGCTTCGGGCTCCGGCTCGCCTTCCTCGACGAAACGCTCGACATCATCTGCATCGAACAGGTCGTAGACGCGGATCTTGCCCAGCGCCTCGAGCTGAAGGATGACCTTGACGCCCGCCAGGTTGACCCCCTGGCGTCGGGTCAGAAACCGGATGATACGCACCCGGTGGATATCGGCCTCCGAATAGAGCCGGAGGTTGTTGCGCCGCTGCGGGCAGACGAGGCCTTCCTCCTCGTAGATCCGCAGCGTGCGCGGATGCACGCTCGCCAGCTCGGCCGCGATGCTGATGAAGTAGCGCGGCCGGTTCGGGTCGCGCAGCGAGCTCACAATGGTCTGAATCTCCTTCGGACCGCCGCGGACAGGTGCTCGGGCGGTGCGTAGAGATACCCTAATCCCTGACAATGCCATTGTCAAGGATGTTACCAGCGGATCGTCCGGTTCAGGACCGATCCAGCCAGCTGCGCAGCGCTCGCAGGCGCGGCGCCGAGCGCCGTCGCTCGCGGTCGGAGAGCGGCAGCGCGCCGTAGCGGACCAGCTGGTAGGCGGCCGCCAGGCGGCCGAACGCGCCGGCGTCCATGCCTTCGGCCCGGATGCGGCCGGCGTGGGCGGCCGGCGTCTCGTTCGGCGCGGCGCGCCCAGCGCCCGTCGCGATGCCAGCGAGCTCGAGGGCCGCGAGGTAGGCGCCGGCTGGGTCGTCCAGCGGCAGTGGAGCGCCGCCGCGTGGCGGCGGCGGTTGGCGCCTCGCGCTCGCGGCCGGCGGGCGGGATGACGATCGAGCGCTCCTCGAAGGCCTCGCTGGCCAGGGCGCGCATGCGGCGCCGCTCCTGGTGGCGCATCCACAGCATCACGCCCAGCACGAAGAGCTCGAACACCAGGAGCGCGCCGAGGATGACGTAGAAGAGGACCGACGGCAGGTTGCTTGGCCGCCTCGCGTGCGTTGAAGAGGGTCGGTCGGCGGCTGTGATCTGGCCCAGCCCGAAGCCCTCCGGCAGCAGCGGCTGGACGAGGTCCGCCAGCAGCGCGCCGAGCAGGATGACCGGCGTCATGAGCAGCACCAGCACGAACAGGAACGTCTGGATCGGCCCCACCACCGCGGCCAGCAGCGCCTCCGCCGGGACGCCCAGGAAGGCCGCGGCCGGCGCGGCCAGCAGGGTGAGCGCGATCGCGATGCCCAGCACCAGCACCACCCAGGACCGATTCGACCGCCAGTCGCTGCCGGTCACCACGCGCACGGCCTCCAGCCGGGACAGGCCCATGGCCGTGAAGGCGGAGCCGATGAAGAAGACGGTCCCCACGAACGCGGCGGAGGTGAAGGCCTCCTCGATGAGGCCCGTGCTCGTCGCGTGGCCGACCAGCCATGGGATGGCCAATCCGGGGAGCGACCCAGCGCAGCAGCCGGTCCTGGATGACGTCGTCGTCTTCGGTGGACCGATGCATCTCGCCACGCCAGAAGGCAATGGCGCCCAGCCAGCCAGCGCCGTGCAGGCTGAGCGCGGCGACCGGCTGGCCCACGGCCAGGTCGCCGCGGACGACGGGGTCAAGCAGCCAGCCGAAGGCGCCGGCCACCAGGGCCAGCAGCGGCAGGCCCAGCGCCTCCGCGGCCGGCGTTCGCCAGCGCCTGCGACGACCCCACGCCATGCCGGCGCCGGCCATCACGCCGAACTCCAGCGGGCCGATCCACGGGAACTGGCCGGTGGCGGCCTGCAGCGCGGCATAGACGACGGCCAGCCAGCTCCCCTCGGCCAGCGCCTGGGCCGCCGGCAGCAGGACCCTAGCCGGCCACGGCGAACGCATTCGGATCCTCCCAGCGTGGCTGCACCTGTCCGGCAGAGGCCGGCAACCCGGCGGCGCGGGCGGTCCGCGCATGGACGTCCGCATCCGGGCCAATCGCCAGCAGCTCGACCCGGAAGCCGATCGCGCGCCAGCCGGCGGAGCGCGGCCACGTTCTCGGACGGGTCGCGGCTGGTGAGCAGCACGATCCCGCTCCCCGGCGTGAGGCGGTGGGGCAGCCAGCGCAGCAGCGCGGACAGCGGGCCGGATGAGACCGGCCCAATGCGCGCCAGCAGCTGCCCGGCGCGGGGCAGCTGGCTGAGCGAGGCCCGCGGTGGCAGCCAGGCGAAGCGCTGCGGCGAGCCGGCAAAGCTGGCAGCGGCCAGGCCGACCGAGGCGCCGGCGTCCAGCAGCTCCCGGGTCAGCGAGGCGGCCGCGATGCACAGCGACTCGAACGACGGCTCGTCCCAGGTCATCTGCCAGTGGGGGCCGGGCAGCGTCTGGACGTCCACCGCCAGCACCACCTCGCGGCCGCGGGCCGGCTCGTAGCGGCGACTGACCGGCCTGCCGAGTCGAGCGGTGGCGCGCCAATGGACTCGTCGCAGCGAGTCGCCCGGCTGGAACGGGCGCACGCCACCGTAGAGCGACGGGTCGGTGTGCAGGGAGCTGGTCGCTCGGCGCTCGCCGATGGGGGAGGCGGCACGGTCGCTGCGGCGCACCGGCACCGTGCGTGGCGCGACCACCAGCGTGCCGGGCAGCTCCTGGCTCTGCTCGCCGGCGTGACGGCCCAGGATGTCGCGCACCCGCACCTGGACCGGCCCGAACTCGTAGGTGCCGCGTCGCACGTCGTCCAGGTGGAAGTGGCGCACCACCCGCTCGTACCAGGTCAGCGCCCAGCCGTTGTGCAGCACCTGACGGCCGCTGCCCGCGTCGTCGAGGTCCATCTGCTGCCGTTCGCGGATGGCCAGGCCCTCGCCCACCAGGTCGTCGGCCGAGACCCAGGGCAGCGGCAGCGGCTTGCGGTTCCAGATGGTGACGTCCAGGGTCACGTCGTCACCGGCCACCGCCCGGTCCGCGCTCAGGCTGCGCGTGTACTCGACGCGCCGCATGCCGTACCGCGACCACAGGCGGGTGAGCGAGCCGTACGCCACCGTGGCCACCGCCACGATGAACAGGCCGGGCGCATCGGCCAGCACGGCCACGACGACCATGACCCCGGCGAGCGCCAGCCAGTCGAGCACGGCGTGCGCTCCTAGCTGCCGTCCGCCTCGCCGGCGAGCGGGACGGGCACGTGATCGAGCACGGCCTGGACGACGCCAGCCACGCTGGCGCCGCGCAGCTCGCGGTCGACATCGAGCAGCAGTCGGTGATCGAGCACCGCGTGGGCGATGGTGCGGACGTCATCGGGCAGGACGAAGGTGCGCCCGTCCAGCAGCGCCCAGGCCTGCGCTGCGCGATACAGGGCGACGCTGCTGCGCGGTGAGGCGCCCAGCCGCACATCGTCGTGCTCGCGCGTGGCGCGCACCAGGGCCACGATGTAGCGCTCAACGTCGTCGCCCACGTGCACCGTGCGTGCTGCGTCCCGCAGGGCGAGCACCGCATCGGGCTCCACCACCGTCGTCACGGCGTCCAGCGGCTCGGCGGCAGCCTGGTGGCGGCTGGCGATGCGCCGCTCGGCCGCTTCATCGGGATACCCCATCTCGATACGCAGCAGGAAGCGGTCGAGCTGCGCCTCGGGCAAGGCGAAGGTGCCCTCCAGCTCAACGGGGTTCTGGGTGGCGAGGACCAGGAATGGATCCGGCAGCGGGCGAGTCTCGCCTTCCGCGCTCACCTGGTGCTCCTGCATCGCCTCCAGCAGGGCCGATTGCGTGCGCGGCGTGGCCCGGTTGATCTCGTCCACCAGCAGCACGTTGGCGAACACCGGGCCGGGCACGAAGCGGAACTGGCTGCCCTCCAGGATGCTGGAGCCGGTGACGTCGGTGGGCAGCAGATCCGGCGTGCCCTGGACGCGGGCGAACGTCATGCCCAGTGCCTTGGCGAACGAGCGGGCAAGCAACGTCTTGCCGACGCCGGGTACATCCTCCAGCAGGGCATGGCCCTCGGCCAGCAGGGTCGTGGCCAGCAGGCGCAGCGGCCGCTCTGCCCCGACTACCGCTTGCGCCACGGCCTCGTCGACCGCAGTCAGGAACCGCGCGCCACGCTGGTCGGCCGCCGGCGCGGTGGCGGTCGCAGCGTCGGCCGGCATGGTGTCGGTCACGTGATGGGTACTCCCTCGCTGGCGTCGGCGTTCACGATGATCCATCGCGTCGAGCCCAGCGCGGCCGGCTGCGCCTCCAGGTCCAGGCGCAGGATGCGCGCGATCGGCACCGGCACCAGCTCGGTCGCCTGGAACACGCCCAGGAACCTGGTGGGCTGGCGCTCGAAGCGCACGATCTCGGCGACGGCGATGGCGTCGTCGCTCGTCTGGGCTTCGATCCGCATCCTGACGTTGATCAGCAGCGCCGACGCCTCGTCGCGGCAGTTCTGCGTCAGCCCCTGCGAACCGCACAGCTGCCGAAGGGTATCGAGGGCCTGCTCCGCCTGGACCGAGACCGCGGCCGGATCGGTCGCCACGCTCTCATCGACCGGCTGTGCGGCGACATCGGGCCACTCGGTCACGAAGGCGTCCAGGACGGCGCCGGGGCTGGCCGCATCGGCGGCGAACAGCCAGAACCCGGTGCCCCAGAGCAGCAGCGGAACCGTCAGCCACGCGGCCGCGGCCGCCGGTGAGCGGGTCGAGGGTGGCGGGATGGCGCCCTGCAGGCGCTGGGCACGCAGGAAGGCCGCCACCGCCTGGACGCTCCAGACCACGATGAACGCCATCCCCACCAGGAACGGAACCAGGTACCAGGTGGTGTCCGACAGGAGGATGGCGCTGCCGACGATCAATACCAGGCCGATGAGCTCGGCCGCCAGCAGGGCGACGCCGCGGCCACGGCGCCCCATCGCCAGGTCGCCGAAGCCCCAGGCCACCAGGGCCAGGCGCAGGACGCGGCCGGGAGCCGCGTCTCTCACTCGCCGATCAGGAGGGTGCGCAGCTCGTCCTCATGCTCCGAGGAGGTCACGGCCAGCAGCTTGTCGCCGTTGACCAGCCTCGTCTCCGGGCGGGCAGGGAGCGCCCGATCGCCGCGAACCAGGACGACGACGTAGCTGCTCTCCGGCAGCTCAAGGTCGCGCAGCGCGCTGCCGATCACCGGGGAGCTGGCGTCCAGCTGCGCCTCCACGATCTGCAGCTCGCCGCGGTCCAGCTCGGCCAGGTGCAGCAGGTCGTGCACCGGGATCTCGTGCTCGATCACGCCCAGGATGGAGCGCGTTGGGCTGACCGTCTCGTCGATGGCCAGCTGCCGGAAGAGCGGCTCGTTCTTCGGGTTGTTGACCCGGGCGATGGCGCGCGGCACGTTGAACTTCATCTTGGCCACCTGGCAGGCGACCAGGTTGTCCTCGTCGTCGCCGGTGACCGCCGCCATCACGTCGGCGCGCTCCATGCCCGCTTCCTTCTGATAGCGCCCCTCGCAGCCGTCGTTGGGCACGACGATGCTGCCCAGCTCGTCGGCGATCAGTCGCGCCCGGGCCGGGTCCTTCTCGATCATGACCACCTCGTGCCCGGCGGCCAGCAGCTCCTTGGTGAGGTAGTAGCCCACGTTGCCGCCGCCGATCACCACCACGTACATGGCTAGCCGGCCTCCCCGGCGTCGCCGGTGGCCGCGGCCTCCGGCTGGGTCTCGGCCTCCGACCCGTCGCCGCCCTGTGGGTCGACCGCCGCGTTGTGTGCTTCTTCGGCTTCCTTCGCGGCCTTGGTACCGGCCGCGGGGGCGCCGCGCATCGGCTCGGCGGTGGGCGGCTGGACCTGCCCATCGGTCGACTCGGCGCCGTCGATGGCGGCCTGGGTCAGGGCGCTGGCCAGGATCACCGTGCGGCAGATGGTCTCCAGCCCCAGCGAGCGATAGGCCTCCGCCCGCACCGGGTCGTTGATCTTGGCGATCACCCGCGGGATGCCGAACACGTGCTTGCCCAGCTGCGCGGCCATGGCGTTGCGATTGTCACCCTCGGTCAGCGCCATCAGCAGGTCGCACATCTCGGCGCCGGCGGAGCGCTGGATGTCCTCGTCGCCACCGCTGCCGCGCACCGTGACGCCGCCGAACGTGGATGGCAGGCGGTTGAAGGCCCGCTGCTCGACGTCGATCACGGTGACGTGCTCGCCTCGCTGGTCGAGCTCGGCCGCGGTCTGGGCTCCCACCCGGCCGCAGCCCACGATGATGATCCTCATGGCGTGTGTGCCAGGTCCTCCGTCTCAGCGCGCAGGCACCAGACCGGCGCGGTGGAGTTGCGCATGACGTACGGGACAGTGCGCCCGGCGTCCCAGCCACCGCCGAAGCGCTTCTTATAGCGTAGTCCCATCACGATCAGGTCGGCATTCTGCTCGACCGCGTCGTCGACGATGGCCGCGCCGGCGGCCCGTGCCTGGGCAATGCCGGTGCGCACCATGACCTCCCGCTCCACCAGGAACGCCTCCGCCCGCTCGATCATCTCGTCGGCGAAGGCGAGGGCCTTCGGGTCCTCCGCATCGAGCTGCCGCTCGAACGGAACCTCGATGACGTGCAGCAGCGCCGCCTGGCCACCGGTCCCGCCGAGCAACAGCGCCGTCAGGCGCAGGGGTGCGTCGTCTGCCTCCGTGCCGGCCAGTGGAACCAGGATGCGCTCGTAGGTGAGGAGCGGCGCGCGCTTCTCTCCGCGGCGTCCGAAGATCATGTGCTCGCTATCCTACGGCGCCGCTTCCGGGTCCGGAACCGTCACGTCGCCGCCGACGATGAACTCGTCGCTGATCGTGTCGTCTGCGCGCACCGCCAGCTCGCCGGCCGGCAGCGCGTCGCGATTGAGCAGCCCGCAGTCGCCCGGGTAGGTGACCACCTGGTCAACCGTGCCGCGCGGTCGCGTCTCGCGCGCCTCGATGCGCAGCTCGCCGCCCACCAGGGACGCCGTCTGCAGGTCCAGCCCCCAACCGGCGGTCGGCCGCTCGCCGAGGTAGACGCAGACCAGCGCATCGGTGCCGAAGTCCAGGTCGTCCGGCACCTGGACCACCAGCGCGGCCGCCGCTTCGCCATCGAACGCCATGGCGATGGCCGCCTGCTCGCGCTCGACCGGCTCGACCTGGATGCTGCGCAGCGTCAGGCCGGGCGCCGTCGACTCGCCGATGGACGAGAAGACGGTGGACTGGGTGGTCCCGCAGGCCGCCAGCCCCAGGCCGGCCAGCAGGAGCGCGACGGTCGCGCGCGCCGCCAGCGACGCCGTCAACGTCCGTACCGCAGGCGTTCCACCAGCCGCGGCGGCAGGTCGGCGTCGCGCATCAGGCGCTGGGTGCGGTCGATGTCGTAGCTCACCCGATGGAACTCGGCGCTGCCGGCCTCGGTGTCGAGCACCACGTACGACGAGGCGGGATCGCCGTCGCGCGGCTGGCCGACGCTGCCGGGGTTGAGCAGGAGGCGCCCCTCACGAATGGTGACCGGCGCGCCGGGCGTGGCGGAGACCGCCTCCACCGAGCCCTCGTCGGCGCGGAAGACGATCGGCACGTGGGTGTGGCCGTGGAGGCAGATGCGCGTGTCGAACGAGGCCAGGTTGGCGCTCGCCACGTCGGGGCCGGTGATGTACTCCCAGGTCGGGTCGCGTGGCGAGCCGTGGACCGCGGTCAGGTCGCCGTCGCGGCGCACCTCGGGCAGCGTGGCCAGGTAGGCGCGGGCGTTGTCGTCGATCACCTCGCCGGTCCAGCCGATGGCGCGGGCGGCATCCGGGTTGAACCACGACGCGTCCACCTGGCCGATGGCGGCGCCGTCGTGGTTGCCCATCACGCTGCGCGCCCCCAGCTCCTGCAGCCCGACGATCACCTCGTTCGGCTGCGGTCCATAGCCGACGATGTCGCCCAGGACCCAGACCTCGTCCACCTCCGGCATGTCGTCGCGCACCGCCTCGAGGGCGGCGAGGTTGGCATGGATGTCCGACAGGACCGCGAGCCGCATGGGCTGCCGATGTTACCCGCCTACCCGAGAGGCCGGCGGCTGGGCTCTCCCGGGCGCCGCGGGTAGCGCGCGGGCGTCGGCCGCTCCTTGCGCACCACCACGAGGGTGTGGCCGCCCAGCGCGGCGTGACCGGCCGGTCGCAGTTCCGGCGTGCCGCCGCCCAGCTCGCGCAGGGCCGTGGTCCCGCGCGCCAGCTCCTCGTCGCCGGCGGCCAGCGGCCCCTTCCACGCCACCAGCGACCCGCCGACGGCCAGCAGCGGCAGCGCGAGCTCGGCCAAGGTCGGCAGCGGGGCGCAGGCGCGCGCGGCGACAAGGTCGTGCCGCTCGCGGTGGTCGGGCGCGCGGCCCAGCAGCTCGGCGCGTTCCGCCACCACCGTGACATTGGAGAGGCCGAGCTCGGTGACCATGGAAGCCAGCACGTCCGCCTTCTTTCGCACCGAATCGACCAGGACCCAGCGCACCTCGGGTCGGGCCAGCGCCAGCGGGATGCCCGGCACGCCCCCGCCCGAGCCAAGGTCGATCGCCGTCGCCGGGCTCAGCTGCGTCCAGCAGCGGCAGGGCGGCCAGCGCATCGAGCAGGTGCAGGCGAGCCACCTCGGCCGGTGCGGTGACGCGGGTCAGGTTCAGCCGCCGGTTGGCCTCCAGCAGCAGCCCGCCAAAGTCGGCGGCTCGTTCCAGGTAGCCGTCGGGCAGGAGGGCGGCCAGGTGTCGGCTCGTCGGCCAGCAGCGCGGCCAGCGCGCGACCGATGTCGCGCGCATCGGCGTGGGCACCATCGGTCTGGGCCAAGAGAAAATGCTCCTCCGGTGGCGTTTCGGTCTTCCCGGGTCAGGAGCGGTTTGGATGGCCGGCTTTCGCATCGGCCCCGCGCCAGCCCGGTTACCGTACTCGGCCGCCGGGGAAGCAGGACTGCCACCGTAGCAGCGCCAAACGGTGGACAACAAGACAATTTGTCCACGAAACCGCGCGGTCTTCTTCACATTGTGGATAAGTTGGGCGGATATACTCGGGGCCGATGGCGCCCGAACCCCAGCGGACCGGTACGATCGAGGGACAGTGGCGGCGACGCTGAGCAGCGGCTCGCCACCACGCTTCGCTCACCAGAGCGAGGCCGAGCTGGCAAGGATCCTCAACTTCTACCAGGTCGAATGGCGCTACGAACCCGACACCTTCCCGCTCTCCTGGAACGCCGCCGGCGCGGTCGTCGAGTCTTTCTCGCCGGATTTCTATTTGCCGGAGGTCGACCTGTACCTGGAGCTGACGACGCTCAAGCAGTCGCTGGTGCGGCGCAAGAACCGCAAGCTGCGGTGGCTGCGCCAGCTGTACCCGGAGATCAGGGTGAAGCTGTTCTACGCTCGTGACTTCCAGGCGTTGATGGTCAAGTACGGCCGCCTGGACTTCCTGGCCGATGTCGCCGCCATGAACGGCAACGGCCCGCTGAACACGCCTCCGGCGGAGAGGATTGAGCCAGGCCGATGGAAACGACAGCCACCGCCCTGCCGCAGCGCCATGGATGACGACGTCGAGGAGATCCTCCTCACCCACGAGCAGATCCAGGCTCGCGTCGCCGAGCTCGGCGCCCAGCTGGCCGCCGACTACGCCGATCGCGAGCCGGTGCTGGTCAGCGTGCTGAAGGGCTCGATCATCTTCCTGGCCGACCTGGTGCGCGCCATGCCGGTGCCGCTCTCGATCGACCTGATGGAGCTGTCCAGCTACGGGGCCTCCATCCAGTCGAGCGGCCAGGTCCGGATCCTGAAGGACCTGTCCGGACCGATCCGCGGGCGCGACGTGGTCGTGGTGGAGGACATCATCGACACGGGGCTGACGCTGAACTACCTGCTCAAGTACCTGAACGACCGTGGGCCGTCCTCGGTGCGCATCTGCTGCCTGCTCGACAAGCCGGCGCGGCGCCTGGCCGAGATCGACATCGGCTACCGCGGCTTCACCATCCCGGACCGCTTCGTCATCGGCTACGGCCTGGACTTCGACGAGCGCTACCGCAACCTGCCGTACATCGGCGTGCTGCGTCCATCGGTCTACGGCGCATCGCCACCCGAGGGGTGACCTGAGGGTGGCCGACGGGGCGCCGCGTCGCTTCCGGCTGCCGATCCTGCTCGGCAGCCTGCTGATGATCGTCGCCGGCTTCCTGCCGTGGTGGCGGGCCGGCGGAGAGGTGGTGGACGGCATCCCGGTCCCCGCCGCCTCGGGGATCGGCCTGGAGGGACCCGGCCTGGTCATCTTCGGGACCGCCATCGTCGTGCTGGTGCTGCTGGACGTGGGCTACATCCGTGGCCGCTGGGGCTTCGTGCTCGACGCGCCCTGGGCCTACCTGGTGCTGGGCTTGGCCGCCGCGGCGGCGCTGGCCTTCCGGGTCTGGGAGCTGTGGTCGCTCGGCTACCTGCCGCTGCCGCAACGCTCGCCGGGCATCGCGGCGGCAGTGGTGGGGGTGGCGCTGGTGCTGTACGGGGCAGGGATCGGCTTCGGGCAGCGACGGAGCGCATAAGCCACGGAGCGCGTGGCCGGCGTTATCGGGCGGGCAGGATGATCGGGCTCAGGATGATCCAGCCCACGATCACCGCCAGCAGCAGTCCCGCCAGGATCAGCATCGGGCGGAGGTCCGGCCGGTAGTCGGAGGGCGGGCGCTGGGGAGGTCGGGACGGCCGGTCGGGTGCCGCCGGATCGGGGTCGGGGGACATGGCTGCCGGGGTCAGATCTCGCCCAGGTAGGCCTGTCGCACCTGCTCATTGGCGGCCAGGTTGGCGGCGGTGTCGGACAGGATGATCTTGCCCGTCTGCAGGACGTAGCCGCGGTGCGCCACGTTCAGCGCCATCAGCGCGTTCTGCTCGACCAGCAGCACGGTGGTGCCCTGGGCGTTGATCTCGCCGATGATCGTGAAGATCTGCTCGGTCAGGATGGGCGAGAGGCCCATGGACGGCTCGTCCAGCAGGATCACCGTTGGGTGGGCCATCAGCGCGCGGCCGATGGCCAGCATCTGCTGCTCGCCGCCGGACAGCGTCCCCGCCTTCTGGCTGCGCCGCTCACGCAGGCGCGGGAAGAGGTCGAAGACACGCGCCAGGTCGTCGGCGATCGGCTCGCCCTTGCGGATGAAGGCGCCCAGCTCCAGGTTCTCGTGCACGCTCATGCGAGTGAAGACGTGGCGCCCCTCCGGCGCGTGGGCCATGCCCAGCTTCACCACGTCGTGGCCGGCCAGGGCGGTGATGTCCTTCCCGTTCAGCATCACGCTGCCCTGCCGGGCGCGCTGGATGCCGCTGATGGTGCGCAGGGTGGTCGACTTGCCGGCGCCGTTCGAGCCGATCAGGCTCACGATCTCGCCCTTGCCGACCTCCATGGTCACGCCCTTGAGGGCGTGGATGTTGCCGTAATAGGTGTGCACGTCGTCGAGCACCAGCACCGCGTCGGCGGTCGCGCCGTTGCCGGTCATGTGCTCACCGCCTGCTTGCCCAGGTAGGCCTCGATGACGCGCGGATTGGCGCGGATCTCCTCCGGCAGCCCTTCGGCGATCTTCTCGCCGTAATCGAGCACGGTGATGTGCTCGCTCACGCCCATCACGACCTTCATGTCGTGCTCGATGAGCAGAATCGTCAGCCGCAGCTCATCGCGCAGCGTGGCGATCAGGTCCGTCATCTGCCGCGTCTCGCCGGGGTTCATGCCGGCGGTCGGCTCGTCGAGCAGCAGCAGCTTGGGCTCGTTGGCAAGGGCGCGGGCCAGCTCCAGCCGTCGCTGGTCGCCGTAGGGAAGATTCTTGGCCAGGTCCTGCTCGACCCGGCGACGCAGGCCGACCATGGTGAGCAGCTCGCGGGCACGATTGCGGGCGGTCTCCTCCTCGACCTTGACCCGATTCAGGCCCAGGATCGCCTCGTACCACTGTGCGCGCAGGCGCACGTGCCGCCCGACCAGCACGTTGTCCAGCACGGTCATGTTCTGGAAGAGGCGGATGTTCTGGTAGGTGCGGGCGATGCCCAGCTCGGCGACCGAGTGCGGCGACAGGCCAACGATGCTGCTGCCCTCGAACACGATGGTGCCCTCGGACGGCGCATAGACGCCGGTCAGCTGGTTGAAGAAGGTCGTCTTACCGGCGCCGTTGGGGCCGATGATCGACACGATCGAGTAGCGCGGGATGTCGTAGTCGATGTCGCGGTTGGCGGTCAGCCCGCCAAAGCGCTTGGTCAGGCCGCGCACCTCCATGATCGGTTCGCCGCTGCCTGTCTCGACCGGCCTCGGTGGCGGGGTAGCGCTCGGCGGCGGCGGTGGGGTCGGCTCCCTGGGCGGGGACGGCAGGTCTTCCACCGACGACTCCGGCGCTGGCTGCTCGGTCATGCGATCACCGGACGCGCCACGTCCTCACCGACCTCGGTCTGGTACTGCTCGTCCTCGTCCTCGGCCTCGTGCAGCTCGCGACGGCGGCCGATGTTCGGGATCAGGCCCTCGGGGCGCAGCAGCATCATCGCCACCAGCACCGCGCCGTACACCAGCAGTCGGTACTCGGCGAACTCGCGCAGCAGCTCGGGCAGGCCGATCAGGACGAAGGCCCCCAAGATGACGCCGGGGATGCTGCCCATGCCGCCCAGGATGATGATCGCCAGCACGGTGATCGACACGTTGATGTTGAAGCTCCCCGGGAAGACGGAGCCCAGCTGCACGGCGAAGAGCGCGCCGGACAGGCACCCCAGGCCGGCGCCCATGGCGAAGGCCAGCAGCTTGTAGTTGACGGTGCTGATGCCGGTGATCTCGGCCACTTCCTCGTCCTCGCGCATGGCGTTCCAGGCGCGGCCCACCCGCGAGCTGGCCAGGCGGTAGGCGACGAAGGCCGAGAACAGGCAGAAGAGCAGCAGCACGTAATAGATGACCTGCGGGCCGCGCCACACCATGTCGAGCCCAAGGATGTTCAGGTTCAGGCGCTGGGGCAGCGGGCTGGGGATCCCGATGATGCCCTGCACCCCGCCGAGCCAGGGCTCGAGCGCGTTGGACAGGAAGAGCAGGCGTGCAATTTCGCCGAAGCCCAGGGTGACGATGGCCAGGTAGTCGCCGCGGAGCCGCAGCACCGGGGCTCCGATCAGCAGGCCGACTGCAGCCGCGCCCAGCATGACGATGGGCAGCGCCAACCAGAACGCGCCCGCTTCGCCGGCCAGCTGCACCAAGGGGGCGTTCAGGGGGCCGTCGGTCGAGGTCAGCACGGCCATGAGGTAGGCACCCACCGCGAAGAAGGCAACATAGCCAAGGTCGAGCAGGCCGGCGTACCCGACGACGATGTTCAGGCCCAGGCCCAGCAGCAGGTAGAGGCCCACCAGCACCAGCACCTGGCTGATGAACTGGCCGCTGACGAGCGGCAGGATCAGCACCAGGAAGCCGATGACCATGAACGTCGAGAAACGAACGGTGCGTCGCTGTTCAGGTTGCATGGCCGCCACCCGGCGGTTGATGCGATGGCGGGTCGGGCCCCAGATGAGGGCAATTCCGGCCACGGCCACGAAGATGACGATGGCCGCTGCGATGGTCAGGCCGCTCTGGCGCCAGATCAGCTTCGCAATGTCGTCCAGGTCCAGCTGATCCATCCGCGGTCCCACGTACGGCTCCAGCATGCTGGCCAGGGCCACGCCGAGCAGGCCTGCCACCAGCGGCCCCTGCAGCCGGCGTGGCAGGAGCAGGACGCCAGCGCCCAGCACGCCGATCAGGGCATTCAGCCCGATCTGAATGGCCGCCCCCACCGGCGCGGGCTGATCGAAGGCGAGGAACTCGAGGAGGTTCGGCGACAGTCGCACGAAGACCGTCTGGAGGTCGATGGGGCTGTAGCCGAGCATGATGAGCAGCCCGAGCATGGCACCGGCGATGGCACCGGCCAGGATGCCGCACGCCACACGCAACCCGGCGCTGGGCGGCACGACACCCCGCGGCGCGATGGCAGCCCGGTACCCAGTGATGAACGTGACCGTCCACAGCATCAGCTCGCCGAGCGTCACCAGGCCGGTGATGACGTCACGGTCGGCAAACGCCTCGACCAGGCCCACCAGGGCCAGGTAGAGGAGGCCCACGCCCCCGATCACGCCGGTGATTGCGGCGCGTCGCAGCCAGGCGACGGCGGACATCTCGATCATGTCAGCCGCTCCCCTCGGGGCGGCCCAGGATGCCATTCGGCCGGAAGATCAGGACCAGTACCAGCACTCCAAAGGCGACGACGTCACGCAGCTGGTTCGGCGCCGGCACGTCGAAGCCGCTGAGCAGGAGGTAGGGACCCACTGACTCGAGCACGCCCAGGGTCAGGCCGCCCAGCATGGCGCCGACGATGTTGCCGATGCCGCCGAGCACCGCGGCCGTAAAGGCCTTGATCCCCGGCAGGAAGCCCATGATCCAGTGCACCTGCGTGAAGACCATCGCGTACAGGATGCCCGCCGCACCGGCCAGCAGGCCGCCGATGGCAAACGTGGTGACGATGATGCGGTCGACATCGATGCCCATCAGCGCGGCGGTGTCCTTGTCCTCGCTGACGGCGCGCATGGCGCGCCCGGTCCGCGTGCGTTCGACGAAGACGTAAAGCGCCACCATGAAGAGGAACGCCGCGACGATGACCACCGCCTGCGTTTTCAGGATCGGGATACCCAGGACGTCGATGCGGCCCTGCAGCGCGTCGATCGAGGGGTAGGTCTGGATCCGCTCGCCGTACAGGCCCCGGACGCTGTTGGCGATGAACAGCGAAGCCCCGATGGCAGTGATGAGCGGGACAAGGCGCGGCGCACGCCTGAGGGGGCGGTAGGCGATCCGCTCCAGGACGATGGCGACGATGGCCGAGGTCAGCATGGAGACGGCGAAAATGACCGCCAGTGCGACGATCGTATTCTCGTTGATGAAGCCGGTCTCGCCGAAGTAATCGGCCACGAAGAACGCCGTCATGGCACCGGCCATGAACACGTCGCCATGAGCGAAGTTGATCATGAACAGCACGCCGTAGACGAGCGTGTAGCCGAGCGCGATGAGGGCGTAGACGCTTCCCTGGGCGATGCCATAGACGACCAGATCGCGCCAGTCGGTCCCCTGGAGTGAGCCCTCGGTCAGGGTGGCATACGTGCCGACCGACACGAACACGACGATGGCGACCCGCAGGCCCCACAGGATCAGATCGACAAGCGACAGTCGTTCGGGAAGTCGGATGCGCATCTGCTACCCGTGATTCTGATTGGTTGGGGATGTGCCGCGCGGGTGGGCCGATGACGGCCCACCCGCGCGTTGTGCGTTGTCAGACGAGAGGCGACTACTCGGGTCGCGTGGTGTACACCTCGGTGAAGACTCCATCCTGGAGCTGCGCGACGGAGACGAACTCCGAACCGCAGTCGCCGAACTCATCGCACGTCAGCGTGCCGGTGAGACCCGCGAAATCGGTCAGGCCCTTGATGTACTCGTTGAGCGCCGTCCGCGGGATGAAGAGGGTCCCCTCACCATCCTCGATGCCGACAGCCTCCACCGCGTCCGCGATGATGTTGTAGGCATCGTACGCGTGCGCGTGGTAGGGAGCGATCGGGTTCTCCTCGCCAGAGACCTCACGGTACTTCGGCAGGAAGTCATCGGTATACGCGGTGCCGAAGTTCAGGTCGGGACCGGAGAAGTACATCCCCAGCTCCTCGGCCAGGTCGCCCGCCGCGTCGATGAAGCCCTGGTCCTTGATGCCATCGGCACCGGCCAGGATCGTGTCCTCCAGGCCCGGGACTTCCTGGGACTGGATCGTGACGAGCGGACCCTCCGGGTCGAAGATCGGGTAGAACAGGAATTCGGGGCTGTCGGCGGCGATCGACGTCAGCACCGGACGCATGTCCGTGTCCCCGACGTTGATGGCCTCCTGGGCCGTCGTGGTGCCCTCGCACTGAGCGGCGAACTCGTCGACAAAGACTTGCTGCAGCTGCTGTGCGTACGGGCTGCCGTCATGGATCGTCGCGGCCGTGGTCACCCCGAGCTCCTCGCAGGCGAACTTGGCGACGGCGGCACCCTGGACCTGGTCGTTGTACGCCGTGCGGGCGTAGAACTGCCCACCGTATTCGGCGTTTTCCGGGTCGGTCAGCGACGGTGCCGTATTGGACGGCGAGATCATGGTGTAGCCGGCCTCGGTCAGCACCGGGAACGCCGGCACCGCGGTCCGCGAGCAGCTCGTGCCGATGACGGCCACGATGCTCGGGTCGGCCACGATCGCCTGCGCGGCGGTCTGGCCGTCCTCGGCCTCGCCGCAACCCGCGTCTTCCTTCTTGAGCTCGGCCGGATGACCGGCGATGTCGGGGCGGTCTTCCATGGCGACGTCGATGCCGAAGTTGCTGTCATTGCCAAGGAAGGCGGTGTCGCCGGAGATGGTCAGGGCGCTGGCGACCACGATGTTGTCGCCGTCAGCAACCTCGACGCAGCCATGCTCATCTGCATCGCAAACGGCCGTCGGGTCCTCGCCCGTGCTGCCGCCGGCCGACGCGGACGGACTGCTGCCGCCGTTGCTACAGGCCGAAATCGCGAGCAGCATGACCGCGAGGATGGCAATCCATCGCAAGGGGTTCTGCATGCGGTACTCCTTCAAATGCTCGGGGGCGCGCGAGCACGCTGCCCTAGAAAGGTGGGGCGCATCATAGATGCCGCCCCGCACCGGGTGCAAGGGTCTTTGCGCCGGTGTTACGTGTAGTCCTGTCCGGTCCGGTTGGTTCAATCTTGACCGGTCCGGGGAGGTCACGGTTCCGCGCCGCCCGTCCACCGGCGTGGGTCGCGGCCTCCGACGTGATAGACTCGTCCACGGGTACGTCTGCAGCCATCGCGCTGCGTATCGCTCCCGAGAGGCCTTCGTGGAGTTTCACGTCCGCAGCGCGCGCCTCACCGATGTCGACCCCGCGATGCGCATCCTGATGCGCGATGCGGCTGAACCCGGGGAGCAGCGCGCGGATACCGACCGGCTACGGAGCCTGCTCTTCCTGCCGTCTGCGACCGTTGTCGTAGCCGAGGCAGAGCGGCACGTGATCGGGATCGGGGTCCTCTCGATTCGTCCCACGGTCCGAACCGCCCCGTTCGTCGGCGTCATCGACGAATTGGGCCTGGAGGGATCGCCGGGACGGGCGACTCGCTCGGCGCGAGCAGACACCCCCGGCCGGTCCGAGGTCGGGCGCTCCATTCTCGAGCACCTCATCTCATCGGCCAGGAATAAGGGCTGTGCGCGCGTGGAGGTCACCGATCCCCTCGCCGTCGCCGAGCCGGCGCTCATCAAGAGCGCCGGGTTCGAGCGCAGAGGGGCGCTGCTGAGCCGCGCCATCGGGTGAGGAACGCCTCACCGATCGGCGCGCCGCGGCCGGGACACCCGCGACGCCAGCCGTATCAATAACAACGACAGGAGAAGAGCTCAACCGTGAGCAAGAACGTGGCCGTCTTCGTTGACGTGGCCAACCTCTACTACTCGGCCCGCGGGCAGGAAGTCGACGTCGATTACGTCGCTCTGCTCAAGGCCGCCACCAAGGGGCGCGACCTGATTCGCGCCTATGCCTATTCGGGGCTGGACCCTGAGAACGAAAACCAGCGCAAGTTCATCGACTTCCTGTTCAAGAACGGCTACAAGGTCGTTCACAAGGACATCCGCAAGTTCGGCGACGGGCGCGTCAAGGCCAACCTGGACATCGAGCTGGTGGTCGATCTGTTTCGGCTCGCGAAGCGGATGGACATCGCCGTCATCGTCTCGGGCGACGGCGACTTCGCGCCCGCCATTCGCGCCCTGCAGGACGAGGGCGTGCGCTGCGAGGTGATCAGCTTCCGGCCGAACACCTCGTCCGACCTGATCGCGGTCGCTGACGAGTTCACCGACATCATGAAGATCGCCAGCATCGGCCGCGGCAAGAAGGAGACGACCAGCAAGGGGGGCATGAGCGCCCCCGAGATGCCGGCCAAGGAGGTCGTGCCCGAGTTCGGCTTCCGTGAGGCTTCCCCGTCCGTAGCAGCCGCCGCCCTGGCGGCGCTGCGCGACGGCAAGGCGCCGCGCGCCGGCAGCACGCGGGGGCGGGGCCGCGGTCGCTCGCGCGTCGCGGTCGCCGACGCCGAGGACGTGCCGGTCGCCGCCGGCAATGGGAGCGGGTCGGCGGAAGCCGCATCCGCCGAGAGCGAGGAGAGTCGCCGCCGCCGTCGACGGCGCGGTGGCCGGGGCCGGGGTCGTGGCCGTCATGCCGACGGCGCTGCGCCCGAGCCCACTGGCGAGATCGGCTGGGTGGAGGTGGATGACATCTCGCAGCTCGAGGAGCTGGACACCGCCCCCCTGACCGACGATGCGGGTCAGGAGCGCGAGTACACCTTCGAGGAGGCCGATGAGGCCACGCTGGCCGAGCTTGGCCTGCTGGATGGCGGCGCGGCTGCGGAGGCTGCCACCGCCGAGCAGGCAGCCGAGACGAAGCCGGCACGGCGCAGCCGAAGCCGCAAGCCCGCGGCTGACGATGGCGAGCCTGCCGACGCCGCCGTCGGCCCCGCCCAAGGGCCGATCGCGCAAGGCGTCAGCCACTACGTCTGACGATGCGCCGGTTGACGAGGCCAAGGGAAAGCCCGCGCGGCGGACGCGTGCCCCCAAGACGGCGGGTACGACGACGTCCAAGCCGAAGACCACCAAGGCGTCGACCGATGCGGTGGCAACGGGTGACGAGACGGCGGCCGCCAAGCCCAGGCGCCGCCGTTCTACCAAGTCGGCGACGACGGAACCGACCGCGGGCTCATCGAGCTCAGCGGCAACTGCTCCGGATACGGACGACGAAGGCCAGCCGCAGGGGATCTGGCAGCGCTTCCGCTCGGCGCGGGGCGGGACCTCGAGCTAGGACTGCTCCTCGCCTTCGCCGGGCGCGGCGTCGATTGACGGGACTGGCCGCCGTGTCGGTGGGCTCTGCCGGCTCGCTGGGAGTCGTCGGGGCCGGCTTGGTCCGGCGGCTGTCCGAACGGGTGGAACGCGGCGGCGGCGGGGTCACGTCGGCATTGCCGCCGTTGACCTCCTCCTCCCGCTGAAAGAGCGGCACCCACTCGGCCGAGCCAGCCGCCTCGCGCGCCTTGTCGGCCGCGTCGCGCGCCTTTTCGGCCAGGTCGTCGCGCATCTCTCGCCCCGGCTTGGGGGTCGTCAGGATGGCGATCACCGCGCCGGCCGCGGCACCGATCAGGATGCCCAGGAAGAAGGCGGCCCAGTGGCGGTTCTCGCGGCGCTCGCGGATGCCGGCTCGTACGGCGGCATCCTCGACCAGCTCGCGGCCCGCCGGGATGGCGGCGCCAGCAGTCGCGATCGCGACCTTTCGCTGCTTCCAGAGCTTGCGCAGCTCCGGGCGCACGTCGTGCTGCCAGGTGCGGCGGCCCCAGCGCATCGCGTCACGGATGGCGTGGCGCGCGGCCTTCTCGGCCTCGCGGCGCTGTGGCGCCGACTCCTTCCATGCCTCCTCGGCACGGTGCGCTACGTTGTCGCTGGCCTCGCCGACCGCCAGCGGCAATCTCCCGACTGCGCTGAGCGATCTGGTCGGCCATATCCGCCTCGAGCAGCTTCTCAACCATCGAGCGAACCCTTGTCGACGGCTCGTCGGCCATGTCGTCCTCCTTGGTTGATCGGGCGGGATCGGGTGCAGAAAGTATGCCACCGGAGGCTGGCGCCCGCGCGGGCCGCCTCCTCGACGGCGGGTCCGGTTGCCGGCCGGCCGCCAGCGCGACGTGCCCGGTCGCGGCCCGCGGGGCATGGGCCGTGAGCATGACCTGCTGCGAGTTCACCGGCACCTTATCGGGGGCTTATCGGGCGTCCCGCAGGCGCCCGCCTATACTCGGGTTCGATGACGATCGCGGCGCCGACGGCGGGATTCCTGAGCCTGGGGCAGCCGCACGCCCGGGCCGCCGCACTGCGTGCGGCGCAGTCGGGCCGCCTGCAGCGGACGCTGTTGGTGCACGGCCCGGCCGGGGCCGGCAAGGGCGCGTTCACCGACGACCTGCTGGCCCTCCTCTTCTGCCAGGCCGATGATCCGGCCACGCGGCCATGCAACGCCTGCCGTGGATGCCGCGATGCGCGGGCACGCACCCATCCCGACCTGGTGGTGGGTGGTCCCGACCGATGGCGTGAGGAGCGTGCCACCGGCGAGAGCATCGTGGCCTCGGCGCGCCGCTGGCTGCTGGCAGGCGCCGGGTCGCCCATCGTCGCCGACCAGCGCGTGATCCTGATCGAGGGCGCCGACCGGGCCAACGAGCAGGCGCAGAACGCGCTGCTCAAGGCGCTCGAGGAGCCGCCGCCCCGGCAGATGTTCGTGCTGGTCGCGGACGAGCCCGCCCGACTGCTGCCCACCATCCGATCGCGCGTCCAGCCGCTGCGGGTCGGCCCGGTGCCGCAGGCGGAGCTCCGCGACTGGCTGGTCGAGCACGAGCGGCAGCCGCCCGAACGCGCCGATGAGGTCAGCCGCATCGCCGGCGGGCTGGCTGGGCGCGCCATCGGCTACGCCCGCGCCGGCGACCTGCTGAGATGGCGCGAGGCGACGCAGCGCGAGCTGCTGGGCGTCCTGCCCAGCGGGCCGGCGGTGCGGTTCGACTCGGCCCGCCACCTCCTCGACGAGGCCGCCAAGCTGGGTGCCCCGCCAGTCGAAGACGCCGATCCGGCGGACGAGGACGCACCACGCCTCGCCGGCGCGGCCCAGCGCGCCGCGGCGCTGCTGGTCATCGGCGCCTGGCGCGACCTGGCCCGCGACCTGCTGATGGCGGCTGCCGGACGTCCGCAGCTGGTGGCCGCCGTGGCGCAGCGCGGCGAGCTGGAGATCGCCGCCGCAATCCATCGACCGCCGGCACGTGATCGACTTCCTGGCGCTGACCGGGCGGATCGCGGACGGATTGCGCGAGAGTGCTGCGCCGCGGCTCGCCCTGGAGACTGCGATGCTGGCCTGGCCGCGGATGGGCACAGCCGCTCACGCCGCGAGCTGATGGCGGAGCAGCAGCGAATGACGGCCCAGGTCACGGGCCGCGTGCAGGGAGTGGGCTTTCGGTGGTGGATCCGGTCACGTGCCGACGAGCTGGGCCTGACCGGCTGGGTCATGAACGACGCCGACGAGCGCCGAGTGGCGCTGGTGGCGGAGGGCGAGCCGGACGACCTGGACGAGCTGGAGCGCCAGCTCTGGCACGGTCCCAGCGGCGCTCGGGTCGAGCGGGTCGAGGCCGAGCGCGGGCCGGCCTCCGGCGAGTACGTCCGCTTCGAGATCGGCCGGCGGTGACCGCCGGCCGAAGCATCGGCTCATGAACTGGCGCGCCATCGGCTGCCTGGTCATCGGCGCCGCAGCCTTCGTGGGCATCGGCCTCTTGGGCATGTCGTTTGCCTTCCGCGCGCAGCCGGGCTGTCCCGATCGCCTGCAATGGGCCGATCGCACCTACCTGGCGCAGGGCGCACCGGCGCCGAGCCCGGCCTTTGCCGAGGCCGGGGAAGCCGTCCCGATCGGCGCCACCTTCTTCGGCCTGACCACGCGGCAGATGTACGGGCCACCCGGCAGCTCGCCGTCGACGGAGGCAGAGGATCGACCCGATACGGTGGCGCTGGACTGCGCCGATGGCACCTACCAGACCTACGCCTGGGACGGCGTCACCCGCAGCCCGACCCCGACGAGCTCGCCGTAGGTGTCGTCCGGCCGGCGCCCGATCCTGCTCCTGGTCAACCCGATCTCCGGCGGCAAGCCCGTCGCCCCCGGAACCGACGATCGAGCGGCCCGAGCCAGAGGCAGTCGCTCGCCCAGCTGCGGCGGAGCGGCCTGGAAACCGACCTCCGGCTGTTGGCCGAAGGCGACGATCCAGGCGCGCTGGCGGCGAAGGCGGCAGAGCGGGGCCGCGATGTGGTGGTGGCGGGTGGCGATGGCACCGTGCGACCCGTGGCGACGCGCGCTGGTCGACGACGCTGCGACCCTGGGGATCGTGCCCCTCGGCTCGTGGAACAACATCGCGCGCGGCTGCGGCGTTCCGCAGGATCCATCCGCGGCGCTCGCGCTGGTGGTAGCCGGCGACGACGCGCAGGGTGGACGTTGGCCTGGCGTGGCATCCGGCCGCGGACGATGCGGATCCGAGAGCAGATCCGCCAGGCGACGCCACCGCCTTCTTCGAGGCCGCCGGCGTGGGGCTGGATGCCGCGGGCTTCGGCGCTGCGAAGGTCGGCGAGCGCCATGGAACGTGGAGCGCGCTGCGCCACGCCTGGCAGGCGCTGCGCCGCCGTCGCACCCCGATGCGGCTGTCGGTTGACGACCGACGATTGCGTACGGCGGCCCCGGCCGTGACCGTCTGCAACGGCCCGTACCACGGGCTGGGCTTCGCCGTCGCTCCGGACGCGGATCCGGCCGACGGGCTGCTGGACCTGGTCGTCTTCTCCGGCATGAGCCGCTTCGACGTGATCGCGCACTACCTGGCCGTGGCCCGCGGCCGGCCGCGGCGCGAGCCGCGGATGCGCTATCTCACCGCGCGGCGGATCCGGGTCGACGGCGCTCGCGACTTGCCAGTCCACGCCGACGGCGAGCCGCTGGGCGTCACGCCGATCGCCTTCGCCGTGCGCCCCGGCGCATTGCGGATCTTCGCTCCGCCCGGACCGCGGAAGGGATAGCAAGAGGCCGGGCGCTCGGCCCGGCCTCGTGACAGCTGGTTGCCCGGTTGGCTAGGGGAGCCTGGTGATCCGGTTCTGCGGCCCGGGGGCAACCGCTGGGCCGGCGCCGAGGTAGGCAGCCAGGGCGTCAACATCAAAGAGCGGGGCGAACACGCGATTTGTCCCCGCGGTGAATGCCGGGAACGTGTCGCCACCATCGGCCAGGAAGTTGTTGGCGGTGACCTTGTAGGTCGCGGCAGGATCGATGGGGACGCCGCCCAGCCTCATGTCCGAGATCCGGCCGCCGCAGGGCAGCGCCAGGTCATACGCGTACGTGAAGCCGACCGAGACCTGCAGGATGACATTCCCGCTTCGGACGGGTGTCGTGCACGGACCCCACTGCTGCTCCAGGACTGCCTTGATCTGGGCGCCGGTCATGTCCTGGGTGACGACCAGGTTGTTGAACGGCTGGACATTGAAGGCTTCACCGAAGGTGACGTTGCCGTCGCCCTCGCCGGCCGGTGAGCTCGGGTAGGTCAGGTCGGTGCGGATGCCGCCAGGGTTCATGAACGCGATCTGCGCCCCAGCCGTGAGCGTGTAGGCGAGCTGGGCGTCCGCGATGACGTCACCCAGGGCCGACTCGCCGGCAGCGTTCGCGGTGCGGGTGATGTTGTCGGTGATCCTGCCGATGATCCGTGTTGGCGATCGGCGCGACCCGCGCCTGGTAGTCGGCGACCAGGGCCGCCGCAGCGGAATCTGCATCGTCACGGAAGACAATCTTGTTGTCGACCGAGATCGACATCGGCCTGCCGCTATTGGGATTGATCTTCAGGTCGATGTCGGTCACCAGTCGGCCGAACGACGATGCGCTGCTGACGGGGATGAGGGTGGATTCACTGTTGGGCAGCACGCAGTTGTAGGCACTGTGGGTGTGGCCGCTGATGACCATGTCGACCTTGGGAGTCAGCCGGCCAACGATGCCAACGATGGCGCCCGAGATGCCCTCGCAGGTGTCAATCGTCGTGGCATTGAAGCCGACCGACTGGGCGCCGCCCTCATGCAGAAGCACGACGATCGTCTTGACGCCCTGGCGCCGCAGGTCGTTGGCGGCCGCATTGATCGTGCTCGCCTCATCGAGGAAATTGACGTCCTGGATGCCACCAGCGCTGACGATCTGCGCAGTGCCCTCCAAGGTGAGGCCGATGAATCCCACCTCCACGCCGCCCACCGTCTTGACGGTGGAGGCAGGGAGGATCGTCTCACCCGTGTCCCTGTAGACCACGTTCGCGGCCAGGAAGTCGAAGGCGGCGCCGGCATAGTCATGCCCGGTCTGGCAACCGTCCGTGGGGTGGCAGCCGCCATTCTGGATGCGCAGCAGCTCGTCGACGCCCTCGTCGAACTCGTGGTTGCCGACCGCCGAGACATCGAGTCCGAGCAGGTTCAGCGTCTCGATCGCAGGCTCGTCATGGAAGGCGGCCGATATCAGGGGCGTTCCACCGATGTTGTCGCCAGCGGAGACAACCAGCGTGTTGGGGTTCGTGCCTTCGAGGTCTTTGATGTCGTCCGCGAGATAGGCCGCGCCCCCTGCCAGAACGCACGTGGTGAGCGGCAGGGCCTTGCATGCGTCGTCGTCGGCGGCGGAACCGACGCGACCGCTCGAACCGGTGGGTGGCTCGAGGTTGCCGTGGAAGTCATTGATTGCCAGCAGCTGGACGTCGACCGCCTGGGCTGGCGTGGCTTCTGGCGGAGCGGCCAAGGCTCCCGCCGGAATGACGAGCGACAGCGTGACCACGGCAACCGCCAGCATCAGCAGATGCCTGCGGCCGGAGCGTGCTCCTACATCAGGGACATGCACGAGGGCAGCCTCCTCATTGCTTCGGGCCGGGGGTGCGACCTAAGGCTAGCCGCGCCCAGGCGATGACGCGAATGCTCGTGGAGGCGAGGTAAGGGACCGGTAACGGCAGGCCAAGCGGAACCTAAGCGTGATCCTGGTTGCGACCTGGCGAGGTGGTGCTGACTGGCACCGCAGACTCCGCGATGGCCTACGCGCCGGGCAGTCCGATCGCGGCCGCGGCATCGGTACCGAAGACCCGCGCATAGGTCGATAGCGCATAGCGGTCGGTCATGCCGGCCACGAAGTCAGCGGCCTGCACGACCACCGATGCGCCGTGCTGGCGGTAGCTGGTCGGGATCTCGTCAGGGTGGTCGGTGTGGTACGCCATCAAGCGCCCGCAGCAGCTCGATCGCGCGTTCCTGCTGCTCGCGCTGGCTGGGCGCCTGGTAGACGCGCTCGAACATGAAGTCGCGCAGCTCGTTCATGACCGCCCAGCGTCGGCTCGTCCATGGCTACCTCTCCCGCGACCAGCGACTGGTCCACCACCGCCTCGATCATCTCGCCGATCCAGGCGCGGCCCGGTTCGCCGAACCGTTGCAGCGTGGTGGCCGGCAGCTCGTCGCGCGACAGGATGCCCGCCCGGATGGCGTCCAGCGCGTCGTGGGTCAGGTAGGCGATGCGATCCGCGAAGCGCACGCAGCCACCCTCTGGCGTGGCCGGAGGTGGCTCGATCCGCCAGGAGTGGGCGCGGATCCCGTCGAGCACCTCCCAGCTCAGGTTGAGGTCCTCCAGGACGGACAGGATCCGAACGCTCTGGGCGGCGTGATGCCACCCATCCGGCGGGAAGTAGGGGGACAACGCCTCCTCGCCGGTGTGGCCGAACGGCGAGTGGCCCACGTCGTGGCCCAGCGCGATCGCCTCGGCCAGCGCCTCGTTGAGCGCCAGACCGGCAGCCAGGGAGCGGGCGATCTGCGCGACGTGCAGGGTGTGGGTCAGGCGAGTGAGGTAGTGGTCGCCATCGGGGTTGATGAAGACCTGGGTCTTGTGCTTCAGCCGACGGAAGGCCTTCGAATGGATGATCCGATCCCGGTCGCGTTCGAAGGCGGTGCGCAGCGCGTCCGCTTCCTCCGGCCGGGCGCGACCGCGCGATTCGGGCGAGCGTGTCGCCAGCGGGCTGAGGGCATCCTCCTCCGCCTCGCGCGCCGCCCGGTCACGACGGCGCAGCCTGCCTCCCATGGACCGATGATGGCGGATGCGCTGGCCCCTCGTATGCAGGGCCGGTCAGCATGGCCAATCGCATACCCGATGAGCGCGCCGATCGAGGCGGGATGACCGGTGCCACCGGCAACCTGACGTCCGACACCGCCGACGAGGAATTCGTTCCCGCCGAGACGCGCGAGCTGACCGACCCATCGGCCGCGCGCCATTTGACGGCTGCCGCCCACCAACGCGCCGGAGAGCGCGCGACTCCAGCCGCGCCGCCGCGCGCCGTGGGCGGCGAGACGGTCCTCGGCGGCGACGAACAGCGCGAACCGGAGGAAGAACACCTCTAGGCGTTCCACCCTCGCGGAGCGTGCGGGTGGCGCTGCTTCCCACCGGCGCCTGGGCATCGGCATCGCCCTGAGGCTCTGGACGCGCGGCGTACCCTGCCGCTTATGAGCACCCGTCAGGCTGCCTTCATCGGCGTCGGCGCCATGGTGGGTGCCGGCATCTTCTCGCTGCTCGGAACCGCCGGCGAAGTGGCCGGCGCGGCGGTGTGGCTGTCCTTCGTGCTGGCGGGGATCATCGCGGCGCTGCAGGGCTACTCGTTCGCCAAGCTCGGGGCGCGGTATCCCAGCGCGGCCGGCCTGCTGGAGTACATCAACCGGTCGTTCGGCATCGGCCATACCGCGACCGTCATCGCGTGGCTCGGGTATGCCTCGAACGGGATCGTGACCGCCATGGTCGCGGTCTCCTTCGGGAGCTACGCCAGCAGCGCCTTCACCGGCGGCGATGCTGCCTGGGTCAAGCCGTTCGCCGTACTGCTGGTGGTGGCCATGACGCTGCTGAACATTGCCGGCTCGAACTTCGTGGCGCGGGTCCAGAGCCTGGTCGTCTTCGTCGTGGTCGGCATCCTGGCCGTGTTCGCGGTGGTCACGATCGTCAACGCCGACTGGTCGCTGCTGGCGCCATCGGGCTATCCAAGCGTCCGCCACATCGTGTCGAGCGTCGCCCTGACCTTCTTTGCCTTCCTGGGATTCGGCATCGTGACGTTCACCGCCAAGGACCTGCGCGAGCCAGCCAGGCAGCTGCCGCGGGCGATGACGATCGCCATCGGCCTGGCTGCCCTCGTGTACGTGGGCGTGTCGGTTGGGGTGTTCGGCACGCTGACCGTGCCAGAAGTGATCGAGGCCGGCCCGACGGCGATTGCGGTCGCCGCCCAGCCGTCGCTCGGCCAGCTGGGCTTCTGGCTGATGACCATCACCGCCCTGTTCGCCACAGCCGGGGCGACCAACGCGGGCCTCTACCCAGCGGCGGGGCTCTCCGAGGAGCTGGCACGGACCGGCCAGTTCCCGAGCGTGATGGGCCGGAAGGTGGGCGGTCGGGCGAACGTCGGGCTGCTGATCGTGGCGGTAGCGGTGTCGCTGCTGGCGATCGGCTACGACCTGTCGACCATCGCCTCCATCGGCAGCGCAGTCGCGCTGATGGTCTTCACCCTGGTCTCCATCGGCCATCTGCGGGTCCGGTCGGAGACCGGCGCCAACCTGTGGGTGCTCCTGCTGGCGATCGGCACGGCCGGGATCTCGTTGCTGGTGTTCGTGTTCACCACCCTCATCGAGGAGCCGGCCTCGATCGTCGCGCTGATCGTCATCCTGCTGCTGAGCATCGGTCTCGACCAATGGTGGTCGCGTCAGAAACGCCCGCCGGGCGATCCCGGCGTCCCGGCTAGGTAGCCCCTCGCGGCGTCACCCCTGCGGGATCCCGATCCGGCTCGCGCCAGAACAGCGCCCCGGCACCGGCCAGGAGGACCGTGGCGACTCCCGAGACGACGAGCGTCGCGGCGCCACCCAGCAGCCCGACCATCGGTCCCCCCAGTGCGGTTCCCAGCGGCGTCGACAGCATGAGCAGCGCGCTGCGGGCCGCCAGCACGGCGGGCAGGTTCGCCGTCGTGGTCGCCGACTGGAACAGGGCAAGGGTCAACGGCACGAACGGCCCGTAGATGATGCCGCCGATGCCGAAGAAGACGACAGTGACGGGAATCGGGGCGCCCCAGAACGGGAGCAGGCAGGCACCCCAGCCGATGATGATCAGCAGCGCGATCCGCCGCATGTTGCCGGCGCGCAGCGAGCCCGTCACCAGGTTCGACGCGAGCGCGCCGATGCCGAACGCGGTCCAGTACGCGGCAAGCAGCTGCGCCGACGCCTGGACGTCCTGGGCGACGTACACCGGCAGCGCCACTTCGACAGGGCCGTACAGGAAGAAGAAGACCCAGGTCACCACGGTCAGGCTCAGCAGGTCGCGGCGGCGGAGGAGCCGGAAGCCTGACTCGGCGGCCTGCATGTCAACGGGGTTCTGGGTCGCGCCCGCATCGGTTCGGGTCAGCCAGGCGGCCACACCGAGAAAGGTGAACGATGCCGCGTCAAGGAGCAGAAGCCAGCCGGGGCTGACGGTGGCCAGCAACAGGCCGGCCAGCACGGGCCCGATGATGAAGGCAAACGAGGCCTGGGCGCTCGCCAGCGAGTTCACGGCGAACCGGCCGGATGCGCCGGCAAGGGCCGACAACATGGTGTACTCGCCGGCGTTGCCCCACGCCGCCATCAGCGACGAGGCGGCCAGCAGCACCAGGTAGGCCGGAGGCGTCAGTGCGCCAAGGACAGCCAGCAGCCCGATCAGGCTGAGGCAGCCGGCCCGCAGCAGGCTGTGCGCCAGCACCAAGGCACGGGCTGGCCGCCCACGCAGGAGGCCGCCGAGAGCCAGGGCACCGATGACACCGGGCAGGGTGTAGGCGGCAATCGCGAGCCCGACGAACAGGCCCAGCGATCCAGCCGGTGCGATGCGGACCGCCAGCCAGGCGATGGTGACGGTGCTGATTCCGTCGCCGAGCGACGAGACCCCGATGCCGGCCAGCAGCAGCCGCACCGGTGGGTTGGCGAGCAGCTGCCGATATGCGAGCGGGACTCTCACGCGTGCCATTGAACCCGTCCGGGTTCAGCGCGCGGAGGTCGCTGCTGCCGATTCGGCCAGTCGCCGACGCAGGTGCAACCCGGTCAGCGACCGGTCGGCCCCGGCCAGCTCCGCGGGCGGCCCCTGGAAGGTCACCGTCCCGCCGTCGTGGCCGGCGCCTGGACCCAGGTCGATGACCCAGTCGGCTCGGGCAACGACGTCGAGGTTGTGCTCGATGACGATCACCGTCCGTCCGCCTTCGACCAGCCGGTCGAGCAGGCCGATGAGGTTGTCGACGTCCTGCATGTGGAGCCCCGTCGTCGGTTCGTCGAGGACGTAGACCTCGGTGTCTCCGGACATCTCGATCGCGAGCTTCAGGCGCTGGCGCTCTCCGCCCGAGAGCGTGTCGAGCTCCTGGCCGAGCGCGACGTAGCCGAGCCCTACATCGGCAAGACGTTCGAGCATGACGCGCACCGGCTTCTCAGTGAAGAAGTCGCGCGCCTCCTCGACCGGCATGGCCAGGGCCTCGACGATGTTCCGGCCGCGGAGGTGGTAGTCGAGGACATCGTCGGTGTAGCGGCGACCCTCGCACACCTCGCAGACGCTGACGACCTCCGCCATGAACCCGAGGCTGGTGTACGTCTTGCCGAGGCCGTTGCAGTTGGGGCAGGCGCCTTCCGAGTTGGCGCTGAAGAGCGCGGGCTTGACGCCGTTGGCCTTGGCGAATGCCGTGCGGATCGGATCGAGGATGCCGGTGTAGGTCGCAGGGTTCGATCGGCGCGAGCCACGGATCGCGGACTGATCGATGAGCGGTCACCGACGGGTCGGTCCGGGGCAGGCAGCCGTGGATCAGCGAGCTCTTGCCGGAGCCGGCGACGCCGGTCACCGCGACGAGCACGCCGAGCGGCACGTCGACGGAGACGTCCTGGAGGTTGTGGAGCCGGGCATTCCGGATCGGGATCGACCCGCGCGGCTCCCGTGGCTGCGGCTTGACTTCCTGCCGCAGGTCGAGGTGGCGGCCGGTGGCCGTCCCCGACGCGATGAGGCCGTCGACGCGGCCCTCGTACACGACCGTCCCGCCATGAGGGCCGGCGCCGGGGCCCATGTCGACCACGTGATCGGCGATCCGGATCACTTCCGGGTCGTGCTCGACGACGAGCACCGTGTTGCCCTTGTCGCGCAGCCGCTGGAGCAACGAGTTCATCCGCTCAACGTCGTGGGCGTGCAGCCCGATGGTGGGCTCGTCGAAGACGTAGGTGACATCCGTCAGCGACGAGCCGAGGTGGCGGATCATCCTCGTGCGCTGCGCCTCGCCGCCCGACAGCGTGCCCGCTGGCCGGTCGAGGCTGAGGTAGCCGAGCCCCATCTCGACGAACGCGTCGAGGCTCTCGCCCAGGGCAGCCAGCAGCGGCGCCACCGATGGCTCACTCAGGCCGCGCACCCACTCCGCCAGATCGCTGATCTGCATCGCGCAGGCATCGGCGATGCTGATGCCGCCGATCTTCGACGATCGGGCCGCCTCGTTGAGCCGGGTGCCGCCGCAGTCGGGGCAGGCACTGAAGGTCACCGCTCGCTCCACGAACGCGCGAATGTGAGGCTGCAGGGCGTCGACGTCCTTGGACAGGAACGACTTCTGGATGCGCGGGACCAGCCCTTCGTAGGTCAGGTTGATGCCGTTGATCCTGACCTTGGTCGGCTCGCTTGTAGAGGAAATCCTGCAGCTCCTTCTTCGTGTAGTCGCGGATCGGCTTGTCCGGATCGAGGAAGCCGGACTCGCTGAACATCCGCGTCGACCAGCCATCCGCCGTGTAGCCCGGGACGCTGATCGCGCCCTCCGCGAGCGACTTGCCCTCGTCGTAGAGCTGGCTGAGGTCGATGTCGCTCGCGTTGCCCATCCCCTCGCAGCGCGGGCACATCCCGCCGGCGACGCTGAAGCTGCGGCGCTCGGTGGTGCCGGCCCCGCGCTCGACGGCGATGGCCCCGGCGCCGCTGACCGAAGGCACGTTGAACGAGAACGCCTGGGGCCCGCCGATGTGCGGCTTCCCCAGCCGGCTGTAGATGACCCGCAGCATCGCGTTGGCATCGGTTGCGGTGCCTACCGTGGAGCGAACATTGGCGCCCATGCGCTCCTGGTCGAGCAGGATCGCCGTCGTCAGGCCCTCCAGCGAATCGACGTCGGGTCGCGCCAGCGTTGGCATGAACCCCTGCACGAAGGCGCTGTAGGTCTCGTTGATCAGCCGCTGCGACTCGGCGGCGATGGTGCCGAACACCAGCGAGCTCTTGCCCGAGCCCGAAACGCCGGTGAACACGGTCAGCCGGCGTTTCGGAACATCGAGACTGATGTCGCGGAGGTTGTTCTCGCGTGCGCCGCGGACCTCGATCGCGCCCCATTCAGTCATCGGCTCGACGCTCAGCCGACGGCCTTCTTCACGAGCTCGGCGATTCTTCGCTCGACGGCCGGGGTCAGCTTGGTCACCGCGAAGGCGATCGGCCACATCTCGCCGTCGTCGATGCGCGGCCTCGGGCTGGAAGCCGAAGGTCGCGTAGCGGACCTTGAACTTCGAGGCGTGACTGGAAGAAGCAGATGACCTTGCCGTCCTTGTGCGTAGGCGGGCATGCCGTAATAGGTGCGCGGCACGAGGGATCGGTCGCGCTCTTCGTGACGATCGCGTGGACGCGCTCGGCGATTGCGCGCTCGGCCTTCGGCATCTCGGCGATCTTCGCCTGAACCTCTTCCTCGCCGGCCTGCGCGCTCCTGCTCCGGGCTGCGCTTGGCCTGCGACTTGCGCTCGCGGGCGCTCTCGCTGCATCGCCGCCCGCTCCTCGTCCGTCCAGACGTTGTTGGCGGACTTGGCGGATGACGGGTTCGCTTGGTGGTGGCCTTCGCATCGGTCATGGCACTGCTCCTGTCGACAGTGTGGTCAGGCCGTCGCCGCTGCGGCGGCTCTTGCGCTCGAGGATCCGGATCGGCGTTGCCGAACGGGTCACGGAGGCCCATGTCGGTGCCGTAGAAGTGGTCGATCGGCTCCTGGGTGAAGTCGGTGACGCCTCGCTCCTGGAGCGTCTCGTACAGCGCCCGCGCGTCGTCGGTGTGGAAGACGAGGCCACCCAGGGCGCCCTTCGCGATCAGCTCGCGGAGCTGCTCGGCGGTCGCCTCGTCGTGCAGCGGCGGGCCGGGCTGCTCGAGGGAGATCTCGACGTCGAGGTTGCCGGGGACGCGGACCGTCAGCCAGCGGTAGTCGCCCTGCTTGAAGTCCGACGCCCTTCTCGAGGCCGAGCTTGTTGACGTAGAAGTCGAGCGCCTCGTCCTTGTCGAGGACGTAGATGGAGGCGACATTGAGCCTGGTGATCATCGGTGTGTTCTCCCTGCTTGTTCGAGGTGGACGACGATCAGGCTAGGGAGCCGCCGTCGGACGGGCTTCTCCAAAACTGCTCGATTGCGTCGGCATCGCTCGGCGGGAATCGCCTCGGCCGCAGCCGTGCGCGGCCGCATGGCCCACATCTGGATGCAATTCGGCGCCACCATCGGCCCATGGCCCTCGCGGTAGCTCGACGGCGTCTCACCGATGATCTCGCGGAACGTGCGGCTGAACGTTCCCAGGCTCATGAAGCCGACGTCGAGGCAGATGTCGGTGACGCTGCGGTCCGTCTCGCGCAGCAGGAACATCGAGCGCTCGACTCGCCGTCGCTGCAGATAGCGGTGCGGCGTCTCTCCGAAGTCGCGCGGAAACTGCGGATGAAGTGCGCTTCGGAGACGTGCGCCACGGCGGCCACGGCGCGCACGTCGAGCGGCTCGGCATAAGCGCGATCCATCGCGTCGCGGGCGCGCAGCAGGCGGCGGTTGAAGTCCTCGACCTCGCGGCTCACCGGTCAACGCTACGGCATCGGAGGGATTGGCGCGCCCGACCGATCGGTAGAACGGCGGCGTGCGCTCGATCGCGCCCGACGCCAAGGCGCGGTCTTCTCAGCCCGCGGGCGCGAAGGTCGCGCGGCCGGCCGGTCGAAACGTCTGGAACGTCACGCCGGTAGGAGTCACCCTGGAGTCGATCAGCGCCAGATTGTGCGTCTGCCCATGCTCCGGAAACAGCCGCAGCCCGTCGCCTACCACCACGGGGTAGATCCTCAGGTTGAGCTCGTCGACGAGGTCGTGCTCGAGCAGCCACCGCAGCAGGACGCCGCTGCCATGGACCTGAAGCTCGCGCCCGGGCTTCGCCTTGAGCTCGCGCACCGCCGCCTCGACTTCCCCATCGATGACATGGGTGTTCTGCCACGCGGGGTCCTTGAGCGTGGTCGAGGGCACGTACTTGGGCAGGACGTTGATGCCGTGGGAGACCGGATCGCCGCTGTCGTGAAGCGGCCAGTAGGGTTCCCAGATCTCCCAGGTGCGTCGTCCGAGCAGGAACGCATCAGCACGCTCGAACCAGGACGTGAGGAAGCGCCAGCTCTCATCATCGCCATGCGGTGCGGTCCACCCTCCGCGCTCGAACCCGCCGCGTCGGTCCTCGTCCGGGCCGCCGGGACCCTGGTACACGCCGTCGACGGTGAGCATCATCGATGCGGTCAGCTTCATGGCCATCGGCTCCTTGCGGGTGATCGTCGATGGTCAGACTACCGTTCGGATGGAGACTCACCGGCGAGCTGGTAAGAACCTTCGGGCTGTGACGCGCCGAAGGTCGGATAAGGACCGGAAGGCTGGCGCGCCCGACAGGATTCGAACCTGCGACCTTCGGCTCCGGAGGCCGACGCTCTATCCACTGAGCTACAGGCGCGGGGCCCGATGATACCGGGCGGCCGCCGATCGGGCCACGCCTCGGAGATCGGGTTGGCACGGTCAGTGCAATGACTCATGGCGACTGCACTCAGTCAAGAGGAGGTAGCCATGTACTGGGGTGGAGGGATCATTGGACTGATCCTGCTGATCCTGCTGATCCTGTTGCTCACGGGCAACCTGTAAGCACCAAGTCGACAGTTCAGAGTTCCGACGACGGCCTCTCCCTTACCGGGAGGGGCCGTCTCATGTTGCGCTGCTCGGGAGTCGGCTCAGAACATCCCGAGCTCATTCGGCGAATCAGGCGGGAGCTCCATGCCGATATCCCACAGCTCCCGCATCCTGCCATTCTCGAACCGGAAGATGTGCGTCAGCGCAGAGTCTGATCCCCCTGGCTCATGCCGGACCCGCGAGTGAACGACGACGAGGTCGCCCTCGGCGACCGTACGAAGAATCTCCAGCTCCTTCCGCGGGAAATGGCGCGCGTTGTCGTCCATGGCGGCGACCAGGCTCGGGCCATCGCTGCGAAACCATGGGTTGTGGTGGACGAACGCACGGCTGCCGTACCGTTCCCACGCCTGCTGAGCACGGCCGGCGGAGGCTTCGTTCAGGAAGTCGACGGCGACCCGGCGGTTGTCTTCCGTGCCCCGGTCGAGACCGGTCGCCTGATTCGAGACTGACATGGTGATTTTCTCCTGCGGATAGCCGCTGAGGCAGCAAGCCGTGCGCCGGGCGGGCACGAGGGAGATAGGCGAAGGCCCCTCCGAAGAGGGGCCTTCATTGCTGCCGGATTCGCTAACCGCAAGGGCATCTTTCACGCACGGTTTCCCGCACTACCCTTACCCAAACCTACCCATGACCTTGCGATCAGTAGTGAATCGCTGTGCGAACAGCGAACACATGATAGGGCCCGATACCCCTTTGGGTCAACGGTCTGGGACTAAGAATCCTTCACATTTCAGAGCGGCGTCGACGCTCGGATCAGGATGGCTCGGGTGGCGCCACGAGCACGATCTCGTCGATGATCACCGGGTCCAACGGGACATTCAATGGGTCGCCGCTGGTGGGCACCTGGCCGATGGCATCCACCACCTCGGTGCCGCTCACCACCTCGCCCAGCACGCTGTAGTACGGCAGGAGGAAGTCGGCGTCATCGAGCATGACGAAGAACTGGCTGCCGTTCGTATCGGTGCCACTGATGATCTCGCCGGTGTTGGGGTTGTATTGCATCGCGTTCGCCATGGCGACCATGTACTTCGTGTAGGTCGTCGACTCCGGCGGGAACTCAATCTCGAACTGGTAGCCGGGACCGCCGGTGCCCGATACCGTCGAAGTCGCCGTGGTTGGCCTTGGTCTGCGGGTCGCCGGCCTGCGCCACGAACCCCGGCACCACGCGATGGAAGCTCTGCCCGTCGTAGAAGCCGCAATCGGCCAACGCCACCAGGTTGGCCACCGCGATCGGCGCCGACGAGGAGTCCAGCTCGATCGTGAAGTTGCCCTTGTTGGTGCGGACCTCGAGCGCCGACGTGTCGCCGATGATGTCCGGCGCGTCCGCCTCCGTCGGCGCGGCGGTTGGGCAGGCCGGGTTGGGCGACGGCGTCGGGCTGGCGCAGGCCGCCAGCAGCGGAGACCGCGGCCCCGATGGCCAGCCCGCGAATGATGGGGCGCCGTCGTCATCGGGCCGATCCGGCCAGCTTGGCGTCGAACAGCCGACCGGCGAACGAGACCGGCATGGTGCCGCCGTAGATCAGCGTGTCATGGAAGAACTTGAGGTTGAAGGCCGGACCCATGCGCGTCCTTCACCCGGTCGCGCAGCCCTTCGATCATGTGGCGACCGTACAGGTAGCTCAGCGCGTAGGTGGGCGTGCAGGTGTAGCGCTTCACCTCGGCCAGGGCGGCCGGATGCTCGAAGCCGGTGTGCTCGACCAGGAAGGCGACGCCCTCGTCGAAGCTCATCTCGCCCCGGTGCAGGCGGATGTCCAGGATGATCCGCGCCGCGCGCCAGATGGCGTCGGTGTGCATGACCCACCGATGGACGGGCGTGTCGTCGAATCCCGCTTCCTTCATCATCCGCTCGCAGTAGAAGGCCCAGCCCTCGTCGAACTCCGCGGCGCTCAGGCTCAGGGCGCGCACCAGGCTGGGGTTGGCGGTGGCGGCCGCCAGCTGCAGGTGGTGGCCGGGGTACGCCTCGTGCACGCTGGTATTGCTGATCGACGGCGTAGTTGTGCTCGCGCCACATGTCCGGTGAGCCGGGCGGCGTGACGATGTAGGTGCCGATCGGATCCGGGTCGAAGCGCGCCGGCTGGTAGTAGGCCGCGAACGGGATGAGGTGGCGCTCGAACGACGGCGTCTCGATCACCCGCAGGCGATCCTGCGTCCGGCAGCGTGGCCAGATCGTGCTCGACGATGAAGTCGCGCGCCCGATCCATGGCCTTGCGGTATTCCTCGATCGCCTCGGGGAAGGTGGCCGGGTGGTCCTCCTTGACGAGGTCGGTGACGTCGGCCGGCGACAGGGTCGGATCGATCTCCGCGCTGACCCGCTCGCGGCCGGCCGTCTCCTCGGCCAGCATCTGCTCGCCGACCGCCAGGATCTCGTCCGGCGCGGCGTCCAGCGCACGGAGCGCCACCAGCTGCTCGAATCCCTCGCGCCCGGTCTGCCATGCGCCGTTCGCTCGCGGCAGGGCGTCGCTGCGCAGCCATGCGACGTGCTCGTCCAGCGCGGCCCGCAGCGCGCCGGCCGCCGCCTCGACCCGCGCCAGCAGCGCCGGGTCGACATGCTCCGAGCGAGCCACGGCCAGGATGGTGTCCAGGAACTCCGGCAATGAATCGCTGCCCTCGATATCGATCTCGACCCAGAGGCGCACCGGTGCGTCCACCCGCGTCCGGGTCTGCGCCAGGTAGGCGGGCGCGGCTTCCAGGCGCGCCGCGATCGAGGTCAGCCGCTCCTCCAGCGGGGCGTAGTCGCGCGTGAAGATGGGAAACAGGGCGTTGCCGATGTGCTCGGCGGCGCGGCTGGAGCCGGCCCAGTCGCGGCGCTCGTCCAGCTGGTGGATCGCCAGCCGCGCCTCGTGGATGACGAGGTCACGGTCGAGCGCGCGCTCGGGCGACAGCTCGTCGGCCGGGAAGCGCTCCATCTCGCCGATCGCGTCGCGATGGAGCGCGACCCGTTGCTCGACGTGCTCGCGGGTGCCGTCGGAGAGGCGGTGGTCATGGTCGTGAACGCCCAGGTAGGTGGCGCCCTCCGGGTCGAGCTCCAGCATCTGCCGGAACCAGCGCTCGATGGTGCGGTCGAACCGCGCGTCCGCATCGGATGGTGCGTGCATGCGCTCCTCGGGTGGATCGGTCAGGACGCGCCGCCCGCGCCGCGGGGGACTCGCGGCAGCTAGGGAGCCAGGCTGCGCGTCAGGAAGCCTAGCACCCAGTCGCGGTACTCGCCGGCACACGCCTCGAGCGACTCGCCATGCCCGCGCCGGCGGGCAGATCTCGAGCTGCGGCGTCCGCGCCGGCGTCCTCGGCGGCGGCCAGCAGCTCGTCCGCGTCGTCGCGGCCGATCGAGGTGGTCCTGCCCGCCATCGATGATCAGCAGCGGCCGGCTGCCGTAGTTGGCGACCTGCTGAACCGGGTCGACGGCGCTGATGTCCTCGCCGGTTCGAAGCAGCGACCCGAGCAGGATCGACCAGGAGCCGGGCAGGGAGAGCGGGTAGCCGTCCGCGTCCAGCATGGCCTGGATCGAATCGGCCAGCGGTGGCGTGGGTCGAGTCCAGGATCACGGCGGCGATCCGCTCGTCGGCGATCGACTCGGCCAGCGCCGCGGCGCCACCCATGGAGACGCCCGAGCAACGCGATGCGCTCCGGTGCCTTCCGCCGGTCGAGCCACTCGACCACCGCCTCCAGGTCGTTCTGCTCCAGGGAACCCTGGGTGGTCACATCGCCTCCGCTCTGCCCGTGGTTGCGGAAGTCGAACAGGACCAGGTTGTAGTCGTCGTGCAGCAGCGCGGCGTGGGCGAGCATGCGTGCTCTTGTTGCCCTCGTTGGCGTGGGCAAGGATCACGGTCGGCCCGTCGGGACCCATGCCGCTGCCCGCCGGGATGTACCAGCCCGCCAGCCGCACGCCGTCAGAGGAGACCAGGTCGTGCCGGCGTCCTCGCCCTGGCGCGGGCAGTCGGTCGGGTCGGAGTTGTCGGCCAGGGCCGCGTCGGTGCTGGCGTCGTAGTTGATCGCCTCGTAGGTCCAGCCGCTGGCGATGGCCGGCGTACGGCAATCCGTGCTGGCACCCGACGCATCGGTCAGTCGAGCCGATCCGATGAAGCCGATATAGCCGAGGTAGGCCAGCAGGGCGATCAGGATGACGATGAGGGCCAGGGAGACCCAGCGCCCGATCGCCGCTCGACGGGCTGCCCCGCGTTCCGTTCGGCAGCTCGAATGACATCGCCGCGGAGTATACGGTCGCGTTCCGGGCAGCCGTCCCCTACAATCGTTGGCCGATCGACGCGCCCGACGGCGCGTCGTCCGTGCGTCAGGAGGTCCGGCTCGAGCCTGGTGACCAGCAAGAAGGCAAGCGTCGAGGGCAGCGCCCGCGCGACCCGCGCCCCGCGCGCCGAGCGTGCGCGGCGGCCGGCCGTCGCCGCCCCGCGGCCGCGGCCCCGAGGTGCACACGCTGGCGCCCGAGCATATCGGCGAGGCCGGCAGCGCAGCCGTCCTGACGCTGGCGATCCTGGGCCTCTCGACGTTCATCGCGGCCATCGCGCTGATCGTCTTCGGCTTGACCACGGCCGGCAGCTACGGCGCATCCCCGCCGCCCAACGTCGGCAGCCTGGGCATGGGCCAGGTGCTGGGGGGGTTCGGCCTGTTGATCATCGGCCTGGCGCTGCTGGGTTCGTCGCTGGCGGTGCTGGCTGACGTGCGGGGCAGCCGCCGTGGCGCGGCCGCGATCGCGGGCGCCACCGCCCTGCTGTCGGCTGGCGCCGTGGTGGTGGTCATGCAGATCGGCGTCGGCGACGCCGTGTTGGCCGCCGCCCTGGCGGTCTGCGCCCTGCTATGCGCCGTCTCGGCCATCATCCTGGCTCGCCCGGCACGCTGACTGCCTCGTCGCGGTCGTGACCACGCCGCGCCTGGCCACCGGTCTCCTGCTTGGCGCCGCTCTGCTGTTGACTGTGGCAGGCATGGTTGCAATCTGCCTCGGCCTCTTCTTCGCCCCGTGGCTGTACGACCAGCTGCCGCCGGTGTTGATCGACACGGCTGCCGTCGGCGGCGCGGCAACGGCGCTCGGCGCGCTGCTGCTGGGCCTGGCCGCCGCCCACCTGGCGGCTGCCCTGGGCCTGATCCGCGGTGTCGCCGATCCTCCACACTCCGGCCGTCGTGCTCTGCGTGGCAATGGCCGTATTGAGCATCGCCTGGGCCGTGGCGGCCCTGGTCAGCGCCGCCGCCGGCACCGGTATCCCGGCCGCCATGCTGCCCGCTGCCGTGGCCCTGGGTCTGCTGGCAGCGGCCTACGGCTGGGCCGCCCGCCGCCTCATCGGCCTTCCACGGAGCCCATCGGCCACCGACTGAAGGTCTGAGGTGGCCCTGCTATACTCCGCCACCGTCGCTTCCTGCGGGCCCGTGGTGTAGCGGCCCAACATGCCAGCCTGTCACGCTGGAGATCGCCGGTTCGAATCCGGTCGGGCCCGCCACTCTCGCCCACGGCCCGGTCCGCGGCAGCACAGTGAGGATGGCAACCTCGACCACCTCGCGACGGGTCAGTCCTGGGAAGCGCCCTTTATCGCGCGCTCGGTGGCACGGACGCTGGCGCGCTCATCCTCGCGCCGCCCCTCGCGCGCCTCGCGGTCGCGTCGCGCATCGATGATCGCCTGGCAGGCGGTCGCCACGTCGTCGGTGATGATCAGCAGGTCCAGGTCCTGCGGGCTGACCTTCTCCTCGTAGAGGGGCTTGTCGCGGATCCACTGCAGGAGCCCGTCCCAGTAGTCCTTGCCGTACAGGACCACCGGGAAGTGCTCCACCTTGCCGGTCTGGATCAAGGTCAGCGCCTCGAACAGCTCGTCCAGGGTGCCGAATCCGCCGGGGAAGATGACGAAGCCCTCGGCGTACTTCACGAACATCGTCTTGCGGACGAAGAAGTAGCGAAACTCCATACCCAGATCGACGTATTCGTTCAATCCCTGCTCGAAAGGCAGCTCGATGTTGCAGCCGATGGAGAGGCCGCCGGCGTCCTTGGCGCCGCGGTTTGCCGCCTCCATGATCCCCGGGCCCCCGCCGGTGATGATCGCGAAGCCCTGGCGCGCCAAGCCCTCGGCAACCCGGCGAGCGGCCCCGTAGTAGCGGTTGCGGCGGCCGACGCGGGCCGAGCCGAAGATGGTGACCGCAGGCCCCACTTCGGCGAGCGCGTCGAAGCCCTCCACGAACTCTCCCTGGATGCGCAGCGCACGCCAGGTGTCGGTGTCGCGGAACTCGACCGGCGTGCGGGAGCGCAGCAGCTCCTGGTCCTCGGTGCGGCGCTCGGTGCCGGCATGTCCACGGACGACCACGGCCCCGCGGCGGCGTTCCGGTTCTCGCTTGCGACGTGGCACGGGGAATGCTCCTCAGCCGGATTTGTCTGATGCGCTGCCGTCTGCGACGGTTCAGAGTAGACCGGTTCGCGGAGGGCAACTCGACAGCCTGAACGGGCCGATGGTAGGGTGATGGCCACCCGGTCGCGGGAGGATTTCGTGCCGCGACCCCGCCCACCGGCCCTTGGAGTTTCTATTGCCGAACCTGCTGCGGCGCGTCGCCGCCCTCACCATCATCAGCGCCGTCGGGATTGCCCTCCTGGCGCCGCTGGCGGTGCAATCAGCAAGCCCCATGCGCGACGACGCACCGGCGACGCTGCTTGGTGAGGCAGCCAGCAGCAGCATCCTTGACCGTGGCGCACCGGGTCGCGAGCAGCTCTCGGCGCTGACGCTGATCAACCAGCGCGGCGCGGATGCTCCCGAGTCATTCGCCACCAAGCAGCGCGCGTTGCCAACTCCCGGCAGCGCGCCCATGGAAGCGACGCTCTTCGTGGATCCTGCCGCCGGACCGGCCGCTGCAGCGCCCCAGACCGTCAAGCCGCCGAAGGTCGGTGACCAGATGACCGGGCTCGCGACCTGGTACTGCTGCTCGAGTGGCTACCGCGGCCAGGCAGTGGTGGCCCTGCCGGGCGCGCTGGGCGGCCACTACGATCCGCCCCCGGCCTCGCGCACCGTTACCGTCTGCGCCGATCGGTGCGCTGCGCTGCCTGTGGTCGACTACTGCGGTTGCCTGTGGGGCACTGCCGACCAGAAGATCGCCGACCTGTCGCCGGAGGCGTGGGCAGCCATCTCCAACAGCGGCACGTCAGCGGGGGTCATCAGGGTCACCGTCCACCTCGACTGACCGTGGGCTTGCTCGCTTCTCGGGCGAGCGCCGGTGGACTCGACTAGCATCCCGCGAATGCTCCAACCCCTCCGCATCGGTCACGTCGTGCTCAAGGTGCGTGACATCGACCGGTCCATCGACTTCTATCGCGATGTGCTGGGCTTCCAGGTGGTTGGCCAGATGAGCAACGTCATGACCTTTCTGACCGCCACCGGCGAGAATCACCACGATATAGCCCTGCTGCGGGTCGGGGACCAGGCGCCGGCGCCGCTGCCCAACGCAGTCGGCCTGTACCACGTGGCGGTGCAGCTGGCCGACATCGACGCGCTGCGGCAGGCGCACGGCCTGCTCTCCGAACGCGGGATGCTGAAGGGCGCAGTCGATCATGGCGTGAGCCGATCGGTGTATACCGCCGACCCCGATGGCAACGAGATCGAGCTGTACTGCGATGCCCCGCGCTCCGAGTGGGAGGGTCGGGTTGACGAGGCCATGACGGTGCGGCCGCTGCGCCTGGACTGAGGCGCCCGGCACACGGCGTGCTCTGTCAGCGAGCATGCCGTTTCTTCCAATCGTGCTGCTGCTGGTGTGGCAGGCCCTCGGCCGGTGCGCCTCATTCGCGCTGGGCTGGGCGACGGCGCTGTACTTCGGCCAGGTGCCGGGCAAGCAGGGCAACGTCCTGGCAGTGATCAGCCTCGTGTCGGCGGGCTGGGTCATGCTGTTTGCCGGCTTCGGCGTGCCGATGCTGGCCGGCGCAGCGGCCGATGCGCTCGGCATCGTGCCCCGCAACTTCGACCTCAATCGCTGGGTGGTGCTGGGTCTGGGGGCAGCCCTCGTGCTGGCGCCGCCGCTGCTGGCGGCGCTGGCCACCTGGTTCGACCTGAACGACAAGCCCTCGCTGGGCCGGTGGCTGTCTCGGGTACCGGTCTCGTACCCGGCCACCGCCTCGCTCGGGTTTGGCGTACTCGAGATGGTCGCTTTCACGCCCCTCCTCATGCTTGACCGGCTGCGGCGCAAGCGCGTGCTCGCGCAGATGGCGTTGAGCATGAAGGAAGACGCGGACGATGACGCCCTGCCGGATGCGGTGGCCGCCGCGTTGCGCGCGGTGGGCGTGGACCGCCCCCGGGTCGAAGAGGCGCACGGCTTTCTGGTCTGGCCGCTGCGCACCGTCGGCTTCGCGGTCACGCACCTGCTCGGGGCGGTGGTGCGCGGGGCGCCCGTCTACATGGCCGCGGGTGACCTCGAGGTCTACGCCTACGCCACCAACGTCGCGATCATCGGGCCGGCGCCGAATGTGCATCGGGCTCGCGCCTCGCTGGAGCGCGAGGTCCCATTCCACGGCGCGCATCTGACCTGGCAAGAGGAGTCGCAGCAGCTGGAGGATGAGCTGCTGGAGGCGGGCCGTGGCGCCCATGGGATCGCGGCCGTCCGCCGGCGCCTGGACCGCATCCAGCGGCGCATCGATGCGGCGCCGCTTGCGGTCGACGAGTGGAACCTGCTGTACCGATTGCGGCTCCAGGTGGAGCTGCGGGCCGACGAGGCAGAGCAGCGCCGACAGGCTCGCGCCAGCGCCTGAGGCGACCTCGGCGTGCAGGGTCTAGCGGCCGAACGCCAGCACCCCGATGCCGAGCACCATGATGAGGCCGATGGCGACGATCACCAGCCGCGCCGCCCAATTCGTCGTGCGAGTCGGGTAGGGCTGATACGGCCGGCCCTTGCGGCGCCGAGTCATCGGCCCCACTCCCGGCGCAGCAGGAACGGCGTGACCAGCGCCTCGCGGCTCGAGACACTGCGCAGCTGCTTGCGGACGCGTTTCAGGAGCTTGCCGTGGTACGAGCCGTCGCCGTACGGCTCGTGCAGGCGCGCCACGTCCCAATCGTGGGTGCCGGCGATCGCCGAGTCGGGCAGGTATCGATCCAGTACGGCCTTCGCCTCGTCGATCGCGACGAAGCGGCGAATCCGGGCCGAGTTGTCGAGCAGCGTCAGCAGATCGCCAAAGCTCGCCTCGAGGTCGGTGACCAGCGTGGAGAGGCGCTCCATGGTGCCCGGCATGCGCTCGACCTTGAACAGGCCGCCCAGCAGCGCCTTCCGGTCCTCGTCGGCCAGGCCGGCCAACGACTCGCGCAGGTTGGGCACGTCGGAGGCAGGGTCGACGACGGGCACCGCGTAGTCGTAGAGGTGAACCATCATGGCGCGGCCAGCGTAGCCGCCCGCGGCCGGCCGCGCGTGCGGGGCTACAATCCCGCCACCCGCTCAGAGGTTCCCGCGCTCGTGCTGCTCGAAGGCAAGAAGCTGCTCATCACCGGCGTCCTGACCGATGACTCGATGGCCTTCGCGGTCGCGCAGGTCGCGCAAGAAGGCCGGCGCGGAGGTGCTGCTGACCAGTGTCGGGCGCGCGATGAGCCTGACCCAGCGGGTCGCCAGGAAGCTGGACCCGGTGCCCGACGTGATGGACATGGATGTCAACGACGACGAGCAGATCGCGGCCGTCGCCGCGGAGGTGTCGAAGCGCTGGGGCAAGCTGGACGGCGCGCTGCACTCGATTGGCTTCATGCCGCAGGATGCGCTGGGCGGCAACTTCATGAGCACGCCCTGGGAGAGCGTGGCCACCGGGTTCCAGACATCGGCCTTTTCGCTCAAGTCCCTGGGGGCGGGCCTGCTGGAGCCGATGAAGGCGGCCGGTGCCTCAAGCCTGGTCAGCCTCACCTTCGATGGGCGCTACGCCTGGCCCATCTACGACTGGATGGGCGTCGCCAAGGCCGGGCTGGAGGCGACCACCCGCTATATGGCGCGCGACCTGGGGCCGCACGGCATCCGCGTCAACACCGTTTCCGCGGGGCCGATCCGCACCATGGCCGGCAAGAGCATCCCCGGCTTCGACCAGATCGCCGGTGGTTGGCTGAAGCGGGCGCCACTGGGCTGGTCGCTGTCGGATGCGGCGCCGGTCGGGCAGATGGTCTGCTTCCTGTTCAGCGACTGGTCGAGGATGACCACCGGCGAGATGATCCACGTCGACGGCGGCTATCACGCCATGGGGACCGATATCACCCTGTAGCGCGCCGCTGATCCGTCAGCCAGCGAGCCCCTCGCCCAGTTTGCGCTCGTGATCCAACAGCCAGGCCTTGCGCCAGCTGCCTCCTCCGTAGTTGCCGACCTCGCCGCTCTTGCGCACGACCCGGTGGCATGGGATCACGACCGCGATCCGGTTGGCGCCATTCGCCGTGCCCGCGGCTCGCTGGGCGCCCGGCCGCCCCGCCTCGTCGGCCAGCGCCTCGTAGCTGAGCGTGGCGCCGGTCGGGATCTGGCGCAGGGTGGCCCAGACGCGCTCCTGGAAGGGTGTCCCAGGCGCGACCAGGGGCAGCTCGAACGTCTCGCGGCGGCCCGCGAAGTAGTCATCCAGCTGCTGCTGCAGCCGCTCGAGCCAGGGGTGCCGTCCTGCCACGACCGGGCGGCCCAGGCGCCGGGTGAGCACGTCCAGCTGGGTCGGCAGCATCGGTCGGTCGGTGAACTCGAGCAGGGCGACGCCATCGTCGGTGGCGCCGGCCAGCAGCGTGCCCAGCGGGCTGCGCAGCATGGTTGCCACCACCGCCGTCGCGCCGGATCGACGTCGGCGCGTCGCGCGTGCTCCCCGCAGCAGCGGACGCAGGCGCTCGGCCCGGCGCTGCTCCGCATCGGTCGGCCGTGGCCGGGCGGTCGCGAGCGGCGTGCAGCGCAGGCAGGGCCGATAGCCGGCGAAGAGCGCTTCCTTCGCGCTGCCGAAGCGCTCGATGTTGCCCGGCAGAGGAGGTGATGCGGGGCACCCAGGGCGGCAGAAGATGTTGGTGGTGCGCACGGCGGTGATGGGCTGGCTCACGGGAACCTCGACTTGGTCGTTGCACTGATGAAACGCTGGGCCCGCCGGAGGTGTGAGACGGACCATGACCAATGTCGCATAGCCGACACCTCGCCGGGCGCGGACCATCCGCCCATGGACCCGGCGCAACTGCTCGCTGCCTGCGGCTTGCTCATCGGAACCATCGACTACGCGTTGCTGGTTCGTCGCCGAGCCGCCATGCGTCGCCAGTGGCGCGAGGCGTCGGCACGCCAGGCCGGCCGGGCGCTGTACTAGGCGATCTCTCGGCCTAGGCGTTTGCCGCGCGCCGATCCTGCAGCAGCAGGTTGATGATGAACGGCGTGGAGCCCAGCACGCGTTCACCGGCGCGCAGCTCCAGCCGGTGCTTGCCGAGCTCTCGGATCTGCAGCCCCTTGAGGTCGGCCACGATGTTGGCCGTGATGGCCTTGGGGGGAACCTCCATCCGCATCTGCGGCGGGCGCGCCAGCATCGGCTGACCGGACGGTCCGAGCACCTGGAAGGTGAGCTGGTGCTGGCCCGGATCGGCCTCCAGCACGGCCACGATGAAGAGGCGGCCATAGACCGTGGGCAGCCGCGTCACGTTGATCTGGCTGAACATCCCGATGGCGCTCACCTTGCCGTCCTGGGCGGTGATGGCGTGGTCGCACAGCAGCAGGGTATGGAGCTCCAGGTGGGGCTCGGGCATGCGATCGAGTCTAGGCCGATACCCTGTCGAAGGCCATGCGGACGGCGACCTGCGCCAGGTCGACCAGCGGCACGGCTGCGGCCTCGGCGCGGGTGAACCAGGCCGCCTCGTCGGTGGAGCCGTCTGCTTCGGGACGGAGGCTGCCGCCCACGATCCGCACGCGGTAGATGACCTGCAGCCCGTGGAATGCCTCGTCGGCGCCGTCGCGCGGGTGCCGCCAGCGTTGGGACCACGACAGCACGTCGGCGATCTCCAGGATCTCGCCGCGCAGGCCCGTCTCCTCGGCCAGCTCGCGCAGGGCGCCGTCGCGCGGGTCCTCGCCGAAGTCGAGGCCGCCGCCGGGCAGGGTCCATTGCCCGACGCCCGACCAGTAGCCCGGCGCGATGCGGGTCAGCAGGATCCGCCCGTCATCGACGCACAGCGCGTAGGCGCCAATGCGGGTGACCTCACGCTCCGGTGGTCCGTCTGCGGTGTCCGCGTCACCCATGCTGCGGGTCGTCGCGATAGAGATCGGGGTCCAGCAGCCATCGCAGATGGCCGGCGCCCGCACGCGGCTCACCCGCGAACTCCAGGCACGCCATGCCGCCCTTGCGCAGGCCGATCGATGCTGCCCCGCTCAGGTGGGCGAGCGCGTCGGACAGGTCCGGATCATGGCCGACGAAGGCAACGCGCTCGGCCGGGCCCCGCTCCGCCATGGCGGCGCCGAGATCCGACGAGCTGGCGCCGGGACGCAGCCGGTCGTCAATCGCAATCTCCAACGGCAGGCCCAGTCCCTCAACCAGCAGCTCCGCCGTCTGGTGGGCGCGTGGCAACGGCGAGCTGATGACCAGGTCGGGCGCCACGCGCAGCCGACGCCATAGGCCGGCGGCGTTACGGAGGCGCTTTCGCCCCTTGTCGGACAGCTCGCGGGAGTCGTCATCGCGCGGCCTGGGGTCGCCGGCGTCGCCGTGGCGCAGGAGGTAGACGATCACGCGGCGGAGGACTGCCCGGCCATCAGGCCACCGCGCCGGGATCCGGGTTGCCGCCGGATCGGCCGGCATGGCCGCTGGTGACGCCTCGCGCATGCCCCGTGGACGCCACCGCCAGGAGGGCCGGCGCGGTGGTCGTGGCCTTCGGGAACGAGACCGTCAGCACGCCGTTGCCATAGCTCAGGTTCGCGCGGCCCGCGTCGACCGGACAGGGCAGGCTGATGGTGCGCTCGAACGGGCCGTAGCTCCACTCGCGCAGCAGGTAGCTGATGCGCTCCTGGCCTTCCCCGTGCTGGCTGGCGCGGATGGTGAGCGTGCCGTCATCGCGGACGTCCACGCTGATGTCCTCGACCGCCACCCCGGGCATCGGCGTCACCAGGATCAGCTCGCGCTCGTTCTCGAAGATGTTCAGCGGGATGGCGGTGGCGGTGGTCATGGCGGATCCTCCTGCAGGACCGATGCTAACCCCGCCGCCGCGCGAGGGGCTGGGCCTCAGTCGGGGAACGCTTCCGGGCCGCGCTCCGAGAGCTCGCGCGCGTGCTCCTCGTGATCCTCGGGCGGGATCCACGAGTACGGGTAGCGGTCGTCCTCCAGGTCGGCCGCCTGGCGGGTGAGGTGCAGCGGGTGGAAGGTGTCGATCATGACCGCCAGCTCCTCGGTCGCCTCCTTGCCGATCGAGGCCTCCACCGTGCCCGGATGCGGCCCGTGCGGGATGCCTGCCGGATGGACGGTGAAGCTGGCGATGTCCACGCCGCGCCGGCTCATGAAGTTGCCGGCCACGTAGTAGATGACCTCGTCGCTGTTGATGTTGGAGTGGTTGTACGGCGCCGGGATGGCCAGCGGGTGGTAGTCGAATTTGCGCGGCACGAAGCTGCAGACCACGAAGTTGCGCGGCTGGAAGGTGAGGTGCACCGGCGGCGGTTGGTGGACGCGCCCGGTGATCGGCTCGAAGTCGCCGATGTTGAAGGCGAACGGCCACAGATAGCCATCCCAGCCGACCACGTCGAACGGATGGTGGTGGTAGTGGTAGGGCGTGATGCGGTCGCGGCTGCGCACGCGAATCACGTAGTCGCCGTGGTCGGTGACCGGCGCCATCTCGTCCGGTGGGCGGATGTCGCGGTGGTAGTACGGCGAGTGCTCGAGCAGCTGTCCGTACTCGTTGCGATAGCGCCGTGGCGGCTCGATCTCGGAGGGGCACTCCAGCCACAGCATCCGCTGCTCCACGCCCGATGACGGCAGGAGCCGATAGGTGGTGCCGATGGGGATGACCAGGTAGTCGCCGGCGCCGTACTCGATCGTCCCGAAGTTGGTTTCCAGCGTGCCCGTGCCCTCGTGCACGAAGAACATCTCGTCCGCCACGCCGTTGCGGTAGTAGTCAGCCATCGGCTCGGCCGGCCGCACCACCCCGAAGGTCACGTCGGCGTTGAAGAAGAGGGGAACGCGCCCGGAGAGAGCGTCACCAGCCGGAGCCAGGGCCTTGGTGTTGACCAGGTGATGCCGATGCGGCGCGCTGCCGTCAGGGTCGGCTGGCTCGACCTTCACCGCGGTTGGTGCGTCGATCTGGTGCGTCTGGGTCGGCGGGGTGTGGTGGTAGAGCAGCGACGAGCGTCCGGCGAAGCCCTCCACCCCGAAGAGCTCCTCCGCGTACAGCGTCCCGTCGTCACGTCGGAACTGCGTGTGGCGCTTGTGCGGAACGCGTCCGCGCTGCACGTAGAAACATCGGTCCAATTCTAGGGGCGTCTCACGTCGGCATGGCGCCGCGCGGATCGGGTAGTTGCGCGGTTGCGCAAGTGGGTGAGACGGTTGCGTCGTCAACTCAAGGAGATCCGATGCCAATCACTCGCCTGAACCACGCCGTCCTGTTCGTCCGCGACGTCGACCGCGCGTCCGCCTTCTATCGCGATGCGTTCGGCTTCGAGGAGATCGAGCGCCCCGCCGGCATGCGAGCCGCCTTCATGCGCTCACCGACCGGCGGCAACCACCACGACCTGGGGCTGTTCGAGGTCGGGCCAGCCGCCACGAAGCCGCCGCGAGGCTCGGTCGGGCTCTACCACCTGGCGTGGCAGATCGACACCATCGAGCAGCTGGCCGACATGGCGAAGACGCTCACTCAGCTCGGCGCGATGTCTGGCGCCAGCGACCATGGCGTCAGCAAGTCCCTCTACGGCCGAGACCCCGATGGCAACGAGTTCGAGGTCATGTGGCAGGTACCCCAGGAGGCGTGGGGCGAGTTCGCCGAGCAGGCGACGATCATGCCGCTGGACCTGGATGCCGAGGTCGCGCGCTGGGGCGCGGGAGCCGCGGTCCAGTAGCGTGCTAGCGCTCGGCGCGCCGGTCCAGTGCGTCGAGGTCGATGATGATCAGCTTCTCGTGTTCCAGGCGCAGGATGCCGTCGTCAATGAGGTCGGCCAGCAGCCGGTTCACGCTCTGCCGGGTGCCGCCGATCATGGCCGCCAGGTCGGACTGGGTGTAGGGCCAATCCAGCTCGATCGATTGCGTCGTGCCGGGGTGCGACTGGCGGGCGAGCTCGGACAGCCGAGCGGCCAGCCGGCCCGCGAGGTCCAGGAAGTGCAGCTCCTCGACGTGCTTGGTGATACGTCGCAGCAGCCCGGCCAGCGCGGCGAAGAGCGCATCGCGCAGCTCCGGGTGCTGCTGCACGAGCTCGCGGAACACGTCGCGCGGCAGGCTCAGGGTTTCGGTCGGCTCGACCGTGGTGGCGGTGGCCGAACGCGGCCGCCCGTCGAGCAGCGACAGCTCACCGAAGAAGTCGCCCGGGCGCAGCGTGGCGATGATCGCTTCGTCGCCCTCGGCCGACGGCAGCAGGATCTTCACGGCGCCGTCGGTGATGACGTGCAGCGCGTCGCCCGGATCACCCTGGTGGAAGATCACCTCGTTCCGCCGGAAGTGGCGACGACGAAGGCGACGGCCGACATCGGCCAGCACGCGGCTCCGGACACGGCGCGAAGAGCGGACAGCCCCGCAGCGCCTGGACGGCGGCGCGGTCATCGAGCGAGGTCATTGCGGCGAGTGTACGACGCGCGAGCGATCTCGGCCAGCGGCCGCTCGGTACACTCGCGGCCCGTGAACGAGCGCCCACCGCCCACGTCCGTCATTCGCAGCGACGCCCACCTGGGCCATGCCGGCCTGGTCGAGCTGATGGCCGGTCGCGAAGTGCCCTGCTTCGAGGCGCCCGAGCGGGCGATCGAGATCGAGCGTGCCCTGGCCGCCGACGGCGGCTTCATCCTCGTCGAGCCGGACGCCTTCGGGACGGATCCGATCACTGGCGGTCCACGACGCTGAGCTGGTCGAGCTGGTCGACACGGCCTGGACCGATGCGCTGGCCGCCGGCGACATCGATGGGTCGCGGCCGCTGATCCCGGACACCTTCAAGCTGGCGGCCTACCCGGGCCCGATGGCGCTGACCGAGCTGCCGTCCGTCGGCCAACCGGCGGCTGGGCGCGTACTGCTTCGATACGGCCACGCCCATCGTGGCCGGCACCGCGGCGGCGGCGCGGCGTGGCGGTGGACGTGGCGCTCAGCGCCGCGACAGCGGGTGGTGGCGTGGCGAGCGGCTGGCGTACGGCCTGTGCCGTCCGCCGGGCCACCACGCCGCGCGCGGCATGCTGGGCGGCTACTGCTTCTTCAACAACGCCGCCATCGTGGCGGAGTGGCTGCGGCGCGAGGCGGGGTTCGCGCGGGTGGCGATCCTGGACGTGGACTATCACCACGGCAACGGGACGCAGCAGATCTTCTGGGAGCGTGGCGACGTCCTCTACGTTTCGCTGCACGCCGACCCGGACCGCGCATATCCGTACTACTCGGGCTTCGCGTCCGAGCGGGGCTCGGGCGACGGCGACGGGCGGACCCTCAACGTCCCGTTGCCGGCCGCCACCGGCGCTGGACGGGTACGCCACGGCGCTCATCGCCGGGGCTGGAGGCCATCGGCGCATTCGCGCCCGACGCGCCGCTGGTGCTGTCGCTTGGGTTCGATACCTTCGAGCGCGACCCGATCGGCGACCTGGCGCTGCGCACCGCCGACTATGGCGAGCTGGGGCGGATGGTGGGGGCCAGCGGGCCGGCCGGTCGTGGCGCTGCAGGAGGGCGGCTATGCGATCGACGCCATCGGCGCCAACGCACGGGCCTTCCTGCGTGGCCTGCGCGGAGAAGACGCCTAGGGCTTGTCGCCGCCCGCCTGGCTGGGGCCGAGCGTGCCGTCCGGCGCCACCCACTGGGTCACCACGTACTCGCCGGCCGCACGGCCGGCCAGGGACGGCCAGGCGTAGCGCAGCCGCACGCGGTACTGGTTCCAGCGCGTCGCCTCGGCGCGGAGGGAGCACGCCACGGCGAGCGGCTGGGCGAACGGCTTGCGCCCGGGCAGCTGCTCGACCACGCCCGGTCGCGTGCCGGCCTGCTCGTCGAAGCATTCGAACTGGCGGCGGCCCCTGCGGCTCGCGCCTGAGCTCCGCCAGCGCCGTCGGCGGCGATCTGGCTGAGGGTGACGCGATCGTCGGTGGGCGCCACCGGCGGCCGGCTCGAAGCTGAGCGAGCTCACCAGTGACTCGAGCTGCGGCCGCAGCGCGTCCTGGCCGGGCCCACGCAGCGCGCGCATCCAGCCGATACCAGCCGCCTGCCGTCTCCGGGCGGGCGACGCTCCAGCTCAGCAGCTGGTCCTCTCCGTCGGTCGACTCCCGGTACAGCGCGGGCATGCCGCCGGCGGTCATGGCCGTGGCATCGTCGGGTGGCTCGTCCTGCCAGACATCGGCGGAGAGCGAGCTCCCGCTGGTCAGCTCGACCGCCAGGGCGCCAGCGCCGATGTCCTCGGCCGCGAGGGCGCAGGCCTCGGCGTCTCTTGGCACTGCACAGCGAGGCAGCGTCGACGCCCGGCGTGACGAGGTAGCCGACGACGTTGCCCTGGTCGACCTGGACGGGCTGCTCGAGCGCCGACCATTGCCAGCTCGCAGGGTACGCGAGAAGGCCAGGTCGTCGACCTGCTGGGCAACGCTCCCGCCGCCGCTCGGCTGCGTGCTGGACGGCGTGCCGCCGCCGCAGGCCGCCATGACCAGCAGCAGCGCCCGTCGTCGCCAGCGATGACGCGCGGCGGCGTCATCGGCCCGGTGCCGTTCAAGCTGACAGGAACTCCGCCAGCGCGCGCGGATCGATGTTGCCGCCGCTGATGACGACCACGCGATGGTCGTCGCCTGGCGGCTGCGGCGCGGCGCCGGACAAGGTGGGCAGCCATGGCGGCGGCGCCTGACGGCTCGACCACCAGGCGCGCGCCAGTGGCCAGGCGCCGAATGGCGTCGACCATCTGCTCCTCGCTGACGGTCACGATCTCGTCCATGTATCGCCGCAGGTGCATGAATGGAAGGCGGCCAAGATGCTCCACTCGCAGCCCATCGGCCATGGTACGGGTGGTCAAACGTGGAGTCCCAGTGGACGATCTTCGCCAGTGGCCAGCGACTCGCGCGCATCGGCCGCCAGCTCCGGCTCAACCCCGATCACGCGCGCCTGCGGTGCGAGGGTCTTGATGGCGGTGGCGATGCCGGACGAAAGCCCGCCGCCGGAGACCGGTACCAGGACGCTGGTGACCTCCGGCAGATCCTCGGCGATCTCCAGCCCGGCGGTTCCCTGGCCGGCGATGATGCGCGCGATCGTCGTACGGCTCGATCATCACCAGGCCGCGCTGCGCGACCAGCTCCAGCGCGACCTGGTGCCGCTCGTCCGAGCTGGGTCCGGTGAAGACGATCTCGGCGCCGTCGCGGCGCACGCCCTCGACCTTGACCTGCGGCGCGGCCTCCGGCATCACGATCACCGCCGGTGCGCCGAGCAGCCGCGCCGCGCGCGCCACCGCCTGCGCGTGGTTGCCCGATGAGTAGGTCACCACTCCCCGGCACCGCTCCTCGTCGGACAGGGAGGCGGATGGCGTTGTAGGCGCCGCGCATCTTGAAGGCGCCGACCGGCTGCAGGCTCTCCGGCTTGAGCCAGGTGCGGTCGTCCCAGCGCAGCAGCGGGGTGCGCGTCGCCACGCCCCGGATCCGCTCGGCCGCCTGCCGGATCTCGTCGATGGTCACCAGCTCCAGCCCGTCGAGCTGGTCGGCGTGCTCCTCCAGGTGCTCGACGATGAAGCGATCGACGATCTCCGAGACCGGCATCGCGCCCCGGGTCGGATGCATGCCACGCGCCTGCCAGTCCGGCGTCGGGCAGCGCTCCGAGCGCGGCCGACACCTCGGCCAGCTGGGCCGACACTCGCCGCAGCAGCTCGGCCGGGTCGGTGCGCCGCTCGCGCTCGATGGCCGCCAGCCGGCCCTCATCGGTCTTGGTGCGTCCGAACGGCCGGCTCTCGGTTCCGTCATGCGACCGCCGCCAGCACGTCCCGAACCTGGTCCAGCCAGTAGCCAGGGAACTCGGCCAGGTGCGCCCAGACCTGCCCCGCCTCCCAGCGCTCCTCGGCGCCGGGATCGGGATCGGTCAGGGCCGTCGGCAGCGGACGTGCCGCGTGATCGGCCAGCCGCCGCTCGACGCGGCCCAGCCGCGCACGGATGGCCTCGACCTGGGTCGTGGTCGTCATCGGTTCGCCGGCCGTTCGACGATCGGGGTGGTCAGCGATCCCAGCCGCTCGACCGTCAGCGTGACGCTCGTCGCCGGGCTGCAGCCAGCGCCCGAAGGATTCGTCCTTGATCTCGAGCAGGCAGCCGGTCCCCACCGTGCCGCTGCCCAGCAGGTCGCCGGGGCGCAGCCGGACATCGGCGCTGGCGCGCGCCACCATCTCGCCGTAGCCGAACTGGGCGTCGGACCAGCGGCCGCGGCTCAGCTCCGAGCCGTTGACCGAGGCCGTCATGGCCAGGTCGTAGCCATTGTCCTGTCGCGCGCATCGGCCAGCTCGTCCGGCGTGACCAGCCATGGGCCGATGGAGCTGGCGAAATCCTTTCCCTTGGCGGGTCCCAGGCGCACGGTGGTCTCCTCGCGCTGCAGGTCGCGGGCGCTCCAGTCGTTGAAGACCAGGTACCCGCCGATCGCCTCCTCGCCGCGCGCCGCGTCCAGGTCATGCACCGGCGTATCGATCAGCGCCGCCACCTCCAGCTCGTAGTCGAGCTCCGTCGATGCCGCCGGGCACCAGACCGGCTCGCCCGGGCCGCGGATCTCGGAGACGTTGCCGAAGTAGAAGATCGGGCAGCCGGTACCACGCCTCCGGCACGGTGCCGCCGCGCCGCTCCCACATCGTCCTGCACGTGCCCCTCGAAGGCGTAGAAGTCGCGCAGGCTGGGCGGCTGCAGGATCGGCGGCCCGAACACGAGGTCCGCCGACGTCCAGGACGGCCTCGTCCTCGTCGGCGGCCGCGGCGTAGCCCTCGACCACCTCGGCCAGCGCCTCGACCCGCAGGCCGCGAGCCAGGTGCGTCGTCCAGGGTGGTGATCGGCTGCCGGAAGAGCAGCGAGTTGTGCGCCCGCCGCGGATCCTCGACCACCAGGCCCTGCCGCGCCTCCTCCAGGTCCAGCCAGCGCTGGCGGATCGGTGCCCGGCTCGTCGAGCGCGCCGCCAGTCGCCAGGGCGTGCCGGCGGGGGCGTTGCGCTCCCGAACGTGGGCGATCTTCATCGGGCCGAGTCTACCGTCCGGATGGTCCGGACGGCCGGTAGAATCGGCCGGCGTGAAGCGCATCGGGTTCCTGTCGTTCGGCCACTGGACGGCGTCGCCGCACTCGGAGGTGCGGTCGGCGTCGGACGCGCTGCTGCAGTCGATCGAGCTGGCGGTCGCGGCCGAGGAGCTGGGCGCGGACGGCGCCTACTTCCGCGTCCATCACTTCGCGCGGCAGCTCGCCTCGCCGTTCCCGCTGCTGGCCGCCATCGGCGCCCGCACCAGCCGGATCGAGATCGGCACCGCGGTGATCGACATGCGCTACGAGAACCCGTACTACATGGTCGAGGACGCGGGTGCGGCCGACCTCGATCGCCGGCGGGCGCCTGCAGCTGGGCATCAGCCGCGGCTCGCCGGAGCAGGTGATCGACGGCTACCGGCACTTCGGCTACGTCCCGGGCGAGGGCGAGGACGACGGAGCCATGGCGCGGCGGCATGCCAGGTGTTCCTCGAGCTGCTGTCCGGCGAGTGGGTTCGCGGAGCCGAATCCCCGGCCGATGTTTCCCGAATCCGCCCGGCCTCCTGCGCCTGGAGCCGCACTCGCCCGGCCTGCGCGACCGCATCTGGTGGGGATCCGCCACGAACGCGACCGCGGCGTGGGCGGCGCGGCTGGGCATGAACATGCAGACCTCCACCCTGAAGTTCGACGAGAGCGGCCAGCCGCTCCATCTCCAGCAGGCGGAGCAGATCGACGCATTTCGCGAGGCATGGCGCGAGGCAGGGCACCAGCGCGAGCCGCGCGTCTCGGTCAGCCGCAGCATCTTCCCGCTGGTCGACGATCGCGACCGGGCCTACTTCGGGCACGCGCAGCAGGGAGAGCGACCAGATCGGCTACCTGGACGAGACGACGCGGGCGGTCTTCGGCCGCACCTACGCCGCCGAGCCGGACGTCCTCGTCGAGCAGCTGGCAGAGGACACGGCCATCGCGGCTGCCGACACGCTGCTGCTCACGGTCCCGAACCAGCTAGGCGTCGACTACAACGCGCACGTCATCGAGAGCGTCCTGCGCCACGTAGCGCCTGCGCTCGGCTGGCGCTGAACGCGGCGGCCCACGCGCGGCCATGGCCGCATGCGAGAATGCCGGCGATGGCCCGCTTCCAGCACAAGCGGCTCGACCAGCCCGACGAGGTCCGTCCCTATCCCCTCGGCAGCGCCGAGGTCTTCGAGATGGACGACTTCGTCATCGGCCGGATGGTCCATGGAGCCGGGCTGGCGATGGAGCAAGGACGTGCGGCCCGATCGCCGGCACCGAGCGCTGCATGTACCACCACCTCGGCTACTGCGTGTCCGGGACGCCTGCAGATCGAGCTGGAGGACGGCACCACCGGGATCCGTCAACAGAGGCGAGATGTTCGAGATCCCGCCGGGCCATGAGTCATGGGTCGATGGGCGACGAGGCGTGGGTCGCGATCGACTTTCGCGGCGCCCGCTCCTATGCGCGGCCGCCACGGCCAGCGTCGGACCGCATGCTGGCAACGGTGCTGTTCACCGACATCGTCGAATTCCACCGAGCAGCTGGGCGCGATGGGCGACAGCGCCTGGCGGGACGTGTTGGCCAGCACAACGAGATGACGAAGGTCGAGCTGGACCGATACCGCGGGCGGCTCGATGAAGCAGACCGGTGACGGGATCATGGCCATCTTCGACGGCGCGGCCCGGGCGGTCGAGTGCGCGGCGGCCATCGAGCGCCGGGTGAAGACCATCGGCCTCCAGATCCGGGCCGGGCTGCACACCGGCGAGGTGGAGCTGGTGCCCGAGGACGTGCGCGGCGTGGCGGTCCATGTCGCGTCGCGGATCATGAGCGAGGCGCGGTCCCGGCGAGGTGCTGGTATCCGGCCGTCACCCGCGAGCTGCTGGCTGGCTCGCACCTCGCATTCGAGTCGCGCGGGATGCATCGGCTCAAGGGGATCGATGGCGAGCGCGAGCTCTGCGCTGAGCACGCCAGGCGATGCGCTCGGCTAGAGGTTGCCGCGCCGCTCCTGCTCGCGCTCGATGGCCTCGAACAGCGCCTTGAAGTTGCCGACCCCGAAGCCACGCGAGCCGTGCCGCTCGATGATCTCGAAGAAGAAGGTCGGCCGATCCTGCACCGGCTTGGTGAAGATCTGGAGCAGGTAGCCCTCCTCGTCGCGGTCGGCCTCGATGCCCAGCTCCTCCAGCATGTCCATCGGCACCCCGACGTCGCCCACCCGGTCCGGCAGCGACTCGTAGTAGGCGTGCGGCAGGCCCAGGAACTCGACGCCGCGCTCGCGCAGCGCACGCACCGTGCCCACGATGTCCTCCGTCCGCAGCGCGATGTGCTGCGTGCCCGCCTCCAGGTAGTAGTCCAGGAACTCCTGGATCTGGCTCTTCTTCTTGCCCTCGGCCGGCTCGTTGATCGGGAACTTGACCCGGCCGTTGCCGTTGGTCATGACCTTCGACATCAGGGCCGAGTACTCGGTGTGGATCACCTTGTCGTCGTAGTGGATCAGCTGGCTGAAGCCGAGCACGTCGCGGTAGAAGTCGACGAAGCGGTTCATGTCGCCCAGCGCGACGTTGCCGACGCAGTGGTCGACCTCCAGCAGCTGCTGGCCGGTGGCCGCCGCCGCCGGCTTCGTGACTTGTGGTAGCCCGGCGCGAAGGTGCCCTGGTAGTCGCTGCGGTCGACGAAGGAGTGGATCACCTCGCCGTAGGTGTGGATCGCGCTGCGGCGCAGCACGCCCTTCTGTCCTTCGATGCTCGGTCGGCTCCAGCGCCGACCGGCGCCGCGCGACGTCGTCTCGCGCCAGGCGGACTCCACGTCGTCGACGGCGAAGGCGATGTCGTGCACCCCGTCGCCGTGCCGGCGGACGTGCTCGGCGATCTCGCCATCCGGCGCAGAGCGGGGCGGTGAAGACGAAGCGGATGTCGTTCTGGACCATCACGTAGCTGGCGCGGTCCCGGACGCCCGTCTCCAGGCCGGCGTAGGCAACCGGGGTGAAGCCCCACAGCGCGCGGTAGTAGTGCGCCGCCTGCTTGGCGTTGCCGACCCAGAACTCGACGTGGTCGATGCCCTTGAGCGGCAGGAAGTCCTGCGCCTCGGCGGCCGCGTTGGGGTTGATGACGGCGCCCGGCCTGGTTGGCGGCGCCGCGGCTGATGGTGTCGGTCATGACTCTCGCTCCCTCCGCCTAATCGATCTTTGCTGCGAAGGCGACGTCGATCATCCGTCCGACGGCCGCGTCCAGCTCGTCGGGCGACAGATAGTGTGCTCCTGGGCGGCTTCGCCCGAGTCGATGTCGACCACCACGCCAAGGCACGCGGCGGGCACGCCGCGGGAAGCCGCCAGGTAGAACAGCGCGGTTGCCTCCATCTCGAACGCCAGCGCTCCGGCCTCTCGCCACGGCCGCACGAAGTTCGGATCCGGGTGGTAGTGGCTGAACACCTCGACCGACGCGATCGGGCCCACGCGGAACGGGACGTCCAGCTCCTCCGCGGCATGAACCAGCGCATGGGTCAGGGCGAAGTCGGCCGCCGGCGCAATCGGCTTGCCGGCCATGAAGTGCCGCCGTCGCGCCTTCGACCGGTGTGGCCGCCGTCGCGATGATCAGGTCACCGAGGCGGATGTCCGCACGAAACCGCCGGAGGTCCCGACCCGGATGAGCTGCCGGGCGCCGAGCCGCAGCAGCTCCTCGGCCACGATCGCGATGGACGCTGGTCCCATGCCGGTGGTCTGGACGCTGACGGCCGGCCCGCGACGGTGCCGGTCTAGCCGAGCAGGCCCCGGTTCTCGTTGACGCGGCGCGCGGCTGGCGAGCCCGCCGTCGAAACGCTCGGCGATCGTCGTGGCGCGACCGGGTCCCCGGGCAGGAGGACGAGCGGCGCGTAGTCGCCCGGCTCGGCGTGCAGGTGGATCTGCGGCACGCGCGTAGCGTACGCATCCACGGCGTGCGGCCGCCAGCCCGCGGGCCTCGGCTAGGATCGGTTGCCGATGACCGGCCCGATCCCGTCCGACCTGACCGATGCGCTGGCCTTCGCCCAGGCGACCGTGCGCCAGGCGGGCGGCCTGCTGACGGCGAGCTACGAGCGCGGTCGAGCGGATCGATTGCAAGAGCGCCCGCGACGTGGTGACCGAGGTCGACTACGCCTCGGAGAAGCTGGTGCTCGAGCGCGATCCGCGAGCGCTACCCGGACGACGGCATCCTGGCGGAGGAATCGGGCCACCACGGCGCTCCGAACCGCGAGCCGTTCGCCGGCCGGACCTGGGTGGTCGACCCGCTGGACGGCACCGTCAACTACGCCAACGGGATCCCGTACTTCTGCGTGTCGATGGCGCTGGTCGATGCCGACGGCCCGCTGCGTCGGCGTGGTCCTGGACCCGCAGCGCGACGACCTGTACGCCGCCACCGCGGGCGGTCCGGCGACCCTCAACGGTGAGCCGATCCCGCCTCCGACAAGGAGCAGCTGGGCGACTACGTGGTCAGCCTGGCGGTGATCGGGCGCGGCGGCATCGGCCGCGAGCGGCGCATCGCGCGCTAGATCCGGATCCATCGGCGCATGGGAGCGCGGCGCTGGCGCTGGCCTACGTGGCCAACGGCGCGCTTCGACGCCTTCGTGCAGAACGGCGGGCTGTCGCTGTGGGACGTGGCGGCCGCCGGGCTGATCGCCGAGCGCGCCGGCGCGACGGTCAGCGACCTGCACGGCGGGCCGTGGTGGGATCCGCTGCGTCGCGGTGCGACGATCAGCATCGTGGCCGCCCCGCCGCCCCATCACGCCGCGCTGCTCGAGCTGCTCGCCGCGGCGGGAACCCAGGTCCGCACCCGCCGGCCCTAGAGTCCGGCGCTCGTCACGTCAGGCGGGCTGCAGGACGCTGGCAAACATGGCGAGCGTGCGCGCGGTGGCGCCCCAGACCAGCTGGCCCTCGGCCCGGTAGCCGCCGACCCGCAGCGTCCAGCCCGGCCCGTGGACGATCTCGTCGGTCATGGCGCCCTCGTGCAGCAGCTCGCGCACCGGCAGCTCGACGATCAACGCCACCTCATCGGTCTGCGGCGCCATCTCCGGCCGCGCGGCAAGAGCACCGACAAACGGGCGCAGCGAGAAATTGGTGACCGGGATCCAGACATCGTCCAGGGCGCCGAGGATGGTGACGCCATCGGGCGCCACTCCGATCTCCTCCAACGTCTCGCGCAGCGCGGTGGCCTCGCGCGACGGGTCGGCCTCCTCCACCGCGCCACCGGGCAATGACACCTCGCCGGCGTGGGCGCGCAGCGAGTCGTTGCGGACGGTCAGCGGCAGCCGCAGATCGCCGTCAGGTCCGGGGTAGAGCAGCAGCAGCGTCGAGGCGGGGCGCGCCGGCGGCATCGTGGCGCGGTCGAAGCGGGGCATGGGCGTGGCGCTGTCCAGGCGCTCGCGGCGCGGCATGAGCCGGTCGTCGACCGGGATCGGGCGCGGCGACCGGCGCAGCGCATCGGCCACCCGGTCCTGCCAGCCGGGCTGTGCCAGTAAGATCTGGTCCATGAGCTTTTCGCCCTCCGGGAAGGCCGATCGCGACGCGCCCGCGCGGGCAGCCATCTACCGCACGCGGGTGCTCGTCAACCGCACCCCCCATTTCAGCAAGCGTACGCGCAGCGAGGCGAACCGGGGGCTGGACCTGCTGGAGAGCCAGCTCGGCCGCAACCAGGTCAGCGTGGCGGAGGCGGTGCGTGGCATGGAGCTGCTGAACCGCGCGCACAGCTCGCTGGCATTCGGCCTGCTGCGCGAGCCAGGATTCGTGGAGCGCTTCGGCGCCGCCCTGCGCCAGCTGGGACTGCGCGGTATCGAGCAGCGCCTGGACGAGGTGCCCGGCTCGGTGATGGCCCAGCCGATCCCCGGGCCGACCAACGGACGCCAACACCGTGACGAGCTGCCGGCCGAAGCAGCGGGTCGACGCCGAGGGCCGGCCGCTTCCGCCGCCGCCCGGCTTCTACTGAGCCGCGGTCCCGGCCAGCGCCGCCAGCAGCGCCGCCTGGGTCGGGGTTGAGCCCAGCCCCAGCCGGTCGCCGACGCGCGCCGCCAGCGGCGGTTCGAGGTAGGTCGAACGCAGCAGCTCCCAGCCTGACGGCGCGAAGACCTCCGCCGGCGTCCCGTCGAGCCAGGACCCGGCCGCCACCCATGACCACCACCCGATCGAACTCGGTGGCCACGAACTCCATGTCGTGGCTGATGGCGATGACGGTGCGCCCGGCGTCCCGTGCGCTCGCGCGATGACGCGACGCACCCGCTCGACCCCGGCCACATCCTGGCCGGTGGTCGGCTCGTCGAGCACCAGCACCGGCGTCCGCATGGCCAGCACCGAGGCCAGCGCCAGCAGCTTCCGGCGCGAGGCGCCCAGGTCGTACGGGTTCGTGCGCGCCGTCGTCGGCCAGCCCCACCGCGGCCATGGCGCCGCGTCGACGGCCTCCGCAGCTCGTCGCCGCGCAGGCCGACGTTGCGGGGCCCGAACTCGACCTCGGCGCGGACGTGCCGGCGAAGATCTGGCGATCAGGATCCTGGAAGACGAGGCCCGACGTCGCGCGCGAGCTGGGCCACCGTGCGATCTGCGGCATCCTGGCCATCGACCAGCACCCGTCCCGAAGTCGGTCGCAGCAGGCCGTTCAGGTGGCGCACCAGCGTGGTCTTGCCACTGCCGTTCTGGCCGACCAGCGCCACCACCTCCCCGGGACCGATGGTCAGCGACACCTCGTCCAGGGCACGCACCCCGCCCTCGCTGGTAGACGTGGCTGACCGACTCGAGCGTCAGCTCGGAGCTGCCCGGCCGGTCATGCCTCCACTGCCGCTCGCAGCCGGGCCTGCTGAGCTCGCGGCAAGCCGGCCGCCTCGGCGGCGCGCGCCAGCCGTACGCACGCCGGGGGCCGCCACTCCCAGCTGCTCCAGCCGCGGGTCGGCCAGGACCGTCGCGGCCGGGCCTTCCAGGGCCACCCTTCCGGCGTCGAGCACGACCACGCGGTGGCAGATCTCGGCCAGCAGGTCGGTCTTCTGCTCGGCGAGCAGGATCGAGGCGCCACCATCGGCCAGGCGGGCCAGCGCGTCGGCCACGAGCCGGCTGCCGGCGGGGTCGAGCTGGGCGGTCGGCTCGTCGAGGACCAGTGGCCGGGACGCAGGGCCAGCAGCCCGGCGATGGCGACGAGCTGCTGCTGCCCGCCGGAGAGCCGCGCCGGGTCGCGCGCGGCCAGGACCTCGATCCGCAGCGTGGCGAGCGCCTCCTCGGTGCGCCCGATGACCTCATCGCGCGGCAGGCCCAGGTTCATCGGCCCAAAGGCGACCTCCTCGTAGACCGTGTCGGCCACCCCGGAGAGCTGCGTGGCCGGGTTGGCGAAGGCGATCCCGATCCGTCCTGCCAGCTGGTGAATGGCCAGGGGCGTCGCGTCCTCCCCGTCGATCACCAGCCGGCCGGTCAGGTCCCGCCCACGGTGCGCGGCGCCAGGCCGCTCGCCACCAGGCAGAGCGTCGTCTTGCCGGCTTCGGAGGGGCCGGCCAGGCCGACCACCTCACCGTCATGCAGGGTGAGGCTCACGTCGCGCAACGACGGTCGCGCCGCACCGGCATAGCGATAGGTGACGGACTCGAGGGCAAGCATCAGCGGGCGCTCAGTCCAACCACGGCAGCCAGCCGGCGACGCGGGAGACCACGATCAGCGACGCCGCCGCCGAGCAGCATGCCCAGCGCGCGATCGCCTGGCGGCCGGAATCGGGCGGATGCCAGAGCAGGGTACGGCGGCCCGGCCGCGTGAAGCCGCGCGCCTCCAGCGCCATGGTCCGCTCCTCGATCTCGCCGATCGAGCCCAGGATCGCCGGTCCGACGATCGGGAGCACGCCGCGGAGCCGCCGCCAGATGGAGCCCTCCGTATCCAGGCCACGGGCCCGCTGTGCTGCCGTGATGTGGCCCGCGCGCTCGACCATGGCGGGCACCGTCTGGACCGAGGCATTCGCGACAAACGCCACGCGCGCGCTCACCCCGCGGCGCTCGAGGTCCAGGACCAGATCACCGGGCCGCGTGGTCAGGTAGAAGAGCGTGATGGCGCCGGAGATGGCGAGGATCCTGGCCAGGATCTCGAGCGCGAAAGCGAGCCCTTCGGCGGTCGCGGTGATGGGACCGATCTGCAGCAGCACGGTGGCACCGCCGGGAAAGAAAAAGAGGTTGACCAGGACCGCCGAGATCGCGATCGGCGCCGATACCAGCAGCGTGGTGCGAGCCAATGGCGCTGCCACCCCGGCCGCGAGCGCCGGGCCGATGACGGCCACGAGCACCAGGATCGTGGGCCCGACCAATCCGCCGAGGACCACGCTGGCGACCGCCGTCACCGTCGCCAGCGTCGCCTTGGTCAGTGGGTTGAGCCGGTGGAACGCGCTGGGGCCGGGCCGGCCCAGGAAGTCCGGGACGTCTCCGCTGGTTGGCCGGTGCTCAGTCAGGCCGGCGCTCCCTGCAGCTCGCCGGACTCATCCGTCGGCGTGTCGGCCTCCTCGATCAGCTGCTCGCCCTGCGGGAAGCGCGCCAGCGTGCGCCGGGCCATGGCGGACACGATGAGGTAGACCACGAAGAAGGTCGTGATCTTGTCGATCGGGTCGCTGATGAGGCCCTGGCCGAGCGTGGCCGCACCGATGTCGGCGCCTGCCTGCCGGAACGCGACAACCAGGAAGTCGGTGCCGGAGCCGGTCACACCACCGAAGACGCCCGCCGCAATCGGCGCGCTGATCAGCGCGGCCACGATGCCGGTCACCATCCCGATCACGACCACGTATGTCGCGGTCAGGTCGCGCCGGAGGATGAGCAGCGCGAACAGCCCGACCACCGTCAGCCGCGACCAGCGCGAGCGCCACCCAGCCAAGGATCACGAAGATCGCGTTGTCCGATGTGGGCGTCACGTTCGTCGGGGCCGAGGATGGCGGTGTAGCCAAGGTAGCCGAGGTATGCCAGGCCGCCGATGACGGCAGCCGTGATCACGCCGCCGATCACGAGCTGGCCGACCGGCCGGCCGATCCTGGGTCGCAACCCGCCGAGGCCGCCGGCGACGCCGGCCAGCAGGCCGATCACGGCCGCCACGATGGCGAAGGCTGCGGCGGGCGGGTACTGGAAGGGCGGTGGGATCACATAGGCCCACAGGATGTTGGCCAGGAACCCGGTCGCGGCCCCGGCGAGCGGGCCCGCCAGGACGCCGACGAGGATCGTGCCGATCGAGTCGAGGTAGATCGGGATCTTGAGGGCGGCCGCAACCGTCTGTCCCAGGATGATGTTCAGCGCGATGGCCACCGGCATCAGGATCAGCGTGCGGGTGGTGAACTGGGTGGTGACTGACGCCATCGTTCCGGTCTGGAGGCGTTCGACGACCAGGTAGACGGCGATCGCGACCAGCAGGGCCACGCCGAGGATCAGGGCCAGGACGTCGGCCACCTGCTGGAACGCGAAGGTCACCGGATCCGCCTCGCCGCTGGCCGGAATACCGCCTGCCGCAGCGACCCCGGCTGCCGCGACGATCAGCGAACGTGACGAGGGCCGCAATCCATCGAACGAGCATGCTGACCTTCCTCTAGTTGGTTTGGCGGTTACGAAACGCTGACGGCGCGGCCCAGGCGTTCGAGCAGCTCGGCCTTCATGGCCTGCAGGCTCGATGACGGTCGCGATCTCGATGGGAGGCCGATTGACCTCATCCGAACGGTACAGGCTGCCGGCCAGCTGCGGGTCGGCACGCGTGTCACATGCCAACCGCTCCTCGACGACCTCGGTCACGAGCTCCGGCCTCAGCAGCGCAGCCGATGAGCGTCACCGGATCGTGAAGGTAGCAGCCGTCGATGCCATCTGCCTCCTTGTGGAAGCCGACGTAGAAGCGGACCGCGTCGCGCACCACGCCGGCCAGGTGGGTGTCCGGCATGGAGCGCAGGTCGTCCATGGTGAAGACGATGTCCTGGGTCGCATCCAGCGGGAACATGCGGTCGATCACGCCGCCGCGCAGGCACGCCTCGGCCGCCTCCGGATCGACGCAGGCGTTCCACTCGCCGGTCTCGGTCGTGTTGCCGCGCTCCTCCAGGGTGCCGCCCATCCAGACCACCTGCCGCGTGCCCGCGGTGAGGTCGACGCCGTTGATGGCGGCGGCGGCCAGGTTGGTGAGCGGTCCCAGGGCCACCACCGTCATCTCGCCCGGGGTGGCGGCGGACGTGCGCGCCCAGGTAGCGGGCCGCCGGAATGGGCGTGTACTCGGTGCTCCCCAGCTTGCGGTCCTCGCCACGCAGCTCCACGTAGCCGGTGCCGGTCGGCCCGTGGGTCTCCGGCGCGGTTCGGAGCCTGCGTTGCAGCGGTCGGGCGGCGCCGATGCTGACCGGGACGTCGGCCCGTCCCACCATCTGCAGGATCTTGCCGGTGTTGCGGGCCACGTGGTGGATCTCCACGTTGCCCGCCACGCAGGTCACGCCGCGCAGGTTCAGCTCCGGGGCGGTCGCCGCGATGAGCAGCGCGACCATGTCGTCGATCCCGGTGTCGACGTCCAGGATGAGGGGCAGCCGCTCGCCCGCCTCCGGCCGCGCAGGCATCGGCTCCATCGGCTCCAATCCTAGCGTGGCCATCCGCCGGCACGCCCCAGCTTGCTGACCGAGCTCGTTGCGGCCGAGGGCGGTCCAGATGAAGCGGGCCGCCTCCAGCACGCCATCCAGGTCGACGCCGTGGCGCAGCCCCTGGCGATCGAGCAGGTAGACGAGGTCCTCGGTGGCCAGGTTGCCGGCAGCGCCAGGCGCGAATGGGGAGCCGCCGGTGCCGCCGGTCGAGGCGTCGAAGGTGGTCACGCCGGCCTCCAGCGCGGCGATCACGTTGGCCAGCGCCGTGCCGCGAGTGTCGTGGAAGTGCAGGCCGATCATGTCCGGACCAATGCCGGCGGCCTCCAGCGCGCCCAGCACCCGCTTGACGTCGACGGGCGCCGCGACGCCGACCGTGTCGCTGATCGCCAGCTCGTCCACGCCCATGGCGCGCAGCCGCTCGGAGACCGCCACCACGGCGCTGGCGTCGACCTCGCCTTCGTACGGGCAGCCAAAGGCGGTGCTCACGTAGGCTCGGATCCACCAGCCACGTCGGCGCGCCTCGGCCGCGAGCGGCTCGAAAGCGGCCAGCGACTCTGACTGGCTCATGCCGATGTTGTGGCGCACATACGAATCGGTGGCCGCAGTCATCAGGCAGATGGCGTCCACGTCGGCCGCCCTGGCGCGCTCCAGGCCGCGCTGGTTCGGCACCAGCACCGGGTAGCGCACGCCGCTGCGGCGGTCCAGCGTTCGTAGCACCTCTTCGGCGTCGGCCAGCTGCGGGATCGCCTTCGGCGAGACGAACGAGGTCGTCTCGATCTCGCGCAGCCCGGCATCGGCCAGCATGGCGAGGAAGCGGAGCTTGTCCTCGGTGGCGACGATGGTCGGCTCGGCCTGCAGGCCGTCGCGCGGACCGACCTCGTAGATGCGGACGTCGACGGCGGTCACGGCGGCGATTCTAGGTCGGCGCTCGCCAACACCTCGGCCAGCAGGTCTCCGCGCCGCACCTGGTCGCCCTCGCGCACTGCCACGTTGCCGACCACACCGGCGATCGGCGTGGTCACGGCGTGCTCCATCTTCATGGCCTCGATCACAACCACCGCCGCGTGGGCCGCGACCGACGCACCGGTTGCGGCTCGGACGGCCACCACCCGACCGGGCATGGGTGCGATCAGGGCGGCATGGCCCTCCGCCTGCGTGGCGGCGTGGCGCACCGCTTCATCCACGGTCGGGGCATCAGCGATCGCGAAATCCAGCGACTGACCGCCGACGTCGACGTGCACCGATCGCGCGTCCGCGTCGACGGCCACGCGGTCGAGATCCGGCGCAAAGCCTCCGAGCTCGACACGGCGCTCTTCGGTGTCCTGACGCAGCCGCACGGCAGGCGGGGCGTTGGCGCGCCAGCCGCCGCCCCAGACGTCGCCTGGCAGCAGTCCGCCGGAAGCCGCACCCGCTGCCGCGAGGGCCCAGGCCTCGTCGTCCGGAGCGGGTGTCGCGGGCAGACCCAGCTGGTCGATCGTGTCGGTCCTCAGCTCGCCGTCGCGCATCGCCGGCTCGTCGATCAGCCACCGGAGATAGGCAAGGTTGGTGCGGACTCCCAGCACCCGAGTCGTAGCCAGCGCGCGCTGCAGGGCAGCCCGGGCGGCGCTCCGGTCCGGACCGTGGACGATCAGCTTGGCCAGCAGCGGGTCGTATCGGTCCATCACCTCGTCGCCCTGGCGGATGCCGGTGTCGATTCGGACGCCGACCGGCCAGCGCAGGCCGACCACGCGCCCGGTGGCCGGCAGGAAGCCGGCGGCCGGGTCCTCCGCGTACAGCCGCGCCTCGATCGCATGGCCGGCGTAGCGGACCTGCGATTGCTCGAATCCCAGCGGCTCACCGGCGGCGATGCGGAGCTGGTCGGCCACCAGGTCGCGGCCGACCACCGCCTCGGTCACCGGATGCTCGACCTGCAGGCGGGTGTTCATCTCCAGGAAGTGGAAGCCACCGGCATCGTCGAGCAGGAACTCGACCGTGCCCGCGCCCTCGTAGCCGACGGCGGCCGCCACGGTCAGCGCGGCCGCACCCATCCGCTGACGCAGCTCTGCATCCACGGCAGGCGCGGGCGACTCCTCCACGATCTTCTGGTGCCGTCGCTGGGCGGAGCAGTCCCGCTCGCCCAGGTGAACCCCGCGCGCGTGCCGGTCGAACAGCACCTGAACCTCGACATGCCGCGGGCCGTCCAGCAGCCGCTCCAGGATCAATCGGTCATCGCCGAAAGCGCGCGCAGCCTCGCGGCGGGCCGCCGCCAGCCCATCGGGCATGTCCGCCGCATCGCGGACCACGTGCATTCCCTTTCCGCCCCCGCCGGCACTGGGCTTGATCAGCAGCGGCAGGCCGATCCGTGCCGCCTCGCCCAGCAGCGTGGCGTCGTCCTGCGCCGTGCCGTCATAGCCGGCCAGCACCGGGACGCCAGCAGCGACCGCGCGGCGGCGCGCGGCCGCCTTGTCGCCCATGGCCGCGATCGCCGCGGCGGACGGGCCGACCCACGCGAGGCCGGCCTCGGCCACCGCGCTCGCAAAGTCGGGATTCTCGGAGAGGAAGCCGTAGCCGGGGTGAACCGCGTCCGCGCCACTGCGTCGCGCGGCGTCCAGGATCACGGAAGCCTCGAGGTACGAGGCCACCGGAACCACCAGGTCGACGCCATCGGGCGGACGATCGCCAGCCTCGTGGATGCCGACGGTGCGCATCCCCAGCCGGCTCGCCGTGCGGGCGATGCGGACTGCGATCTCGCCGCGGTTGGCGATGAGCACCGAGCGAATCGGCGACGCGGATGGTGCGGTGGCGGCGCCCGGCTTGCCGCGCGGACGAGACGTGCGCCAACGACGAATGCGACACCCGCATCCGCCCGCCGACACGCACCGCCGGCAGGGTGCCGTCGTGGATCCAGCGCTGGACCGTGCGCACCGTCACACCCAGCTCGTCTGCCACCTGGCGTGGCGTCAAGGCGTCATCGGTCACGTCGCGATTGTCGCACCGGGCCAGGCGCGAGCCGGCAAGGGAGGCGCCCATCGGCGAACTGGCGACCCGGTTGCACCACGCCGGGGGCGGCGTATCATGGCGGGGCTCCGCCCGTCAGTGCCTCGACGGCCGCCCGCGAGCCCCGCACACCCGAGCGATGCGTGGACCTTTCTCCACCGGGAGGAACCCCATGCCTCGAGTCGCGAGAGCGATGCGTCTTTCCCTGTTGATCGTGTTTGTCATGTCGCTGATGGCCATGCCCGGCGCCGTCAGCGGAGCGCCGTCCGGCAGAGCGGCGGCCCCCAGCCGCAACGATTTCGTCGGTGCGCCCCGCGCCGGCGCCGCCGTGCAGATCGTGCTCGATCACGTCCGCGGCCACGCCCACGGGCTCGGCCTGCGCGCCGCCGATGTCGCGGACATCGCCGTGGCCAAGAGCTACACCGATGCCCACAACGGCGTCACGCATGTCTACCTGCGCCAGCGCTACGACGGCATCGAGGTCTACGACGCGAACATCAACGCGAACGTCGCGCGCGACGGCAGCATCATCTCCCTGCACAGCAGCTTCGTCCGCGACCTCGCTGCCAAGGTGAAGGGCAAGCCGGTCCTCAGCGCGGAAGAGTCGATCCAGGCCGCCGCCAGGCAGCTCGGCACCCAGGCTCCGGCTCAGCTCAAGGTGAGCAGCGTCGCCGGCGGTGCAGACCGCGAGGTCACGTATGCCAGGAACGGCATCAGCCAGGAAGTCATTCCCACCAAGCTGGTCTACCAGCAGGTCAAGGGTGGAACCCTTCGGCTGGCGCGGCAGGTCGAGCTGTACGAGCTCGACGGGCGACCACTGGTGGAACCTGCGGGTCGATGCGACGACGGGACATGATCCTGGCGCGCACGGACTACGTCAACCACGCGGACGACGCGTACGCGTCTTCGAGATTCCCGACCGAGAACCCTGACGAGGCGGCCGAACCCTGGTCATGAACCCGGCGAGCGGTGCCTCGCCGCTCGGCTGGCACAACACACGGCGAGCGCCCAACTTCACCACGACCCAGGGCAACAACGTCTTCGCCTACACCGACCGCAACGCCGACAACCTGCCGGACAGCGGCACCCAGGGCCTGGGCTTCGCCAATGGCGGCCCTGGTCTCGTGTTCGACTTCGACGCTCGACCTGTCCGGTCCGCCCGAGGGTTACCAGGAGGCGGCGGTCACCAACCTCTTCTACTGGAACAACATCATCCACGACGTCCTCTACGGCTACGGCTTCGACGAGAAGTCAGGCAACTTCCAGGTCAACAACTTCGCACCGAGCGCAGGCAAGGGCGGCGACCCGGTCCGGGCCGAGGCCCAGGACGGCAGTCCGGCCGCAACAACGCGAACTTCGCCACGCCTCCGGACGGCTTCGCGCCGCGGATGCAGATGTTCGAGTGGCGCGACTCCGAGCCCAACCCACTCGACGGTCGAGGGCGTCGGCACCGTTCTTCGGGCCCATGGCCGGCTTCGGCGCGAGCCTCGCAACCACCGGCCCGATCTCGGGCGAGCTCGTCGTGGCCAACGACGGCGTCGCCCCGACGAGCGACGGCTGCGAGCCGTTCCCGGCCGGATCGCTGGAGGGCAAGATCCCGCTCATCGACCGCGGCACCTGCACGTTCGTCGTCAAGGTCAAGAACGCGCAGAACGCCGGGGCGCGACGCGGCCGTCGTCGCGAACAACGTCGCCGGCCCGCCCATCGGCATGGGTGGCGCTGACCCGACGATCACGATCCCGTCGATCATGATCAGCCTGGCGGACGCGAACATCGTCAAGCCGGCGCTGCCGGCGGCGGCGACCCTCTCCCCCGCCGAAAACCTGCTGCCGGACCGCGACTCCGATCTGGACAGCGGCGTGATCATCCATGAATACGGGCACGGGTTGAGCAACCGGCTCACCGGTGGGAACGTCGGTTGCCTGGACAATCCGGAGCCGACGCCGGGCTTCCGAACGGCGAGCAGATGGGCGAGGGCTGGAGCGACTTCCTGGCCCTGACGCTGACCGCCCGCTCGTCCGATACGGCCACCACGGCCCGCGGGATGGGCAACTACGTCGGTCTTCCAAGGGTCCGAACGGCGTGGGCATCCGGCCCACCCCGTACACGACCGACATGACCGTCAATCCGGCGACCTACCAGGACGTCATCGATGACGCCGGCACCACGCTGTCGATCCCGCACGGGGTCGGCTACGTATGGGCCAGCACCATCTGGGAGGTCTACTGGAACCTCGTCGACGCGCACGGCTTCAACCCGAACATCTATGACAGCTGGGACACGGGCGGGAACAACCTGGCCCTGCAGCTCGTGATCGACGGGATGAAGTTCCAGCCGTGCAACCCCGGCTTCGTCGACGGGGCGCGATGCGATCCTGGAGGCCGACATGGCGCTCACCGGTGGTGAGAACCAGTGTCTGATCTGGGAAGGCTTCGCCAAGCGCGGCATGGGCTTCAGCGCCGAGCAGCGCTCGAGCAAGAGGACCGAAGATGGGACGGCGGCGTTCGATCTGCCGCCGGAGTGCGCGAGTGGCGGGCTGGTCGTTCCGATCGGCCTGACAAGCCTGGCGGCAGGTGGACTGGAGGTGGCGCGTCGCCGGCTTCGGCGCCGGTCGATGCTCCGCACGCAGGAGCGCGTCCACTGACCAGCCGCTAGCGACGCTTCCCAAGCCCATGGAGGGGCGGCCGCACGACGCGGCCGCCCCTCTTCATGCGCGGATCTCGCCTACTTGCGCCAGGCGGCGGGCCGTTTGTCCAGGTAGGCGCTCAGTCCCTCCTGGCCCTCCGGCGAGACGCGCTGGCGGGCGATGGCCCGCACCGTCAGCGTCGCTTCTCGCGTCGCGGACGAGCCCCCGCTGGTCGCGGATGATCGCCTTGGCGGCGCGGGCGGCGGTGGGGCCGGCGCTCAGCAGCTCCCCGACCACGGCCGCCACGCGGTCGTCCAGCGTCGCTTCGTCGGCCAGCACCTCGTGGACCAGCCCGATCCGCAACGCCCGCTCGGCATCGAAGCGCTCGCCAGTCGGGAAGAGGGCGCGTGCCTGCCCCTCGCCGATCCTCGCGATCACGAACGGGCTGATCACGGCCGGCAGGATGCCCAGCTTGGTCTCGGTGAAGCCGAAGACCGTGTTCGACGCGGCCAGCGTGATGTCGGCCACCGCGCAGAGGCCCATCCCGCCGCCCAGCGCGGCGCCATGGACCCGCGCCACGACCGGCAGCCGGGCAGGCGTCGATCGCGTCCAGCATCTCGGCCATGCGCCGCGCGTCGGCCTCGTTGTCCTCGACCGACAGCGCCGCCGAGGCGCGCATCCAGGCCACGTCCGCGCCCGCGCAGAAGGCCGCGCCATCCCCGGCCAGCACCACGGCGCGAACCGCTTCCGGCAGGCTCGGCGGCCAGGGTGGCGAAGGCGTCGTGCAGGTCGCCGATCAGCTCCGCGTTGAAGGCGTTTCGGACCTCCGGTCGGGATAGCGTGACCCGCGCCACGGCGCCATCCCGGTCGACGGTGACGACGCCGCTCACCGGCGCCCACGGCGGTAGAACGGCTCTGCCACGGCGCTCACCGAGGCCAGCAGCGGATCCTCCAGCCAGACCACGTCGGTCCCGTCCGGCACGTCCACCTGCACGGATGTGCCCTCCGGGCCGACCAGGCCCAGCATGAGCCGATGCTGCCCGGCGCTCTCCGAGTCGACCAGCCAGGCGGCGTCGACATCGGTCGCGGCCAGCGACGCTGCCAGCGACATGCTCGAGCTCGATCGCATCGGGTCCCGGCAGGCTGACCCGGACGGACCGCGATGGGGCGGTCATGAAGATGGGATCGCCGGTCCCGGGAAGCCGCCCGGCGGCAAGCGCCGCCAGCTCATCGGGTTCGAAGCGATAGGGGACCGGGCCGGCCGGATCCATGATCGCCGCCACCTTGGCAGCCGCCATGTTCGCCACCGCGATGCGGGCGGGAATCGGGAGCGACGCCGTCCCGCGTGGCGCCCAGGCGGACAGCGCGGCAAGGGACGCGAAGCAGACGCTGATCGCCTGGCCGTCGGCGTCGGCGGCGAGCATCACGCTGATCTCCACTTCGGCGTCGTCATTGACCGCGGACTCCAGGGCTGCCTTGGCCTCGTCGCCGTGATCGGGCGGCACCGGCAGCAGCAGCGTGGCGGTCATCAGCGCGCGGTAAAAGTCGCGGAGGGCGAGGCTGTTCGACTCGCCACGGTCCTCCGCGTCGCGCGCCGCGAGCATGGCCTCGAACAGGTTGGCGGCCGACTCCTCCAGCGTCCCGGTTGGCGTGGAGCGGTCGTGCGAACCCGGTTGTGGAGCGTCGATGGCCATCCGCCGCAGCCTACCAAAAGGCCGCGTAGCATCTTGACCCATGCCCAGCGCCATCGACCACCTGGTCATCGCCGTTGCGGATCCGGACGCCGCGGCCCGCGAGCTGGAGGCGGAGCTCGGGATTGCGGCCACGGGTGGTGGCGAGCACCCGGGCGTCGGAACCTACAACCGCCTCGCGTTCGTGGGTGATGCGTACCTTGAGCTCATCGGCGTCAGGGACGATGCGGCCGCCACTCGCTGGCCGGTGGGTGCGGCGACCTTGCGGACACTGCGAGCCGGCGGCGGCCTCGCGACGTACGCGTTGGTCGATGACCAGCTGGAGGCTACGGTCTCCCGGTTGCGCGCAGGGGGCAGCAGGATCGGCCGCGTGACGCCTGGCTCTCGAACGCGACCCGATGGCGAGAAGGTCGAATGGTGGACGGCCACTTTCGGTGAGCTGGGACGGGATCGGCCGCCCTTCCTCATCCGCCACGCCTACACGGGAGCCGAATGGAGCGAGGAGGCATTGGTGCGGCGGCGGACGTTCGTGCATCCCGTTGGGACGTCGGTCGGGCTGGCTGGACTCGACCTCGCCACACGCGATCCGACAAGCCTGGCAGAGGCCTATGCCCGCGAGCTCGGGTTGGGCTTCTGACGAGACACGGACGGTGGCCGGCTGGACATCGGTCCACACCGGATGCGCCTGGTTGCTGCGGAGAGATCGAGCACGGTCGTGCATCTGACAGGCGGCACACCCGACTCAGTCGATCTCTTCGGCATGCGGTTCGAGTTCAGCGGCCAGCCAGGAACGCCGCCTACATCCTGAAGACGCCGAAATGCGTCTCTTCGATCTCCTCGTTCAGAGCGGCGCTGATGCCCATCGCCAGCACGCGACGCGTGTCGAGCGGGTCGATCACGCCGTCGTCCCAGAGCCGGGCGGTCGAGTAGTACGGCGAGCCCTGGTGCTCGTATTCGGCCAGGATCGGAGCCTCGAAGGCGTCGCGCTCCGCATCGGTCCCAAAGCCGCCGCGGACGGTCGACAGCACGCGGGCCGCCTGGGCACCGCCCATCACGCTGATGCGGGCGTTGGGCCACATCCACAGCTGGCGCGGCGAGTAGGCGCGACCGGCCATCCCGTAGTTCCCGGCGCCGAAGCTGCCACCGATGATGACCGTGAACTTGGGCACCGCCGTGGTCGCCACCGCCGTCACCAGCTTGGCGCCGTCCTTGGCAATCCCGCCGGCCTCGTACTCGCGGCCGACCATGAAGCCGGTGATGTTCTGCAGGAAGACCAGTGGGATGCGGCGCTGGCTGGCCAGCTCCACGAAGTGAGCCCCCTTCAGCGACGAGCTGCTGAACAGGATCCCGTTGTTGGCGAGGATGCCGACCGGGTAGCCCTCGATCCGCGCGAAGCCGCAGACCAGCGTCTCGCCGTAGCGGGCCTTGAACTCGTGGAACTCGCTGCCGTCGACCACTCGGGCGATCACCTCGCGCACGTCGTAGCTGAGGCGCGCATCCGCCGGAATCGCCCCGTACAGCTCTTCCGGATTGGCCGATGGGGGACAGGGCACCGCCCGCTCCCACGGCGGCACCGGCTTGCGCCAGCCAAGCCCGGCCACGATCTCGCGACCGATGAGCGATGGCGTGCTCATCGTCAAGGGCGTAGTGGTCGGCCACGCCGCTCTCGACGGTGTGGACCTCCGCCCCGCCCAGGTCCTCGGCGCTGACCTCCTCGCCGGTGGCCGCCTTCACCAGCGGCGGGCCGCCCAGGAAGATGGTGCCGGTGCCGCGCACGATCACGGTCTCGTCGGACATGGCCGGCACGTAGGCGCCGCCGGCGGTGGAGGAGCCCATCACCAGTGCGATCTGCGGGATGCCACGCGAGCTGAGCTGCGCCTGGTTGTAGAAGATCCGTCCGAAGTGCTCGCGGTCCGGGAAGACCTCGTCCTGCAACGGCAGGAAGGCGCCGCCCGAATCGACGAGGTACAGGCAGGGCAGGCGGTTCTCGAGCGCGATCTCCTGCGCGCGCAGGTGCTTCTTGACGGTCATCGGGTAGTAGGTGCCGCCCTTGACGGTGGCGTCGTTGGCCACGATCACGCACTCGACGCCTTCCACCTGGCCGATGCCGGTCACCATGCCGGCCCCCGGCGCGTCGTCGTCGTACATGCCGGTCGCCGCCAGGGTCGAGGTCTCCAGGAAGGCGCTGCCCGGGTCGATCAGCCGCTCGACGCGCTCGCGCACCGGCAGCTTGCCGCGCTCGCGGTGGCGCGCGATGGACCGCTCATCGCCGCCGGCGCCGCCCTTCGTGAGGCCGACGGTGCGCTCACGCAGCTCCGCGACCAGCCGGCGCATGGCCGATGCGTTGGTGGCGAAGGCGTCGGACGCAGGGTCGATGGTGGAGCGCAGGACGGCCATGTGGTGCGGCGATTATCGCCGCGGCGCCGTCGAGCGGCGTCGGGTCAGGCGAGGGTGACGAGCGGAACCAGCTGGGTGACGTGGGCGGTGTTGACGATGACCACGCTGACCACGTGCTCGAACGGCGGCTCGCCGTTGTGCAGCAGGTAGGCCTCGGTCAGCGGCAGGAAGCGCGGCCCGTTGGTGAGCAGGTCGGGGCCGGGCTCGGCGCCCGGAACGATGTGCAGGTTGCCGGTCACGCTGAACGGCCCGGCGGTCAGCGCCACGCGACGCAGCTTGCGATGCAGGCGCAGCTGCCGCGAGGCGCGCCACTCCGGCGGCATGGCCAGGATGAGCTGCTCGGTCACGAGCGTCTGCCAATCACCGGTCTCATCGGGATTCGGCACCGGGTCGCTGTGGCGGCCGGCCCGATGGGGGCCTCGATCGGTCCGGGGCTCGGGTGCCAGAGCCGCAGCTCGTCCTGTGCATTGAGCAGGTCGGTCACGCGCCGGCCGTTGGCGGCGATCCAGCCGACGATGCGCGTGTCGGCGGTGTAGAGCTCGATCGGCGCCAGGTCGGGAGCCATGGCCATCGCGGCGGAGCCGGATGTCGCCGCGCCGTTGCCGCGGCGCCAGTTCCAGAAGGTCACGTGTGGATCCCCGTGTTATGCGCGCCGGCCGCGGGGCAGCCACGCGGCTCGTGTTCGGAAGGCTACGCGGCGCAGCAGCCCGGCACCAAGTGGCCGACAGTACTAGGCAGGGCCGTTGCCGACGGGCAACGGAGCAGGACCCTGCTACCGTGCGCCGATGATCGAGTTCGACGACTTCGCTCGCGTCGACATGCGCGTCGGTCGCGTGCTGTCGGTGGAGCCCTTCCCCGAGGCGCGCAAGGCCTCGTACAAGCTGCGGATCGACTTCGGCCCGGAAGTCGGGGAGCGCGGCAAGCTCCGCCCAGCTGACGGTGACCTACCCGGATCCCGCGTCGCTGGTCGGGACGACAGGTGGTGGCCGTCGATCAACTTCCCGCCGCGACGCATCGCCGGCTTCGCCAGCGAGGTGCTGGTGCTGGGCGCCATGGGCGACGACGGCGACGTCTGGCTGCTCTGCCCGGAGCCGGAGGCACCCATCGGCTCGCGCATCGGCTGAGCCTGCGTCAGACTCCGACAGGTCCGATGACTCGAGCCGACCGACCACCTCCCCGCTCTCCGCCCCGCCGGACGGCATGCCGGATCCGGAAATGGCGCCTCCCCAGATCGCGCGCAGCGGCGACCCGTTCGCCCGGCTGCGCATCCTGCACCTGCTCTCGCGCCTGCCACGGAACACCACCCTGCAGCTGCGCGACGTGCTGGCCTGGCTGAACGCCTCGTTCCTGGACTGGTCGTTCAACGAGAAGGTGCTGCTGGCGGCGCTGGTCCAGCTGCAGGCCAACTGGTCGATCAGCTTCCACGGCGACGATCGGATCGTGCTGGACCGCAACGAGCGGGGGCACACGCTGCTGATCGTCGATTCGAGCCGAATGACCGCCTTCCTGGTATCGGAGGGCAAGCGCGCGGCCGACGAGGCGGAGGACGAGCTGCGCCGCTTCACGCTGGGGGACGGCATCTCCCCCGACAACTAGGGAGGGTCAGACCCGGTCGGCGTCTCCGGCGGACTCACTGGCCATCGCCACCGGATGCTCAGGCACGACGTCGTCGGAAGTGATCGGCACCGGCGTCCGTCGCGGGCGTGGGCGGAACGGCGAGGTCTCGGGCACCACCGGTCCATCGGTCTCCGTCAGCTCGCCGCCCCGGTAGGCCTCCCAGACGGCCATCACCGTGTCGCGGTGCGGGCGGATGCGGCAGTGCTCGTCGCGATTGCCCATCTCATCGCAGTAGCCGAGCGGGATGCACTTGGGCGCCAGGAAGGACGCCGAAGAAGGGACTGACCCGGAAGATCTCGTGGCGGATCTGCTTGAACAGCTGGCGGATCTCCCACTGCGCCATGGTGCAGAGGCGCAGGCCGGACATGTGGATCAGCTGGCGGAGGTTGACCGTCATGATCAGGTTGGTCTGCATGGCGTTGGGGAAGATGAAGCGCGCGTCCTCGGCCGGCACCTCAGCCTGCAGCAGCTGGCCGTACAGGGCCAGGTTGTCGTCGATCGCCTGGCGGAACTGCCCCGCCAGGTCATCGGGCAGGTCGCCATTGGCGATCGAGTCGGGGACGGTGTAGTTGTCCCGCGACTTGAAGCTGACATAGCGCTGCGATTGCTGGTCGAAGGCGGTCCCGGCCCGATGGCGCACCAGCTGGTGCGAGAGCGTCCGGGTCACGCCGCTGATGGCGAAGGTGAAGTTGACATGCTCGATGGTCGAGCCGTGGCCCGATTCCATGACCTTGCGCACCAGGCTCTGCTGCTTCTCGTCCGCGACCTGGCGGCTGACCGCCTTGTCCCAGATCTGGTCAGGCAGCTGCTCCGAATAGCAGGTGCGACAGGCGGTATAGATGATCGGGAGGTAGTACTCCTCCACGATCTCCTTGGTCGGAAAGATGAGCTTGGCGGACAGCTCGGGGACGGGCGGCATGAGAGTCGAGGATACCATCGGCCCAGGCCCGATGGGGTCCGTTTGTCCACAACATGTTGCGGTGTGGATAAGCCGTGGGCCGCTATCTTGTGGTTCCGAGCCTCATGACGCGGCCCCGTTGCCGCCCTGTTCGCCCGATGGCTCATCCGGAGCGTCGGGGATTCGTCTCTCGTCGATGCGCATCAGGCCGTGCATTCGATCGAAGGCGATGCGGTTGCCACCGGCCGCCCGCGCCGACGCCAGCGCTTCGTCGGCGGCAGCCAGCAGCTCCTCTGGGCTGAGCTCCATCCCGGGTCGCATGAAGGCGACGCCGATGGAGATGGCGACCTGCAGCTCGCCGGCGGCGCTCATGATCGGCCGCGACACCAGCCGGCTGCGGACCGCATCGGAGAAGACGGCGGCGCCGCGCTCGTCGGTGTGCGGCAGGATGGCCAGGAAGCTGTCGCCGCCCACGCGGCCCAGGGCATCGGCCGCGCGCATCCGCAGCCTGAGGCGCAGCGCCAGCTCGCGCAGCACGTCGTCGCCTACCGCCAGCCCATGGTCGTGGTTCAGCTGCGTGAAGCCGTCGATGTCGATCAGCACCGCGGCCACCGGGTGCGCGTAGCGGCGCGATTCGGCGACCTCGATCGCCAGCCGCTCCAGCACCTGCCGCCGGGTCGCCACCCCGGTCAGGGGGTCGTGGCTGGCGATGCGCAACAGCTCCTCGCGCTGCAGCTCGATGGTGCGGCGCGCGTGCATCAGCTCCTCGATGGTCCCGCGCAGCTCGTGCGCCAGGCGCATTGCCTCGTCGTCCGCGCCACGGGTCTGAGTGCTGAGTTGCATCGGACCAAGGCTAGCCGTCAGCGCCGGTGGCTCGACGTCCGTCGTCTGCACCGACCGCAACCTGGTCGGCGGCAAGGCGCTCCCAGCTGTAGGCGACACCGGCAGCCAGCATGGCCAGCAGGGGCGGGATGGCGTCAAGCGAGCCGGGGCGGATGGCGGCCAGCGATGCGAACGCGCCCGCCAGCAGGGCGGCACCCAGGTACGGCGCCGGGCACGCAGGCGGCGGCTGCCAGAGCCGCGGCCGCGGCGGCCAGCCAGGGCGCCACCGCCGGCTCGACCGGCGCGAACAGCGATACCGCCAGCGTGACCTCGATGACCACCGCCACACCAACCAACGCCAGGCGACGGGCGCGCGTGTCGAGCCGGTACGCGGGCAGCAGCCGGCTCACCAGCAGTCCGGTCCCGGCGACCACGGCCGCGATTGGCAGTCCGCCGTTGGGGAACGAGGCCGGCTCGCCCAGGGCGTGAATCATGCCCGCGGCAAGGCCGGCGGCCAGCGCCCCGAGCCCGGCAGCCTCGATCAGCGGCGCGAGCGTCGAGCGCCGCAGTCCGGCGGCCACCGCCAGGGCGGCGGCGAAACCCACCGCCAACGCGGCCAGTCCCGTCACGGTCGGTCCCAACCACGACGGAGCGCCCGCATCGCTCAGGCTCAGGGGCGGGAAGAGCCGGAGCAAGGCAACGGCCGCGGGCGCGAGCAGCGCGGCGGCAAGAGTGGCGAGGGCCCGGGCGTTCATGCCCGGCATGCCGGAGCGTTCCACGACGGGCAAAGTGTTCGAAGTCGGCTGCGGTAGAGCAATGGTACGAAGGGGCGCACGGCGTGCCGCTCACCTATTCTCTGCGGTATGCCCGGCCGCACGGTGATGTCCCGGCGTGCCTTCCTCGAAGCCACCGATCGCCTCATCGCCGATGGCGAGCGCCTCGTCATCGACCCCGACTGGAGCCTGTTCCGCCACTGGCTGCTCAACTCGGACGAGCTGCTCGAACGGGTCTGGGGACGGATGGACCGCTACCACCTCGCCTGGCTGAACGTCGGTCGCGACTCGGCGCCGCCGGGATCGTCGCTGGACGAGGAGGGCACCCGCCGCTTCGTGACGGAGGTGGCCAGCGCAAAGCTGGCGGTGCTGCGTACGATGAGGACGGCGGTCGAGGCCCGTGGCTGGTCCCTGCTGAGCGACGACGACGAGGAGGTCGGCTGACCCGTGAGCGAATCGCGTCCCGACGAGCGGTACGGCGGCATTGCCGCGGTGCTGGCGCACCCCGACGACGAGAGCTTCAGCTGCGCGGGAGCCCTGGCGCTGGCGCATGACGCGCACCGCGCGGTGCGGCTGCTGGTGGCGACCCGCGGCGAGGCCGGCACCGCCGACGGCGTCCCCGATGACGAGCTGGCCGCGAGGCGGGAGGACGAGCTGCGGTGCGCCGCGGCGCGCATCGGCCTTGACGAGGTGACCCTGCTGGAGGGGTTTCCGGACGGTGGACTGGCAGATGCGTCGTTCTCCGACCTGGTCGATGACATCGCCCTGTGGCTTTCCGACCGCCAGCCAGACACGGTGGTCACCTTCGGGGCGCACGGCGTGACCGGACACCCCGACCACGTGGTGATCGGGTCCGCGACGCGCTGGGCGATCGAGCGGCTGGCGGAGCAGGGCATCGCGCCGCATGCGGTGTTCGTCATCGCGCCCGTCTTCGGACCGGGCACCAAGCGCTACGACCTGTCTCCGGAGGAAGGCGCCGCCACGCATCGGATCGATATCACGCCAGTGGCGGAGCGGCGGATCGCGGCCCTGGAGTGCCATGCCAGCCAGCCGGATGCGCGCGAAGAGGCCGGGGAGCTGCGCGAGACGCTGGAGCGCGATGGCGTGGTGTACGAGGGCTACACGCGCGTGCGGCCGACGGTGCCGATACCGCACCCGACGTTCGATACCGCCCTGAAGTAAGGCTCACGCCAGCGGGCTCTCGCCCGAGGGCTTGCGCCAATCCTTGGTAAACTGGTCGGGATATGACGATCGACTCGAACCTCGCCCAGGTGGACGAGGTGATGACCGCGCTCTACGACATCCACGATCCGGAGATCGGGATGAGCATCGTGGACCTGGACCTGATCAAGAACGTCGAGATCGGGTCGGACGGCGCGCCCACCGAGATCAAGATGGTGCTCACCACCCCGTTCTGCCCGTGGGCGGGTGAGCTGATCCAGACGATCAAGGAGAAGACCGAGGAGGTCGTCGGGCCGCCGGTCAAGGTGACCCTGCTGGCCGATCGCTGGGAGCCACCGCCCGGCCTGTTCTAGGCCCGGATCTCAGCGGGCGGTAGTGACGGGCGCCTTGCCGTCAGACTTGCCACCGGTTCCTGCCCGCCCTCTCGACTTTGCCTCGTCGCCCTCGCCGAGCTTCAGTGCGCGTTGCACCGCCCCTTCCAGCTGGTCGATGGTGAACGGCTTGAGCACGACTTCGATTCCCTGCTCCAGGAGATAGGCCTCGGACTCGCGTACCTGCCTGATGGCGGCCGTGCAGGCCACGATCGGAATGTCGGCGGTGTCGCGGTTCATGCGCATCTTCTGCAACAGCTGCCAGCCTTCCATCTCGCGATCGCCGAGAATGAAGTCGACGATCAGCAGGTCGGGCTTGGCTTCCACGATCCGGGTCAGCTCGTCCGGGGCGAAGCTCATGAGGATCACCTCATGCCCCATCTCGCCCTCCACCACGTCGCGGAAGAGCTCCAGGATCTCCTTGGTGTCATTGATGACGACAACGCGCTTACGCTCGGCCATGCCGCACTGCGGGTGCAACTTCCATGCCCCGACCGCTCGGTCACCCGGCAAGCCTCGGCGCGTACCATCCTGTGGCGATGCGGATCTACACGCGTAAAGGCGACGACGGCACCACCGGCCTGCTGTACGGCGGCGACCGGGTGAGCAAGGCGGACCTCCGGACCGATGCCTACGGCAGCACCGACGAAGCGGTGTCCGCGCTGGGCCTGGCGCGGGCCGGCATCGGCGCCATCACCGATCGCACCGAAGCGCGGCTGGACCCCCTGATCGTGCGCCTGCAGCGCGAGCTGTTCGTGGTCGGCGCCGAGCTGGCGACCCACACCGATCGCCGCGAGCGGCTGACCGCGGGCACGACCCTGGTGACGGCCGAGATGGTCACCGCGCTGGAAGCGGAGATCGATTCCCTCGAAGCCAACCAGGAGATGCCGGCCGAGTTCGTGCTGCCCGGCGAGTCGATGACCGGTGCCGCGCTGGACCTGGCGCGCAGCGTGGTGCGACGGGCTGAGCGGCGGACGGTCGCGCTGGCCGAGGCGGGTGAGCTGCCCGACTCGCACGTGCTCGCCTACCTCAACCGGCTGGCCGACCTCCTGTTCGTCATGGCGCGAGCCGCCGATGGCGGCTTCCTGCCCGTCCGGAGCCGCGAGTAGAATCGCCCCAGCCCACAACCCGCCCCCCGGCGGGCTGCACCGCGGCAGTCCGGCTCTGGCGTGGCGCAATGGACAAGGAGATCCACACGATGAGCTACGCCGTGACCAACCCCGCCACGGGCGAGACGGTCAAGACCTACGACACCATCACCGACGCCGAGCTCGAGGCCGCGATCGCCGCAGCCGACGAAGCGCACCGCGCCTGGTCGAAGTCGACCACGGTCGAGGAGCGCGCAGCCCTCATCCGCCGCGTCGGCGAACTGCACACCGAGCGCCGCCAGGAGCTGGCGGAGCTCATCGTGCGCGAGATGGGCAAGCCGATCGAGCAGGCACTTGGCGAGGTCGACTTCGCCGCGGCGATCTACGAGTACTACGCCGATCACTCGCCGGACTTCCTTAAAGACGAGCCAATCCAGCTCCTCGCGGGCGAAGGCTCGGCGGTCATCCGCCGCTCGTCCGCTCGGTGTGCTGCTCGGAGTCATGCCCTGGAACTTTCCCTACTACCAGGTCGCTCGCTTTGCCGGCCCGAACCTCATCATCGGCAACACGATCCTGCTCAAGCATGCTGCGCAGTGCCCCGAGTCCGCCGCCGCGATGCATCAGATCTTCCTCGATGCGGGATTCCCGCCCGGCGCCTACGTGAACATCTACGCCTCGCACGACCAGCTGCAGCGGGTCATCGCGGATCCGCGCGTGCAGGGCGTCTCGCTCACCGGGTCGGAGCGCGCCGGCGCCGCGGTCGCCGAGATCGCCGGCCGCCACCTGAAGAAGGTCGTGCTCGAGCTGGGCGGCTCGGACCCCTTCATCCTGCTCTCGACCGACGACCTCGACGCCACGGTGCAGAACGCAATCGATGCTCGCCTCGACAACAGCGGCCAGTCGTGCAACGCGGCCAAGCGCTTCATCGTCGCCGACGAGCTGTACCAGCCCTTCCTCGAGAAGTTCACCGCGAAGATCGCCGAGATCGAGGCGACCGACCCGACGTCGGCCGACTCGGCGCTCGGCCCGCTGTCCTCGCTGAAGGCCGCCGAGGGCGTCGACGAGCAGGTCAAGCGCGCCATCGAGCATGGCGCGACGCTGGTGCACGGCGGCGCACGCGACGGCGCGTTCTTCCAGACGACCGTGCTGACGGATCTCACTCCCGAGAACCCGCGCTTACAAGGAGGAGTTCTTCGGCCCGGTAGCGCAGGTGTACCGCGCGCAGGACGAGGCCGATGCCGTGCGCATCGCCAACGACACCCCGTACGGCCTGGGTTCATACGTCTACACCACCGACCAGGAGCAGGCGCTCCGAGTCGCCGATGGCATCGAGGCCGGCATGGTGTTCGTGAACGTCGTGCTCGCCGACGGCGCCGAGCTGCCGTTCGGTGGCATCAAGCGCTCGGGCTCGGGCCGCGAGCTCGGCCGCTTCGGCGCCGACGAGTTTGTGAACAAGAAGATGATCCGCATCGGCTGACGCCATCCCGCACCGCGCCGGGCGGGGTCGCCCACGCCATCGCGCATCAACCCGCCGCAATTGAGGCTCGAGTGGCTGTTCACAGCATCGAGATCGAGCGGTCGATCGAGGACGTGTTCGCGGTCCTGACCGATGTCACGAAGACCGGTCACTGGTACCCGGCGAAGGTGGAGGAGTGGTGGGTCACGCCGCCGCCACACGGCGTCGGCTCGGTGCGGCGGGCACGCGTCACGGTGATGGGGCGCGCCAGTGAGAACGACGCGGTGGTGACTGAATACGATCCGCCGCGGCGGGCCTCCATGAAGGGGCAGTCGGCAAGCGCCCCGTTCAAGGCGACCCTCGACTTCACGCCGGTACCCGGCGGCACGCGCGTGGAGGTCGAAACGGTCTTCGACCTCCGTGGCGTGATGCGGCTCGTCGGTCCGCTCTTCATCAGACGGTACGAGCGCGGCTGGGACGAGGGGCTGCAGAACCTGAAGCGCATGATGGAGACCGGCGAGCTCTAGGATCGGCGCATGAAGTTCGGGATCATCATCACCGGGGGCGAACCCGCCGAGCAGGTGCGCCTCGCCCAGGCGGCCGAGGCGACAGGCTGGGACGGTGTCTTCACCTGGATGGCATTCACGTCGGCGACGACCTGGAGACCTACGACCCCTGGGCGCTGCTGGGGGCGTTTGCCGTGGCGACCGAGCGCGTTCGGCTGGGAGCCATCGTCAGCCCACTCTCCCGCCGCCGGCCATGGAAGGTAGCGCGCGAGACGACCGACCGTCGATCGCCTCTCCAATGGGCGGCTGATCCTGCCCGTGGGTCTGGGCGCGGTCGACGACCGCGGCGTGACCGGCTTGGGCGAGGCCGGGGATCGTCGGACGCGTGCAGAGCGGCTGGACGAGGCGCTCGAGATCGTGTCCGGGTTGTGGTCGGGCGAACCGTTCGGCTACGACGGACGCCACTACCAGTTCCAGCCGATGGCGTTTCGGCCGACGCCCGTGCAGCGGCCACGCATTCCGATCTGGGTCGTCGGCGCCTGGCCGAGCGAGCGATCGATGGCACGGGTCCTCCGCTACGACGGGCTGATGCCGTACTGGCTGCCGAAGCGCGGCGGAAGCGGACTGGCAAGGCCGGCCTCCCCCGAGGGACTCGTGGAGATGCGCGACTGGATCGCGGCCCGGCGCAGCCTCGAGGGCTTCGACATCATCATGGAGGGCACCACGCCCGCCAATGACGCTGCGGGCGCGGTGGCCATCGTGCGTCCTTGGGCGGAGGTCGGTGCGACGTGGTGGATCGAGTCCGACTGGTCGACATGGAGTCCGGGCGACATGCGACGCCGGATCGAGGCTGGACCGCCGCGCGTCGAATCGGCTGCTACGATCGGGCGCGATGGCTGAGTCAATCGCCCAGGTCGACGAGCGGCCGCGGGGTCGCACCCCGCCACTCGATGCCGCCGAAGCGGACGAACTGTTCCGGCAGGGGCGTGGCGCTGTTCAACGGCGTCCGCTACTGGCATGCCCACGAGGCCTGGGAGACGCTGTGGCGCGCGGCGCCGGACGAGGAGCGCGACTTCTACCAGGGCCTGATCCAGCTGGCCGCCGGGCTGCTGCATCTGCAGCGGCGCAACCGACGAGGCGCGCGCAACAAGCTATCCGAGGGCGTCGCCAAGCTGAAGCCGTTCCAGCCCGCGCATCACGGCATCTTCGTGAACGAGCTGATCGGGCGCGCCGAGCGGATCCTGGAGGACCTCGACGCCGGGATCCTGCCCTACCTCATCCCGCCGGTGATCCGCTTCGTCGAGACGTCGAGCAGCCGCACCTTGATGCCTAGGCCTGCCCGATGACGGCGAATCCAACGGACGACGCCGGCGCTACCGCATCGAGCACGACTCGATGGGCGAGGTCCGCGTCCCGCGCGACGCCAAGTGGCGCGCCACCACCCAGCGCGCGGTCGAGAACTTCCCGATCTCGGGGCAGGGCCTGGAGCCCGCGCACATCGCGGCGCTCGGGCGCCATCAAGGCCGCCGCCGCGCAGGTGAACGGCGAGCTGGGGATCCTCGCAGGCGGACGTGGCGGAGGCGATCCGTGCGGCCGCCGAGGAGGTGGCGGCGGGCAAGCTGGATGACCAGTTCCCGATCGACGTGTTCCAGACCGGCTCGGGCACCAGCAGCAACATGAACGCCAACGAGGTGATCGCCACGCTGGCGACGGAGCGGCTGGGACGGGCGGTCCATCCCAACGACGACGTCAACGCCAGCCAGTCGAGCAACGACGTCTTCCCGTCCAGCATCCACCTGGCCGCCACGGCCAGCCTGGTCAACGACCTCCTCCCGGCGCTGGAGCACCTGGCCGAGGCGCTGGAGGCCAAGCGCGACGAGTTCGCCGGGGTGGTGAAGTCGGGCCGGACGCACCTCATGGACGCCACGCCGGTCACGCTGGGCCAGGAGTTCGGCGGTTACGCGGCCCAGGTGCGCGCGGGCATCGAGCGCCTGACCGCCGCCCTCCCGCGGCTGGCGGAGCTGCCGCTGGGCGGCACCGCGGTCGGCACCGGCATCAACATGCCGCCCGGCTTCGCCGCGCGGACGATCGCGGTGCTGGCGGAGCGCACCGGCCTGCCGCTGACGGAGGCGCGCGACCACTTCGAGGCACAGGGCGCCCAGGACGCGCTGGTCGAGACATCGGGCCAGCTGCGGACGGTCGCGGTCAGCCTCTACAAGATCGCCAACGACCTGCGCTGGATGGGCTCCGGCCCGCGCGCCGGGCTGCGCGAGATCAACATCCCCGACCTGCAGCCGGGCTCGTCGATCATGCCGGGCAAGGTGAACCCGGTGATCCCCGAGGCGGTCTGCATGGTCAGCGCCCAGGTCATCGGCAACGACGCCGCCATCGCCTTCGGCGGCGCGGCCGGCAACTTCGAGCTGAACGTGATGCTGCCCATGCTGGCGCGCAACATCCTGGAGTCGATCCGGCTGCTGGCCAGCGTCAGCCGTCTCTTCGCGGACCGATGCATCGCGGGCATCTCCGCCAACGCGGATCGCGCCCGGCAGTACGCCGAGGGCTCGCCGTCGATCGTGACGCCGCTCAATCGGTACATCGGCTACGAGGAGGCCGCGAAGGTCGCCAAGCAGGCGGTGGCCGAGGGCAAGACGATCCGGGAGGTGGTGCTGGAGCGCGGCTACGTCGAGGACGGCAAGCTCACGCTGGAGCAGCTGGACGAGGCCCTCGACGTCCTGCGCATGACAGGTACGCCGTAAGCCAGGACGCCGGACCGTCGACGGCCCGACGTCTGGCGCGTGATCCGCCACACCCAGTGCCACTACTTCAGCCCCGTTACTACGTAAACGGATAACTCCGGGCACGGCGGTTCTTCAGTTGTGCCGCCAGTGTGGCGATCGCGGGCCGCGGCGCGACAGGGGCGAATGTCCCGCATCGGCCGGGAATCGTCAGCGACGTACAATCGCTGCCACCGACCGACCGATGTGGGCTCCGCGCCCGCCTGAGCCCCGAGGAGAGCAGCCCGTGTCCACCTTTCGCAACCTGATCGGCGACGATTGGGTCGCCGCCAAGTCCGGCGCCACCTTCAGCAGCGTTAATCCGGCAAACCACGACGAGGTGATCGGCGAGTTCGCGGCCAGCGGCCCGGCCGATGTCGACGCCGCGGTGGAGGCGGCCAAGGCCGCCTTCCCGGCGTGGTCGATGATGCCGGCCCCCAAGCGCGGCGAGATCCTGTTCAAGGTCGCGCGCCTGCTGGCCGAGCACAAGGAGGAGCTCTCGCGCCTGATGACGCGCGAGATGGGCAAGGTGCTGCCGGAGGCACGCGGCGACGTGCAGGAGGCGATCGACGTCGCCTACTACATGGCCGGCGAGGGGCGCCGGATGTTCGGCCAGACCGTGCCGTCCGAGATGCCCGACAAGTTCGCCATGGCCATCCGCCGGCCGATTGGGGTGGTGGGCATCATCACGCCCTGGAACTTCCCGGTCGCCATTCCGGGCTGGAAGCTGTTTCCCGCGCTGATCTGCGGCAACACGGCCGTCATCAAGCCCGCCTCGGATACGCCGGCCTGCCTGGTGCGCTTCGTGGAGCTGCTGCGCGAGGGCGGGATCCCGGCCGGCGTGGTGAACGTCGTGACCGGCAGCGGCGGCGAGGTCGGCAACGCCATCGTCGCGCATCCGGACGTGCGGGTCATCAGCTTCACCGGCCATACCGACACGGGCATCGAGATCAGCCGCACCGCGGCCGAGACGCTGAAGCGCGTCAGCCTGGAGCTGGGCGGCAAGAACCCGATCGTGATCTGGGAGGACGCCGACCTGGACCTCGCGCTGGACAGCGTGGTGTGGTCGGCTTTCGGCACCAGCGGCCAGCGCTGCACGGCCGCCTCGCGGATCGTGGTGCATCGGTCGGTGCACGACCAGTTCGTGGACGCGTTGAAGGGCCGGGTCGCGTCGCTGGTGCTGGGCAGCGGCCTGGATGATGCGACCGATGTCGGGCCGGTGATCAACGACACGGCGGTGGAGCGCATCGCGGCCTACGCGGTGATCGGCCGCGGCGAGGCGGAGCTGGTGATCGGTGGCGAGCCGGCGCGAGACGGCAAGCTGGCCAAGGGCTCGTTCTTCCAGCCGACCATCTTCGCGGACGTGCGTCCGAATGCCCGCATCGCCCAGGAGGAGATCTTCGGCCCGGTGACATCGGTCATTCCGGTGGATGACTGGGACGAGGCGGTGCGGGTCGTGAACGACGTGAAATACGGACTGTCGACGTCGCTCTTCACGCAGAACATCAACCTCGCCTTCCGCAGCATCCGCGACTTCGAGTCCGGGCTGGGCTACGTGAACCACGGCACCATCGGCGCAGAGGCGCACCTGCCATTCGGCGGGGTCAAGGCGACCGGCAACGGCCATCGCGAGGTGGGCCAGGCCGCGCTCGACTTCTTCAGCGAGTGGAAGAGCGTCTACATCGACTACTCCGGCAAGCTGCAGCGCGCCCAGATCGACATGACCTTCGTCGACCAGGAGTAACGCCCGCCGACGCCCACGCCCCTGCGTAGAGGACCACGAGCGGATTCATCAGCCTTTGCAGGATCGGCTGGCCCGTGCCACGATCGGCCGCAGCATGCGACTGCCGTACTTCCCGCTCCACGTGGTGGTCTTCCCCCACCTGCCGCTCCCGATCCATGTCTTCGAGGAGCGCTACCGGCTGATGACGCAGGACGTCGTGGCCGATGGGTCGCCGTTCGCCGGACGCTTCGTGATCTCGATGATCACCGACGGCGCCGAGGTGGCGGAGGCCGATCCGCGGCCTCCGCGCGCCGAACGGGTCGGCACCATCGTCGAGGTGCGACGCGCCGAGCACTTCGCCGATGGGCGGTGGGCGCTGCTGGTGGTCGGCGTCGCGCGAGCACGGCTGAGCGAGGTGGACCGATCCGGCCCGTACGCCACGGTGCAGGTCGAGCCGCTGCCCGACGAGGCCGGCGACGCAGCTCGCGCGGAGGCGCTGCTCCCCGAGGTGCAGACCGCGCTCGACGCCTACCTCGAGACGGTGAAACGGTTCGTGGCCTCCGCTGCGTCCATAGGCGCGGAATCACCGGAGATCACGACCGTGGCCGCTTCCCTGGACGAAGTCCTCAAGCCGATCCACCTGCCGGACGACCCGATGGCCGCCAGCTACGCGGTCGGCGGCGTGCTGCAGATCGAGCTGACCCGCAAGCAGCAGCTGCTGGAGCTGCCGGACGCGGCCAGCCGCCTCAGCGCCGAGCTGGAGCTGCTCCGTCGCGAGGCGCGGCTTCTCTCCGACGGCGCCATGCCGCCGGTAGCCACCGCCGACCTCCGCTACAACCCAAACTGAGCCCCATCCGCGTCATGAACCCCGCTCCCCGGCGTCGCGCCGCGCTGCTGTGCGCCGTGCTGGTCGCGGTGGCCGCCTGCGGCGGTCCAGCGCCTTCGCCCACCCACTCGGGCTCGGCCGACCCGACGCTGCCGGCCAGCCCATCGGTCCTGCCGTCGGCCGACGCATCCGGCCAGCCGCCTCCGTCGTCAAGCGCCGACGGCGCCACCTACGTGGTTGCCGGCAGGCGACACCCTCTTCTCCATCGCGCGCGCCTGGAACACGACGGTCGCCCAGCTGCAGGCGTGGAACGCGGAGCGCTACCCGTCGCTGGTCACCAACCCGGATGCGCCTGGAGGCGGGTTGGGTCCTGATCGTCAGCGGCGACCCGTCGGCCACGCCCGCGCGACCCCTGCTCGCCACGCCGAGGCCCTCGACCGCGACCCCGGCTGCCACAGCAGTCCCGCCGGCGGGGTGCCGCGCCGGAAACCGGGTGGCTGCCGGCAGCCCGCAGACCTTCTACACCATCCCCGGCGCCGGTCGCGCCGTGGCGCTCACCTTCGACATGGGCGGCCGGCTGGATCCGGGCGTCGACATCCTGAACTTCCTGATCCGTCGCGGCGTGTGCGCCACCCTCTTCCCGACCGGCGCCATGGCCCAGATCCGAGCATGGGCGCGAGATCATGGCCATCGTCGAGGCCCATCCGGAGCTGTTCGAGATCGGCAACCACACCATGCACCACTGCGACCTGGTGCACGGCGGTCTGCGGCTCGCCGACTACCGCGCCGTGCGCCGGCGGGGCGCCGACCGCCGACTTCATCCGTCGCGAGCTGACCGATGCCGCCGCCATCCTGGAGGCCCAGACCGGCCAGCGGCCGGTGCCCTACTGGCGTCCGCCGTACGGGTCGATCAGCGGCGCGGTCATCCAGGCCGCGGCCTCGGCCGGCTACACCAAGACCTTCATGTGGGACATCGACACGATCGACTGGAAGCCGATTGCCGAAGGCGGTCCCACGGCCGAGCAGATCGCGACCAAGGTCATCACCCAGGCAGAGGGCGGCTCGAACGTGCTCATGCACCTGGGCGGCTACGAGACGCTGAACGCGCTCCGCGTCATGGTGCCCGGCCTGCGCGACCGCGGCTTCCTGCTGACCTCTCTATCCGACCTGCTCAGCTAGCGCGGGCCTCAGCCGCCGACCTCCTGCATGCCCTGCTGGGGTGCCAGGGCCGCGTTCAGCGCCTCGTCGAGGATGCCAAGGGCGACATCGACGGCGCCCTCATCCACGATCAGCGGCGGGCTGAGACGCAACGTGGCCTCCCCGCACTCCAGCACCAGCAGGCCTCGCTCGAAGGCCGCCTGCTGCACCGCGTTGGCCGCCTCGTGGCTGTCGAACTCGATGCCGATCATCAGCCCGATGCCGCGCACGTCGCGCACGCCAACGTGCCGCGCCGCGACGCCCTCGAGCCGCTCGCGCAGCACCGCGCCGATCGCCGCCGCGTTGTCGATCAGGCCGTCCGCCAGCAGGTCCAGCGTGGCCAGCCCAGCCGCCGCGCAGACCGGGTTGCCGGCGAAGGTCGAACCGTGGGCGCCGGGTGGCCAGGTCCAGATCGACTCGCGGGCGATGAAGGCTCCGATCGGCATCCCGGAGGCGATGCCCTTGGCGCTGGTCACGATGTCCGGCTCGATGCCCACGTGCTCCATCGCCCACCAGCGACCGGTGCGCCCCATCCCCGACTGGATCTCGTCGGCGATCAGCAGGATGCCGTGCTCATCGCATAGCTCGCGCAGCCCGGCCAGGAAGGCGGCGGGGGCGGGGAAGTAGCCGCCCTCGCCCTGGACGGGCTCGACCACGATCGCCGCCACGTCGGTCGGCGCGATGATCCGGCCCAGGATGCTGGAGCGCAGGTAGGCCAGCTCCGCGCTGCCGTCGCCCCCGGAGCCCTCGCGCCAGGCGCGGATCCGTGGGAAGGGGGCGTGGTGGACCATCGGCAGCAGCGGACCGAAGCCGGCGCGCTGCTTGATCTTCGAGTTGGTCAGCGACAGCGCGCCCAGGGTGCGACCGTGGAACCCGCCCTCGAAGGCGATGATCCCGGGCCGATGCGTGTGGTAGCGCGCCAGCTTGATGGCCCCCTCCACCGCCTCGGTCCCCGAGTTGGTGAGGAAGACGCGTGCCCGCTCTTCGAACGGAGCGATCGACGCCAGGCGCTCCATGAACTCCAGGTAGCGCGGCTCGTAGAAGTCGGTGGCGGCAATGTGGATCAGGCGATCCGCCTGCTCCTTGATGGCCGTCACCACGTGCGGGTGGGCGTGGCCGGTGCTGGCCACCGCGATGCCGGCCGCGAAGTCCAGGAATCGGTTGCCGTCGACGTCGGTGACCATCAGGCCGTTGGCCGACTCGGCGACCAGCGGATAGGCGCGGGTGAGGCTGGGGCTGGCCACGGCTTCGTCGCGCTCGATGAAGGCCCGGGCGCGCGGGCCCGGCAGCTCGGTGTGGATGCGCGGCGCCGAATCGCGGGCAGCCGCGGCGGAGGTCTCGATACTCATCGGTACCAACTCCGGAGCGGAGCGGCGCGTCCTGCCCGCGCCCCTGGCTAGATAGGCCGCGAATGGTATCAGAGCCTATGTCAGTGCGCACCGTCACTGCTTCGCCGATCAGCCCCGGCCCGCGGTAGACCAGGCCCGTCCAGAGCTGCACCAGGTCGGCGCCGCCGGCGTAGGCGGCCGCCACGTCAGCGGCGGAACCGATGCCGCCAGAGGCAATGATCACCTTCGGGGGCGCCATGCGCGCGCGCGCGTGGGCCACGGCCGCCAGCATCCGATCGCGCAGCGGCCCGCCGGAGAGGCCGCCGGACTCGTCGCGCTCCGCCGATGCCAGCCCGTCGCCGCGCGGTGGTCGTGTTGCTCAGGATCAGGCCGTCGGCGTCCTCGGCCGCAGTCGCGACCAGGGCGGCGAAGGCATCAGGCTCCAGGTCGGGGGCCAGCTTGACCAGCAGCGGACGGGCGGCCGCCTCGCGCTCGCCGGCGGCGCGCAGCGTGGCCAGCAGCTCGCGCAGCAGATCCGGCTGCTGCAGGTCGCGCAGCCCCGGCGTGTTCGGCGAGCTGACGTTGATGGCGACGTAGTCGGCCACCGGCGCGACCAGCCGGAATGCGGCGAGGTAGTCGGCGATGGCCTGGTCGGCAGGCGTCGCCGCGCCGCGGCCGATGTTGACCCCGACCACGAAGCCGGCCGGCAGGTGGCGACGCGCCAGCATCACGTTGCGCGCCAGCGCCGCCGCGCCGGCATTGTTGAAGCCCATCCGATTGATCAGCGCCTCGTCGGAAGGCAGCCGGAACAGGCGTGGCCGGGGATTGCCGCCCTGCGCCAGCGGGGTCACCGTCCCGACCTCGATGAAGCCCAGTCCCAGCGCCTCCCAGCCACGCAGCGCGACGGCGTCCTTGTCGAAGCCGGCACCTACGCCCACCCGATTGCGGAACTCAAGGCCGAGGAGCGTGGCCGGCGCGGTTCCATCCGGCCGGGCGCCCGAGGCCAGACCGGCCATGCCGCGACCAAGCGAGGTTGGTGCCGGCCACGCGCAGGCCGCTCAGGGTCAGGCGATGGATGCGCTCAGGCTCGAACGCGAAGAGGAGCGGCCGCGCCGCGCGGTAGGCGAGTGCGCGCCAGCGGCTCACTCGTCGTGGGCGCGAGGAAAGGCCATCTCCATCGGGCGCAACGGTGGCAGCGGCTCGCCGTCGGCATCGGTCTCGACGCCGGCCGGAGCCATGAACTCGTGCCAGACCTCGGTGCCGGCAGCCGGCGGATCGTCGAGCTCCTTGATGGCCACGATGCCCTCGAAGCGGATGATGCCGGTGTCGCCGGCCTCCGTCTCGAACTCGTCCTCGTACTCGGCCGCGATCTCGACCGCCCGCCCCAGGGCCGTCTCCTCGTCCTCGCCGTCCACCAGCACCACGCGGTCCTCGACCATGGCCGGCGACTGGGCCACGCCGACCAGGTAGGCGTAACGCAGCTGGACGCTGAACCAGCCGCTCGGGTCGACGATCGGCTCCAGCGCATCCAGCTCGTCCAGGCGAAGGCGTTCGCCAGGGCTCGCGTGGCCATTGCTGCCATTCCCGGCCGCGGGTTTGTCGGTCATGTCAGGCGGGCGGCTCGCCCATGACCGTCTGCGACTGCTCGCGCAGGAACTGCTGGACGTAGTACGGGCCAAGGCCGCTCTTGCCGGATGAGCCGGAGCCCTTCCAGCCACCGAAGCTCTGGATCCCCGGCCAGGCGCCGGTGGTGGCGCCGGCGCGCCGGTTCACGTAGACCACGCCGGCCTGGATCGTGTCCAGGAAGCGGCGGATCTCGTCGTCGTCCTGGCTGAAGATCCCGGCCGTCAGGCCGTAGGGCGTGTCGTTCGCCTCGGCCAGGGCCTGGTCCAGCGAGTCGACCTCGCCGACCACCAGGAACGGCACGAACAGCTCGTCGCGGAAGAGGCGGTGGGTCAGAGGCAGGCCGGTCACCACCGTCGGGCTGGGGAAGTAGCCGCGCTCGGTGCCCGGGTCGGCCAGCACCTCGCCGCCGACCTCGATGGTGCCCCCGTCGCGCCGCGCCTCCTCCACCGCGGTGGTGAACTTGCCGAGCGAGCGCTCGTTGATGACAGGCCCCATCCAGTTGTCGCGCTGGGTCGGGTCGCCGACCTTGATCCCCCTGGCGCGCTCGACCAGCTTCTCGACGAACGGCCGTGCCACCGAGCGCTCGACGTAGACCCGGCTGTTGGCGCTGCACTTCTGCCCGTCGAAGCCGAAGGCGGAGCGCATGACGCCCTCCGCCGCCTCGTCCAGGTCGGCGCTGGCGGTGATGATGGCCGGGTTCTTGCCGCCCATCTCGGTGATGATCGGGCGCGGATAGTCGCGGGTGAAGCCGGTGTACAGCTTCATGCCGACCTCGTAGCTGCCGGTGAAGACCAGGCCGTCGATGTCGGGGCTCTCCTGCAGCTCGGCGCCGACCGTCTCGCCCGGGCCGGTGACGAGGTTGAAGACGCCGGCCGGCACGCCGGCCTCGCGCAGCGCCTCGCCGAACTTGTAGCCCATCAGCGGGGCGTCCGACGAAGGCTTGAGGACCACGGTGTTGCCGGCGATCAGCGCCCCGGCGGCCGGGCCGCCGGCCAGCGCCATCGGGAAGTTGAAGGGGCTGATCACGGCCCACACGCCGTGCGGCTTGAGCACGCTGCGCGTGTGCTCGGTCGGCGACAGCGAGCCCATCGGCTTGCACGAAGCCGCCGTTGCGCTCCATCTCGTCGCTGTAATAGCGCAGCAGGTCGGCCGTCTCCTCCACGTCGCCCAGCGCCTCGAGCCGGTTCTTGCCCACCTCGAACGACATCAGCGCCGCGTACTCGAACTGCCGCTCGCTGATCAGGTCGGCCGCGTTGCGCAGGATCTCCAGCCGCTGGCGCCAGCCGAGGTCGCGCCACGCCGGAAAGGCGGCGCGCGCGGCGGCGATGGCGTCGCGCACGTCCTGGCGCGTGCCGACCGGGAAGCGGGCGACCACGATGTCGCGGTCGATCGGGGAGCGGTCCTCGAACTCCTCGGCGCCGCGCCGCTCCTCGCCGCCGATGAGCATCGGGTACGACCGGCCGAGCGTGCCGCGCACGCGCTCGACCGCGGCATCGAAGGCCGACTGCAGCTCCTCGTTGTCGGCGGACAGCGTGGCGTAGGTGATCTTCATGCGTGGGGTGGTGGTGGCCATGACGGCTGGCGTGCCTCCAGGTCAGGTGGCTGGTGGCCTCAGGCGCGGTCGCGCCGGGGCGAAATGGGGTCGGCCTGCATTATCGCACCGGGCCCTCGCGACGACCGGGGAATGCCGAAGGCCAGGCTCCGGGGGGAGAAGAGCCTGGCCTTCGACGCGGGCGATGATAGATGCACCGATTCGCGCCTGCAATGCAATTCCTGCACTGAATCCGCGAATTCCCGGACGCCAGTACACGGATTGGCGATTCAGTCCTTGGCACGGTGGAAGAGGCCCAGGCGGAGGCCCAGGCTGAGCGGGTGCGGGCTCATCAGGAAGGCGCGGCCGCGGTCGCCGTACAGGCGTGGGAGCAGCTCCATGGCCGCCGCCTCGTCGTTCAGGTCGACGCGCGTGTGCACGACCTTGATCTTGAAGTGGTGCCGCAGCCACCAGCCGATGCGGCGCTGGGTCGCCTGGCGAGCGCGCTCGACCACCTCCGGCTCCAGCAGGCCGGCCATGTCGTCGCGGCCGTAGTAGCCGATCACCACCAGCCGCCCGCCCGGCCGCAGGACGCGCATGCGCCTCGTCGATGGCGGGCAGCCAGCGGTCGTCCGGGCCGATCTCGCCGGAGAGCACGATGTCGACCGCCCCGTCGCGCAGCGGCAGGTTGCTCGCCGCCGCCCTCGACGATGCGGATGTTCGGCTGGTGCGTCGCGTCGGCCCGCTCGCGAGCCACCTCGCGCAGTCGCCGCGTCGGCCTCGATGCCGTAGGTGCGTCCGGTGCGGCGGGCGAGCAGCAGCGGGTAGTGCCCGATCCCGGTGCCGACATCGGCGATTCGCTTGCCGGAGAGCGGGACGATCCGCTCCAGCGCGGCCAGCACCTTGCGCTCCGGGTCGATGAGGTCGGCCAGCCGCGCATGGAGGCTCGGGTCGGGATCGGTCCAGGACGGCAGGATCGCCCGCATCGGGTCAGCCTACCGCGTCTACGGAACGCCGACTCGCAGCTCCGCCGGCGATCCGTCCTCCAGCGACAGGATCGCCTCGCCAGCCAGCACCTGCAGGTCGAACGCGACGTCGCCGCCCGTTTGCCGCGTGACCTGGATCGGGATGGTCAGCTCGCCGCCTGCCAGCAGCGGGCCCCAGCCCAGCGAGGTCGTGCCCGCCGGCTCGCCGCTCTCGCCCGGGCCGTTGACCCACTTCGACCAGTCCTGGACCAGTGGCGGCCCGCCGTCCTGGATCCGCTGCTCCGACGGCCGGAACGGGGCGAGGAAGAGAACCTGGTCGAGGTCCGTGCTCCAGCGCAGCACCAGCTCCCCGACCCGGCGATCGCGTCAGGTTGGTCACCGTGACCACGATCTCGCCGTCGCCATTGCTCGGCACGTTGGGATCGACCCTGACCGCCACCTGGCGACGGTCGTCCGTGGGTGGCAAGGGCAGCGAGAGCGGCGGCTCCGGCGTCGCGGTCGGCTCGACCGACACGCTCGGCTGGGCGGATGCCGGGCTTGACGGCGTGGTCGGCGGCTGGGCTGAGGCGGAGGGCGACGCGCTCGGCGTGGGGCTGGAGTTGGACAGGCAGCCGGCCACGACCAGCGCCATCAGCGCCGGGGCCGCCGCCCGCCGTGCGTCAGGCACGCGGCTGGCCGCTCAGCTCGGTCAGGCGATGCTTGATGGCGAAGGTGGCCGCCTGGGCACGGGACGCCAGCGACAGCTTCGCCAGGATGTTGCTGACGTAGTTGCGCACCGTCTTCTCGGCGAGCTCCATGGCGACCGCGATCTCGCGGTTCGACTCGCCCAGGGCCAGGTGGGCCAGCACGCGCCGCTCCTGCTCGGTCAGCTCGTTGAACGCCCCCGACTCCTCGGCATGCGCGGCGCGCCGCAGGCGATCCAGGACGGTGGCGGTGACGGCCGGGTCGAGCATCGACTGCCCCTGCGCCACCGCGCGCACGGCGCTGACCAGCTCATCGGAGCCGATCCGCTTCAGGACGTAGCCGGAGGCACCGGCCGCGATGGCGTCGAACAGCGCCTCCTCGTCCGCGTAGCTGGTGAGCATCACCACCGGGGTGCCGGGCTGCTCCTCGGTGATCTGGCGGCAGGCATCGGTGCCGGAGCCATCGGGCATGCGGATGTCCATCACCACCACGTCCGGCCGCAGGACCTTGGCCAGGCGGACCGCCTCCTGGCCGGAGGACGCCTCGCCCACCACCCGAAAGCCCTCCTGCCGGTTGAGCAGGGCGGCCAGGCCGATGCGGACCACCTCGTGGTCGTCGGCGATCAGGATGCGGATGCTGGGCGTGTCGGTCATGGCGATGTGGCGTGCTCTGGTCTCGGCCGCCGGGCGGTGGCGACCGGCATGGTAAGGGAGAGCTCCGTGCCCCGTCCGGGAGCGCTCTGGACGGTCAGCTCGCGCTCAAGCAGCTCTGCGCGGCGACGCATGTTGGGCAGGCCGTGCGCCGATCCCTCACGGCGCGCGGTCGGCGACCGCCGGATCGAAGCCGGCGCCGTCGTCGCGGATCTCCAGCTGCAGGTCCGCGCTTCGAGCACGCGAGCCGGACATCGACGCGGCTGCGCCTTGGCGTGGCGCAAGACGTTGCTGAAGGCCTCATGCACGATCTGGTGCAGCTGCGCCGCCTGCTCGGGGGTGAGGCGCGGCTCCCATTCGCCCTCGACGGTCAGCTGCAGGTCGACCAGCGTGTTGGCGCGCAGCTCGTCGGCCACGCTGCGCACGATCTCCTCCGCGTCCAGCGTCTCCAGCCCGGCGCTGCGCAGGTCGAAGATCGTGGCCCGGATGTCGTTGCTGATGCGCTCCAGCTCGCTCAGCACGGTGCGGATGCGCGCCCGTGGCACCTCGGCCGCCGGATCCATGGCGGCGCTGGCCTCGTCCAGGTGCAGGCCGGCGGCGTAGATCGACTGGATGATCCCGTCGTGCAGGTCGCGCCCGATGCGCTCCCGCTCGCGGGCCAGCAGCTCCCGCCGTCGTGCCGCGGCCAGGGCGCGATCCGTCTCCTGCTCGAACAGGTCGAGCGCCACGATGATCGCGACCGCGATCAGCAGGCCGGTGCCGGAGCGCAGCACCTCGATCGGGATGCCCAGCACCTCGCGCACGGCCGCGGCATTCAGCACCGAAGCGGGTGAGGAACGGGGCCGGCTGCCCGATCACGCCGCCGACCAGCGGCGTACAGCGCGAATGCCACCGCCGCCAGCTGCAGACCGGCGAGCACCGAGGGCGCGCGATGGCGGCCACGCTCCGCGCGCTGGCCATCAGGCCCCAGGCCGCCAGGGCCGCGCCGGGCAGGGCCATCATCCAGCGCGCCAGCGCGTCGCCCACCGCCAGCGGCGCGCCGACGGCTGCCAGCGCGGCATCGATGTTGCCCTCCTGCAGCCAGGCGCCGGATCCGGCAGGTAGCCCGGGTACAGCGGCCGACACCGCGAGCGTGGCACCGCCCCAGGCCAGGAGCGCGGCTGCCGGCAGAAGCCGCAGGCGCGGCAGGATCGGCAGATTGGTCATGGCCGCCACCAGCTCGACGCCGAACTGCAGCAGCAGGGCGAACGAGACGCCCTTCATGAGCAGCTGCAGGACCAGCAGCGTCTCGGTCAGCGGGCCGGCAGGTATCCGGACTGGATGGGGATGAACAGGTAGCCCCACTCGTGGAAGCCATGCACGATGCCGAAGGCGGCCAGCCATGGCAGCGGCCGCGCCAGTGCCAGCGTGCTGCGCTTGAGCGACTGCAGCGCGATCGCCAGCCCCAGCACGAAGAAGACCTGGCCGTAGACGGTGAGGACGATGATGCGGTTCGTCTCGAACAGGTCGGCGAGCGCCTCCACTGCCAGATCTTGGCACCAACGTCGATGACGGGCCGGACTGCTAGCATCCGGAGCCGATGCGTGACGCTCCCTGGTCCGTGCGGCTGTGGTTCGCCTGGGCCTTCTTCCTGCTCGCGGTGACCGGCCTGCTGCTGCCGCGCATCATCGAGTTCGTCGACTTCAGCGAGCGCGCGCCATTCAGCCTGCTCGGGATCTTCATGATGGTGGAGCTGGCCGCGGTCCTGTTCGGCATCACCGTGGCGCTGCAGCGCAAGCGCATCGGCCACCGCTTCGCGATCGGCATCGCCATCCTGGCCGCACCGATCCTGGCCGGGTTGCCGCCGGCCCTGTTCCAGATGCCAGCCGGAGGCCGCCAACGGCTGGTATGCGCTGATGATCCCGCTGGGCCTGCTGCTGTCGGCGATCCTGGTGGTGGCGCTGCTGCGGCCGTCGGCGCGGGCCTGGTTCAGCGAGGACTGACGCGGCCCGCTCCTATACTCAGCCGCGTGAAGCCGCACGTCCGGCAGGGGGCATGACCGCCACCGCCACCCGCACCATGCGGGCGCTCGCCAAGACGCGGCCCGGCTCCCGGCGCCGAGCTGGTCGAGCGGCCGATCCCGAGCCCCGGCCCGGGCGAGGTGCTGCTGCAGCATGGAGGCCGCCAGCATCTGCGGCACCGATGCGCACCTGTACAACTGGGATCCCTGGGCCGCCGAGATCCTGAAGCCGCCGATCATCCTGGGCCACGAGCTGGCGGGACGCGTGGCCGGCGCCGGCGCGGGGCGTGACCCGCGTGCGCGACGGCGACCTGGTCGGCGTCGAGAGCCACATCGTCGACTGGACCTGCACCCAGTGCCGTTCCGGCCAGGCGCACCTCTGCCGCAACCTGAAGGTGATCGGCGCCCACATCGACGGTGGCTTCGCCGAGTTCGTGGTCATCCCCGAGGCCAATGCCATCGAGTCCAACGGCCTCGATCCGGCGGTCGTGGCCCTCCAGGAGCCGATGGGCAACGCGGTGCACGCCGCCTTCGTCGAGCCGATCGAGGGCCGCACGGTGGCGGTCACCGGCTGCGGCCCGATCGGCCTGTGCGCGGTGGCCGTGGCCAAGGCCGCCGGCGCGTCGCTGGTGATCGCCACCGACGTCGAACCGTACCGGCTGGAGATGGCCAGCCGCATGGGTGCCGACCTGGCGATCGATGGCCGCGACCCGGAGACCTGGTGCCACGCGGTCATGGAGGCCACCGGCGGCGACGGCGTGGACGTCGTGCTCGAGATGAGCGGCGCCCAGCCAGCCCTCGACACCGGCGCTGGGGATCATCACTCGCGGCGGCCGCATCAGCCTGCTGGGCATCTTCAGCCAGCCGGCCAAGGTCGACCTGTCCGACCTCGTCATCCAGAAGGGCATCCGCCTGTACGGCATCTACGGGCGGCGCCTGTACGACACCTGGGAGCGCACCCAGGCGCTGCTGCGCGGCGGCCTGGACGTCACGCCGATCATCACCCATCGCTTCGACCTCGCCGATTGGGAGCAGGGCTTCGCCCTGCATCGCCTCCCGCCACGCCGGAAAGGTGGTCCTCCTGCCATGACCGATACCGCCGTCACCTCCGCCGCCGAGGCACGCGCTCGCAACCCGCTCGCGCTTCCTGGAGGCCGAGATCGAGGACCTGCGCGCCAAGGGCCTCTTCCGGCGCCTGCGCGTGGTCGAGTCGGAGCAGAAGAGCCGCTGCGTGATCGACGGCCGCGAGGTGATCACCCTGTCGAGCAACAACTACCTGGGCCTGAACACCCATCCCCGGCTGCGCGAGGCGGCCATCGAGGCGGTCGAGCGCTTCGGCGCCGGCTCGGGCGCGGTGCGCACCATCGCCGGCACCATGAGCCTCCACGAGGAGCTCGAGGCGCGGCTGGCCGACTTCAAGCACGTCGAGGCGGTGCTCACCTTCCAGTCCGGCTTCACCTGCAACACCGGCGTCATCCCGATCCTGGCACCCGAGGGCGCGGTGATCGTGTCGCGACGCGCTGAACCACGCCAGCATCATCGACGGCATCCGGCTGACCAAGGCCGAGCGCAGGATCTTCCCGCACGCCGACATGGACGCCCTGCGTGCCGCCCTGCGCGAGGTGCGGGCACGCTCCCGGCGGCGCGGATCGGATCGTGCTGGTCATCACCGACGGCGTATTCAGCATGGACGGCGACATCGCCCAGCTGCCGGCCATCGTGGAGGCGGCCGAGGAGGCGGAGGCGATCGTCTACGTGGACGATGCGCATGCCTCGGGCGTGCTCGGCCGCAACGGGCGCGGCAGCGTCGACCACTTCGACCTGCACGGGCGGGTGCACGTCCAGGTCGGGACGCTGTCCAAGGCGATCGGCGTGCTCGGCGGCTACGTCGCCGGGCCGGCCGTGCTGCGGACGCATGCTCGAGCACCAGGCGCGGCCCTTCCTCTTCTCGACCTCGCATCCGCCGGCCGTGGCGGCCGCCTGCCTGGCCGCCATCGACGTGCTGGAGTCCGAGCCAGAGCTGATCGATCGGCTGTGGGAGAACACGCGCTTCTTCAAGGCCGGCCTCCAGCGGCTGGGCTTCGACATCGGCGCGTCGGAGACGCCGATCACCCCGGTCATCGCCGGCTCCGGCGCGCATGGCCATGAAGCTGTCCGACCGGCTGTTCGAGGAGGGCGTCTTCGCGCAGGGCATCGGCTTCCCGACCGTGCCGGACGATCGGTCGCGCGTTCGCACCATCGTCACCGCCGAGCACACGCGCGAGGAGCTCGAGACCTGCCTGGCGGCCTTCGAGAACGGTCGGCCGGGAGCTCGCGCTGATCTGACCATGCCCGGGTGGGACTGCCACCCGGTGTCGCGGGTCAACGCTGGTCTGGAAGTCCGCCATGCGCGGTGCTACGGTGCGCTGGCCAACCGCCGCCCGTGCGGCTGCCCACACGAGCACAGGTGCCCGATCCCCGATGCGCGAGCGACCCATGAGTGCCTTTGTCGCCCAGGCCCTGCGCGAGGCCGAGCATCGCCGCGTCGCCGGCGCCGCAGCGCCAAGCCGCATGCGCTCGACGGGCTGACCGTCGATCAGCTGGCCGAGGCCGCCGCCGCCGGTGACGTCGAGGCGGTCGGCCGCCTGTACGACACCCTGGTCGCTGCCCATCTATCGCTACGTGGCCGTGCGCGTGCACCGCCGCGAGGACGCCGAGGACCTGACCCAGCTCGTCTTCGAGCGGATCGTGAGCTCGCCTGCCGCGCTATCGGTCCCGGGGTCGCCCGTTCGAGGCGTGGGCGTTCCGCATCGCGCGCAACGCGGTGATCGACCATGTCCGTCGCGATCGCGCCCACGAGCCGCTTGCGAGCGGACCACGATGCCGGCCACGACGAGACGCCGGATCGCCTGACGGTGCGCGGCGAGGAGATCCGCGAGCTGCGCAGCGCCATCCGGCTGCTCACCGCCGACCAGCAGGAAGCGCTGGCGCTGCGGTTCGCCGCCGGCCTGTCGGCCGAGGAGGCCGCCGAGGTGATGGGAAAGCGCGCCGGCACGGTGCGGGGCCTGACGTTCCGCGCGATCGCCAGCCTGCGTCGGCTGTTGCTGCCCGAAGCGGAGGGCAGGTGGGCCGATGACGCTGCTGGATCGCATCCTGGAGCGCGGCTACGAGATGCCGATCGACCCGATCATCGCGGGCCGCATCGAGCGGCACATGCGGCGCATCCAGCCGGACCCGCTCTTCCAGCGCCGCCTGCGCGGCCAGGTGGTGAATCGTTACGTCGCCACGCGCGAGGGGATGGTGGCGGCCACGCAAGCCGCTCCGGCTGCCACGCCGCAGCCTGAGCGTGCTCGGCCGCGGCATGCTCTACGCCTCGCTGCTGACCGCGATGAGCGCCACCGCGGTCGGCGCCGCCGCGCAGCAGAGCCTGCCGGGCGACGTCCTGTACGGCGTGAAGCTGCGAGCTCGAATCGATCCGCATGGAGCTCGCGCCGGCCGGCATGCGTGACGACCTGGCGGCCATGGCCCTGGACGCGCGGCTCGACGAGGTCGAGGCGCTGGCGGCGGCCGGACGTTGGTCCGAGTGGACGCGGCGGTGGCGGCCGTCGAGCGAGCGCAGACCACGCTCGCCGCGCTGATCGGATCGGCGAACGATGGCTCCGCCGCGGGCGCCGCGGGGCTGCCAGGCAGCACGTCGATCGCCTCGCCGAGCTGATCAGCACCGCGCCGGACGCCGCGAAGCGCGGGCTGCTGCGGGCGCTGGCCGCGTCCGGCGGCATCGACGTCCGACGTTCAGTCCAACCGCGACCACGAGACCGCCAATCGCGGGCAGCGCAAGGGACATCCAGTCGTACCCGTCGCGCCCGCGCCCACCGCGACGCCGACGCCGGTCCGTCCGTGCCCGCTGCCTCACCGACGCCGAAGCCCACGGCCGACGCTCAGCAGCCTGAGGAGCCGGGTGACGAGCCGAGCGACGGCGGACAGGGCGGCGGCCGGCGGGCACGAGATCCCCAAGGCACCGAGCGGCCAGACAACGGCACCCGCTCCGCCACTAGCCGGCGCCATCCGCCACAACAGAGAACGGGGTAGAGGCGAACCTCTACCCCGTCCCTGCCAGGGGGGCTGGTTGATTGACCGATGGGCCGGCTTGGCGCCAACCCATCGGCCGCTAGGCTGATCGTCAGCTCAGCGGCGTCGCCGCGCGGCCCGGACGTTGGCGAAGGCCAGCGAACCGAGCGAGCCGATGAGGACGAAGGCCGAGCAGCTCGACCGGGATCGAGATGGGCTCGCCGGCCGGACCGAAGACGAGCGCCGTGTTCGGCACGGAGGGCGTCGGGGTCGGGGTCCCGCCCAGCTCGCTCTCCGAGGTCACGATGATCGAGTCTTCACCGTCATCCGGCGGGGTCTCGTTGGAGACGATGGTCGCCACGTTCACGATCGGATCGACCTTCCGGCGCAGCCGGATCGACGGTCGTCACGAACGAGACGCTGTCGCTGCCGTCGACCGTCAGGTCGCCGAGATCCCAGGTGATGGTCCGCGTCGCCGGGTCATAGTCACCGCCATCGCTGGCGCTGACGAAGACCAGGAACTCGGGCAGCGGGTCGGTGATCACCGCGTCGGTGACCGGACCCTCGGTCAGGGTGTAGGTCAGCGTCCAGGTGACCTGCTCCGGGTCGACCGACAGGACGTTCCCATCGGCGTCGAACACGAAGTGGACCTCCTCGGTGTCCGCTGACTTCTCGATAACCAGCATCGGGCATCGGACGTCGATGGAGGCCGAAGCCTGCACCGTGTCGCTGTTGTCCGCGAAGGCGAAGGCCGTGTTGTCCAGGCCGGCGCAATCGTCACGATCGGTCTCGCCCGAGATGACGATCATGCTTGCCGTCGGCCATGGTCGGTACGGGCAAGGTCGCCGAACTGGCAGGACGCAGCCTGGTTGCCCTCGGAGTCGATGCTGCTGGCGCAGGCATCGTCGCCGTCGGGGTTCAGGAGCTCGACGCTCCAGCTGACGCCGTGGGCAGCTCGTCGGACCACGACGCGTTCAGCGCCGTGCCGGGTCCGGAGTTCCAGACGACGACGGTGTAGCTGGCGGTCTCGCCGGCAACGATCTCTCCGTTGTCCGCGAGCTTGCTGATGTTCAGGCCCGGGCACTCGACGGTCACGTCGTCGCTCGGGTTCAGGGTCGCATGGTTGTCCGCGCGACCGTGGCCACGTTCGGGAAGGTGGCGCAGTCGAGCTTGCTCGTGTCGCTGACAATGTGGACGCTCACCGAGTCGCCGGCGGCCAGGTCGCCGAAGGAGCACTCCAGCATCTGGGCGCCCTGTACCCGGTGATCTCGCAGTCGGCGCTGTCCGGGGCCTCCGACCAGTTCAGGCCGTCGCCGCCGGGCAGCGGGTCATTGAGCGTGACGTTCTTGGCCGTCCGGTGCCGGCCTCGTCCGAGTTCGCGATCGTGATCGTGAACCCGATCTCCTGGCCGGCGGAGACCATGCCCGTGCCATCTGCCACCTTGTGGCGGTCAGGTCCGGGCACTTAGGACGGTGATGTCACCGTCGTCCTCGGCGGAGCCGTCGTTGGTGGTGGTGGCTTCGGCCTTCGGGTTGTCGAGCAGGCCACAGTCATCGGCGGTGGTAACCGTCTCGACCGTGACGCTGCGGGTTGTCGGGGGCGCAGCCTGGATGTCCTCGGGGCCGCACTCCAGCGGTCTGGGCATCGCCGGCAGCGCCGGTGATGGTGCAGGCGCCCGCCCAATCCTCGGAGTCGATGCTCCAGCCGTTGGCCACGGCCGGCAGCAGTCGGACAGCGCGGCACGTCACGGCCGTCACCGTCGCCCAGAGTTGCTGGTCACGATGGTGAAGCTGGCCGTGTCGCCGGCCGTCACTTCGCCGCCATCGGGGGTCTTGTCGACGTCGATGTCGCCGCACAGGACGGTGATGTCACCGACATCGCTGACCGCCGGGTTGTTGTCGGCATCGGTGAAGGCGGTGTTGTCCAGCAGCCCACAGTCGTCGGCGTCGGTCAGGGCGCGAACGGTGACCGAGAAGCTCGCGTCATCGGCCAGGTTGAGCGATGTCGCAGTGCAGGACGACGTTGGTGACAACCGAGCACTCGGGCATGTCCGGGAATCTCGGCCCAGACGAGGTTGCCACTCGGGCCGCCGGCAGCGTGTCGTCGATGTCGACGTTGGTGGCCGCGCCGGGGCCGTTGTTGGTGACCGTGATGGTGAACGCCGCGTAGTCGCCGGCCGTCACGTCGCCGCCATCGGGCGTCTTCGCGATGACGAGCGCGGGAGCAGCGGCTCGATCGCGTTGCTCATGATCTGGTTGTCGCGCTTGCCGATGGACTCGCCATCGATGCGCGGTGATCGGATGTGGTACGGGCCGCCGCTGATGCTGGCGGAGCCGAGGACCGGCGCCCCAGCCGCGCGGGCCGAAGCCGGAGGCGAGGTGCCCGCCGAAAAGCAGCTGCATCTGGCCACCGGCGCCGACCGTGAAGTTGACGGTGATGTTCCCGTAGTCGGAGCCAGCCTCCGTGGGTCGACCGAGTGGGTGATCGCGGAAGCGCTGTGTGATGGTGCCGCCGTACATCGATGAACTGGCGGTCGGCCTGTGGCAGCTCGTGCGCCGAGGTCGGCTGCGGGCCGCCCGGGCTCACGCGTTCGGGTCGCTAGGGATCGGGAAGGTGCTCGCGGCTCCGCCGATGCAGTCGGTGGCGGTCGGCAGCTCCTGGCAGCGGTCCGCGTTGACGTAGGTGTGGTTCTAGGTCGCCAGGTAGTCGTAGGCGTGGTGCTGCCCGCTCGAGTCCTTGCGGGTCATGTAGCGGATCGTGACGCTGTGCGCGCCAGCCCGCCGAAGTCCATCAGCAGGCGCTGGGGGACAACCTCGTCCTCGGCGTAGTCGTTGTGCGTGTCGTTGAGGATGCCGTTCGTCCAGGCGGCCGGCGTCTTCTCGGCACAGTCGAGGCCGGCGGGCTTCGGGTTGCCGATCTGACATTGGGCGTAGTCGTCGATCCCGTCATCGGCCCCGCGGACGAGCGTCTGCTGGGCGAGCGGCATCGAGTGGACCGGCGACGAGGTTGAGGAAAAACGCGAGAAGAATTGGGACGGTGCGGAATGGGTGTGCTCGGTGTGTCATAACGGGATGCCCCCTTGGCACCTTGGTCGGTCGTCTGCCACCGACCGGGTATGTAGAGATAGCGGGCTCGCTCGACCGCTGCGGCGAGTTCGGGGGACAAGCACGCCTGCTCATCCGAGATGCAGGGGCGCGAGTATCACGGGCGACCGGTACTTTGGTAACCCCTGATTTGACCACGGGTCAACATCCGGTGACGTCCATGTGCGGTCCGGTTCGCGTAGGGCGTTGACGCTCGACAACGCCGCTCCTGGTACTCCGGACCGGTACCGGTCCCACTCGGGATGCGGTACTGGCGACTGCCACGGTATCAGTGCTTGCGATGCGCACAGTAGCCGTCGGACGCTCTGCCGCTGGTGAAGTCCGGCGCACATGCGAGAGGCCCCCGGCAATCCGGGGGCCTCTGGCGCGTGGAGACCGGTGTGATCCGGTCGATTGCTAGGCGCGGCTGCGAGCGCTCTTGACGTTCGCCCAGGCCAGCGTGCCGAGGGCCGCCAGCAGGATCAGTGCCGAACCCGATGGTCGGGATCGGGCTGGGCCGCCCGGCGCGCCCATGGCGGTGTCAGGCTGGCTGGGCGCCGGCGTGCCGGTGCTGCCCTGGACCGAACCCTCAGGCGTCTCGCGCCGGACGTCTCCGCTGGGCGTCTCTGCCGGGGTCGGGGTGCCGGAGTCTCGGCCGGGGTCGCCTCAGACCTCGCTCAGTGCAGACGATGATGTGGCTGATCTGCTTGTCACCATCCTGCCGCCCGAAGTCGAAGACGCCGTTCTCGTTGGTATCGGCCCAGACCGTCTCGCCCGCGCGGGGTTGTCGAAGAGGGTGTTGCTTGCCGTCGGTCGGACACATCGACCCAGCCTTCACGATGACCAGGTGTAGACGAGCCCCGCCTCGAGATCGGGCAGAACGTAGGACTCGAGTTCCCGTTCTCCCCAATCTTGTGCAGTTGTCGCCCCAGGTATCGGCGTGGTTGTTGTCTTCGGCCGAGCCGACTGCGTAGCCGGTCGACCGTCGCGTAGACGGGATCGACGGCGAGCGCGGTGCCGGCGAGGCCCATCACCAGCGCGAGGGCCGCGCTGATGGCGAATGGGCTCGAAAGCCTGCGTGTGTGTCCTGATTGAATACTCACGATTACCGGTCTCCTTTGGATCCAGCTCCCCTGTTTGTCCGATGCGACGCGGGTGAGCCGCGCCTACCCAGTCCGCGACTGGGGGCCGGAGAATACCGGGGGGTCCCGGCCTGACTAGTACCAATGGACCACCGATGTTGCGGTCGAGATGACGTGCGGTGGGGTCCGGTGTCCTAGTCGCCGTCCGGAAGCGTTGCGCACGCGGCAACAAGGGCGGTACCGGACGGGGTACCGAAGCGACGCGGTTGCCCGCGCGGGTGCGTCAGCCGGTTCGGCCGCGCGGCTCCAGCAGGACGACCTGCGTCTCGTCGGGCAGCGAGGAGGCGTTGACCACGGCCTTCGGCTGGCTGCGGCGGCTGCGCCCATCCCCATCTCGTGGACGAAGCGGTCAGGTCCCATCAGGTCCTTCGAGGCGCCGTCGACGGCGTAGTGCATGGGGATCACCAGCTTGGGGCTGACCTGCGCCACCACCTCGGCCGCCTCGGCGGGAGTGATGGTGAACTGGCCGCCGGCCGGGACCAGCAGGACGTCGACCGGGCCCAGCTCGGCCAGCTGCTCCTCGGTCAGCAGGTGGCCCAGGTCGCCGAGGTGGGCGATGTGCACGCCATCGATCTCGTAGCCGAAGACGACGTTCTCGCCGCGCTGCGCACCGCGCTCACCGTCATGGAAGGTGCGCACGCCGTTGACCAGCACGCCGTGGTACTCGTACTCGCCGGGGCGCGTCAGCGTCAGGCCGGCGGTGATCGACCGCGTGTAGGCATGGTCCGGGTGGGCGTGCGAGATGGTCAGCAGGTCGACGTCGTGCTTGCCCGCCACGAAGCCCGTGTTGGGCGGGCAGGGATCGGCGATGACGGTCGACTCGCGACCCTTGAGTCGGAAGCAGGCGCGGCCGTACCAGGTGATCTCCATCGGTCGGGGGAGTGTACGGCAGACAGCACGAGAGCCGGTGCCCGCCCAATGACACCGGCTCTCGAAGGAGGGAGGGTGGAGGTAGAGACCCGATGGATCTCCAACTCGCACCGTGAACACTAAGGCGCCGATGTGAATCCCAAACATCGGGCCGTGCTTAAGAAACCTGAACCTTCACACGGCGAGCCGCCGATGGACCGATGCCACAATGCGCGCGCATGCTCCACCGTCCCGCAGCGCGCCGTCGCCGTGACCACCGTGCTGCTCGCCCTGGCGATCGTCACCGTCCTGCTGCTGCGCTCGCTGGGCGTCCAGCTGGCGGTCGGGCCACTGGCCAGCCCGACCCCGCCGGTCGCCACCGCCGACCCCGCAGCCGACCCCCATCAGCTCGGCCGAGCCCTGGCGCTGTTCGCGCAGATCGAGGAGCAGGTCTCCGACCTGCGCGACCTGCCGGCGCCGGACATCGGCCCGCCGGACGTGATCACCCGCGACCAGCTGGCGGTCGAGCTGGAGGCGCTCTTCGACGAGGCGTGGACCGAAGAGCAGCTGGCCGCCGACAACCTTACGCTCCGGGCCATGGGGCTGCTGACCGAGGAGCAGGACATCCGCGAGCTGACCGAGCAGCTGTACGCCGGACAGGTGCTGGGCTTCTACGACTTCGAGGACCGGCGCATGGTGGTGGTGACCGATGCCGGCCTCACCGCCGAGGCGCAGATCACCTACGCCCACGAGTTCACCCACGCCATGCAGGACGCCGCGTTCGACACCGGCGCGGCGCGCGAGCGACCCGGCGGAGGACGACGATGCGGCCCTGGCGCGGCTGGCACTGGAGGAGGGGGATGCCGTGGTGGCGATGTTCCAGTGGGCCTTCGCGCAACCTGGCGCCGGACGAGCTGGGCGGGCATCGGGGCGACGCCGCTGCCCGACATGAGCGGCATCCCGAATGGATGGTGCGGCAGCTCGAGTTCCCGTACCTGGCCGGCTCGACCTGGGTCAGCGGCCTGTGGGCGTCCGGCGGCTGGGATGCGGTGAACGCCGCCTACGACGAGCCGCCGGCCTCGACCGAGCAGGTGCTGCATCCGGAGAAGTACGTCTCCGGTGAGCGACCGGTGGAGGTGGCCGATCCGGACGTGGCCTCGCTGATGGGCACTGGCTGGGCCGCGGTCGAGTCGAGCACCGTGGGCGAGGCGATGCTGGGCATCTGGCTCGGGCGCATGGGCGTGTCGCAATCGGACGCGGACGTGGCCGCGGCCGGCTGGGGCGGCGATCGGCTGAGCGTGGCGAGCGGGCCGGACGACGAATGGGGCATGGCCTGGCGCATCGCGTGGGACACCGAGGCCGAGGCCGAGGAGTTCGACGAGGCCTACGGCGAGATAACCGCCGACCTGCCATTCCCGACCCGGTCGACCAACGCGTCGAACGGGGACACGCTGATCCTGCATGCCTCGTCGGCGGCGGTGCTGGACCAGATTGCGGACGCGCTGGGCGGCTGACCTACATCGACTCCGGAGCCGAGATGCCAAGCAGCCCGAGGCCGTTGGCGAGCACGGTGCGGGTGGCATCGGTCAGGGCCAGGCGCGCTTCGGAGAGCGGCGTCTCGGCTGGATCGTCGGAGAGGACCCGGCAGTCGCGATAGAACTGGCTGAACAGCTGCGCCGATCTCCAGCAGGTAGCGCGTCAGTTCGTGCGTTTCGCGCCGATCGGCGGCGTCGGCCACGCACGTCGGGCAGGTCCAGCAGGTGGCGAATGAGCGTCTGCTCGGCCGGGTGGTGGAGCAGGGCCGCCGCCCGCGAGGCATCGGCTGCCACGCCCGCGTCCACCGCGTTGCGCAGGATGGACGACGCAGCGGGCATGCGCGTACTGGACGTAGTAGACCGGGTTCTCGGCGCTCTGCTTCTTCGCCAGCTCGATGTCGAAGTCGATGCCGGTCGCCGGCGCGCGGGAGCCGAAGAACCAGCGCGCGGCATCGGCGCCGATCTCGGCCAGCAGCTCGTCGAGGCTGACGAACTCGCCGGCGCGCTTGCTCATGCCGACCTCCTGTCCGTCGCGCACGAAGCGGACCCAGGCCATCAGCAGGTACTGGACGTGCTCGGCCTTGAAGCCAAGCGCCTGGGCGGCGGCCCGGTTGCGCGCCACCGTGCCGTGGTGGTCCTCGCCCCACAGGTAGACGAGCTCGTCGAAGCCGCGGCTGAACTTCTCGGCCAGGTAGCCGATGTCCGAGGCGAAATAGGTTGGCTGGCCGTTGCTGCGGATGACGACCCGATCCTTGTCGTCGCCGTAGGCCGAGGCGCGGAACCAGGTCGCGCCATCGGCCTCGTAGACGTCGCCCTTGGCCGCGCAGCTGGTCGAGGGCCCGCTCGACCCAACCCTCGGCGTGGAGCGATCCCTCCGACTTCCACACGTCGAAGCGCACGCCCAGGGCGGCGAGGCTGGCCTCGATCCCGGCGCGCACCCGCTCCGATGCCCAGCGGCCCAGCACCTCGCCCGGATCGGCGTCGCGGCCGCGGCGGCGCTCTCCCAGAGCTCCTCCGGCACCTGGGCAGCCAGCTCGTTCACGTAGTCGCCGTGGTAGCCGTCCTCCGGCACCTCGCGACCCTCGTGGCGCGCCAGCACGGAGAGGCCCAGGTTGCGGACCTGGGCGTTGTAGTCGTTGAAGTAGTACTCGCGCGTCACCTGGTGGCCGACCGCCTCCAGCACGCGGCTGAGCAGGTCGCCCACGAACGCGCCGCGGGCGTTGCCCACGGTCAGCGGCCCGGTCGGGTTGGCGCTCACGAACTCGACGTTGATCCGATGCGGCTCGGCGACCTGCACGCGACCGAAGCTGGGCCCTGCCCTCGCGGATGGTGCCCACGCTGCCGGCCACCCACGCCGGATCCAGGCGCAGGTTGATGAAGCCGGGCGGCGCCACGCTGATCTCGCCGGACGCCGGGCGGCGTGCCGAGATGCGTGCGCAGCACCTCCGCGATCTGCATCGGCGCCGCGCGCACGAGCGGTGCGAGCTGCATGGCCGCGTTGGTGGCGAAGTCGCCGTGCTCCGGGCGCGCCGGCCGCTCGATCCGGATCTCCGGCAGGCGTGGCACCCTCCGGCTGGCGCAGGTCGCCGGCCGCGACGGCGCGTTCGAGCGCATCGGCGACGGCTGCCCGCAGGGTCTGGCGGACGCTGGTCATGGGCGGCCGATTCTAGCGATCGCCGGCGCGATCATCGCTCCCGCGCGAGGCGCAGCTCCAGGGCCTGGTCCGGTGAGAAGCTCGCGCAGGCCCAGCGCATCGGCGGACGACCTCCAGCAGCGCGCCGGTGGGGGCCAGGCCGATCAGCTCGCAATGGTGGATATCGGTCCCGGCCTCGCGGGCCAGGGTCCTGATCTCGCGGACGACCCGGCTGATGCCGGTGCGCTGCCAGTCCACCAGGTTCATGCTGACCTGCGCGTAGCGCGGCTCGCCCGGGTTTTCGAGCAGGACACCCATGGCCTGCACGCCCGGCAGTCCGCCCGACGACTCACGGATGCCGTGGGCGATGCGCTTGGCCACGCGCCACGTCCTCGGTGGCGAGGTTGACGTTGAAGGCGATCAGCGGCTTGCGAGCCCCCACCGCCACGGCGCCGCCGCGCGGGTGCATCCGCGGCGGACCGTAGTCCGGCTCGCGGTCGGGGTTGGTGGCGATCTCCGCCTTGAGACCCTCGTACTGCCCGCGGCGCACGTCCGCCAGGCGCCGGCGCTCCGGCCGCAGCGCGGCCTCGCCATAGAGATAGACCGGCAGCTCGAACAGCTTGGCGATCTGCTCGCCGAAACGGCGCGCCAGGTCCACGCACTCCTCGATTCGGGTGTTCCCCAGCGGCACGAACGGGATGACGTCCACGGCGCCGATGCGGGGGTGGGCGCCGGCGTGCTGCTCCATGTCGATCAGCTGGATGGCGCGCCCACCGCCGCGGTGGCGGCCCGAACCACCGACTCGGCCGCGCCCGCGAAGGTCACCACGCTGCGGTTGTGGGTCTCGTCGCGCGAGTGGTCGAGCAGCGTGACGCCGTCGATCTGGTTGATGGCCAGCACGATCTCGTCCACGACCTCAGGACGCCGTCCTTCGGAGAAGTTCGGGACGCACTCGATCAGGCTGGCCACGACCCGATGTTAGGCCTGGGCCGCCGCGGCCTGACGCGGGTCCTCGCGGCCGATGGTGTCCGGGTTGGTGCCGCGCACGCGCGCGAGGCGCTCGGCGAGGAGCTGGATCGGCACGCACGGCCCCGATGGCCGCGGCCACCATCCGCGGCAGGCGCGTGGTCATCGGCGTCGCCGAGCGGCCGGCGGGCGTCAGCTCGAGCGGCAGGTCATCGCCGAGATCGGCCGCCACGATGCTCGCCGCCGGCATGCCCAGCGCGGCCGCTGAGCGGAGCACGGCCGTGGCCCGCTCCACCACGCACCGACCCACGGCCTTCGCCGTCGGTGAGGACCAGCACCAAGCCCGTGTCCGCGTCGGCCGCGGCCAGGTGGCCGTGGCGGATCGTCTCGAGCTGGTGCGCGGTCGCGGGCAGGCGGGCGCCCTCCTCGAGCTTCAGTGCCAGCTCCCGCGCGGTGGCGTAGTCGACACCGCTGCCCACCACCAGGACACGCCGGCAGCGGGCCAGCGCGTGCGCCATCGACTCGGCACTGGAGGCCTGGTCCGCGCTGTCGACCAGAGCCCTCACCGCCACCGGGTCCGGCGCTTGTCCGCGGAGCATCCCGGCCAGGACCGCGAAGGCCACCAGCGGCGACAGGTAGCCGACGGTGTGGCACCAGCTCTGGTCCTGCTCGCCGGTCTGCGACCACGTGGCCGGCCAGGGCCGCGCCAGGGGAGCGGTCGGTGACCGTGATCAGCGCGGTCCGGGCGTGCGATGCGCCGCGGCCTGCCGCAGGGCCTCGTTGGTGGCCCAGGTGCCGCCTTCGTGAGACACGCCGATCACCAGGCCGCTGGCCGGCGTGCCGGCCCGTCAGCTCGAAGGCCTGCACCGATGCCACCCGCGGATCGGCCGCGCCCGCGGAGCGCAGGGCATCATCCAGCAGGGCCGCGCCGACCATGGCCGCGTGCTCGCTGGTGCCGCAGCCGGCGAGGATGATCGGTCCAGCGGCATCGGCCGTGACCCGGATGTCGTCCGCCAATGCCCGGACGGCCGGGTCCTCGGCCAGTCGACGGACCAGGCGCTCGGCCAGAGCCGGCTCGGCGGCGATCATCTCGGTCATGGCGTAGGGCGGGCCGCTGCGCACTGTCCGGCATGGTCGAGGAGGCCCACGGATCGGGTGCGCCGGGGAGCGGCGCCTCGGCATCGAAGGACATGGCGGCGATGCTACGCGGCCGGTATGCTCGGCCGCATGTCCAGAACGGTCCGGCCTGCCCGGTCCCGCGCGAGGCCCCGAAGGCCGGCTTCGAGGCGCCAAGCGTCGACGACCCGACGCTCCTGAACCTGCACGACTACGAGCGAGCCGCCGCCGAGCGCCTCTCCGCGCACGCGCTCTCGTACTACGTCAGTGGCGCCATGGACGAGCGCACCCTGCACGACAATCGGGCGGCCTTCGCCCGACGCCGCCTGCTGCCGCGCGCCATGACCGACACATCGGTGATCGATACGACCGTCGAGGTGCTGGGCCGCCGCTGGTCCACGCCGTTGTTCACCTGCCCCACCGCGCTCCATCGCCTGGCGCATCCGGACGGCGAGCTGGCGACCGCCCGCGCCGCCGCGGCGCGCGACATCACCATCACCCTCTCGACCTCGGCCAGCACCGACATGGCGGAGGTGGCCGCGGTCGGTGGCCCGCGCTGGTTCCAGGTCTACCTGCTGGCCGATCCCGGCGCACGGCGCGCGCTGATCGAACGCGTGGTGGATGAGGGCTACGAGGCGTTCGTGATGACCGTCGACCTGCAGCGGCTCGGCCGCCGGGAGCGCGACATCCGGGTCGGCTTCGAGCTTCCGTTCGACGTGAATGTTCCGAACGTGGCGGTGGCGGCGCAGAGCGCACTGGACGAGGCGGCCGACCAGAGCTTCGTCGAGGCGGTCACCTGGGCGGACCTCGAGTGGTTGGCCGGCTTCGGCCTGCCGGTCATCGTCAAGGGCATCCTGCACCCGGATGACGCGCGCGAGGCATTCGCGCGCGGCGCCGCGGCGGTCCAGGTCAGCAACCACGGCGGGCGGCAGCTGGACGCCGCCATCGCCAGCCTGGATGCGCTGCCGGCGGTGCTGGAGGCTGCTGGCGACCGACGGGCCGATCCTCTTCGACGGTGGCATCCGGCGCGGGACCGATGTGCTGATGGCGCTGGCCATGGGGGCGACGCGCGGTCGGCATCGGCCGTCCGATCCTGTGGGGCCTGGCGGTGGACGGCGAGGCCGGGGTCGGGCGGGTGCTGGACATCCTCACTGCCGAGCTGGAGCACGTCCTGGCCCTGATTGGCGTGCCGTCCGTGGCGGACCTCAGCCCCGCCCTGGTGATCTGACGGGCCGGCGGACCGTTCAGAAGGGCTTCAGCACCATCAGCGCGATAACCAGGCCGATCGAGATGAACTCCCAGCGCCGCGCCAGGGCCACCATCGGATCGGCGAAGGCTGGCCCGCAGACCGGGAGTCATGACGCCCTGCTGGCGCGCAGCCTCCAGCTCGGATTCGAACACCTTCCCGCGCGGGATGAAGATCAGCGGGATCGCCGGGAAGGTGCTGATGATCAGCAGCACGCTGGCCAACATCCAGCCGGTGGTCAGCCCCAGCCACGGGTAGCCCTGCAGCCAGGCCGTCAGCAGCCCGGCGGCGACAAGGTATGGGCCGCCGCGAATGACGATCTGTTCGAATGGGCTGGCCGCATGGGCGAGCAGATAGGCAGTCTCCGGGTCGTCGGCGCGTGCCGCCCGGGTGAGCATGATCCAGCGTCCGATCAGGCCGGAGACAAAGATGATCGCGATCCCGATATGCAGAAGCTTGGCGAGATCAGCCCATTCCATCGTCGGTGGCCATCGGTACGCGCACGCCGCGCTCGCGCGCGACCTCCAGCGCCCGCTCGTAGCCCGCATCGGCGTGGCGGATGACGCCCATCCCCGGGTCGGTGGTCAGCACGCGCTCCAGTCGTGCGGCTGCGTCCGGCGTGCCGTCGGCCACGATCACCATGCCGGCGTGCAGGGAGTAGCCAATCCCCACGCCACCGCCGTGGTGGAAGCTCACCCAGGTCGCGCCGGCGGCCGTGTTCAGCAGGGCGTTGAGGATCGGCCAGTCGGCGATCGCGTCGGATCCATCGCGCATGCCCTCAGTCTCGCGGTATGGGCTGGCGACCGAGCCCGCGTCCAGGTGGTCCCGCCCGATCACGATCGGCGCGGATACCTCCCCTGACGCCACCATCTCGTTGATCCGCAGCCCGGCCCGCGCGCGCTCCCCGTAGCCGAGCCAGCAGATGCGGGCCGGCAGGCCCTGGAACGGCACCTTCTGCTCGGCCAGGCGCAGCCATCGGTGCAGGCTGGCGTCCTCCGGGAAGAGCTCGGCCAGCGCCGCATCGGTCTTCAGGATGTCCTCGGGGTCGCCTGACAGGGCGGCCCAGCGGAAGGGGCCCTTGCCCTCGCAGAAGAGCGGCCGGATGAAGGCCGGCACGAAGCCCGGGAAGTCGAAGGCGTTCTCCACCCCGGCGTCCCGCGCGTGCGCCCGGATGTTGTTGCCGTAGTCGAAGACCACCGAGCCCGATGCCTGGAAGGCGAGCATCGCCCGCACGTGCTCCGCCATGGAGGCCATGGATTTCTGGGTGTAGGCCGCGGGGTCGCGCTCGCGCAGCTCGCGCGCCTCCTCCAGGCCGATGCCTCCCGGCACGTACCCGCCCAGCGGATCGTGGGCGGAGGTCTGGTCGGTGACGAGATCCGGGTGCCAGCCGCGGCGGACGAGCTCGGGCTCGACGTCGGCCGCGTTGGCGATCAGCGCAAGGCTGCGTGCCTCGCCGGCGGCGCGCCACGCGTCGACCTTGGCGATCGCCGCGTCCAGGTCGTCGGTCATCTCGTCGACGTAGCCGGCCGCGTGGCGCCGCTCGGCGCGGGCCGGGTCGACCTCGATGGCCAGGCAGGCCCCCTCGTTCATCGTCACGGCCAGCGGCTGCGCGCCGCCCATGCCGCCCAGGCCGGCGGTCAGGGTGACGGTGCCCTTCAGGCTGCCGTTGAAGTGCTGGCGCGCGGCCTCGGCGAAGGTCTCGTAGGTGCCCTGGATGATGCCCTGGGTGGCGATGTAGATCCAGGAACCAGCCGTCATCTGGCCGTACATGGTCAGGCCGGCGCGCTCCAGCTCGCGGAACTGCTCCCAGGTCGCCCAGTGGGGGACGAGGTTGGCGTTGGCGATCAGGACGCGCGGGGCTTCTCGCGTGGTCCGGAAGACGCCGACCGGCTTGCCGCTCTGGACCAGGAGGGTCTCGTCGTTCTCGAGGCGCCGGAGCTCCGCGACGATGGCGTCGAAGGCCTCCCAGCTGCGCGCCGCCCGCCCGGTGCCGCCGTAGACGATGAGGTGGTCCGGGTCCTCGGCAACGTCCGGGTCGAGGTTGTTCATGAGCATCCGGAGGGCGGCTTCCTGCTGCCAGCCCTTGCAGGAGATCTCCGTCCCCCGCGGCGCGCGGACGGTACGCGGACCTGACTTCGGAGCAGTCGCGGTCACGCTCCGATGATACGGCTACTCCTGCGGCACCGGTTGCCAGGCGGGGGAGCTCTCCGAGACGTCGTCCGGCGTGAGCGTTATCGGTTCGCCCTCCGGGAGCGGGATGGCCACCACGATCCCACGGTAATCACACGAGGCCCACATGTTCCGGGCGACTTACCACTTGCCGCAGCGCGGGCACGTCCAGAGCGGACGCTGGGCCATCAGTCCACGGCGCTGAGGAAGAACGCCATCGCGAAGCCCGCCACGGTGACGAGACCGGTCAGGCTGCCACCGCCCTCGTACGCCTCGGGAATCATGGTGTCCACCAGCATGGTGAGGATCGCGCCTGCGGCGAAGGCCTGGATCAGCGGCACCCAGAACGGCCCCATGTCGCCGAGCACGCCGTAACCAAGCGCGGCGGCCAAGCCGGAAGCGAGGGCGACGACGACCCACAGTCGCATGATCCAGCCGGCTGTGTGGCCTTCGCGCTTCAGGTCGGCCGCAGCCGAGAGGCCCTCCGGCAGGTTCGAGATGGCCACGGCGACCAGGAACGGCACGCTGATCATCGCTCCGCCGAGCAGGGTCGTGCCCAGGACCACCGACTCCGGGATGCCGTCGAGCAGCGCGCCGAGCGCCAGCGCCAGACCATTGCTGGTCGTAACCGGCTCCACGCCCTTCCCGCGACGATCCTCGCTGATCAGCCGGTTGCCGAAGTAGAAGGTCAGGGCGCCCAGGGCAAGGCCGGGCGCGACGATGCCGGCGTTGCTGTTGTTGAACGCTTCCTCGGTCAGGTCGAAGGACAGCGCGCTGATCAGGGCCCCGGCGCCGAACGCCATGGCCAGCGCCACCACTCGGCGCGGAATTGGCAGGTACAGGCCCATGAGCGCGCCGATCACCAGCGTCGACGCCGCGGCAAGGCCCCACAGGCCCGCCTCGAGCACCTACTCGTCCTCTCCGAACGGATTCGGGCGCTTGGGCTTCTCCGGCAGGCGGAACAGATCCTCCTCGGTTGGGCCCTTGGGCAGCGGCAGCGGCCAATCGTCGCCGGCGTCCGGAGCGGGCGTGCGCGCCAGCAGGTCGCCCCAGCCGACCTCCGCGCCCTCCCCCGCCAGCTCGCGGCGCATGACCGGGAACCGATCCTCCCCGGCCACCCGGGCAAAACCCGCCTGCTCGTAGACGCGATGCGGCGCCCGGCGAAGGCAGCCACTCGTCGGCGACGCCCTCCGGGTAGGCCTCGACAGCGGTGATACCGCGCCGGTCCAGGTCCTGGCACACGGCATTCAGCAGCGCCCCAGCGGCCTCGTCGCGGTCCGCTTGCGTCTCGACGACCTGCAGGCAGGTCACGACCCACGGCGCCGGCGAGTCGGGCAGCTCCGGGTAGCGGTCGCGGATGACCTGGGCGCGCGGGTAGGCGGAGAGCGGGCCGAACTGGCACCAGCCGACGGCCAGGCGATCGCCGTCCTCGCCGCTCTGCCAGGCCAGCATCCCGTAGGCGCCGGCCAGTCGGGCGCCGGCCATGAGGCGCGACAGCTTCAGGCGGCGCGCGGCCTCGGTGTCGTCCGCCTCCCGGTCCACCATCGAGTCGCTCCCAGTAGTCGCAGGTCTGGCATCGCGCCCCGGGCGCGGCCGGCGCCGGGATGTCGTCGAAGGAATCCGGCTCGATCAGGGTGAAGAGCAGCTCAGTCATCGATCGTCAGCTCCCCGACGCGCAGCAGCTCGCGGACCTCGGCGATGTCACCGGCCGGCGGGCGGTCCTCGTCCAGGTGCGGGACCAGCGCTCTCAGGCGCGCATGGGCGCGTGCCACGCCGGCGCCGGGACGCAGCGGCGCGCGGTAAGTCCAGGCCCTGAGCGGCCAGCAGCGCCTCGATGGCGAGCACCGTCTCGGTGCGATCGACCACCTCGCGCAGGTGCAGCGCGCGAGGTCGCGCCCATCGAGACGTGATCCTCCTGGTTGGCGCTGGTCGGGATCGTGTCGACGCTCGACGGGTGGGCAAGCGTCTGCAGCTCGTTGACCAGGGCGGCGGCGCTGTACTGGGCCATCATCAGCCCGGAGCGCAGCCCGGGCGCATCGGTCAGGAAGGCAGGCAGGCCGGACAGGTGGGCGTCCACCAGCCGCGCCGACCGCCGCTCGGAGATGGAGGCCAGCTCGGCGACCGCGATCTTGGCGTAGTCGATGGCCAGCGCCAGCGGCTCGCCGTGGAAGTTGCCGCCGGAGATCGACCTCGCCCGACGGGAAGACGAGCGGGTTGTCGGTGGCCGCGTTCATCTCGACGTTCAGGACGCGTCCCAGCTGGTCGAGCGCGTCGCGCACCGCGCCATGCACCTGCGGCATGCAGCGCAGCGAGTAGGGGTCCTGCACCTTGTGGCCGCTCTCGGCGTGCGAGGCGCCGATCTCCGAGCCAGCCAGCAGCGCCCGCAGGTGGGCCGCCACGGCCACCTGGCCCGGATGCGGCCGGGCCTCGATCAGCGCCGGGTCGAAGGCGGAGGCGGTGCCCAGCATGGCCTCCAGGCTCATGGCGCCGATGACGTCCGCGGAGGCGGCCAGCCGCCGCGCGTCCTCCAGCGCCAGGGCGGCCAGGGCGCCCATCAGCTGGGTGCCGTTGAGCAGCGCGAGGCCCTCCTTGGCCTCGAGCGTCAGCGGCTGCAGCCCGGCGCGCTCCAGCGCTTCGGCGCCGGCGCCCGGCCCGGCGTCGTCGACCCAGGCCTCGCCCTCGCCGATCACCACCAGCGCCAGGTGCGCCAGCGGCGCCAGGTCGCCCGAGGCGCCGACGCTGCCGCGCGACGGCACCACCGGATGCACGTCGCTGGTTGAGCATGCCGATCAGCAGCTCGACCACCTCGGGGCGGACGCCGGACAGGCCGACCGCCAGCGCGTTGGCCCGCAGCAGCAGCATGGCGCGCACCACCTCGGCGGGGAGCGGCTCGCCCACGCCGGCGGCGTGCGACCGGACCAGGTTGCGCTGCAGCTCGGCGGTCTGGTCGGGCTCGATCCGGACGTCGGCCAGGTCGCCGAAGCCGGTGGTGATGCCGTAGGCGGTGCGGCCCTCGGCGACCAGCCGCTCGACCACCGCGCGCGAGGCGCGCATGCGCTCGGCCGCTGCCGGATCCAGCTCCACCCGACGGCCGGCGCGGGCGACCTGGGCCACGTCCGTGGTGGTCAGTGAGGCGCCGCTGAGCCGCAGGGCGGGATGAATGGTGGTCTCCGTGGCCGGCTCCTCTGCAGGTGCCGCGCGGCCGCGCGACGGCGTGCGTGCAAGGCGCGGGAGCCCGATCCGGCCCAAGCGCAAACCTATACTACGAACGTGCGACGCCTGCCGGACCCCACGAGTCGCCTGCTCGTGGACGCCGACGGCAGAAACCGTCTCGGCGGCGCCGTCCCGAGCCCGGCCGCCGCCTTCCTGCTGGCCCTGATCACCCTGCCGACCCTCTTCTGGCTGGTCACCCTCAAGCGCACCACGGGCTACACGCGGCCGGAGCAGTGGCTCATGAACGAGGTGGTGCCGCAGGTCCGCGATGGGTGGAGTCGACGCTCCCCCTCGTCGACGCCCTGATGCTGGGCATCAGCGCGCTCGGCTCCGGCTGGTTCGTGGCCGCCGGCTTCGCCATCCTGGGCCTGATCGCGCTGGCCAAGGGCCGGCGCGACCTGGCCATGGTGCTGGCCGCGGGCGTGCTGGCCTTCCCGATGGAGTGGGCGCTCAAGTACTTCGTGGCCATCCCGCCCATCACCTTGCCCGAGCTGACGGCAGCGATCTTCAACGTCAACAGCATCGGCCTCGATGACGTGGCCGACTTTCCGGCCGGCCACGCGCTGCGCGCGGTGGCGTTCTACGGACTGGCCGCCTTCTGCGTGGCGCGGCTGGCGCCGGATCGGCGGCAGGGATACACCGCCTACCTGGTGGCGGTGGTCCTCATCGGTGCCATCAGCCTGACCCGCGTCTACCTGGGCGCGCACTTCCCGATCGACGTGCTGGGCGGCTGGATGGCGGGCGCCGCGCTGGTCTCGGTGATCGTGGCGGTCCACGTCCTGGGCGTGGACGAGCGCCTGCGCGCCAGCGGACACATCACCGCCCCGCGCGGGGAGCTGCAGCAGCACAAGGTCGCGGTGCCGCTGCACCACCCGACCGAGCCCGACGCCTAGCCGATGCTGGAGTACATCGACACCGTCATCATCCCGCTCTTCCTGGACATCTACGACGCCATCGGCTACGTGGGAGTGGCCATCGCCGTCGCCCTGGAGACCTTCATCCCGATCATCCCGTCGGAGGTGATCGTGCCCATGGCGGGCTGGAAGGTGAGCCAGTCCGCGGCCGATCCCTCCGTGCTGGAGCCGCTGACCCAGGCGCCCTGGAGCTTCATCGGGGTGTTGATCGCGGCCACCGTGGGTGCGGTGGCGGGCTCGCTGGCCGGCTACCTGATCGGGGCCTGGGGTGGCCGCCCGCTGCTGGACCGATACGGTCGCTACGTCCACATCCACCCCGACGACCTGGACCGCGCCGATGCCTGGTTCGCGCGTTACGGCGGCTGGGCCGTCTTCTTCGCCCGGCTGGTGCCGCTGCTGCGGGCGCTGATCAACTATCCGGCGGGGATCGCCCGCATGCCGCTCGGCCGCTTCCTGCTGTTCAGCACGTTGGGCTCGCTGCCCTGGAACGCGGCGCTGATCCTGGCCGGCTACCTGCTGGGCGAGAACTACGAGAACCTGTACCAGGCCATCCGCCCGTACGAGCTCGTCATCTACGCGGTGGTCATCATCGGCGGCGCGTACGTCATCTACCGATGGGCCCGCGGTCGCGGCAGCCCCAAGGCGAGAGACAGCTGGCGAGGGCGAGCCGGACGCCGGTTGACGTCGGCCGCCGCCGATGCGACGCTAGCCGCAACTGAACAATTCCATCGTCTTCGGGGCGGGGTGAAAGTCCCCACCGGCGGTCGGCTCACCTGAACGGAGCCAGCCCGCGAACCTCGATCGGCCCGCTGCCGCGGAGACGGCATCGGGAGCACACCGGTCGAGGCCGACCTGACCCGGCGAGCGCGACGCTCAGCCGGCAGACAGGGCCGACGGTCACAGTCCGGAAGGGAGAAGGCGAGCGCGAGGCGTTCCTCCGACGCATCGTCCGTGGCTTCGGCCTGCGCCTGCGCAGATCCGGCGGCGGCCGATGCGCCCGATGGACGCGGTCGCGCGGCATGCCCCGACGATCGATGGCTCGACCCATCACGGAGCATGCATGGCGACCCAGCAGCAACCCACGGCAGCCGGCCGAGGCGGTCCGCGTGGAGGGCGCGACCGTCAGCTTTCCCGCGCGCGACGGGCGCGCTGGTGGCGCTGGACGGCTGCTCGCTCGACGTGCCGGCCGGCAGCTTCACGGTGGTGATCGGCCCCAATGGCTGCGGCAAGTCGACGCTGCTGCGGCTGATCGCCGGCCTGCTGCGGCCGGACGCGGGCCAGGTCACGATCGGGGCGGAGGCGAGGCAGCCCGCCGCGTGCGGGCGACGGCCGGCGTCGGGATCGCCTTCCAGCAGCCGCGCCTGCTGCCCTGGCTGTCGACGCTCGACAACGTGGCGCTGCCGCTGGCGCTGCGGGGCGTGGCGCCGGATGCAGCGCAGCGCGCGCGCCGGCGAGGCGCTGGCGCGGGTTGGCCTCGCCGATGCCGCCGGCCTGCGGCCGCGCGAGCTGTCCGGCGGCATGGCGCAGCGCGCCGGCCTGGCGCGCGCGCTGATCGGCGACCCGCCGGTGCTGCTGCTGGACGAGCCGTTCTCGGCACTCGACGCGCTGAGCCGCGAGGCGTTCGACACGGAGCTGCAGGCGCTCTGGCTGGAGCGGCCGCGGACCGTGATCCTGGTCACGCATTCGGTGCCGGAGGCGGTGCGCCTGGCGGATCGGATCGCCGTCATGACGCCGCGACCCGGATCGGTCGCGCGGCTGATCGAGGTCGACCTGCCGCGACCCCGTCCGGTCAGCCTCGCCGGAGACGCCACGGCCACCCGAGCTGGAGGCGGAGGTGCGGGACACGCTGGCATCGGTCCATGCGCCCGAGCTCGCTTCGTGGACGGCCCGGCATGAAGAGGCTGGCCGCGGGCGTCCTGTCGCTGCTGGCGTTCCTGGCCGTCTGGAAGCTGCTGACCGTGGTGACCGGCACGCCGGACTACATCCTGCCCGCGCCGGAGGTGGTGGCGGAGCGCGCGGTGCGCGCCATCGGCGCCGGCATCCTGTGGGAGCACACCTGGGCCACCATCAGCGAGATCGTGCTCGGCTTCGCGCTGGGCGCCGGCCACGGCCATCATCGTCGGCGTGGCGCTCGGGCAAGAGCCTGGTGGTCGAGCGGGTGCTGTCGCCCTACATCGTCGCCGCCCAGGCGGTGCCCATCCTGGCCCTGGCGCCGCTGCTCGACATCTGGTTCGGCGGCGGGCTGCCGGCGCGCGTCCTGGTCTGCGCGCTGATCGTCTTCTTCCCGATCGCCATCGCCACCATGGTCGGCATCCGCTCCACCGACCCGCAGCTGCGCGAGATGCTGCGCTCGCTGGGCGCCACGCCGCTGCAGGAGACGCAGCGCCTGGAGATCCCGTCCGCCCTGCCGGTCATCTTCGGCGGTCTGCGGGTGGGGGTGACGCTGGCGGTGATCGGTGCGGTGGTGGCCGAGTGGGTCAGCGCCAGCACCGGGCTGGGCGTCCTGATCAACATCGCCGACCAGGGGCTGTTCGACACCCCGCTCATGTTCGTCGCCCTCGCGGCGCTCGCCATCCTGGGCCTGGCCTTCTACAGCCTGGTCGTGATGGTCGAGCGTCGCGTCGTCCACACCACCTGAAGGAGACCGATGTCCACGCCCCGTCTCGCCATCCTGATCCTCGGCCTGGCCCTGGCGCTCACTGCCTGCTCGCCGGGTCCCAGCGTCGTGCCGTCCACCGGCGCCATCGGGCAGCCAGGCCGAGCCTGCGGCCGGTGACGTTGCTGCTCGGCTTCCAGCCGGACGTCCAGTTCGCGCCGTTCTACCTGGCGCAGCAGGACGGCCTCTTCGCCGATGCCGGGTTGGACGTGACCATCGAGCACAGCGACGACGTGATCCGCCTGGTGGCGGACGGCCAGTCGGAGTTCGGGGTGGCCGATGCGACCGACGTGATGATCGGGCGCACCTCCGGCATCCCGATCAAGTACGTCGTCCACCCTCTACGGCCACTTCCCGGTGGCGCTGATCGGGGCGCCCGGAGACGGTGCCGGCCGAGCCGTCAGGGCTGGCCGGGCTGCGCATCGGGACGCCGGGCCGCTTCGGCTCCTCGTGGCATGCGCTGCTGGCGCTGCTGGACGCCGGCGGCCTGACCGAAGACGACGTCACCATCCGCGAATACCCGCAGTTCAACCAGGTGGAGGGCCTGCTGAACGGCGACGTGGACCTGATCACAGGCTTCCGCGCCAACGAGCCGCTGCGGCTGGAGGCGCAGGGCTTCGAGGTCGCAGCTGATGACGGTCGACGACTTCGCGCCGCTGCCCGGACCCGGGATCGTGGTCGGCGACGAGCTGCTAGGCCGCAGATGATCGTCAGATCGTGAGTGGCTTCGCAGCCTGCCGTCGTCAGCGGCGCAGCGGCAGATCGCCGACGATCCGACAGCTCGGGCTGGAGGCGGCGATCGTCGAGGTGCCCGCCATCGCCGACGACCCCGAAACGGCCACGGCCGTGCTCGACGCAACGATCGAGGCGTGGGATCGCCGATCACCGGGCGAGATCGACGCGGACGTCTGGCAGTCGGGCTACCAGACGATGCAGCGGCTGGGCTTCATCGACGGCTCGGTGCCCGTCGACGAGATGTATGACGACGGGGTCGTGGTGGTCGACGTCGCCGACTAGCGGTCGGCGCGCGACTCCGACTCGATGCGGAACATGCTCGGTCGCACCGGCATCCGCGTCGCGCGAGCCGGCGCTCGGCGGCCTCGACCGTCTGCTGCAGCAGCATCATGGTGGTGACCGGCCCGACGCCTCCGGGCACCGGCGTGATGGCGCTGACCACCGGCCGCAGCGCGGCGAAGTCCACGTCGCCCACCAGGCCGTCGGGAGTGGTGTTGATGCCGCAGTCGATGACCACCGCCGAGCGGTTGACCATCTCGGATCGGATCAGGCCGGGCTGGCCGGCGGCCACCACCAGGATCTCGGCCCGCCGGGTCTCGCGCGCCAGGTTGCGGGTGCGGCGGTGGGTGACCTGGACGGTGGCATCGGCCCCCAGCAGGAGGGAAGCCACCGGGCGCCCGACCACGGCCGAGCGGCCGACCACGACCGCGCGCTTGCCGGCGACCGGAATCTGGTAGGTGCGCAGGATGGCCATCACCGCCAGCGCGGTGGCCGGCACAAAGGCACGGTCGCCGCGCGCCAGGCGGCCCGCGTTCAGCGGCGTCGCGCCATCCACGTCCTTGGCCGGATCGATCAGCTCGAGCACCGCCGGCGCGTCGAGGTGGGCGGGCATCGGCTGGGCCACCACGATGCCGGAGATGCTCCGGGTCGCGATTCAAGGCGCCGATGCGCGCCGCCAGGTCGGAGAGCTGGACCCCCTCCGGCGGCACGACCTCGAGCGTCTCGATGCCGACGCTCCGTGCCGCGCGCGCCAGGCTGGCCGCATAGACCGCCGACGGGCCGCGCTCGTCGAAGCGCACCACTGCCAGGCGCGGCGGCGTGCCGCCGGCATCGTCCAGCGCCTGGACGCGGGCTGCCAGCTCGCGCCACAGGTGCGAGGCGACTACCCGGCCGTCCAGGATCTTCGCGCTCACGAAGGCATGATCCTCCCGTTGACGATGGCCATGGTGGCGGCTTCGACGTCCGCAGCCTGGCGCTCGAGCCGATCAGCATCCGCCGCGGCCGTCTCGCGCAGGGGTGACTCCGCCGGCAGATACGGGAGGTTGATGCGCACGTTCAGGAGGGCGCCGCGCACGGACGCGCTGGCCAGCTGCGCTCCGACGCCGGCATCGGACACGGCGTTCGGATTGCCGATCGGCGCAATCCGGTGGGCCAGATCAAGCACCTCGGCTGCCACCTCGGCGGTCCGCAGCGGAACCTCGGCGGCGGCCACCATGGCGCGCGCCAACTCGGCGCTGCGCGTCTGCGCGTTGCTCATCGGTTTCCCTGGGGAGGCGGCGCGCCGTGACCACCGCGTCGTAGGCGGCGGCGTCCTGCTCGGCCAGGCGCTGCAGCAGCTCGTGATGCGCGACCGCGTCGTCTCGCAGCTCGCGCAGCGCCTGCTCGTGGGGTTCCGCATCGGGTCGGCCGATGGTCAGCTCCGCAACCATGGCCACCAGCGCGGCGCCCATGGCGCCGGCGAGCGCGGCGGCGGAGCCGCCGCCCGGTATCGGCTCGCGGCTGGCGAGGCGGGCGGTCAGCTCGGCGAAGGAAAGGCCTGTCAGCTCGGTGGTCTGCGTGTCTCCAGGGCGAGGATGTGGTCGGTCGAAGGCGCCGCTCCACGAGGCTCGCGCTGCAGATTGTACGGGCTAGACTCGCGGCGCATGGCAGGCAGCGGCTGGCGCATCGTCCTGATCACGACCGTCCCGCCCGTGGCGCAGGGGTTGGCGGAGACGCTGCGTGGGCTTGGCCATCAGCCGGTGGCAGTGCTCACCGCGCGGCGCGACCAACCTGTCGAAGGACCGCTGAACATGACCGATGGGTCGGCGCCGGCCGGTCTGGACGTGTTGCTGGTCGCCTCGAAGCACGGCATCGAGCCGTTGCTGCGGGCCTATGCGCCGGACCTCGTGGTCTGCTGGGGCTTCCCGTGGCGCATCCCGATGGCCGCCCTGCAGGTGCCGCGGCTGGGCTCGATCAACTGCCACCCCGCCCTGTTGCCGCGGCATCGCGGCCCGATCCCGCATTGCCTGGGCGCTCCGCGATGGTGATGGACAGTACGGGGTCACCTGGCATCGCATGGACGCCGAGCTCGACACCGGCCCGATCCTGGCCCAGGCAACCGTGCCGATGGAGGATGACGACTTCGACATCTGGAACGTCGCGCCGCGCATGGGCGCCGTGGCGCTTGGCCTGCTGCCGGAGGTGCTCGAGCGTGTCGCGGCCGGCGACGCCGGCGACCCGCAGCCCAACGAGGGCGCGACCTGGGCCGGCCACTTCGGCGAGGACTACGTCGCGGTGGACTGGACGCAGCCGGCACGGCGCATCCATGACCAGGTGCGTGCCTGGCAGTTCACGTTCTCCCTGACGCCAGTGGCCGGACCGATCGCGGAGCTTGACGGCCGTCCGGTGCGCCTGACACGCACCAGCCTGGTCGACCCGGGCGGCGACGCGCGACGGGTCGAGGCTGGCGACGGCCCAATCTGGATCGTCAGCTGGGAGCCGGTCGAATCACCCGACGCGGCCGAGGCGAGCGCTTCGGTCTAGGCGGCCTGGTCGAGCGCTTCGACATACCAGCGGCGCTGCCGGCCATCGAATACCAGCGAGGCCTGGCCAGCATCGGTCTCGACCAGAAGCGTGATGCGCGGACCGCGCTCGGCGGGGTAGGCGGCCGTCTCGTCGCGGATCGCCTCCAGGCCACGGACGGTCAGCTGACGGTCGCCCATCTGTACCGAGGTGGGTCGCCCGTGGCGCCGATCCCAGCGCACGCGCGCCGGGACCGGCGTGATCTTGGTGAGTGCCATCGTTTCGTGCTCCTTCGCCTGCTGGATCGGCAGAACAGGCGTTCTAAATGGAGTGCCATGATACGAACGGCCGTTCTATAGTGTCAAGCCCCAATTTCCGCCGCGGCCAGGGGCGATCACTCATCCGACGGAGCCTCAGGCCGCTCACCGAAGTCCGGGCGGCGGTGGTCGCGGTGGCCGATCAGCCGCGCCCGGGTGATGGCCTTCTCGCCGAATCGTTCGCGCACCGCGTCGATGGACTGGGCGATACGATCGGTCCGGTCCGGCGCGTCGAAGAGGGTGAGCTGCTGAACCTCGGACAGGTGGATGGCGGTCAGGCCGATCAGTCGCACCGCGCGCTCCGGCGACAGCGCCTTGCGCAGGAGGGTGACCGCCAGCTGGTAGAGCGGCTCGGAGTCGCGCACCTGGTGGCCCAGCGGCGCCTGGCGGGTGATGGTGTCGAAGCCTTCGTAGCGCAGCTTGAGCTGCACCGCGCCCGCCGCCATGTGGTGATTGCGCAGCCGAGACGCGACGGATTCGGCCAGGTCCAGCAGGGTCGCCTCCAGGCGGGCGGGATCGGTCACATCGTGGTTGAAGGTCAGCTCGTGGCCGATCGACTTCGGCGCCTGGCCGGAGCTGACCCTGGATGGATCGACGCCGAGCGCGCGCAGCCGCAGCTCGGCGCCATGGATCCCGAAGCGCCGCCGCAGAGTGCCCTCCGGCAGGGCCGCCAGCTGGCCGATGGTCGCCACGCCGTAGTCGGCCAGGGTCTGGCGCGTCTTCGCTCCGACGCCCCACAGCCGGGTCACCGGCAGCGGCGCCAGGAAGGCGGCCTCGCCGCCGGGCGGCACCACCACCAGCGCATCGGGCTTGCGCAGGTCGGAGGCGACCTTGGCGCACAGCTTGTTGGTGGCGACGCCGACGCTGACCACCAGGCCGGCCTCGTCCAGCACGCGATTCTTCAGAGAGCGGGCGATCGTCTCGCCGTCACCGAAGACGGCGCGGCTGGCGGTCACGTCCATGAACGCCTCGTCCAGGCTGATCGGCTCCACCAGCGGCGTGTAGCTGGCGAAGATGCGCATCACCTGACGGCTCAGCTCGCGGTAGCGATCGAATCGGCCCGGCAGGAAAACGCCGGTGGGGCAGAGCCGGTGGGCCGTGCGCAGCGGCATGGCGGAATGGACGCCGAAGGCACGCGCCTCGTAGGAGGCCGCGCTCACCACGCCGCGGGCGTTCGGGTCGCCGCCGACGATGACCGGCTTGCCGCGCAGGCTCGGATCGTCGAGCACTTCGACGCTGGCGTAGAACGCGTCCAGGTCGGCGTGCAGGATGGTGCGCACGCCAGGTGCCGTCCGGCCGGCGGCGGCTCAGCCGAGCTTGCGGATGACGCCGACCACCTTGCCCTGGATCTGGACCTCGGTGGCGTAGATCGGCTCCATCTCGGCATTGGCCGGCTGCAGCCGAATGCGGTCCTGCTCGCGGAAGTAGCGCTTGAGGGTGACGCCGTTGTCCTCCAGCAGCGCCACCACGATGTCGCCGTCGCGGGCAGTGGCGGCCGGCTGCACGACCACGTAGTCGCCGTCGTCGATGAGGGCGTCGATCATGGATTTGCCGCGGACCCGCAGGACATAGGAATCGTCGCGCGCCTGCATCGAACGGGGAACGTCGAGCGACTCGGCCCCGTCCTCGTAGGCCTCGATCGGCTGGCCGGCGGCGATCTCGCCCAGCACCGGCAACGCCAGCACGTCGCGTTCGACCGGCATCCGAAACGGCGTAACCCGGCCGACCCCGATGGGGATGCGGCGTGGGGTGTGGTCGAGTTCCGCCTCGCCCTGCGGTGTCAGGCGCACGGCGCGCGACGAATTGGGGCCGCGCTCCAGCAGACCCTCCCGCTCGAGCGCGATCAGGTGATGGTGGACGGCGGAGGTCGATGCCAGGCCGACTGCGTCTGCGATCTCGCGGACCGACGGCGGATAGCCACGCTCGGCGACCGTGCGCGCGATGTGCTCCAGGATCTTCTGCTTGCGCTCAGCGTCATGCCGGGTCATGGCGGTCTCTCCGTTTGGGCGGCTCCCGGGCAGCCTAGCCGAACATGCGTTCTATTGTCAACCGATTCGGGCCTCGCTGGTATCATCCCGCCTCACCCGTCCGTCAGCCCGGAGGCCCCTCGCGTGAAGATGTCTGGCCGGCTGCGCTACGTTCAGCTCGCCCGCCTCGTCTGGAGACTGCCCACCTACGCCCGCGTGGTGTGGGGGTTGGTCCGGGATCCGCGGACGCCGTTACCCCTGAAGGGCCTGCTGGCGGCCGGCCTGGCGTACGTGGCCATGCCGTTGGACCTCATTCCGGACGCCATTCCGATCATCGGTCAGGCGGATGACATCACCGTGCTGCTGCTGGTGCTGGACCTCTTCATCGCCAATGCGCCGTTGGCCGTTCGCGAGGAGCAGATCGAGCGCGCGCGCAACGGGACGGCCCAGCTCGACCAGGACCTGGCGCGGCTGCGCGAGCTGCTGGGGTCGCGGTTCGACCAGATCCGCGACCGTCTGCCTGAGCTGCTCGAGCGCTACGGCGACCTGCGCGATTCACGGGCGCTAAAGGCGATGCTGCGCGACTGGCGCGTCCGCCGGCTGCACGCCGGCGCGTCTGCCCCGTCGAGCCAGGACCAGGCGGTGGCGATCGAGAGCGCCGAGCCGCAACCGGTATTGGATTAACCCCGCCCCGAGAAGGAACGTGACGCCAATGAAGGTGATCCTGAAGCACGATGTGAAGGGCCTCGGCCGATCCGGCGACGTCAAGGACGTCAAGGACGGCTACGCCCGCAATTACCTGCTGCCCAACGGCGCGGCCGTCGTCGCCGATGCCGGTGCCCTGAAGAACTGGGAGCGCCACCGGGTCGAGCGCGACGAGCGCGATCGCGCCGAGAAGGCAGACGCCGAGGCGCTGGCTGAGCGGCTGCGCGGCATGAAGCTGGAGGTCGCGGTCAAGGCCGGCGAGAAGAACCGCCTGTTCGGATCGGTCACCAACCGTGAGATCGCCGAGCTGATCGGCAAGGAAGGGATCGAGATCGATCGCCACGCGATTCACCTGCGCGAGCCGATCAAGACCGTCGGCGACCATCGCGTGGATGTGCGGCTGATGACCGGCGTAGACGCCCAGGTCACCGTCACGGTGGTGCCCGCCTAGCTCCGGCCGCCGCCGCCATCGCTTCTTCTCAGGCGTGAATGTCACGCACGCAAGCAAGGAGATTCGTGCCTCGCTCGACGAATTCACGCTCAGAAAGGCTTCAGATGTGCCCAATCCCACGCTAAGGCTGCCCTGGTTCACGCCTGAGAAGCCGCGCCGCGGAGATGAGCGAAGGAGCTGAGCGGACAAGTGGACACTCGCGACGCCGCCCGTCGCTGGGCCGACACCTGGAAGAGCGCCTGGGAGGCGAAGGACACCGAGGCCATCGTCGCCCTCTACGCGCCTGACGTGGTCTTCTCGACGCAGCCCTTCCGGACGCCCTACCTGCGACGCGCCGGCGTGCGCGAGTACGTCAGCCAGGCCTTCAGCGAGGAGGAGGCGGTGCGCGTCTGGGTCGGCTCGCCGATCGTTGAGGGCGATCACGCTGCGATCGAATGGTGGGCCGCTCTGCTCGAGAACGGCATCGAGACCTCGCTGGCGGGTACATCGGTCCTGCGCTTTGACGACGAGGGCCAGGTCGTCGAGCAGCGCGACGCCTGGAACCAGGCCGACGGCCGCAGGGAGCCGCCCGACAACTGGGGCCGGTAGCCCGCGACAGGCAACCTGTCACACCCCTGACGTTGACTCGCGCCATGGCGCGGAACGCACGGGTGAAGACGGAATCCACAACTTCGGGCCGGTTATCACCGACGACCTTTCGAGGATGTTGGTAAGTCGGCTCCAGCCGGCGGATAAGTCCATCGCTTGCGGTTCCGCGACGCCTACGGTTGACCACGGGTCAACGGACCCGTCTTAGCGCCGCGTCTGGACCGATACATCCGTGAGCATCGACAAGCTGGCACCACAGGCGGTCGAAGCCGAGCAGAGCGTGCTCGGCTCGATCCTCATCGATCCTGACGCTGCCCTGAAGGTCGCCGACTTCCTGCGACCGGCCGACTTCTACCGCCAGCAGCACGCCGACATTTACGAGGCGATGCTCGGCCTGCACGGTCAGCGCGAGCCGATCGACCTCGTGACCCTGGCCGACGAGCTGGCGCGGCGCGATCGGCTGGAGCCGGTCGGAGGTCCGGCCTACCTGGCCAGCCTCATGAACGCGGTGCCGACGGCCGTGCACGTCGAGCACTACGGCCGCATCGTCGAGCGCAAGGCGGTGCTGCGCAACCTGATCGGCGCCGCCGGGCGGATTGCGGCGGTCGGCTACGAGGAGGCGAACGATGCCGAGGTCGCCATCGACCGGGCGGAGGGGATCCTGTTCGAGATCAGCCAGCATCGGACCGCGGGCGGCTTCGAATCGCTCGCGACGCTGCTGGGACAGGCCTATGACCGGCTCGAGTACCTGCACGAGCATCGCGGCCAGCTCCTGGGCATCCCGTCCGGCCTGAGCCAGCTGGACACGTTGCTCGGTGGCTTCCAGCCGTCTGACCTGATCATCGTGGCCGCGCGACCCAGCGTCGGGAAGACGAGCCTTGCGCTGAACATCGCCCAGCATGCCGCAGTGCGCGAGGCCAAGAAGGTTGGGGTCTTCTCGCTCGAGATGAGCAAGGAACAGCTGGCGCTGCGCCTGCTCTCGGCGGAATCGGGCATCAACCCGCGGCCGCTGCAGTCGGGCTTCGTGGACGAGACGGACTGGTCGAAGATCGCCCAGGTCATGAACGACATGCACGCGGCGCCAATGTGGATCGACGACTCGCCGGTGCTCAGTGTGATGGAGCTGCGCACCAAGGCCCGTCGGCTGGAGGCCGAGCAGCGCGGCCTGGACCTGATCATCGTCGACTACCTGCAGCTGATGCAGGGCTCGCTCAACCAGAAGGAGGCGAACCGGGTCCAGGAGGTGAGCGAGATCAGCCGCGGCCTGAAGCAGCTGGCCCGCGAGCTGAAGGTGCCGGTCATCGCGCTGTCGCAGCTGTCGCGCGGCGTCGAGCAGCGCGGCACGCAGGAACCGCGGCTGTCGGACCTCCGCGAATCTGGCTCCATCGAGCAGGACGCTGACGTCGTGATCTTCCTGTACCGCGAGGGCGAGCAGAACGCGGATTCAGAGGTCGAGCTGTTGAAGGCGAAGGTGGCGAAGCACCGCAACGGGCCCATCGGCGAGGTGCCGCTGCAGTTCCGCAAGTCGAACACGCGCTTCTACACCATGACGAAGGAAGTGGAGGTGCAGGCATACTGAGCGTGGCCGGAGTGTCTGCCGCGCGTCTATACACCGCTTGAACCCGCGTGTATAGTCGCCCGCGAAACGCTCGGCCAACTGCTCGACCCCGGCAACCTGTCGCACGCTCAACGCCCGCCCAGGCAGGGGAACAAGCAAACCGTCCAAGGCCCGGCCGTGGCGTGCGAACAGGAGGCACAGGGTAGGGTGTACGCCGACAAGACCATCCACTGTCGAGACTGCGGGATGGACTTCGTCTTCTCCGCCGGCGAGCAGCAGTTCTATGCTGAGAAGGGCTTGGTCAACGAGCCCCAGCGTTGTCCGAGCTGCCGCGCCGTCGCGAAGCAGAATCGAGCCCTCGGCATCGGCAACGGTGGGGGAGGCGGTCAGCGCGAAATGCACGCCGCGGTCTGCGCGGAGTGCGGTGGCCAGGCACTTGTTCCGTTCCTGCCGCGGAACGACCGGCCGGTCTACTGCTCGAGCTGCTTTGACAAGGTGCGCGCCACCCGGGCCTAGCCCTTCGGCTCTCACCATCGCACCGACAGGGCGCCGCCGTCGCGGCGCTCTTCGATATCCCCGGTCTCGGGGTACCATGGCGCCCTCCCAGCCGTATGCCGCGAGGTAGCGAGCCGCCCACATGTCCGTCACCGCCGTGGTCGGCGCCCAGTGGGGCGACGAGGGAAAGGGCAGGGTCGTCGACTACCTGGCTCGTGACGCCGACCTGGTGGTCCGCTATGGGGGCGGCAACAACGCCGGCCACACCGTGGTCAATCCGCACGGCCACTTCAAGCTGCATCTGATCCCGTCCGGGATCTTCTACCCGACAACCCGCAACCTGCTGGGCAATGGGGTGGTCATCAACCCGCCCGCGCTGGTCGACGAGCTGGACGGCCTGATGGCGGCAGGCTTCGATTGCGCCAACCTCTTCATCGCGGACCGGGCGCACCTGGTCATGCCCCATCACGTCCTGATCGACCAGCTCGAAGAGCGCGAACGAGGCAAGGCCAAGCTGGGCACTACCAGCCGCGGCATCGGTCCCGCCTACGTGGACAAGGTTGCGCGGCGAGGCATTCGGATGGTCGACCTTGTGGAGGCCGATATGTTCCGCGAGCGCCTGCACTCGGCGCTCGGCCGTGCGCGCCGCATCGTGGAGGGCTACTTCGGAGCCGGCGGCCCGCAGGACGAGATGGGCCAGCTGATCGCCGATGCGCTGGACGAGGAGCAAGTCGCCGAGCGCTACCTCTCCGCCGGGGAGCGGCTGGGCCCACACGTGGTCGACGGCCAGGCGATGGTGGACGCGGCGCTGGCCGATGGCGACCACGTGCTGCTGGAGGGCCAGCTCGGGACGATGCGCGACATCGACTGGGGCGTCTATCCCTACGTCACCTCATCCAGCCCGATCCCCGGTGGCGCCAGCCTGGGCGCCGGGCTACCGGCGGTGGCCATCGACCAGGTGCTTGGCGTCGCCAAGGCCTACACCACGGCCGTAGGCGCCGGACCGCTGCCGACCGAGCTTGACGACGTGGACGGCGAACGACTGCGCGAGCGCGGCGCGGAATACGGCACCTCCACCGGGCGACCGCGGCGCTGCGGCTGGTACGACGCGGTGGCTGTGCGCTACAGCGTGCGGCTGGCCGGCTACCAGGCCATCGCGTTGACGAAGCTGGATGTGCTGGACGGGTTCGAGGGCATCCGGATCGCGACGGCCTACCGCGATCCGACCGATGGGCGTGAGTGGACGACGGTGCCTGCCTCGGCATCGGCCTATGCACGGCTCGAGCCGGTGTACGAAGAGGTCGCCGGCTGGGGGACCGATACGACTGCCTGCCGCGGCTGGGACGAGCTGCCGGAGGCGGCACGCCGCTACGTCGAACGGCTCGAGGCGCTGGCCGGCGTGCCCATCACCCACGTCAGCGTCGGCCCCGAACGTGCACAAATGATCGTGCGATGAAACTTGGATTAATAGCTCCACAGGGATGGACGGGCGAGTTCGACGGGTGGGAGCACGGGAAGGCGTGGCGGAGGACCGTGGCGGTGGCGCAGCGCGCCGAGGCACTGGGCTTCGAGTCGGTCTGGCTGTTCGACCACTTCCACACGGTGCCGAAGCCGACCGATGAGATCACCTTCGAGTCGTTCACCTCGCTGAGCGCGCTGGCGGCGCTGACCGAGCGGGTGCGGGTGGGCCAGATCGTGATCTGCAACGGATTCCGCAATCCCGGCGCTGACCGCCAAGATGGCCGGCACGCTGGACACGATCAGCGATGGGCGCTTCGACCTGGGCATTGGCGCCGGCTGGAAGCGAGACGAATGGTTGGCGTACGGCTACGGCTTCCCGGAGACCCCCGTCAGGCTGGCGATGTTGCGCGACGGGCTGGAGGTGATCACACGCATGCTGGCGCCGGGCAGGGAGCATGCGACCTTCGAAGGTGAGCACGCTTCGGTGCGAGATGCCATCAATCTGCCGAAGGGAATGCGGCAGCCACGCATCCCGATCATGGTCGGCGGCAACGGCCCCAACGTCACCTGGCGCCTGGCAGCGCGCTTCGCCGACGAGCTGAACGTCGATGGCCTGTCGCCGGCCGACCTGCGCGAGGCGCTGCCGGTGATCCGGTCGCGCTGCGAGGAGATCGGGCGAGACCCGGAAAGCCTGTCGCTGAGCCTCCACGCGTGGTGGGGCGAGCCCGCATGGTCGAAGGCCGGGGACCGGCGCAGCGCGTACCTGGCTGAGCTGGCGGAGCTCGGCCTGAGCCGTGTGATCGGCCTGCTGCAGGCCAGCGCCGACTCGGACGAACCGCTGCTCGCCCTGGCGGAGGACGCGAGGGCCGCCGGCGTCACCCTCGACGGCTGAAGCCACGAAGCGATCGGAGCTGCCGCGCCGCTTCGTGGCGGTCTGCTGGCTGATGGCCGTTGTCCTGGGCGGTTGCGCGGTAGACGGCGGCGTGGCTGGGGAAACGGCCTTCGAGGGCGACGGCTTCCGTGTCCGGGTGCCCGAGGGCTGGCAGGCGCTTTCCACGGATCCAGATGCTTGGCGCGGGGCCCAGACCATCGCCCTCATCTCGTCCCAGCCGCTCGACCCGCAGTGCGATGGCCCTGGGGCGACCAACTGCCACGCGCCGCTCGAAGCCCTCGACGACGGATCACAGCTCGTCTGGTGGGTCACCACATCTTGTGCCGGTGCGGCCTGCGAGCTGCCGGACGGCGAGCGGCTGCTGATCGGCGGCCGCGAGGGGCGCCGCATCCAGCGCACCGCCCTGTGCGACGACCTTGGCGCCACGTCCGAGTCTGCCTACGTCGTGGCCGTCAGCCCGCAGCGGCTGGACGCGATCGTGATCTGCGACCGCAATGCAGCCGCGTCGGCCCAGGCGCAGGTGCAGGACCTGATCGAGTCCGTGGATTGGCGCACGCCGTAGCCGCCCGGGCCGGAGGCGGCCGCTATACTCCGGCGAAACTCGCAGGACGGCCGGTGGTGCACCCGATCCGCGCAGTCTCATCCGCCCGCAGTCGATCTGGCCCGCGACGGCACGCGCCGGTTGCGGGCGTTTTCGTACCGGAGCCGTTGGCCCGATGATCGAACAGCCCACCTTCGCCCCGGCGACCGATCGGCTGCGCCGTGCCTACGGCTTCGACGAGGTCGCGCTGGTGCCCGGCGCGGTGACCCTTGATCCGGCTGAGGTCGACCTCACCGTCGAGATCGGCGGGCATCGGCTCGAGATCCCGTTCCTGGCGTCGGCCATGGACGCCGTGGCCGACGTCGACTTCGCGGTCCGTCTGAGCCGCCACGGCGGCGTCGCCTTCATCAACCTCGAGGGCCTCTATACCCGCTACGAGGACGCCACCCCGATCATCGAGCGCGTTGCCGGCGCCGAGACGGGACGCGCGGCCGCGCATCTGCTGGCCGAGGCCTACAACGCGCCGGTCCGCCCGGATCTGATCAGCGCCCTCATCACCCGCGTCAAGGCGCAGGGCGCCATCGCGGCGGTCGCCACAACGCCCGCCGCTGCCTGGGACCATGCCGAGATCGCCGCGGCCGCCGGCGCGGACCTGTTCCTGGTCCAGTCGCAGGTGAGCAGCGCGCGCCATATCTCGACATCCGGGCCGCGTGCTGTCGCTCAGCGACCTGACCGGTGCGCTGCACCTCCCGGTCCTGGTCGGCAACACGGTGAGCGGCGAGGCCGCCTACCAGCTCATGCAGCAGGGCGCGGCCGCCATCCTTGTCGGGGTCGGCCCCGGCGCGGCGTGCACCACGCGGGAGGTGCTGGGCATCGGCGTGCCACAGGTCAGCGCGACCCTGGAGGTGGCGGCGGCGCGCGATCGGTATCGCAGCCGACACCGGGCGTCACGTCCCGGTCATCACCGATGGCGGCATGAAGACCGGCGGCGACATCGCCAAGGCCATCGCGTCCGGAGCCGATGCGGTGATGCTCGGCTCGCCGTTCGCCGGCGCCCTCGAGGCGCCGGGACGGGGCTTCAACTGGGGCATGGCCGCGCCGTCACCGACCCTGCCGCGCGGCACGCGGATCACCATCGGCGAGCGCGTGCCGCTCGAGCAGATCCTGTTCGGCCCGGCGACGACGACGCACGGTACGCAGAACCTGGTCGGCGCCCTGCGCCAGTCGATGGCTGCCCTGGGCGCCGGCACGATCGACGAGATGCACCGTGTCGAGATGGTGATCGCGCCGTCGATCGTCTCCGAGGGCAAGTCCTGGCAGCTCTCCGGACGGGAGTAGCTCAGCCGGTCTGATGCCGGACGCCGTTCTCGGGACTCGCGCCCTCAATCGTGCCCTGCTGGCGCGGCAGTTCCTGCTCGAACGCTCGAACGACTCCATCGAGCGCGTGCTGGAATCGATCGGCGGCCTCCAGACGCAGTACGCGCCGGCAGGCTACATCGGCCTGTGGTCGCGCAAGCACGGCTTCGAGCGCGCTCACCTCACGGAGGCGCTGGAGTCGCGTCGCGTGATCCAGGGCACGCTGATGCGGGCCACCATTCACATGGTTTCCGCTGCCGACTATTGGCCGATGGAGATCGGAGTGCGCACCGCGCGGCGCGAATGGTGGCTTCGCGCGGCGGCGTCTCAATATGACCTGGCGGATACGGACGAGATCGCGCGGGCCATCGCCGATGAGCTCGCCGGCGGCCCACTTCGGCAGAAGGATCTCAGCCGCCGGTTGAAGGAGCGCGGTCTCGGCGGCCCGCAATCGGGCATCAACATGCTGGCCGACATCGTGCGCGTCCCGCCGTCGGGGACCTGGGACCAGCGGCGCGCAGACCTCTACGGCCTGGCGGCCGACTGGCTGAAGCCGCCGAAGAAGGTGTCCGAGCGCGACGGGATCGAGCTGCTGATCAGGCGCTACCTGGGCGGCTTCGGGCCGGCCGCGTTGGCCGATGCGGCGAACTGGATGGGCGCCAATCTCAGCACGGTGAAGGAGGTGGCGTCCTCCATGGCCCTGCGCGGCTTCCGCGACCAGGGCGGGCGCCCGCTGGTCGACCTGCCGGATGCGCCGCTGCCCCACCCGGACTCACCTGCGCCTCCGCGCTTCCTGCCCGTCTGGGACGCGACCCTGCTGGTCCACGCCAGGCGGACCCTGATCCTGCCGGAGGAGTTCCGGTCCCGCGTGTTCAACACGAAGACGCCGCACTCGGTGAACACCTTTCTGCTCGACGGTCAGGTCGCCGGGACCTGGCGCCATGAGAAGGGCGCCCTGAGCCTCGCCCCCTTCCGGCAGCTGACCCGTGCCGAGCGCGCGGCGCTTGACGACGAGGCGCCGGGCCTCGGGGCCCTCCATGCGGACCGACCGTGAGGGTCGCAAAGCGCTGGCCGGATCACCAGCCCTCGATGACGGATGCGGCCGTCGGCGTAGCATGAGTGCATGAATCAATCGGACCTGCAGGCCTGGCTCGATCGCTACGTCGAGGCCTGGAAGACGAACGATCGCGATCGGGTGGAGTCGCTCTTCACCGAGGACGCGGAGTACCGGTACCGACCCTATGGCGGTGACAGCCACGCCAACCACGGTCGTGAGGCGATCGTTGCGGCCTGGCTGGAAGACGCGGACCCGCCGGACAGCTGGGAGGCGAGCTACGCGCCCTTCGCCATCGATGGCGATCGCGCGGTCGCCGTCGGCACCAGCCGCTACCTCGCGACCGACAAGGGACCGGCCCGGACCTTCCACAACGTGTTCCTCCTGCGATTCGCCGGCGACGGGCGGTGCGCCGAGTTCACCGAGTACTACATGGAGGAGGCCTGACTCGAGGTGGCGGACTGGCTCGAGGTCGGTGACCGTGTCTTCGTCCGCCGCTATGCAACGTGGGGCGACGAGCCCTTCGACCAGAACGTCGGCGCTGATCCAGGGCCAACGCGGCCTGGTCCTGATCGATACGCGCGCGTCCCATCGCCTGGCCGACGCGCTGTTGGTCGAAGTCGCGGAGCTGAGCCGGTTGGCGATCGCGGCCGTGGTGAACACCCACCACCATTGGGACCATACCTTCGGCAATGCCCGGTTCGTGCCGGCGCCGATCTGGGGCCACGCCCGCTGCGCCGAACGGGTGCGCACCGAAGGCGACGCCATGCGGTCGCGGGTCAGCGAGCAGGCGCCCGAGTTCGCGGAAGAGCTGAGCGAGGTCGTTCTCACGCCGCCCGACCGGACTGTTCTCCGATGCCGCAACCCTCGACCTTGGCGATCGCGAGCTGCGGCTGACGTACCTGGGCCGTGGGCACACCGACAACGACATCGTGATCGACCTGCCCGATGCCGGCGTCCTGTTCGCCGGCGACCTGCTCGAGAACGACGCGGCCCCCGGTTATGGCGATGCGTTTCCCGGCGCCTGGGCCGATGACGGTGCAGGAGCGGCTGCTGCCTCTCGTCGGGAACGCCGTGGTTCCCGGCCACGGTAGTGTCGGCGATCGGGCTTTCGTTGCTGCCCAGGCGGCGGACCTGGCGGCGATGGCCGACCTTGGCGCGCAACTGGCAGCCGGAGAGCTTGACGAGGAAGCCGCCATCGGACGGGCCCCCTTCCCGGCCGAGACCGCTCGCACTGCGCTGCGTCAGGCTCGCCTGGAGCTGGCGTCGGGGTGAATGATCCCGAGGTCGCGCGGGAGGCGGCCGAGACAGGGGCGGCGATCGTGCGAGACCGATTCGGCGGTGCCCATGAGCGCCTCGACAAGGGTGGCCTGGACTTCGCCACCGACGTGGACATCAAGGCTGAGCACGCCATCATCGCGGTCCTCAGGCGACATCGGCCCGCGGACCACGTGGTAGGCGAGGAGAGTGGGCATGCGCCCGGGACGGCGGAGGGCAGAACCTGGCTGGTCGATCCGCTGTGCGGGACGGCGAACTTCGCCGCCGGGGTTCAGGCTGTGGCCGTCAACGTCGCGCTCGTTGCGTCGGACGGCCCCGCGACGGCGGCCGTGGCGGATCCTTTCGCCGGCGAGACCTTTTCCGCGGCAGAAGCGAACGGACGCGTCCACAGCGGTGCCGCCGAGGCGCCACTGACGCCGAGCGGCGGCTCGCGGCTCGTCGACATCGACCTCGACCTGCGGCCGACGCCGCCACGGTTCGATCCGCTGACGTTGCTCGCCGACGCCGAGTTCCGATCGTCCTTCCAGCCGCGCGTCACCTCCACGTCGCTGGCGTTGACGTGGGTCGCCGCCGGTCGTCGCGCCGCTTACTTCACCAATGCCGAGCTCGCTGCGAATGTGCACTTCGCGGCAGGCGTCGCCGTCTGCCTGGCGGCTGGCTGCGCGGTCTCGGACCTGCGGGGCCGCGCGGTCAGCCCAGGCTCGGCGGGTAGTGGCCTCATCGCGGCCGGCGACGAGGCGACGCACGCGAGACTGCTGGCCATCGTCCAACGGCTGGTCAGCGATCAGGGCTAGCCGAAGAGCCAGACGACCTCGGTGCGGAGCTGCGAGGGATCGGCCACCTCGGACGGGTCGTCGACGTAGGACTCCCATGGCCCGGGTCCCTCATCGCGCCCCTGCGCATGGATCCAGTCGTGCAGCCGGTCGTACGCGCCGCTCAGGGAGTCGTACGGTCCGCGATGGACGAGCACGGCAGCCTCGCCGCCGGGGAGTTCGGCGCTGCCCATCTCGCCTGCCTCGCATTCCGCCAGCGGCCGCAGGTTGGCGACCGGCGCAGCCACCGGAATGCCGATCTCCACGTCGACCTGGTCCGGTCCGAACTGGTGGTAGCGGCCGTAGGGTGGGCCAGCCGGCGTGCCGCCGAGGTTGACGATCTGGTCGGCGATGTTGGGCAAATGGGTGTCGAACAGCTCGGCCAGGTTCAGCTCCGTCATCGGCTGCTGCTGGCGGACCGCCACGCTGGCCTGCGGCGTGAGTTCGACCCTCCGCGGGCCATCCTGGTTGGCCTCTTCGCTCATCGGTTCATCTCCGTTCTTCGTCAGCTGGTCGGGAAAGCCTAGCGGAGCCGATGCGGCCCGTTAGACTGGGCGGCAAGGATCAGGTCGTGGCTGGAGGGGCCGGTTGACCGACACCACCGAAGAGCATCGCGGAGCGCCGTCGGCCGGGCGCGATCGTGGCCGGACGGTCCATGGCGAGGCCGCCAACGCGGGCCACCGGGTCCTGGCTCCGGACGATGCCGAGGTGGAGGCCTATCTCGAGCAGGCGCTGCACGCGCCGCCACCCGAGCGCGCCGAGGCACAGCCGGCTGAGCCCGACACCGTCGTCATCCTGGACTTCGGCAGCCAGTTCGCCCAGCTGATCGCCCGCCGCGTTCGCGAGCTGAACGTCTACTCCGAGCTCCTGCCGCACGACACGCCGTGGGGCGAGATCGAGCGGCGCCATCCGAAGGCGATCATCCTGTCCGGCGGCCCGTCATCGGTCTACGACGCCGATGCGCCGCGACCCGATCCGGCGGTCTGGTCCGGCCGGATCCCGGTGCTGGGCATCTGCTACGGGCTGCAGCTGATGGCCCACGAGCTTGGCGGCGAGGTGGTGCCCAGTGCCAAGCGCGAGTACGGGCCGGCATCGGTCCAGATCACGTCCGAGGACGGCCTCTTCCGCGGCATCGACCGCGAGCAGCCGGTCTGGATGAGCCACGGCGACTCGATCGTGCGACCGCCGGACGGCTTCGTGCCCACGGCCCAGAGCGACTCCACCGCCTTCGCCGGACTGGCCGATACCGAGCGCGGGCTGTACGGCATCCAGTTCCACCCCGAGGTGGCCCACACGCCGCGCGGCAGGGAGATCCTGCGCAACTTCGTGGTCGACATCGCCGGGGCGGCGCCGACCTGGACGCCGGCGTCCTTCGTGGAGGCCACGGTGGCCGACATCGCGCGCCGGATCGGAGACGGGACGTGCCATCTGCGCGCTGTCGGGTGGCGTGGATTCGGCGGTGGCGGCGGCGCTGGTGCATCGCGCCATCGGCGACCAGCTGACCTGCATCTACGTCGACCACGGGCTGATGCGCAAGCGCGAGTCCGAGCTGCTGCGGACCACCTTCGCCGAGCACCTCGGCATGAAGCTGGTGATGGTCGACGCGCGGGACCGATTCCTCCGACGCCTGGCGGGCGTGGAGGATCCGGAGGAGAAGCGGCGCATCATCGGCGACGAGTTCATCCGCGTCTTCGAGGAGGAGGCGCAGCGCCTGGGCGAGATCGACTTCCTGGTGCAGGGCACGCTCTATCCCGATGTCATCGAGTCGACGACGGCCGAGACCAAGGCGGCGGCCAAGATCAAGACGCATCACAACGTCGGCGGCCTGCCGGCCGACCTGCGCTTCAGCCTGGTCGAGCCGCTGCGCTACCTGTTCAAGGACGAGGTGCGGCGAGTCGGCGCCGAGCTTGGCCTGCCGGAGGCGATGGTGCTGCGCCAGCCATTCCCCGGGCCGGGCCTGGCGATCCGGATCATCGGCGAGGTGACCGCCGAGCGGCTGGACACCCTGCGCGAGGCGGACTGGATCGTGATCGACGAGATCAAGGCCGCCGGGCTGTATCGGTCCCTGTGGCAGTCGTTCGCCATCCTGACGCCGGTGCGCAGCGTCGGGGTGATGGGCGACGGCCGCACCTACGCCAACGTGGTGGCCATCCGCGCGGTGACCTCCGACGACGGGATGACGGCCGACTGGGCGCGGCTGCCGTACGAGATCCTGGCCACGAATCAGCAGCCGGATCGTGAACGAGGTGCCCGGCGTCAACCGGGTCGTCTACGACATCAGCTCGAAGCCGCCCGCCACCATCGAGTGGGAGTAGGTCTCTAGGCCGGCACGCCGGCCGCGATCCGGGTCACCTCGTCCCCGACCCGGATCGGTTCCGCCCTCGATCACGCGCATGTTCACGCCACGCAGGCGCCGCTCGCGCCAGTGGCGCCAGTTCACCCAGCGCAACGCGTCCTGGCCGAACCGCTCGCTGAAGTTGCTGCAGCCGGCGTGCGGCGCTGCGGTCACCTCCAGCACGGTCTGGCCGATGCGCACGCGACTGCCCGGCGGCAGGTTGTCGTAGCCGATGTCGAAGTCGACGAGCAGGTTGTCGCCCGCCTCGTGCAGCGGCTGACGTCCGGCCGCCACCAGCTCGGCGACCGTCGCATTCATGAGCGTCACCTGCGTCTCCCGGTCGGGGTCCCTGGCCGCGTCCCAGCGGTCTCCGACCAGGCCGGCCTCGACGCTGAGGTGCGCCTCATCGGGCGTCTCATGCACGCCAGGCATCACCCGCCGGCAGACCAGCCGCAGCGTGCCGCGCTCGCGCGGCGGGGCGGGCACGGCCGCCCACAGCGATTCGAGCTCTTCGAAGGTCCGCATCGGCGCTGATTCTAGGCAGCGCGGAGCGCGCCGCAGCGCCCGATGCGCGGGATGGGTACGATGCGCGCGCCGATGTCCTCATGGTTCGACAAGCTGCTGGAAGAGCTGCAACGCCGTCAGGCGGAGCAGGACGCGCGCCGCGAGGGGCGCCCGTTGCCGCCCCGGCCGGCCCGGTCCAGCCGCACCAACGGCGATGGCGCCCCGCCGGACGACGACGGGACGGTCCGCTTCCCGCGACGCCCGGGGGGCCGTCCGGTGCGACGCTGGGTCCTGATCGGCGGCCTGGTGCTGCGTTGCGTTCTTCCTGTTCGGCATTCCTGGGCGGCCTGGTCAGCCTGATCACCGACCTGTGGTGGTACGGAGCGCTGGGCCGGACCTCCATCCTCACCACCCGGCTCTGGTCGCAGGTCGGCCTGTTCATCGTCGGCTTCCTGGCCTTCGCGGTGCCGGCCCTCGCCAGCATCTGGGTGGCCCGCCGGATCGCGCCGCAGGTCCCCATCCGGCGCATCGGCCAGTTCGAGGTGCCGGATGCCTCACGCGCCATCACCTGGGCGCTGGTCGGGGTGGTGGGCCTGCTGTCGCTGGTGTCTGCGGGCGCCTGGAGTGGGAGCTGGCAGACGATCCTGCTCTTCGTCAACGGCGGCGACTTCGGCACCACCGATCCGAACTTCCAACGCGACATCGGCTTCTACGTCTTCGACCTGCCCTTCTGGCGCTTCCTCCAGGGCTGGGCCATCCATCAGCCTGATCGCCATCCTGCTGTTGAGCCTCGGCGCCTATGCGGCGGGCGCGCTGCGCTGGCAGTTCCGCCTGACCGCGCCGGTGCGCGCCCACCTCTCGATCCTTGGAGCGCTGCTGCTGGTCAACATCGCCGCCGGCTACCAGCTCGACATCCCGGAGCTGAGCTACTCGACCAGCGGCTACGAGTCGATCCAGGCGGCGACCTACACCGACATGAACGCCCAGCTGCCGGCGTACCAGATCCTCACCTTCGTCGCGCTGGCGGCGGCCGCGCTGCTGCTGCTGAACATCTGGTTCCGCACGCTGTGGGCGCTGGCGCTGGCCGGAGGCGCATGGTTCGTGCTGTCGATCCTGGTGGGCGGGCTGTATCCGGCCTTCGTGCAGAACTTCCAGGTCAACCCGAACGAGCTGACCGTCGAGCGACCGTATATCGCCGAGCCACATCGGCTCCACCCGAGCCGCCTTCGACCTGGACTCCATCGAGCTGCGCGACTTCAGCGGCGAGCAGGACCTGACCCAGGCCGTCTTCGACGAGGACTCGCCGACGATCGACAACCTGCGGCTGTGGGACTACCGGCCGCTGCTGACCACCGTCCGGCAGGACCAGAACCTGCGCCGCTACTACGACTTCCTGGACGTGGATATCGACCGCTACCAGGTCGCCGGCGAGACGAGGCAGCTGATGCTCAGCGCGCGCGAGCTGGACGTCGAGCAGCTGGCGTCCCAGGCTCGCACCTGGACCAACGAGCGGCTGGTGTACACGCATGGCTTCGGCATCGCCGCCGTGCCGGTCGATGGCATCACGCCGCAGGGGCAGCCGGACTATCTGGTCGGCGGCATCGGGACCGAGCGGCAGCTGGCGATCGGCGAGCCGCGCATCTACTTCGGCGAGGCAACCGACACCCATGTCGTCACCGGCACCGACACGGCGGAATTCGACTTCCCGCTGAGCGAGTCGTCGGAGGCCGGCGCCACCACGACGTGGCAGGGGACCACCGGCGTCGGCATCGGCAACTTCTTCTCGCGCCTGCTGTTCGCCCTGCGCTTCGGCGACTTCAACCTGCTGATCAGCAACCAGCTGACCGACGACTCGCAGATCCTCTTCCGTCGAGCGGTCGAGGAGCGGGTCCCGGAGCTCGCCCCGTTCCTGACCTACGACCACGACCCCTACATCGTCAGCGCCGACCAGCGGCTGCTGTGGGTCTGGGACGCCTACACCCTGACCAACCGCTATCCGAACGCCCAGCCGCTCGACGAAGGCAGCCCGTTCCCCGGTGCCAACTACGTGCGCAACAGCGTCAAGGTGGTGATGGACGCCTACGACGGCACGGTGCGCTTCTTCACGGCCGAGCCGGATGAGCCGATCCTGCAGGCCTGGTCGCGCATCTTCCCGGGCTTGTTCGAGCCGATGTCGGAGATGCCCACCGAGCTGCAGGCTCACCTGCGCTTCCCGGAGGACCTGTTCATCGCCCAGAACCAGTCCTACCGCCTCTATCACCTGCCCGCCACGGAGGATGGCGCAACGAACTTCTACAACCAGGAGGACCGCTGGGCGATCCCGGATGACGTCGTGACCGGTGGCGGTCAGCCGATGGAGCCGTATTACGTGATCATGCGACTCCCCGGCGAGGATGAGGCCGAGTTCGTCCTGATCCAGCCGCTCGTCCCGGAGCAGCGGCCGAACATGATCGCCTGGACCGCGGCGCGCATGGATCCGGGCGTCTACGGCGAGCGGATCGCCTTCCACTTCCCGAACGACACCTCGACCGATGGACCGGCCCTGGTCGAGTCGCGCATCGACCAGGACGACGCCATCAGCGCCCAGTTCAGCCTGTGGGATCGGTCCGGCTCGTCCGTCATCCGCGGCAACCTGCTGGTGCTGCCGCTCGGCGAGGACGGGCTGCTGTACGTGGAGCCGGTCTTCCTGCAGGCATCCGGCGCCCCGTTCCCGCAGTTCGTGCGCGTGATCATGGTCAGCAACGAGCGCGTGGCGTTTGCCGAGAACGTGCCCGATGCCATCGAGCAGCTGCTTGGCGCCGCCGCGCCGGAGCCGCCGGACGGCGGGGGAGGCCTGCCGGAGGACGTGGCCGGCCTGGTGGCGGAAGCGCAGCGGCTCTATACCGAGGCGCAGGCCGCGCTGGCCGCCGGGGACCTGGGCGCCTACCAGGATCGGCTGAACGAGCTGCAGCCAGTGCTCGATCGCCTGGCCGAGCTGACCGGAGCGTCGCCGGAGCCGTCACCCGCCGCCTCACCGTAGCGCGTGGAGATCCTGGTCCTCGGCTCCGGGGCGCGCGAGCACGCCCTGGCCTGGCGTCTGGCCCGGGACGAGATGGTGCGTCGGGTGCGGATCGCGCCCGGCAACGCGGGCACGGCGGCGGTCGCCGAGCCGGTTGAGGACCTCGACCCGCTGGATCCCGTCGCCGTGGCGCGCCACGCGGCCCGCGAGCGCTACGACCTGGTGGTGATCGGCCCGGAGGCCCATTGGCCGCCGGCGTGGCCGATGCGCTGGTCGCCGCAGCGGTCCCGGTCTTCGGGCCGAGCCGGGCCGCCGCCCGACTCGAGACGTCGAAGGGCTTCGCCAAGGCGGTCATGGCTCGGGCCGGCGTGGCGACTGCGGCCGGCGCCTCCTTCCGAGATGCGGACGCGGCCGTGGAGTACGCACGGCGCCAGGACCGGCCGCCGGTGGTCAAGGCCGATGGGCTGGCCGCCGGCAAGGGCGTGGTCATCCCCGACTCGCTCGAGGAGGCGCAGGACGCCATCCGCAGCCAGCTCGCCGGACCGGCCGCCGAGGGCGGGGTGGTGCTCGAGGAACGGCTGGAGGGTCGCGAGGTGTCCGCCTTCGCCCTGGTCAGTGGCGAGGCCGTCGTCCCCCTGGCGGCGGCCTGCGACTACAAGCGGCTGGGCGACGGCGATGCCGGTCCGAACACCGGCGGGATGGGCGCCTACAGCCCCGTCCCGTGGTTCGGCGACGACGCGCTGGAAGCGGCGGTGGCCGAGGTGTTCGAGCCGGTCGCCTGGCGGATGGCCCGCGATGGGATCCCGTATCGCGGCGTGCTGTATGCCGGCCTGATGCTGACGACCCACGGACCGATGGTGCTGGAGTTCAACGCGCGCTTCGGCGATCCGGAGGCGCAGGTCGTCCTGCCGCTCCTCGACGGTGAGCTGGCCAGTGCGCTGCTGGGCGCGGCCCGCGGCGAGCGCGGGCTGATGGAGGGCTCGCTGGCGCTCCGTTCGGGCGCGGCGGTGGGGGTGGTGCTTGCCTCGCGAGGGCTACCCCGATGAGCCGCAGATCGGGCCGGCCGCTGACCGGCGCGGAGCCGTCCGGCGCCGACGACGACGGCCCGCTGCTGTGCTTCCACGCCGCCACGCGGCGCAGCGACGGCGGCGTCGCGACGACCGGCGGCCGGGTGGCGACCTTCGTCGGCCTCGGCGATGACCTGGCCGCCGCGCGCGCCACCGCCTACGCCGGGGTCGGGGAGGCTTCGCTGGAAGGCGGCCAGCTGAGACACGACATCGCCGAGCGGGAGTTCGACGCCGGCTGATCTCCGCGGCTGGCATGGCGGTTGCCTGTCGGTCCTGGCTGATGGCGATCCTCGCACCCCTCATTGCGTTTGCCGGCCGCTTCATTGGGAAGCTGCTGAACATGGCCTTCGGCTGGGCGAGCACCTTGCTCTTCGGGCGTGTGCCGCAGTCGAAGCAGCTGCTCCTGTCCGGGATCTCGCTCGCGGCCATCGCTTGGGTAGCGGCGCTGATCGGCGTGATCCTTCCGGACGTCGGGTCCTTCCTGCTGGCGTTCGTCCCACGTCCGGACTGGGTCCAGGAAGGATGGCTCAGGCTGGTGATGCTGCTCCTGGCCCTCGATCTTGCCCCTGGTAGTCGGCATCGCCGGAATCATCCTGCTGGACCCGGCCGACCGGCCAAGCGGAGGGGGACGCGTAGGCGCTGTCTTGCGCGGCTATCCATACGCCGCCGTGCTGGCCTTGGTGCTGCTGACCATGTTGATCGTGGCGCCTATCCGCAAGGTGCGGAGCATCCTCAAGGGCTGGACCGATGAGCACATTCCGGTCGTGGTCCAGCCGGGCGGCTATGACCAAGTGGCGACCGACGTCGAACGCGCGCTCGATGCGTCTGGCCTGGAGATCGCACGCGGTCGAGCGCCCCTCGTCCTCGAGCTGCCCTCACGCCTGCTGGCCGCAGTCGGCGGATCCAGCGTCCGCCGGCTGGTGCCGGACCGGCTGTTCGTCCTTGAGAACAAGCGCCTTGAGGTCACGCTGCACCCTTCCGATATTGCCATCAGCGGCAAGAAGGAGGACGCCGCCCGGGCGCGAGCTGCAATCGCCACGCGCGTGACCTTCACGGCGGCGTATATGACCACGGCAGAGGAATCGCAGCAGGTGGAGGACGTGCTGCTCGCTATCTCAGAGGGTCGTGCCCCCGCTGGGGCAATGGGCGCCGTGGACGACCGGTTGGCGCGCCTCAGCATCCCGCATGACGAGTGGGAGGTGTTGTACCGGCAGCGCCTTCAGGTTGAGCGCGAGCTGTGGGAGCGGCGGCCCGCTGATCGCCGGACAGAATCCGCTGCCGGGCCGCTGGCCCTGGTCGGGAGGCTCCTCCGCCAGCTGGTCGGCTGACCACGCCCGTCGGTATCGTCAAGGCCGCACAATCGGCAGATGCATCTCAGGCCATTCCAGTTCCTGGCCGATGCCGGGGGCGTGATGAACGCCCGCGCCCTGGCCGAGCTGGCGCGGCGCGCCGAGGCGGCGGGCTATCACGGGCTGGTGGTATCCGACCACCTGGTCGACAAGCTCGCCCCGGTGCCGGCCATGGCGGTCATCGCCGCCGCGTCGGATCGGCTCCGGATGAGTGCCTTCGTCTTCAACAACGACTTCCGCCATCCAGCGGTGCTGGCCCAGGACCTGGCCTCGCTGGACGTGCTGTCCGATGGGCGGCTGGACATCGGGATCGGCGCCGGCTGGCGCAAGGTCGAGTACGACGGCATCGGCCTCGGCTTCGACCCGGTGCCGGTCCGCTCGGAGCGGCTGGCCGAAGCCGTCACCGTGCTCAAGGGCCTCTTTGCCGACGATCCGCTGTCATTCGAGGGCAGTCATTACCGGATCACCGACCTCGACGGGCTGCCGAAGCCGGTGCAGCGCCCGCATCCCCCGTTCCTGATCGGTGGCGGCGGACGGCGGACGCTATCGCTGGCCGGCCGCGAGGCGCAGATCGTGGGCTTCGCGCCACGCATCCACGCCAACGGTCGCGGTGACCCGCTCAGCTTCACCCTGGAGGCAACAGCGGAGAAGCTGGAGTGGGTTCGTGAGGCGGCCGGGGAGCGCTTCGGCGATCTGACCTTCAACGTCTATCCCTCGATGTCTGCGCCTTCGGTGACCGACGACGCGCGCGGCGAGATCGCGGCGCTGGCTGCGCAGCTGAGCGAGATGGGCGACGCGCCGATCAGCGAGCAGCAGGTGGCCGATTCGCCGCACGTCATGATCGGCTCGGCCGACAGCCTGGCCGAGAAGTTCGTGATGTTGCGCGAGCGACTGGGGATCACCAGCTTCCTGGTCGGCGACGTGGGACCGATGGATGCGGTGGTCGAGCGCCTGGCGGGAACCTGACCGGCGCCGCGCCCGTATCCTTGAGGGCACCGATGCCTGATAGCCCTCGCGTCGCCGTGATCTGCGGCTCACGCTCCGACCTGCCCTCGCTGAAGGGCTGCTTCGACGTGCTCGACTCCTACGGGATCGGGTGGGAGGCCTCGGTCATCAGCGCCCATCGCCAGCCGGAGGCCCTGCGCGAGTACGTCGCCACGGCGGAAGGGCGCGGCGTCCAGGTCTTCGTCGGCGCTGCCGGGTTGGCGGCACACCTCCCCGGTGTGCTGGCCAGCATGACGGCGCGTCCGGTGATCGGAGTGCCGCTCGATGGCGGCGCGCTCGGCGGCGCCGATGCTCTGTACGCCATCGTCCAGATGCCGCCCGGGGTGCCGGTGGCGGCGGTGGCCATCGGCTCTGCCGGAGCCAAGAACGCCGGGCACCTGGCCGCGCGCGTCCTGGCGCTGGGCGACCCCGAGCTGGCTGCGCGGGTGCAGGGGTTCCGCGAGGGGCAGGCGGCGGGGGCCGAGATCGGGATCGACCCCCGCGGCTAGGCCGGCGCACGGCGGGGGCCAGGGCAGCCGCGTATTCTTGCCCGGTGATCGACCGTTACGCCCTGCCGGAGCTGCGCGAGCTTTTCGGGGAGCGGCGTCGACTGCAGCTCTGGCTCCGGATCGAGCTGCTGGCCGCCGAGGCGCTTCACGAGAGCGGGGTCATTCCGACCGACGACTGGGAGCGAATCCGTTCCGCAGTTGCCGACGAGGACGTCGACCCGGAGCGGGCCCGCGAGATCGAGCGCGAGTCGCAGCACGATGTGATCGCCTTCCTGCGCAGCGTCACCGAGCGGCTGGGACCCGAGGGACGCTGGCTGCATTACGGCCTCACCAGCTCCGACGTGCTTGATACCGCCACCGCCGTGACCCTGCGCGACGCGACCGCGGTCGTGGCGTCCGAGCTGCGCCAGGTTGCTGGAGATCGTCCGGCGGCTGGCGCTGCAGCATCGTTCCACCGCCATGGCCGGCCGCAGTCACGGCGTTCACGCCGAGCCGATCACCTTCGGCTTCAAGGCGGCCGGCTGGTTCGCCGAGCTGGAACGCGACGCCGAGCGACTGCAGCGGGCGGGGGAGCGCATCGCGGTCGGGCAAGGTCTCGGGCGCGGTTGGCAGCCACGCCAATGTCAGCGCCGAGGTCGAGCGTCACGTGTGCGACGCCCTGGGCCTGACTCCGGACCCCGCCGCGACGCAGGTGGTCAGCCGCGACCGCCATGCCGAGCTGCTGACTACCATCGCCATCCTGGGCGGCACACTGGAGCGGATCAGCGTCGAAGTCCGGCACCTGCAGCGGACCGAGGTGGCCGAGGCATTCGAGCCGTTCGCCGCTGGCCAGCAGGGCAGCAGCGCGATGCCGCACAAGCGCAACCCGATCCTGACCGAGCGGGTTACCGGACTGGCCCGGCTCCTCCGCGCCGATGCCCTGGTGGGGCTCGAGAACATGGCGCTCTGGCACGAGCGCGATATCAGCCACTCGAGCGCCGAGCGCTTCGTCTTCGAGCGGGCGTTGGGCGTGGCGGCCTACGCCACCCGGACGCTGGCGACCGTGCTGGATGGGCTGGAGGTGGATGCCGATCGGATGAGCGCCAATCTGGAGCTGTCCGGCGGGATGGTCTATTCGGAGGCGCTGCTGCTGGCCATGATCGCCAAGGGCGCCGATCGGCAGGAGGCCTACCGGCTCGTCCAGGGCGCCGCGCACCGTTCGCTGGCCAACGGGACCGCATTCCACGACGAGCTGCTGGGCGATGCCGGGGTGGGGGAATGGCTGTCAGGCGACGATATCCACCATGCCATGGACCTGGACCATCACCTGGCCGGCATCGACGCCACCTACCGGGCGCTGGCGCTGGACGCCTAGGAACTGATGCGCGGCTGGCTGCGGCGTGCTCGCTACGCGGCCCAGCTGGCGGGCGATCGTGCCGACCTGTGGCCGGCTGGCGCGCTCGCGTGGCTGGCGTTCGTGGGTTGGATCCCGTTCCTGGTCGTGGTCGCGCAACCCGACCCGAATGACCTGGCCTTCCTCGGCGTCTCCATCTACACCTCCGGCGCGTTCCCACTCAACCTCATCGGCCTGGCGGTGGCGACCCTGGTCAGCTTCGCGCTGCTCTGCCTGGTGTCGGCCACGGCGCAGGTTGCCCTGCTGCGAAGTGCCGCCGCCCAGGACCGGGCGCGCCCTCCCTTCCCTCGCGCCATGCTCACCGGCTTCACGATCGTCCTGCTTGCCGCCGTTCCGGCCGTCGGCGCCCTCGCCGCACTGCTCGCCGGCGTCGCCGCGGTGGCGCCGGACGCGTTCACATCGCCCGACACGTCGACGCCGCATCCTGGTCAGGCTGGGCGCTCCGCTGGTCCCCTTCCTCATCCTGTTCGTCATCGCGCTGGTGGCCGGCCAGGCGTTCGGCGGCACCGCCCTGAGGGTGGCCAACCAGGCGCCGGATGCGCCGATCACCACCGTCCTCGGCCGTGCGGCCACGATGCTGCGCCGGCGCCCGTGGAGGCGCGTTGGGGGTGGTGGTTGCCGGCCTGCTGCTGGACGTGCTGGTGCTGGTCGTCACCACTGCGCTGCTCAGCGTGCTATGGCTGCCGATCGCCGGTGCCCTCGACGGCGGGCGGCTGGCGACCCCGGCGACGCTCCTCCTGCTGCTAGGCTTCGTGGCGATCTGGCTGGGCCTGCTGCTGGCGGCGGGAGCCGTGCACGTGGCGGTCTCTGCCTGGTGGGCGATTGAGCAGGCGCGACATGGTCGTGAGATTGCGCGCGGGTTGCCGCCCGTGGAAGGCGCGCCGCCGATCGGAACGGGCACTGGAGGGGCGCCGTGACCCAGCTTCCGGAGATGGGTGTGCAGTGGGAGCCGCTGCTGCGCATGCTGGTGGCGCTCCTGCTCGGTGCGGCGGTCGGCTGGGAGCGCGAGATGCAGCGCCAGCCGGCCGGCTTCCGGACGCATGCCCTGGTCGGCCTGGGATCGGCCATCTTCACCGTCGTGTCGGCGTTCGCCTTCCCGGGGCCGCTCTCCGACCCGACCCGGATCGCCGCCCAGATCGTGACCGGCGTGGGCTTCCTGGGCGGCGGCGCGATCCTTCACTACCGCGGCAGCGTCCGCGGGTTGACCACCGCGGCATCGCTGTGGGCGGTCGCGGCAGTCGGCATGGCGGCGGGTGCCGGCCTGTACGTCGTGGCGGTGGGCGGCGCGGCGCTGGTGATCGTCACCCTGGAGCTATTCGATTGGGTTGAGGGCTACGCGCAGCGTCGGCTGAAGCTTGGTGGCAAGCCCCGCGATGGCGCGGAGCCGCAGGAAAGCAAAGAGGATCCGGAGGATCGGTCGTGACATTGGTATCCACGCATATCGAGGGACTGCCCCTGGTGCACCGCGGCAAGGTGCGCGAGACCTACGCCGTCGGCGACGACCGGCTGCTGTTGGTGGCAACCGATCGCCTGTCGGCCTTCGACGTGGTCTTCGACCAGCCGATCCCCGACAAGGGCCGCGTGCTCACCCAGCTATCGGCCTGGTGGTTCGAGCGGCTGGCGGACCTGGGCCCCAGCCACTTCATCTCGGCCGACGCGGGGGACCTCCCGGCGGAAGCCAACGCACCGGAGCTCGCCGGACGCTCCATGCTCGTGCGCCGCGCCGAGCGGATCGACGCCGAGTGCGTGGTGCGCGGCTACCTGGCGGGTTCTGGCTGGGCCGAGTACCAGCGCGACGGCCAGGTGGTGGGACACGCGCTGCCGGCGGGGCTGCGCGAAGCCGATCGACTGCCGGAGCCGATCTTCACGCCCTCGACCAAGGCGGAGGTCGGCCACGACGAGAACATCACCCGCGAGCAGCTGGCCAACCTGGTCGGGCGCCGATGTCGCCCGCCAGCTCGAGGAGCGGTCGCTGGCGCTCTATCGTGCCGGCGCCGAGCTGGCCTCGGCGGTCGGCCTGATCCTGGCCGACACCAAGTTCGAGTTCGGCTGGATCGATGGCCGGATCGCCCTGATCGACGAGGTCTTCACTCCCGACAGCAGCCGATTCTGGGACGCGGCCCGCTATGCGCCGGGCGCATCGCCGCCGAGCTTCGACAAGCAGTACGTGCGCGATTTCGTGGCTTCTTCCGGCTGGAACAAGGAGCCGCCGGCCCCCACCCTCCCGGAGGACGTGATTGCCGGCACCCGCGACCGATACGTCACCGCCTACAGCCGCCTGACCGGCCGGGCCTGGCAGCCGCCGGAGGCCGCCGCCTAGTGCGCTGGCTGGCCGACGTGCACGTTCGGCTGCGTCCCGGTATTGCCGATCCGGAGGGCCAGACCATCACCGGCGGGCTCCATGCGCTGGGCTACGACTCGGTCGAGGAAGTCCGGGCCGGGAAGCTGCTGCGCATCGCCTTCATCGCCACCGACCACGCCTCCGCGGAGGAGGCGGTGTCCGGCATGTGCAAGCGCCTGCTCGCCAACCCGGTGATGGAGACGGCCGATTGGGAGCTGCGCGCCGAGGCCGAACCCGAAGAGGGAGAGATCGCGTGAGCAGCCACGCCGCGCGTGGCGGTGATCGTCTTTCCGGGGACGTGGAGCGACCGCGACTTCCTGCATGTCGCCGGCGTGCTCGGCTGGCGGGCGCGCGCGGTGTGGCACGCGGAGTCGGAGCTGGGCGATGTGGACGCCGTGGTGCTGCCCGGCGGATTCGCCCACGGCGACTACCTGCGCACGGGGGCCATCGCGCGCTTCGCGCCGGTCATGTCCGCCGTCGCCGCCTTTGCCGCCGGTGGCGGCCCGGTCATCGGCTCCTGCAATGGCTTCCAGATCCTGTGCGAGGCGGGCATGCTGCCCGGCGCCCTGCTCCGCAACGACCACCTGGAGTTCCGCTGTGACTGGCAGTGGCTGCGGGTGGAGCGAGCGATCGGTCCGTGGCTGGCGGCCGACGAGCTGGCGACGGGCGACGTGATTCGGCTGCCGATCTCGCATGGCGAGGGCCGCTACTACGCCGACGACGACACGCTCGATGCGCTGGAGCGCGAGGGCCGCGTGGTCCTGCGCTACGCAGAGCCGTCGGGCGCCGTGACGCCGGACGCCAACCCGAACGGCTCGCTGCGCGGCATCGCCGGCATCGTCAATCCGGCAGGCAACGTGCTAGGGCTGATGCCGCACCCGGAGCGAGCGTCGGAGGCGGAGGTCGGCGGAACGGATGGGCTGCGGCTGCTGCGTTCGCTCGAGCGCTGGCTGGCAGCTCAGCCGGCCGTTGCCGAGCGGCTATCATGACCGGCGTCGCTCCCGGCCCGGATGGAGGCTGAACCGCCCGATGCAGAACGACGAGCGCGACACGCCCGACTCCCCGTCCGACGAGCCGCCGTCGCAGCCGCCGTCGGACGAGGAGAACGAGTTCGAGACCGCGAGCTGGCCGACCCACGGCAGCGCCTCGGCCGAACCGGCGGCAGGCGTATCCGACGATCATCCGCCCGTCGACGAGCCAGCTCCCGCCGCAGCCGCCGCGCCCGACGCTGAGCAAGCCACCGAACCCGATGCTGAGCAAGCCACCGAGCCGGTCGCCGACGCCACGGACGCCACCGAGCCTCCGCCAGCCGAGGTCGAGGCGTACGGAGCCGCGGCCGTTGCCTCCAGCGGCGTGGCCGCGCACAGCGTGCCGGCGACCGAGCCGGGCGAGAGCACCCAATGCCCGCGCTGCGGCACGGAGAACCGACCGGGTATCGCCTTCTGCAGCAACTGCGGGCAGCGCCTGATGGCGGCCGGCGCGGCCACCACGGTCGCGCGACCGGAGGCGCCGGAGGGCACCCAGGCTTGCCCGCGGTGCGGCACCTACAACCGGGCCGGCGTGGCCTTTTGCCAGAACTGCGGCGCCAACCTGCGCACCGCCGAGCCAGGCTACGTGCCGCCGGCTGTGGCCGGCACCGCCTCCGCCGCGGCGCAGGAGCGGGAAGGCGCCGGCCACGCAGTGCTCGGTCCGGTGGTCCTGCTGGTGGGCGCACTGGGCCTGTCCACCGGCTGGTTGCTTCCTTTCGCAATGGGCACCGGGTCGCTCTACGACCGAGCCTTCGGCGATCCGGCGGGCTACGGCATCGCCTTCTGGAGCGGCTACGACCAGATCAGCGGACTTGCCTCGCAGGCGTACTTCGGTTTCGCGGCGCCCGTTCCGATCCTGGTCGCGCTGCTCGTCGTCCTCGCGGTCGCCGGCATCGTCAAGGCCACGCCCGGGCTGCTGCAGGTCATCGGCCTGGTCATCTCACTGGTCTGGGCGCTCGGCCTGCTGATCCTGTTCGTGGTGGTCGAGGTGCTGGGCAGCGAGGCCGGCGACCTGCTTGGCATGCTGGCCGGACTCAGCCCGGCAGGAATCATCTTCGCCCTCTCATCGCTGATCGTGATCATCGGCACCCTCACCCGCTTCGGGAGGGGTTGACGCCCGCGCATGGCCGATCACTTCTGCCCCAGCTGCGGCACCGAGGTCGAGGCCGACGCCCGCTTCTGCCCATCGTGCGGGACGACCCTGGCGCTGGAGGAAGAGGAGGCGTCGCCTGCAGATGCACAGCTGCCTCCTGCTCCGGCCTGGCCGGCCGATGATCTTGCCGACGCTCCCGTACCCCCGACAGCAGAGGATTCGACCCTGACCGACGCGCCTGCGGGAGGCCCCGCCATCGAACCCGCCCCGGCCGATCCCGCGCCGCCGGAGGCATCCGCGCCACCGCCACCTCCGCCTGTCGCTGCGGCCGCACCGGCAGCTGAGTCCGTGGCCCCGGTCAGGCGCTCGTCAGAGATTCCAATCACCTGGCCGACCACCGTGGCGGGCTGGCTGATCGGCGCCGGGTCGTTGCTGGGCGCCATCTTCCTGATCGCGAACCTCGGCAACGTCGTCAGCCTGCTGCTGTTCGTGGCACTGCTGGGCATCGTGGCGACGGTCTTCGCGGCCAATCGTCTGCCGGAGATCCCGCGGCTGCGCCTGCTGGTCCTGGTGACGACCATGGTCGGCCTGGGGGTGGGCCTGGCCCGCGCCGGGTTCACGGTGGCGGGGGTGGACACGCTCTTCCTGCTCGCCATGCTGGCAGCCGGGGGCGGCGCGCTGCTGATCGAGCTCGATCGCGACCGGCCGTGGCCACCGCCCGAGCGCGGCGGAGGGTGAGCGCCGCCGCGTGAGCATCGCCCCGCCCGCGAGTCGTCACGGGCTGACCGAGGATGAGTATCGGCTGGTGGTCGAGGCCCTCGGCCGCGAGCCAAACCCGACCGAGCTCGGCATGTTCGGCGCCATGTGGTCCGAGCATTGCGCCTACAAGCACTCGCGACCGCTCCTCGCCGGCCTGCCGAGCGCTGGGCCACGAGTGCTGGTGGGGCCGGGCGAGAACGCGGGAGCGCTGGACATCGGCGACGGACTGGCCGTGGTGTTCAAGGTCGAGTCGCACAACCACCCCAGCGCCATCGAGCCCTACCAGGGAGCGGCAACCGGGGTGGGCGGCATCATCCGCGACATCTTCACCATGGGCGCCCGCCCGATCGCCCTTCTCAACTCCCTGCGCTTTGGGCCGCTGGATCCGGAGGACGATCCGACAGGGCTCACCGATGAGGCGGCGGCCGCCCGGAATCGGCATCTGTTTGGCGGGGTCGTGGCTGGCATCGCCGGCTACGGCAACTGCATCGGCATTCCCGATGTGGCGGGCGAGATCGCGTTCGATCCAGGCTTCAGCGGCAACCCGCTGGTCAACGCGATGTGCGTCGGTGTGGCGCGCCACGACGAGATCACCCTCGCTCGGGCGGCGGGGGCCGGCAACGCGCTCATGCTGGTGGGCGCCGCCACCGGGCGCGACGGCATCCAGGGCGCCAGCTTCGCCTCTGCCGGGCTCGACGAGGACAGCGAGGAGCGGCGCCCGGCGGTGCAGGTCGGCAACCCCTTCCTGGAGAAGCTGTTGATGGAGGCCTGCCTGGAACTGTCGAGCTCCGAAGCGGTGGTCGCCATGCAGGACCTCGGCGCGGCGGGCCTGACCTGCGCGCTGGCGGAGCTGTCCGCGCGTGGCGGGTGTGGAGCGGAGGTGCTGCTGGACCTGGTGCCTGTCCGCGAATCTGAGATGACCGGCTACGAGCTCCTGCTGTCGGAGTCGCAGGAGCGGATGCTGCTGGTGGTCAAAGCCGGCCACGAGGAGGAGGTGCGGCAGTCGTTCGCCCGGTATGAGCTGCACGCGGTGCCGATCGGGCGCGTGATCGAGGAGCCCGTCATCCGCGCCCGTTACCGCGGGGAGCTGGTGTGCGAAGTTCCCGGCGGTGCCCTGGCCGACGATGCGCCGCGATACGTGCCGCCGGCTGCGCCCCCTGGGGAGCTGGAGGAGCGTCGCGCCGAGCGCCTGGACGACCTGGCGGCAGCCACGCCCGATGCCGCCACATTGCTGGATCTGCTGGCCAGCCCCAACCTGCGCAGCCGCCGACCGGTGTGGCGCCGCTATGACCACATGAACGGTACGAACACGCTGGTCGGCCCGGGTACAGGCGACGCGGCCGTCCTGCGCGTGAAGGGCACGCCGCGCGCCCTGGCCCTGTCCATTGACGGGCCCGGCCGGCTGGGAGCGCTGGATCCGCGCCTGGCCGGGGCCGCCGCGGTCCTGGAGGGCGCGCTCAACGTGGCATGCTCGGGCGCCGAGCCGATCGGCATCACCAATTGCCTCAACTTTGGCTCGCCGGAAACGCCGCCTGGCTACTGGCAGCTGGCCGAGGCGGTCGGCGGCATGGCCGAGGCGTGTCGCGCCCTGGATCTGCCCATCGTGTCCGGCAACGTCAGCCTCTACAACGAGACGCCGGACGGCCCGATCCTGCCCACCCCGGTGGTCGGCACGGTCGGGCTGCTCGCGGACCGATCACGCCTGGTACCGATGAGCTGGCGCGACGGGGACGAGATCTGGCTGATCGGCGACGCCGGGCTGGATGGGAACGCGCTGGCCGCCTCCGAGCTTGCGTGGCTGAGAGGCCGGCACGGGGGGACGCCGCGGCTGGAGATGGACGCCGCGGTCCGGGTCGTGCGGCTGCTGGTGTCGCTGGCTGCCGACGGCATCCTGGCCGGTGCCCACGACCTGTCGGTCGGCGGGCTGGGCGTGGCGCTGGCGCGCATGGCGATCAGCTCGGGCCGCGGCGCGGCCGTCAGCCTGCCGACGGCCGGCGCGGCATTGCCCACCGCCGCGCTATTCGGCGAGCGCGTGGGACGCGTCATCGTGGCCGTTGCGCCGGAGGACGGGGCCCGCGTCGCGGACGTGGCGACAGCGGCCGATGTTCCCGCGGCGCGGCTGGGGAAGGCGCAGGGTCCGGAGCTGCAGATCGAGCTGGGCGGATCGTCGCTGCATATCAGCGTCGACGCGCTGGCCTCGGCCTGGGAGACGCCCTTCTAGCGCTTCGACGTTCGGCGGCGGCCGCGGCTGCCGGCTGACTTGGCACGTGCCGGTGGCGCGGCGCCGGGAGCGGTGTCGTCGTCCGGGAGGCCCATGGCGGCCAGGATCGGATCATCTGCTGAGCGGAGGCGAGCGCGACGCATGGCGCGCTGGTCGACGATGGCTGCGGCCATGACGCCAGGATCGGTGAGGGCCTCGCGATCTCGCCGCGTCGCCGCGAAGATCCAGGCCGACCCGAGCAGCGCCACGACGCCGACTGCCAGGGTGCCGATCATCATGAAGAGCCCGAGGTCGCCCGACTCTCGGCCCTGGGCCGGGGTGCCGGAGCTGCTGGGTGAGGCAGGGTCGCTGCGCTGGGCGCCATTGCTGCTGTCGGCGGGATCGGCACGGGGCGAACGCGCCGGCGCCGCGCCGTGGCGCCCCGGACCAGCGGGCGCGGCGGCTCCGCCCACCGGCCTGGTGGGCGGTTGCGACGGAGCTGCCTCGGGGTTGTTCCTGGCCGGTGCCGGGGTGGACGCGGCGCCGGGCCGGGGCGTGGCCACGGGCTGTGGCGCCGGCGACGAAACCTGCCCGCCGCCTCCTCCACTCGGCGGAGCTGTCGACGACGGGTCGTTGCCGATCACGGTCGGGGGTTGCGTCGACCCGCCGGCCACGCTGACGGTGCCGGCCGATAGGCTGGGTTGCGCACCCTGCTCGACGGTGGCCGCGACCGTGATGTCCCATTCGCCCGGCGGCAGGACGGCAGTGCCCATCCATTTGCCATCGGTCGCCGTGCCGGAGACGAGGACCATGGCGCTGACCTGGCCCCCGGCCGTGAGGGTCACCGCGGTCGCCGGGTTGCCGGCTGTCGAGCGGTAGCGGACCGTGACGACGAAGACGGTCGATGTTTCGCCCGACGTCGGCGTCACGCTCGCCTGGGACAGGCGGTTGGGCGAGGCGGCGAGCACGGACGACGGCGCCCAGACGAGCGCCGCCAGGATCGCCACCAGCACGGACACCCTGCGGCGGGACATCAGCCGCTCGCCTCGCGGCGGGCCGGCTTGTTCGTGGGTCGGCTGCGTGGCCTGCGGACTGACACCGCGCGCCCGGCGGCGGTCCGGGCCTCGCCGGCCAGGGAAGCCGACGGCGGCGTATGGATCAATGTGCTCGAGCCCGCCCCGGGCGCGCTCGTGCAGTCGGTAGACCTCCTCCAGCCCGTCCGGCGGGACGCCATCGGCGTAGACGGCGCAGAAGACCTCCACCACGTCCGGGTCGAACTGCGTGCCGGCGTTCTGGCGCAGCTCGTTCAGGGCCTGGTCGTGGTCCAGCGCCGGCTTGTAGGGGCGGTCGTGGACCATGGCGTGGTAGGCGTCGGCCACGGCCACGATGCGGGCACCCATCGGGATCTCATTGCCGCGCAGGCCATGCGGATAGCCGCCGCCGTTGAAGCGCTCGTGATGATGCAGCACCACCGGGATGGCCTCGCGCAGGCTCGAGGCCTGCTCCAGGATGACCTGGCCGATACGCGGATGCTCGCCAATGGCCTGCCACTCGCCGTCACTCAGGGCAGATGGCTTGTCCAGGATCTCCGGGGGCACCGCCAGCTTGCCGAGGTCGTGCAGCAGGCTGGCGACGCGGATCCGCTCGATCTCATCGCGCGGCAGCCCCATCTCCAACGCGATGCCGGTCGCCAGCGACGCGATCATGTCCGACGGCCGCCCGCGGTGATGGGGCTGCGGCGCCAGCACCGAGGCCAGCGCCTCCGTGGCGGTGTCGCTGGCCCAGCGACCGATGGCGGTGGCCGCGTCCCGATGGTCGGTCGAGATCGGCGCCCGGCGGACCGGCGCGCTCTCGTCGACGGCGCGGTACAGGTAGGTCCGGTTGCGGCCCAGCGACTTGGCGGCGTACATGGCGGCATCGGCCTGGTCGACCAGCGCGTCGACCTGCAGCTGGGAGCCGACGTCACCCGCCACGCCGATGCTGATGGTGGCCTGCAGCCTGCTGGTCGCCGGCGATCACCAGCGGGTGCTGCGCCACCAGGGTGCGCAGCTTCTCCGCCAGCACCACCGCCTCGTCCTGCTGCGTCTCCGGCAGGATGAGCATGAACTCCTCGCCGCCGTAGCGGCCGAACAGGTCGGAGGCGCGGATGTTGTCGGCGATCAGCGAGGCAACCTGGCGCAGCACCGCGTCGCCGGAGTTGTGGCCGTAGGTGTCGTTGATCGGCTTGAAGCGGTCGATGTCGATGAACGCGACCGACAGCCAGCTGTTGTGCCGCGCCGCCCGCTCGACCTCCGCCACCAGCGTGGTGAGCAGCGTCTCGCGGTTGGCGACGCCGGTCAGGCGGTCGTGCGTGGCGCGTGCCTCGACCTGCAGGAAGGCGCCGGCCGCCGCATTGAAGGCGCGCGCCAGTCGCCGCTCGGCCGGGATGCCCGACTCGCGCAGCTGGACGGGCAGGTCGGCATCCAAGCGTGTCCTCCAGGGCGCGCGCGATCCGATTCAGCCGCCAGCCGATGTAGCTCCAGCAGGCGAGCGCCATCGACGTCATGCCGGCGATCAGCGCCAGCGCCGCCAGCAGCAGCTGCAGGTCGCGCGCGGCTCCCGTGGCGGTGGGCGAGGTGCTCAGGACCACCGTGATGAAGGATGGCGACGGCGATCGGTGCCAGGAATCCGAGGGCACGCGCGATTCGAAGCATGGATCTCGCTGTAATTCGTGATGCTCTAGCACCGCGAGCATGCGGGTCAGCGAGGGCGCGGACCATGGCTCGATGGTCACGCGGTGCGCATCGGCACAGCCCGCCGGTCAGTGATCGGTCGCGTGTGCGGTCTGGTCGAGTACTCGACCAGTACCAAGGTTCGCGGCCCGGTGATGTGCAGCGATGGCCGGCGTGCGCTGCTCGGCCCTTCTATCATCAAGCCGTGCCCCACGCACGTCTCGGATGGTGACGACGAACTCGCAAGGGCACGCGCCCGCCGAGCGCCTCGCGTCGCTGCCCATCTTCGAGGCCCACGGCCCTCGCGAGGAGTGCGGCGTGGTCGGCATCCACGCGCCGGGCCATCCAGTGGCCCGCCTCGCCTACGTCGGCCTGCACGCGCTGCAGCACCGCGGCCAGGAGTCGGCGGGAATCGCCGCCAGTGACGGCACCCGGCTCTCCCTGCACAAGCGGCTGGGGCTGGTGAGCCAGGTCTTCGACGAGGAGACGATCGCGCGGCTGGAGCGCGATGACGGAGAAGGCACCGCCCAGATCGCCATCGGCCACACCCGCTACTCGACCACCGGCAGCAACTCGCTGCCCGAACGTGCAGCCGGTCTTCGCCGCCTCGGACCTTGGCGAGCTGATGCTCGGCCACAACGGGAACCTGACCAACGCCACCTGGCTGCGCGACGACCTGACCGAGCAGGGCGTGGAGTTCGTCACCGCCAGCGACACCGAGGTGCTGGCCAAGCTGGTCGCCCACGCCCCGGGCCGAACCTGGGCGCAGCGCGTGGAGCAGGCGTTCCACCGGGCCATCGGCGCCTTCACCTTCACCATGGTCACCGCCCGCACCCTGGTCGCCGCCCGCGACCCGCACGGCTTCCGGCCGCTGGCGCTGGGCCGCCTGCCCGCTCCGGAAGCGGGCCTGCCGGCCGGCTGGGCGGTGGCCTCGGAGAGCGCCGCACTGGATGCCATGGGCGCGCAGTTCGTGCGCGACGTGGAGCCGGGCGAGATCGTGACGATCGACGACGACGGCCTGCACTCCCACCGGCCGTCCGTCGGTGCCGGCCAGGAGCGGCTGTGCGTCTTCGAGTTCGTCTACCTGGCGCGGCCGGACAGCGTCGATCGGCGGTCGGCTGCTGTACGAGGCGCGGCTGGCGATGGGCCGGCGCCTGGCGCTGGAGCAGCCGGCGGAGGCGGACCTGGTGATCCCCGTGCCGGACAGCGCCATTCCGGCCGCCATCGGCTACGCGGAAGCGTCGGGCCTGCCGTATCGCGAGGGCCTCATCAAGAACCGGTACGTGGGCCGAACCTTCATCCAGCCCGCCCAGCGCTCGCGCGAGGAGGCGGTGCGCCTGAAGTTCAACCCGCTGCCCGAGGTGCTGGGGGCAAGCGGGTGGTGGTGGTCGACGACTCGATCGTGCGCGGCACCACCACGGCGCCCATCGTGGCCATGCTGCGCCGCGCCGGCGCGCGCGAGGTGCACGTTCGGATCCACTCCCCGCAGATGCAATTCCCCTGCTACATGGGCGTCGACACGGGACGCCGGTCGGAGCTGATCGCCGCCACCCACAGCCTGGACGAGATCCGCACGCTGATCGACGCCGACTCGCTCGGCTACCTCTCGCAGGAAGGGACTGCTGGCCGCCGTTGGGCGCGAGGCGGATGGCGAGCGGCGCCATTGCACGGCCTGCTTCGACGGGCGCTACCCCATCGACGTGCCGCTGGACGTCGATAAGTTCGTGCTGGAGCGCGGCTAGCCGGCATGGGACGCAGCTACCGCGAGGCCGGAGTCGACATCGACGAGGCGCGGCGCGCGGTGGAGCTGATCGGGCAGGCGGCCGCGTCGACCGCCACGCCCGCGGTGCTGGGCGGGATCGGCGGCTTCGGCAGCCTGTTCCGGCTGGACACCGGGCCGTACCCATTCCCGGTGCTGGTTGCCTCGACCGATGGCGTCGGCACCAAGCTGAAGGTGGCCATCGCGCTCGGAAGGCACGACACCATCGGCGTCGACCTCGTCCACCACTGCATCAACGACATCGCGGTGCAGGGCGCCGACCCGCTCTTCTTCCTCGATTACCTGGCCACCGGCCGGCTGCGCGCCGACGTGGTGGAGGAGATCGTGGGCGGCATCGCCGCCGCCTGCGCCGCGAGCGGGGTGGCGCTGGTGGGCGGCGAGACGGCCGAGCTGCCGGACATGTACCAGGGCGACGACTATCGACCTGGCGGGCTTCATCGTCGGGGTGGTGGCGCGCCGGGACGTGATTGACGGGGCGGGGGTGCGTGCCGGCGACGCGCTGCATCGGCCTGCCATCGTCCGGGCTCCATACCAACGGATACTCGCTGGCGCGCCGGGTGCTGCGGCGCGACGAGTGGGACAAGCGGGTGTCGGGGATGGACCGCACGCATCGGGGAGGAGCTGCTCGAGCCGCATCGGTCCTACCTGGACGAGATCCGCATCCTGCGCCGCGCCCTGCGCGGCGTGGGGTCGGACGTGCTGGCCTTCGCCCACATCACCGGAGGGGGCTGGGTCGACAACATTCCGCGCACGCTGCCCGGCCGGGCTGGGTGTCGAGGTCGAGACCGGCTCCTGGCGCGTGCCGCGCATCTTCAGCCTGATCCAGGAGCGCGGCGACATCGCCGACGACGAGATGGTGCGGACCTTCAACCTGGGGATCGGCATGACCGCCGTCGTCCACCCCGAGCACGTGGACGTGGCGGCGCGGGCGGTGCCCGAGGCGGTGCGGGTGGGGACCGTGGTGCCGGCGAGCGTCCGACGGGCCGCGCGTCGCGTTCCTCTGAGGCATGACGGCTGGTGCTCTGCGGCTGGCGGTGCTCGTCTCCGGCCGCGGCTCGAACCTGGCCGCGGTGCTCGAGGCGGTCGCCGACCGACGCCTGCCCGACATCGAGCCGGTCCTGGTCATCAGCAACCGCGCCGGCGTTCCGGCGTTGGGGGTCGCGGCCGACGCATGGCGTCCCGAGCCGGGTGCTGGCACGAGCCGATTTCGCGAGCGCTGACGCGCGCGACCTGGCCATCGGTGACGGCGGTGGCCGACTCCGGCGCGGAACTTGCCCTGCTGGCGGGCTATGACCAGCTGCTGCGACGGCCGTTCTTCGCCGTCTTTCGCGGACGCGCCATCAACATCCATCCCAGCCTGCTGCCGCGACATGGCGGGCGCGGGATGGTTGGGCTGGCGGTCCATCGGGCGGTGCTGGCGGCAGGGGACACCGTGACCGGCGTGACCGTGCATGAGGTGACCGAGGCGCTCGACGCCGGGCAGCCGATTGCGCAGGTCGAGGTGCCGGTGCTGCCGGACGAGAGCGCGCGAGGAGCTGGCCGAGCGGGTGCTGGCCGTGGAGCATCGGACCCTGGTGGACGTGCTTGCCCGCCTGGCGGCCGAGGCGGTCGAGCAGGGGGCATCTGCTAGCATGACCGCCGCGTCGCGTCCCCACCGGAGCGGCGCGTGCACCGCACGAGAGGCGCCGAACGCATGCCTGAAGGCCTGCCGGATCCCGGCAAGATCTGGAACGACTTCGTCACCAACCCGATCGTCGGCATCGCCGTCAACATGACGGTGATCTACGTCGTCCTGCTGTGGCTGGGCACCGCCTACTGGGCCTTCCGCGACATGCAGGCGCGCAGCGAGAACCCGATCCTGCCGTACTTCGCCTCGGCGCTGATCATCTTCTTCACCCCGCTGCTGTTCCTGTTCGCGGTGGTGCTGTACCTCATCGTCCGGCCGCGCGAGACGCTGGCCGAGGTCTACGAGCGCTCGTTGGCGGAGGAGTCGCTGCTGGCCGAGGTCGAGCGCAACGAGCTGTGCCCCGTCTGCCGCGAGCGGATCCACAGCGACTGGCTGGTCTGCCCGAACTGCCGGACCCGCCTGCACCACGTGTGTCCGTCGTGCAACCGGCTGGCCGATCCGGCGTGGCCGTTGTGCGCCTACTGCGGCCACGAGTTCCAGCGGCCGGCCGCCGCGCGCCCGGCCGCCGCCCCGTCGTCCGAGCCGTCCCGGCCCAGGAGTGGGCGACGCCGGAGTGGACGACCCCGCGCACCTCCGACGTGCCGAGCGACCGGTCAACCGAGCCCGGCGGCCTGCGTCACCCCGCTGGCGGCTGAGCTTCCCGCTTCACCGTCCCCGGTACCGGCCGAATCGCCGCCGGTCGTTCCCCCGCGCCATCACCCGTCGCTGGATCGCTACCGCACCCTCCATGTCCTGTCCCTGATCCTGGTCATCGGCGGCATCGTGGCCTCGGGCCTGATCATTCCGCTGAACCGCTGGATCCTGGACGTGAATGCGCCGCGACCCGACGCGGCCGACGCAAGCCTGCTGCTGATGGTGATCGCGGTCAGCGGCCTGGCCATCCTCGTGGGACTGGCGATGCACGTCTCGCGTGCGCTCGTCGTCCGGGAGCCGCTGTGGGAGGGCCGGTACCGTGGCCCGTCGGTGTTCGCCCTGCTGGTGCTGGCCATCATCGCCGCCAACGCGGCCAGCGTCTCGGTTGCCAACGACGTGCTGGCGGTGACCCAGGGCCGCGCAGCCATCGACCGTGGGCGCGCTGGTCCTGCTTACCGTCACCCAGGCGGCACTCCTGGCCGTGGCGGGCCTCTTCGTAGCGGCGCCACGCGCGCTGGCTGGCCTCCGCTTCATGCCGGAGCACGGCCTCTGGCGCTCGGTCGGATTCGGCGTCCTGCTGGCGGTGCCCGCCTGGATCGGTGCGCAGCTGGTGGCCGTCATCACCGCCCGCCTGCTGGAGCTGGTCGGTCTGCGGCCGGACGAGGGCGTGGCGGAAGCCGCCATCGGCCTGGTCGATCCGATCGTGCTGGCGATCGCGCTGGTGGTGGTGGCCCCGGTGGCAGAGGAGATCTTCTTCCGCGGCATCGTCTACAACGCCTGGCTGCGCGAGTTCGGCGTGCGGCGGGCGGTCATCGGATCGGCCGCCCTGTTCGCTCTGATCCACGGCTCGATCTTCGTGATCCCCGCCGATCTTCGCGCTGGGCATCGCCCTGGCGCTGCTCTACCGGCGCACCGGCTCGCTGCCCGCCTCGATCGCGATGCACGCGACTTTCAACGGCATCACCCTGGCGCTGGGCCTGCTGGTCCGCTTCGAGATCATCCGGCTGCCCTGATAAGCGCGCGGTAAGCCGGCGGTGAGCGTTCCGGCCCAGGCTGGACCGATGTCGGCGCTTCCGCGGCCCGTGCTCGTTGACCGCGCTCCGGCGCGTCCGCGCCTCCGCTCGTTCGCGCAGCGAGCCCGACCCCTCGCAGCTGGCGCTCGCTGAGCTGGCGGCGCTGGCGTCCGGCGCTGATGTCGCGGTCTGCCGCGCACTGATCGATGCGGATCCATGGCTGGTGCGGCTGGAGTCCACCGGCTCCAAGGCGCTCGCCGCGGACTATGCGCTCGGACGGGTCGCCGCCCGACGGCTCATCGCCGCAGTGGCGCTGGGGCGGCGGCTGGCCACCCGATCCGCGGCACCCGGGCTGGCGCATTCGGTCGCCGGCGGACGTGGGTGAGCGGCTGCTGCCCGCCATGTGCCACCTCGAGCGCGAGGAGCTGGTGGTCCTGCTGCTCAACACCAAGAACGTGGTGACCGCCCGCCGCACGGTGTACGCCGGCAACCTGGCGGGATCGTCGGTCCGGGTGGGCGAGGTCTTCCGGGATGCGGTGCGCCGCCAGGCGGCGGCGCGTGGTGGTCGTGCACAACCATCCATCCGGCGACCCGACCCCGTCGGCCGACGACCTGCGCATCACCGCCGAGCTGGCGGAGGCCGGCCGGTTGCTGGACATCGAGCTGCTCGATCACGTCGTGATCGGCGCCGAGGGCTGGGTCAGCCTGCGCTCCATGGGGCGCCACCCGGACCGGGCTAGCCGTCGACCAGCACGTGGTAGACGCGCGCCGCCGATATCGACCACGTAGATCTCGCCGTCCTCGTCGGTCCCGAAGGAGGCGACGCCCAGCCCGGAGTCGAGCACGCGCTTGGGGTCGATGGTGCCCTCGTCGACCTGCAGGGTGAAGATGATCCCGGAGCAGTAGTCGCCGAAGACGTAGACGCCCTGCAGCTCGGGCTGCGCCGCGCCGCGGTAGACGTAGCCACCGGTCACCGAGCAGCCCAGGTCGTGGCTGTACTCGGCGATCGGCTTGACGTAGCCGGTCTGGTCGCAGTCGCCGCCGAAGCAGTGGCGCCCCTCCATCACGTTCCAGCCGTAGTTCTCGCCGCCGGCCGAGTCGGCCGGCTGGCGGTCGATCTCCTCCCAGCTGCCCTGGCCGACGTCGCCGATGTACAGGTCGCCGCCATCGGGGTCGAAGCTGAAGCGCCACGGGTTGCGCAGGCCCAGCGCCCAGATCTCCGGCCGTCCACCACCCGGGTTGGCGCCGTCAGGCCCGAACGGGTTGCCGGCGGGGATGCGCGTATGGCGCATCGCCATCCCGTGCTATCCACGTCGATGCGCAGGATCTTGCCCAGCAGGACGTCGGGTTCTGGCGCGTTCTGCAGCGGGTCGCCGCCACCGCCGCCGTCGCCCAGCCCGATGTACAGGTAGCCGTCCGGGCCGAAGGCCAGCTGCCCGCCGTTGTGGTTGACGAACGGATCGGGCACCGTGAAGAGCACCCGCTCGCTGGCCAGGATCGGCGGTCTGCAGGTCGGCCGTGGCGGTCAGCTCGCTGACCACCGTGGACCCGTCGCCGGCCCGGCTGTAATGCACGAACAGGCGCCGATTGGTGGCGAAGTCCGGATGAAAGGCCAGGCCCAGCAGGCCTCGCTCGCCGCCGGCGGCGATCCGATCGCTCAGGTCGACGAACGGGCGGTCCTGCAGCCTGCCGTCGGCGCCGATCACGCGGACGGCGCCGTCGCGCTCGTTCACGAACAGGCGCCCGCTGCCGTCGCCGGCCGAGGTCAGTCCGATCGGGTCGAGCAGGCCGTCGGCCACCAGCTCCAGTCGAAGCCGATCCGGCCCGCTGGCGAGCGGCGGCACGGTCGATCCGGGCTGGCTCACAGCGGGCGACGCCGCCGTGCCGGGAGATGCCGGGCGGTCGGCGGAGAGGGTGTGGCAGGCGCCGTGCAGGCGACGGTCAGCCCCAGCAGCAGCAGGAGGCACGCCCGCCAGATGACGTCGTCCCGCGGCAGATTCACGGTGCGGAGACTACCCCGCCCACCCGGCGCGGGTTGCACCCGCGCATGGCGCGCGTGCATGTTCCGCTCTGCCAGCGGAACGGATCGGGTAGGGTTGCGGGGCGACCGATGACGACGACGCGCTCACGCCCTCTTCGTACGCAGCAGAGCACACCCGCCGAACTCGGCGCTGCCCGACCTGCCGCCGCGTCGACGGCCGCGCTGCCGCGACGAACCGGGACCGGAGGCGATCGGCACCCGCCGCGGGATCGTCATCGAGCGGATCGAGCCGCAGCTCGACGGCGGGCGCCACGCCGTCAAGCGGGTGGTCGGCGACGACCTGCTGGTCACGGCCGACATCTACGCCGACGGTCACGACCTGCTGGACGCCGCGCTGCTGCTGCGCGTGGAGCGCGGCAGCGGAGGCGCGGGGCGGCTGGCGGGAGGCGGCGATGCGCCTGGTCGACAACGATCGCTGGTCCGGCAGCATCCGGCTCGACCGCAATGCGCGGCATCGCTACGCCATCGAGGCCTGGCGCGACGCAGTTCGGCAGCGTGCGTGCGGCGCTGCTCAAGAAGGTCGAGGCGCAGGTGGACCTGGCGACCGAGCTGGCCGAGATGCGCGTGCTGCTCGAGGCGGCGCTGCTGCGCGCCCGGGACCACGGTCGAGCCGGCGTCGGCGACGCGACCCTGATCGAGCGAGGCGCTGGCCGGTCATGCGCCGCGCCCGCAGCGATGCGGGCCGCGCCGCGGCCGTGTCCGGCGAAGAGCTGCTGGCCGCCGTGCGCCGCCATCCGGACCGTTCGGCGGCCACCCGCTCCGCGGAGCTGCCGCTGATGGTGGACCGGGAGCGCGCCCGCTTCGGCGCCTGGTACGAGCTCTTCCCGCGTTCCCAGGGGCGCGACCCGGCGCGCGCCGGTGGCGACCACCTTCGACGAGGCGACCTGGCGCCTGCCGGAGATCGCCCGGCTGGGCTTCGACGTCGTCTACCTGCCGCCCATCCATCCCATCGGCCGCACCAACCGCAAGGGCGCCAACAATACGCTGAAGGCCAAGGCCGGCGATCCGGGCAGCCCGTACGCCATCGGCTCAGCGGAGGGAGGCCACGACGCGGTGGCGTCCGGAGCTCGGTGGCGCTGGAGGGGCTGCTTCGGTTCCGCGAGGCGGTGGAGGCGCAGGGCATGGAGCTGGCGCTGGACCTCGCCATCCAGGCCTCGCCCGACCACCCGTGGGTGCGCCAGCATCCCGAGTGGTTCAGGCACGCGCCGGACGGGACGATCAAGTTCGCCGAGAACCCGCCGAAGAAATACCAGGACATCTACCCGATCGAGTTCGGCAACGACGACCCGGAGCAGCGCGCGGCGCTGTGGACGGCCTGGCGGGATATCGTCCTGACCTGGGTCGAGCGCGGAATCCGCATCTTCCGGGTCGACAACCCGCACACCAAGCCGATCCCGTTCTGGCGCTGGCTGATCGCCGACGTCCAGCGCGAGCACCCGGACGTCATCTTCCTGTCGGAGGCGTTCACCCGGCCGAAGATGATGCAGCAGCTGGCCAAGATCGGCTTCACCCAGAGCTACACCTACTTCACCTGGCGCGAGACGCGCGACGAGCTGCGCGAATACTTCACCGAGCTCACGCAGACCGAGATGCGCGAGTACTTCCGGCCGAACCTGTTCACCAACACGCCGGACATCAATCCGCATCACCTGGACCACGGCCGGCCGGCGTTCGTGATCCGCAGCGTGCTGGCGGCGACACTCGGCAGCAGCTACGGCATCTACTCAGGCTGGGAGCTGTGCGAGAGCGCGCGGCTCGACGACCGCGAGGAGTACCGCGACAGCGAGAAGTACGAGATCCGCGCTCGCGACTGGGACGCGGCGGGCAATATCAAGCCCCTGCTCGGCGCGCTCAACCGGCTGCGGCGCGAGTGGCGGGCGCTGCAGCTGAGCGACAACCTGCGCTTCCAGTACGCCAGCGGCGAGCGAACGCTCTTCTACCGCAAGGCCCTGCCGGCCGGGCCTGCTGGATCCCGCTCACCGGATTCCCGTATCGGTGGACGGAGCCGGTGTTCGTGGCGGTCAACTGCGATCCGACCACCGCCGAGCGCGCGATCCTGCACCCCGACCTGCCGGCGAGTCGGGATCGGCTGGGAGGAGCCCTACGAGATGGTCGACCTGGTGAGCGGCAAGGTCCGTCGCGAGCGGGGCGCCGACGTGCCGGTCGATCTGGACCCGCAGGGAGAGCCGTTCCGCATCTTCACGGTACGTCGGGCCGGGTAGGCTCTAGCGGTGAGCAGCCAGCCCAAGCCGGGCGCCGTGGCGCTGCCGAAGGCCGCGCCCAAACCGGAGACGGCGCGTCTCTCGGAGCGTCGTGACGACTTGCGTGCCCTGACCGACGGTGGGCCACTCCCTCACGAGGAGGCGACGAAGCACCGCACGCTGGCCGACGATCCGCACTGGTACAAGGACGCGATCATCTACCAGCTGCACATCAAGGCCTACCAGGACTCGTCCGGCGACGGCATCGGCGACCTGGTCGGCCTCACCCGCCGGCTCGATTACATCGCCAGCCTGGGCGTGACGGCCGTCTGGCTGCTGCCGTTCTACCCCTCGCCGATGCGCGATGACGGCTACGACATCGCCGACTACACCAACGTGCATCCGGACTACGGCACCCGGCGCGACTTCCGGACCTTCGTTCGCGAGGCGCACAAGCGCGGGCTGCGGGTCATCACCGAGCTGGTGGTCAACCACACCAGCGATCTGCACCCGTGGTTCGGCGAGTCACGCAGCGCACGCGACCACCCGAAACGCGACTGGTATGTCTGGTCGGACGATCCGGAGCGCTACAGCGAGGCGCGGGTCATCTTCACCGACACCGAGACCAGCAACTGGGCCTGGGATCAGACCTCGCAGCAGTATTACTGGCATCGGTTCTTCAGCCACCAGCCCGATCTGAACTACGACAACCCGGCCGTGGTGCGCGCGATCCTGCGGGTGATGCGCTTCTGGCTGGACCTGGGCGTGGACGGGCTGCGCCTGGACGCGGTGCCCTACCTGGTCGAGCGCGACGGCACCAGCGGCGAGAACCTGCCGGAGACGCATGGCGTGCTGAAGCGGCTGCGGGCCGCCCTCGACAAGCGCTATCACAACCGGATGCTGCTGGCGGAGGCCAACCAGTGGCCGCCCGACGTGCGGCCCTACTTCGGTGACGGCGACGAGTGCCACATGGCCTTCCACTTCCCGCTCATGCCGCGCATCTGGATCGCGCTGCGCAAGGAGGACCGGACTCCGATCGTCGAGATCATGGAGAGCACGCCGCCGATCCCCGACGACTGCCAGTGGGCGCTCTTCCTGCGCAACCACGACGAGCTGACGCTCGAGATGGTCACTGACGAAGAGCGCGACTACATGTGGTCCGAGTACGCCGCCGACCAGCGGGCGCGGATCAACCTGGGCATCCGCCGCCGCCTGGCGCCGCTGGTCGACAACAGTCGCCGGCGCATCGAGCTGCTCAATTCCCTGCTGCTGTCCATGCCGGGCACGCCGGTCATCTACTACGGCGACGAGATCGGCATGGGGGACAACGTCTACCTTGGCGACCGCAACGGGGTGCGCACTCCCATGCAGTGGACGCCGGACCGCAATGCCGGCTTCTCCTCCGCCGATGCCGCCGCCCTCTATTCGCCGGTCATCATGGATCCGGTATACGGCTACCAGGCCGTCAACGTGGAGGCGCAGGAGCGCATCCCCGGCTCGCTCCTGCACTTCACGCGCCGCATCATCAACATGCGGCGCAGGTACCCGGTCTTCGGCCGCGGCACGCTCGAGTTCCTGCATCCGGAGAACCGGCACGTGCTGGCCTACCTGCGCGAGCACGAAGGCGTGACGGTGCTGTGCGTGGCCAACCTGTCGCGCTACAGCCAGTACGTCGAGCTGGACCTGTCTCGCTTCTTCGGGAGGGTGCCGGTCGAGATCATGGGCCGCGTCCGCTTCCCGGCCGTTGGCTCCCTGCCGTACCTGCTGACCTTCGGCCCGCACGGGTTCTACTGGTTCGAGCTGACCGATGGCGCCGATGGCGCCGAGTGACCAGCCCACGACCGCTCGACCCGCGGCCGACCTCGCCACCTGGCTGGTCGCGCAGCGGTGGTTCCGCAGCAGGACTCGGCCGCTGCGGGCGGTGACCATTCACGACCGGGTCGAGCTGCCCGCCGGTAACGCCGCGGTGCTGGTGCTGCTGGCGTCGTTCAGCGACGGCGGCGAGGAGCGCTACCTCGTGCCCGCTGTCGTCGCGCCCGGACGGATGGCGTGAGCCTGCCGATGGCGATGGCGTGTGGCGGGCGTTGCTGGCGCTGATGGCCGAGGGACCTGCGCGTCCTGACGAGCCGCCACGGACGACTCGAACTGGAGCCGGGACCGGCGCTGGGCGAGCTGCTGCCGGGTGGCCCGGCCGAGGCCGACGACCTGCCGGAGCGGGGGCTGGGGGTCGAGCAGTCGAACACGTCGGTGCGGCTGGGCGATCGGCTGATGCTCAAGATCTACCGCCTGCTGGAACCTGGCATCAATCCCGAGGTGGAGGTGCTGGAGCTGCTCACCGAACGAGGGTTCGCCCACGCGCCGGTGGCCGCGGGGTCGATGCGCTATGTCTCCGACGACGCGGAGCCGGCGGCCGCCGGGATCGTGCAGTCCCTGGTGCCGGGACATGGTGACGCGTGGGCCTGGATGCTGGAGCACCTGGGCGATCGATCCGCCGAAAGACCGGCAGACCGATCGCGGCTGCTTCCCGAGATCGGCGGCATCACGGCGGCGCTGCACGCCGCGCTGCAGTCGGCCGGACCGCCCGGACTTCCCGTCGCGAGCCGCCACCGCCGACGGAGCGCGAGGCGTGGCGGTCTGGCGCGGAGGCGCAGCTGGACGCCGCGCTGGTCGCGGTGGCGGACGAGGATCGGGCGCGCCTGGCGCGCGTGGAAGCCGCGGTCCGCGCCGCCTTCGCCGCCCTGACCGCGGCCAGCGGAGCATGGTCATCGCGCATCCACGGCGACTACCACCTGGGCCAGCTGCTGGTCACCGATGGTGGCTTCGTGGTCACCGACTTCGAGGGCGAGCCCGCGCGGCCCGCTTGCCGAGCGCCGCCGGCCGGCATCCCCACTGCGCGACGTGGCCGGCATGCTGCGCAGCCTGGACTACGCGGCGCGCACCACGCAGCAGCAGCAGCCCGGCTTCGACGCCGATGCGCTGGCTGACCGAGGCGCGGTCGGCGCTTCATGGCCGCGTACGGCGGAGCCGGCCGATCCGTCGCTGCTGCGGGCCCTCGAGCTGGAGAAGGCCTGCTACGAGGTCCGCTACGAGGCGAACTTCCGCCCGGACTGGGCCTGGCTGCCGCTCGCGGCCATCGAGCGCATGGTGGCCTGACGGTGCGCATCTGGCGCGGCGCGCCGTACCCGCTGGGCGCGACCTGGGACGGGGATGGCACCAACTTCGCCCTCTTCAGCGAGAACGCCACGGGCGTCGAGCTGGCCCTGTTCGATGCCGACGGGCGCGGAGCGGCGCGTCGCCATGCCGGAGCGCACGGACAATGTCTGGCACGCCTACCTGCCGGACATCGGACCCGGGCAGCGCTACGGCTACCGCGTCACCGGCCCGTGGGCGCCGGCGGACGGGCATCGGTTCAACCCGGCCAAGCTGCTGCTCGACCCGTACGCGCGGCGCGTGGTCGGCCCGGTCGACTCGACCGCGCCTGCAGGTCGGCCACCTGGTCGACGCCGATGGCGAGCCGTTGCCCGATCCGCGACGAGCGAGACTCCGGCGCCGGACGACGCCGCGCGGCGTGGTGGTGGACCGCGCCTTCGACTGGGGTGACGACCGGCAGCTGCGCACGCGCCTGGGAAGACACGGTCATCTACGAGGTCCACGTCAAGGGCTTCACCCAGCAGCATCCCGACGTGCCGCGCGGAGCTGCGCGGCCGGTATGGCGGGCTGGCATCGGATCCGGCCATCGAGCACCTGCAGCGGCTGGGAGTGACGGCCGTGGAGCTGCTGCCGGTGCACCAGCACGTCAACGAGCGGCACCTGGTCGAGCGCGGGCCTGACCAACTACTGGGGCTACAACACGATCGGCTTCTTCGCCCCCGACCAGCGGTTCGCGGCCACCGACGAGCCGGTGGCCGAGTTCAGGGAGCATGGTCCGGCGCCTGCACGGCGCGGGCATCGAGGTGATCCTGGACGTGGTCTACAACCACACCGCGGAGGGCGACCACCGGGGCCCGACGCTGAGCTTCCGCGGCATCGACAACGCCGCCTACTACCGGCTCGACCCGAGCGACGCCAGCCGCTACGTCGACTACACGGGGACCGGCAACACCCTGAGCGCGGTCCACCCGCGGACGCTGCAGCTGATCATGGACAGCCTGCGGTACTGGATCACCGAGATGCACGTCGACGGCTTCCGCTTCGACCTGGCCTCGGCCCTGGCGCGCGAGCTGCACGACGTCGACAAGCTGGGGTCCTTCTTCGACATCGTCCACCAGGACCCGCTGATCAGCCAGGCCAAGCTCATCGCCGAGCCATGGGACCTGGGCGAAGGCGGCTACCAGGTGGGCAACTTCCCGATCGGCTGGGCCGAGTGGAACGGTCGCTACCGCGACCTGGTGCGCCGCTTCTGGCGCGGCACCGGCGGGCAGGCGGCGGAGCTCGCCTACCGGCTGACCGGGTCATCGGACCTGTACGCGGAGGGCGGACGGCTGCCGCACGCCAGCATCAACTTCGTCACCGCCCACGACGGCTTCACGCATGGCCGACCTCGTCAGCTACGAGCGCAAGCACAACGAGGCGAACGGCGAGGACAACCGCGACGGCGACGACCACAACGAGTCGCTCAACTTCGGCGTCGAGGGCCCGACCGACGACCCGGACGTGCTGGAGCAGCGAGCGCGGCAGCAGCGCAACCTGCTGGCCACCCTGCTGCTGAGCCAGGGCGTGCCGATGCTGCTGGGCGGCGACGAGCTGGGCCGCAGCCAGGGCGGCAACAACAACGCCTATGCCCAGGACAACCCCATCAGCTGGTTCGACTGGGATCTGACCGATGACCAGCGGCAGCTGCTCGACTTCACCCGCGGCCTGATCGAAGTCTTCCGCGCGCATCCCGTGCTGCGCCGCCGGCGCTTCTTCCAGGGGCGGCGCATCCGCGGCTCGACGGTCAAGGACCTGACCTGGCTGGCGCCGGGCGGCGCCGAGATGACCGATGCCGAGTGGCAGGCGGAGGGCGTGCGCGCCATCGGCCTGCGGCTGGCCGGCGACGCGATCGACGACCGAGGGCCGCGCGGCGAGCGGATCGTCGACGACACGCTGCTCCTGCTCCTCAACGCGGCCGAGGAGGAGGTCGAGTTCACAGCTGCCCGACGGTGCGCCGCATCGGCTGGCGGCTGATGTTCGACACGCGCTCGGCGGACCCGCCGACGCCGGGCGACGGACCGGTGCGCCACGGCGGCAGCGCCTACCGCATGGTGGGCCGATCGGTGGCGCTCTTCCGTCTGCCGCGCGCCGAATGACCCGGGCCGGGCGCGGTCGAGGCGGCCTGGACCGACGCGTGGGGCCGGCGACGGGACACGCCACCGGCGGCGCGCAGCGCGCCGTCCTGGCGGCGATGCGGATCGACGCCGGGAGTGCGCGCCGCGCGGCCAGAGCGGTGATCGCCGCCCGCCCGGGCGATGCCATTGCCGCGAGGTGGCGAGCTGGCGCTGGAGGACGGCACGCAGCTCGGGCGCGTTGCGCGTGCTGTCCCGCGCGACGTGCCGTACGGCTACCACCGCTGCGGCGCGGCGCGGACAGCGCCTGCTGCTGGTCGCCCCGCCGCGCTGCCCGCTGCCTCGCGAGCTGGCGCACCTGGGGCTGGGCGGTGCAGCTCTACGCCGCACGCTCGCGGTCGAGCTGGGGGATGGGTGACCTGGCCGACCTGCGGCGGTTGGCCGCGTGGTCGGCCGAGCTGGGCGCCGGCGCGCTGCTGGTCAGCCCGCTGGGCGCCGTCCAACCCCGCGCCGGATCCCGAGCCGAGCCCCTACTACCCGAGCTCGCGTCGCTTCCGGGACCCGCTCTACCTGGCGGTCGAGGACGTGCCCGGCTACCGGTTCCTGGCCTCCGAGCTGGCGCCGCTGGCGCGCGCCGGCCGAGGCGCTGAACGGCTCGTCGAGCGATCGTCCGATCGCGAGGTCCAGGCGGCTCAAGCTGGCGGCGCTCGAGCGCCTGTGGCGGGCATCGCCGGCCGGCGGCTCCGCGCAGACCCAGCTGGACGGATCGCACTGCCGCCGCACGGCCCGGATCTCCTGCGATGGGGCCTGTTCGCCGCGCTGAGCGAGGAGCATGGACCGGGCTGGCGCGCGCTGGCCGGCGAGCTGCGCGATCCGGAGAGCATCGGCGTGCGGCGCGAGGCTCGGCGCCTCGCCGACCGGATCGCCTTCCATGCCTGGCTGCAGCGGCTGCTCGACCGCCAGCTGGCGGCGCGCCGGTCGGCGAGCTGCGGCTGATCAACGACCTGCCCATCGGCTTCGACCCCGGCGGCTTCGACGCATGGATCTGGCAGCCGATGCTGGGCGCGGCGAGCCTCGGGCGCGCCGCCGGACGTCTTCAACCCCGCCGGCCAGCGCTGGGGCCTGCCGCCGTTCGTGCCGGACCGGCTGCGGCTGGCCGGCTACCGGCCGTTCATCGACACCATCCGGGCGGCGATGGCGCACGGCGGCGGCCTGCGGATCGACCACGTGCTGGGGCTGTTCCGCCAGTGGTGGGTGCCGGATGGCGCGGACCCGGGCGACGGCGCCTACGTGAGCCAACCCACCGACGAGCTGCTGGCGGTGCTGGCCATCGAGGCCGAGCGGGCCGGGGCCGTCGTCATCGGCGAGGACCTGGGCACCGTGGCGCCGGGCGTCCGGCGGCGCCTGGCATCGGCCAACGTGCTGTCCACGCGCCTCGCCTTCTTCGAGCCCGGCCGCCGACGGGCTGGCCGCGAAAGGCCATGGCCGGCGTCACCACCCACGACCTGCCGACCGTGGCCGGCACCTGGACCGGCGCCGACCTGGCCGACCAGGCGCGGGCCGGCGTGCGAGCCGATCGGCGCGGCCTCGCCCTGCTGCGGCGGCGCCTGGCCCGGTTGGCCGGCATGCCGTCGGACGCGCCGCTGGCGCGAGGTGATCGAGGCGCGTGCACGCGGCCGTCGGCGCCGCGCCGTCGGTCCTGGCGGTGGCGACCCTGGAGGACGCGCTGCGCGTCCGCCGTCGCCCGAACCTGCCCGGCACGGGCCGCGCGCCAGCGTGACAACTGGTCGCGCGCGCTGCCCGTCACGCTGGAGGAGATTGAGCGCAGCCGGAGCGTGCGCCGCCGGTGGCTCGCGCCATCGGCGCCGGCAGGAATCGGCCGGCTAGCCCTCCGGCACCAGCACCACGGTGGCGAGCGGGGGCAGCACCAGGCGCAGCGAGGCGGGCTGCCCGTGCCACGGCTCGTCCGGCCGCGTCCAGGCCGCCCAGGTTGCCGACGTTCGACCCGCCGTAGTGCTCCGAATCGGAGTTCAGGACCTCCCGCCATCGGCCGCCGGACGGGCACGCCCAGGCGGTAGTCGGGGCGCGGCACGGGCGTCAGGTTCTGCACCACCACCGCCATCGCGTCGCCCGCGCGCCGGATGTACGAGAAGACCGACGACTCGACGTCGGAGGCGTCGATCCAGGCGAAGGAGCCGGGCTCGGGATCGGCGGCCCACAGCGCCGGCGACTCGCGGTACAGCCGTCCAAGGTCCTCCAGGTAGCGGCCGAACGCCGCCCGCAGCGGGCTCCTCGGCGAGGTCCCACGGCAGCGGGGCGTCGTGATTCCACTCGGTCTACGGGCGCCAGCTCGCTGCCCATGAACAGCAGCTTCTTGCCCGGCTGGGTGAACTGGTTGGCCAGCAGGCAGCGCAGGTTGGCGAAGCGCTGCCACTCGTCGCCGGGCATCTTGCCCAGCAGCGACCCCTTGCCGTGCACCACCTCGTCGTGCGACAGCGGCAGCACGAAGTGCTCGGTGTTCAGGTACAGGCCGCGGAAGGTGAGCCGGTTGTGGTGGTAGCGCCGGTGGATCGGGTCCTCGTGGAAGTAGGCCAGCGTGTCGTGCATCCAGCCCATGTCCCACTTGAAGCCGAAGCCCAGGCCGCCCAGGTAGGTGGGGCGCGTGACGCCGGGGAACGCGGTCGACTCCTCGGCGATGGTCACGATCCCCGGGTGCAGGCCGTAGGCCCGCTCGTTCACCTCGCGCAGGAAGGCGATCGCCTCCAGGTTCTCGTTGCCGCCGTACTGGTTCGGCTGCCACTCGCCGGCCTTGCGCGAGTAGTCCAGGTAGAGCATCGAGGCCACCGCGTCCACCCGCAGCCCGTCGACGTGGTAGCGGTCCAGCCAGAACAGGGCGTTGGCGACCAGGAAGTTGCGCACCTCGGGGCGTCCGAAGTCGAAGATGAGCGTGCCCCAGTCCGGGTGCGTGCCGCGCCGCGGATCCGCGTGCTCGTAGAGCGGCGTGCCGTCGAACTCGCGCAGGGCGAACTCGTCGTTCGGGAAGTGGGCTGGCACCCAGTCGACGATCACGCCGATCCCGGCGCTGTGCAGCGCGTCGACCATGGCGCGGAAGTCATCGGGGGTGCCGAAGCGGGCGGTGGGCGCGTAGTAGCCGGTGACCTGGTAGCCCCACGAGCCGTCGAACGGGTGCTCGGCCACCGGCAGCAGCTCGACGTGGGTGAAGCCGAACCGATGGCAGTGCTCCGCCAGCTGCTCGGCGGCCTGCCGGTAGCCGAGCCAGCTGCCGTCCGCGTTGCGCCGCCACGAGCCGAGGTGGACCTCGTAGACCGACATCGGTGACCGATACGGGTCGCGGCCGGCGCGGTCGGCCATCCAGTCGTCATCGGTCCAGCCATCGTCGGAGCCGATGTCCCAGACGCGTGATGCGGTCTCCGGCCGCACCTGCTGCGAGAAGGAGAGCGGGTCGGCCTTGATGCGCAGCTTCCCGTCGGCGCCCAGCACCTCGTACTTGTAGAGCTCGCCCGGCCCGATGCCCGGCACGAACAGCTCCCACACGCCCGACGCGCCCAGCGAGCGCATCGGGAAGAGGCGCCCGTCCCAGCGGTCGAAGTCGCCGACCACGCGCACGCTGCGGGCGTTCGGCGCCCAGACGGCGAAGGCCACGCCGGCCACGCCGCCATGCACGCGCGGGTGCGCGCCGAGCACCTCCCACAGGCGCTCGTGGGTGCCCTCGCCGATGAGGTGCAGGTCGAGCTCGCCGAGGGTCGGCAGGAACCGATACGGGTCGTCGCGTTCCCAGTCGGCGCCATCGGCGAATTGGAACCTGAGCCGATAGGGCGCGCCGGCCGCCAGGCCCGGCGCCGTTCCCATCCACAGTCCGTTGCCGAGCGAATCCATGCGGATCGCCTGGCCGGGGCCGGCAAGCAGCTCGACAGCGGTGGCCTCCGGGTGGAAGGCGAACACGCTCGTGCCCTGCGCGGTCGGGTGGGCGCCAAGGATCGAATGCGGATCGTGATGCTCGCCGCGGACCAGGAGGCGGTATTCCGGCTCCGGCACCAGCAGCTCGGTGGACGTGGACATCGGCCTAACCATAGCCTCCCTCGCCGGCAGACACCGTACCGTGTGCCTGGTCCGCGTCGCTATGATCCGCCCATCGGCTCGAGCCTCCTATGCACAACGACCCCGCATCCCTGCGCTACCTCGGTCACGCCACCGTGCTCATCGAGCTGGCCGGGCGCCGCATCCTCACCGACCCTGTCCTCACCGACCGGGTGGCCTTCATCCGCCGCACCACGGAGTCGCCCGACCCCGATCACCAGCAGGCGATCGACCTGGTGCTCATCTCGCACGGCCACCTGGACCACCTGCACCGCGCCTCACTGGAGGCGGTCGGTCGCGACGTGCCCACCATCGTCCCGCGCGGGATGGGCGCCATGGTTCGCCGCTGGGGCTTCCGCCATGTGCTCGTCGCCGACCCGCACGAGCGCTTCGAGCTGGGGCCGCTGACCGTGACCGCCACGCCCGCCGTCCACTCCGGCTCCCGGCCGCCCAATGGGCCGCACGGGACGGCGCTCGGCTACCTGATCGAGGCGGAGGGCCGCCGAATCTACTTCGCCGGCGACACCGACCTGTTCGACGAGATGGAGGCGATCGGGCAGCCCCAGCTGGACGCTGCGCTGCTGCCCGTCTGGGGCTGGGGCCCGCGCCTGGGACCGGGCCACATGGACCCGGAGCGCGCCGCCGCCGCCGCGGCGCTACTGGCTCCGCGCATCACCGTGCCGATCCACTGGGGCACGCTGTGGCCGATCGGGATGCGCTGGCGGCGCAACCTGCTGGCCGATCCGCCGCACCGCCTGGCCGCCGAGGCCAGGCGACTGGGGCTCGCCACTCGCGTCGTGATCGCGGCGCCGGGTGAGCGGGTGGAGGTGTAGTCGATGGAGTTCCTGCGCCGGCTGGGAAGGCTGTATCGCGCACAGTTCAGAACCGTGGGGCGCCTGCGACCGACCCTGGGCGGGCTGCTGCTGCGAACCGTGGCCTGGATCGTGGTCGCCTGGCTGTCGCTGTTCGTCGCCGTCTGGCTGACGCCGGGGGTCGAGATCAAGGAGGGGGGCAGCGTGCTGGTCGCGGTGACCATCATGGCGCTGCTCGAGGTGGCCCTCCGGCCCCTGCTGATGGCGCTGGCCCTGCCGATCGGCCTGATCGCGGTGGCGCTCATCGGGCTGCTCTTCCGGATCGCCCTCTTCCTCATCGTCCTGCCGCGGGTGGGGATCGCGGTCGATGGCTTCCTGGTCGCGATCATCGCGTCCGGCATCTACGCCGCGGTGCTGACCTTCCTGGGCGGGCTGATCGGCATGAGCGACGAGGACAGCTTCTCCGCGCGCGTGGTGGCGCAGGTGGTGCGCGACGAGGAGCGCGCCCCGACCACCGATGTGCCAGGCGTGGTCTTCGTCCAGATCGACGGGCTGGCCCAGCCCCTCCTGGCGGCCCAGCTCCGCGCCGGCAACCTGCCGACGCTGGCGCGCTGGGTGCGCAACGGCTCGCACCGACTAATGGAATGGACGGCCATGCTGCCCTCGCAGACATCGGCCAGCCAGGCGGGCCTGCTGCTGGGCAGCAACGACGGCATCCCGGCCTTCCGCTGGTACGAAAAGGAGCACCGGCGGCTGATGGTCTCCAACCACGGTAAGGACGCCGAGGAGATCGAGCGCCGCCTGTCGACCGGCGACGGGCTGCTGGCCGATGGCGGGGCCAGCATCGACAACATGTTCAGCGGCGACGCGCCCATCACGCGGCTGACCATGAGCAAGGTCGGCACCGACCAGGACCAGGAGGGGCGCAAGAGGAGCATCTACTACTTCCTGCTGGATCCGTACAGCCTGGGACGGACCCTCGTGCGCACCATCGGCGAGGCGCTGAAGGAGTACTACCAGGCGTGGCAGCAGACGCGCCGCGAGGTCGAGCCGCGGATGCATCGCGGCGGCACCTACCCGTGGCTGCGGGCCGCGACCAACGTCACCCTGCGCGACCTGAACCTCGCGCTGGTCAGCGAGCAGATGCTGCGCGGCACGCCCTCGATCTACGTCGACTTCCTGGACTACGACGAGATCGCGCACCATTCAGGGCCGGAGCGGATCGAGGCGATCCACGCACTGGAGGGGATCGACCGCTCCCTCGGTCGGCTGGAGCGGCTGGCCGCCGACTGCCCGCGACCGTATCGGTTCGTCATCCTCTCCGACCACGGCCAGAGCCTGGGCGCCACCTTCCGGCAGCGGTACGGCCAGACGGTGGAGGACCTCATCCGCGAGCGGATCCAGGTCGACACCGTGCGTGAGGCGGTCGAGCCGACCGAGCAATGGGGCCGGATGGCGACGGTGCTGACCGAGGTGAGCGCCACTGACGGGGCCGCGTCGCGCGCCGCCCGACGCGTGCTGGCCGACCAGACCCATGACGGGGTGGTGGAGCCGGGGCCGATGGCCGATGAGGCGAGGGACGAGCCCGCCAGCGCGGCGCTGCCCGACCTGGTGGTGTGCGCGTCGGGCAACCTGGCGCTCATCTTCTTCGGGATCGCCGAGGGAAGGCTGACGCTCGAGCAGATCGAGGCCGTCCATCCCGGGCTGGTGAGCTACCTGGCCGGCCATCCCGGGATCGGCATGATCCTGGTGAACACCGAGGCGGAGGGCTCGGTGGCCCTCGGTCCGGCCGGCAGCTATCACCTGCGCGACGGCAAGGTCGTGGGCGAGAGCCCGTTGACGCCGTACGGGCCGCTCACGCCACAGCACCTGGCGCGGCTGGACGGGATCGAGCATGTTGGCGACCTGGCGCTGATCAGCCGCGTGGACGAGGGAACGGAGATGGTCGCTGCCTTCGAAGAGCTGATCGGCTCGCATGGCGGCCTGGGCGGCTGGCAGACGCGTGCCAGTCTGCTGTACCCGGCAGATTGGGCCGCGCCGCAGGAGCCGCTGCTCGGCGCGCCCGCCGTGCACCGCCAGCTGAAGGCGTGGCTGGCCGCCGCGCAGCGTGGCGGGGCGGCGAACTCTGTGGCGGAGGCGACGGACCGGTCCTGATCGGCTCCGCGCCCGAGGCCGTGTGCTAGGGTTTCACCCGCTCGGCCGCGCCGCGCAGCCCGCAGACCAACCTCGCTCCAGCCCTGTCGTGCCACGGGCCGGCGCGGCACAATCCCGGAGGGACCGTGGGACTCTTCGACGGCCTGCTCGGCCTCCTCAGCCACGACGTCGGGATCGATCTCGGCACGGCCAACACGCTGGTCACGGTCCGTCACCGCGGCATCGTCATCAGCGAGCCGAGCGTGGTGGCCATGGACACGCGCAGCAAGCGCGTGCTGGCCATCGGCGCGGAGGCGAAGCGCATGGTCGGTCGCACGCCGGCCAATATCGTCGCCATCCGGCCGCTGCGCGATGGCGTCATCAGCGACTTCGACGTCACCGAGCAGATGATTCGCTACTTCATCGCCAAGGTTCACGAGCGCTTCGCGCAGATCCGCCGCCCGCGCGTCCTGGTCGGCATTCCCTCGGGCGTGACCGAGGTCGAGAAGCGAGCCGTGCGTGACGCGACCGTCAACGCCGGCGCGCGCTGGGCGCGATTGATCGAGGAGCCGATGGCGGCCGCCATCGGCGCCGGTCTGCCCGTCAGCGAGCCGTCCGGCAGCCTGATCGTGGACATCGGCGGCGGCACGACCGAGGTGGCTGTCATCAGCCTGGGCGGCATCGTGGTCAGCCGCAGCGTGCGCGTGGGTGGCGACGAGATGGACACCGACATCGTCAGCTTCGCGCGACGCGAGTACAACCTGCTGATGGGCGAGCGCACCGCGGAGGAGATCAAGATCGCGGTCGGCTCCGCCTACGCGGTGGACGGAAGCGGCGCGAACCGTCACGTTCCGTGGCCGCGACCTGCTGACCGGCCTGCCGCGCTCGCGTGGAGGTCGGCAGCGACCAGATCCGCGAGGCGCTGGAGCCGACCGTGGCCGAGATCATCGACGCCATCAAGGAGACGATCGAGGAGACGCCGCCGGAGCTGGTGGCCGACATCATGGACCAGGGGATCGTGCTGGCCGGGGGCGGCGCGCTGCTGGTGGGCCTGGACAAGCGGGTCGCCGAGGCGACCCAGATGCCGGTCCACATCGCGGACGATCCCGCTGACCTGCGTGGTGCGGGGCACCGGGCGCGTGCTCGAGGACCTGGACACGCTGGAGCGCGTGCTGGTCAGCGAGCAGTTCACTCGCGCGCCACGTTAGGCCGGCGCGGCGCCATCGGTCCGGGCCGATGATCGGCAGCCCGCAACGCCGGAGCCGCAGCGGCCTATGGTTCGCCGCCTTCACCATCATCTCGCTGCTGCTCCTGCTCACCAGCCAGACCGACCCAGCCCTGACCCTGCAGCGCATCAGCGCCCGGGCGCTGGATCCCATCCGGCAGACGATCGGCGGGATCGGCGTCGGGCGATCGCCGGCGTGTTCGGCACCATCGGCGAGATCGACCGGCTGCGCAGCGAGAACGACGATCTGCAGCGTCGCCTGGCGGCTGCCGAGCAGCGCATCGCCGAGCTGCAGGAGGCCGCGATCGAGAACGGCGAGCTGCGAGACCTGCTGGGCCTGACCCAGACGCTGGAGATGGAGCTGCTGCCGGTGCGCATCATCAGCCGCGACCCGTCGAACTTCACCTGGGAGCTCGGTATCGACGCCGGGCACCGACCAGGGGCTGGCGATCGGCATGCCGGTGGTCGGCTCGGCCGAGGGAGCGGGAGCACTGGCGGGCAGCGTCGTGTCGGTCGGCAGCGACACGGCCACGGTCCGGCTCATCGTCGATACCCGCTCGAGCGTGGTGGCGCTCGATCAGCGGACCCGGGCGCTGGGTCTGGTGCAGGGCCAGCTGGGCGGCCAGCTGGTGATGGTGCAGGTCGACGTGACCGACGACCTGGCCGAGGGCGACCCGATCGTGACCGCCGGGCTGGAGCTGGCGGAGGGCGCCGCGCGCAGCCCATATCCGAAAGGGTTGCTCATCGGGCACGTCCAGGCGGTGCAGCAGGACAGCAACGCCCTCACCCAGACCGGGTTCGTGCGGCCGGCCCTCGACTTCCGCAGCCTCGAGCGCCTGCTGGTGGTGACGAACTACCAGCAGGACTGATGGCGGGCGGTGCGCCCGGACAACATGGCCCCATCAGCCGGCGACCTTCGCAGACCATCGGGGCATACCGGCTCCGCCGTGCGGGCGGCGACCCTTCTCGGAGCACGAAACAACCCCGCCTGCTGCTCCGAGGATCCCCATTGCGCGACCGAACCCGATCCGTCCTCACCCTTGCCGTCGGCCTGGCCATGGCCTGGTCGGCACTGGCCGCCGTACCGGTCGCCGCGGTCGACCCGCTGAAGGTGGTCATCATCGTGGGGCCCACCGGGGCGCTGACCGACAGCTATCGCCAGACCGGCAACGCGATCGCCGGCGCCGCGACAGCCGCCGGTGCCGAGGTCGTGAAGGTCTACTCGCCGCGGGCGACCTGGGCTCGCGTGCGCAACGCGGTCGCCGGCGCCAACGTGGTCGTCTACCTGGGCCACGGCAACGGCTCGCCGAGCCCCTACAGCAGCACCGAATGGCCGGACCGGAACAACGGCTGGGGCCTGAATCGCACCACCAAGGGCGGTGACTCGGACAACTGGTCGACCACGATGGTGTACTGCGGTGAGAAGGCGCTGCTGGGCACCCTGACCGCGTCCGACGGGGCATACCAGTGGAAGCACTGCGGCGGCAGGACCAACACCGACGGCATCGCGCCGGCCGCCAACTGGGTGATGATCTACAACAAGGCCTGCTACGCGCCGGGCGCCGGTGAGGGCTGGGACGTCAAGGCCACCGAGTCGGTCGCCTTCCAGCGGGTCCGCAACTACAGCTATCCCGCCCTGAAGGCCGGCGCGGGTGCGTACTTCGCCACCGACATGTACCAGGGTGGCGAGCAGCTGGTGGACCTGGTACTGCGGCATCGCAACTGGACCTTCGGCGCGATCACCGAGGCGGCCAATGGCTATTCGTCGACCGCCCAGCGTCGCGACGCACATCCGGACCTGGTCGGGCGCGAGGTCTGGACTCAGCGCACCAGCATCAGCATGGGGACCGACTACTGGCTGGCGTATGCCGGCCGGCCGAGCCTGACGCCCTCCGGCGCCGAGGGCGTCTACGTCTCCCCGCCCGGCCCCGCGGTCCTCGCGGTCAACCCCGTGCCCGACGCCGTCGACGTCCCGGATGCGACGCCGGTGACCGCCACCTTCAACCAGCCGGTCACCGGGCTCAGCCCCACAACCTTCACGGTGACCGACCGGCACGGGTTGTCGGTGCCGGGCACGGTGAGCTACAGCTCCGTCACCCGCACCGCGACCTTCACGCCGACGATGGCCCTCGAGCCGGGGACGACGTATACGGCTCGCCTGACCACCGACGTGCGCGGTGCAGTCGGCAAGCGACTGGCCGCTTACTCGTGGCGCTTCACCACCGCCGGCGTCGTCAAGCCGACCGTCACCGCCTACTCGCCGTCCGTGGCGTTGAGCCTGGGCGTTGGAACGAACACCGGCTACAAGTTCACGCTCGACGGCAAGCCGACCCTCGCCAGGCACCGGACGCTGGCCGCCGCAGCGACCGTGACCACCAGCCTGCGGCGCACCATCGCCGGGCAGGCCGGCAGCTGGTTCTACGTGACCAGCGGCACCTGGAAGGGCTACTGGCTGCGTGAGTCCGACGCTGTTTCGCTGCCCGGCGGATCGGTGGCGGCCACGGGCAGCGACCAGGTGTTCAGCCCGCCGGCACGGGTCGGCGTCAGAAGGGGCACCCATACCGCGTACACGTTTGACGCGACCGGGGCGATGATCGGCACGCGAACCTCCACCGGCGTCTATCGCGAGGGCAACGCCGCCGAGCTGCGCGCCCTGCCGGGCCAGACCGGCCGCTGGTTCCGCATGACCAGCGGGACGTGGAAGGGGTATTGGCTGCGGGCATCCGACGTCGTCACGCTCGTTCCCGGCGGCTGAGGTCCGCGCGGGGGAGCGATGGGCAGGGCGCCGGGCGATGCATCGGGCCGGGATCTGACTGGCCCATCCGTACCATGGTTAGGGGGAGTGCTGGTCGGTAGGGTGTGGACCGATGCGGTCCTGCGCGATCGCATCGTCGCGACCGATCCCAGCGAGGTGACCCGACCCCGATGACCCGCCACGCGCGCCTCACCTTCATCCTGCTGCTGGCCGTGGCCTGTGCCATGCCGACCGCGGGATTGGCGGCCGATCCGCTGCCCGAAGGCGCGGTGCGGACCGCGGACGGTCGCCTGCTGCCGCCGCTGCCCGACGAGCTCCGGCAGCCTTCGGTCCACGCCGAGATGCTCTCCGAACATGCCGGCGACGCGATGCGCTTCAAGGCTGGCGGTGCACCCAGCGTGCTGCTCGGCCGGACCAGGAGTCCGAGATGGCCGGGGCGACGGTTGAGCCGATGGGCACCATGGCGCAGCTCTCCGCCGCGCGGCTGCCGAATGGGCTGCGCAAGGAGGTCTTCGGCTTCCTGCCCTACTGGATGCTGACCGACTCGGCGCTGGCCTCGCTGAACTACCAGCTGGTTTCGACCATCGCCTACTTCAGCGTCAACGCCAACATGGAGGGCAACCTGGTCAAGGGCCCCTCCGGCAGCCCGACCACCGGATGGGCCGGCTGGACGAGCTCGCGCATGACCGACGTCATCAACCGCGCGCACGCCAACGGCGTGAAGGTGGTGCTGACGGTCACCATGATGGCCTGGGACAGCGCCTCCGCCAACCGCCAGGCACAGCTGCTCGGCAGCTCGACCGCTCGCAGCCGGCTGGTGAACCAGATCGTGGCCGCGATCCGCAATCGTGGCGCCGACGGCGTGAACCTGGACTTCGAGCCGCTGGCCACCAGCCTGCGTGACGAGTACGTCGAGCTTCGTGCGCCAGCTGAAGCGCGCCCTGGTCAACCACGGGGTCGGCGACTACCTGACCGTCTGCGTCATGGCCGGCGCCGCTACCTGGGCGACCGGCTACAACGTCGCGGGCCTGACCGCCGATGGGCGCGGCGGACGCGCTGTTCGTGATGGGCTACGACTTCCACTGGTCCGGCTCATCTCGCGCCGGCGGGGTGGCGCCCATCCAGAGCCCGTACACGCTGGACGTGGCCGGCTCCATGGCCGACTTCCTGACGGAGACCAGCGCGTCCAAGCTGATCTGGGGCGTGCCGTACTACGGCCGCACCTGGCCGACCAGCAGCAGCGCGCTGAACGCCACCACGCTCGGCGGCGGATCGAAGTCGTACACGTACACCGGCCACCTGGCGCAGGCCAGGCAGTTCGGCCGGCGCTGGGATGACGTCGGCAAGGTGCCGTGGTATCGGTACTGGGACAGCGCGGACGGACACTGGGTGCAGGGCTACTACGACGATGTCGCCTCGCTGGGCGCCAAGTACGACCTGATCAACGCGCGCGGGCTGGCGGGCACCGGGATGTGGACCCTGCTGATGGACCAGGGTCGCGACGAGCTATGGCGCCTGCTCGCCAACAAGTTCGTGCAGGACACGGCGCCGCCGGTCGGGGGTGTGGCGATCATGCCGGCCACGACCGACGCCGAGGCGCTCAAGGTCCGCTGGCGGGCGCAGGACTACGCATCGGGTGTCAGCAGCTACACGGTCCAGTACCGTCGTGATGGCGGCAGCTGGCGCACCTGGCTGGCGGGCAGCAAGAAGACCGGCGCCTGGTTTGCCGGCGATGCCGGATCGACCTACGAGTTCCGGGTTCGGGCCGTGGACCTGAAGGGCAACGCGCAGCGCTGGGTCACGGTCCCTGGCAAGCCCGACAGGGTCAAGGCCGGCGCCTTCGCGCGCGTCTCGGCCTCCACCCTGAACATCCGCTCGGGCCCCGGCACGCAGTACGGGATCGTGGGCGGCGCAGTGGCCGGCGACGTGGTGTACGTCCTGGAGGGACCGGTGGCGTCCGGCGGCTACCAGTGGTTCCGCGTGCAGTACGGCTTCAGCGAGTGGCCGAGCGCCGAGTTCCCGCTCGTCGCCTGGATGGCGGGCAGCCAGTCGGGCACGGCCATGCTCGCCCCGCGCGCCGCGCCGACCGTCACTCGGCTGTCGCCCTTCGTCGACCAGACCGGCGGCACCGTCCGCTTCAGCCCCAATGGCGACGGGGTGCTGGACGGCGCGCGGATGCGACTTCACCTTGAAGGCGGCCGCCACAGCCGTGACGTTGGACGTGCTGAACGCCGCCGGCGTGGTGGTGCAGAGAGTCGCACTGGGTCCCCGTGCCGGTGGGGCGAACAGCGCCGCCTGGAACGGGCGCCTCACCGGCGGCGCCTGGGCGCCGGCTGGCACCTACCTGCTGCGCCTGACCGCCACCGATTCCGACGGCGGCGAACACGCTGGACCCGCCGCCGGCTTCAGTCAGGCCGCCCTGGGCCGCTGGGGCGTCGTGGCGGACCTGGTACGACCCACGGCCGCCGGCGCGCCGCGGCGGGGTGCCGAGATGGTTCCTGCCAAGACTGGAGCGCGGGTCACCTTCTCGGAGCCGATCAGCGGCCTGTCGGCCACCACCGTGCAGCTCCGGCTGAACGGCACGCCGGTGGCGGCCGGGGTCACGGCCGCAGCCAATGGCAAGAGCGTCACGGTAGTGCCGCAGGCACCGCTGCCGGTCGACGCGACGGTCCGCGTCTGGCTCTCCGACCAGCTGCACGATCAGGCCGGGAACCCGGTGAGCACGTCCGGCTGGGGCTTCATCACTGCGCCGGGCGCGGTGTACGACCCGTCTCGCGGCGGCGCAATGACGCCGGGCGCTCAGCTCGGCTATGCCATCGACCAGGACGGCGACCTGCGACGGCTGTCGCGCGTCACGCTGGCCAACCCGCGCTCGTTCCGGGTGGGGCAACGGGCCACCGTTCCCAACCTGCCCGGACGCTGGCTGCAGGTCGAGGCCGGTCCGCTGGCCGGGATGTGGACCCGCGAGTCCCGGACCGCGTACCTGCGGGGCTTCGTCGAGCGCACCAGCTATCCGTCAGGCGTCCAGCTGAGGCTGCGGAGCGCCATCCACCTGGGACGCCTCTTCAGAGTGGACGGCAGCGTGCGGTCCTCGCGGTCCATGAGCGTGACCGCGGCGACAACGGTCACGGCCGACGCCAGGGCAACCATCAACGGGCGGCCGTATTGGCACATCGCCAGCGGCCGGCTGGACGGGTACTGGCTGGCCGAGTCGGGCATGGCCTTCAAGCCCGGTTCGATCCAGCGGATGGAGTTTCCTGGCGCGCCTTCCATCGACCTGGGCCCGGGCACCTACACCGGCTTCCGCTACAGCGTGTCGGGTCGGGTGACCGGTTCCCAGACGACCCGCTACGGGGCTCCGCGCTCGGTCAGCGTCGCGGCCTGGAAGATCGTGAACGGGCGGGCGCACTTCCTGGTGAGCAGCGGCGCGCTGACCGGGACCTGGCTGCCGGAGTCGACCGCTACCCGCCTGCACGTCTGAACTCGTCCCCGAGCAAGCGAACCGACGGCGGCACGCTATCGGTACCAAACCGATAGGGCCATGGCCCCGAGCAGGTGAGGCTGGGTACGGTGGGCCGCATCGACTGACCCACCCTTCCTGAGGACCCCGCATGCCCCGACTCCCGGTCGCCGCGCTCGCCGTTCAATCGCCGATGCCCGTGGCTCGGATCATCGCCCTCCTGCTCGCCGCCCTGCTGATGGCGGCAGCCACATTGAGCCGTGGCATCACCGGTTCGACGCGGCCGGCGGACATGGACTGCGGGAAGCGGCCAACGGCTATCGCCAGAGCCATAACCTGGCGCCGGTTGTCGGCACCGCCCTGCTCGACGACATCGCCACGCGGCGCGCGGCGCGCATGGCCCAGAAGAACGAGCTCGAGCACGACATGGAATACGTCGTTCAGCGGCTGAACGATTCTGGCGTGTGCTGGAGCGGCTTCGGCGAGATCATCGCCTGGGAGAACTATCCGGACTACTCCCCTGATCGCGCCATGGAGATGTGGTGGAACTCGCCGCGCGCACCACGACATCATGATGGGCGAGAGCTACAACGCCGCCGGCGGCGCGTGGGACACGGCCGGCGACGGTGGCCACTACTCGGTGATGGTGTTCGTCACCCTTTGCGGGCAATCGATCGCTGCCGAGCCTGGCAGCGTCCTGTACCCGGACGACCGCTACGAGCCGAATCGCGAGCTGGTGCTCAAGGAGGGCCGGGTGACGGCCTATCGCCTGGAGCGCTCGGGCGGGGTGCTCGCGCAGAAGTCGATCAAGCTCTCGAAGACCGTCCGCGTGCGCGCGTGCCGGCCGCGCCCGCGAGAACGGCAAGGCCTGGCTCAAGGTGAGCTCAGGTCCCTTGGCCGGCTACTGGGTCCACGAGACCAACGACTCCTTCGTGCGCGGCCTCACCCAGCGTGACAAATTCGACACCGACCGGGCCGTAACGCTGGAGCCCGGCCGCTACCTGGGCATGCGGTTCGACTGGCTGGGGCGCATCAAGGCGACCAAGGACGTACACCTTCGGCCACGCGCGGACGGTGTCAACATCGGCGCACGCCATCATCAACGGCCGCCACTACTTCATGCTCAGCTCCGGCCCGCTGGCCGGCTATTGGATCCGGGACACGCCGAAGGTCCATCCGGCCTGACGGAGTGCGGTGCGAGCCGCCATCGTAGAATCGGCGGCGATGTCGATCGCCGCAGCACGCCGACCTGACGGACGCGCGCCGACCCAGCTGCGGCCGGTCAAGATCGTGTGCCGACTACCTGAAGTTCGCCGAGGGATCGGTCCTGATCCGGGTGGGCGATACCCGCGTGATCTGCGCCGTGACCATCGAGGATCGGGTGCCCGGCTGGCTGCGCGGCAAGGGCTCCGGCTGGGTGACCGCCGAATACAGCATGCTGCCGCGGGCCGGCACCGAGCGCAGCCAGCGCGAGGCGCACGCCGGGCGGATCGGCGGACGAACGCACGAGATCCAGCGCCTGATCGGTCGCGCGCTGCGCGGCGTGGTCGACCTGCCCAAGCTGGGCGAGCGCACCATCACGGTCGACTGCGACGTGATCCAGGCTGACGGTGGCACTCGCACGGCGAGCATCACCGGCGCCTACGTCGCCCTGGCGCGCGGCCTGACCAAGTACGGCATGGCGCACCTGCTGACCGGCCAGGTGGCCGCAGTCAGCGTGGGCCTGAGCGGCGGCACTGTCCTGCTCGACCTGGACTACGCGGAGGACTCCACCGCCGACGTCGACTTCAACGTGGTCATGACCGATGACGAGCGGTTCGTCGAGGTGCAGGGCACGGCGGAGCACAAGGCGTTCGACCGCGCGCAGATGAACCAGATGGTCGACCTGGCAGCGGCGGGCATCAAGCAGCTGTTCGCCCTCCAGCGCTCCGCCATCGACGCCCCCGCCAGCGAGTGAGCGACCTGCTGCTCGGCACCACCAATGCCGGCAAGCAACGTGAGTTCGGTCGGCTGCTGGCGGGGATACCCGGGCGCCTCGTCTTCCCGCAGCAGATCGGGATCGACCTGGACGTGCCCTGAGCCGCACGGCACCTACGCCGAGAACGCCGCGGCGAAGGCCGATGCCTACTGCCGCGCCTCCGGGCTGCTGACCCTGGCCGATGACTCGGGCATCGAGGTCGCCGCGCTCGACTGGGGACCCGGCGTGATCACCGCGCGCTTCGGCGGGCCGGACGTGGCCGATCGGGTCGGCCTGCTGCTCGAGGCTGTCGGCGACGCGCCGGATCGCGCGGCCCGGATGGTCTGCTGTGCTGGTGCTGGCCATCCCCGACGCCGCCGGCGGCGCGCCGCGACTCGAGACCTTCAACGGCACCATGGACGGCAGCCTGGCGACCGAGCGGCGCGGCAGCGGCGGCTTCGGCTACGACCCGGTCTTCCTGCTGCCCAGCGGCCGGACCACCGCCGAGCTGCCCGATGCCGAGAAGGACCGCATCTCGCATCGTGGTCGGGCGGTGCAGGCCGCCATGCCGCGCCTGCGCGAGCTGCTGGCGGCCGCCCCGGCAGCGGCCGTGGATCGATGAGCGAGCACACCGGCGCCGGGGCCGACGCCGAGACGGCAACCGTCGGCCTGGCGGCCGGACGCGGCGTCTGGGTGGTGCTGCCGACCTACAACGAGCGCGAGAACGTGGAGGCCATCAGCGAGGCGATCCTGACCGCGCTGCCGGAGGCCGAGCTGCTGATCGTCGACGACAACTCGCCCGATGGCACCGGCGCAGCTGGCCGACACGATCGCGGCGCGGCAGCCGCGGGTGCAGGTGCTGCATCGCGATGCCAAGGAGGGGCTGGGCGCCGCCTACCGGCATGGCTTCCGCTGGGTGCTGGGGCAGCCGGGCATGCGGGCGGCGGTGCAGATGGACGCGGACTTCAGCCACGACCCGGCGGACCTGCCGCGCCTGCTGCGCCCGCTGATGCGCGACGCCGACCTGACCCTGGGCAGCCGCTACGTCCGGGGCGGCCGCACGGTCGGCTGGCCGCTCCATCGCCAGCTGATCAGCCGCGCCGGCACGCTCTTCGCGCGCACCGTGCTGCTGCTTCCGTACCGCGACCTGACCGGCGGCTTCAAGGCGTGGCGTCGCGAGCTGCTGGAGGCGGTCCGCCTCCGCGACGCGGACGCCAGCGGCTATGGCTTCCAGGTCGAGATGACGTGGTGGGCGCATCGGCGCGGCGCCAAGATCGTGCAGGTGCCGATCATCTTCCGCGAGCGCGTGGCGGGCCAATCGAAGATGAGCCGCGCCATCGTGCTGGAGGCGCTGCTGATGGTCGTCAAGCTGCGCATCGGTGCCATCGCGGAGGCGCTGGGCCGCGGCTGAGGGGGCGTCCGGTGGCGCCCATCGGCCCATCGGCTAGGATTCGGCCTCGCCCAGCCGCCCTCCCTCCCTACTTCAGCGTGCGTGCGAGGCAACCGAGCAAGAGATGTCATTCCGAAACAGACCGGTCCTCGACCGGAAGCACCGTCCCCGTTGGCAGGACGAGCTGCGCACCCAGCAGCTGATCGTGGCCGGCTTCGCGCTGGCCATCGCGGTGGCGGTCGGGATCTTTGCGGCGGCAGCCTGGAGCGGCTTCTACCAGAGCAACCTGCGCCAGGCGGCGCTGGTCGACGGCACGCCCATCGAGCGGGCGACGATCGTCAAGCGCATCCAGATGGTGGCGGCCGAGCTGCAGGCCACCGCGGTCGACCTGCAGAGCCACGCCGGCGGCATGCGTGACCAGATCGTCCAGCAGCAGCTGCAGACCATCGACACCACGCTTCGGCAACGTCGAGGGGGTCGGTTCCGACTCCCTGCTGACCGGCCTCCTGCTCGACAGCCGCGCCGCTGCGCTTGGCGTGGGACCGACCGATGAGGAGGTCCAGGCCGAGATCGACCGGCGACGGCTGAACGCCGCCCGGCTGCAGCTGTCGCTGATCATGGCCATCGCCCGAGCAGGACGAGGACGCCAAGCCCGGGGACGAGCCGACCGACCAGCAATGGGCCGATGCCAAGGCCGAGATCGACGCGATCAAGGACGAGCTCGACGGCGGCGGCGACTTCGAGACGCTGGCCGAGCAGCGCAGCGACGACCCGTCCAAGGCCCTGAAGGGCCTGCTGGGCTGGGTCGAGCGCACCGACGGCCAGTACGGCGACTACTTCAAGGCGGCTGGCAAGGCCGAGGCGGGCGACGTGGTCGGCCCGATCAAGAACGACGCCGGCTGGTACCTGCTGAAGGTCGACGACCGCCAGGCGGCGGGCCGCGACACGGTCCTGGACGACTTCCTCGTCGCGATGCTGGCGTCACCGACGAGGAGTACCGCGACTACATCCGCCAGGAGGTGCTGCGCGGCGACTTCCAGCAGTACTTCAAGGACAGCGTGATCACGCGCTACCAGCCGCAGCGCGAGGTGGCGCAGATCTTCCTGAACGCCGACCAGGGGCAGCCGGTGCCGAAGCTGCGGGTCCGCCACCTGCTGGTGCAGCCGATTCCGGGCGAGCAGGACCAGTCCGCGCGCGACCGCCGCGCAGTGGCGCGCCGCCCGGCGGGAGGCCGAGAAGCTGCGCCAGGAGGCGGTGAAGCAGAAGGACGGCCAGTGGTGGGAGCTGGCCAAGCAGAGCGACGACACCGGGCAGCGCGCGCGGGGCGGGTACCTGGGCTGGTACGACCCGCTCACCCTGGCGCAGCAGTTCGTGCCCGAGTTCGCGACCGCCGCCAACGACCTGCGACATCGGCGAGGTCAGCCAGCTGGTCCGCATCCGAGTTCGGCTACCACGTCATCCAGGTCACCGAGCGCCGCATCAGCGCGCTGGAGCAGGCCGAGCGACTGGCCGCCCAGCTGCAGGACGATCCCGACTCGTTCGCCGACGTGGCGGAGGCCGAGAGCGAGGACGCCAGCAGCGCCCAGGAGGGCGGGGAGCTGGGCTGGGTCATCCACTACCAGTACGACGCCGCCAGGGACGAGGCGATCTTCGGCCATGACCGAGCCCGGCGAGATCTCGGACCCGGTGGTGACGGCGCTCGGGCATCTACATCTACAAGCTGCTCGACTCCGCCGACCAGCGGTTCGTGCCGCAGCAGCAGCGCGGACCAGGTGGGGACCAGCGGCTTCAACCGCTGGCTGGACGAGATGCGCGACGAGGCCGGCGTCTGGGTCGATTCGGAGTTCAACGTCGCGAGCGCCGGCGCCGCCGGATAGCACGCCGGGTGGCCGCTCGCCAGCTCGACGCGCTCCTCGCCGCGGCCGGCATCGATCCCGCCGAGGGCGTCCAGGTGGCCAGCGTCGATCGCCTGGCCGGCGCTGCCGTTCGATCCCGTCGCTGCCGCTGATCGTGCTCGCCTCGTCCGACCCGGCCGCCGAGTCGGAACCCGCCGTTCTGCCCGGCCGCCACGCGCGCCGCACGCCGCTCGAGCTGCTGCGCGCCCTGTACCCGCACGGCCACAGCGCTGCGTCCGCTTCCGGACGGTGAGGCCGCGGCGCTGGATGAGCTGACCGACGCCGACCTGGCGGCGGGCGACTGGCTGGTGCCCGCCCTGGCGCCGCTCGACAACCTGGCCAGCCCGCATGGCATGGCCGCCATCTCCGCCCGCCTGCGCGCTCCCGACGGCTGTCCGTGGGATCGGCGCCAGACGCACGCCAGCCTGCGTCCCTTCGTGCTGGAGGAGGCCTACGAGATGGTCGACGCCATCGAGCAGGGATCGCCCTCCGACCTGGCGGAGGAGCTGGGCGACCTCTTCCTGCAGGTGATCCTGCACGCCCAGCTGGCGGCCGAGGAGGCCGCCTTCGACCTGACCGATGTGTATCGGACCCTGGGCGCCAAGATCGTGCGCCGCCATCCGCACGTGTTCGGCGACGTCGAGGTGGCCGATGCGGCCGAGGTGCTGCGCAACTGGGAGGCGATCAAGGCCGACGAGCGTCGCGACGCCGGCGCCGAGCCATCGCCCTTCGCCGGCATCGCCCGCGCCCTGCCCGCGCTGCCGGCCAGCCGCGAGATCCAGGAGCGCGCCAGCTCCATGGGCTGGGATTGGCCGGCGATCGAGGGCGTCTGGGAGAAGGTCGCCGAGGAGCTGGACGAGCTGCACGCCGCGCCCGCCGGCGACGGTGACGAGGCCCGCGACGCGCGCCTGCACGAGCTGGGCGACGTGCTGTTCGCCATCGTCAACCTGGCGCGCTGGCTGAAGCTCGATCCGGAGGAGGCGCTGCGCGCGGCCAATCGCCGCTGGATCGGTCGCTACGAGCGGGTGGAGGCCCTGGCCGCCTCGCGCGGCCAGGTGCTGGCCGACCTGCTCGCCGGATGCCAAGGACGAGCTCTGGAACGAGGTGAAGGCCGGCTGAGCGGGCTGCGCTATGCTCGATTGGCCATGACCTTCCGGCTCGACCAGGCCCGCGATGCCCTGAGCCGCACACCATCGGTCCTGCGCGCGCTGGTAGCCGGGCTGCCGGCCGACTGGCTGGCCGCGATGCCCGCGGATGCGGAGTGGAGCGCGCACCAGGTGGCCTGCCACCTCGCCTACGTCGAGGAGACCGACTGGATGGTCCGCGCCCGCATGATCCGCGAGGTCGGTCCGTCCGAGCAGTTCCCGCCCGTCGATCACGGCGATCAGACGGGGCGCTATGCCGGGATGGGAACCGATGCGGTGGTCGAGCGCTTCGCCACGCTGCGGGAGCGCAATCTCGCCGATCTCGACGCGATGGAGCTTGGCGCGTCGGAGCTCACGCTCGAGGGCATGCACCCCACGCTCGGGAGGGTCACCATGCGCGAGCTGCTGGCCACCTGGGTCGTGCACGACCACAACCACGTGGCGCAGCTGCAGGGCGCGCTGTCGGCGCACTACGTGGCCGAGGTCGGCCCGTGGCGCTCCTTCCTCGGCATCCTGGATCGGGTCGAGCCCTGAGCGGCTGCGGTATCCTGCCGACTCGGACGCCGCCGTCGGGGCGTAGCGCAGCCTGGTAGCGCACCTGCTTTGGGAGCAGGAGGTCGCCCGTTCGAATCGGGCCGCCCCGACCATCCTCCTGCTCTCGCGGTGCTCCGCACGGCTCTCCACAAGCATGGTCCCGTACGGCTGAGGCCCGCGCTAGGCAGGCATGGCTCAGTCCTCCTCGTCGTTCTCAAAATCTGGCCAAGCCGCGATGTCGACGCCGTGGTTCTCGGGCGACGCGAGGGTCCACCAGTGAGGCACATGCGTGTCGTCGGCGAGCCGTCCGCCCGCTTCCAGCGCCGCCGCGACCCTCGCTTCCGCTTGATCCGCCGGCACGCTGACGTCGATGTGCGTCCGGCCACGCCCCGGTTTGGGTGGGTGGAGGCGTTGGAACGACACGTGCGGATTGCGGCGGTGCCGATCGACGACGTCCTCATTCGCTCCGAGGCTCTTATACCCGAGGGCGGCCGCCCAGAACGGACCTACGTCGCTGCCGGCATCCTGTGCCACGGCGATGCCCACGACCTGAACCTGGGAGGGGTCTGGCTCGGTGTGAAGCGTCCGAGCCTCGACCGAGATCCGGCGGGCCAGCTCAACATCACGCTCGCTCAGAGCGCCGTACTCTCCGGAAGCGGTCCGGACTGTCACTCCCTCCGGCCGCAGGTCCACGTCGGGGAAGTGGCCCACGACCTCGGCCACCTCTGCGATCGCGGCAACAAATCTGGCTCCTTCCGCGAACGACCGGACGCCGAAATAGGCATGCGCGCCCGAAAACAGCACCCGCCAGTCCTCCACTCCGACGGCGTCGTGGAAGGCCCGGGCAGTTGTTCGCTTCTCGCTCATGGGGGCCAATTCTAGGCAGGAATCGAGATGCGGCCCTCACGCCGTTGCGCGGTTAGGCGTCCGGCCCCGCGTTGCGGGTGGCGAGGTACCAGCCCTCCAGGTTTCCGCGGCCGAACAGCCGCCGCATCTCGGCGCGCACGTCGTCGCGACGCGGCATGAGCACGTAATTCACGTCCGGATCGAGTGGCGGGTCCACGAACCGCGGCAGGTCGAGGACGACCCGGCGAATGTCCGGGCCGGTGATCAGGGGCAGCAGCGAGGCCAGGTCGCCGGCCTTCTCGCGCGGGAAGTCGGTCAGGACGGTCGAGCCCACGGCCTGCAGGACATCAGGCAGGTCAAAGAAGAGGTCCATCTTGGCGAACTCGCGGCGCAGCTCCAGCAGGACCTGCTGCTGCCGGTCGGCGCGCTTGAAGTCGTCCAGCTGGACCTGGGTGCCGTCGGGCATCTCCAGGTGGCCCTTGCGAGATCGGGCGTAGGCCAGGGCGTGCTTGCCGCCGTAGTCGGTGCACCCGGCGGGCAGCACCACCCCCACCCGCTTGTCCTTCCACGTGTCGCCGGGTCCGTTGTAGGTCGGATCGACCAATTTGCCGGGCAGGCACAGGCGCAGCGGGCCGATCTCATCGATCAGGTGGGTGAAGCCCTCGAGATCGATGGTCGCGTAGTACTGGATGGGGATGCCCAGGTACAGGCCGATCGTACGCTCGAGCGACCGCAGCCCGCAGGCGGCAGCCTGGTCGGCGGGCAGGTCCGGACACCACAGGGCGGGGTTCTCGCTCGCCTCGGTCGAGAGCTGATTGATCTTGTCCGGGTACAGCGCATCCGGGTACACGCTGCGGTCGGGGAGCGGCAGGAAGCCGGTGTCCCGCGGGACTGAGACCATGACCGCCTGGCTGCGTCGCCGGATCCACGCTCACCACCAGGATGGTGTCGGTCAACGCCTCCTCGCGCCCGCGGTCCGGAGTCGATGCCGAGCAGCAGGAAGTTGATCCGCTCGGTTCCGTCCCACGCGTACTCGGGGCGGTTCAGCGGCCGGGGGTTGCCGCCAGCCCCGCCGGGAGGTCCACCGACGCCGGAAAAGACGCTGCCCAGCGTGGTGTTGACGCGGCCGATCACCATGCCCGCCCAGGCGTGCATGCCCACCGTCAGCAGCATCAGCAGCACCACGAACGCGATGGTGCCGAGGCGCCCGGCGGTCATCGGCTGCCGTCCGCTGGAAGACGGCCCGCTGGCCGTGACCGGGACCGGGGCGTGCTGCGGCGCGGGTGACCGGAATCCGGCCTGACCGATGGCGAACAGCCGCCACGCCATGAGCGCCAGGTCCAGCGCAACCAGCGCAACCAGGAAGCTCGCGGAGAAGGCGCTGTTGAGGGCAGCCGTCCCGCCAATCGCCACGGCCAGCGCTGCGGCCAGGAGCAGCACCAGGACCGGTACCGCCAGCAGCAGCGCCAGGCGGCGCTCGCCGAGATACGCCTGCCCCAGTCCCGGGAAGAGGAACGAGAGGAAGGCGGCGATCGCCGGGTGACGTCGCTGGCTGCTCGAAGGGTCGATCATGTCCACCTGAAATCGGGCACGTTCGGCCCATTGCTCGCTGGGCGGGGCCGCATTCTAGCAAAGAGGCTCGCTCGGCCAGTGAGCGTGGTCTGGTCGGGAATCTGGTGCGCGGGCGCGACGCCGTGGGTACTACGGTTGGGTTCGGTGTAACTGGTACCTTTGCGCCATCCCCTGATGGGACCCTAGACTACCCTGCACTCGGCCATGGTCAGCTGCCCGCCGGGGGCCCCAGTACCGCAGGACGACGTGCCGCCAGAGTCCATCTTTCTTCTCGTCAGTACCGCCGTAGCCGTCCTGCTGGGGGCTGGCGCGGTCGTGGCTGCGCTTCGCGGTCGCTCCGACCAGGCGGCCATCCAGGCGGTATCCGGCGATCTCGCCGATCAGGGCCAGGCCGACAAGTACGGGGTCGACCGTGCCGACCTCGAGCGCCGGGGCCGCGGCTCGTGGGGGACCGCCGTGCGCGTGCTGTGGTGGGTCTCCATCGCCTCGGTGCTGATCGGCGTGGGCCTGTCCGACGCGTACGATGACAACCAGGCTGCGATCTACGCCCTGGGCGCGATCGCGGTGGTCGCTGCGGTCGGTCTCCACGACCTGCTGCCGGACCACCGGCGCACGCCGGCGGTGGTCGCCTTCGAGGTGGTGCTGGCCATCGTCCTGACCACCGTCCTGCTGGTGCTGACGGACTACGCCAGCTCACCGTTCGCCTTCGTCTACCTGCTCATCGCGGTAGCGGTCGCCCTGGCGCTGGGTGGCCCGGTGGCGCTGGTGGTGGCCATGGCGACCACGTTCGCCTTCCTGGGGGTCCTCGCCCTCGACCCGCAGCTGGCCACCTATTCCGCCGCCGACCTGCTGCGCTTCGGCCTGCAGATCGGCTCCATCTGGTTGCTGGCCTACGTGGCCGGCGTGTTCGCGTCCGGCGAGCGCCGCATGCGCCACAACGTCCTGCAGCTGTCCCGGACCGATGAGCTGAGCGGCCTCTACAACCGGAGCCAGCTCTTCCCGACCCTGGAGGAGGAGGTCCAGCGCACCCGGCGCAGCGAGCGAGGCTTCTGCCTGCTGATGATCGACCTTGACGGCCTGAAGGCCGTCAACGACTCGTTCGGCCACCATCGCGGCGATGAGGTGCTGCGCCTGCTGGGCGGAGTCATCCGCCACTCGATCCGGCTGGTCGATACCGCCTATCGCTACGGCGGCGACGAGTTCCTGGTGCTCCTGCCCGAGACCGATTTCGCCGGCGCCTTCGTGGTGGCCGAGAAGATCCGTGCCGGAGCGGAGGAGGTCGGCCTGGCGGCGGGTGGCGGCGAGCTGCTGACCAGCGTCAGCATCGGCCTCGTCTCTTGCCCGGAGGACGGCACCAGCGCCGAGGACCTGATGATCGCGGCCGATCGGGCCATGTACCAGGCCAAGTCTCTCGGCAAGAACCAGGTCAGCGGCAACCCGCGCCCGCGCCGGCTGACGTCCACGGCCGAGCCGTTCTACGTGGAGCCCGAGGTGACGCCGACGCCAATCCTGGCTGCGCCGAAGCCACTCGAGGCTCCTCCGGTGATCGAAATGCCGCCGGTTGCCGAGCAGCCGGCCGTCGAGCCGCCAGCCGTCGAGCCGCCGGCCGTCGAACAGCCGGTTGCCGCGGAGGAGCCGACCATCGCCGCTGCGATCGCGGTCGAGCCGGAGCAGAACGCAGTGCCGGTGATGGCCGCTGGCGAGCCCGAGCACGAGACGCTCGAAGACGATGAGGCCACGCCGTCGGAGGTCCGCCGCAACATCGCCACCGCGCGCCGCAACATGGACCCCGACCACCAGATCCGGCGCGCCATGGATGCCTTCCTCTCGCCGTCGCGACCCAACGACAACGGCACCAACTAGCCGCTGCCGACGGCCGCGCCGCAGCGGTCAGCGCTCGCGAACGGTCGTGTAGTTCGGCAGGATCTCCCACCACACCACGCCGGGCGGCAGCACGACGCGATCGCCGCCTCGCCGGTAGGTGTACCTGGTGTGGTCTCGCGCGGTGGGTCGCGACCAACGCACCGGGATCGCCTTGCCATCGACGTACAGCGTGGCGCGACCCTGGCCCACCAGGTGGTGGTAGCGGCGCGGATAGCCGCCGGGATCGGACCCCGCGTAGACGATGTCCTCCTTGACGTACTGCACCAGCACGCTGGTCGCGCTGAGCACCCGGTGCGTGCCGGCGTCGACGTGCTCGGCGCCGGCATCGTTGCGGCGCCAGGCGTGCAGCTGGCCGTCCCATTCCCAGCCGAATGTCCAGAAGCTATTGGTCCAGAACTGGACGTGGTCGATGGCCCGGCCATCGGGCAGCTCCACTTCCTCGTTGAACCTCAGGTTCGGGTGCAGATGCCCAACCTTTGTCCGCAGCCGATCGAGCTTGGCGTTGTGCCCGAAGTCGTTGCGCACCAGCTGCAGGTCGGCGTAGAGGTTGTGCGGCGCAACCCGCTGCGGCGAGCGGTGGAAGTAGGGCCACGGACCGCGGATGCCGTTGACATAGGGCATGTGGGCGCGGTGGTAGCGCGCGATCCCCTCCGACTCGGCGCCGAAGAAGAAGGGCAGGACGTGGAGGTCCTGCCACAGGTCGATGCTGTAGTAGCGGCCCGAGCGCACCGGTCCGACCAGGTCCTTCGACTTGCGGCAGGCGTAGATGCCGGTGAAGCGCGTCACGTCGCCTTCGACCGTCGCCTCGATCACCATGTCGGCGCGGGCCAGGTTGGTGACCGGCCGGGCCAGCGGGTGGTTCTCGATCTGGACCGCCAGCGCCGGCAGGCCCAGCCGCGATGGCTTGTCCAGGGCCAGCCCGTTCAGTGGGCAGCGCGCCTCCGGCTCCGGCGTGGGGGTCGGCGTCGGCTGGGGGGAGGGTGTCGGGCTGGGCGACGGCGTCGGGCTGGGACTGGGGCTCGGGGTGGAGGGGACGGTGGGCTGCGGGGTGGCCTCGGGGGTTTCGCCGAACGCGAGCCAGCCGCCCCCCGCGATCGCGATCAGGAGGACGGCTGCGGCGCCGATCATGACGGTGCGTGACCGCAGCAGATCCATCGGCCCCCATCCTAGCCGGACGGGTCGGACTCCCGCAGATCGCTGCTAGACTCGCGGTCATGCCCGGCTTCTCCACCCGCGCGATTCGCGCCGCCAGCCGCGTGCCGAAGGCTCCCCAGCCGCCGATCAACGTTCCGATCTATCAGACCAGCACCTTCGAGGTGTCGAGCGCCGAGGAGCTGGCTGAGCTGCTCGAGTTCTCGCGTCCCGGCCACTCGTACAGCCGCTACTCGAACCCGACCCATGCCGCCCTCGAGGATGCCCTGGCCGAGCTGGAGGGCGCGGAGGCCTGCCACATCACCGCGTCGGGCATGGCCGCCATCCACGCCGCCATGCTCTCAGTGCTGTCGACCGGCGACGAGGTGATCATCCCGCGCGCGGTCTACGGGGGCGTGGTGGGCCTGGCCCAGGTGGTTCTCGCCAAGTCGGGCATCGGCGTCAAGGCGGTCGACACCACCGACGACGATGCGGTGGAGGCGGCCATCGGCAATCGGACGCGCCTGATCTGGGTCGAGACCATCAGCAACCCGACCACCGCCATGGGCGACGTGGCGCGCCTGGCGGAGCTGGCCCACCGACGGGAGATCGCGCTGGCCGTCGACAACACGTTCGCCTCTCCCTACCTGGCCAACCCGCTGTCGCTGGGTGCCGACCTGGTCGTGCATTCGACCACCAAGTACATCGGCGGCCATTCGGACATCACCGGCGGCGCGGTGCTTGGCAGCGCCGAACGCGTGGCTGCCGCCCGGCGGATCGTCATCAACGTCGGCGGCAATGCCGCTCCGCTGGAGGCGTTCCTGGCGCTGCGCGGCCTGAAGACGCTGGGCATCCGGATGGATCGCCACTCGGCCAACGCCCTGGCCGTGGCCTGCGCCCTGGAGGGCGCGCCGGGCGTGGCTGCCGTCCACTACCCGGGCCTGCCCTCGCATCCGCAGCACGACCTGGCCCGGCGGACGCTGCGCGATGGTATGGCCGGCGGGATGCTCAGCATCGACCTGTCCGGCGGGCGGGAGGCCGGTGAGCGCTTCCTGGACCGGCTCACGGTCGCGGTCCATGCCACCAGCCTGGGGAGCGTCGAGACGCTGTGCAGCCACCCCGCCTCCTCATCCCATCGGCAGCTGACCGAGGAGGAGCTCGGCCGCGCCGGCCTGACGCCGGGCATGGTGCGCATCTCGATCGGACTGGAGGACCCGGACGACCTGGTCGCCGACCTGTCGGCGGCAGCGGCCGACACGCGGTGACGAGCGTCGTCGACCTGTGGCGCGCCATCGATCCGGAAGCGCGGCTGGTCTCAGGCACGGCCCGCGCCATGGGACGGCCGGTGCGCTCGGTTGCGCGGACGCGGGCAGGGGCTCCCCACCTGCCGGCGGCCGATGAGGCCGCGCTGCTGCTGGTCGACACGGCCGTGCTGCCGGTCACCTCGGTCGATGCCCTGCTCGCGGCCCTGGCTGACGCGCAGCTGTCGCCGGTGGCGGTCATCCTGGCCGGCGCGCGGTTGACGCCCGATGCCGCCGACGCTCCGATTCCGGTGCTGGTCAGTGAGCAGTCGCCGGCGGCCCTGGCGGATGCCGCTGTCGAGTACCTGGCCGACGAGCCAGCCGCCCTGGAGCGCCTCTCAAGCGCGCTGCGGCTGGCCTGCGCCGAGGCCTCGCTCTCGGATCCGCAGCTCGCCACGCCGGCAGGGCTGGTCGCGGCCCGCATCGGCCGTGGCGTGGCCATCAGCGTCGACGGCGAGCTGCGTGCCCTCCATCCGCGCCCGGCCGGCCGAGCCCTGGCCGCCCGCTTCGCCGCGCTGCACGCCCGCCTGCTGGGCGAGCCGTCCCACGGTCGTCGCGATCCAGGCAGGCAGGCGCGCGAGGGCCTCTGGCTGCTGGAGCGCCGCATCCGCACCGGCGCGGCGACCTGGCTGTTCGACGATCTGCCGTTCGCCGCGGTGGACGAGGTGGCGGCCGACGCGCTGACCGCCACGGCCCGAGCCCTCCTCCGCCGGCCGCCGCCGGCGGTGGTCCAGGCCGAGCCTGTCTCGGCCGCGCCCCGGCAGCCGGCGAGCGACGGCCGGCAGCGACCCGCTGCAGGACACCCTGGTCGCCGTGGCCCGCAGCAACGGACGGGTGGCTCCGGCGGCGCGGCTGCTTGGCGTGCACCGCAATACCGTGCTGTACCGGCTGCGCCGCGCGCGTGACGAGCGGGGCCTCGACCCGCGGCGGCCGCAGGACGCGCTGCGGATCCTGTCCGAGCTCGACGAGCAACGACCCCGCCCGCCCCACTGACCGTCGCTTGTGCACAGTGCACAAGGAATCGCGGCGTCGTCGAACGGAAGAGACCGGCCGTGGCGAGCTGGCCCGCGGCTAGCCTTGCGGGCGTCCCCTCACCATCGTCTCGAAGGAGCCCTCACCCCATGCCGTCAAAGGAGCTGACCGCCGCGCTGAAGCTGGCCGAGGAGCGGAACCTGCGCTTCGTCAGCCTGCAGTTCACCGACATCGTGGGCCAGGTCAAATCGGTCCAGGTCCCGATGCACCAGCTGGAAGAGGCGGTCGAGCACGGAAAGTGGTTCGACGGCAGCAGCATCGAGGGCTTCGCCCGCATCGCCGAGTCGGACATGTTCCTGGTGCCCGACCTGGCCACCTTCTCGCCGATCCCCTGGGAGCCGGGCTTCGAGGCCGACGGCACCGAGCGAGCGACCGGCGCCGCCCGCGTCATCTGCGACGTCTTCACGCCGAACGGCGAGCCGTTCCCCGGCGACCCGCGCTGGGTGCTGCGCCGTCAGCTGGAGAAGGCGAGGAAGCTCGGCTACATCCTGAACACCGGCCCCGAGCTCGAGTTCTTCCTGCTGCGCCGCAGCGAGACCGACGTCGAGACCCTGCCGCACGACGCGGCCGGCTATTTCGACCTCTCCGAGGACCTGGGCACCGAGGTCCGCAAGGAGATGATGAACGACCTCGAGGCGTTCGGGATCAAGGTCGAGACCGCCCACCACGAGGTCGCCACCGGCCAGCACGAGATCGACTTCGAGTACGCCGATGCGCTGCGCACCGCCGACAACGCGGTGACCTTCAAGACCACGCTCAAGGCCGTCGCCGCGCGGCAGGGGCTGTACGCCACCTTCATGCCCAAGCCGTTCTTCGGCATCAACGGATCGGGCATGCATACCCACCAGAGCCTGTGGGACATCAAGAAGGAGCGGAATGCCTTCGCCGATGCGAAGGATGACTACGGGCTGTCGGAGACCGCCCGGAGCTACATCGCCGGCATCCTGGAGCACGCCCGCGGCATGATCGGCGTGCTGGCGCCGCTGGTGAACAGCTACAAGCGGCTGGTGCCCGGCTACGAGGCGCCGGTCTACATCGGCTGGGCGCGCATCAACCGCTCGGCGCTGATCCGTATTCCGCAGATCAGCAAGGGCCAGATGAACTCGACCCGCGTCGAGCTGCGCTGCCCGGATCCGTCCACCAACCCGTACCTGGCCTTCGCCTGCATGCTGGCCTCGGGCCTGGACGGCATCGAGCGCGGCCTGAAGCCGCCGGAGCCGGTGGAGGAGAACCTCTATCACTTCGACGCCGCCAAGCTGGCCAGCCGCAAGATCAAGCAGCTGCCGGGCACGCTGCGCGAGGCGCTGGACGAGCTGGCTGCCGATCGCGTCATCGCCGACGCGCTGGGTGAGCACGTCTTCGAGCGCTTCCTCGAGGCCAAGACCGAGGAGTGGGACGAGTACCGGATGCAGGTGACCGCCTGGGAGGTCGAGCGCTACCTGGAGGCCTTCTAGCCGGTCCTTCGCGGCCTCATCGGCGTCAGCGCCAGGTGCCGGGGTTGGCGGGCTCGCCCTCCGAGTCGGTGCCCCGGCGGCCGGCCTCGTTGGCAGCATCGATGATCCGCCACGCATCGTCCAGGCCCAGCCAGCCGCTCACCTCGGTCTCGCGCCCCTCCAGCGCCTTGTAGGTATCGAAGAAGTTCTCGATCTCGCGCAGCAGGTGCGGCGAGACCTGCTCGAGCGCATCGGTCCCATCCCAGCGCGGGTCGTCGTGAGCCACCGCCAGCACCTTGTAGTCGTGGCCCTTGTCGTCGCTCATGTCCAGCACGCCGATCGGCCGGCCACGCACCACGCAGCCCGGGAAGGTGCGGTCGCTGATGACGACCAGCACGTCCAGCGGGTCGCCGTCATCGGCCAGGCTGCCCTCGATGAACCCGTAGTCGCAGGGGTAGACCACGCTGCTGTAGAGGACGCGGTCGAGCACGAACCGATTGCGCGCGTGGTCGAACTCGTACTTGTTGCGGCTGCCCGACGGGATCTCGATGATCACCTCGATCGGTCCGCGAGCGTCCGGCATGACGCGAGTATGCGCCCGCTCAGTCGGAGGCGGCCGCTTCGGCTGCCCGGGTGGACCGATGCCGCCGCGCGACGGCATCGGCGTAGGCGCCCAGCAACGCCTGGGCCGACACCTCCCAGCTGAGGGGACCCGCTGATCCGCTCGCGTCCGATGCGGCCCATCTCGGCGCGTGTCCCGTCGTCGGCGAGCAGCTCGAGGATGGTCCGGCCGAGCTCGGCCGCGTCATTGGGGCGGGCGTAGCGGGCCGCCTCACCGGCCGAGAAGCGCGTCTCCTCCAGGTCGAAGGCCGCCACCGGCACGCCCATGGCCATGTACTCGAGCGTCTTGTTCATCGTGCAGAGCTCGTTGAAGCCGTTGCGCGGGTCGGGGCTGACGGCCACGTCGGTGGTGGCCAGCACGCGGCGCACCTGCTCGTCGGGGATGCGGCCGGTGAACTCCACGTCGCCGCCTAGGCCACGGTCGCTGGGCGAGCTGGCGCAGCGCGTCGAGCTGGTTGCCGCCGCCCATGACCACGTAGCGCACCTGGCCGGGCAGCGCTGCCGACACGGTGCCGGCGGCCTCCACGAACAGGTCGACGCCGTCCTGCGGCCCCATGGTGCCCAGGTAGCTGACCAGGAATCGCCGGCCGTCCTTGACCGCCGGATCCGGCTCGACCGGGAAGATGCGCTTCGGGTCCGGCGAGCTGCGCACGATGTGCACGTGCTCGGGCGGCACGCCGCCCCGCTCGATCGCGATGCGGCGGTAGGACTGGTTGGTGGCGATCACCGCATCGGCGCTGCGGTAGGTCATGCGCTCGCACCAGCGCAGGAACCGATGCACCGACGCCGCCTTTGCGGCCGCCCTGCGCCACGTACACCTCCGGCGCCAGGTCGTGCTGGTCGAAGACGAACGCCGAGCCGAGCGCCCGGAACAGGCGGCCGATCGGGAAGAAGAAGTCCGGCGGGTTGCAGGCATGCACCACGTCGAAGCGGCGGCCGCGCCAGGCGAGCAGCGACAGGATCAGGCTGGCCGGCATGGCGACCGCGTACTCGGCCAGGTGCGCCGTCAGGCCGGCGGCCGTGGTCGGCAGCGGGTAGCGGAAGATCTCGATCCCGTCGATCCGCTCGTGCCAGCGCCGCGCGCCCTCGCCCTTGGGGCAGACCACGGTGACCTCGCCAGCCCGCCGCGCGCAGGGTGGTCGCCTCGCTCCAGACCCGACGGTCGAAGGGGACCGGCAGGTCCTCGACCAGGATCAGGACGCGACGCACGGCAGCTGAGGTACGAGCATGGCGCGCATTGTGCCGTGCCCTCGGCCGCGGCGCTGTGGCGGCGGCCGGCGCGCATCTAAACTGCCCGGCATGTCCGAGCCCATCGAGGGCGATCCGGGTTCGCCACCCGATGCGCCGGAGCACGACTCCCGCGACGCGCGCCGCCGCTTCCGGCAGGACGTCGCCACCGGCCTGACCTGGACCCTGATCGGCACCTGGGGACGCCAGGGGATCGACCTGCTCGTCTTCGTGGTGCTGGCTCGGCTGCTCGCTGCCCGAGGATTTCGGCCTGGTTGGGCTGGCGATGGTCTTCGTGCTGCTGGCCCAGCTGCTGGTCGACCAGGGGATGGGTGACGCGCTGGTGCAGCGGCGCGAGATCACCCCGCTGCAGATCGACACCGCCTTCTGGGTGGCGGTGGCCACCGGCGGGCTGCTGACGGTCGGCCTCCTCCTGCTCGCCTGGCCGATCGCCGCCACTGCTGGGCGAGCCGGAGCTGCGGCCGATCCTGCAGGTCCTGTCGCTGACCTTCGTGCTCGCCGCCTTCACGACCATCCAGATCGCGCTGCTGCGCCGGCAGCTGGCCTTCCGCAGCCTCTCGCTGCGAGCGCTGGCGCATCGGCCGGCGGCGGGGCGGTGGGCGTCGACCGCGGCGCTGGCGGGGTGGGGCGTCTGGGCTTTGGTGGCGCAGCAGGTCGCCTCGGCCATCTTCTCGGTGCTCACCCTGTGGTGGGTGACGTCGTGGCGGCCGTCCTGGAACGCGTCGCGCGCCGAGTTCGGCGGCCTCTTCCGCTTCGGCATCCACGTCGTGGGAGGCGACGTCATCACGTACATGACGCGGAACGTGGACAACCTGCTGGTCGGCGCGGTGATCGGGCCGGTCGCGCTGGGCTTCTACGTGGTGGGCTACCGGATCCTGACCGCCACCCAGGCGATGCTGGTGCAGATCACCCGCAAGATGACGTTCCCGGTCTTCAGCCGGCTGCAGGACGACCCGGAGCGCATGGTGCGCACCTACAACCGCGTCACCGCCGCAGCGGCACCGTCATTCTGCCCGGCTACATCGCGGCAGCCATCGTGGCGCCGGAGCTGATCGTGGTCCTGTTCGGGGGCCGGTGGGAGCCAAAGCGGGCCGGTGGCGCGGGTACTGCTGCTCATCGGTCCCGTGGTCGCCGTCCAGGCGTTGAGCATCGCGCATGCTGAACGCGGTGGGGCGGCCGGACGTGGCGTTCCGCTTCCGGCTGGTGACGACCGTCCTGACGGTGGGGGGCTTTGTCCTGGCCGTCCAGTCCGGAGAGATCGTGGCGGTGGCCGCCGCCTACGTCATCCCCGGCTACGTCCTGCTGCCGCTCAACCTGATCTGGATGCAGCGCTACGCGGGCATCGGCATCGGCGCGTACCTGGCGCGCCTGCGCGGCGTGGCGGCGGCGACGCTGGTGATGGCGCTGGTCATGATCGGCGGGCGATACCTGCTGGGCGAACGCGAGCCGTGGGTGGTGCTGGTGACCTTGCTCGGCATCGCGGCCATCACGTTCGCTGGCGCGTTATGGCTCTTCGACCGCGGCCTGATGCGCGACGTGCTGGGCTTCGCCCGGCAGGCCATCCCGCGCCGGGGCCGCCCTCCTGAAGAGGCATGACGGACCGCTCCCCGCTGCACCCCTATCATCTCGCCTGATGCAGCGCGACCCCGCCAGGCCGGAGCACCGCCCCGACTTCTTCATCGTCGGGGCCTTCAAGTCCGGGACCACGGCGCTCTACGAGTACCTCGGCCAGCATCCGCAGGTCTTCATGCCGTTCCACAAGGAGCCGCTCTACTTCGGCGACGACCTCACGCGTCGCTACGGGCGGATGACCCGCGAGCAGTACCTGTCGCTATTCGCCGATGCGCTGGACGGCCAGCGGGTGGGGGAGGCCTCGGCCTGGTACCTCTACTCGCGCTGCGCGGCCGACGAGATCCGCGATTTCGCGCCCGAGGCACAGATCATCGTGATGCTGCGCAACCCGGTCGATGTCATGCATGCGCAGCACAGCCAGCTGCTCTTCAACGCCGCCGAGGACATCACCGACTTCGCCGAGGCGCTGGCCGCGGAGTCGGAGCGCAAGCGGGGCGAGCGGCTGCCGCCGGGGCCAATCCGGCTGGAGACGCTGTACTACCGCGAGAGCGTGCGCTTTGCCGAGCAGCTCGAGCGCTACCTCGAGGCGTTTGGCCGGGATCGGGTCCACGTCATTCTCTACGATGACTTCCGTGACCAGACCCTCGGGGCCTACGCCGAGACGCTCTCGTTCCTGGGCGTGGATACGGCCTTCGAGCCACGGGTCGAGGTCGTGAACGCCAACCGGCGGGTCCGCTCATCGCTCATGCAGCGGCTGATCTTCCAGCCGCCGCCGCCGATGCTGGGCACCGTGCGCGTGCTGCGGCGTTTCCCGCTGGTGCATCGCACCCGCGCCGCGCTGCTGAGGCTGAATAGCCGGGCGCAGCGCCGTACCACCATGGATCCGCAGCTTCGGCAGCAGCTCACCGAGGAGCTCGCCCCGGAGGTACGACGGCTCGCGTCGCTGATCGGCCGCGACCTGAGCGCCTGGCTGCCCTCCGGCGGCACATGACGGCCACCCCATCGGCCGAGACACCGACCGCGCCGCGCGGGTCGCGGCTCGGGCTGTTCGGTCAGGAGGGGACCGCCGGCTTCATCCTGCGCGTGCTGGTGCTGCTGATCGCCATCGTCGGCATCCAGGCACTCATGAACCTGATTCCGATTTCGCCGGAGGCCCGGCGCCTGTCGGTCTCATTCGCCGGCGCGCTGCTGATCGCGATCACCTACTGGTGGCGGCCTGCCGAGGCGCTTTTCGCGCTGGCCGTGTTCATGGTCTATTCGGAGACCACGGCCTGGTACCTGGGCGCGTCCATCAAGCGCATCGACGAGTTCACCCTGCTCCTGATCGGGCCGATCGCCGTCTGGCGCGCCCTCCCACAGTGGCGTGCGGTCGTCTGGTGGCCGCGCGACGTCGCCATCGGGCTGGCGCTGCTGATGGGCGTGATCTCCAGCCTGGCGGCCGGTGTCCCGATCGAGATCTGGGTACCGGCCGGGCTGCTGCTCGCCAAGCCGATCATCTTCTTCTACATCGTCATGCTGAGCCGGGTCACCGTCGCGGAGGCGACGTCGGGGCTGTGGATCGTGATCGGGGCAGTGCTGGTCGCGTCGGTGCTGGGCTTCCTCGAAATGGTCAACACCAATGGCTTCCAGGAGTTCCTGAACTTCAACCACTACGTGCGGCTTCGGTCGGAGAACGTGGTGGTCAAGTCCGTGTTCGTGCATCCGGCGCTATTCGGCTACTTCACCGCCTTCGTCAGCCTGCTCCTGCTGGCGCGCTACGTCGTCACGCGGCGGCTGCGCTGGTTGCTGCTTTCCCTGTTCGTGGCGATCGGCACGTTCCTGTCCGCGCGTCGTCGAGCCATCCTGGCCCTGACGGCGGGGGCACTCGCGGCCGCCATCGCGTCGCGCAACCTGTTCGCGAGCTGGCGCGAATACCGACGCACCTGGATCCCTGCCGCGATCGGCGGAGTCGTGCTGGTTCTCGTCTTCGCCTCGCTCCTGACCGGCCTGTACGACCTGACCATCGCGCGCTACTTCCCGCCCGCCGTCGTGGAGCCGACCCCGCTGCCTGGCGAAACTCCCATCCCCGAGCTGGTTGGTGAGGGCGAGAACGAGCGGGCGCGGTTCGTGCTGTACCGCGGCTCGTTCGAGATCGCTGTCGACGAGCTTCCGCTGGGCGGCGGCCTGGGCCGGTGGGGGAGCTGGCTGAGCCGAGAGCATTACAGCCCCCTGTACATCGCATACGGCGCAAGCGACATTCGCGGCCTGACGGAGGAAAGCCCCACGGCGGCGACCGACACCTTCTGGCCGCAGATCCTCGGCGAGCTGGGCGTCATCGGCCTGATCGGCTACGCGGCCTTCATCGTGGCGCTGGGCTGGATGTTGTGGCGGGAGAATGGCAGGGAAGGCGAACCAGACCTGCGCATCCTGCGGCTGGCGGCGGGCATGGTGTTCGCGCAGGCCCTGATCGAGTCGGCGGCCAGCTCCATGTTCCATTCACCGTCGCGCGTCTACCTGCTCATGCTGGTCATTGGCGTCGTGGCGTCCATCGCCTGGCGGCATCCTCGCCAAGCCGACCCGTGAGTCCCGCCTCCATGGCGGCTGGTCAACCGGTTCGAGTTCGCGTATTCCTGCCGGCCGATCCCGGCCGGATGCGGATCGGGGGCATCGCCACCTTCGTGCGCGGCTTCGTGAAGTACGCGCCCGAGGACTTCGGGATCTCCCTGGTCGGCGTGGCGGAGTCGCTGCCATTGTGGACGTGGCACGAGGTGGAGCTGGAGGGGCGAACCATCAGCTTTCTGCCGGTCGTCCGGAGCGGCGACCAGCGCGTCCGCATCCCGATCGCCGCGCGCTACGCGGCCGCCCTGCTGCGGCGAGGGCGTGGCCTCGGGGCCGGCGTGGTCAGCTCGTTCCACCGGCCGCTGACCGACCTGCCGATCCGGCGCGCCGGACCGATGTGGCGGGTCGTGCACCTGGGCGTCGAGGACCTGGCCACCGAGGGCAGCGAGAGTCGCTGGGCCAGGATCTCTCCCGGCCTGACGATGAGCGAGCGCCGCAGCTTCCGGCGCATGGATCGCATCTATGTCGTCAACCGGCGGGTCGCCGCCGATTACCGCTCCCGCTTCGCCGACGTGGCCGATCGATTCGACTTCCTGCCGAACTGGGTCGATCCCGCGATCTTCGGTGCAGCCGATGCGGCGGAGCGGCGTGCAGAGCGCGAGCGAGTCGCCAGCGAGATCGGCGTGGCGCCCGAAGCGCCGCTGTTGCTCTTCGCGGGCCGGCTGGAGGGCCAGAAAGACCCACTCCTCCTCGTGCGTGCGTTCGCCGCGCTGCGGGTCGGCCGGCCGGATGCGCACCTTCTGATCGCGGGCGAGGGCGGTCTGGAGGCCGCGACCCGGGCCGAGCTCCAGGCGCTCGGGATCGGCCAGGCGGCGACCTTCCTGGGTACGGTGCCGCGCACCGAGGTCGCGCGGCTGATGCACGCCGCTGACGCGCTGGTCATCACGTCCGGCTTTGAGACGGGGCCGACGGTGGGCCTCGAGGCGCTGGCCTCCGGCCTGCCGGTCGTCACCACCGAGGTCGGCGAGGTGGCATCGGTCGTGATCGAGTCAGGCGCCGGCGGGGTGACCGCCGCGCGCACGCCAGAGGCCTTAGCCAAAGCCGTCGACGTGGTGCTTGACCGTCCGGCGCCCGGCCTGCACGACGACGCGGTGCGCGCCGCGCAGCCATTCCTGGCGCAACGAGTGCTGGCTGCCGTATACGTGGCGAACCGCGAGATGGCGGAGCGGCTGCCGGTTGCGAAGGCGAACCGGCCGATCGGCTAATCTGCAGCCGCAATGATCATCAACCACGAGCACCGCTTCGTGTATGTCGAGGTGCCGCGCACCGGCTCGTCGGCTGTCCGCAAGGAGCTGCGGGAGATGTACGGCGGTGAGCCAATCCTGCGCAAACACGCCACCTACCGCGACTTCCTGCGCCAGGCGACCGACGACGAGAAGACCTACTTCGTCTTCTCCGGCGTCCGCAACCCGCTCGACGTGGCGGTCACGCGCTACATCCACCTGAAGGGCAATGTGAAGGACCACTTCACCGATCCGTGGTCGGTGAAGGTTCGCAACTCGCTGGCCGGCAAGATCGAGCGGCGCGTCTACGCCTGGATCCAGCGCAACGATGCCACCTTCGAGCAGTTCCTGAAGCGCTGGTACGTGGTGCCGTACGACACCTGGACCAGCCTCGACCACGACAGCATCGACATGGTGCTGCGCTTCGAGAACCTGTCTGACGACTTCGAGGCGGCGCTGCGGCGGATCGGGCTGGAGCCCAAGCGTCCGTTGCCGGTTGTCAACAAGACGCCGGGCAAGGAGGGCGACTTCCTGAGCTACTACACGCCCGAGGCGATCGAGCGCGCCATCTGGGTCTTCGGCCCGTACATGGACGAGTGGGGTTACGCCTTCCCGGAGCAGTGGGGCACCGTGCGGATCCCGGCCTGGTCGCGAGTGCTGCTGCGGATCGCGCGCTTCTACCGCGGCATCTACTGGAAATACTTCCGTTTCGCCGACTACGTGGCCAAGAAACCCCAGGGACGGCCGGTACCCGACGCCGGCGCATGAGCCGATCCGTCGTCCGCGCATGACGGCCACCTGGCCCGACTTCTACATCGTCGGCGCGCCCAAGGCCGGCACCACCTCGCTCTACCAGTATCTGGCCGATCACCCCGACGTCTTCCTGCCCGACCAGAAGGAGCTGTGGCTCTTCGGCTCGGACCTGGACGTGCGCAACCGTCGGCGCTGGACTGCCGCCGACCTGCCGGCGCTGTATCAGGACGCGCCCGCGGGGTCGACCCGCGGCCTGGCCTATGTCTGGTATCTCTACAGCCGGGATGCTGCCCGCGAGATCGCAGAGGTGCGGCCGGATGCGCGGATCGTCATCGCGCTGCGCGATCCGGTTGCCGCCCTCTACGCGCTGCACTCGGAATTCGTCTACGACGGCAACGAGGAGATCGCCGACTTCGCGCTGGCGCTGGAGGCCGAGGCGGACCGCTGCGCCGGCCGGCGCATCCCTGCCGAGGCGCACTTCCCGGCCGGCCTCTGCTATCGGGCTACCGTCCGCTACGCGGAGCAGGTCGAGCGCTATCTCGACCGCTTCGGGGCGGACCAAGTCCACGTCCTGCTGTTCGACGACCTGCTCGCCGATGCGGAGGGCACCGGCGCGGCCGTAATTCGCTTCCTGGGCCTGTCCGAGCAGCCTGATCTCGCCTTCCCGCACGCCAACCCGAATAAGCGCGCCCGATCAGCCGGCCTGCGCCGCATGCTGGCCGACCCGCCACCAGCCCTGCGCAGCGCGATTCGCACTCTCGTCCCAGCCGGTGCGCGACGCGCCGCCTACCGCCGGGCGGTCGACCTGAACGCCGCCAACCCGCCGCGCACCGCCATGCCCGATGCCGTGCGCGACCGGCTGCGCGCCGAGCTCGAGCCCGACCTCACCAGGCTGGAAGGGCTGCTGGGACGATCATTGGGGGCCTGGCGCGCCGCACCGTGAGCCGGCCGCAGCGCATCCTGTTCCTGCTGCCGTCCATCCGGCTGGGCGGGATGGAGCGGCTCGCCAGCATCCTGGCGCGCGGCCTGGACCCGGAGCGCTTCGCGGTCGAGATCGTGGTGCTGCATCGCCGCGACGAGAACCCGGACTTCGCCCGGGAGCTTCCGCCGACGGTGCCGATCCGATCGCTCGACAAGCGCTCCCGGTATGACCTGCCGCGCACCCTGGGACGCCTGGCCAGGGAGCTGCGCCGCCGCCAGCCGGCGGCGGCCATCGGCTTCATGACCTACCAGAACCTGCTGCTGGTGGCTGCCTCGCGCCTGGCCGGCACCGGCACGCCGGTGATCGCCACCGAACACGTCACGCCGGACGCCCTGAGGGCCACTGGCGGCAAGCGGCTGCAGCTGGCCCTGGCCGCGCGCGCCTATCGCCGCGCTGCCGCGGTGGTGCCTGTCTCGGAGGGCCTGCGCGCCGCCATGGCGCGTGCCCTCGACCTGCCGAGCGATCGGATGACGACCATCTACAACCCGTTCGACCCCGACGTCGACCGCCTGGTGGCGGAGGATCCGCCAGCGGCCTGGTTCGCCGGCTCGGATCCGACGGTGGTGGCCGTCGGCCGCCTGACTCCCCAGAAGGCCTATCCGGTCCTGCTGGAGGCCCTGCGCCTCGTGCGCGAGCACGTGCCGGCGCGGCTGCTCATCCTGGGCGAGGGCGAGAAGCGGCCGGCCCTCGAGGCGCGCATAGCCGAACTGGGGCTGGGCGACGCGGTCCAGCTGCCCGGCTACGTCGCGAACCCCTTCCCTGCCATGCGGCGGGCCGACGCGTTCGTGCTCGCCTCCGACTGGGAGGCGTTTCCGTTCGTCCTGGTCGAGGCCATGCGCGTCGGAGCGGCGGCGGTGGCCACCGACTCGGAGTTCGGCCCGAACGAGATCATCGAGCCCGAGCGCAGCGGCCTGCTGGTGCCGACGCGCGACCCAGTGGCGCTGGCCGGCGCCATCGGGCGCATCCTGACCGACTCTGCCCTGGCAGCACGCCTGCGCGAGGGCGCCCGACGTCGCGCGGAGGCGTTTGCGCCCGAGACCGCCATCGCGAGGTACGCCGACCTCCTTGACGCCGTCATCACTGCCAGCGGCGGCGGCAAGGGAGCCGGGGTAGCATCGGACCGATGACGCGCCGCCCGGATTTCTTCATCGTCGGCGCCGCGAAGTCCGGCACGACCTCGATGCATGACTACCTGCGCCAGCACCCGGCGGTGTTCATGCCCGCCATCAAGGAGCTCAACTACTTCGGCAGCGACCGGCCGTCACGACACTCGGCGCGGATGACGCTCGACGAGTACCTCGCCAACTTCGGCTCCGCACCGGCCGGCGGCCGCGTGGGGGAGGCATCGGTCTCATACCTGCGCTCCACCCTGGCCGCGCAGGAGATCGCCGCGTTCGAGCCGACGGCCCAGGCAATCGTCATGCTTCGCAACCCCCTGGAGGTGATGCAGGCCCTGCACTCGGAGCTGGTCTTCCTGGGGCTGGAGGAGATCAGTGACTTCGGGGAGGCGCTGGCCGCGGAGCCCGATCGGCGCGAGGGTCGCCGCATCCCGAAGGCGATCAACAACCCCCGCGGCCTGCTGTACCGCGAGGCCGTCAACTACTCGGAGCAGTTGGTTCGATATGACGATGCGCTCGGCCGCGAGCGGGTGCACATCATCATCTTCGATGACTTCAAGGCCGATACCGCCACCTCGGTGGCGGCGACCTTCCGCTTCCTGGGCGTGGATGACGCCTTCGAGCCGCGGCTGGAGGTCAAGAATCCGGCCAAGGCGAGCCGCAGCCGGCTGATGCAGCGGCTGATGGCCAGCCCGCCCGGCTGGGTGCGCGGGAGCGCGCGCCGCCTCCTGCCCAAGAACACGCGCAAGGGCCTTTACCGCACCGCCACCCGCCTGAACGCCCGCCCACAGGAGCGGGCCACCCTGGACCCGGGGCTGCGCGCCCGACTGGTGGATGACCTGCGGCCGGAGGTCGAGCGGCTGAGCGGCATGATCGGACGCGACCTCGCCTTCTGGCTGCGGGAGCCCGCGGCATGACCTTCCCGAACTTCTTCATCGTCGGGGCGCCGAAGTGCGGCACCACCGCGCTGCACGCCTACCTGGCCCAGCACCCGGACGTGTTCATGTCGGACCCGAAGGAGCCGCACTTCTTCGGCTCGGACCTCGAGTTCCGCTACCGCCGCCGCCCCAGCGATGCGCAGTATCGGTCCTACTTCGCGGGTGCGGGCCAGCGGCGCCGGATCGGGGAGGCATCGGTCTGGTACTTGTACTCGGAGTGCGCCGCCGACGAGATCGGCGAGGCGTCGCCGGATGCCCGGATCATCGTCATGCTGCGCGACCCGGTCGAGATGATCCCCTCGCTGCACAGCCAGTTCGTCTACAACGGCCACGAGGATCTGGCCCTGGCCGATGCCCTGGCCGCCGAACAGGATCGCGCGGAGGGCAGGCGCATCCCACCCCACGCCAACTTCCCGCGCGGCCTGCTCTACCGGCGCGTGGCGACCTACGCCCCGCAGCTGGCTCGTTACCTGGACCGATTCGGCCGCGAGCGGGTGCACGTCATCGTGTACGACGACTTCAAGGCCGATACGGCCGCTGCCTACCGCGACACGCTGGCCTTCCTGGGCGTCGATCCCGATCACCAGCCGGACTTCGCGGTGGTGAACGCCAGCAAGCGCTCCCGCAACATGCTGCTGCGCCGCGCCCTGAACGATCCGCCGGAGTGGCTGCGCCGTGCGGTCCGCCGCGTGGCCCCGCAGGGGGTGCGGCGCCGGCTTTACCGCTCCACGGTCAATCTGAACACGGAAGCCGCCGCCCGCGATGCACTGATCGGCGACGCCGCCGAGGGTCTGCGTCGGGAGATGGAGGGCGCCAACCGCGAGCTGGAAGGACTGCTGCGCCGCGAGCTGCCGGCCTGGCTTCCGGCGGTGGATTCGGCTCAGTAGCGCGCGCCGATGGGGCTGGCGCTCGGGCCGGCGGTGTACTGGTAGGAGACGGTGGCGATCCGCACGAACTGGCTGGAGCCAGGCTCACGCGAGAGATAGCCGGCCGGCTTGTTGTTCATCTTCAGCTTGCTGGCTGGTCCCAGCACGCCTCCGCTCCGATTCGACGGCACCCCCACGTACTTGAGCCTCACCGTCTGGGCGGGAGCGATCCGGATGCCGTAGCCGCCGTTGTGCGAGACCAGGCTTTCTTCAAGGTTCACCTCGGCGCGGGCCGACGGGCAGTCGCAGCCGATGAAGATGCCGGCCGTCCGGTTGGCGTAGACGGTCTCGTGGCGGAACACCTTGTTGGTGCTGCCCTCGTTGACCCGGATGCCGTACTGGTTGTCCCAGTAGAGGTTGAACGAGAAGGTCATCGGCCCGGTGCCCGAGTGGGCGGAGGCAACGCCATCGCGCAGGTTCACCCCCGCGCCAGTATTGCCGAACACCAGGTTGCGCTTGAAGACGGTGTTCGCGATCGGTGAGCCGATGCCCCCCTGGTTGACCTGCACGCCAATGGTGTTGCCGCGGATCACGTTGTGATGCACGTTCGTGCCACGCGCGCCATTGGTGAGGGTCAATCCGTTGGGCCGCTCGTTCGCGCGGTTCGGTCCGGGCCGCCGGACGTTCTGCGAGGCCAGCGTGTTGCGGCAGACCTCGGTGCCGTAGGTGCGGCGCGGGTCGCTGCGGTTGTTGGGGCCCTGGACCTTGATTCCCTGCAGCGCGTTGCGGCTCACCGTATTGCCGCAGATGACCGTGTCCTGCGAGCCGGCGTCCACCTTGAAGCCCTGCAGGGTGCTGTACGAGGCGCTGTTGCGCAGGAACTCGTTGCCGACTGCCGCGTCGAAGCCGGATCCTGTTGCGCGTCCGGACGTTCCGAACGCCATGGGCGTGTTGCCGACTGCGGTGTTGTCCCACGCCGAGCTGCGGTCGGCGCCCTGGTGAAAGGTGATCCCCATCGAGGTGTGCTGCACCACGAAGCCGCGCACCGAGATGTAGCGCGAGCCGGCCACGCCGGTGAAGTAGAAGCCCATGTAGGTGGGCACCTCGATGGTCACCGAGCCGGGCGCCACGCCCTTGCGGGTGGCCACGTACAGCCGATTCGCACCGTCATCCCACCAATAGCCGCCGGCGCCGGTGCCGGCGCGGTTGCGCAGGTCACTCAGGCTGGCGTGTTGCCACAGGAAGCCGGTTCGGTTCTGGAAGATGGCACTGGAGTACGGCTTGGCCCGATCGAACCCGGAAGGCGCCGAGCTCCACGGGGTGGACCACACCCCATTGGTCGGGTCGGCCGTCCACGACCTGTTCCCCTCGGGAGCGACCCGCGCGCCCGAGACGATGGGCTTGACGTAATCCGTGGCGCCCGGCGACCACCCGTCGGCGGTGAACACCACCGGGGCGCCGGCCGTGCCGGCCCGGTCGTAGCTGCCAGGCACGGGACGCTCCCGATAGACGTAGTCGCTGTAGCCGCGGACCACCACCGTCCAGCCGGCGGCCGCCGTGCCGCGCGGCACCCGGCGCGCGGCGTGGTTGATCGTCTTGTAGGCGTCGCCCCACGACCGCCCGTCGTTGTTGTCGCTGCCGTGCTTGCCGTCGACGTAGAGGGTCACGCCTGCCGCCGCGGTGGGTGCCGGGCGGACGGCGGGGGCGACGGTCCAGGCGGTCAGGGCAAGGGCGAGGAGCAGGGCGGACCGGGCGCGACGCTTCATGACGGCGCCAGCATGGAATGGCCGCCGCTCGTCGGCCATGGGTAAGAAGTATGGGCGGCGGATCCCGGCGTGCTAGCCGGCCCGCGGCACCAGCAGCACCACCCTCAGCCTGTCGCCGAACTTGGATGCGTCGACCACGTCGAAGTCGCCTTCGAGGCGCTGGCGCAGCCCGCTGTGCGCGAGGCTCTCGGTCATGACCAGCCAGACCCGGCCCGCCGACGGGTCGGCCAACGCATCCTCGGCTGTCGTGGTGCCCGGTATGGCCTGGGTGCCGGCCCGTTCGAGGTAGTAGTGGATCGCCCGCCCGGCATTGCCCACGATCATGCGATCGCTCGGCTCCGTCTGGCTGGCCATCCACTCGCCCGCGGCCCGCCAGTGCTGCTGATACATATCGGCATAGGCGGTGGGGAGGGAAAACAGCAACAGACCGGCAAGGGCCACCGCCGTCACGGACCGAAGGAGTGCGCCGGGCAACCACACCACGGCGCAGGCGGCCACGACGGCGACGAACGGCAGCACCACGATCAGGTAGCGACTCACGAACAGGGGCTTGACGACGGAGATGGCGGCCGCCATGCCGATGGGGACCAGGATGCAGGCCACCACCAGCCAGAGGTTCACATCGCGCGGCCGTGCGACCACGGCCACGACGCCTAGGGCGGTCAGCGCCAGCAAGAGCGGAAGCCCGCCCCCCAGCTCCGTGAGGACGTGTCCCACCAGCGCCACGCTCAAGGGCGGGATCCACTGCTGCGCCCCGCCGAACTCGGCGATGGTCAACGGGATAGGCGCGGCAGCGATGAGCACCGGGATGCCGGCGGCGGCGATGCCCCGCCAGCTCGGAACCTGGCGGGTGGCCAGCAACCAGAGGCCGTGAGCGGCCACCACGAAGGCCACGAAGAAATGGACGTACAGCCCCACCGCCGCAAGCAAGCCATAGCCGAGCCACGGCAGCCAGGGACCGCGTCGCTCGACGGCGATCAGCAGCAGCCAGGTCAGCAATCCCGCGACCAGCATCGCCAGCGCGTAGGCCCTGGCCTCCTGGCTGTAATGGATGACGTACGGGATCAGCGCGAAGATCCCGACCGCGAGAGCCGCGGCCAGCCAGCCGCCCAGCCGGCGCGCGATGAAGTAGACGGGAACGACACTGGCCACGCCGAAGAGCACCGACAGCAGCCGAACGCGGGCCTCGCTCTCGCCGACGATCAGCCAGAAGTGAAGGAGCAGGTGGTAGGTCGCCATGTTGGCCAGGTCGGCCTTCCCGCGATCGCGGCCGACGATCGTCAACAGGTCGCCCAATGACGCTTTCGCGAACGCGATGCTCGACACCTCATCGCGCCAGAGCGAGAGGTTGTCCAGCTGCCAGAGGCCCAGCAGGAGCATGGCGATCATCCCGGCTCCGAGGATGAGTGCCTCATGCCACCAGCGCAGACCAGTGCGCGGGAGCGGCTGAGTGTCGACGGACGGAGTGGCGAGCTGTGCGGTCAAGACCGGCGACCCGGGCGCAGGACGGTCAGCTGTCCGCCGCCGGTCGCCCGTCCAATGCGGCGCGGCTGGCGTCCAGGACCAGGCCCACCGCCTCGGTGACGTGGCGACGAACCGTGCAGCCCCCACGCCGCACGTGGCCGCCGCCCCCGAAGCGGGAGGTGATGGCGGTGGCGTCGACGGCCTCCGAGGTGCGGACGCTCACCCGTGTCTCGTCGGGGCCCAGTTCGCGCAGCAGCAGGGTCACATCCGCGCCCTTCGCCTTGGCGAGGAACTCGGCCAGCCCGTCGGCATCGTGCTGCTCTGTGCCTGTCTCGTCGAGCATCGAAAGCATCAACGTCGTGTGCACGATCCGGTCGCCCGAGTCCGATCCCACCCCAGCCAGCATCTTGCCCCACAGCGCGATGGTCGCGAACGGCAGCTCGGACAGGATGCGCCGATGGATCATGGCCAGCGGGGCGCCGGCGTCGACCAGGCGTGCCGCGGCACGCAGCGTGTCGCCGGAGGTCGCCGGATCGGAGAACCCGTGGCTGTCACGCACGATCCCGACCATGAGCGCGGTCGCCAGCTCCTCGTCCAGCTCGATCTCCAGCGCGTCCACGACCCGTGCCAGCACCTCGCACGTTGCGGCGGCCATGGGGTCCACCAGGTTGAGGTCGCCGAAGTAGTTGCTGCTGATGTGATGGTCGATGTTCAGGACCCTGGCCCGCGAGAACCAGTCTGCCTCTTCCGTGGCGATGCGGCCGACCCGCTCGAGCGTCGCCGCGTCGCAGAAGACCGCCAGGTCCGGCTCCAGCTGCGGCGTGCGCACCACCTGCGCGACGTGCGGCAGGAAGGCGAACATCGGCGGGATCCCGTCGGCACTGACGATCTCGGCCTGGGCGCCGAGCCGCTCGGCCATGATGCAGACCGCGACCGCCGCACCGATGGTGTCGGCATCGGGGTTTTCATGACAGACGGCGCTCACCCGCTTAGCTGAGCGCAGCGCCTCGGCCACCTCGCGGATGTCGTTTCCTCGTTGGGCCGCGATCGACAACCGGTTCTCCTCGTATCTGCGCCTTGGCCGGCATGGCCGGCATGGCCGGCGCGGCAGGATTGTAGCCGGGCAGCCAGAATTCGCCCTCGTGCCGGGTTGGTCCCGGGACCCGGCTGGCGGGAAGGGGGTCGCAGGCGCTACGATACGGAACCCGACCCGATGCGGCGCCCAACCCGAATGCTGCCTGCCCGCGTCGTCGCCACATGGAGCTTGACGTTGACACCTGTTACATCGACGCCGCACGGCGGCGTCCTCATCAACCGCGCCCCCACCGGAGCGGAGCGCGAGAGCGCCATCGAGCGCGCTAACGCCCTTCCGTCAATCAGCATTGGTTCCGTCGCCGCCTCCGACCTGGAGCTGATCGGCAATGGCGCCTTCAGCCCGCTGACCGGCTTCATGGGCGAGGCCGACTACCGCTCGGTGGTCGACACCATGCGCCTGGCCGGTGGCCTGCCCTGGTCGATCCCCATCACCCTGGCCGTCACTCGCGATGAGGCGGACGCGCTGCAGATCGGCAGCGAGGTCGCCCTGCGCGACGAGGATGGCAGGCTGCTCGCCATCCTGGCGCTGGCCGAGAAGTACGGATACGACGCGGAGCGCGAGGCGGAGCAGGTCTTCCGCACCACCGAGGATGCGCACCCCGGCGTGGCACGGATCCACGCCGCCGGCGAGGTCTACCTTGGCGGCGATGTCACCGTCCTGAACGGCCCGGCCGATCCGCCGTTCGCCGCCTATCGCCGCACCCCGGCCGAGACGCGCGCCATCTTCGCCGAGAAGGGCTGGCGCCGGGTGGTGGGCTTCCAGACGCGCAACCCCATCCATCGGGCCCACGAATACCTGACCAAGGTCGCGCTCGAGGTGACCGATGGCCTGATGATCCATCCACTGGTGGGCGACACCAAGTCGGACGACATCCCGGCCGATGTCCGGATGCGCGCCTACGAGACCCTGCTGGCCGACTACTACCCGGCCGACCGGACGCTGCTGAGCGTCTATCCGGCCGCGATGCGCTACGGCGGCCCGCGCGAGGCGATCTTCCACGCCATTGCGCGCAAGAACTACGGCTGCACGCACTTCATCGTCGGCCGCGACCATGCCGGTGTGGGCAGCTACTACGGCACCTACGACGCCCACCTGATCTTCGACGAGTTCGCGCCCGATGAGCTGGGCATCACCCCGCTCTTCTTCGAGCACACCTTCTGGTGCCACGCCTGCGAGGGCATGGCCTCCTACAAGACCTGCCCGCACGGCGACGATCAGCACCTGATCCTGTCCGGCACCAAGGTCCGCGAGCTCCTGTCCTCCGGCGAGATGCCGCCCCAGGAGTTCAGCCGGCCGGAAGTGGCGCAGATCCTGATCGATGCCTATCGCACGCCGGCAGCGGCGCGCTGAGCCTCTGAAACGACCAAAGACGACGAAGGACCCATGACACAGACCGATCGACCGGCGCCTGCGGCGCCCGACCTGACCACCACCACCGACCGCCACGGCGAGACGATCCACCTCGGCGGCGGCGCCGGCACGCGCCACGAGCGCGAGACGACCGGCTTCACGCTCTGGTTCACCGGCCTTTCCGGATCGGGCAAGAGCACCATCGCCCACCTGCTGGAGGCCGAGCTCCGCAACCGCGGCCACAAGGTCGAGGTGCTCGACGGGGACGTGGTGCGCACCCACCTGTCGAAGGGCCTTGGCTTCAGCAAGGAAGACCGCGATACCAACATCCTGCGCATTGGCTGGGTGTGCGAGATCCTGTCGCGCAACGACGTGGCGGCGATCGGGGCGGCGATCAGCCCCTACCGCGAGATCCGCGACCAGGTGCGCGCCAACATCGGCCGCTTCGTGGAGGTGTACGTGGAGGCGCCGCTGGAGGTGCTGGCCGATCGCGACGTGAAGGGCCTCTACCGCAAGGCCATGGCCGGCGAGATCAAGGGCTTCACCGGCGTCGACGACCCATACGAGGAGCCGCTCAACCCAGAGGTCGTCTGCCACTCGGATGGCAGCGAGACGCCGGAGCAGTCCGCGGCCAAGGTGCTGGCCAAGCTGGAGGAGCTGGGCTACAGCCCGCCCGCCGCCTGATCTCCTGATCGCCCGCCTCATCGAGGCCTGAGCAGCCGATGGAGCTGAGCGCCTGGATCACGCTTGCCGTGCTGGCGGTCATGATCGTCGCGCTCTACACCGAGCGGGTGCCGCCCGGCCCCGCCGTCCTCGGCACGGTCGTGGTGCTCATGCTGATCGGCGTCATCACGCCGGAGCAGGCGTTCGCCGGCTTCAGCAACGAGGCGCCCATCATCGTGGCCTGCCTGCTGATCGTGGCCCGCGCGGTGGACGTGGCCGGCATCATGCAGCCGATCGTCACGCGCCTCTTCCGAGGCGCCGACTCTTCGACCGGCATCCTGTCCCGCCTCCTCTTCCCGCTGGCCGGCATCAGCGCCTTCATCAACAACACCACCCTGGTGGCGATGACGGTGCCGGCCGTGGTCGACATCTCGGCCCGCCGCGCACTGCCGGCGTCGCGTTTCCTCATGCCGGTGAGCTATGCCGCCATCCTGGGCGGGGTGATGACCACCATCGGCACATCCACCAACCTCACCGTCTCCGGCCTGCTGGCCGAGGCGGGCATGCAGCCGCTCGGACTGTTCGAGCCGACCGCGGTGGGCCTGCCGATTGCCCTCGTCGGCGTGGCGGTGCTGATCCTGGTGGCGCCACGCCTGCTCCCGGACCGGACGCCGGTGGGCGGTGCCCTGGCCGAGGGCGGCCGGGACTTCACGGTCAGCATGTCGGTCGAGCCGGGTGGGGCGGCCGACGGCGCCAGTGTCAGCGAAGCGGGCCTGCGACAGCTGCAGGGCGTCTTCCTGGTCGAGATCGGGCGCGATGGCCGTTCGATCGCGCCGGTCGGCCCGGACGAACGCCTCGAGGGCGGCGACCTCCTGACCTTCGTGGGCCGGGTCGACAACATCGTCGACCTGCAGCGCGTGCGCGGGCTGGCTTCGACCGAAGCGCGTCAGATCGGCAGCCTGGCCGGCACCGTCCATGCCTTTTACGAAGTGGTCGTCGGCGCGGGCGGCGACGTGGTTGGGCAGACGCTGAAGCAGGTCGACTTCCGGGCACGCTACGACGCCGCGGTGATCGCCATTCATCGCGCCGGCCAGCGCGTTGACGCCAAGCTGGGGGACGTGCCGCTGCGTGTCGGCGATACGTTGCTGGTCCTGTCCGACCCAGGCTTCCGGGCGCGTTGGCGCGATCGCCCGGACTTCCTCGTCATCGCGCCGTTGTCAGGCATCTCACCGCGCCAGCCACGGCGGGCGTGGCTGATCGGTGCGGTGTTCCTGGGCTTCATCCTCGCCACTGGCTCCGGCCTGGTGCCCATCCTCCAGGCCTCGATCGCCGCGGCGTTGATCGTCATCGCCACCGGGGCGCTGACCCTGCGCCAGGCGCGCGATGCGGTGGACCTGCAGATCATCATCATGATTGCCGCGGCGTTCGGGCTTGGCGCGGCGGTCTCGTCCAGCGGTCTGGCCGACACGATCGCTGGGGGCCTGGTGAACGTGATGTCGCCGCTTGGGGCCATCGGCGCCCTGGCGGCGATCCTGATCGCGACGATGGCGCTGACCGAGCTGTTGTCGAACAACGCGGCGGCGGCGCTCATGTTCCCGATCGGGGTGGCGACCGCGCTCACGCTGGGCGTCGACGCCCGCCCGTTCGTGATCGTGATCATGCTCGGCGCCAGCCTGTCGTTCCTGACACCCATCGGCTACCAGACCAACCTCATGGTCTACGGCCTGGGTGGCTATCACTTCGGCGATTACGCGCGGGTGGGCGTGCCGCTCAACCTGATGACGATCGTCCTGACTCTGACCCTGGTCCCGATCGTCTTCCCGTTCAACTGAGAGCGCCGGCCATCGGCCGGCAGTCGACGGTCAGCGGCCCGAGTGGGCGAGGAGCGCCGGCACGGTCTTGGCCAGGATCTTGAGGTCCAGCCACAACGACCACCCGTCGATGTAGACCAGATCGTGCTCGACCCAGGCGTCGAAGTCGGCCTCGTTGCGGGCCTCGACCTGCCAGAGGCCGGTGATGCCGGGCTTCATCGACAAGCGGCGTCGATGCCAGATGTCGTACCTGGCAACCTCGGCCGGCAGCGGCGGACGCGGCCCGACCAGGCTCATGGAGCCGGTGAGCACGTTCCACAGCTGCGGCAGCTCGTCGATGGAGGAGCGGCGCAGCCAGCGTCCGACGCGGGTGATGCGCGGGTCGTTCGCGGCCTTGAAGGTTACGTGGCTGCGTTCGTTGAGGTGCTTCACCTCGTGCAGCCGGTCCTCGGCATCCATGACCATGGAGCGGAACTTGTACATCAGGAACGGCCGTCCGTGGAGGCCGATGCGGGTCTGCCCGAAGAGTGCGGGCTTGCGGTCGGCCAGGCGGATGGCCGCCACCGTCGCGAGCAGGATCGGGCTCAGGATGATGAGTCCCAGGGCCGCCCCGGCGATGTCGAACAGGCGCTTGAAGATGAGCCCTACTTCACGATGCCCGTCGTTGACGATCGAGCGGACGACGAACCGGTCGAAGACCTCCTCTGCGTCGCCCGACGGCAGCTCGTGGGCCGGCTCGACCGCGATGCGGACCGTCTTGCCCTCGCTGGCGGCCAGGTTGGTGAGCGGATCGAGGTACTCCCAGGCGCTGGCCGGCAGGCAGACCGCCAGCTCGTCGACGACGTGCTCGTGGAAGATCTCCTCGACGTCGTCGATCGTGCCGAGGACAGGACGGCTGACAGCCGGCTTGCGCTCGCCGGGAGCGAGCAGGTGGCCAATCACCTTGATCCCCAGGCCGGGGTGCTGCTCCAGCTGGTCGGCGAAGTCCTGCGCCAGGCGGCCGGTCCCGGCGATCACCATGTAGCGGGCGTTGTGCCCGCGCTGGCGTGCCGCCTCGAACACGGCCCGGAAGCCAAGCCGCCCGATCAGGGTGACGGTCGGCTCGGCAATGAAGAGGATGATCAGGAAGAGGCGGCTGACGTCATTCTGCTTGGTGACGAACAGGGTGGATAGCGTGAGCGCGATCACCAGCAGCGTGGCGCGGGCGATGTCGCGCACCTCGGTCCACACGTTCCAGCGCGCATTGAGCCGGTACACGCCAACCGTCCAGAGCGCGAGCACCCAGAGCATGGCGAACAGCAGCGCCGCGATAGGTGGGTCGATCGACAGGCTGCGCCAAAGGGCCTGGACGTCGCCATCGCGGTAGCGGAGGGCGGCCACGCCAATGAAGACGGCTGCGGCAATAGCGCCGTCCAGGGCCATGAGGCCGATGCGAAGGGCCATCAGGTGCCGACGGATCATGGGCTCCCAATTCCCTCTGCGAGTGGCATGCCAGCGCACACTCTACACGCGGACGTGTGCGAAGTCAGGTAGCCGGGCCGTCGCGTCAATGGCAGCTCGCAGCCAGCCCCATGTTTCGATGCATCGGTCGCCAGCATAGCCCGTACACTCGATCGATGGCCCGCATCCTCGTCGCAGAGCCGATCGCCGAGGCCGGGCGGGACGTCCTGGCGGCCGCCCACGACGTCACAGTCCGCACCGGATTGTCCCGCGAGGCGCTGCTCCCCGCGCTGGCGGACGACGGGCGGCTGGGACGCCCTGGTCGTGCGCTCGCAGACGCGGGTCGACGCCGAGCTGCTGGAGGCGGCAGCTCCTCGCCTGTCGGTGATCGGCGTGGCCTCGGTGGGGACGGATCGGATCGACCTGGCGGCGGCCACGCGGGCCGGGGTGATGATCGTCAACGCACCGACCGGCAACACGATCGCCGCCGCCGAGCACACCATGGCGCTGATGCTGGCGCTGCTGCGCCACGTGCCGGCCGCGGACGCCTCGGTGCGGACCGGCGAGTGGGAGCGCGGCCGCTTCACCGGCAGCGAGCTGCGGCACAAGACGCTGGGCATCATCGGCCTGGGCAAGATCGGCAAGGCGGTGGCCCGGCGGGCGAACGGCTTCGAGATGCGCGTCGTCGCCCACGACCCCTATCTCACCGAGGAGCAGGCGGCGGAGCACGGGGCCAGGCTGGTCGGCCTTCCCGAGCTGCTGCTGCGCGCCGACGTCATCACCGTCCACACCCCGCTGACGCCGCAGACGCGCGGGCTCATCGGTCGCGGCGCAGATCGAGGCCATGAAGCCGGGCGCGGTCCTGCTGAACGTGGCGCGAGGCGGCATCGTGGACGAGGTCGCCCTGGCCTCGGCCCTGCATGACGGTCGGCTGGCCGGCGCCGCGGTGGACGTCTATTCGTCGGAGCCGATGGCTCCCGACAACCCGTTGCGCGACGCGCCCAACACCGTGCTGACGCCGCACCTTGGCGCCTCGACCGCGGAGGCCCAGGACCGCGTGGCGGTCGAGATGGCCGAGCAGCTGCTGGAGGCGCTGGCCGGCGTCACCCCGACCTACGCGGTCAATGCGCCGTCGGTGGCGCCGGACGTCGTCCCGCGGCTGCGCCCATACGTCGAGCTGGGGCGTCGGCTGGCGATCCTGGCCCGGCAGCTGTCGCCGGCCGCCTTCGACTGCATCGGCCTGACCTACGCCGGCGAGATTGCCGAATGGGACTGCGCGCCCATCCGCACCGCCGCGCTGGCCGGCATCCTGGAGGCGGTGACCGATCAGCGCGTCAACGCGGTCAACGCCGACCTGGTCGCGCGGGAGCGCGGTCTCACCGTGCGCGAGACCCGGACCGATGCGCCGGCCCCGTGGACCTCGCTGGTCACGCTCGAGGCGGGAGAGGGGGAGGGCGCCCTGCGCCTGGCCGGGTCCACGGCCCACGGCCGCCCGCACGTCGCCGGTCTCGCCGGCTTCCAGATCGACGCCGAGCTGGCCGGCCTGATGCTCGTCACGCGCCACCACGACCAGCCGGGGATCGTCGGCTCGGTGGGCACCGCGCTGGCGGAGGCGGGTGTCAACATCTCGTCGCTGGAGCTCTCGCGCCTGTCTGCCGCCGGCGAGGCGATGATGGTGGTGAGCGTCGACTCGCCGGTGCCGGAGGCGGTGCTGGACCACCTCCGCAGCGTGCCGGGCATCCGCGAAGCGCAGCTGGTGGAGCTGCCGCCGCTCAGCTGAGGGCGGTGGCGCAGCAGGCGCAACCCGCGCTGACCTGCCTCAACCGCCGCCGCGGCCGCACAACATGGCCCGGCGTCTGCGGCCAGCACCGTGAGCTCACCTGCATATCGCGGCATCCCCGATGCAAGGTGCCGCTCGAGCGAGGCGAGGCGAGCATCCAGCGCCCGCAGTCCGGCGATACGCTCCGCGATCTCCGCACGCCGATCGGCCAGCTGCTCAGGCAGCGCCGCCGAGGTCTGCTCGCAGTGGCCGGAGTGGCACCACGACGCCAGCCGGGCCGCGCTGTCGAGCGGCAGGTCCAGGCGCCGGAGGTCGACGAGCAGCCGCAGGTGGTCGAGGTCGGCCACGTCGTACTCGCGGTAGCCGTTCTCCGCCCGCCCCGGCTGCGGCAGCCAGCCGGCCTTCTCGTAGAAGCGCACGGCGTGCGGCGTGACGCCCAGCTCGCGAGCCAGCTCACCGATTCGCATGGGCCACCTCCAGATGCTTGGCCAGGACAGTCAGCCGCTCGGCCTGGTCGGCGGCCAGCGCCTGCGCTGCCTTCGGCCCGAACCAGCGGACGCTGAGCTGCGTCCGCGCGCCGTCCGGGCTGGGAGCCAGCCGATGCTCGACCGTCAGCCGCCCGATGCCCTCGAGCGCGGCCCGACGGACGAAGCCGTCGAACGGCCGCCACTCCAGGATCTCCTCCACCGTGGACAACCGGTTGGCGACGCAGGAGGTCATGCTGCCGACGCCCCGCCGTCCGCCAGCATCGTGCTCCTCCAGCCGCAGCTCGCCCTCCCAGCCCGGGCGTCGGGCCGGCGACGTCAGCTCGTCCCAGACGGTCATGGGTGGCGCGGCCAGCTCCAGCTCCGTCTCGGCCAGCGGTCGGCGGTTGGCGGGAGCGGTCCACGTCGTCCGCCGCGCGTCGGCGCCGAGCGGCAGGACGTGCACCGGGACTTCGCCCAGGTACTCGAACGACTCGACCGCTGCCTGCGCATCGAGCGTCGTCGGGCGGGATGCCCAGCAGCGGCCAGGCAGGCATCGGTCAGCAGGACGTAGCGGCTCAGGCCGAGCGCGGCCAGGCGTGCTCGCCTTCAGGAGCCGATGCGACCAGGATCGCATCGGTGCCGCCGACCTCTGCGCGGCCGGCGACGCGATGGCGCGTCACGGAGCCGGCGTGCACGACGAACTTCAGGTCGAGGTCCGGCACCCGCCGGCAAGACTCGCAGTCGCAGGTTGTCCCCTGCTTCAGGCTCTCGACCCGCCGGCTGAAGGCGTCGTAGGTGGCGTCGATGGCGTCGAGCAGCTGCGCGCCATCCAGCTCGGCCAGCGGGGCCAGCAGGAATGCGGCATCGCCCTCGAGCTTCTCCAGCGTGAAGGCCGGGCGCAGCTGCTTCACCACCGCCTCGACCAGGTCGCCGGCCATCGTCGGCGCATGCTCCGGCTCGCTGGCCGCCACGTACTCCGTGTAGCCGGAGAGGTCGGCCAGCAACAGGCAGACGCGCTGCTGGTCCGGCAGTCTGGCCGGTCATCGGGCGACCGCCGCGCTCGACCGCCGCGTCGGCGATCGCGCCGCCCTCGAGGCGCTCCTTCAGGCGCGTCACCTCGGCGGCCTCGTTGCGGCTGATCTCGCCGCGGATGAGCGGCTCCAGCAGGCGCAGCAGCCGCGGGTCTTGACCTCGACCAGGTAGTCGACGCGGGTCGCGTCGGATCCCTGCGGGGTGAGCGTGACGCGGCCGTCCATGCCCAGGGCGCTCTTCGAGACCGTGCGGTAGCCGTAGCCGCGGACCGGGTCGAAGTCGGTGACCTCCCAGGTCCAGCCCAGCTTCATCGGTCCCAGCGCGACTTCTGCGTATGCCCGCGTCCCCACCCCGGTTGGGCCGTCGGTCAGTCGGCGGCTGGCGGACATGTCGGTCCACTCGGTCATGCGCTCGATGTCGGCCACGAAGGCCACGATCTCTGCGGCGGGCCGATGGATGACGGTGGTGGTCTCGCTGCGGATCACGTCCACTGCGCTCCCTTTCCTGCCGCCGGGTCGGCCGGCCGGCGTTCCGCAGCGGACGGTAGACCTTAGAGTCGCTCTAATGTCAAGACCCTCGCTCGCCAGTCGCGCTCCTTTGCAGTCGGGCTGGCCGGCCGCTGTCGAGCCTCCGTCGTGCAGCACGGGCATGCTGGACTGCACGTGCAGCACTGAGCATCGTGGACTGCACGTGCAGCACGATTGAGCTCTGACGTCAGACGGGGTGCCTCGGAACGCGGCTGCGCCGGGGCTCGCACCGCGTAAAGATGTCCTTCCCCTCGATGCCAGCCGGAACCGGGTCGCCGACCGCCCAACCAGCGTCTGACCGATTGCCCGGCGTCCAAGGTGGCGGCTTTCCCTCCCACCACGCCTCGGGTACGGCGGCGTACGTTTCCAGGAACCGACGAATGACGGCGTTCAGCGAGGTGCCATGCTGGAAGGCGCGGAAGCGCGACCACATGACAAGGTCTGGATCCATGCGGAGGGTGAGGTTGACGTCCGGCCGCTTGCGTCCCAATCCGCGGATGCTGGCAGACGACGGCTCATCGCCGGCTTATGTCCCGCTTACTCCTATGATCGCGCGCGTGAGCAGCAAGCCGTTCGCGTCGAGCGCGGATCTGGCGGCCAAGGAGGCGACGCTCGAGGAGCTGGCGACCGGGCGTGTACGCCTACACCGCGCAGGGCGACCCGAACGTCGGCTGCGTGATCGGGACCGATGCGATCCTGGCCATCGAGGCGCGCGCCACGCCGGTCATGGCGCAGCGCTGGATCGACGTGGTGCGGACGCTCAGCCCGCTGCCCTTCGGCGACCTGGTGCTGACCCACTACCACGCCGTGCGGGTGCTGGGCGCCAGCGCCTTCGGCGCGCGCCGGATCATCGCCACGCGGCATGACGGCCGACCTGATCGAGGAGCGGGGCGAGCAGGACTGGGCCAGCGAGCAGGGACGGATGCCGCGCCTGTTCGAGGGTGCCGAGTCGATCCCGGGGCTGACGCGGCCGACCGACACGTTCGAGGAGCGGATGGCGATCGACCTGGGCAACCGGGTGGTGGAGCTGCAGTTCCTCGGGCGCGGCCATACCAGCGGCGACCTGGTGGTCTGGCTGCCGGAGGAGCGCATCTGCTTCGCCGGGGACCTGGTGGAGGCCATGGCCGCGCCGTACATGGGCGACGCGCACATCGCTGACTGGCGGGGCGCGACCCTGGACCGCGTGGCGGCCCTCGGACGCGGAGCAGATGGTCGGCGGCCGCGGGCCGGTCGTCCGGGGAGCGGCGGTGGGACAGGCGATCGACGACACCCGCGCCTTCCTGTCCGCCGTGCTGGACGGGACACGGGACGTCAAGGATGGCGGCGGCACGCCGCGCGAGGCCTATCGGTCCACCCATGCCGCGCTGGCACCCGCGCTACGGCAGCTTCCCGATCTTCGAGCACACCATGCCGTTCAACGTGCAGCGCGCGTGGGACGAGCTGGACGGGATCGACCATCCGCGCATCTGGACGGTGGAGCGCGACCGGGCCACCTGGGACGAGCTCACGGCCTGAATCCGGGCTTCGGCCTATCATCCCGGGGCATGCCTGCGCTCGACGCCCAGGTTGCCGTGGTGGGGGCGGGACCGATCGGCATGACCCTGGCCGGTCGTCTGGCGCAGCGCGGCCTGAGCGTGATCCTGCTGGAGGAGCATCCCGCGCCCACCGGCGAGGGATCGAAGGCGCTGTGCATGCAGCGCGAGACGCTCGAGATCTGGGACCGGCTGGGCATCGGCGAGCGGGTTGCGCAGCGTGGCGTGCAGTGGGACGTTGGCCGCACCTACTTCCGCGACCGCGAGCTGTTCAGCGTCCACCTGCCCAGCAGCGGACGACGACCACTTCCCGCCGTTCGTGAACATCAGCCAGACCGAGGTCGAGGAGCATGCTGCTGCGGCCGGCTGGGCAGCTGCCGAAGGCGTCGACCTGCGCTGGGGCCATCGGTTGAGCGGCCTGCAGCAGGACGGCGAGGCGGTGCGCCTGACCTGCGACACCGCCAACGGACCGTCGACGCTCACGGTGGCCTACGCCGTTGGGACCGATGGTGCCCACTCATCGGTCCGGCACCTGCTCGGCATGGGATTCCCGGGTCACAGCCACGAGGACCTGTTCCTGATCTGCGACATCCGCGCCACGCTGCCCTTCCCCAGGGAGCGGCGCTTCTTCTTCGACCCGCCCTGGAATCCCGGGCCGCCAGGTGCTGGTCCATCCGCAGCCGGACGACGTGTGGCGGATCGACTGGCAGGTCCCGTCCGGGACCGATGTCGAGGCGGAGCGCGCCTCCGGCGCCCTGGATCGGCGCATCCGCCAGGTCGTCGGCGCCGCGACGCCCGTACGAGCTGGCGTGGGTCACCGGCCTACCGCTTCCACCAGCGGCTGGCGCCGCGGTTCCGGGTGGGGCGCGTGCTGCTGGCCGGCGATGCCGCGCACCTGATGAGCCCGTTCGGCGCGCGCGGCCTGAACTCGGGGGCGGCCGACGCCGAGAACCTGGCCTGGAAGCTGGCACTCGTGCTGGGCGGACAGGCGCCGGAGGCGCTGCTCGACAGCTACGACGCCGAGCGGCGGGCGGCGGCGGTCGAGAACCTGGCCGATCACCGACGCCAGCATGCGGTTCATGGTCCCGCACGGACCGCTGCGGCGCGGCGCGCGCAACGCCATCCTGCGCGGCAGCCTCCGCTTCGCCACCCTGCGCCGGCTCGTCAACTCGGGGCGCCTGTCGCAGCCGTTCACGTACCAGGACTCGCCGCTCGTGGCGCCGCCGCACGAGCGACGCTCGCCTGCCGGTGCACGGGTCGGTGGCGCCGGATGCCACCTGCACGGCCCTCGGTCGGAACCGGAACGTGGCGCGGCTGCGCGATCTGATCGGACCGGACTTCCTGCTGCTGCTGGTCTGCCGCACCACCCCGGAGCGTGCGGCGGCCATGGCCATTCGCGCCGCGGGCCTGGCGTGGCCGGCGCCCTGCCGGGTCGCGGTGGTCGGAGCGGACCGGCCGCTGCGCGGCGTCACCGTCCTGCGCGACGACTGCAGGTGAGCTGGTCGCGGGCGTACGGTGCCGCCGGATCGCGAGCGTGGCTCATCCGTCCTGACGGGCACCTGGCGGGCAGCGTCGCCACTGACCGGGCGCGAGTCGGTTGACCGCCTGCCGGCGCTGCAGGCCATGGCGATCGGGATGACCAACGCGCCCGTGGCGCACGAGCCTGCCGCCCCGAGGCGCCGCAGCCTCGGCCCCATGCGTATCCGCCGCCGCCGCGCCGCCTGACCGCTCCATGGCGCGGTCGCTCCGTCCTCCCCGCGTGTTCTTCCTGGTGCCGGTCCTCGCTACGTCGCCAACGTGAGGACGCCGGCGGCAGCCGCCCCGGCAATGACCACCGCCACCGCCGCGCTGGCCCGCCACAGGTAGAGGGCGGCCAGAGCGAAACCGAAGATGACGAGCGCCGGGAGTGTGGCCAAGGCTGTGGGCGCCAGCTGGAGGATGGTCGCGGCGACGAGCCCAACGACGGCGGCCGTGATCCCGTCCAGGATGGCGTGCAGGCGCACGTTGGCGACCGCCGCCTCCAGGAAGCGGTGACCAGCCAGGGTGATGGCAAAGGCGGGAAGGAAGATGCCGGCCGTCATGGCGATCGCGCCGATCAGCCCGCCGCCGGCATACCCAACGAAGGTCGCGAAGATGACGAGCGGCGCCGGAATGACGCCGGACAACGCAACCCCGTCCAGGAATTGTCCGGCCGTCATCCAGCCGTCCTCGCCAACGGCGTCGTCCTCAACGAACGGGATGGCCGTGTAGGCGCCGCCAAAGGTCAGCGCACCCGCCCGCATGCCTGACAGGAACAGCTCGCTGCTGGACGGCGTGTGCCGCGGCGCCCCAATCGGGCCGTCGTCTACCGCCTGCCCTCCGACGAGCGCAAAGGCCAGGCTGCCCACGAGCAAGCCACCGACCAGCACGAGTGCAAGCAGCCGGTATCCGCGGCGGGCGAGCGGGTACGCCACCGCACCGGCCAGCAGGGGTAGCGCGAAGTGGAGCCCCACCGCGGAGGCGGCGAGGGCCGCGATCGCAATGGCTGCCAGCATGCCGTCCGTGAGGGCCCGAGCGCCAATCCGATGCAGGCCACGTGCGATCAGTGCCACCACCGCGGCTTGGGCGCCCGCGAAGGCCGCAGCAAAGACCGGCGCGTGCATGCCGATCTCGGCATACCACCAGGCCAGTCCCAGCATCAGCAGAAATCCGGGGAGCAGGAAGCTGAGCCCCGCCAGAAAGCCCCCCAGCCGGCCGCGTGCCAGCATGCCGAAGTAGATGCACAGCTCCTGCGCTTCCGGGCCGGGCAGAACCTGGTACACCGCCAGGGTGCGGTTGAATCGCTCCGAACTGATCCACCGCTCGTCGTCCACCAGCTCCCGTCGGAGCATGGCGATCTGTGCGATGGGTCCGCCCCACGCCAAGCCGCCAAACCGAAGAAACCGCACGACGAGCTGCCGGAGGCTCGAGGGTCGGGATCCCGGTGCCGGACGCGTGCATTCACTGGCTGAGCCTAACCGCGCGAAAATGCCGGGGGCGGAGCGTCACTGTCGAATGCGCAGGTTGCAACGGGCAACCTGGTTCCGTCGGGGACAGGCTGTGGATAACTTCGGACTTTTGCACACAAGTCGTGGACAACCCCCTTGCGTCCTGTCACCACCTGCTGGCATCCTGTGGTTGTCCCGAAGGGGCAGCTGGCCGACTGGAGATCACATCAACGGTCGCCGCGGTTCCTTCGGGACATTTCTGTGCCCGCAATTGAAGTGGCCCTGCGACGAAGCGGCCTAGCGGCGCTCCTCCAGCCGGCGATGATCGCCTCCATCGCCGGCTCCCCGCCCGTCTCGTCGGAGAGCAGCGCCTGGCCGGAGGCCTCCCCCGGCGCCAGGTAGAGCGCGTTCCAGTCGCCGCGTGCCTCGTCGGCCATGCGCTCCGCGTCGCCCGCCGCCGGCTCACCTCTCGGAGGCCACGAACAGCTTGGGGAAGACGTCCAGCGCGGCAGCGTCGCCGCCCGCGGAGATGACCACCAGCTGGTCGACCAGGTCGGGCTCGTCCAGGGCCGCCTGCATCGCGACGCTGGCGCCGTCACCGGCGCCCAGCAGCGCCACCCGGTCAAGGCCGGCGTCCTCACAGCAGCGAGCGCAGCGCCGCCACCACCGCATCGGGCGTCGCCGACTCGACCGCGACCACGGTCATGCCCTGGTCGGCGAAGGTGGCCGCCTGGGCGGCCCACGAGGCGGCGTCCCGCCCCGCGTCGTGCACCAGCACCAGGCCGTAAGGCCCGTCGCCCCAGCGACGAGCGGCGAGCCATCGGGCAGGTCCATCGGGCTGCCGGCCGGCGCCCCACACGGCGCCGAGCACGACCGCCAGCACCAGCGCGGGCATCGCGAGGGGGCCAGCCGACGCATCGGTCCGGTCCGCATCGAGCCCATGATCAGAAGGCCCAGGCTCCCGGTCGCGAAGCGGCCGGCGAAGTACACGAAGCCCGCCAGCGAGATGGCGGAGACCGCGACCAGCAGCCAGGTGCGACGGGTCGCCAGCGCCAGTGCCACGAACAGCGGGAAGAGGGTCAGCACGTACCGCGGCGTGGACAGCAGGAACGAGGTCGACACGAACAGGAGCAGGTTGCCGGCCATCCAGGCGAACCATGACGGCCGGAAGCGGAAGGCGGCCACGATGGTTCCGACGAGGCCGATGGCCACGAACACCAGCTCCATCACGCCGTACATCAGGCCAGCCGTCCAGCGTGCTCACTGCGAACGAGCCGAGTGCGCACGCTGATCGCGTCCCACGGGCGCCGCCAGCGACTTGAACCAGTGATCGCGCTGCACGATCAGGAACTGGAACGGCGTGCCGTAGATCGCAGGTTCAGGCCCAGGTAGACGGCGAAGCCGACGCCCACCAACCCGATCGCCAGCCACTCCCAACGCCAGCGCCGCTCCGCCGACGGAGTGCGTGAACCACTGGGTGGCGGCCTCGACCGGCAGGGCCAGCAGCAGCACCAGGCCGTTGATCCGGGTCAGCGCCGCCAGGCCGCCGATCAGTCCCGCCAGCCACCAGCGCTCGGTCCGCGCCGCCAGGAAGGAGCCGAGCACCAGCGCCATGAAGAGCGCCTCGGTGTAGCCGATGTGCAGGAAGTAGGCGGTCGGGAAGATGAGCAGGAACCAGGCGGAGCGAAGAGCAACGTCGGGCGTCTCGTCGTGGCGCACCAGCCGGTACATCAGCGGCCCGACGAACAGCGAGGCGATGCCGGCCACGATGAAGGCGCTCCACACCGGCTGGTGGATCAGCGCGTTGACGATCGCTCCCAGCCACGGATAGAGCGGGTAGAAGACGATGTACAGCCCCAGGTCGCCGGGGTAGACCTGCCGGTAGCCGTAGGGGTCGACCAGGTTGCCCGGGTCGTTCGCCCGGTAGCCGTACACGATCAGGTCGGTGTAGTGCGGCGCGTCCCAGCGGTCCCACAGCTCCAGGCCGGGGAAGGGCGGCGTGCCGGATCCGTGGACCAGCTGCCAGGCGCCCAGGCCCAGCAGCAGCACGCCCAGCTTGAGCGCCAGCGTGAGCCCGATGATCAGGCGTTCGTTGTGGTCGAGGCGCGGCATCTGCTGGCGCAGTGTAGGTGAGCCGCTCCGGGCCGGAGGTTGGACCGGCTCCGGACCGATTGGTACACTCGGCGCCCCATCGTCGAGCGATGGCCGGTCGGGGCGTGGCGCAGCCTGGTAGCGCGCATCGTTCGGGACGATGAAGTCGGAGGTTCAAATCCTCTCGCCCCGACCATACCTTCCCAGCGACGCCATGCCGGCGCGACGAGGGAGCGCCGACCGCGCCGCGGGCCACATCCCCCGGAGCCCAGCCGGGAAACGCGCCCCGTGCCGGGCGCGAGGAGGTCCCACCTTGGCCACCACAGCCGCAGCCACGCTCAACAAGCCCGCATGGGTCGAGCTCTCATCGCCCGATGCCGCCGCGTCCCAGTGACTTCTATGCACGGCTCTTCGGCTGGCAGATCGAGGTCAGTCCCGATCCGCAGTACGGCGGCTACGCCATGGCGAGGATCGGCGGCGACGATGCCGCCGGGATCGGGCCCAAGCAGATGCCGGAGGCGCCCACCGCCTGGGGCCTCTACATCGGCACCGATGACGTCGACGCCCTGGCGCAGCGCGTCAGGGACGCCGGCGGCACGGTCATCGCCGAGCCGTTCGACGTCGGCGACCAGGGCCGGATGGCGGTCTTCGCCGACCCCATCGGTGCCGTGATCTCGGCCTGGCAGGGCGCCCGAATGGGCACCTTCGCCACTGATCGGCCGAACGCCTTCAGCTGGGCCGAGCTCAATGCCCGCGGCCTGGAACGCGCCATCCCGTTCTACGAGTCGATCTTCGGCTGGAGCCACTCGACCACCGAGGGCGGCGGCGATGCGCCGGATTACACGCAGTTCGAGACCGATGGGCAGCAGATCGCCGGCGCCTTCGAGATGGTGCCGGCGTCCCGGCCGAGGTGCCGAGCTTCTGGATGATCTACTTCGACGTGGACGACGTGGACGCCACCGCCAGGGCGGCGGCCGATGCTGGCGGCACGGTCATCGCGGGGCCGGAGGACTACTTCGGCGGCCGATTCGCGGTCATCCGCGACCCGCAGGGAGCGACTTTCGGCATCGCCAAGGGCAGCGACCCCGCCTGAGGAGGGCGCCCTAGCGCGACGCGTCACAGGCCGCGGGGCCGTGCGTCAATGATGCCGGCGCCGCGCCGGCTAGCGTCAGTGTGACTCGATCAGGAACAGTCCCCGTCGGTCGCGGTCGATGAGGCCGTAGCACTGCGCCGCGTCCGCCATCTCGCGACCAGCGAGGTGCGCTGTGAACTGGAAGAGGAACTGCCAGTAGCCGTGCGGAGGGCCGCCCTGGAGGTAAAGCGGCGCGCCGCCAATCTTGTTCCAGTCGCGATCATCATCCCGATCTGCCGGCGGATTCTCCCGCAGCGCCTCCCAGTCGGGGTAGTCCCGGCCCTCCTCGAGCGTCGGGAGGCTCTCAGTCAGACGTCCGGTCAGGCGTGGGACGAAGCGATCGAAGGCCCCTTCATGAACCTCGGATGCGTACGTCGGCCCGACCGCCTCGGCCAGATGACGCGATGGCGGCGGGCCGGGCTGCATCAGCAGGCAACCTCCAAAACCCGGATCGCCGTAGTCGACAGCGCCTGATGGGTCAATGAAGAGGTAGGCGAGGCCATCGACGCCGGGCACGGCGAACTGGGCCATGAACGTCATCGGGCCATCGTCGGCGCCGACCGGCCAGGTGGGCGAGCTCAAGCCAGACTGGCTGGCCGCCGAACTTCGTCACTGGCTCACGAATGGGCATCGGCGCCGGGCGTAGCTCGAGGGACCAGCGGGGGACCGTTCTCCGCCGGTCCGGTGGCCCGCGGAAGGCGAATGGCTTCAGCTCCGTTGGCGTCGGGAGGAGGTAGGGTCGCAGGCTGCCCTCGGATCGCACTTCCACGCGGCTGACAGCGGCGTCGGCTTCCGCCCCGCCGATGCGGATCAGTGCGCTCGCCACGTCGGTGGCGACTGCGTGCGCGCCCCAGTCCGGCCTGGGTAGCGAGCCCGGTTCAGGGCGCGAAGCAAGCCAGCGTTCGGTCGCTGCCTCGAGGACGGCCACCAGTGGCGGCACAGTGCGCGGATCGGCAAGCCAGGCCAGTGCGCTGCCCGGCGATCGCATGATATTGCCACCCAGCGTCGGTTGGTCGATTGCGTCCAGCAGTGGTTCCACCGCGCGCGGGTCGCGCAGCCAGGCCAATGCCGTCGCGGCGGCGACCCGATCCTGCGGGTCGGTCAGCTTAGCCGCCAGCGCATCCCCCGCGGGGCGTCCGCCGAGCTCGGCCAGGCATTCGATCGCCGCCTCGCGCACGCGATCTTCGGGGTCGCCCAGCGCCCGAGTGGCGAGTGGCTCACCGCGTCGGTCGTGAATAGTTCCGAGCGCAATCGAGTCCGGCGGACCGAATATCTGATCGCGGATGCTCGGCTGCAGCCAGCACGACATCGGCGGCCCGAGCGTCACCGATGAGAGACAGCATGCGCACGGCTTCCTCGAGTCCGGCCTCGGCAGCGCTGAAGATCTGGCGCGCCCGTTCGGGGTCAGCCTCGCCGTTCATGCAGGCCGAGCAAAACGCCGGATCCGCCAGATCACGGTTTCCGCAACGCGGGCAGAAGATCGGCATGACGCCGAGCCTACCAGCCCGCGTTCAGGTCTCCGGCGTGTGGTACGGCACGTCGGCCACAATCGTGTTCGGCCGGAAGAAGAGGCGCAGTTTGAGCCGCAGGGCGGTCTGGTTGTGCAGCAGGTTGTCCCACCAATGCTTCGGCACGACTTCCGACAGCACGACCAGCAGGCGACGGTCCGGGTCCTGCCGCTGCAGCGCGTCGAGGTAGCGCAGGAGGGGCTTGATGAGGGCCCGATAGGGTGACTCGACGATCACCAGCTCCGCTCCGCCGCCCAGCTCGGACCAGCGTTGGCGCAGCTCGGCGGCGGCGTCGGCGTCATTGGTGATGTGCACCGCGAGCGCATCCGAGAGCAATGGAGCGGGCGAAGGCGACGGCGTCCAGGGACGGCTGGTCGAGCCTGGCAATCGGGACGATCACCAGCGGCGAGCGGGCAGGGACGCTGACGCGTGCGGTGGACCGAGGCGCGACCGCCACTTCGAGGCGCTGGTAGTGGACGTGGATTGCCCACATCAGGGCAACCAGCATCGGAACCAGGATCATCACCAGCCAGGCGCCGGAGGTGAACTTGCTGGCCGCCACGACCACCACGATCACCCCGGTCGTGATGGCGCCCAGACCGTTGATGGCCAGCCCGCGGCGCCAGCCCGGCTCACGGCGGTGCCACCAGCGCCGCACCATGCCGCTCTGCGAAAGGGTGAAGGCGACGAACACGCCCAGCGTGTAGAGCGGAATCAGTGCGCTGACGGATGCGCCGAAGCCGATGAGCAGGACGATCGCCAGGCCGGCCAGCGCGATGATCCCGGTCGAGAAGGCCAGGCGATCGCCGCGGAAGCCGAACTGGCGCGGCATGAAGCCGTCGCGCGCCAGGAAGGAGGAGAGGCGCGGGAAGTCGGCGAAGCTGGTGTTGGCGGCCAGCGTCAGGATCAGGGCGGTGGAGATCTGCACGAAGATCAGGTACCCGCCGTCGCCGGTGATGTGCCGTGTCAGGAGGTAGAGCACGGTCTGGTCCTCGCTCGGATCCGGGATGATGCCCAGGATGCTGACCAGCAGGCTGATGCCGACGAACAGCACGGCAAACAGCCCTGCCGCCCAGGTCAGCGTCGTCCGCGCGTTGCGCCACTCGGGCGGCTTGAAGGCGGGTACGCCATCCGAGACCGCCTCGACCCCGGTCAGTGCCACCGCGCCGGACGAGAAGGCCCGCAGGACCAGCAGCAGGCCCAGCGCACCGAGCTGCGCCACTCGTCTCCTCCGCGACCCACTCGGGTGGAGGCGTGTACGGCGGGATGATCCCGGCCGCCAGGCCGATGAGACCGAAGGTGATCAGGCCCAGCACCGCCACGATGTAGAGGTACGTCGGCGCCATGAAGATCGTGCCGGACTCGCGAACGCCGCGCAGGTTGCCCAGCGTCAGGGCGACCACGATCACCACGGCGATCAGGACCTTTTCGGGGAGGAGCGCTGGCACCATCGAAGTGATCGCTGCCACGCCTGCGGAGACGGAAACCGCGACCGTCAGGGTGTAGTCGATCAGCAGCGCTCCAGCGGCCACCAGGCCGGCCGGGGCCCCCAGGTTGTCCGACGCCACGATGTAGCTCGACGCGCCATGCGGATAGGCCTTGATCGTCTGGCGGTAGCTGGTGGCCACGATGGCCAGCACGACCACAATGATCAGCGTCAGCGGCATGACCAGCGCGAAGGCGCTCACCCCGGCCACCGCCAGCACGCGCATCATCTCCTCGGTGGCATAGGCCGATGAGCTGATGTTGTCGCTGCTGAAGACGGCCAGCGCCTTGAGCTTGGTAAGGCGCTCGTGCTCCTCGCGCTCCGACGAGATCGGGCGCCCGATCAGGAACGAGCGGGCACCCGACAGGATCCGCCGAACCCTGGCGGGGAAAGCAGCGTCTCGCTGGTGGCGACGAGGTGGCCGTTCTCGCCGCGCTCGAACTCGGTCTCGAACGGCCGCACGATGCGAACATAGGCGTCGCCAGGCCTGATCCCCTTCTTGTGCTCCCGGACTTCGAGGTGGGGGTCGATCCGCGTGGCCGATGGATCGGGATCCATGCGGATTCAGCCAGCCTCCGACATTCGCCCATTGGTGGGCGCGCCGCCGCCGCAGCGGAACTCGACGATGAAGCGGCGGCCCTCGACCGAGACCTGCACAGCCAGGTGGTGCTCGGCGGCGAGGCGCTGTGCGACAGCCATCACCGGCAGGGTCGGGTCATCGTCGTCGGGCAGGACGCCGGAGACGCTGACCGCGTTGATCCGGCCTGCCGCTCCTTCGAGCAGGTCGCAGGCTGCGCGCAGGGAAGAGATGGTGTGGGTTGTGGCGGCCCCATCGACGACGCTTAGCACGCCACCATGCTCCGCCGCCGGCGCTCAACGGCGTGTCAACGCCGGGCCGCCATCACCTCAACATTGCCTCAATCCGGCGGCGCCTCCTCGGGCTCATCGGCTGGGTCGGTCTCCGGCTCGAGCAGGCGGTAGCCGACGCCCGGCTCGGTGCGCAGGTAGCGTGGATTGGCCGGATCGGGCTCCAGCTTCTTGCGCAGCCGGGCCATGTAGACGTGCAGGTAGTGGTCCTCCGACCCGTACTCGGGGCCCCAGACCCGCTGCAGGAGGGCGCGATCGGTCAGCACGCGGCCGGCATCCGCGATCAGGGCGCCCAGCAGCGCGTACTCGGTCGGAGTCAGGTGCACGCGCCGGCCGCCCGTCCGCACCTCGCGCCGTTCGAGGTCGACCGACAGGTCGCCGCTGCGGAAGACCGAATCGGTCCCGATGCCGGAGCGCGCGGCGTGGCGCAGCGCCACCCGAATGCGGGCCAGCAGCTCGTCGACGCCGAACGGCTTGGTCAGGTAGTCGTCGGCGCCGAGCTCCAGGGCGCGCACCTTGTCGCCCTCCGCCTCGCGCACCGACAGGACGATGATCGGGACGCTGCTGCGCTCCCGCAGGCGCAGCGATCACCTCGGTGCCGGGGATGTCCGGCAGCACCAGGTCCAGCAGGACGAGGTCGGGATGGAAGCGGGTCTCGAGCTCCAGTCCTTCCTCGCCGGTCTCGGCGCCGCGCACCTCGAAGCCATGGCCGGCCAGGTTGCGCTCCACCGCCCGCCGCAGCGCCGGCTCGTCGTCGACGACCAGGATGCGCGCGCCGCGACCGCTGGCGTCGCTCATGCGCCGCCTCCGTGCCGTCGGGGATCTCGAAGCTGAAGCGCGCGCCGCCCTCGGGCCGGTTCTCGGCCCAGATCCGGCCGCCGTGCGCCTCCACCAGGCCGCGGGCGACCGCCAGGCCCAGGCCGCTGCCCCCACGCTGGGCAGCGGGCGCCGCGGAAGAACGGCTCGAACAGGCGCGGCATGGCGTCGCGGGCCACCCCAGGCCCGTGGTCGGTCACGTCCACGCGCAGCGAGCCGTCGGCCACGGCCGCGCTGACCCGGATCTCCGACTCGGGAGGCGAGTACTTGGCGGCGTTTTCGATCAGGTTCGACAGCACCTGGTCCACCTCCGAGTAGTCGAGGTGGACCGGTGGCAGCTCGTCGGGCAGGTCCAGCGCCAGGGCGTGCGGCGCCACCAGCGGCCGCAGCCGCGCGGCCACCTCGTTGATGAGGGCCGTCGGCTCGTACCAGGCCCGATCCGGCTGGAGCGTGCCGCTCTCCAGCCGCGACAGGTCCAGCAGGTTGCCCACGATGCGGTCGAGCCGATGCGCCTCCTGCTCGATGGCCTCGGCGAAGCTCCGCCGCGCCTCGTCGTCCCATTCCACATCGCGCTGGCGCAGGCTGCCGGCCGACGCCAGGATCGAGGCCAGCGGCGTCCGCAGGTCGTGGCTCACCGCGTCGAGCAGGGCCGACTTCACCTGGTCGCCCCGGCGCAGCACCTCGGCCTCATTGGCCTCGTCGCGCAGCCGCGCCCGATCCACCGCTCCCCACAGCTGCGCCGACACGGACTCCAGCAGGCGCACCTCGGCCGGCCCGAAGTGGCTGTCGCGCCGGGCGGCCAGGATCACCTCGCCGGTCTCGCCGTGCGGCGCGCGTACCGGCACCCGCAGCAGCCGCAGGGCGGGAGCCGATGCAGCGGCGGCAGCCGGCCGGCCGGCATGGGGCTGGACGACGCGCACCCATCGGCCGCCGCTCGGGCTCAGCACCTCCGACGCGCCGCCGGCCAGGGCGGCGGTCAGCGCCTCCAGGTCGGTGCCGGCGCCCGCCGATGCGCTGGCCAGCAGCCCGCCGTCCTCGCCGTTGACCACGATGCGGACCGCCAGCACGCCCAGCTCGCCGCGCAGCCGCTCTGCGACGCGGCCCAGCGCGGGATCGAGGTTCGGCTCGGTCATCAGCTGCGCCACCTCGGACAGCAGGCGCGCCTCGCGCGCGTTGGCCTCCGCCTCCTCGGCGCGCTGCTCCTGGCCCGCGGCCACCTGCCCGGTGACGACCGCGGTGAGCAGCAGCAGGATCAGCGTCACCCACTCCTCGGGGTTGGCGACGGTCAGGGAGAAGCGGGGCTCGACGAGGAAGAAGTTGGACGCCAGGAAGGCGACAACGCGACCATCACCGCCGGGCCGCGTCCCAGCGCCACGGCGGCGAGCAGCACCACGATCAGGTACAGCATCGACGCGTTGGCCAGGTGGAAGCGTCCCAGCGCGGCGATCAGGGCGGTGACGACGGCCACGCCCAGCAGAGCGAGGCCGTACCGCGCGGGCGCGGGAAGTCGTCGAGCCGCCTCCATGCGGCTGATCGTAGTCCGCACGCCTGCCCGGCGAGCGTGCGCGCGGGCTCCCGGATGGGGCCCGGCCAGAAATGAAAGAGCGCCCGGCCTGTGCGGCCGAGCGCTCTGTCGTGAGGAGCGGAGCTTAGGCGGCCTGCACGCGCACTGCGCGCTCGCCCTTGGGTCCGGTCTCGGTGTCGAAGCTGACCTTCTCGCCTCCGACCAATCGGTCGAAGTCAATCGAGCTGGTCAGGCCGTCGCGATGGAAGAAGTACTCCTTGCCATCCTCGCCGACGATGAAGCCGAACCCGCGCTCGCTGATTACTCGCTTCACGGTGCCGCTGGTCATGGTCACTCCCATGTCTCTTCTCGATGCATTAGGTCGACGCGCGGTCGACTCGAGAAGCAAACGACCGGACGGAGTCTCCGGACGATCCGGAGGAGTACAGCATAGCCGCCCGCACCGTCCGGCGTGGATGGGGTATCAGTCGGCGCCGCCGCCCGCCGCCACTCGCTGGTGGGGGACCACCCGCACGACGCGGTTGCCTGGGCCGGCATCGGCGTAGATCTGCCGCTTCAGCGATCGGAATGAGTTCAACAGGATGAGCGGGTCGACGCGGAGTCCGCCGGCCAGGTATTCCCGTGTCCACTCGCGCCGCAGGGCGTCGTCCTCGAAGACGAACCTGACGCGGCGCGGGTCGGATCGGTTCACCTCCAGCAGCTCCAGGCCAAGGCACTGGAGCGTGGCGGCCAGATGAAGGTCGTTCGTTTCGTAGCGCGCGATCATGAATGCCTGCCTGTCGTTCTGTGATGGTGCTCCCGCTGCCATGGACGGTGGTTGAGGAGCCAGGGCCGTCGCGTCGGCGCAACGGCCCTGGCACGCGTCGCCTTACTCGTGCTCGGCGATCGTCACAGCTTCATAGAAGTACGAGCCGGTGGTGGCGTCGCCAGGCGTGACCACCATGCCGGTGACCCAGGGCTTGACCAGCGTGAAGCGACCGCCCCAGCTGATGAAGATGACCGGTGCGTCGTCGACCAGCATCTCCTGGGCCTGGTTGTAGATGCCCACCTGCGTCTCCAGGTCCGGCTCCACCGCAGCATCGGCCATGAGGGTGTCGAACTCCTCATTGCAGTACTTCATGTTGTTGTTGCCGCAGGTGCAGGTGAACAGGTCGGTCAGGAAGTTGTTGGGATGCGGGTAGTCCGCGCCCCAGCCCAACCGGAAGATGTCGAACGGATCCTCGTTGAGACGGGTCAGGTAGCTCGACCACTCGAGCCCGACCAGCTCGACGTTGACGTCGAAGGCGGTGCGCCACTGCTCCTGCAGGAACTCCACCGTCGGCTCGTGATCGGCCTCGGTGTTGTAGCCGAGCTGCAGCGCCAGGTCGCCGGCGCTGACGCCCGCCTCATCCAGGCCGGCCTCGAAGTCGGTGACCGCCTTGGCGGCGTCATACGGGATGCCGATGTCGGCCTGGTGGCCCGGCATGCCCGGCGGCACGGCTGAGCCGGCCACGGTGCCGACGCCCTGGCGCAGCGTGTCGATCAGCGTCTGCTTGTCGACCGCCTCGCTGAAGGCCAGCGCAGTGACTTGCTCTTGCGCGAAGACGCTCTCCGGCGCGCATGTCGAAGCCGTAGTACTCGAGCGACAGCACGTCGCCCTGGACCACCTGCTGGCCAGGTCCGGATCGTCCCTGATGCGCGGCACGTCGGCCGACGGCACGAAGGCCAGGTCGACCTCGTCGTTCTCGTAGGCGGCCAGCGGTCTGCGCCGGATCAGGAATCACCGGCATCTCCAGCGAGATCCCGGTCGACGGCCCGGACGTCCACTCCGGGTTCGGATCCAGCACCAGCTGGGCGTCGTGATCCCAGCGTGGAGAGCACGAACGGACCCGACGACACGTAGGTGTCGGCCTCGCCAAACTCCAAGTCGGCGCGCAGCGGCGCGGTGACCCACAGGGTGGCGATCGAGACGAAGTAGGTGGCCGGGTGCGACAGGTGCACGACGAACGTGGTGTCATCCGGCGCCTCGACCCCGAAGTTCTCGAGGGCGGCGTCGACGGCCGCATCGTCGTCCGGATCGGCGCCGGCCACATCGGCGGCGCCGGCGACGTCGAGCATGACGTAGTAGTAGTCAGCGGCGGTGCGCGGATCGATCAGTCGCTTCCAGGACGTCACGAAGTCCTCGGCCACGATGTCGCTGCCGTCGGAGTACTTCAGGCCTTCCTTCAGGTGGAAGGTGACGGTCTGCCCGTCCTCGCTGACGTCCCAGGTACTCGGCCAGGCCGCCCTCGGACACCGTGTTGAGGTCCGGATCGAAATAGACCAGCGGGCGCACCAGCTGGTTGAGGACGGTGATTGAGATGCTGTCGGACGCCCGGTTGGGATCCAGCGTCGCCGGCTCGCCGCCGAGCGGGATGCGCAGAACCTGGTCGTCCGCCTGCGCCTGCGACTCGTTGCCGCTGCCGCCGGGTTCGTTCGTGGTGCCGGGCGCGCTGCAGGCGGCGAGGGCGACGACCAAGGCGAAGCCCGCCGCCGCAAGGCGTTTGCTGTGCATGAACTATTTCCTCATGGCGGGTGGTAGGAGAGGTAGGAAGGAGTGGGCGCCACACCCTTCCCTATCGGTCTACCTCTCGGGGGACCGATTCGTTCAACAAAAGTGGGCGCTGTCGAAGTTTTTCGTCAAGCGAGCGCAACGCGCGACGGTGCGCTATCGTTCGCGCTCGTGAACGCCGGTGTGGCAGGGGTGCCGCAGCAACCGCAGGGCGTCCGCGTAACCGTGGGTGCCTCGTTCGAGCTGCTCGCCGCGCTGTGGGCATTCCTGGACGACGAGCGCCACCCTGTCTACGAGGCCAGCTCCGACCTGGTGCGCCAGGAGGAGCGCTACCTCGGCACCGATGCTGTCGCCATCCGCCGTTTCGCCGGCGGATCGCTGCGCTTCTGGGACCACGTCCTGGGCCTGGCCATGGACGCGGGCGGGCGACCACGACGTTCCGGGCCTGTTCAGCCATGTCGAGTCCGTGGACGCCGGTGAGCTGCGCCTGCACCTGCTCGGGCGCTGGAATGCCCACGTCCTGCGGATGGTCAGCGCGGACCAGATCGAGGCCGCCGCGTCAGGCGATGCCACCGCGCAGCGCAGCCTGCGCCGCGCCTCGTACCCCGACGAGGCGCAATGGCAGAAGGCGATGCGCCACGTCCTGCGCACCGATCCGGAGCACCTGCGCGGCTGAGCTGCTGCACATCCTCCGGCTCTGGCACGAGAAGGCATTCGCGCCCGACGAGGAGCGGCTGATGACCATCCTGGAGCGCGAGGCGGTGGCCATCCGCCGCACAGGCGGTTCGCATGGAGGGGCTGGGCATCCTCGACCACGTGACCGATGGCCTGCGCTGGGCCATCGATGCCGAGCCTGACTGACGTGCTGATGGCGCCCAGCTACGCGGCGCGGCCGATCGTCTTCTACGTCGAGCACCGCGGCACGACCCTCGTGCTGTTCCCGGTCTCGGAGGAGTCGGTGCTGGGCGACGAGTTCGGTCCGCCGCCCGCCTCGTCAAGCTGGTCAAGGCGCTCGCCGACGAAGGGTCGCCTGAAGGTGCTCTACGCGCTGCGTGATCGCGAGCTGACCGGCATGGAGATCGCGGAGCGGCTGGGCGTGCCGCGCACCAGCCTCTGGCATCACATCGTGATCCTGCGCAGCGCCGGGCTGATGCGGGCCACCAAGGGCGCCGGCAACCAGTCGACCTATGCCCTGCAGGAAGAGGCGCTGCCGCAGGTCAGCGAGCTGCTGGAGCAGTTCCTGGCCGGTGAGCCGGCCGCTAGGCTGGCGAAGCCGCTGCGTCGGCGCTGACCGGCCGCTGCATCCCCGGCATCGGGTAGAGGCCGTCACCGGCGGCTGCCTGCCGCGCCAGGGGCGGGACGGCCTCGGGATCCAGCACGTAGGCGGCCATCTCGCCCTTGCCCTTGACCAGCACCTGGCGCTCGGTCCACGGGTAGGCGTCGCCAACCCGCTCGTGGGTCGAGGCCGCCACCTGGATCATGCCCGCCACGCCGGTCGACTCCATGCGCGCTGGCGACGTTCACGGTGTCGCCCCACATGTCGTAGGCGTACCGATGCTCGCCGATGACGCCGGCGGTGATCGGCCCGGAGGCGATGCCCACCCGCAGCTGCATGCCGCGGCGGCGCAGGCCACCCAGGCGCTCGACGGCGCGGTGCATGTCGGCTGCCGCGCGAACCGCGGCCAGCGCATGGCCCTCCATCGCGACCGGCGCGCCGGCGACCGCGATATAGGCGTCGCCGGTGGTCTTGATCTTCTCGATCCCGTGGCGGGCCGCGATCCGATCGAAGGCCGAGAAGAGCTGGTTCAGCGTCAGCAGGAGGTCATCGGCCTCCACATGGTCGGCGAACTCGGTGAACCCCACCACGTCGGCGAAGAGGACGCTGACATCCGGGTGCGTCTCGGCGATCAGCCGCTCGCCGTCCGCCAGCCGTTCGGCGATCCTGCCCGGCAGCATGTCCTGCAAGCAGGTGCCGCGATTCCTGCTGCGCCGTCAGCCGCTGGCCGTCGACGAAGCGGATCAGCAGCAGCACGATCAGCGCTGGCCCGAGCAGGTTGTAGGCGAACAGCCAGGATCGGCGGGTGCTCCACGAGGCGGGCAGCAGGCTGACCACCAGCGGATCGAAGACGATCGCGCCGACCACGATGGCGCCGAAGCCAACGAACCAGCGCAGGCTGCTGCCGCGGTCGAAGTACAGGACCGCGGAAACGGGGGCGACCAGGCCCCAGATGAGGCTCGCCCCACCGGCCTGCATGCCCGCCCAGGGCCAGGTGGCCGAGGATGACGTAGCTGAGGCCGATGACGAGCAGGACCCGCACGATCGGCTCGAATGCCTTGGTGCGCGACAGGAGAGCAGCATCACCGGCATCGCCAGCGAGAAGTAGATCGACGCGGCGGTCAGCAGCGGCCGGTCGATCAGCAGCCCGATCAGCGCCCACAGCACCGACGCCGGGATGAGTCCCAGCACCGTGATGGCCAGGGCGTGCTTGCGCACGCGCAGATCCTCATCGTCCTCAGGCTTGTCACCGATGGTGGCCATCCGGTCGATGAAGTCGCGCAGCCGATCGTAGGGCGTGGCGAGGTCCATGCGCGCAAGGTACGGATCGGTCGGGTCGCCGACCACGGGCATTCGGCCCCCGACGGCCTACGTCATCCGTCGCATGCAGAAACGCCCCGCCGGGCGACCCGGCGGGGCGTTTGCGTGGGCGCGGTTCAGACCGGACCGCTGCCGGTTCGCGCGCGGCCCTGTATGCATGTTCACCACGACCACCACCACGACGGCGCCGATGATCGCAGTCAGCAGCGACGAGATGTCGAGCACGCCATCCATCGGGTCCTCGTTGGTGACGAGGGTCACGACAAACCCGCCGAGCAGGGCGCCGACGATGCCGAGCACGACGTGGCCGATCACGCCCATGCCCTCGTCGCCCTTCACCAGCAGGCCGGCAATCCAGCCGGCGATGGCGCCGAGCACGATCCATCCAATAATGGTCATCCACTTCCTCCTTGTCGCATGGTCGCGACTTCACCTGGCCGGCTGATGCAAGAGATGGGCCAGATGCGCGACAGTCCGGGAACGAAATGTGCATGGGCGGCACCGCGCGAAACCCCACAACCGCCCGGCAGGAGACGCCCCATGGATGCCATCAAGCTGCTCAAGGAAGACCACGCCCGCATCAAGCCCCTGCTGGCCGAGCTCAAGGAGACCACCGAGCGGGCCGAGAAGACGCGCGGCGAGCTCTTCAGTCGCATCAAGCAGGAGCTCACCATCCACGAGATCATCGAGGAAGAGATCTTCTACCCGACCCTGCGCGAGCACCCCAAGGCCAAGGAGATCGTGCTGGAGGGGTACGAGGAGCACGACGTGGTCAGCCGCCTGATGGGCGAGCTGGACGGCATGGATGCCACCGATGAGCGGTTCGGACCGAAGGCGAAGGTGATGGCGGAGAACATCGAGCATCACATCGAGGAAGAGGAGGGCGAGATGTTCAAGACCGCGCGCCAGGTCTTCGAGGACGAAGAGCTGGAGCGAGCTCGGCGATCGCATGGCTCGCCGCAAGGAGACCGCCAAGGAGGAGCTGTTCGGCGCGGTGCGCTAGCCGCGCCGTCGGTCATCAGGCACTCGGCGGCGCTACAGTGAGCCCATGATCGACCCGCAGCCGGCGGAGACCTGGGACCTCTGGTACCCGGGCGCTGCCGCCACCGGGCTCCCCTTCGCTCGCGGTCGTCTCGATCCGACGCGACGTCCTGTGGGTGCACAGCGCGCCGAAGAAGCTGGACGTCACCGTCCGTCGCTTCGACGGCAGCGTGCGCGCCCGCGGCCAGGTGACACGCGACGGCGACTACCTGCCCATGACGCGCCTGGCACTGGCCGATGGCGGCTTCACGCGCGAGGACCGCTGGCCGACGGCCGACGATCTGGGGTCGCTGGTGATCCTGCCCGGCGGCGAGGTCGGGACGCTGGTCGAGTGGTGGAACGCGCCGGACGGCTCCGAGTGGCGCTGGCGGCTGGAGTTCTACAACCGCCGCTGACGCATCGCCTGGTCGCCGAGTGGCCTGCCGCTTGCACTAGGACCGGCGCGTGACGAATGCGCAAGGACCTGGTCGCGCTGCGCGCCATCCTGTACGACGCTGAGGGCCGCGACCGCGAGGTCGAGGTGCGCCCGGGCCTGCTGGATCGAGCTCGGCGAGCACCACCTCTTGTGGATCGATATCGACGGCCGGGATGCGGATGCGATCGCGACGCTGGTCGAGCTCTTCGGTCTGCCTGACGAGACGGCCAGCGTTCTGGCCAGCGACGAGGCCGCCGCACAGCTGCTGCGCTACCCCGATCGTGTCCACCTGCGCCTGGTGGCGATGCAGCCGAACGACTCCGACGATACGGCCGACAGTCCTGCGGCCGCCTTCGGCCCGACCTCGATCGACATCGTTGTCGCCAAGAACGTGGTCATCACCGGCCATCAGGGGCACGTGACCGCCTTCGACTATTTCCTCGATCACATCCGCGGCGATACGGCCCTCGGCGCCTTGAATGCGGCCGATTTCCTGACGGTGCTGGTCGACTCGGTTCTGGCCGGGTACCTGGAGCTCGTCGAGAGCATCGAACGACGGATCGACGCGCTCGACGAGGTGGCCCTGCGCGCCAGTGAGGCAGACGCCTTCCTGCGCGAGGTGGTCGTCCTCCGCCGCCGGGTTGCCATCCTGCGCCGCGGGCTTGCCCCCATCGCTGGGCGTTCGCGCCACTGGCCCGCCCCGATTTCGAGCTCGAGGGGGTGGGCAAGCCGTGGCCCGGCGATCGTCGACAGCCTGGATCGCAGCGATCGCCGCGGTCGAGAACGCGCGAGAGCTCCTGATCGGCGCGTTTGACGTGTACATGGCGACCTCGGCCCAGCGCACGCAACGACGTCATGAAGGCGCTCACCATCCTGAGCGCGATCCTGCTGCCTGCGGTCGTGCTCGCCGGCGTGATGGGCATGAACTTCAAGATCGGCTTCTTCGACAGCCCGGGCAACTTCTGGCTGGCGGTGGGGGCGATGGTGACGCTGGCCGTGGCCGTGCTCGGGATCTCGCGCTGGCGCGGCTGGATCTGATTCGGCCGCTACCATCGGACCATGGCGTCCGCGCAGATCAATGACGTGGTGGGCTGGCTGGCCCGTGCCCGTCACGTGGTGGCGCTGACCGGGGCCGGCATCTCGACCGAGTCGGGGATCCCGGACTTCCGCGGTCCGCAGGGCGTCTGGACACGCGATCCGAAGGCGGAGGCGCTGTCCGACATCCGCTACTACGTGGCCGATCCGGAGCTCCGCCGGCGCGCCTGGCAGGGCCGGCTGAACCATCCGGCGCGTGGCGCGACGCCGAACGCCGGCCACCGGGCGCTGGCCGAGCTGGAGCGCATGGGCCGCCTGCAGCTGCTGGTCACCCAGAACATCGACGGGCTGCATCTCGCCGCCGGCAGCTCGCGCGATCGGCTGATCGAGATCCACGGCAGCATGCGCGACTTCGTCTGCCTGTCCTGCGGTGTCCGCGGGCCAATGGCCGATGCCCTGGACCGGGTGCGGGCCGGCGAGGACGATCCGGCCTGCCTCGACTGCGGCGGCATCCTGAAGTCGGCGACGATCTCGTTCGGCCAGTCGCTGGTGGCCGAGGATCTCGAGCGAGCCGAGCGGGAGTCCGCGACCAGCGACCTGTTCCTGGCAATCGGGACGTCGCTCACGGTCTACCCCGTGGCCTGGCTGCCGGAACGGGCCCTGCGGAACGGCGCCCGCCTGGTCATCGTCAACGCCGAGCCCACGCCGCTGGACGACCGTGCCCATGCGGTGCTGCGCGGCCAGATCGGCGAGATCCTGCCCGAGCTGGTCGAGCAGGTCGTGGCGCTGCCGGCATGAGCGACGAGCTCATCGCCTCGGAGCGGCTGGAGCTGCCGTTGCTGTCGCTGGAGCAGCTGGACGCGATCGCCGACGGCGACGCCAGGTCGGTGGCGTCGGGCTGGACGCGGCGATCACCGCCGAGTGGATGGCAGAAGTCCGCTGGCTGGCGGGCTTTCGCGCCAAGCAGCTGCGCGAGCGGCCGCAGGATCGGCCCTGGCTGCTGCGGCCGATCATCCGTACCGAGTCGGGGCACCCGCGCGAGGCGATTGGCTACCTGAACTTCCATTCGGCTCCGGACCAGCACGGCATGGCGGAGATCGGCTACACGCTGCTCCCGGCCGCGCGCGGACACGGTTACGCGCTGGAGGCGGTCAGGGCCGCCTTTGCCTGGGCCACCCGCGAGCACGAAGTGCACCGCTTCCGCGCCAGCGTGGCGCCCGACAACGAGCGCTCGCTGAACCTGATCGGCAAGCTGGGATTCGTGCAGGACCGGCGAGCAGTGGGACGAGCGCGACGGCCTGGAGTGGGTCTACGAGCTCGAGGTCTGACGGACCGAATGGCTCCTAGAGCCAGTCGTCGGCAACCAGGACGCCCGGGGCGACCTCCGACTCGAACAGCGCGAACTCCTCGTCGCTGATCGGGTAGGTGTGCTCCTCGGCGGGGTAGGTGCCGGCTCGGACCTCGGCGGCGAACGCCTCCAGCCCGCGCCGCGTCTCATCGGCCACGGAGGCGAAGCGCTTCACGAACTTCGCGGTCCGCCCGGTGTTGATGCCCAGCAGGTCGTGCCAGACGAGGACCTGGCCGGCGCATTGCGCCGCCCGCGCCGATGCCGATGGTCGGGATATGCAGCGCCTGGGTGATCCGCTCCGCGACGCGCGCGGGAACGGCTTCCAGCACGATGGCAAAGCAGCCCGCCGCCTGCAGCGCCAGCGCATCGGCGAAGAGCTGCCGGGCTTTGGCCGCGGTGCGGCCCTGCGCCTTGTAGCCGCCGAGCATGGTGGCGCTCTGCGGCGTCAGGCCCAGGTGGCCCATGGTCGGGATGCCGGCCGCCACGATGGCGCGCGCCCGCGACACCATCGCGCCCGCCACCCTCGATCTTCACCGCCTCGGCGCCGGTCTCCTTGACCAGCCGGACGGCGTGGCGTACCGCGTCCTCGTCGCTGACCTGGAAGGCGCCCAGCGGCATGTCGATCATGAAGAAGGCCCGATGCGTCCCACGCCGCGCCGCGGCGCCCAGCATCACCATCTCGTCCATGCTGATCGGGGTGGTGTCCGCGTAGCCCAGCACGTTGTTCGCGGCCGAATCGCCGGTGAACACGATGTCCACGCCCGCCTCGTCCGCCAGCCGTGCGCTGGGGAAGTCGTAGGCGGTGACCATCACGATCGGCGTGCCGTCGCGCTTCAGCGCAGCCAGCTCGGCGAGGCCCACCTTTTCTGGACGCGACGCGGGCTATTGCTCATGCGCCACATTGTGCCACCGCCCGCCAACCGACACCTGCCACGCGTGCCCGCGCCATCCGGCAGGCCTGCTTAGCGGCTGCTTGCGCACGGTCCGCAGAAGCGCGACACGGCTGTGCCGTGCGGGATGACGTCAGGCGGCGTCGAGCGCACGTTGTCGATCAGGCGGGTCGCGCCGACCGTACGCCGCGGCAAGGGTCGGGCCGTCAAGGTCCGCGACCGCGACGTAGTCAACGGTCAGATCCGGCTCGGCGGCGAGCACCTCCTCCGCCGTGGCGACCGGGTCCCCCCGATCGCGATGTGTCTGAAGGCCAGCCTGCAGTGCGCGTGGCAGTGCCAGGGCGCGAACGCCGCTCATCGGGCGAGAGGTAGGCGTTGCGCGAGGAGAGCGCCAGCCCGTCCGGGTCGCGGACGGTGGGGCAGGCCACGATCTCCAGCGGCATGCGCCAGGTCGTGGACGACCTGCTTGACGACCGCGACCTGCTGCGCGTCCTTGCGCCCGAAGTAGGCGCGTGCCGGCTGGACGATCGCGAACAGCGTGCGTGCAGACCGTGGCCACGCCACGGAAGTGGCCGGGCCGCACCGCGCCCTCCAGCACCGTGGCGAGCTCGCCCGGATCGACCCAGGTGTCGAAGCCGGGTGGGTAGACCTCGTCGGCGGACGGGTGCGAACAGGATCCCGACGCCGGCGGCCTCTGCAGTGCGCGAGATCGCCCGCTTCGTCGCGGGGGTAGCGCGCCGAGGTCCTCCGCAGGGCCGAACTGGGCCGGGATTGACGAACAGGCTCACGACCGTCACGTCGTCGCGCGCGGTGCTGGCCGCCATCAGCGCCAGGTGGCCGGCATGGAAGGCGCCCATGGTCGGCACCAGCCCGATCGAGCGGCCGGCCCCCCGGTCGGCAGCCAGCGCGGAGCGAACCTCCGCCGCGGTGCGGAGCAGCTTCACGGGCGGGTCGCCTCGGCCAGCGCCCGGTAGAGCGGCACCAGGTCCGGCGCGCGCTCCTCGAGCGCGCGCAGGTGCGCCTCCACGGTCGACCAGTCGCCGCGGGCGATCGGTCCGGTCAGGGCGAAGCCGTTCTCGATGGTGCGCTGCATCAGGGGCACCAGCGCCTCCGGTGGGGCGTTGCTCTCCTCCAGCAGGCGCGCGGCCGCCCGGTACAGGGTCACCAGGAAGTTCGAGGCCATGGCCGCGCCGGCGTGGTACAGCGGCTTGTCCTCATCGGCCAGCGGGAATGCGCGCAGTCCAAGGGTGCCGGCCAGCCATTCGGCACGCGGCGCGTGCGGCATTGGACTCGAACGTGATGGCGGCCCACGCGCCGTCCAGCTGCTCCGGCCCGCGCTGGAGCGAGAGGGTCTGCAAGCGGATGCACGCTGAAGCGACGCTCATGCGGGCTCAGGGCGGTCAAGCGAGGTCGCCCCGCTCACGTGCGCGACCCAGGGGCCGATGGGAACGCGTTGCGCCACCTCGGGGATCGCCGCGTCAGGCACGGCCAGCAGCACCAGGTCGGCATCGCCGAGCGCTTCGCGGCCGGCGACGACGGAGATCCGGCGCTCGCGAAGGCGGGCGAGCGATGGCGCGATCCCGCGCGCCCCGTACCGACCACGCGCACCGAGCCGATCATGCGATCGGAGTCTGCCACACTGCGCCCGATGCGACGGCTCAGCCTGCAGGATGCCCGCCGCCTGACGATCATGGCCAACCAGCTCGCCGGCCCACGACCTTCGACCTTGATGGACGTGGTGGAGCGGCTGGGCCGGGTCCAGGTGGATCCCACTTCCGCCGTCGAGCGCGCCGAGCGCCTGACGCTGTTCAGCCGGTTCGGCGCCTACGACCGGGACGACCTGCGGCGCCTGCTGGAGGAGCCGCCGCGCCATCTGTTCGAGTACCGCGCGTTCCTCGTTCCGCTCAGCCGACCTGCCGCTGCAGCGGCCGGCAATGCTGCGCTACCCGCGCAACGACTACGGGCGGGGCAATTACGTCGGGGAGTGGCTGCGCGACAACGCCGGCTTCCGCGACTACGTGGTGGGCGAGCTGCGCCGCCGCGGTCCGCTGCTGACCCGCGACCTGGACGACCGCGCCGAGGTGCCATGGCAGACCGGCGGCTGGAACGACGGCAAGAACCTGGGCCGCATGCTGGAGATCCTGTGGAACGGCGGACAGATCGCCATCAGCCGCCGCGAGGGATCGCAACGCGTCTGGGACCTCTGGGACCACGTCCTGCCCGAGGCCGATGAGCTGCCCGACCCGGTAGTTGGCGGTCGAGCTGCTGGACCGCCAGCTGCGCGCGCGTGGGTTCGATCGCACCGGCTGGGGCGGCGCCCTGGAGGCTGGCGAGCTGCCATTCCGCGGCGAGGCGGAGGAGTCCCTGCGGGCCGACGGCGTGGCGGTGCCGGTGGAGATCGACGGGCTGCCCGGCGACTGGCTGGCCCACGCCGACGCGCTGCGCCGAGCTGGATGGCGGCGCCTGGCAGCCGCGCACCACGCTGCTCGGCCCGTTCGATCCGCTGGTCGCCGACCGCGACCGCGCCCTGAAGCTCTTCGACTTCCGCTTCAAGCTCGAGATCTACATCCCGGTGGCCAAGCGCGAGTACGGCTATTACGTGCTGCCGATCCTGCACGGCGACCGGTTGATCGGGCGGATCGACCCGGTCATGGATCGCAAGCGCGGCGTCTTCACCGTCAACGCGGTCTATGCGGAGCCCGATGCGCCGGCCGACGCCTGGCCGGCGGTCTCCGCGGCCATCCACGAGCTGGCCGCCTGGCTGGGCGCGACCGAGGTCCGGCTGCCGCCGGTGCCGGCGGTCTGGGACCGCTAGCGCAGCACGCCGCGGAGCGCCGATTGGGCGGCGTGGTATCCGCACAGGCCGTGCACACCGCCGCCGGGCGGGGTGGATGACGAGCAGATGAAGATGCCGGGGTCGGGCGTTCGGTACGGGTCGATGCGCACCGCCGGCCGCGTCCACAGCTGGGCCAGGTCCTGCATGCCGCCGTTGATGTCGCCGCCGACGTAGTTGGCGTTGTAGGTCTCCAGCTCCGCCGGCCCCATCGTCGAACGGCCCAGGATGCGGCTGCCGACGCCTGGCGCGAAGCGCTCCAGCTGGGCCAGGATCGGCTCGGTCATGTCGGCGCGCGACCCGTTCGGGACGTGGCAGTAGGCCCAGACCGTGTGCTGCCCGCCGGGCGCGCGCGTGTCGTCGAAGAGCGACGGCTGGGCGACGAGCACGCATGGCCGGGCGCGCGGGCCGCCCCGCCGCCACGGCCCGCTCGGCGGCCGTCACCTCCTACAGGGTCCCGCCCAGGTGCACGGTGCCGGCCTCGCGCAGGGCCGGGTTGGCCCACGGAATCGGCCCGTCCAGAGCCAGGTCGACCTTGAAGACGCCCGGCCCGTAGCGGTAGCGGCGCAGCTGCGCGCGCGTACATGCCCCCCAGCCGGTCGCCGGCCACGCGCCAGCACCTGGCGCGGCGTCAGGTCCAGCAGCAGGGCTCGATGCGGCGGCAGCCCGTCCAGGGTCGCGCACCGGTCGGTCGGTGATCGATCTCGCCGCCCAGCGAGCGGAGGTACGACGCCAGCGCGTCGGCGATGCGCTGCGAGCCGCCGCGCGGGATCGGCCAGCCGACCGCATGCGCGCTGGCCAGCAGCGATCAGCGCGAAGGCGCCGGTGATCGGCTTCTCCAGGCGGCACGAAGGAGTGCGCGGCCACGCCCGCCAGCAGTGCCTTCGCCGGCCGGGGTGCGGAAGCGTCGCGCCAGCCAGGTCACCGGCTGCAGCGCGTTGATCCCGTAGCGTCCGACCGCGAACGGGTGGCGCAGCCCGGGCCAATGCGGAACGGTCCCGAGCAGCTCGCTTCGCGATCAGGTCCCAATCGGCGGCGATCGGGCCGATCAGGCGCGGTAGCGCTCGCCGTCCTCGCCCAGGCCGGCGGCGGTGGCGTCCAGGTCGCGGCGCACCAGCGCCGCGCTGCCGTCATCGAGCGGATGGGCAAGCGCCACCGGCGGCTCGATCCACTCCAGGCCGTGCTCCGCCAGCGGCCACTCGCTGAAGACCGGGGAGGATCGGCCCAGCGGATGGACCGCCGAGCAGACGTCATGGACGAAGCCCGGCAGGGTCAGCGCCGCCGACCGGCTGCCACCGCCCACCTCCGGGCGCGCCTCCAGCACCAGCACGCTGCGCCCGGCGCGGGCCAGGGTGATGGCGGCGGCCAGGCCATTGGGCCCGGCGCCGACGACGAGCGCGTCGTAGCGGCGCGCGTCGGCTACAGGTACACCTCGTCCGCGTAGCACCAGCGCCAGTCCTCATCGGGCTCGAAGGACTGGACCACCGGGTGCCCGGACTCCTGGAAGTGGCTCGGTGGTGTGCCGGCCCGGTGACTGGTCGCAGCACCCACGTGGCCGCAGCTGAGGCAGATCCGCAGGTGCAGCCACTCCATGCCCTGCTCGAGGCATTCCTTGCAGCCTTCGCCGCTCGGCGTCACCTCGGCGGGCAGGGAGCCTCGGCGTGGGTGCAGACCGGGTCGTCCCAAACGCTCACGCCGGGAATGGTAACGGTCCGCTCCTCCGTCCCGCGCAGCAGGGTCAGCTCCAGCGGCGTCCTCGGGCCAGCCGAGCCGATGGCCTCGAACAGGTCGTCGGCGCTGGTCACCGGCTTGCCGGCGGCGGCCACGATCAGGTCGCCCTCGGCGATGCCCGCCTTCGTCGGCCGGCGAGCCCTCCTCGACGTCGCGCACCAGCAGCCCGTCACGCTCGTCGAGGCCGACGGCCCGCCGCAGCTGCCGCGCGACCTGGGACGGGGCCAGCCCGACGCCCAGCCGTCGGCGGCTTCGGTGCCTCGCCACGGCCCAGCGCCGCCACGCGGTCCTTCAGCCCTGCGTCGGCTGCGATGGCCTGGTAGAAGCCCGAGCCCAGCCGGTTGGTGTTGATGCCCAGCAGCTTGCCGTCGCCGTCGACGATCGGTCCGCCCGACGAGCCGGGCAGCAGGGGAGCGGTGTGCTCCACCGCGCCCGACCACCCGACGTCCGCGCGGACCGCGAAACGCGCGATCGAGCCCGGACACGAAGCCCAGCGTGACCCGCACGCCCTGGCCGGCCGGGTTGCCGATCGCCACCACCGGCGCGCCGATGGCCAGCGCCGCCCCGTCGCCCCAGCCGATGGCGGGCGCCTCGCCGGTGTCCACGCCGATCACCGCCAGGTCGCCGTCGCCATCGGCGCCGAGCACCTTGCCGTCCGCCTCGCGTCCATCGGCGAAGAAGACGCGTACCTCGTCGCCGTGCAGGTTGTGCGCGTTGGTCAGCACCTTGCCGGCTTCCACCACCACGCCCGGATCCGCCGCGCCAGCGGTTGCCGATGCCGACCGTCGATCGTCCGGCGCCCTCTGCGATCCCGTTGATTGCCTTGCCCAGATCCTCGATCGGACCCATCGGTTCCTCCATCAGTTCTCGCTTGTGTTCGCATGCTAGCGTGTGACTTGCAATGCGCAAGTTACTACTCGTGAGCCGGATGTCAAGGCCGATGCCGTACGATCCGCGTCATGGCCGCTCCTTCGTCGCCCCTGGCCGCCGCGCTCGAGCGGGTGGGGGACCGATGGAGCCTGCTGCTGGTCGAGGCGCTGCTGCCCGGGCCGCGCCGCTTCGGTGAGCTGTCGGAGGCCGTGCCGGGCATCGCGCCGAACATCCTGGCCGACCGATTGCGCCGCCTGGAGTCGGAGCGCGTGGTCCGCTCCACGCCCTATTCGCAGCGCCCGCCGCGCTTCGTCTACGAGCTCACCCCGGAGGGCGCTGAGCTGGCCGGCGCGCTGCGCCTGCTCGCCGACTGGGGCTCGCGCGTGGCCCGCGACGCGGAGCCGCTGCGCCACGCCGCCTGCGGCACGCCCATGGAGGCGCGCTGGTACTGCCCGACCTGCGCCCGCCCGGTCGAGAGCACCGAGGCCGACGAGGTCCGCTACGTCTGAGCTCCCGTGTGCGTTGGCGGTCGCCGATCCCTGACACGGGCGCGTACTCGCACCTGGAGTACATCGGCGCCGGAGGCCGAGTCCATGGTTCGTCCGGCGCCTGCCGGACCCTTACGTCGAGTGAGACCTGACCCGCCCCGCGACTCCGCGCGCTGATGTACTCAACCATGGGAGTAGCGTGCGCAGTGAAGCGCCTCATTCCCGAGCTGGATGGCAATGGCTGGCGGCTGATGGCCGCCAAGGTGTTCCGCGGCTTCGCCTTCGGCCTCAACGCCGTGGCGCTGGGCCTGTACCTGGCGGCGCTGCAGCTGCCGGCCGAGACGATCGGCTTGGTCCTGGCGGCGGCCCTGGCCGGCACGCTGGGCCTGACCGCGGTCATCGGCGTCTGGGGCGACCGCATCGGCCGGCGCCGGCTGCTGGTCATCGGCTCGGCGCTGATGCTGCTCTCGGCGGTCATCCCGCTGGTCGGCGCCAACCCGGTGCTGCTGGCGCTGATCGGCCTGTCGGGCATGGTGGCCGTCACCAGCAGCGAGTCGACCGGGCTGCAGAGCGTCGACCAGGCGGCGCTGCCGCAGACGGTCAGCCCGCGGGACAGCGCGACGTCCGCCTTCGCCCTCTACAACCTCGTGGCGGCGGCCGCCTCGGCGGTGGGCGCCCTGTCCGTTGGGACCGATGGTCGCCGCTCGGCGACGCCCTGGGCCTGCGACGGCGCGTCCGCCTACGCGCCCGCCTTCGTGGCCTACGCCGCTGGCGGGCTGGTCAGCACCATCCTGACGCTGGGCCTCGACGCGCGGGTCGAGGCCGGCGGAAGCCGCTGACGCCTGGCTTCGCCATCCGGCGCTCGCGCGCACGGTGGCGATGCTGTCCGCCCTGTTCAGCCTGGACGCCCTGGCCGGCGGGTTCGTGGTGCAGAGCTACCTGGCCTTCTGGTTCGCCGAGCGATTCGGCGCGGAGCCGGCGATCGGTCGGCCTCCTGTTCGCGATCTGCAACGTGCTGGCCGCCATCTCGTTCCCGGTGGCGGCCTGGCTGGCGCGCCGGATCGGGCTGATCCGGACCATGGTCTTCAGCCACATCCCGGCCAACCTGTTCCTGGTCGGCGCGGCGGTGGCGCCGACGCTGCCGGTGGCGGTCGTCCTGATCCTGGCGCGCGCCGCGCTGTCGTCGATGGACGTGCCGGCGCGACAGTCCTACACCATGGCGGTGGTCGATCCGGCGGAGCGAACCGCCACGGCCGGCGTACCTCGCTGGCGCGCAGCACCGGCCAGATGCTGGGTCCGGCACTGGCGGCGGCGCTTCTTGGTCCGATCGGCATCGGCGCGCCGTTGATCGCCGGCGGCGTGGTGAAGATCGGCGTACGACTGTCGCTGTACGTGCTTGTTCCGCTCGCGGCCCACACCCGAGGAGGCCGCGGCCGACTGCTCACCGGCGCGTGAGACGGCCCTTGACATGTGACCATACGGTCACCTAATATCCGCGGCGTGGAGCTGGAGGACGTTTTCAGGGCGCTGGCGGACCCGAACCGTCGGACCCTCCTCGATGCCTTGCGCGAGCGCGATGGCCAGGCGCTGGGCGAGCTCGAGGAGCGGCTGCCGGGGATGACCCGCTTCGGCGTCATGAAGCACCTCCGCATCCTGGAAGCGGCCAGCCTGGTGACGACCCGCCGCGATGGGCGTCGCAAGCTGCACTTCCTCAATCCCGTGCCGATCCAGCTCATCGCGGACCGCTGGATCAGCCGCTATGCCCAGCCGTGGACCGCGGCGATGGCCGATCTGAAGAGCGCCCTGGAGGGGCGCGACAAGGAGGACAGCACGCACATGGGTGCACCGCAACACGTATTCCAGGTCTACATCCGGGCCACGCCGGAGCGCCTCTGGCAGGCGATCACCGATCCGGCCATGACGCAGATCTACTACTTCGGCTCCATGGTCGAATCGGACCTGCAGGTGGGTTCGCCGATCCAGTACAAGCAGCCGGACGGCAGCGTCGATATCGACGGCGAGGTCCTGGAGGCCGATCCGCCCCGCAAGCTGGTCCACTCTTTCACCAGCCGCTGGGAGTCGAACGACGACCCGCCGTCGACCGTCACCTGGGAGATCACGCCGATGGGCAGCGAGACCTGCCTGCTGTCGCTGACTCATGGTGGCTTCGCCAGCGAAACCGCGACCTACAACTCGGTCAAGGACGGCTGGGCGATCATCCTGTCCGGCCTGAAGACGCTGGTCGAGACTGGCGACAAGCTGAAGATCGAGATGCCGCAGGCTGCCGAGGCGCCTGCCTGACCCGCTCCCCATTGCGGACCGATGCGATGCGCCGGCGGCCGTGCGGCCCCGGCGCATCCGTCTGTGCCGAGGAAGCTAGAAGGGCTTCACCACCATCAGCCAGATGATGACGGCGAGGCCAATGCCGCCGACCGCCGCCAGCGCGAACGGCTGGTTCGAGGCGAGCAGCTTCTCCAGCTCGGCCGGCGGCAAAGGCTCTGACGGCGGCGCGTCCTTCGGGTCGCTGTACGCCTTGAGGCCGACCGCGCGCCGGACGTTGGCGTAGTGCATCGAGCCCATCGGATACATGGCGCCGATCACCAGCACCAGCACGCCGATCGCCAGCCAGATCCACAGCGACCCCCACCAGCCACCGACGAAGCCGGCGGTGATGCCGCCGATGAGCAGGATCAGCAGCGAGGCGTACATGACGCCAAGGCTCATGCTCGACAGGTCGAGCAGGGCCGCCACGCGCGCCGGGTCACGTTCGCTGCGGATCTGGATGGCAGCGAACGCCGACGCACCGTGCGCCAGGACGAAGCCGAAGGCGCCCAGCACGTGCAGCAGCACGATCCACGGATACCAGTCCATCGCATGCCTCCTAGCCTTGGGGCGTGACGGTCGCCGGCTCGTCGGCCGCTGTGACCGGAGCCGCTTCGGTTCGCGCCAGGCTGATGGCGCGCCGCGCCACCATGATCCCCAGCCCCAGCACGATGAATGCGGTGATCGGGTGCAGGGCTGCGACCCACGGCATTCCGTCTCGCGCCCCCGGCAGCAGCGTCTGCACGAACGTCAGTACCAGCAGCACGGCGCACATCACGATCGTCTCGCGTCCGGCCCGCGCCGGCCATGACAGGACGAGCGGCACGATCGGCGCCAGCGACAGCGTGTATCCGAAGTCGATGTGCGTCTGCATGCCCTGCCCGCCCAGCCTCGGGATGCCGAACCCGGCCAGGAAGATCTGCACGACCACGCCGATCACGAACAGGACGGCCGAGGCGGCAAACAGGTAGCGCCAGATCTTCATCGGGTCAGCCTCCGACTGCTGCAGGGTTCGGTTCCCGTGGGACCGGACAGCGCGGGCTCATCCGCAGTGTACGCAGCGGGGCAAGGTGGCCGGCCAGGGCCATTGGCCTCTAGGCAGGCTCCCAATGGAAGTCGCCGGTGAACAGGCCATCGACGATGCCGATCTGGTAGGCGAGGTAGAGGCCAAAGGCCAGCGACAGGATGCCGGAGCCAATGGTCAGCCAGCGGTTGATGCGCTCCGACCTGGTGCGGGAGACCAGGAACGGCAGGCCGATCAGGGTGGTGAGGATGGCCATCCCGCCCGCCACGCCGGCACAGAAGATGACGAGGTACCAGAACGCTGAGCTGGTGTCCTCGATGGTGGCCAGCACCAGCAGCGCCACCGCCGCGCTGCCCGCGAGGCCGTGCACCAGGCCGACCACCACCGGGCGCGTCAGCTGGTACCAGCCGAAGGTGGCCAGCAGTCCGGGATCGCTGCCATGGCCGTGCAGGTGGGCATGGCCGTGAGCGTGCACGTCCTCCTCGCCGACATGGGCATGGCGGTGGGCGTGCTCATGGCCGTGCATCGGTGCCGGCGGCGTGAAGCGCTCGGTGATGCGCCGCTGCACGCCGGTCAGGTTGAGGATGCCCAGCACGATCAGCATGATCGCCACCGCGAACTCCATGGCCAGGCCCACGGGCGGAGGAATGACCACGTTGAAGGCGATGATCAGGATCCCGACCACGAGCACCGTGATGGAGTGACCCAGGCCCCACAGCCCTCCGATCAGGGTGCTGTGCACGAACTTCTGGCTGCGCGACAGGATCGTCGTCACCGCGATCACATGATCCGCATCGGTGGCGTGACGCATGCCGAGCACGAAGCCGAAGCCGGCCAGGGCAAGGATCTCAGTCATTGGCTCTCAGTCTAGGATCGGTCGTGTCCCTATTGCAAGGTCTTGCAGTAGCGACGACTTCCGTATACTGAACGGACGATGAGCCGATCCGAATCACTGCCCGAGCCGTGGTCCGGGGTGCGCGCACAACTGCATGCGCGCGGCATGCGCTGGACGCCACAGCGCCGCACGGTGATCGACGTGCTCGCCGCCAGCAGCGGTCACGTCACCAGCGCCGAGCTGATCGAGCGTTGCCGGGAACGGGATCCGCAGACCATTCCCTCCACCGTGTACCGGACCCTGGACGCGCTCGAGCAGCTGGGGCTGGTCCGGCACGGCCACGGAGCCGATGGGCGCGAGGAGTTCCACGTCGGGCCGGATGCCGATCACGGGCACCTGTACTGCGCCGATTGCGGGGCACGGTCCGAGATTCGGGCGGCGGAGGCTGATGCGCTCGTGACTGCCTTCCGGGCAGCCGACGGCTTCGAGGTGGATCTGTCGCACGTGACGGTGGTGGGCCGCTGCGCCTCGTGCGCCGCGCGTCACGCCGCGGGATGAGCTCCACCTTCCTCGGGCTGCCCCGGTCGACCTCCGGTCGCTCTCGGGCGGCGCCGCCGATGCGGTCGTCCTCGGAGTTCCGTTCGGCGTTCCCTACCCCGCGCCCGGTCCGGCGGCGGGCTGCGCCGAGGCGCCGGGGCGATTCGCGCCGCTTCGCAACGCCTGGCCCGGTTCGTGACCCATCACGACTTCGATCTGGGAGGACCCATGCTGCCGGCTGGCTCGGCGTACCGGGTCGCCGACGCCGGCGACGTCCCGGGCTCAGCGGAGGATGGCGCCGCCAACTCGGCGGCGACCGAGGCGGCCGTCAGCCAGCTGCTCGCTGCCGGGGCCGTGCCGCTGCTGTTGGGTGGCGACGACTCGGTGCCGATTCCCTTCCTGCGCGCCTACGCCGACCACGGGCCGATCACCGTGGTCCAGATCGATGCCCACCTGGACTTCCGCGACGAGCGGGCTGGCGTGCGTGATGGCTACTCATCCGCCATGCGGCGGGCCTCGGAGATGGCGCACGTCGAGCGCATCGTGCAGGTCGGGCTGCGCGGGGTGGGCAGCGCCCGGCCGTCGGATGTCGCCGATGCCCAGGCGGCGGGCAACCTGCTGATCACCGCCCGCGAGCTGGACGAGCATGGCGTCGCTGTGGCTGCTGGAGCAGGTGCCGGCTGACGCATCGGTAGTGGTTGCCTTCGACATGGACGGGCTCGATCCGTCCGTCGCACCCGCGGTGAGCGGCACCGCGCCCGGCGGATTGATCTACGCCCAGGCGGCCGCCCTGCTGATGGGGCTGAGCGCCCGTTCGCGGGTGGCCGGAGCCGTGTTCACCGAGATGGTTCCGGCCCTCGACGTCAATGATCTGACGGCCCTGGTGGCGGTGCGGCTGCTCAGCGTGCTGATCGGCGGCTTGGCGCGGCGCGGCATGGGTTCCTGACACGTTCTGGCATGAATCGGTCTATCCTCTGGACCGATGCGAGCCTCCCGCCTGGTCACCCTGCTGCTGTTGCTGCAGACGCGCGGCCGGATGACTGCCGCCGAGCTGGCGCGCGAGCTCGAGGTCTCCGAGCGGACCGTCCACCGTGACGTCGAGGCGCTGAGCGAGGCCGGCGTGCCGGTCTATGCGGAGCGCGGTCCGCATGGCGGCGTGCAGCTGGTAGAGGGCTATCGCACCCGGCTGACGGGCATGACCGCCGACGAGGCGGAGGCCCTGTTCCTGTCCGGCCTGCCCGGCCCCGCCGCCGAGCTCGGGTTGGGCACGGTCATGACCGCCGCCCAGCTGAAGGTGATGGCCGCCCTGCCGGGGGAGCTGCGCGCACGCGCCTCGCGGCTGGTGGAGCGCTTCTTCCTGGATGCGGCGGGCCTGGTTCCGCGGCTCGGAGCCCGTGCCTCATCTCAGCACCCTGGCCGAGGCCGTGTGGGAATCGCACCGGGTGACGATCACCTACCAGCGCGGCGACTCACGCGTGGAGCGGCTGCTGGAGCCGCTGGGCCTGGTGCTCAAGGCGGGCACCTGGTACGTCGTCGCCGCCAATGAGGACCAGTTGCGGACCTATCGGGTCTCGCGCGTGGTGGATGCCCAGCCGTCGCGAGGAGCACTTCACGCGCCCGGATGACTTCGACCTGGGCGCCTACTGGACCGAGTCGAGCGCCGCCTACGAACAGGAGATCCCGCGGCTCACGCTGCGGATTCGGGTTGCGCCGCATCGAGTCAGTGGCCTGGGCGACTTCGTCGGCGGCCGCGCCGCCGCGGCTGCCACCGTCCTGGACGAGCCGGATGCGGAGGGCTGGACGCGCCTCGAGGTGAGCATGGATTGGCCGGAGGAGGCACCCGGCCGTCTGCTCGGCCTGGGCGGCGATGTCGAGATCCTCGACCCGCCCGATGCGCGCGAAATGCTGATAACGCTGGCGAGCGGCGCGCTCGCTCGGAACGCGCCGCTCGCCTGAGCCGAAGCCCTCAACCCTCGTGGGCGTCCGGCCGACCCACCTGCCGGCGACCCGATCGCCAGCGGATGGTGGGATGCTTGGGCCCGATCAGCCTCCGGACCCGGATCCGCTCCTGGATTTCCCGCTCGCGATCATTCAGCATCACGCGAAGGAACTCGTCGGTAATCACCACTTCCCTTGCCTTTCCCTGTGCCTGCCTACAGGGTAGTCGCGGTATATGACAGAACCTGTCAAGAAAGAGGCCCGGCCATGTGGCCGGGCCGCTGGTTAATGGTGGATGGCTCCGATCAGAGGAGACTCCCCAGGCGGGTTGCCTCCTTGGCCATGGCATCGGCCACGGCGGCCGGCGCGTAGTCGTGCGCCTGATCGCCAAAGGCCTGGAGCTGTGACCGGGCGGTGCCGGTCTTGCCCTGCGCCGCGAGGCCTCGGCCTTGTTCAGGCGGTTGTGGAAGAGGAACGCCTTGTTCGCGGGCAGTGCGCCGGTGCCGACGTAGTAGTCGACCAGCGCATGCATGCGGGCGAAGGTCGCGTCGGTGAACCAGCGCGCCACCTGCGGGTCATGGTCGGAGGCACCGCGCGCCACGTCGCCGTCGAAGTCGGCGGCGAAGTCGGCATTCAGATGCGCCGCCCGGACCTGCACCAGGTCGGCGAACTGGTCGGCGCTGGCCCATTGCATGTCGAGCGTCTGGGCCATGCCCACGAAGTTGTAGCTGTACGCGCTCTGCGGCACCTCCTCGACCAGGGTGTCCCACAGGTTGTGAAGGCCGGCGTCGTACATCGGGCCAAGCTGGTCTGATGGGCCGACGTCGCAGGACAGCGGCGAGCAGGCCCACTCCGGCCGTGGCGAACGGATCGTCGGGGCGCGGGAAGACGTTGAAGTCGCCGGCGATGATCGACCCGTGCTGCATCCGGCTCGTCCAGCGCCGCGGCGATCGCCGCGTTGTAGGCCGCCTGCTCGGTGCGCTGCGCAGACCCGCTCATCGGGCGTGCTGCTGAAGTGGTTGCTGAGCGCGTACAGGTCGGTGAAGACGCTGGTGCCGATGCCGTCGCGCCAGACCCGGAAGTGCCCGACCTGCGGCGGCCGGGTGAAGACGTTCGCCGCCATCCACGCCGGTCTCACAGGCTGACGTCGGCCGGCAGGTCCGCGTTGAGCGACCTTCGGATTCGAGACATCGGCGTTGTAGGCGAGCGGCGTCGCCGCGATAGTCGAGGTCGGTGACGGAGCCGAGCACCGGATCGTCGGCGTCGGCGCGGCAGCAGCTCGACCGTGTCGGTCCGGAACATGAAGGCGGACACGATGCCGCGGTCATCGGCTCCATCGCGGTCGTAGACGGCGTCGTAGGTCGGGCCACCGGCGGCGGCGATGGCCAACGCCAGCTCCTGCAGCGTGTCCGGCTTGCCATCGGCGTTGTTCGTGCCGCGCCGCATAGTCAGCGCCGTCGCCGTCGACGACGCAGATGTCCTGGTCCTCGGCCTCCTGGATCATAGCAGGTCCGGCGCGTGCATCGGCCCGGCGATCTGCTCGGCCAGGTCGGTCAGGTGCTTCTGGTACGCCTGCCTCGGAGGCGGGCACGTAGTCGAACGGCGGGCTGCACGCCGGGGCAGCCGGGATCGCCGGCGAAGTCGCACCCGTCGAACGGGTCGTCGCGGAAGTCGTAGAGGTTCTCGACGTTGTAATCCGAGGTCGCGAACTCGGCGCCGGGTCGACCGGCGAGGGCGGCGCGTTCCGCGCAGGATCGACGCCTGCCTCGAGCTCGAGCTGCTGCTCGATCTCGATGCCGTACTTGCTGAATGCGAAGTACAGGCCGCCGGTCAGCTCGTTCGTGACCTGTCGTACGTGCGCGCCGGCGCGATCAGCGGATCGTTGCGTCGCTGCCGCCCACTTCAGGCCGTGGCTCTGGAGCATGATCCGCATGCCGTTGCCGTTGTCGAACGAGCGGCCGGCTCGTCGTCCAGCGGATGCGGATCGCGGTAGACAGACGCGCTGATACGGATCGTCGCGGTTGGCGATCGGGTGATCGCCGCGGATGACCCACACCTCACCATCCTGCGTCGACGGGAAGCCGTCCCGTGCGGCGACGACATGGGCGCCGGCATCGACGTGGAAGCGCATCCCCTCGTGGCGCTCCCAGAAGCGGTTCGCCACCGGTCAGCGTGTCGGCGCGGCGTCGCCTCGGTGGTCTCGATCTCGTCTCCAGGCCGACATCGACGCCCGACCGTCGACGACCGAGACGAGCGCGTGGGTTGCTAAGCTCGCGTCTGGAAGAAGTCCTCGCGCACGGTCCCGCGCAGCATGACCTCGTCGCCGACCACCGGGAAGTAGGTGCCCGGTGCCATCGCGCAGCAGCGGTCGTGAACTGCGCGATGGAAGACGAAGATGCCGTCGCTGGACAGTGGAGTCGCCGTCGGCGTCGCCGTCGTGCTCTGGAGGAAGAAGCCGTAGTTCTGGCTGTCGCGCTGGTCGGGAAGCGGCATGCGCTGGGTGACCACGCCGCGCACGAAGACGCGTCTGCGCCGACCATGCGGCGACGCGTCGGTCAGCGCCGTCCTCGGCATCGGTCGTCTGGCCCTGCACCTCGCCGACGGTCAGCACCTCGCTGACGTTCACGGTCAGCGTGCAGTCGTCCGATCTGCGGCGTCGGCATCCTCGTTGGTGGCCGTGATCACGACGGCATAGGTGCCCGGCCGGCGTTGTGGCTGCCGACGGTCACGACGGTCGCGGCCGTGGCGCCGGTCGCTGGCGGCTGGCGTGGTCGCGCCGATGGTGATCGTGCCGGGCGTCGGTCCGGCGTGACGGACTCGATGGCGATGGCTGACGACCGTCCCATCGGCGTCGGTGGCCGTAACCGTCCGGCGTAGCCGCACGTGCCCTCGAGGACGGTCAGCGGACCGGTCCGCAGGTCGCGAGACGGGCTGGTTCTCCGACGGCGCCGAATGTCTGCCCGGTGATCGGGGCAGCGCCGGCGAGTTGAAGTGCGCCCATCGGCCCTCGGCCGAGGTCGAAGTACTCGTACGCCGTTGACGGTGCCCGTGAGCCGCCCGGACGCCGGAAGGTGACGTCGGGCCCGATGGCGGGACACCGAAGAAGGGTGCCGGCGCCGCCGTGCCGATGCCGATGGCATCGCGAACGAGCCTCAGAACCCGTGACGACTGACCGGACGCCACCGGTCAGCGACGTGGTCGTGACGAGCGCGATCCGTCTGGGCCGCCGTTCTCGAGGTAGTCCTGGGCGATGTTCAGGTCCGGCGTGACAGCCGAACCGGTGCCGAGCCAGCCGGGTTCCCTACCAGGAATAGCCGTTACCGCCGAGGGCGGCCGGCGCGGCGAAGTCGAGGCGTCGATACGATCTGGCCCTGGCTTGCTCCGCGTCGCTGTCAGACGACGATCAGGACCAGGCCGGCTCAGGATCGGTCCCGGCCGGTGCCGACGAGCTCGACGAACTCGCCGTCATCGGTGCCGTGTTGCTCGTAGCGGCACTCGTTGATCAGGACCGGGTCGCCGGTGGCGGCGCCGGCGCGCGGCGCGGCGATGGTCGGCACGAGGCTGGCGAAGAGTGCGGCGGCGACCGCCAGCACGAGGAAGCGGCGCGCGGAAAGGGAGAGTGGCAGCATGCGTTGGAAGGGACCCCCATCTGGATTGCCACAGCGGCCGATCCGACCGCTGTGCCCTGGCTCGCCTTACCCTAGCAGCTGAGTCGCAGCAGAAACACCAAGGGCAGTGTCAAGGGTCGCGACGGCATGCACCCGCGGCCGCCGTACTGCCGGCAGGCAGGTCAGGGGCTGAGCGGCGTTCCGCAAGGCCGGACGAGGCCCGGCCAGGGCGTCGGCGGCATCGGCAGCTGAGCCAGCGAGGGCTCAAGCCCTGCACCTGGTTGCGCGAACGCCTGCAGCTGGGCCGCGCCGCCGACGACTGACCGCTGGCCAGGAAGCGATCCACGCTGCTCCAGCCGATCGGTCAGCAGGTGGCACCTTGTTGCCCGCCATCCCGTTGCCGTCGAGCAGGGTCGTTGACCATCGCCCACAGCGCGGCCGTGCCGGTTGCGGTGGACGGATCGGCGGCACCGGAGTGGGCTCAGGCGTCGGGTCGGGCACGTCGTTGACGGTGACTGACAGCGACGCAGGTCGCCTGTTGCGGCGGCGCATCGTCGTTCGCCGCGGTGACCGTCACCGAGTAGCTGCCGGGCGCCGTGGTCGGCCGGCACCTGCAGCGGACGCAGTGGCGGCATCGCCGACGCTGCAGGCGGCGACGACGCCGCTGACGGCGATCGTTCCCGGATCCGGGGCGCTGGCCGCCTGAAGCTGACCATCCGCCCGTCGGGATCGGTGGCGGTCAGGGACGCCCGCGGCAGCCGCCGTACCTTCATCGGTCGTCAGGCGGTGCCCGCAGTCCGCCGACGGGCGGCGCGTTGTACGGCGTCGCCGGCGTCGGGCGTGTTCGCTGGCGCCCAACTGGTCGTCGGCGAAGGCCCAGTCGGTGACGCATCGGTGTCGACGCCAACGGCCACCGTCGCGCGCCGCCGGGCAGGAAGCCGTCATCGGGGCCGACCACGGGTGCCGATCCAGAACCAATGCGTCGGCCGCGCCGGCATCGGTCAGGCCGACCGCGTCGCGCACGTCCTCGGTGCCGGTCACCACGGTGCCCATCGCGCCGAGCCCCGCCGTCGCGACCAGCGCCACCGTCTGGCTGCCGTTCTCGAGCGCATCGTTGCCCCAGGCCAGCAGGTCGGGCACGACGTGGTAGGTCGTCCGCCAGCCCGGTCGGGTTGCCAACCAGGTAGAAGCCGTTGCCGCCCAGGCGCGCGCCGGCCGGGAAGTCAACGCGCCGGTCGACCGTGCCGGCCGGCTGCGCCGTCTCCCTCGACGAAGACCAGGCTCAGGCCGCGCAGCGGCGTGCCCGGCACGCCGAACAGCTCGACGAATTCGGTCGTGTCGGTGCCGGTGTGGCTGACCAGCGCCTCGTTCAGGAGCACCGGATCGCCGGTGGCGGCGGCGACGGTTGCGCGGCATCATGCCCGCCAGCACGCATAGCGGCAGCGCATGGCAAGCAGGCGAAGTTGCCCCGCGCCCTGTGACGGCACGACCGAGGCCGGATATCGCATTGCTCGGCAGGCTAGCGAGCGACACGGCGCGACCGATAGCGAGAATCCCGTACCGGGAGGGTGCGTCGGTGCACATGACCGCGCGAGCCATGGATCGGTACATCCGGCGGTCAGACGGCTCGCGTAGACTCCTGACCGATGGAACCGGAGCAGCCCGCGGGGGCACCCCCACCGCCGTCCAGCCAGCCCGATCCGGCACTGCCCGATCCGGCCGCACCGGATCCAGGCGCAACTGCCCCCGCTCCCGCGGCACCCGCCTGGCCGACGGCCGCCCCCATGGCCAGCGCGCCGCTCGCTCTGGGGCGCCCCGGGGCGATCACGGCGGCGTCGATCATCCTGATCATCTTCGGCGTGATCCTGGGCCTGCTGGGCCTGCTGGTCATGCTGGGCGGCGCGCTCTTCCCCGCCATCAAGGACTCTCCCGAGCTGGCGGGTCAGCTGGGATCGGTGCCCGAATCGTTCGGGACCTTCATCCTGGTCATCGGCACCATCATGTCCGGCCTGGGGCATCCTGCAGGTGGTGGCCGCCATCTTCGTGCTGTCACGTCGCACCTGGGCACGCATCACGGCCATGATCCTGGCCATCCTGGGCGCCCTGATCGGCCTGGCCACCATCATCCCCGGCGAGACCGGGCTGACGCCGGTGGGCGCCACTCATCTCGCTGCTGTTCGTGGGCGGCCACGCCTTTGCCATCTGGGCGCTGGCCAGCCAGGGGAGATGGTTCGCCGCAGGTCGGGCGGGCTGATCCGCTAGCGGACGTCCAGGGTCGCGTTCTGGCGCGCGCTGCGCTCCAGCACGCTGAACAGCACGAAGGCCAGGACCGCATAGACGCAGCCGATCCCGAACTCGATCGCGATCAGGCCGCCGACCTCGTTCAGGCCGGCGCCCGTCGGCCGCCTGCCGCACCGCCTGCAGGCCGTGGGTGAAGGGCAGCACGTTGCCGATCGCCTGCATCCAGGCGGGCAGCGTCTCCAGCGGGATGTTCACGCCGCAGAACAGCAGGAAGGCCATCATCAGCAGGTTCGCCCCGAACAGGCCGTCGCGCAGCCGCAACGAGATGGCTCCCTGCAAGGAGCCGATGGCGGTGCAGGAGAAGACGGTGATCACCAGCGCCAGGGCCACCACCGCCGATGGTCTCGCGGGTCGAGCCGCACGCCCAGGAAGATGACGCCGATCGCGATCGCGTAGACCGAGACGAACAGGCCGTTGGCGATGTGCGGCAGGAAGCGGCCGGCGAAGATGGCCGCCCGGTTGGCGGGACTGGCCAGCAGGGCCGGCAGCGTCCCGAACCAGCGCTCGTTGGCGATGGCCATGGTCATGCCGAACACGCCGGCCAGCGCGCTGACCTGCACCGCGTTGCCGAGGGCGAAATAGGCCGGCGACAGGTCGGTCGCGAAGGAGCCCAGTGCGGCGAAGAAGAAGAGCTGGAAGGTCGGCCCGCCGATGAGGGTGGGGATGTAGATCGACGGCCGCGCCCAGTTGAAGAGCGCCCCGTAGCTGAGCAGGCCGCCGTGCCAGAAGACCCGCCACGCGGCCCGCAGCGAGCTCGGATCGGCGCGCGTCGCCGCGCCGGCCAGCGGAGCGGCGGCGCTCACTGCAGGGAGAGCGTCGCGTCGCGGCGCGCCTTGCGAATCACGTACACCAGGCAGACGCGAGCCGCGACGTAGTAGACCGCCGCCAGCACCAGGCACATGACGATCGCGAACCACGGCGGCTGCGTGCCGATGGCCGCGCCGCGAATCGCCTCCATGCCCCAGGTCGGCGCCAGCAGCCAGCTGATCGGCCGCACCCAGAACGGCAACGTCGCGATGGGCACCAGCAGCCCGGCGACCAGCCAGATCGGGTACTCGAGCAGGTTGCCCAGCGCGTTGGCGTGCCGGTACAGGACGAAGGTGGTGGCGATCAGCATGCCCAAGGCCCCAAGCGACAGGACCGCCGCCGCGAGCGAGATCGGCAGGATCAGCGGGAAGGTGGCGGTGAGCGGCATGCCGAACAGCAGGACGCCCCAGGCGAGGGTTGCCACGATTCCGTAGAAGCCAAGCACCACCGCCCCGAAGGTCTGGCCGGCCAGGATGTGGTCGTAGCGTGACGGCGCGTTGACCAGCAGCTCCAGCGTCCCCTCCCAGCGCTGCCAGGCGATCGCGCCGCCGCAGCCGAAGAGGGTGGTGCTCCAGACGCCCATCATCCCGCTGCCCAGCGCCACGTAGAGCAGCGTCTGCCCCTCCGTGGCGCCGCCGGCCTTGAACAGGAAGAAGGCCAGGGTGGCGAAGATCAGCGGCGTCAGGAACGTGGTCAGGATGAAGAACTCGCTGGTCAGCAGCATGCGCACGTTGAACCAGGTCACGAACCAGATCAGGCGCATGGCGCGCAGCGTGCCCACCGGTCAGCCCGCCACGGCCGCCGCGCGAGCGGCGTCATCGGTCTCGGAGGTGCTGGCGATCAGGTCGACGTATGCATCCTCCAGCGTCGGCTCGCGAGTGACGACCTTGCCGACCCGCGTCTCGCCCAGCAGCGCCAGCAGGCGCTGGGTGATGGCCAGGCCGTGCTCGCTCTGGACCAGCAGGATCTGGCTCTGGTCGCGCTCCTCGGTGTTGACCGCGATCACGTCGCGGTCGCTGCGCAGCCGCTCCACCGCCTCGGCCGCCACCCCAAACGTCTCGATCTCGACGATGGTCCGATTGGCGACGCCACGCTTCAGGTCGTCGCCCGTGCCCAGCGCCACGATGCGGCCGGCGTTGATCACCGCGATGCGGTCGCACAGCGCATCGGCCTCGAACATGTAGTGGGTGGTGAGCAGCACGGTCTTGCCCGCATCCACCAGTGACTGGACGGTCTGCCGCAGCTCACGGGCGCCCACCGGATCCAGGCCGATGGACGGCTCGTCCATGAACACCACCTCCGGGTCGTGCAGGAGGCCGCGGGCGATGTGCAGCCGCTGGCGCATGCCGCGGCTGTAGCCCTCGACCTTCTCCTTCTCGCGCCCGGTGAGGCCCACCAGGTCCAGCAGCGCCTCGATGCGGGGCTTCTGCTGGGCGGGATCCACGCCGTACAGCTCTGCGAAGTAGCGCAGGTTGTCGAGCGCGCTGACCCGGTCGTACAGCCCGCGATCGCCGCCGAAGACATAGCCGATGCGCTTCCGCACCTCGGTCGTCTCGGTCACCACGTCATGACCCATCACCCTCGCCGTCCCGGACGTGGGCAGCAGCAGGGTGATCAGCATCTTGATGGTCGTGGTCTTGCCGGCCCCGTTCGGACCCAGCAGCCCGAACAGCTCGCCCGGCCGGACGTGGAAGCTGACGCCGCGCACGGCGTGGACCTCCAGCGGCCTGCGCCGGAGGACGCCGGTGTGGGTCCGATACGTCCGCACCAGGTCGATCGCCTCGATGGCGTGCTCTTCTTCGGCCCGCTGCGGGTCGGGGGTCGCCGCGCGGGTCGTCGTCACGGCGGTCGGCTCCGACGGGGCAGGAGAGGGCGCAGGCGCCTGCTGCAGGCTGGTCATGGGGAGCTCATTGTCCTGCCGAAACTATCTTGATGTCAAGCAATTCCAGATGGAGTGACTGCCAGGCGAGGGTCGGTCAGAACCAGTCGTGCCGGCGGAAGTAGATATACGCCACGATCATGCTGGTGGCCATGGCCGCCAGCGCCAGGGCATAGCCGAAGGGCCAGGCCAGCTCCGGCATGTAGAGGAAGTTCATGCCGTAGATGCCGGCGATCAGGGTGGGGATCATCAGGATCACGGTGAAGGCGGTCAGCCGCTTGACGACCACGTTCAGGTTGTTGCTCGTCACCGAGATGTTGGCGTCCAGGGTCGCGGCCAGCATCTCGCGCGCGATATCGACGCCGTCCAGCACCCGCACCAGGTGGTCGTACAGATCCTGGTAGTACGGCAGCACCGGCTCGTCGACGACAGGCACGTCACGCCGCAGGAGCCCGTTCACCACGTCGCGAAGGGGAGCGACCACCCGGCGCAGGTCGAGGAGCCGCCGCTTGATGTGCAGCACCTCCCGCAGCACGCTCCGGTCCGGCGAGGCGCCGTTGCCGCCGATGATCTCGTCCTGCAGCTGGTCGATCCGGTCGCTGAGCCGGTCGAGCAGCGGGAAGTAGCCATCGGCGATGGTGTCCAGGATGGTGTGCAGCAGCTCTCCGCCGTTCGCGCCGACCGAGGCGACCTGCTGGCGCCAGCGCTGCTGGACCTCCGTGAGCGATGGCGACGGCTCCCAATGCACGCTGACGATGTAGCCCTTGCCGGCGATGAAGTGGATCTCGGCCAGGCCGAAGTCGCGGTCATCGCCCTCGTGGTCGACCACCTCGTAGGCAACCAGCACGTGCTGGCCGGGGTAGGTGTCGAGCTTCGGCCGCTGGTGACGCTTCTCCAGGTCGTCGCGCGCCAGCTGATGCAGGCCGATCTTCTCGGTGAGCAGCGCCAGGTCGTCGCGGCCCGGCTGCAGCAGGTCCAGCCAGACCAGCGTGCCGGGCTCGGCCGGCAGCAGCCGCTCGGATGGATGGTGCAGCGGGATCGAGCTCGGTGAGCTCCCCGTCGGCGCGGCGAAGCAGCAGAGTGCGGGTGGATGGCGCCATGGCGCGGCGAGTGTACGCTCGGGTCTCCCTCAGGCGACGCCGGAGAGGAGGGTCGCGGCCGCGTCGCGCGTGGCCTCGCTCTTCGAAGACGAGCAGCACCTGGCTGCCGTACCAGCCGACCCGCAGCGCCGGACGCCGACTGGTCAGGTACCGCAGCTCGCCCGCCTCCATGCCCGACAGCGCGCCCAGGGCGCGCGGGATCGTCACCTGCAGCGGCGGCTCCTGGTGGAGCAGGGTCAGGACGGTTTCGTCGCCGGACAGCGCCAGCGTCACCGGAGCCTCATCAAGGTCGATCGGTGACCGGCCCGGCGGCGCGACATAGCCGGAGGCCACGGCGGCAATCGGCGCCGCGGCCTCGGTCCTCGGCGTTGGCAAGGCGACTGGCGGTCGTCCAGCGGCCGGCGGCCAGTGGCGTGGCTCGAAAGACGGGGTAGCCGGACCAGTGTCCGAGCGCCAGGAGCACGGCGAGGCCCGACGAACAGGATCGGCCCCACCCACAGGCGGTCCACCGGCAGGTCCTGGTCCTGGTCGATGATCGCGCCGCGCAGCACCTGGGCCCAACCGAGCAGGTGCCGCACCTGTGGCCCGTCCAGGAAGCGGCTGACGGCCCCGTCGTCGCTGCCCTGGCGGCCGTAGACGTGCATGGGCGCGACGGTTGGTGGGTAGGCGAGCTGCACCACGATCTGAGCGCCTGAGGCCGGGTCACGCGCCAGGTGCAGCCACGGACCCGTGCCAATGGCCAGCCGCCGCGCGTCGCAATCCTCGTCGCAGCGCGCAGGCGGCAACCGCGTTTCCGGGAAAGTCGAGGGTCAGGCGCACGACGGTGCCCGATGCCAGGCCATCCAGCGCTTCAACCGAGCCGATGGACTGCACGCCGCCGGCGTTGGCGGCGGCCTGGTCGCCGAGCGCCTGCAACGACGGACCACGCACCGCGTCCGGCACGTCCACGCCTCGCGCTCGCAGGGCGCGATGACCGCCTCACTGTCGATGTCGGGTTCGACCCGTGCCACGATCTCGCGGCGCTCGAGCCCTGCGGCGTCCAGTCGGCTGCGCACCAGCGCGATGCTGCGGTCGCTCAGCTGGTCGCGCAGCGGGAACCAGCGGTAGTCCCCGGTCGCGGGGCGCCGTGTCGGGGTCGAGCGGCGCCTCGGCCGGGTACGGCGGCAGCAGGGCCAGGCCCTGCGATCTCGACCAGGCTCGAGCTGAAGCCGACCTGGCGCTCCACGAAGGCCCGCACCGAGGCCTGGGTGATGATGATCTCGGCGCCGGCCTGGATGGCGGGGATCGCGGCCAGCAGCAGCAGGATCCAGATCAGCGCCGGCACGAAGCCAATCGACTTCGCGGCCTCGTGCGCCGATCGCGCGATCTGCAGGCGCCAGCCCAGCACCACCGCCCCGACCAGCACGCCCGCCACCACGGCAAAGGCGAACGGCGCATTGACGATGGCGTCCGACAGCAGCGTGGCGACCAGGCCGCCGATCGCGGCGCCGACCAGCGCCGCGATCGCGCGCACGAACAGGCCGGCGCCACCGCGCAGCGTCGAGGTGATTCCCAGCAGCACGATCCCGCCGACCAGCGCCGCCGGCCAGTGTGATCAGCATCGGGTAGTCGCGCCCGCGTCTCGACCATGTTCAGGCCCAGCAGCCCTACCGCCAGCGCCGTCGCGGCGGCAATCAGCCACGGGATCGCCGGGGGCAGCCATTGCCATCCACCCGACGACCCGACGGCGGTTCGTCCCAGCCGCGTCACGGCAACCGGGAGCACGCCGAGCAGGGTCCGAAGCCGGACGGTCAGCGCCCCCACGTCAGCCGGCCGTCAGGACGGGCCGGCGAATGACCACTCGCTCCCATCCCAATGGGCGTGCAGCAGGGCGCCGTCCTCTCCGCGGCCGAAGACGTCGATCCGATTCGGTCCCCAGGAGCAGGCGCTGGGATCGGAGGCCATGCGCACCGGCAGCTGCTCCCAGTCCTGCCAGCCGGCGGGCTCGTACCAGCGGTGCCACAGCTGGCCGTCCTGGCCGCGCGCGAACACGTCGATGCGCTCCGGTCCCCAGGAGCAGGCGGTCGGGTTCCCGGTCAGCTCGTCCGCCGTGCGGATGCCATTCGTGCCAGGCGGTCACCGTCCCAGTAGATGTCCCACAGCTGGCCATCGCGCCAGATGGCGAAGACCTGCATCTCGTCGGCGGCCCAGGCTGGTGACCGCCGGCGTCGAGGCCAGCTCGCCGCCCAGTGACTCCCATCCATCCATCACCCGAATAATGCGCGCACTCCGCATCGGTCCTCGCCGCGGAGCGGCTGCCATATCCTCCGTGGGTGGAGCGCTGGCAGACGATCATCGAGCCGTTCCGTATCAAGAGCGTCGAGCCGATCCGGCTGACCTCGGTGGAGGAGCGCGACCGGCTCCTGGAAGCGGCCGGCTACAACCTCTTCAACCTGCACTCCGACGACGTCCTGATCGACCTGCTGACCGATTCGGGCACGGGCGCCATGTCGGCCGAGCAATGGGCCGGCATGCAGCGTGGCGACGAGAGCTATGCCGGCTCACCGTCGTGGTATCGGTTCCTGGAGAGCGTGCAGGAGCTCTTCCCGTTCAAGCACGTGATCCCCACCCACCAGGGCCGCGCGGCGGAGAAGATCCTGTTCGGCGTGGTCGGCGGGCCGGGCAAGGTCGTCCCCAACAACACGCACTTCGACACGACCCGCGCCAACGTCGAGTTCACCGGCGCCGAGGCGGTCGACCTGGTGATCGAGGAGGGACGCCAGCCCATCGGTCATCCATCCCTTCAAGGGCAACATGGATACCGCGGCGCTGGAGGCCTTCATCGCCGAGCGCGGCGTCGAGCACATCCCGCTGGTGATGGTCACCGTCACCAACAACTCCGGCGGCGGGCAGCCGGTCAGCCTGGAGAACCTGCGCGCGGTGCGCGCCATCTGCGACCGATACGGCCTGCCGCTCTTCCTGGACGCGTGCCGCTTCGCCGAGAACGCGTGGTTCATCAAGCAGCGCGAGGATGGCTACGCGGACCGATCCATCCCGGACATCGTGCGCGAGATGGCCGCGCTGGCGGACGGCATGACGATGTCGGCCAAGAAGGATGCCATCGCCAACATCGGCGGCTGGCTGGCCATGAATGACGATGCCTGGGCAGAGCAGGCGCGCAACCTGGAGATCCTGACCGAAGGCTTCCCGACCTACGGCGGACTGGCCGGGCGCGACCTGGAGGCGATTGCCCAGGGGCTGCGCGAGGTCGTCGACGAGGACTACCTGCGCTACCGGATTCGCTCGACCGCCTATCTGGGCGAGGCGCTGGTCGAGGCGGGCGTGCCATGCGTGCAGCCGATCGGCGGGCACGCGGTCTACCTGGACGCCGGCGCGCTGCTGCCGCACATTCCGCCGCTGGCCTACCCCGGCCAGGCGCTGGCCATCGCCCTCTATCGCGAGGGCGGCATCCGCGGCTGCGAGATCGGCACGATCATGTTCGGGCATGCATCCGGACGGGTCCGAAGTGCCGGCGGCGATGGAGCTGGTGCGCCTCGCCATCCCGCGGCGGGTCTATACCCAGTCGCACATCGACTACGTGATCGAGGTGGTCCGATGGGTGGCCGAGCGGGCCGGGGAGCTGCGCGGCCTGCGGATCGTGGAGCAGCCGCGCTCAGCTGCGGCACTTCACGGCCCGTTTCGCCCCGCTGGGCGCGGCGCGTATGATCGGCCCATGCGACTCGTGACTGGACGTCGCCTCACCGAGGTTGACGTCGGCTAACTGACCGACCTGGCCGCCGCGCACTCGGCCGTCTCGATTGACCTGGGTGCGGGTGACGGACGGTACGTCCTGCACCGGGCGGCCCAGCATCCGAACGAGCTGGTGCTCGCCATCGACGCGAGCCACGTGGCGATGCGCGACGCCTCGCGTCGTGCCGCGCGGCCGGCCCGCAAGGGCGGCCTGCCGAACGCCCGCTTCATCGCCGCCGGAGCGGAGCAGCTGCCGGCGGAGCTGGCCGGCTTCGCCTCATTCGTCACCGTCCACTTCCCGTGGGGTTCGCTGCTGCGCGCCGCCGTCGGTGAGGATGCGGACGGCGCGGCCGCGCATCGCCCGGCTGGTGGCGCCCGGTGGCCTGCTGCGACTGCTGGTTTCGGCTGCCGACCGCGACGCCGCCGGCGGCGGCGTGGTGGACCTGGATCCCGCGACCGTGGTCGGCGCCTACTGCGAGCTGGGCATGCAGGCCGCGTGCCTGCCGGCCGGCGTCGGCCGACGACCTGGCGGCCGCGCACTCCACCTGGGGACGGCGACTGCTGTCCTCCGGTCGCGAGCGCCGGACGTGGCTGATCGAGCTGGCCGCCGCGCGTCGGTCCTAGAATCGGGCGCATGGAGCGCGAGAGGAGTGCCGCGACTGTGGCCGCGACGTGGCGCTGGGCACGCCGCTGTTCGCGCATCGGGTCAAGCTGATCAGCGAGTCGGACCCGGACGTCGCCTTCGTCTGCATCGACTGCCGACTGGGCTCGCCCCTGCTCGACGAGCAGGGCAACCCGCTCTCGGAGGACCAGCTGGCCGGCATGAAGTACGTGATCGGCCGCGGCGGGACGCGCCTAGGCTCACCTCGACCTCGGTCACCCACTTCACCCACTCGAGCCCGCGCCGGTCGGGCGCCACCAGGCGGCAGGGCGCGCCATTGCGCATGCGGCAGCGGTTGGCCGGCCACCCCGGTGGCCAGCAGCGCGCCGTGCGCGCCTCGTCCAGCGGCAGGCTGGCGTACCAGCCGGTGGCCGACCTGACGATCACCGTCGCGCGCGCCAGGATCCGGGCCCGCGCGCTCCAGCACCGCGGCCAGCGGAACGCCGCGCCACACGGTGCGCAGCGCCCATCCGGAGGTGCAGTCGAGCACTGCCTCCCGCTCCACCTCGCCCAGGTCCTGTCAGCGCAGCCAGCGACAGCCGTTCCGGTCGCGCGACCCGGCCCGATACGGTGAGCCGCCACGCGTCCGCTCGACGGCGGCTCGACGCCCTCGCCGAAGAAGGTGGTGGCGGGCGGGACGCCGCCATCAGGCAGCCAGCGTGAGCCGGTGAAGCGCCGGACGCCGCCGGCCACGCGCTCGATGCGCGTTGGCCGCGACCCACGCCACGACGCCCACGACCGCCAGCCCCATGATGCCCAGCGCCGCTCGCCGGTCGATGCGGCGCCCGCCGTCTGGCCGCTGATGGAAGCGCGCCGCAGGCGCAGCACCCGCCAGCGGCGCGGGAGCAGGTGCACAACCAGGATCGGCACCAGGCACAGCGCGGCCCAGGCGTGGAGCGTCATCACCGTCCACGGACCGATGGCCAGGATCCGGCCCGACACGACCCACGCGAAGCCGCCGACCAGCGCGGCGATGGTGAGCAGCGCCAGCAGGAGCGCCAGCGAGCAGGGCACCCCAGCGGCCGGCCGCTGGCGGCCCGCGGGGCGGAGCGGCCAGACCTTCAGCGCGACGGCTGCCAGCAGGCTGCCGGCCAGCACGCCATGCAGCACGAATAGGGGAGCGGTCGGAGGGCTGCCGGCGCGCAGGGAGAGCGAGCCCGGTGACCAGCAGCGCTGCCACCAGGAAGGCCAGCAGACGATCGAGCGCCGCCGCGCTCATCGGTCAATCGTACGACCGCTGACGCAGGGGCGCTGGCTGCTAGGCTGAATTGGTGAGCCGGCGGACCTGGACCCTGGTGGCGGTCGTCCTCGGGTCCGGGATCGTGTTCCTGGACTCGACCATCGTCAACGTGGCGCTGCGCGCCATCGGCGAGCAGCTGCCGACCTCGGCCGTGGGCGTCCTGGAGGGGCAGTCGTACATCGTCAACGGCTACCTGCTGACTCGCTGTCGGCGCTCCTCATCCTGGCCGGCGCGCTGGCCGATCGATACGGCCGCCGCCGCTTCTTCGTCATCGGCCTGGCCGGCTTCGGCGCGGCCTCCCTGGCCTGCGGCCTGGCGCCGACCATGGAGATCCTGATCCTCGGGCGGCTGGTGCAGGGCGCATTCGGCGCCTTCCTGGTGCCGACCTCGCTGGCCCTGATCAACGCCACCTTCGAGGGCGCGGAGCGCGGTCGTGCCTTCGGCATCTGGGCGGCGGCCACCAGCGCGCTGACCGTTGGCGGGCCGGTGGTCGGCGGCATCCTGATCGACACCTTCGGCTGGCAAGCGGCCTTCCTGGTGAACGTGCCGCTGGTGATCGCCGGCGTCGTGATCGCGCGGACCCAGCTCGACGAGAGCCGCAACCCCGACGCGCCGGAGCACTTCGACTGGCTGGGCGCCGCGGCCATCGCGCTGGCGGTCGGCGGCCTGGCGTACGGGGCGACCCGCGGCCAGGAGCAGCAATGGACCGATCCGGTGGCCTGGGCGGCGCTGGTGATCGGCTTCATCGCCGCGATCAGCCTGGTGCCGCTGATGATGCTGCGCCGCGATCCCCTGGTGCCGCCCAGCCTGTTCCGCTCGCGCAACTTCAGCGTCACCAACCTCTCGACGCTCCTCATCTACGGCGCGCTCTACGTCTTTTCCTACTACCTCGCGCTGTTCCTGCAGGGCACGCTGGGCTACACCGCGCTCGGCTCCGGGCTCGCCGGCCTGCCGACCGGGCTGGCCCTGGCGCTGCTGTCGACCAGCTTCGGCCACCTGGCCGGCCGGCTGCGGACCGCGCCGCTTCATGGCCATCGGGCCGGCGCTGATGGCGCTGGGCCTGCTCTGGTTCGAGCGCATCCCGGCCGAGCAGCCAGGCCTGGCCGGCGGTGATCACCGAGCCGTCGACGCTGGTGCCGCCGGTCGTCGTACCTGACCGACGTGTTGCCCGCCAACCTGCTCTTCGCCTTCGGCATCGCGATGCTGGTGGCGCCGCTGACGACGGCCCTCATGACCTCGGTGCCGGTCGGCGAACTCGGGTCTGGCCTCGGCGCATCAACAACGCCCTCAGCCGCATCGGTCCGATCCTGGCCGGCGCGGTCATCTTCATCGGCGTGACGGCAAGCTTCTACGGCGGGATGGCAGCGCAGGTCCCGTCACTGGACGTCGACTCCGCCGCCGTCCGCGCCGACGTCCCGCCGCTCAAGCAGCCCGCCGCCGACGTGCCCGGCGAAGTCGCGGCCGCCGCGCGCCAGTCGTCCACCGACGCGTTCCGCCTGGCCATGCTGATCGCGGCGCTGCTGTGCGCGTCCGGCGCGGCCGTGAACTGGGTCGGCATCGTGGATCCGAAGCGCCCGCCTCCGCCTCGACCGCGACCCAGGCCGCGCCCAGCGGCGGCTGCGATGGTGAGCACCGAGCGACGAACGCCATTCAGCGATCCCGGCCTGTTCGGCCCGGGCAGCATGGCGTGGCGCGTCGACGGCGAGATGCTGGTGCTGGCGGGTGGCAGCTGCGCCCTTCTCATGCAGCTGGCCCATCCGGCGGTGGCGGCCGGCGTCGACCAGCACTCCGACTTCCGGGCCGATCCGTTCGCCCGCCTGCGCCGCACCCTGACCTCGAGCTATGCGGTCGCCTTCGGCACGGCCTCGGAGGCGGAGGCCGCCATCCGGAGGGTGAACGCGATCCACGCCGTGGTGCGCGGCACGCGTCGTCGAGATCGGGCGCGGCCTATCACGCGACCGACCCGGGGCTGCTGCTCTGGGTCCACGCCACGCTGGTCGACACCGCGCTGCGCGTCTACGACCGCTACGTGATGCCGCTGACCGACGAGGAGCAGCAGGCCTATCACGCCGAGGCGCGCCAGATCGCGATCCGGATGGGCATCCCCGCCGCGAGCGTGCCGGTCACGCTGGCAGAGCTGCGCACCGAGATGGCAGCGGATGATGGCCGACGGCACGGTGCGGGTGGACGCCACCGCCCGAGCGCTGGCGCCTCACGTTCGCTATCCGAAGCGCTTCCCGCCGCGCGCGGTCTGGGACGTGGCGCACCTCATCTCCGACTCGGTGCTGCCCCAGCCGATTCGGCGCGGGTATGGCATTCCCTGGTCGCCGGCTCGCGAGGCCGGGATGCAACGGCTGGCTGCCATGTCGCGCCGCGTGGTCCCGCTGCTGCCGCCCGTCCTGCGCCGCGCGCCACAGGCCCGACGCGCCGAGCGGAGGGTCGCCGGCTGATCCGCTCGGTGACGTCGACGTGCGCCGTCGGTATGATGCCGGCGGAGCGCCTGACCGCCGGGTCGCCACCTGCGCCACGCCCCAGACCATGGGGCCGGCTCGCCCGTCGCCGGAGGACTCGTTGACCCGATTCGCCAAGCTGGCCATCGCCGCGGCGGCCGCGACCTTGATCCTGATCTCGGTGGGCGGTCTCGTGCGAGCCACCGACTCGGGGCTCGGCTGCCCGGACTGGCCGCTCTGCTTCGGGGACTGGATGCCACCAGCCGAGCTCCACGCCTGGATCGAGCACTCGCATCGGCTGGTCGCGGCCGGCCTGGTTGGGCCGCTGGTGGGCGCGGTGGCGTTGATCACCGTCTTCACGGCCCGCCGGCGGGATCGCGCCCTGCTCATTGCCGCCGTGGGCGCCGGCGTGCTGGTGATCGTCCAGGCCCTGCTGGGCGGCCAGGTGGTGATCCAGCAGCTCCGTCGCGAGCTGGTCACGGCCCACCTGGGCATGGCGCTCACCGTGCTGGCGCTGACCATCCTGATCGCCGATCGTGCGGTGCATGGACCGATGCCCGGACGGCGCAGCGCGTTGCCGGTCGGGCTCATCGGCCTGACGACCGCGGCCGTCTTCGCGCAGATGCTGCTTGGCTCGTGGGTGACCGGCCACGACGCGGGCCTGGCTTACCCTGACTTTCCCCTGATGAACGGGAGTCTGCTGCCGGCGGTCGATGCGCCGACACAGGCCATCCAGGTCGCGCACCGGGCGCTGGCGGTGGCGGTGGCCGGGCTGGTGCTGTGGACGGCGGTGGTCGTCCGGCGCCGTACCCGGAGCGCGCTGCCGCGGACGCTGGCAACGGTCGCGCTGGGCCTGGTGATCGTGCAGATCGGGCTGGGCGCCGCGAATGTCTGGTCGCGACTGTCGGCGCTGTTCGTGGTGCCGCACCTGGCGGTGGGCGCCGCCCTGTTCGCCACCTGCTTCTGGCTGCTGCTGGCTGCCCTGCGCGAGCCGGCCGTGGCTCGCAATCCTGCCGGCGCGCCAGCGTCGGTTGGTTCTGCCTCGCACAGCGGCGGCTCCGCACTGCGCGCGTACGTGGCCCTGACCAAGCCACGCATCATCGAGCTGCTGCTGGTGACCACCATCCCGACCATGGTCCTCGCCCAGCGCGGCGTCCCGTCGCTGTGGCTGATGGCGGCGGTGATCATCGGCGGGACGCTGGCTGCCGGCGGCGCGAACGCCATCAACCAGTACGTCGACCGCGACATCGACGACCTGATGCGCCGCACCCGCCACCGGCCGCTGCCGCGCCACGCGGTGGAGCCGCGAAACGCGCTCATCTTCGGTGTGGCGCTCAGCGTCATCTCGTTCGCCTGGCTGGCCGTCACGGTCAACCTGCTGTCGGCGCTGCTGGCGGCCAGCGCCATCGGCTTCTACGTCTTCGTCTACACCCTCTGGCTGAAGCGCAGCACGCCGCAGAACATCGTCATCGGCGGTGCCGCGGGCTGCGTCCCGGTGCTGGTCGCCTGGGCGGCGGTCACCGGCACGGTCGGGGTGCCGGCGCTGGTGCTGTTCGCCATCGTCTTCTACTGGACGCCGCCGCACTTCTGGGCGCTGGCCCTCCGCTTCAAGGGCGACTACGCCGCGGCCAACGTGCCGATGATGCCGGTCGTCCGCGGCGACGCGGAGACGGCCCGCCAGATCGTGATCTACACGCTGCTGCTGTTCGCGGTCAGCCTGCTGCTCTTTCCGACCGCCGGCATGGGGCTGATCTACCTGGTGGCGGCCGTGGCGCTGGGCGCGGCCTTCGTGTGGTACGCGCTGCGCGTCCTCCGCGACGCCAGCGACGGCAAGGCCGCGATCGGGCTCTTCCGCTACTCGATCAGCTACCTGACCCTGCTGTTCGCCGCGGTCGCGGTGGACAGCCTGATCCGCCTCAGCCCGTAGGCGGCGCGTTCCCGGGCCGCAGCCTCGGCATCCAGCCGCGCGTCCAGGCGGGCGGTGCGCCGGTCCTCGTGACGCACCCAGGCGGCCACCACGCAGGCCATGGCGATCAGGAACACGACGTCGCCGAAGGTCCACATCAGGATCCCGCCCAGGTTCTGGTCGGCGATCGCGCTCGGGACCCCATGGCCGCAGCGTGGTCAGGTAGTGCGGGAACAGCACCGCCGGGGCGCTCATCAGCGCCACGCCCAGGAACGAGTTCTGCGGCATGGCCAGGAAGAGGTAGAAGAGGCGGACCGGGTAGGGGAGGCGCCATCGGCCCGGATCGGCTCCGACCACCGGCCACCAGAACAGCAGCGCGGCGATCAGGAAGGTCGCGTGCTGGAAGTAATGCAGCGGCTCGTTCTCCAGGGCCTGGTCGTAGAGCGTGCTGAAGTGCCAGCCCCAGTTCACCGCGGCGAAGGCCAGCCAGGTCAGCAGCGGGAAGGTCAGCACCGCCACGGCGCGGCTGTGCAGCACGGCCAGCAGTCCGCGTCGCAGGCCCGGCGTGGCAACGCGCAGCGTCAGGGTCACCGGCGCGCCCAGCAGGATCAGCGGCGCGGCCACCAGCTCCAGCAGCATGTGCTGCACCATGTGCACGCTGAACAGCTGCCCCTCGTAGGCCTCGATCGGCGAGCACAGCGCCACCACGATCGCGGCCATGCCACCCAGGAAGGCAGCGGTTCGCCAGGGTGGCGGCGGGTTGGACCGATGACGCCGGGCGACCTGGCGCGCGGCCCACAGGTACGCCACGCTGGCGACGGCCACGCCGGCCAGCGGCAGGAGGTCGAACCGCCACGCCAGCAGGACCCCGGGCAGCTCCGGGGCGGGCATCGTCTCGCCGTGGGCGAAGGACAGGCGCGGCAAGCCCGAGCGTGCCCGGGACGGCCAGGAGCGCGGCTCGCCACGAAACCCGGTGAGCTCTCATCGCTCGCCATTGTGTCGCCGCAGCCCCGTCGTCGCCATCCGCGCGCCGCGTCAGGGAAACGGCCTCGCGCGCAGGGGCGCGGGGCCGCACCTGATCGGTACAATACGGCTCGTGCCGCGCCAGCACGCTGGACGCGCGGCCCCGCAACGAACGAGACGGCGCGGGCTGAGGCCCGTGCTGCACCGCGACGCTGAGGAGCCTCGAGACGAGCTGATGCCCACCACGGCGGCCCGATCCCGGCTGCGGACGGCGCTTCGCGTCGTCGCTCCGCTGCTGGTGCTCGCCATCGCCGCGGGCTGCGGCATGATCCCGCCCGAGCCCAAGACGGACGCCGCCCAATCGGTCTTCACCCTCTACAACATCATGCTGGCGATGGGCACCGTCGTCTTCCTGGGGGTCGAGGGCTTCATCGTCTACTCGATCCTCCGCTATCGCCGTCGCGACGACCGGCTGCCGCCCCAGACCCATGGCAACACCCTGGTCGAGATCATCTGGACCGCCATCCCGACCGTGATCGTCCTGATCCTGTTCACGCTGTCGGTCGTCACCCTGGCCCGCGTGGAAGCCGCCGGTGCGGCGGACGCCGGCGTGGACATCGAGGTGGACGGCTTCCAGTGGCAGTGGCAGTTCCGGTACCTGGACGACGACACCAACCCCGACAACGACTACAGCGTGGTCGGCAGCCCCGCGTCTCCGCCGGTCATGGTGGTGCCGGTCGGGGAGCCGGTTCGGCTCACCCTGGTGTCAAACGACGTGATCCACTCCTTCTTCGTGCCGCAATTCCTGATCAAGCGCGACCTGATTCCGTTCCCGGAGAGCGAGACCCCGAACTCGCTGGAGTTCACCGTCAGCGAAGAGGGCACCTACCAGGGCCAGTGCGCCGAGTTCTGCGGCGACCTGCATGCGCAGATGACCTTCAGCGTGCAGGCCATGTCCCGCGCCAACTTCGAACAGTGGCTGGCCGACGGCAAGGCGGGTCGCACGCCGCCGCCCTCGGTCGAGCCGGGCGGCGAAGTGGTCGAGCTGACGGCGGCCGACCATCGCCTTCGACAAGCATGAGCTGCGGGCCGCAGCCGACACGCCGTGGACGCTTCGCTTCACCAATCAGGACTCGGTGGCCCACAACTTCGTCATCGTCGATGCCAACAACGAGGAGGTCTTCCGCGTCCAGCCATTCACCGGGCCCGACGCCACCGACGACTTCGCCGTGCCTCCGTTGCCGGCCGGCGAGTACACGTTCTACTGCGAGATTCCACCCCGTGCCGGAAATGACCGGCACGCTCACCGTCGAGTAGCGGAGCGAACCAGAGACTCATGGCGACCACCACCCTCACCCCGCAGGCCGAGACCTACCGTCGCTCCTGGGTGCTCGACTGGCTGACGACGGTCGATCACAAGAAGATCGGCATCCTCTACATCGTCAACTCGTTCTTCTTCTTCTTCGCGGCGGGCATCCTGGCGCTCGTCATTCGCTCCGAGCTCGCGGTGCCGGGCCTGCAGTTCCTGGATCCGGCCACGTACAACCAGGCCTTCACCATGCACGGGACGATCATGATCTTCCTGTTCGTGGTGCCGGTCCTGTCCGGCTTCGCGAACTACGTGGTGCCGCTCCAGCTGGGCGCGCCGGACATGGCCTTCCCCCGCATCAACGCCCTCTCCTTCTGGCTGCTGCCGCTGGGCGGCGGCGCTCATCTTCGCCGGCTACCTCTTCGGCGGGGCGGCGGCGGAGGGCTGGACCAACTACGCGCCGCTGAGCAACGGCACCTACGCACAGGGGGTCGGCACCGACCTGTGGCTCATCGGCCTGACCCTGGTGGGCACCGCCTCGATCCTGGGCGCGGTCAACTTCATCACCACCATCTTCAAGATGCGGGCGCCGGGAATGACCCTCTTCCGGATGCCGATCTTCGCGTGGACGGTGCTGGTGACCGCCACGCTGATCCTGCTCGCCACCCCGGTGCTGACGGCCGGCCTGATCGCCCTGTTCATCGATCGCAACTACGGCGGCCACTTCTTCGATCCGGCAGCCGGCGGCAACCCGATCCTGTGGCAGCACATCTTCTGGTTCTTCGGCCATCCGGAGGTCTACATCGTCATCCTGCCGGCCATGGGCGTGGTCAGCGAGATCCTGCCGGTCTTCAGCCGCAAGCCGCTGTTCGGGTACCGGGCCTTCGTCTACGCGACCGTGGGCATCGGCCTCCTGAGCTGGACCGTGTGGGCCCACCACATGTTCACCACCGGCAAGGTGCTGCTGCCGTTCTTCGCCTTCATGACCACGCTGATCGCCATCCCGACCGGCGTGAAGATGTTCAACTGGCTGGCGACGCTGTGGCGCGGCTCGATCAGCCTCACCACGCCCATGCTCTTCGCCCTCGGGTTCATCAGCATGTTCCTGATCGGCGGCATCAGCGGCGTGATGCTCGCCCAGCCCCCGGTGGACTTCCACCTGCAGGACACCTACTTCGTGGTGGCGCACCTGCACTACGTCTTCTTCGGCGGCAGCGTGTTCGGCGTCTTCGCCGCGACCTACTTCTGGTTCCCGAAGATGACGGGCCGGCGGCTCAACGAGAGCCTCGGCAAGGTCCACTTCTGGATGATGTTCGTCGGCTTCAACCTGGCCTTCTTCCCGATGCATCCGCTGGGCGTCTCCGGCATGCCACGCCGCATCAGCGACTACTCGCCCGATGCCGGCTGGACGATCTGGAACCTGGTCTCGACCTTCGGCGCGTTCCTGATCGCGGCCAGCATCCTGCCGTTCCTGATCAACCTGGTGGCGACCTTCATCAACGGCGAGCGCGTGGGCGACGACCCGTGGGAGGGCAACACGCTGGAGTGGGCGACCACCTCGCCGCCACCGCCCTACAACTTCGACGTGCTGCCGCCGATTCGCAGCGAGCGCCCGGTCTTCGACCTGCGCCACAAGCACGACGTGGAGCACCTGACCGCCGAACAGGTGCCGATGCTGGCACCGGCTGACGACGAGACGAACGTGGCCGGCGAACCGGACCAGGGAGGGAAGTCATGAGCGTCGACGCCCCGACCTCCATGAGCGCCGACATGGGCGTCAGCCAAGATGGTGAGCCCGCATCGCGAGGCGGGCATGCCGACGCCGCTGGTCGGCATGCTGCTGTTCATCGCCAGCGAGGTGATGTTCTTCGGCGGCCTGTTCGCCGCCTACTTCAACTCGCGCGCCGGCTTCGTGGGTGAGTGGGGTCCCGTCGCGCCGGCGCATCCGCTGGAGATCATGCCGATCGCCCTGCCGATCACCATCATCCTGCTCACCAGCAGCGTGACGATGCAGTTCGGCGTGTGGGCCATCCGGCGCGGCGATCAGCGCGCCATGCGCTTCTGGACGATCGTCACCCTGGTCCTGGGCGTCGGCTTCCTGATCGGTCAGCTGTACGACTACTCGGTGCTGGGCTTCGGCATCAGCGACGGGCTGTTCGGCACGGTCTTCTACACCCTGACCGGCTTCCACGGCGCGCACGTCTTCGGCGGCGTGGTGGGCCTGACCATCCTCGTCGCGCGGGCCAGCCAGGGACAGTTCAGCGCCCGCAACCACGTGGCGGTCGAGGCGGTGAGCATCTACTGGCACTTCGTCGACGTCGTGTGGATCGCCCTCTTCACGACCCTCTACTTCCTGCGCTAGCGGAGGAGCGATGAACGTCGAGCAGTGGATCGGCTTCCTGATCATCGGGATCGCCATCGTGGGGGTCCTGATCGTCGTCTTCGCCGTGACCGTGCGCGTCGGGCGTCCGCGGGCCGCGTCGCAGCCCGCCGCCGGGCGTGCACCTGCCGTCCGGCGAGCCTGCTGCCGGTGATCTTCTCGATCGCCGCCGCGCTGCTGGGCGCGGCGCTGGTCTTCAAGCCGGACGAGGCCTATTCGCTGCCGGTGCTCGAGCACCATCTCGGGCTTCATGAACCCCTGGCTCGGCATTGCCGGGCCTGCTGGTGCTGATCTACGGCATCGTCGGCCTGGGTCCGCGCCGCCGGACGACGAGTGGCAGGAGGTCGAGGAGTCGCCCCACCACGACGCGGCGGGGCACTGACGCCGCCGATGAGTGTGGCCACCGCGCGTCGTCCGGCAGCCCGGCCTCTCCCTGCGCTGGCGCGTGGTCGGCGCGGTGCTGCCGCTGATCCTGCTCGCCGCGTGGGCGGGAACGCTGCTGGTCATGGGCCGCGCCGGCGCGGCCGGCGTCCGCAGATCGGCGCAGCCGGCGCCGGACTTCGCGCTGACCGATCTCGACGGCAACGCGCTGCAGCTCAGCGACCTGCGCGGGCGGCCGGTGATCGTCAACTTCTGGGCCAGCTGGTGCGGGCCGTGCGTCGACGAGTTCCCGATCCTGAGGGCAGTCGCTCGGTCCGCCACCAGGCCGATGACCTGGCCGTGGTGGGCATCGTGTTCCGCGACAACTCGGAGGCGGCGCGCGACTTCATGGCGCGCATGGGTGCCACCTGGACGGCGGCCATGGATCCCGGCGAGCTGACGGCGCAGAGCTTCGGCATCTTCGCCCCGCCGGAGAGCGTCTTCATCGATTCGCGACGGCATCGTTCGCGGGCGGCAGATCGGCCAGCTCACGGCGAGCGACCTGGAGCGCCAGCTGGCGCTCACCCTCAACGCGGCCGACGAGGAGCAGCCATGACCGAGAACCTGCCGGCACGCCAGGAACATGGGGAGCTGGTGGTGGACACCGTCCACGACATGCATCCCGACCACCACGACCCGCAGCACCAGGACGTGCAGCAGAACGTCGGCGTCGCCCTCGTGCCGCTGGCGGTCATCCTGCTCCTGGTCCTGACCTTCACCCTGGCGGCCTGGACATTCCTGGCGGCGCAGCCTCCCGCCTGATCTGCCCGCAGTCCGGCACGCGATCACGCACGAAAGGGGCTTCCCCGCGCGGCCCGCCAGCGATTAGAGTTCGCGCCACGTCCACCCCCCGCCCGGTGCCGGGCGGTCACCCGAGGATGGATAAGGAGGACCGATGACGACGGTACGCCCAATCCCGTCGGCGCGGCGACGAGGCCATGCCCTCGAGCGGCGTGGCCTTTGCGTGCGCCCTCATCCTGCTGGCCGCCTGCGGCGGAGGAGGCGGCGGTGGCGGCGATGCCGCCTTCAAGCTGCGCCTGGCGATCACCAACGAGACGGCGGAAGCGGCCACGATCACGCTCGCCGTCGATGGCGTGCCCGGCGAGCCGCAGACGCTTGACACCTGCAAGGCCGCTGCCTTCGACGTTCGACCTCCCGGCGGATCCGGCGACCTGGACGGTGACGGTCAACGGCGAGATCGCCATCGACTCCACGCAGCTCGATCCGAACCTGATCGACAAGAACCTGATCGGCAGCGTGGGCTAAACGAGGACGGGTCGATCGAGATGCGAGAGGAGATCACGCCCGGCGCGCTGATCGGCCCACCGGCGGCTTCCGGCGTCTGCCTGTGAGCGGATGACGGCCGCCTAGCTCGGGGTCAGCTCCCGCGCTGGGTATCGCTGCGCCACGTAGTCGTCGAGGATCTCCAGGAAGCGCGGCACGATGTCGTCGCCGCGCAGGGTGGTGCGCAGCTGCCCGTCGACGAAGACGGGCGCCACCGGCTCCTCGAACGTGCCCGGCAGGCTGATGCCGATGTCGGCGTGCTTCGACTCGCCCGGTCCATTGACCACGCAGCCCATGACCGCCACCTTCAGCTCCTCCACGCCCGGGTGCGACTCGCGCCAGACCGGCATCTGATCGCGCAGGTAGTCGCCGATGTCGCGCGCCATCTCCTGGAAGAAGGTCGAGGTGGTGCGTCCGCAGCCGGGGCAGGCGCTCACCTGTGGCGTGAAGCTGCGCAGGCCCATCGACTGCAGGACCTGCTGCGCGACCTGCACCTCCTCGGTGCGGTCGCCGCCGGGTGCGGGGGTCAGGCTGACGCGGATGGTGTCACCGATCCCGCGCTGCAGCAGGATCGACAGGCCGGCGGTCGAGGAGATGATGCCGCGGCTGCCCATGCCGGCCTCGGTCAGGCCCAGGTGCAGCGGATAGTCGCCCTGCTCCGCCAGACGTGCGTAGACCTCGACCAGGTCCTGCACGCCGGACACCTTGGCCGACAGGATGATCCGGTCGTGGCCGAGCCCGGTCTCCTCCGCCAGCCGAGCCGAGCGCATGGCCGATTCGACCATGGCCTCGATCATCACCTCGCGGCTGTCGCGCGGCTCCGGCAGGGCGGCGTTGGCGTTCATCAGGTCGGTCAGCAGCTGCTGGTCGAGGCTCCCCCAGTTGACGCCGATGCGCACCGGCTTCCGGTTGGCGATCGCGACCTCCACGATCTGGACGAAGTTCGCGTCGCGGCGCTTGGCGCCCACGTTGCCCGGGTTGATCCGGTACTTGGCCAGGGCCTCCGCCGCCTCCGGGTACTTGGTCAGCAACAGGTGCCCGTTGTAGTGGAAGTCGCCGATCAGCGGGACGCCGACGCCCAGCCGATCCAGCTTCTCGCGGATGACCGGCACTGCCTTGGCGGCCTCATCGTTGTTGACCGTGACGCGCACGAGCTCGCTGCCGGCATGCGCCAGCTGCGCCACCTGGATGGCGGTGGCATCGGCATCGGCGGTATCGGTGTTCGTCATCGACTGGACGACGATCGGATGTCCGGAGCCGATGAGGACGCCGCCGATGTCGACCGTGGAGGTCGGACGACGTTCGATCACGCCCTCGATGCTACCCGCCATCGCCTTCCCGCGCTGCCGGTCGTATGCTGGACCCCGAGCCCTCCCGCAAGGAGCTGGATATGTCCGACCTCTTCCGCATCCCGGATAGGATCGACCCTGATGAGCCGTCGGGACTCACTCCCGACATGAACCCGGTCGACGATGCCTTCCTGCGCGACCAGGAGCTGGAGCGCCAGGAGCACGAGGGCGATGAGGACGACGCCGAGGACGACGAGGCTGGCGAGCCTGCCTAGTTCGCTATGCTGACGGCATGACCGCGACCATGCCGCCCAACCCCACCGCCGAGACTGAGAGCACCGATACCCGCCACCGCAAGGTCGCGATCATCGGGTCCGGCCCGGCCGGACTCACCGCCGCCATCGTACGCCTCGCGCGCCAACCTGGAGCCGATCGTCTTCGCCGGCAACGCCCCGCTGGGCCAGCTGATGATCACCTCCGACGTGGAGAACTACCCCGGATTTCCCGACGGGATCCAGGGACCGGAGCTGATGGCGCTCTTTCGCCAGCAGGCGGAGCGCTTCGGCTCGACGATCATGGACGTCGACGTCACCAAGGTCGACTTCAGCGAGCGGCCCTTCAAGCTGTGGGTCAAGGACGACCTGTACCTGGCCGATGCGGTGATCGTCGCCACCGGCGCATCGGCCCTGTGGCTGGGGCTGACCTCCGAGGAGGAGTTCCGCGGCCGCGGGGTCAGCGCCTGCGCCACCTGCGACGGCTTCTTCTTCCGCGATCGGGAAGTGGCGGTGGTCGGTGGCGGCGACACGGCACTGGAGGAGGCGCTCTTCCTGACCAAGTTCGCCTCCAAGGTCACCATCCTGGTGCGGCGCGACGAGTTCCGCGGCAGCAAGATCATGCAGGACCGCGCCTTCACCCACCCCAAGGTGGAGGTGCGCTGGAACACAGGAAGTCACCGACGTCCGCGGCGACATGACCGTCAACCAGCTGGCGATCCGGGACACGGCCAACGGCGAGGAGTCGACGCTGGACGTCCAGGGCCTTTTCGTCGCCATCGGCTACAAGCCGAACACGGACCTCTTCAAGGGGCAGCTGGACCTGGATCCGCGCGGCTACTGCAAGACGGCCGAGGACGGCGACACCAACACGATGGTCGAGGGCGTCTTCGTGGCCGGCGACGTGCACGACCATCGCTACCGCCAGGCGGTCACCGCCGCCGGCGACGGCTGCAAGGCTGCCATCGACGTCGAGCGCTGGCTCGAGTCGATCGGCGAAGTGGAACGCGTCACCGCCACCAACTGGTAGCCGCTCAGCCCGCCGGCAGGGCCTTCCCATCCGTGATGTGGGCACCCGCCGGATGGCGATACGCGTGCGTTGCGTACAACGGCGCCGATGAGACATCCGCGGGGCTCCGGTGCGTCGCCTGACTCACCACCCGCGTGGCGACCTGCGCATACACGCTGATGTGCGCCGTTGCACGCATGGGGCGTGTACGGGGCCTCTACCCCGCGGTCAGTCGCCCAGCAGCTGCGCCGCCAGCTCGGGCGTGACGCCCTCGCGGCCCGCCTGCGCCAGGTGCTCGAGCGTGCGGCGCCAGGCTGTCGTCCGCCTGCGAGCGCGATCGCCATCTCGCGACGGCCGCCCTCGATGTCGCCGGCGGTTGCCAGCTCCAGCGCTCGCCAGAACACGAGCTCGTACGCCTCCGGCGCCAGGCGCCGCGACTCGGCGTAGCGCTCCTCGGCGCTCCGCCCCGCCTTGGCCTCGTCGCCCTCGTCGTCGAGCATGTCGTAGGCCAGCTGCAGGGTCACGATCCGTCGCAGCTCCGGCACCGGGTCGGGGTGATCCTCGATGCGCATGTCCATCACCAGGCCGTGGCCGCGCCAGGCGGTGGGATGGAGCTCGGCGTCGACCACCATGATCGCCGCCGATTGCCGTCCTCGGACATCCCCGCCCTCTCGCTCGGCGGCCTCCATGCGCCCGCAGCAGGCGCTCCACGAACGGCGCTCCATCGGCCAGCCCTTCCTCGTAGGCAGCGGCCATGGCCGGCCAGCACGTGTCATTGCGCAGCAGGTTGCCCTGCACGGTGAAGCCGTCGCGCACCAGGTGGCCGGCGGCGGGAATGGTTTCGCTGCCGGTGTGCGCCGCGGCCCGGCCCTGCGCGTCCACCACGCCCAGCTGCCGGACCTGCGGGTTCTCGTCGCTGGCCAGCCAGCGCTGCGACCGTCTGCTCGGCGCTCGAGCCGGCGCGCAGCAGCTCCAGGCCGATCGGGCCGAAAGCCACGTTGACCGATGCCTGGGTGGCGACCGCACCGACGCCCGCCTCGAGCCACGGAACGACGGGGCCGACCCCCAGGAAGTGGGATTGCACGGCGATCCCGAAGCGGCCGGTCTGCGGGTCGCGCGCGACGATGGAGTAGGTCATGCGCGCAGCGTAGCGGCTGCTTCGGCGACGAGGCCGAAGCCGACCCGGCGCGCGCGGTCAACGCCGTTCACCTGGCCATGATGACAGCGGCCGTAGACTGGAGGCCCACGACAGCGGAGGTGACCATGAACGCATTCATCATCGACCTCGAGAACCGGCCGGGCAGCCTGGCCGACACGGCCGCAGCCATAGCCGAGAAGGGGATCAACATCAACGGGGTGGCAGGCGCCACCGAGTGGCGGCTCGGGACGATCGCCCTCGTCACCAACGACGAGTCGGCCACGCGATCGGCCCTCGCAGGGCATCGACTGCAAGTTCCGCGAGGTCGCCCTCGCCTCGGCCGCGCTCGAGGACAAGCCGGGCGTGCTGGCCGATGCGGCGCGCACGGCTGGCCGATGCCGGCGTCAACATCGAGGCGATCTTCCCGACCGGCATGGAGGGCGACAAGATCACGGTCGCCTTCGGCGGTCGACAACGTCGACGCCGCCAAGCAGGCGCTGAGCGCCCTGACCGGGGCCACCGCCTGAGGGTCCGCTCCTGGATCGATCCGATGGGCGGCCGACCACCGGCCGCTCATCCGCTTGTCAGGTTCCTGCGCGTGGACCCAGGGCCGCCCGCGCCACGTCGGGCACATCGGTCACGAAGCCCCACAGGCCCAACACGGCCAGGTGCTTCATGCGGTCCGGGTCGTTGACCACGTAGCAGCCGACCTGCCGTCCGTAGGCCATCGCCTGGGACAGCGCCGGCGCCGGGTCCAGTCCCAGGTCGCCCTCCCAGGGATGCACCGCCTGGTGGCCGTGCTCCACCGCCCAGCGCAGCGCGGGCTCGAACGGCTGGGTCGGCACCAGCAGGTAGCCGGTCGGCAGGTCCGGGTCGAGAGCGTGGGCCTCGTCGATCGCCGCCTCGTCGAAGCTGATCACGCTCGCGCGGCCGTCCCTGCGGACCGGACGGTCGCGCAGCGCCTCGACCACCTTCGGCACCGCGGCGCGCGCCTTGATCTCGACCACCAGCCCGACGCCATCGGGCAGCCAGTCGAGCACCTCCTCGAGGGTCGGGATGGTGAGGCCCTTGCCGGCGAAGGGCGTCGAGCCGTCGCCGGCCGTGAATCGGGCGCCGGCATCCAGCTTGCGCAGGCTCTGCAGCGTGAGGCTCACGACCGCGCCGGTGCCATCGGTCGTGCGGTCGACCGTTTCGTCGTGGATGACCGCCAGCTGCCCGTCGCTGGAGAGATGGACGTCGAGCTCGATCGCATCGGCCCCGGCCTCCGCCCCCAGCCGGAAGGACTCCATGGTGTTCTCGGGCGCCTGGACCGATGCGCCCCGGTGCGCCACCACCAGCGTCATCGCGGCACCTCGCCGGGCGGCACGATGGCGGGCTCGAGCGGCGCCGCCAGCGGGAGCTCGTCGGGCGGTGGCGGCGTGCCCTCCGGGACGGGTCGCACGATCCAGAAGCCGATCACCATCAGCACCAAGAGTGACAGGATCGCGACCTGGTAGGCGATCGGCCCGTTCTGCTCCGGGTCCAGGACGAAGACGATCGCCCCGAACATGAGCGGCCCCACCACCGCCGACAGCTTGCCCGCCATCCCGTACAGGCCCAGCATCTCGCCGACCTCCTCGGGCTTGGTGAGGCGCAGGAGCAGGAGCCGGTCGGTGACCGCGATGCCGCCCAGGCCCGAGCCCAGGATGGCGCCGGCGACCAGGAAGGCGACCTTGTCCAGCCAGAGGCCGATCAGCAGCAGGCCCACCGTCCAGCTGCCGAGCACCAACATCAGCGTCCGCTTGGGGCCGATCCGGTCGCAGGCGATTCCCCAGAAGAAGCTGGCGATGATGGCCACCACGATCAGCCCGATCAGCACGAATCGCGCCTCGCTCTGGCTGAAGCCGACGGCGTTGATGGCGAACAGGCTCATGACCGCGATGGCGGTGTTGATCGGGTCGGTGTAGAAGAAGCGGCCGACCACGAAGCGCAGCAGTCCGGGCCGCTGTCGCGCGTGGCGCGATGGTGGTCCGCAGCTGCGACCACGAGTGCAGCGCCTCGGCCGGGCTGAAGGATGCCGCGTTGGCGCTGCCGCTCGCGGACGATGACGAAGATCGGGATGGCGAAGATCGCGAACAGCGAGCCGATGAGCAGGAAGCTGGCGGCGGTGATGTTCCCGTCGGCGTCGGTGGTCGTGCCCAGCAGCAGGGCCGAGACGATGCTGCCCACGTAGCCGAGCGCCACGCCCACGCCGGAGAGCCGCCCGCGCGCGGCCGGCAGCGCCACGTCGGGGAGCAGCGCGTCGTAGTAGATCAAGCGCGGCCTGGTAGGCGAAGTTGGCGATGGCGAAGAACAGCAGCCCGAGCCAGATGTTGACCAGGCCGATCACCAGGGTCGGCACGATGCAGCCGATCGTGAACACGCGCCAGGTAGCGCTTGCGCCCGCCGGTCCGATCGCTCATGGCGCCGAGCACCGGGGAGACGGCCGCGTTGAGCGCCACGGACAGGCTGGCCGCGGCGGTGAAGGCCAGGGTGCCGGTCGTCTCGCCCAGGGCGTCGGTGGTCCACGGCCCCATGGCGAAGCTGACGATGGCGAAGCTGAAGATCGTGTTGGCGAAGTCGTAGAGAGCCCAGGAAAGCCCCTCGACCGGGCTGCCGGAGCGCGTCAGCCGGCCGAGTCCCTGCCACCACGACACCGGGTTCAGCGACTGGGCGGTGACCGTCACGCCGGCGATCATACCGAGCGGCCTGCAGCGAATTCGACCGAGCGGTTAGCCGAGCTGGCGGCTGAGTCGACTAGGCTGCGGCACGCGCCACCCAGTCCGCGTAGCCAGCCGACGGCTCAACACGACCACCAAGCAACCGGCTGGGCCGCTCAGTCCAGCCAGGCTGCGGCTCAAACAGCGAGGGAGCGCCTCGGTGACAGGCTCCGTGGTCCATTCAGCCGCGGGATTGGCTAGAGCGCGGTCGAGCTCGACGATCAGGCTGGGACGGCCTCCGCCTCCGGCTCCGGATCGCGCGCGGCCGCTGCCCGACCTGCGAGCGGCCACGACAGGACGGTGGTGATGGCGCGGACCACGGCCTCAGGATCCCAGGCCGCGCCGCGTTCCGCCTGGTGCGCCACCGCTCCGTGGAGCAGGAGCGCCACGGCGAGGCTGGCCGAGTCCACGTCCATGTCCGCCGGCGCCTCCCGACGCGCGATCAGCTCGCGGATGAACATGGCCGAGAAGCCACGGTTCTGGTCGGAGATGCGGGTCAGCATGTCCCGCAGCCGCGGGTTGCGGTCAGCCTCCGCCTGGGCGTGGATGATGATCGCGCCCCAGCCATCGTCGATGAGGGAGTCGACGAAGAACCGGACGGCCGCATCGAGCCGAGCGTGCGGGTCCGATATGCCCGATAGCACGGCCGCCAGCTCGTTGAGCTGCAGGTCGGACTGCGCCTGGCAGACAGACAGGAACAGCTCTTCCTTGCTGGCGAAGTAGCGATAGATGAGGCCGACGCTCACGCCTGCCTCGCCGGCGATGACCGGGATGGTGGTCCCGCGGTAGCCGCGCGCGCGGAAGGCCCGGTGCGCTCCTTCCAGGATGCGCTGCCGGACTTCGGCGGTATGCTCGGTGGTGGCTCGCGGCACGTGGGCGACTCCTTAACACAGCGTGAATACTCATTCAGTTTGCACTTGACGGGGGCCGAATGCAAGGCTAACGTAGCCGCCACAACACTGAACGATCATTCATCATCACCGATTCGGAGCGTTCCTGAGCACCATGGCCACTCCCCCCGCTGCCCCTCCCCCCACCGAGCACGTCCTGGAGCCGCATCCCACCGGCATGTTCGCGGCCCTCGGCCGTTTCGACTATCGGTTCCGCAAGGTGCTGCCGATCATCGGCCTGGCGCTGGTCATCGGCCTCAACGTGTGGGCCACTGTTGGCGGCGGCACGCTGATCCAGGGTGGCTGGGTCATCCCGGGCTCGGAGGAGCAGCAGGCCGCGGACGTCCTGACGGACCGATTCGGCCCGACCGAGACGACCATGCTCCTGATCTTCAAGGACCCTGACGGCGACGCGGCGTCGCCGGCCTTCCAGACCACGGTCAAGGGCAGCCTGGCCGACATCACCAATGACCCCGCTGTCGAGCGCGTCGTCACCTATGCCGATGCCCCCGCTCCGGCCTTCCTCTCGGAGGACGGCGCCTCGACCCTGGCCGTCGTCTACCTGAAGGAAGAGGTCGAGGAGGCGGTCGAGGATTCAGCCCGCCTGGCCGATGCGGTGAATGCGCCCGCCGGCGTCGAGGTGCAGATCACCGGCATTCCGCAGCTGTACCACGAGTTCAACCAGAAGATCGAGCAGGACCTGGTCATGGCCGAGACGATCAGCCTGCCGATCGCACTGCTCATCCTGCTGGCGGTGTTCGGCACGCTGGTCGCCGCCGGGCTGCCCCTGCTGATCGCCGCGCTCGCGATGCCGACCGTGTTCGCCGTCATCGGCCTGCTGGCATCGGTGATGGAGATGAGCATCTTCGTCAACAACCTGGCCACCATGATCGGGCTGGCGCTGGCGATCGACTACTCACTGTTCATGGTCAGCCGCTTCCGCGAGGAGCTGCGCCACCACTCGGTGGAGATCGCCATCGAGCGGATGATGGGAAGCGTCGGCAAGGCCGTGGCCGTGAGTGGTGTGGCGGTCGCCATCGGCCTGGCCTCGCTGGCGGTCTTCGATGCCGCCGCGCTGCGCAGCATGGGCATCGCCGGCGTCATCACCGTGGCGTCCACGCTGCTCTACGGCCTGACCGTGCTGCCGGCGCTGCTGGCCATCCTCGGCCCGCGCGTCAACCGCCTGCGGGTGCCGCTGCCGAGCTTCCTGCGCCTGCACGAGGACGATGTCGAAGCGGCGGATCGTCGCCAGGGCCATGGCGTCTGGGCCTGGATCGCGGCGCGCGTCATGCGCCATCCGTTCCGCATCGGCGGACCGGTGCTGGCACTGCTGCTGGTCGCGGGCATTCCGTTCTTCCAGATCCAGCTCTCGACCGGCCAGAACATCGAGGACCTGCCGCCGACCCCGGCGCGCATTGGCTTCGAGGCTCTGCTCGACGACTTCCCCGGCAGCGAGAACGACCCCATCACCGCGGCCCTGACCTGGGACGGCACCAACCTGGAGGATGGCGTCTCGCCGGAGCGCCAGGCTGCGCTGGCCGCCTACGTGGACGAGGTTGGCGCGCTGGATGGCGTGACCGACGTCGAGAGCGTCCTGGACCCGCCGCCCGGCATGGCTGAGACCGACTACCGCGCACTGCTCGCCCTGCCGGCCGACCAGCGACCGGAGCAGGCACAGCGCTGCACTGGACGCGTACCTGGCCGGCTGGATCGCCGATGACACCGCCAAGGTCCGCGTCTTCGCCACCCAGCTGCCCGACTCGAACGAGGGACGCGCGCTGGTCGAGCGAGATCCGCGCGGTGCCGTCGCCCGATGGTGCGCAGGTGCTGACCGGCGGCCTCCCCTCGCGATCGGCCGACTTCATGGCCAGCTTCAGCGCATCGGTGCCGTGGGCGGTGCTGATCGTGGTGCTGGTCACGGCACTGGTCCTGTTCCTGACCTTCGGGTCGGTCTTCCTGCCGATCAAGGCCGTGCTGATGAGCCTGATCAGCATCAGCGCCAGCTTCGGGGCGCTGGTCTTCATCTTCCAGCAGGGCCACCTGGAGAGCCTGCTCGGCTTCAACGCGTCCGGCGCGCTGGGCGCCTGGCTGCCGGTGATCATGTTCGCGATCCTGTTCGGCCTCTCCATGGACTACGAGGTCCTGCTCCTGTCGCGCATCCGTGAGCGATACCTCGCCCACGGCGACAACACGCGGGCGGTGGCCGAGGGGATCGGGCTGACCGGCGGGATCATCACCGGCGCGGCCCTGATCATGGTCGCCGTGTTCGGCGCCTTCGCGCTGTCGAGCATCACCTTCATCAAGGCGCTGGGCTTCACCATGGCGCTGGCCGTCCTGATCGACGCCACCCTGGTGCGCGGCATCCTGGTGCCGGCCTTCATGCGGGTGATGGGCTCCATCAACTGGTGGGCGCCGCGCGGCGTCCAGCGCGCGGTGGCCAAGCTGGGCCTGTACGAAGAGCCGGCCGCGACCGATCGCGAGGCCACCGGCGGCTCCGCCACTCCCGAGGCGGCCGGGGCGCGCTAGGCTGCGCGGCAGATGCCGCGCCGCTTCGCAACGAACACCAACCGGACCAACCTCGACCGCCTGACCGCGCGCTGGCGCGCGCGCCACGACCTGCGCCGCGAGGGCGATCCGTTTCGCCCGCGCGCCAATCCCGGCCGCGAGGCGCTGGCCCGCCGCGGCTTCCCGTACCGCGACGTCACGCCGGCCGACTACGTGGCCGAGCACGGCAGCGACATGACCGGCTTCACCTACGACGAGGAGTCGTACGCCGATCCCGAGCTGGACGCCTGGATCATGGAGGTGGGCGAGCTGCTGCGGGAGCAGCGCGAGGGCGGGGCCAAGCCGAAGGCCGCTCCCGAGCTGCCCACTGACGAGCCGGCACCCGCTGACGCGTCGGCGGCCAAGCCGCAGGCCGCCGCCAAGCCACGCGCCAAGCCCAAGCCCAAGACCGATGGCTGACGCCCCGGCCTGGGCACGCAGCCTGGTGCTGTCCGTCTGCGCCGACGCCGATGCGCCCGCTGCCGCGCCTCACCTGGCGCCATCGCGACCGCCCGACCTCGTCCGGTGTCACGCGGCAATCAGCCGGCGCGATCTCCGTGGTTGCCGGCAGCGATCCGTTGGACCAGCGCCTGACCCTGCTTCACGAGCTCGCCCACTGGCTGGCTCCCGCGCCGCGCGGCCGCCGCCGGCGCAAGCGCCACCATGACGCGGCCTTCTACGCCACCGCCTTCGCGCTCTACCGCCGCCATGGCGTGCCCGACGCCGCCGCCCTGGCCGGCGAGTCGGCCCGGTACCCCAGCTCGCTCGGCCATGCGCGCCGGCTGGGGGTGCCAGGGTCCGAGGAAGCCTGGCGCGATCGGCGCTCCGCTCTGCGGGAGCGGGCGCGACGCCGCCCACCGATGCGCGTCCTGGTGCCGGAGCACGGCGTGCGCCTAGTCCGCGATGGACGCTGGACGCGATGCGCGGTCTGCGGCATCCGGGTGGTCGGCCCGAACCTGCGCCGGTTGCGCCGCCGCCCGGGTCGCCATGTGCTGCTGGGGATCGCCTGAGCTAGCCCCGGAGCAGCGCGACCGCCTTCCCCAGGTGGGCGATGGCCGGTGGCGTGGTCGGTTCCAGGGCGGCCTGGATGTGGCCGACGCCCATCTCCGCGTAGGCCCGCAGCTCCGCGGCCAGCTCCTCCGGCGAACCCGTGATCGTTTCGGGCGTGACCTCCAGCGCCGGGTGCTCCGCGTCCGCGAACTCCGGCAGCACCACGTTGATGCCCACCGTGATTTCGAGCGAGGCGGGATCGCGCCCGGCCTCGGCCAGGGCGGCCTGCAGCCCCTCCATCCGCGGCGGCAGCTGGGACGCTGGCCCGATCCAGGCGGTATTCCACGCGTCGGCATGGCGGGCGACCAGCTGCAGCATTCGTGGGCCGCGGCCGGCAATCAGCAGCGGGGTGGGACGGCCGTCCGGCCGGGCATGCCGCGGCACGATCTCGAGATCGGCGGCGGAATGCCAGCGCCCGGAGAACGAGACTCGCCCCTCGCGAAGCGCCGGCACCAGGACCTCCAGTGCCTCCTCGAAACGGCCGACCCGATGATCGAAGGGGAAGTCGAAGGCGGAGAACTCTGGCTCGTTCCAGCCGCAGCCCACGCCCAGGATCAGCCGGCCGCCGGAGACGTCTTCGAAGGTGGCCGCCATCTTGGCCAGCAGTCCCGGGTTTCGGAAGGGCATGGCCAGCACCAGGATTCCCAGCTCGACCCGCGAGGTGATGGCCGCCATGGCCGACAGCACGGTCCAGCACTCGTGGATGCCCTGGGTAGGATCGGTCCCGAAGCGAAAGAGCAGGTGGTCGTAGACCCAGGCCGAGTCGAAGCCGGCTTCCTCGGTGGCCAAGGCCGCAACGCGCGTGGCTTCCCACGGGGGCACCACGCCGGTGCCGTCCTGCGGACCGATGGGCATCACCACCCCGACCTTCACTGGCCTCACCTCCTGCGCGACCTACGCACGCGCCGCCCACGAGGTTCACGCGAGGGCTAGCCTACGGCCGATCATGGACCGATCTCTCCCGCTCAACGGCCTGCGCGTCCTGGACTGCTCGCGCGTCCTGGCGGGGCCGTTCGCCACCATGCTGCTCGCCGATCTCGGGGCGGACGTCGTGAAGCTCGAGCCGCCGGGCGGTGACGAGAGCCGGGGCTGGGGACCGCCCTGGTGGGGCGCCGCCCGAGGATCGGCGCAGCGCCTACTTCGGCTCGGTCAACCGCAACAAGCGCAGCATCGCGGTCGACCTGCGCACCGATGACGGCCGCGACCTGCTGGACCGCCTGGCCGATGGCGCGGACCTGCTGGTCCATAACGCCCGGCCGTCGAGCGCAGCGCGGCTGGGGCTGGACGCCGAGCGGCTGCGCGCGGCGCATCCCGGACTGGTGGTGGTGGTGGTCGGCGGCTTCTCGGGCCGCGACCGCGAGCTGCCTGCCTACGACTTGCTGGCCCAGGCCATGAGCGGCCTCATGTCCGTCACCGGCGAACCGGGCGGGCCGCCGCAGAAGGCCGGCGTGGCATTGCTCGACCTGCTGGCCGGGCTGGAGGTCGCGGTGGGCGCGCTGGCCGTCCTGCTGGGGAAGGCGCGCAGTGGCGAGGAGGCGCAGCCGGCGGTCGAGGTGAGCCTGATGGAGGCGAGCGTGGCCGCCCTGACCAACGTGCTGGCCAACCACCTCGCGACCGGAGATGAGCCGCGGCGCTGGGGGAATGCCCACCCGAACATCGTGCCGTACCAGTCGTTTGCGACGCGCGATGGGCACCTGGCGATCGCGGTCGGCAACGACGCGCAGTTCGCGCGGCTGCTCGAGGTGCTCGGGCTGGACGCGGGGGGCCGCTACGCGACGAACGCCGAGCGCGTGGCCGCGCGCGAGGAGCTGGTTCCCTGGCTGGGCGCCGCCATCGAAGGCCGCGGCCGCGACGAGCTGGTGGCGGCGCTGCGCGCCGCGGACGTGCCGGCCGGCCCGGTGGCCAGCGTGGGGGAGGCGCTGCGCGGAATGGAGCAGGCCCACGGCGGGGATTGGGTGCAGGAGGCGCCGCCCATGCGCCTGGCACCCGACCCGATCCGGCTCGATGGGGAGCGCCTGCCCCTGCGCGGCACCCCGCCACTCCTCGGCCAGCACACCGACGAGGTGCTGACCGAGCTGGGCGTCATGGTGGACGACATCGCCCGGTTCCGGCGCGACGGGGTGATCGCCTAGCGCTCCAGGTGGCTGACCACCTCCATGCGCCAGTGCCTCGATCCCGCGGCGATGCACGACCACCCGGCGCGCCACGGCACAGACATCGGCGCGGTACAGGTCGCTCACCTTGTGCGGCAGCGGAGTCGGCGCCCACACGACCAGCAGGTCGGCCCAGGCGCAGTCGCGCAGCGCATCGGCTCCACTGGGCAGCTTGCTGGTGCCATCGACATAGCGCAGCGTCATCCCGCTGCCGGCGAGCGTGTGGTCCATCTCGGTCCACATCGGCGGGCGCCCGCCCACCACCAGCATCCGACGGACGCCGGCCGTGGCGCAGGCCGCGGCCATGCGGCGCAACGCCCGCGTGTTGTTGGAGCCGGAGCAGATGGCGCAGTGGGGCTTATCGGATTCCAGGCCAGGGCGGCCATCCTCGGAAGCCACGCTGACGCACGCCGGATCCGAGCAGTGCCGGACCACCGCCAACGTCAGCGCATCCCGGGCGCGGTCCATCTTCTCGTCGACCATCCGCATCTTGCCGGGGCGGGTCAGACCGGCCTCCTCGAGCACGGTGCGGGCCGCGGCGGCACTGGCGGGCGACACGAAGCCTTCGCTCTTGAGGAAGTCGGCGATGGCGGTGTCGGCCATGGTCGGCGGAGCGTGGCGGTGGCGCATCGGCCTGTCAAATCCGGCACGCAACTGGCACAACTGACGCGCGGCTGACGTCTGATCAGCGGCGGATATCGCCAAACGGGTGGGCGGGCTGTGCGTCCACCCGTTTCACGTGCCGGAATGCCGCGGCTATCGGCCGCCGAGCGCCTCGACCAGCGGGGCCATCGCCTCCATGGCGTGGCCCGGGATGGCGTAGTGGCTGATCCCCAGGCGATCGCGGCGTCGCTCGAGCCGCTCCTTCAGTCGTCCGATCGTGCCGTACAGCACGTACGGTGACCCGACCGCCCCGACCACCGCACCCTTCACGGCGCTGCCGATCGAGCCCGCCAGACCGGCGCCGGAGCCGACCATGCCGGCATCCGCGCAGTAGATCGAGAGCTCAAGGCTGCCGAAGCGCTCCCCGGCGGCCAGCCGCACGATCTCGACCTTTCGCGCCAGGGCCGTCTCGGTCGCGTCGGCAGGATTCGGGCGTCCGGCGCGCGTGAACTGCGGGACGAAGCCCACGATCTCCGCCTCCCGAGCCGCGAGCCGCAGCATGCGGGGTCCGCCGGCTCCGATGTGCAGGGGCGGGCGTGGCCGCTGTACCGGGCGGGGATGGACCTCAGCGTCGCCCAGCCGATAGTGGGGGCCGGCATGGGTGACGCGCTCGCCGGCCAGCAGGCGCTTGACCAGCGGCACGGCCTCCGCCAACCGATCGACGCGGCGCCCTGGCGCCTCGTACGGCAGGCCCAGCTGCCGGTAATCGGCGGTGCGCCAGCCGGCGCCCAGCCCGAGCTCGAACCGGCCGTTGGACAGGACGTCGAGCGTGGCGGCCTCGCGCGCCATGACCAGCGGATGCCGAAAGTCGTTGGCGAAGACGTATGGACCGATGCGCAGGTGGCTGGTCACCGCCGCCGCGGCGGCGAGCGCAGCGATCGGCGAGAGCTGGTGCCCCAGGTGATCAGGAACCAGCAGCGTGTCGTAGCCGAGCCCTTCGGCGCGACGGGCAAGGTCCATCCACGCATCGCCGGATGGGGCGCTCGATGCGTGCACGGCGAAGCGAAAGTCGTGCATCGCGTGCTCCGGCTACTCGCCGATGTCCTCGTTCCAGAGCTCCGGCCGCTCCGCGATGAAGGCCTCCATCATCGCCACGCACTCCGGATCGTCCAGGACGACGACCTCCACGCCGCGCGATCGCAGCAGCTCCTCGCCACCCATGAAGGTCCGGTTCTCGCCGATCACCACGCGCGGGATCTCGTACAGCAGGATCGCGCCGGTGCACATGTCGCACGGCGACAGGGTGGTGACCATGGTCGACCGGCGGTAGACCGATGCCGGCTGCCGGCCTGCCTCCTCCAGGGCATCGGTCTCGCCGTGGCGAATGGGGCTGCCGAGCTGGACCCGCCGGTTGTGCCCCGCACCGAGGACCTGGCCGTCGACCACCAGCGCCGCCCCGATCGGGATGCCGCCTTCCGCCAGTCCGATGAACGCCTCGGACTTGGCCAGCTCGAGCAGAGCGCGATCATCGGTCTCGGCCATACCCGGAGTGTAGGCGGAGGCGGTTGGTCGCTTGGCGCGCCGGGTAGACTCGGCGGCAGACGGAGGAATGCCTGATGGTCGACAAGACCCCCAAGAAGCCACCCAAGAAGAAGCAGCCGAAGAAGCCGAAGGGCTAGCGCCCTTCCGGTCGAGTTCGGGCCTTGACGGCGGCTCGTCGCGAGGCTGTCAGCCCGCGCGCCGCGGTCTTTGATGCGTGGAGCGGGAGACGGGGATCGAACCCGCGACATGCAGCTTGGAAGGCTGCCGCTCTGCCAACTGAGCTACTCCCGCACCGGATCACTGCGCTTCAAGCCGCGCGGTGCTGTTCGCAGTATTCCACGGAACCCACGGTGAGGCAGCGCCCGGTGCGTCCTGCGCGGTTCGTGCCCGCCGAGCCTTCTTGACCCGTGCTCCGTGAGTCCAATATTCTGGAACCATGTCCAGCGATACGGAACGCCCGCCCGACAGTGGACTTCGCGGGCCGCTCTCTGCCCTGCGCGTCCTTGAGTTGGGAACGTTGATCGCCGGCCCATTTGCCGGTCGGATATTCGCCGACTTTGGGGCCGAGGTCATCAAGGTTGAGCATCCCGAGCGTGGTGATCCACTGCGGACATGGGGGCTGACCACCGATGGCGGCGACTCCCTGTGGCACCTCATCCAGTCGCGCGGGAAGCTGTCGGTCACTGCGGACCTGCACGATCCCGAGGACCAGGCGTTCGTCCGGCAGCTCGCGCTCGAGAGCGACATCCTGATCGAGAACTTCCGGCCCGGCCGCCTGGAGAGGTGGGCCCTCGATCCCGACGACCTGATGGCGGCGAACCCGCGGCTGATCGTGGTCCGGATTTCGGGCTATGGGCAGACCGGACCGATGCGGGACCAGCCGGCCTTCGGCACGATAGCCGAGGCAGCCGGTGGCCTTCGCCATATCACCGGAGAGGTGGACCGCCCACCGGCTCGTGTTGGGCTCAGCCTCGGTGACTCGATCGCCTCGCTCCACGCAGTGATGGGTGCTCTCATCGCGCTCCATGAGCGAAGCCTTTCCGGACGCGGACAGGTAGTCGACGTCGCGCTGACGGAGTCCCTCTTCGCCATGATGGAGAGCATCCTTCCCGAGTACGCCTATTACGGCGCGGTCCGCGAGCGGACCGGCAACATCGCCCACAACTCCGCGCCCACGAATGCCTATCCCTGTGCTGATGGGTCGCTCGTGTGCATCGCCGCCAATACGACCTCACTCTTCCGGACGCTGGCGGCGGTCATCGGTCGGGACGACTACGTCGCCGATCCGGAGCTGGGGACCAACGAGGGACGGGTCGCTCGGGCAGACGAGCTCGACGCCGCGATCGCTGCATGGACTCGAGCACGGACGACTGCCGAGGTCGTCGAGACGCTGCGGGCAAGGCGGGTACCGGTGAGCCGCATCAACAGCATCGCGGACATCGCCGCCGATTCCCAGTTCCGGGCGCGCGAGATGCTCGTCGAGGTACAGGACCCCCGCCTCAACCGACCGATCCTTGTCCCCGGCGTGGTGCCGAGACTGTCGCGCACGCCCGGCGAGGTTCCACCCCTTGCGCAGGCGCTGGGGGCCGCGACCGATGCGATCCGCGGCCGGCTCGCCCACGCGCGGAGTCGCGTCCGACGTCACAGGCGCGCCGTTAGGCGCCCAGCGTATGAGCCCGATCCAGACCTTCCGCGGGGTGATCGGTCCCGAGGAGCTCGGTGTCACCCTCATGCACGAACATATCTTCGTACGCAACCTGGAGCTCGAGCGGAACCTGCCGGATGGCGAGTGGGACCGCGACGCGGCGACCGAAACGGCGGTTCGTGGCCTGGAGGAGCTGTACGAGCTCGGGGTGCGCACCGTCGTCGATCTCACCGTGCCGGGCCTCGGCCGCGACGTGGAGCTCGTGGCGGATGCGGCGAGGCGATCGCCGGTGCACCTCGTCGCGGCCACCGGCTGGTACACCTCGAACACCCTCCCGGTTTACTTCGCCTTCCACGGGCCCGGGCGCCCGATCGGCGGACCTGACCCGCTCATCGAGCTCTTCATCCGTGACATCTGCGAGGGGATCGCCGGGACGGATGTTCGTGCCGGGATGTTGAAGGTCATGACCGACGTCGACGGCATCACGCCCGACGTCGCGCGGGTCATGGCCGCCGCCGCAGTCGCCCATCGAGAGACCGGGGTACCGATCACGACCCACTCGCATCCCGCGTCGCGCAACGGCCTCGCGCAGCAGGCGTTTCTCACCGAGCGCGGCGTCCAGGCCGAGCGCATCATCATCGGTCACTCCGGCGACACTGAGGACCTCGACTACCTGAGGGAGCTCATGGCCAACGGATCGACGATCGGCATGGACCGATTCGGGATGGAGCAGGTGTTGCCGGACGACCGACGCGTTCGCACCGTTCTGCAGCTGCTGGAGGACGGCTACGCGGACCGCATGGTCCTCTCGCATGACGCTGCCTTCTACAGCCACGTGACGCCACCGTCGTGGCGCGCCCGCTCGGCGCCGCGCTGGCGGATGGATACGATCTCGCGCCACGTCCTGCCTGCCATGCGAGCAGCCGGCGTGTCTGAACGCGAGATCGACCAGCTGCTCGTGACGAACCCGCGGCGGCTCCTTGAGGTCGCGGTGTGAAGGCCGCATTGCTGGTGGAGCCGGGGCGGATCGTCGTCGACGAGGTTCCCGATCCCGAGCCGGGACCCGGTGAGGTCCGGATCGCAGTCGGCGGCGTCGGCCTGTGTGGCTCAGACGCCAGCGTCTTCAGCGGTCGGTGGAGCGTGCCCGCCATTTCCCTGGGTGATGGGGCACGAGGCGTTCGGGACGATCGACGCGGTTGGGGATGGCGTGCGTGCCGATCGGATCGGCGAAACGGTTGTCATCGAGCCCAACGTCGCCTGCTTCACCTGCGACAGGTGCCGGCGCGGCTGGACCTCTGCATGCGCAGCACGCCAGTCGGTCGGCATGAACCGGCAGGGTGCGCTCGCGGAACGGCTGGTGCTACCCGAGCGCTTCGCCTGGCCGATCCGCGGCGAGCCGGAGGACCTCGTGTGCGTCGAGCCGATGACGGTCGTGCGCGCCGCGCTGCGGCGCATCGACGCAGTTCCCGAGTCCGCCCTCGTCGTCGGCGTCGGGGCGCAGGGCCTGCTCATGACGCTCGTCCTCGTCGACCGCGGCGTCACCGTCCACGTTGCGGACATCAACCCAGATCGGGTGACCTTTGCGGAGCGGCTTGGTGCCCAGGCGATGCAAGAAGGATCTGACCGCCTCTTCCGGCTTGTCGTGGACACGGTGGGGGCGCCGGCCTCGATGGAGACCGCGCTGGAGCACCTCGAGGTGGGTGGTTCGATCCTGGTGCTGGGCCTCGACAGCCGGCCGCTGCAGCTCACGGCACAGGCCCTCGTTCGGCGGCAAGCAACGGTCCGCGGCTCACTGACCTACGACCATCCGGGCGATTTCGAGTCGACGGTCGCACTCGTGGCTGACGGGCAAATCCGGCCCGGCCGGATCGTGACCGACGAGTACGCCCTCGAAGATGCCCAGACCGCATTCGAGCGCAGCGGAACCGCGCGCGGAAAGACGTGGATCCGTATCACTGCGGCCCGCGCGAAGTCTTGACCGTGGCTCGTGGCGTCCCGTATGATTGATCGGTGTCCAACTATGCGGAACACGTCCCGTAGGTCTGGCTCTGAGGGCCGGCGGGCGGGCTACCGCTCAACGGCCCGCTCAGGGCCCGTTTCGCCGGTAACGCGCATCGGAAGGGAGACACCATGATCAGGGGACCCCGGATCGTCGTCTTGGCACTGGCCGCGCTCCTCGTGCTTGCCGCTTGCACGGGCCCTGCCGATGATGGGAGCGAACCTCCCGCGTCGGGGTCGGCGGGGCAGGGAGAGGTCGTGTTGGAGCTGGCCCACAGCTACCAGGAGGGACAGCCTCAGGTCGAGTGCGGCGCGAACATCATCAAGGAGCTGGCCGAAGCCGCCGACGTCGGGCTGACGATCGAGATTTTCGGCGCGAGCGAGCTCGGGCCGGATGCTGACCGCATCATTTCAGTGATCGCCGGCGACATCGACATGGACATCCAGGGCGCTTCGGCCCTGAGCGCGGTCTACGCCCCGGTGGGCGTCGTGGATGGCGCCTTTGTGTTCGACGACAGCGATCACCTCTACAACTTCTTCACGAGCGACGCATCTGACGAGCTCACGCAGGGGTTCGAGGAGCAGACCGGCGTCCACATCCTCGGCGCGTGGGACACCGGGGCGCGGCAGTTCACCGCGAACGTGCCGATCCGGCATCCGGACGACCTGGCCGGGCTCCGCATGCGCTTCCCACCCTCTCCGATTTACCTCTTGAACGCGGAGGCCATGGGCGCCGAAGCGGTAGGAGGTGGCGTTCGAGGAGCTCTACCTGGCCCTCCAGCAAGGGACCGTGGACGGGCAGGAGAACCCCATCACGAACATCGACGCGATCAGCCTCGACGAGGTGCAGGACTACATCAGCCTGTCAAGCCACCAGCTCAGCTCGAACCTGGTCATCATCGGTGAGATCTGGAACGAGCTCAGTCCGGAGCAGCAGGAGGCCCTCACCAGCGCTACCGCAGAGGCGATGGTCCAGGAGCCGCAGTGCGCGGCCGAGGCTGAGGAGGAGATCCTCGCCGAGTGGCGCGAGGGCGGAGCCATGGAAATCGTGGAGGACGTCGATCGGGAAGCGTTCCGAGCGCTCGCGGAGCCGTACCTCCGTGAGAACTTCTCGGAAGAGCAGATCGCCGTGCTCGAGGCCATCCGCTCGACCGCGGAGGAGTAGCCAGATGTCGGTGCCCGGGTCAATCCCGGGCACCGACATCACACTCCCGCGCGATACGCTTGACGGAACGCGCCGGCCGTGAGGATCACCTCTGATGGTCCGCGATGATGACCGTCCGCCGGAGAGCCCGGAGGCGCCCGTGGTGGACACTGTCGACGACCTGAAGCCCTCCGAAACGGAGAGCTTGGGGGGCGAGTCGAATCCCGAGATCCTTCCGGCGCGAGAGCCGTGGCGCACGATCGTGCATGCGATCGGCGTCGTCGAGCAGGTGGTCGGCGCCGTGCTGCTGTTCGCCATCCTGTTCCTGGTCGTCGCGCTGGTGGCGCAGCGGTATCTCCCTGGGGCCAACTTCCCGCAGACGGGCGAGGTCGCACGCCTGTCGATGGTGTGGCTGACCTTCCTGATGTGCGGCTACCTCGCGGCCCACGACCGCCACATCGCGATCCACGTCGTCGATTACGTCCTTGGTGAGCGTGCGCTCGCCGCGGTCAAGCTGTTCGTCAACCTCGTCGTTCTGGCGACCTGCCTCGTGCTGGCCTTCGCGACCGCTCAGCTCGTGACCGAGGACATCGGCCAGGTGACACCGGCCGCGGAGATCCCGCTGCGCTATGTCAATGCGGTCCCGATCATCGGCTTCCTCTTGACCGCCTTCCGCGCCGTGCTCTGGATCGCGCTCCGTGACGTCCCGGCACTGCTGCGGCGTCCGGAAAGCGCCACGTGACGCTTCCGCTCCTCCTCATCGCGATCCTCGGCCTGTTCCTGCTGCGCGTTCCGATGGCCTTCGCGATCCTCGGACCATCGTTCATCTACCTGTTCCTCGAGGACTACAGCCTGCACCTGGGTGTGCGGCTCGTCATGCAGGGCATCAACAGCTGGCCGCTGCTGGCCGTTCCGCTCTTCATCCTCGTCGGCACGATCGCCACGCGTACCGAGATCGCGGATCGCCTGTACGACGCTGCGCTGCTCCTTCTCGGTCCCCTCCGAGCCGGACTCGCGTACGTGAACATCGCGGTCAGCCTCGGCTTCTCGTGGATGAGCGGTGCAGCGTTGGCTGATGCCGCCGGCATCGGCTCGATCGAGGTCAACCACATGCGGAAGAAGGGCTACCCGGCCGAGTTCTCGGTGGGCCTTAGCGCGAGCTCGGCGCTCATCAGCCCGATCATGCCGCCAAGCATCCCGGCCGTCGTCTACGCATCGGTCGCCGCCGTCTCGACCGGAGCGATGTTCGCCGCCGCTGTCATCCCGGCCATCCTGATGACGCTGGCGCTCGTGGTGACCGTGTTCCTGTGGTCGAGGCGCCGACCTGAGCTGGTAGGTGAGCCATACAACTGGGTGGCCACGCGCCGCGCGCTGCTGCGCGCGATTCCGCCCATGGGTGCGCCGGTCATCATCCTCGGCGGCATCCTGGGCGGCTTCTTCACGCCCACCGAGGCGGCCGGCATCGGGGCCCTCTACATGCTCCTTCTGGCCCTGTCCTACCGGACGATGAGCATCCGCGACGTCGCATTGATCTTCCGTGACACGGCGGTCATCACCGCCCAGATCATGATCATCATCGGGGCATCGACGCTGCTCAGCTGGATCCTGGCGCGGGAACAGGTACCGCAGACGGTCGCGGAGGGCCTGCTTGGCCTGACCGACAACCCGATCGTCTTCCTGCTCATCGTCAATGTCCTGCTTCTGGTCTGCGGGATGCTCCTGGAGCCGACGTCGGCATTGCTCATCATCACGCCGATCCTCCTGCCCGTGGCGGTGGAGTTCGGAGTCGACCCAATCCAGCTGGGGTCGATCGTGATCTTCAACCTCATGATCGGGCTGCTCACGCCACCGATGGGTGGCGTGGCGTTCGTGCTCAGCTCGGTGACGGGCATCCCGGTCGAGCGAGTATTTCGCGGCGCCGCGTTCTATTTGCCGGCGATGCTCATCGTGCTGTTGATCATCACCTACCTACCCGCGGTGACCCTATGGCTTCCCGGAGTTGATCGGACTGTGAGCCGGAGTAGCTGACATGTCAGTGCTGGAGAAGGCGAGCGACCTGATCGACTGCCTCGGGAGAGCAGGCGAACCGGTCACGCTCGGCCATGTCCGATCTGCGCTTGGGATGCCGAAGTCATCGACGCATCGGCTCCTGTCCGAGCTCGCGGCACTCGGGATCGTCCGCCGTACGGAGGACGGCCGTTACTCGCTGGGTCCGCGGCTCCTCTACTGGGGAGAGGCTGCGGCGGACACCTTCGACCTGCGCGCGGTCGCGGACCAGCCGATGCGGCGACTGCGTGACGAGCTGGGCGAGAGCGTGCACCTGTACGTCCGCGAGCACGACACGCGGATATGTATTGCGGCGGTGGAAGGGCGCCATGAGCTGCGGCCATTCATCCAGCTGGGCCGGCCCCTTCCGCTCCGCGTGGGAGCGGCGGGCAAGCTCCTGCTGGCGTTCGCGGACGGAGAAGTGCAGGAGCTCGAGCTTGAGCGGGCACTGGCGGACACCTCCACCATGCCGAACGCGCCGGGCCCGCGGCTGCGGGAGCAGCTCCAGCAGATTCGAGCTGAGCGCTGGGCGACATCGATGGGCGAGCGCGAAGAGGGGGTGTCTGCGGTCGCGACCGCAATCGTCGACTCCCGCGATCGCGTCGTTGCCGCCCTATGCATCTCCGCCCCCAGCACGCGTCTCGGGGCCGAGCGATTCGAGGAGATGAGGCGACCGCTGCAGATGTCTGCTGCCGAGGTCAGCGCGCTCCTGAAGCGCGGCTGATCCGCCGGTGCCCGACGTCGGCCAGTGGCGCTTTCGAGGGCGGTGCCCATCCCTGGGCCAAGCTGATCTCATTGGCTGCACCGGTTAGTTCTGCGCGCAGCCCGTCGAGACGCCGGGCATCCAGGCGAGCCGTCGGCCCAGAGATCGTGAGGGCCGCCTGCACCGCGCCGGACTGGCTCCGAATCGGGGCGGCCGCCGCGGCCAGCCCTTCCTCGCGTTCCCCGAACGACACTGCCCACTCGGTGCCGCGGATGGACTCAAGCTGAGCAGTCAGCTCCTCGACGGTTGGCGCGCGGGCAGTCAACGGCTCCCGCGCCACGCGTCGCAGCTCCTGGGCCTGCGTTGCCGGGTCGGCGAAGGCGAGCAGCAGCTTTCCCGAGGCACCGACCGACAACGGCAAAGGCTTTCCCACCTCGGTGAAGTGGCGAAGCTCGTATGTGCCGTCCACCGCCGACACGCACACCCGACGATCCCGCTGCCGCACATAGAGATGCACGCTCTCACCAACGGCATCACGCAGGCGCGTCATCGTCGGTTTCGAGGTGCGGACGATGTCGCTGATGCTGCTGGCCGCCACGGCCCATCGCGCCAGGCGGGGCCCAGGCGCGTAGTTGGCGGGACCGACCCGGAACAGCAGTCCGAGCTCGACCAGCTCCGACAGGAGGCGATGCGTCGACGATCGAGGCTGACCGAGCCGCTGGGCGATGGAGGTCAGGGTCGCTCCCTCGGACTGGTCGGCCACGACGTCCAGGATCTCGGTCGCCTTCTCGAGGACGGACATCAGTCGACGGGCGTCCCGTAGAAGTCACCGAACAGCTCCTCCTCGGAAGGTCGATCTTCGGCAATCGGTCGGCTGACCCAGGTCGTGTTCATGTAGTGCTTCAGGTGGATGTTCTCAGAGGTGATGTTTCCGCCCCACGTCCCACAGCCGAGGCTGGACGTCATCGGCATCCCGTTATTGAAGGCACCCGCATTCGCCTTCGACTGTGGCTGACGCACCATGATGCGGCTGACCGGTGCCAGGCGCGCGAGGCGGTCGATGTGATCGTCGTCGAACGAGTAGATGCCGCACGAGTGGCCCTTGCCGCCGACCTCGTAGATCGCCTCCACCATCCGCATCGCCTCGTCGAAGCCGCTATAGCGGAACAGCGACAGGACCACGCCAAGCTTCTCGGAGCTGAAAGGATTGTGCTTTCCGATCTCGGTCTGCTCAGTGAAGAGAAACCGACGATCGGCCGCGACCGCAAAGCCCGCCTTCTCGGCGAGCTGCTGTGCCGAGATGGCAATCGTATCGGGCGTTCGATGGCCTTCGTCGTCCCAGTAGACGCGGCGCAGCTTATCTGCCTCCTCGGACGTCAGGGGGTGACCGCCCTCGGCGGTGAGGCACTCACGGAGCGCGTCGTAGATGGTCGATTCCACAACGAGGTTGCCGTCCGCCGAGCAGCCAGACCCGAAGTCGGATGTCTTGCTGAGGCGGGTGTTGCGCGCGGCCTCGGCGACTTCGGCAGTCTCGTCAATGACCATGGTCGAGTTGCCGGCGCCGACTCCGTAGGCGGGCGTGCCCGAGCTGTACGCGGCCCTCACCATGTCCTTTCCGCCGGTCGCTTGGACCATGTCTGCCTGTGTCATCAGGTACTGGGCGGTGGGGATGCTGGGCTTCTCGATGCACTGGATCAGGTCGGCCGGCACCTCCTCCCGCTCGAGCGCACGCCGCATGATCGCCACGGTCTCGCGCGTCGTGTTCTGACTGCGCGGATGTGGCGAGAAGATGACCGCGTCGCGGCACTTGATGGCGAACATACCGACGCCGGGCGGCGTCAGCTCGGGGTTGGTAGTCGGCACCAGGGAGGCGATCAACCCGACGGGCTTGGCGTACTTGATGATGCCTCGCTCAGGCAGCTCCTCGATCACACCGATGCTCTTCTGGCGTAGGACGTCGCGCAGAATGCCCATCACTTTGAAGCGCTTGCCAACGCGACTGCTCCGGGTCGCCGATGCCGCTCTCCTCGACGCCCATATGCGCGAGACGGGTGAACGTCTCCTCGTTCGCAACAGCCCACGCCACGGCCTGGCACAGACGGTCGACCTGCTCCTGTGTCGCGTCCTCGAAGGCCGCCAGGGCCGCCCGGCCACGCCCCACGAGCTCGTCGACGTGTGCGGCTTCTTCGGGCGTGATGGGGCGAGCTGCCATGCGTTCTCCCTGGTGCCGCGCGACAACGTCGTCGCGCCGGTCCGTTTCCATTATTTCGGATCGTTGACTCATCAGTCGGGAACGGGAATGAGCCTATGAGCGGTCCTTTTCACTGTCAAGGCGGGACAGCGGTGCTCATTCGGCGGAGAGTCCGGAGCAGGCTAGAGGGGCGCCAGTCATAGTGTCAGCGAGACACGGCGAGTAGACTTGACACTGCGACGCTGAGGAGCCTGGATTCCTGATAACGGACTCTGGAGTCCGATATGTGGAATTTGGCATGAGGCCGGCGCCGGGCGCACAAGGACTGAGATCTCTCTCGGAGGTGGGCATGAACCCGACGGTTGCCGACCACATCGCTCGCTTCCTGGCGGACCGTGGCGTGGAGCAGGCCTTTGGGCTCTGCGGCCACACGAACATCTCCCTCTTGGCGGCGCTCGAGCGCAACGGAGCGCCCCGCTTCGTCACGACCCGGCACGAGCAGATCGCGGCGCATGCAGCCGACGGCTACGCTCGCGCCTCAGGCCGGCCCGGCGTCGTAATCCTGCATGTTGGGCCTGGAATGACGAATGCTGCGACAGGCGTCGCGACTGCCGCGTTCGACTCCGTCCCGATGCTCGTCCTGGCCGGCGATGTCCCGTCCTATTACGAGGGCCGCGGTCCACACCAGGAGTTCAACGCGCGCCGCGACGCGGACCAGGTGTCGGTCTACGAGCCATTCGTCAAGCGCGCCTGGCGCGTCCGGCGTGCCGACCAGGCGCCGCGCATCCTCGCGCGAGCATGGGACCTGGCGCTGGCTGGACGCCCGGGTCCCGTTCTTGTTTCACTCCCGATGGATATCCTCGCCGAAGCGTTCGATGCGGATGTCGTTCCTGCTTCGCCGCTACAGCAGCCCGCCATCGCTGACGCCACCGCGCGGGCGATTGCAGATGAGCTGCGCGCTGCACATCGACCGCTTCTGCTGGCCGGTGGCGGGACACGCCGGGCCTCGGCCGCGGTGCGCCGGCTCGCGGAGCTCGCTGGGCTGCCAGTCGCCCACACGCTCATGGGAACCGGGGTTCTGCCCCCGGACCACCCGCAGTTGCTGGGCATGATCGGCTTCTGGGGCTCGCCGCCGGCCAACCGCATCGCGCGAGAGGCCGATGTCATGCTGGCCGTTGGGACGCGATTTCCCGAGACCGACAGCAGCAGCTGGGAGCAGGGCGTGACATTCAGCATCCCGCCGACGCGGCTCATCCAGCTGGACATCGACCCGCACGAGCCGGGCCGCAACTATCCGACGGCCATCGCCGCGGTGACGGATGCGGCGTTCGGTCTCCGTGCCGTCGCCGATGCATATGGGGCGGCGACGCCGGAACGGGGCTATGACTGGGCCGGACTTCGCGATGAGCGGGAGCGGTTCCTGGAGCCGAGCCGCACCAACGCCGCTTCGGACGAGTTTCCATTGCTTCCCGAGCGCATCCTCGCCGACGTCCGGCGGGCCGCGCCGGACGCTGTGCTCGTCACCGACGTGGGCTGGAACAAGAACGGCGTCGGTCAGCAATACCCGGTCGACGACCCCGAATCGTTCCTCACGCCCGGGGGTTTCTCGACCATGGGCTTCGGGCCGGCGGCCGCCATCGGGGTCGCCGCAGCCAACACAGGACGCCCGGCTCTCGCCCTCGTCGGCGACGGGGCTTTCGGTTCAAACCCGAGCGTGGTGGCCACAGCCGTCGAGATGGGGATCGCGCCGATCTGGCTGGTAATGAACAACGCTGCCTTCGGGACGATCGCCGGCCTGCAGCGGAAGCACTACGGGACCGGCTACGGCTGTGAGTTCCAGGCTGACGGGCACGCATACAGCCCCGACTTCGCCGCCATCGCCCGCGCCTCGGGAGCAGACGGCGTAACGATCGCGAGCGCCGGCGAGCTGGAGCCGGCCCTCCGTGCGGCGCTGGCCAGCGGCCGGCCAACGGTCCTCGACGTCCCGATGCGGAACACGCCGGTCATGACACCCGGCGAGTGGGACATCGAGCGTATCTATCAGGTGGCACAGTGAGCGACGGCGCGCACCGCGGGTCGCCCGCGGGGAAGGCCCACCAGGCCGAGAACTGGTCGACGGCGATCACGGCCACGACCGACGAACGGGTGTTCGTGCGCGGCGTGGCGCTGGACGAGGCGATCGGGCATGAGTCGTTCCCGGCGATGCTCCTGAGGCTTTGGCGCGGGGATCCTGCGACGGACGACGAAGCCGCCCTGCTGGACGCGTGCCTCGTCGCCTCGATCGACCACGGTCCGCTCTCGCCCTCGGCCCTGGTGACTCGCACCATCGCCTCGACGCGCGCTGCTCCGATGAGCGGGCTGGCCGGTGGCATTCTGGCCTTCGGCGAGCTGCACGGCGCGGTGGTCAGCCGGGCGATGCGCATTCTCGCGACAGTCCCGCCGGAAGGCGACCTTGACGAGTGGGCTGATCGCGTCTTCGAGGCCGAGCGTTCGGCCGGACGCCGTCTTCCCGGCATCGGTCACCGGTGGCATCACTCCGACCGGCGCGCGGAGCGGCTCCTCGAGGTGGCTGCCGCGCGATCAGAGGGCCGGCACGAGGGGGCGGTTCGTGCCCTTGCCGCGCGGGTTAGCCGGCACACGGGGAAGCCCGTCCCAGTCAACATCGACGGCGCGCTGGCCGTGGCGCTCACGTCGCTCCGGCTGGATCCCGCGTACGGCGACTTCCTGTTCGCTATCGCCCGAAGCTTCGGTCTGGCGGCGCACTACATCGAGGAGCAGGCACGCGAACGACCGATGCGGACGATCGACCCGACGTCCGCCTTGTACGACGGGGTATCGGTCCCCGGACTCGAAACGCGGGAGACTGACGAGTGAAGGTCCGGGTGATCGACCCGTACCGTGATTCCGAGCAGCTGTGGATCGGACTCGACGAGCCCGGGATGCGGCGCAAGGTCTTTCGGTTCGTCTCTCCCGACATCGGCTCGGAGGAGTTCATGGCCGGCATCACCATCTTCGAACCCGGTGAGGCGAGCTCCTACCACGTCCACCCCGAGTCCGAGGAGATCAACCTCGTGCTCGAGGGGTCTGGCATCCTCGTGTCCGAGGGCGAGGAGGCAGATTTCGGACCAGGCCAGGCGATGTGGGTACCGAAGGGCGTCCATCACCAACACCGGAACACGGGGACGACGCCCCTCCGCCTCTTATGGGTCTACACGCCGCAGGCGCCCCTCCCGAACACATAAGCGTCCGCCGGTGGGAGCGTCGCAGACCAGGGCTACGGGGGCCGGCGCTCCGTGGCAGCGTGACCATCGGCCAGGATGGTGAGCGGCTGGCGCCGCCGGCCTAGCATGTAGGGCATGCAGGCGAACCGGCCCGAGTCGCAACCCATCGTGTTCATCAGCCACTTCCAGGTGAAGAGCGGAGAGCTCAACGACTATCGGCGACTTACCGAGCGGGTCACGCGGCAGTTGGAAGCCGAGAGGCCGCGAACCGCTGCGTTCCTCCATTACCTCGACCCCGAGCTATCTCGAGTGACCATCGTCCACGTTCTCCCGGACTCGCCCGCGATGGACTCGCACTTCGAGGGTGCGGCAGACCGCTCGAAGGCGGCCTTTCATTACGTAAATCCGCTGGGCTGGGAGATCTACGGTCCGGCCAGCGACGCTGCCGTTACAACTATCCGGAAGGCGGCGGAGGCGGCGGGTGTTGACCTAGTGATGGGGGCACAGCATCTCGGCGGCTTCCTGCGGTTCGTCGGCCGCTGACACCCAAAAAAAAAGCGCGATGCCACGGATGCAGCGAAAGCTGCTCTCCACCCCCGACGAGGTGCGGCCGTTTACGCACGGCCGGGCCGAGATCTGGGAGCTTGGCGACGCCGTCATCGGCAAGCAGGTATTCGAGCCGGGCTGGCGTTGGTCGAATGACCTCAAGCCCGTGGCCCTGACCGACAACTGCGAGTATCACCACCTCGGGATCGTGATGTCCGGCCGGCTGCGCTTCAGTATGCCCGACGGTCTCGAGATGGAGATCGGGCCGGGGATGATCTTCGAGGTCCAGCCGGGCCACGATGCTGTGGTGGTCGGCGACGAGGCCTGTGTGGTCTACGACTTCGCCGGCATGCGTACCTTTGCGCGCCCGCTGGTTGGGAGCGGCCAGCGCGTGCTGGCGACGATCCTCTGCACCGACGTTGTCGATTCGACGGCCACGGCGACGCGCATCGGCGACGCGGCCTGGCGCGACCTGATCGCCGAGCAGACTTCCGCGACCCGGCGCGAACTCGATCGCTATCGAGGCCGTGAGGCAGCCACCACCGGCGACGGGCTCTTGGCGCTTTTCGACGGCGCGGAGCGGGCGGTGCATTGCGCGGCCGCGATTCACCGCGTTTCGCAGGCGCTGGGCATCAAGCTGCGGATCGGGATCCACACGGGGGAAGTGGAGCGCCTCAGCGATAACGTCCGGGGCGTGGCCGTGCACGTCGTGACCCGCATCACTTCGCTCGCGAGACCCGGCGAAGTGATGATTTCTGGCGTCACCCGGGACCTTCTGGCGGAGACGAGCCTAGCCTTCTCCAGCCGCGGCGAACATGACCTGAAGGGTGTTCCGCGTCCCGTCGAGGTATGGCAGCTGGAATCGGAGTAGACGCGCTCCGACGACGGCGCCCCTTGGCGAATATAGGCCGCGCGACCCGCTCCCCTGATTGCGCAGACCGAGCGAGGGCCTCGCCTGGCGACAGCGCATAACTGCGCCAGTCTACACTCGAGCGGTCACTCGGGTTAGCACAGCGCACAGGCCGAGAGGCTTGGAAGGCTGCCGCTCTGCCAACTGAGCTACTCCCGCACACCGGAACTGACAGTATCACGCTCAGCCGGAGGGCCTATGTGACTGCTGTCCGCAGTTCCGTGGCAAGATGGATCGGATGCCTCTTCCGAGCAGACACCGAAACCGTGGCCTCATCTCAGGTCTGGTCGCAGCGGCGCTGCGTGTTGCCCGCCGGAACGGCTACAGCCGCCGGTGCTCCTGGCCCAGCTCCCGCAGCGGGTTCACAGACCGTGTTGCCCGCTGGTCAGCAAGGGGTGGCGACCGTTGAAACGTTCTCACCCGCCGGCGAGGATGCGTTATCCCAGCAGGTGGCAATCGATGCTGAGGGCAACGCGCTGGTGGTGTGGAGTCGGTCCGATGGCTTCCACGACCGCATCCAGATCCGGCGCCGCTCTACATCGGGCAGCCTCAGTCCGGTGCAGACACTGTCTCCCGCCCACGGTGACGCTGGCAGCCCACAGGTAGCGGTCGACGCCCACGGCAATGCGCTCGTCGTCTGGGCACGCTGGAATGGCCATTCCCACATCATCCAGCTGCGCCGCCGCTCCGCTTCTGGCACCCTCAGCCCTGTCCAAACGCTTTCTGCTTTCGGGGACGCACTCGACCCCCAGATCGCGATTGATCGCAACGGCAACGCGCTGGTGGTGTGGGAAGCCTCGGAAGGCATCGCGGAAGCCTCATTTCCCTACAGCATCCACCTTCGCCGCCGGTCTGCGTCGGGCATCCTGGGCCCGATCAAGACGCTCTCGCTGGACGACGCTGGGTCGCCCCAGCTGGCAATCGACCGCAACGGCAACGCGCTGGTGGTGTGGCAACGCGCGGATAGCAGCGGCTCCCGCATTCAGCTTCGGCGCCGCTCGGCATCCGGCACGCTCCGCCCGGTGCGGACCCTCTCGGCCGTCGGGCCGAATACGTACAACCCCCAGATAGCGATTGATCGCAACGGCAACGCGCTGGTGGTGTGGTCCCGCGTCGACGGTACCGGCGAGCGCATCGAGCTCCGCCGCCGCTCGGTGACGGGCGCTCTGAGCCGGATTCAGACCGTGTCAGCGGCTGGTGCGACGTCAGAGGGGCCGCAGGTGGCGATCAACTCCAACGGCAATGCGCTGGTGGTCTGGTCGCGTCGTGCCGGCAGCAGATGGAGAATCCAAGCGCGTCGCCGCTCCGTGTCGGGCATCCTGAACTTGACGCAGACCCTGTCCCCCGCCGGATTCGATGCATTCGTCCCGCAGCTGGCGTTCGATACGGCGCGCAACGCGCTGGTGGTCTGGCAGCTCTACGACGGGACGGACTACAGCATCCAGTTCCGCAGCCGCGCGCCCTCTGGCGACCTCGGCGTGGTGCAGACCCTGTCATCCGCAGGTCCGCGTGTGGGCGGCCCCCCAGTGGCAATTGCCGCCAGGCGCCGCGCGTTGGTCGTTTGGAGCAGTTACGACGGCACGAACTTCCGCATCCAAGCCGCGCGACCCGCTCCCTGATCGCGCAGCCCATTGCCAATGCGACAGCGCGTAACTCGGCGCGTTACGCTGACACCGCCACCTGCGATAGCACAGCGCACAGGCCGAGAGGCTTGGAAGGCTGCCGCTCTGCCAACTGATCTACTCCCGCACCGACCTGACAGTATCGCGCTCAGCCGGAGCGCCTAACTGCGCTTCGCACCGCCCGGCTCTGTTCGCACCAGTATTCCACGGAACCCGCGGGATGGCCGGTGGCATCTCGCCTTCGGGCGGGCTGCATGGCGCCGTGGGTGAACCGGCGATCTACCGGCGAGTGCGCCGAACCGTCAATGCCACCCGCCGTTCGGCCTGCAATCTAGCTTCCTGCCAGCTCGTTTGCGAGGCCGGTGAACAGCTGAAACCACTCGAAGAGTTCGATGCCGTATCGCTCTCCGTTGCGCACCACGATCAGCTGATCATCTGGGGAAACAAATATGAACTGCCCGTGGTTCCCGGCAGCGCTATAGGCGTAGGAGCCGTCGGGCGCCGCAATTCGCCACCAGTAGCGAGCATGCGAGATGGTCCCGAAGTCCGATTGGAACTCGCTCGGGTATGCGGCCGATGAGGCGTTTGCTCCAGGCCGAGTCGAATCGTCAACCCAATGGTCGGGGATGACCTGCTCATTCGCCCAGGCCCCGCCTTCCAGGTAGAGGCGCCCAAGCTTGGCGAAGTCGATGGGGCGGGCATTGATGCCGCTCTCCATCTTCTCGAACCCACCCTCGCGGTCGAGACTCCAGGACGCGGCAGATTCGGTACCGATCTTCGTCCAAAGTTTTCGCCGAGGTAGTCGGCCACCGGCATGCCGGTAGCCCGCTCGAGGACCAATCCGAGCAGCAACGGGTTGTAGTTGTCGTAATGCCAGCGCATCGCCAGGCGCTTCGTCAATCTGGGTGCGCTCCATCGCCAGACCACGTAGGTCGTCGAAGTAGTACGTCAGCGCGTCGTCGCCGTTCGGCAACGGGAACTCCTCGTAGTGGATGCCGGAAGTCATATCGAGCAGGTGGCTGATCGTGATGTTGGCGAAGCGCTCGTCCCGATCCAAGAGCTCCGGCACATAGTCGGTCACCGGGTCGTCGACGCTATCGATGGCTCCTTCCTCGATGGCGATGCCGACCAAGGCGGAAACGAACGACTTGGCGACGGAGAACGATGTCGCAATCGAGTCCCGGGTGAACCCGTTGAAGTAGCGCTCATAGAGGATGGCATCGTCGCGGATGACGATGAAGCCTGGGTTCCCGTTTCCTCGAGGAAGGCCTCTGCGTCAGTCGCCCACGAGCGGCGAGGCTTCGAGTGCGGCGGTTACGGCGGCCGCGGCGGCCTCAGGGTCTGAAGGTGCAGCTGAACTGGAATGGCCGGCTGGCCGACCGGCACGGCGCGGTCGGGAAACCGTGCGTAATCGCCCACGTCGGCGTCCTGCCACACGACCAGGCGGTACATGTAGGTCGGTGAGTAGATAAGGGAGAGGACCGACGAATCCAAGTCCCGCCAGCATCACGAGGCCCGCAACGGCCCAGAGCGCGATGCGGGCCAGGCGTGGAAAGCGGTTGCGCTGCGAATGCTGTCAATCGTCCCTCCATCAATCCGGCGTCTACACGCGGCACCATGGCACCATCGTTCATGCGAGCGGCGTGCCACAGGCTGGTTGGTCGCTTTCACATGACGGACGGCATCGGTACCCTTGGATCATGCCGTGAAGGAGGCCTAGAGCCTGCGATGCCGAATCTCCCGTCCGGGACGGTGACGTTCCTCTTCAGCGACATCGAGGGCAGTACCGCCCTGCTCAAGGAGCTCGGCGACGAGCAGTACGCGGAGCTCCTGCGCACCCATCGACGCATCGTGCGCGAGACGTTCGGTCTGTATCACGGCCAGGAGATCGACACCCAGGGCGACGCGTTCTTCTACTCGTTCCACCGAGCCCGGGAGGCGGTGACTGCCGCGGTGACCGTCCAGCGGCAGCACGCCGAGGAAGCGTGGCCGCAGGGTGTCACCGTCCGGGTCCGGCTTGGACTGCACACCGGCGAGCCGGCGGTCGGCGACGACGGGTACACCGGGTTGGATGTGGTGCGGGCCTCGCGCATTGCGGCGGTGGGACGTGGGGGGCAGGTGCTCCTGTCGGACACGACGCGCGCGATCGTGGCGGGCGACCTGCCGGACGGGGTTTCAATCCGCTCGCTGGGTGACCAGCCACTCAAGGACATCGACCAGCCGGAGCCGCTTCACGAGCTCCATATCGATGACGTCCCGGTCTCCGCCGAACCTGAACCCTCGAGCTCCCTGACCGATGCGATCCTCCCAGATGAGGCTCTGGCGAAGATGCCTGGTTGGGTCCGCGACATCGCCACGCAAGTGACGCCCGTCGCGGGCCGGGCGAGCCAGTTGATCGAGGACCGGGTGTTGGCCGAGATCGAGGCGAGCTTCCAAGAGCGGAAGCAGCCGTCGGCAGACCGGCGGTCATCGGCACCTTCGGTGGCCGATGAGATCGCCAAGCTGCGCGCGCTGCGCGACGAGGGTGCGCTCACTGACGAGCAGTATTCGAAGGCGCTGGATCGAACGATCGCCGGCACCGACTGAGCTCCAGCACCTTCCGCCTGGAGGCGCGCCGCGGCTGACCTCCGAGGCACTGCCTCCGGACCCGATTTGACGGCAACACCTGAGCAGGGCAGACTTCGGTATACCGAACTATTCGGAGAACCGAAGATTACGAATCGTCGAACCGATGCGGCCATTGCCCGCGTCATGCATGCGTTGGATGACTTCCAACGCGAAATGTCCGCACTCCACGCCCCTGAGCTGGTCGACCTGAACCTGACATTGGCGCAGGTCAAGGCGATCTACCTGGTCGCTACCGCCGGACCGCTCCGGATGAGCGATCTGGCAACCCGTATGGGCGTGGCGCCGTCAACGCTCAGCGGGCTCGCGGACCGGCTCGTCCAGCTCGGCCTGCTCGAGCGCTTCGACGATCCGGCCAGCCGGCGCCAGGTGCTGGTCCGCGCCACGCCGGCGGCTACCGAGCAGATCCAGGCGATGAGCGAGCTCAACCAGGAGTCCATGCGCCGGCTCCTCGGTACGTCTCCACACCGTCGAAGAGATTGAAACGATCGAGCGCGCCATCCGCCTGATGACGGCTGCCGCGAGCGAAATGACCATGGAGAACAACACGTGAACTGGCTCACTCGCGCCGCCGTCAGCCGACGGAGCGTCACCATCCTCATCGCGGTCGGCTCTCTTCGCCTTCGGCGTCGTCGCATGGGGCACCTTGAAGCAGGAGCTGCTGCCGGACGTGTCGTTCCCCGTGGCGACCGTCATCGCGCCGTTCCCGGGCGCCGCTGCCGACGACGTGGCGGACGACGTCGTGCGCCCATCGAGCGCGCCGTGCAGTCGGTCGCCGGCATCGACCAGGTTCGTTCCACATCGGCGAACTCGATCGGCTTTATCACCGCCCAGTTCGAGTACGGCATCGACGTCGATGAGGCGGTGACCGCGATGGAAGAGGCCATCGCGGCGCTCACCCTGCCGGAGGGTGTGGACCCGACCGTGGCGGCCCTGAACATCAACGCCTCGCCGGTCGTCATCGCCGCAGTCAGTTCCGACACGCGCATCACTCACCGGACCTGGGGGACATCGCCTCTGCTGAAATCGTGCCCGCCCTGGAGGGGATCACCGGCGTCGGCGACGTGGAGGTCACCGGCGGCCTCGAAGACGAGGTCACCATCACGCTCGACCCGGTGGCCCTTGCCCAGTCCGGGATTGGCTACCCGCAGATCCAGGCGGCGCTGGCGGCCAGCAGCGTGACGATTCCGGCTGGCGAGCTGCCAGCCGAGGACGAGTCGATCCCGGTCACCGTGGTCGGGGAGATCACCTCGACCGAGGAGCTCGAGGGGATCGTCGTGGGCCTCGACCAGGCGGCGGAGGTGCCCGTCCCGGTCACCCTCGGCGACGTCGCCACGGTGGAGGAAATGGAGCGCGCGACGACGGGCTACGCGCGGTTCAACGGCAACGAGGCGCTGAGCCTGACGGTCAACAAGACGTCCTCGGCCAATACCGTTGACGTCTCGGAGGCGGTGAACGAGGCGCTCGATGACATCGAGGCCAACAGCGGTGCGGACCTCCAGATCGACATCGTCTCCGACCAGGCGGACTTCATCATCGAGTCCCGCGACGGACTCCTGCGCGAGGGCGCGCTTGGCGCCGTGTTCGCCGTCCTCACCATCTTTGCCTTCCTCTTCAGCCTGCGCTCGACGTTCGTGGCCGCCATCAGCATCCCGCTCTCCCTGCTGGTGGCCCTTGTCGTGATGCAGGTCACCGGAATCACGATGAACATCCTGACGCTCGGCGGACTGGCGGTGGCCGTGGGTCGGGTGGTCGACGACTCGATCGTGGTGCTGGAGAACATCTACCGCCATCGCGCCATGGGCGAGGATCGGCGCACGGCGTCCCTGCGCGGGCCGGCCGAGGTATCGGGGGCAATCACCTGGAGCACGCTGACCACGGTTGCCGTCTTCCTGCCGCTCGGATTCGCCGGCGGTCTGATAAGCCAGTTCTTCCTGCCGTTCGCCCTGACCGTGACGTTCGCGCTGCTGGCATCGCTGGTCGTGGCCCTGACGGTGGTTCCCGTCCTCGGCTATTTCCTGGTACGCCCGCCAGCAGGGTCCCGTCGACGAGGCCGGCGAGCCGAAACGCTCCATCTGGGTCCGGCTCTACGATCCGACCATCCGGGCCGTCCTGCGCAACCGATGGACGTCCCTGGTGACGGTCTTTGGCGCACTTGCCCTGTTCGTCGGCTCGCTCTTCCTGGTGCCGCTCCTGCCGACCGCGTTCATCAACTCGGGCTCCGAGAAGATCCTCGTCGTCAGCGTCTCGCCACCACCCGGGCGCCACGTCGGAGGCTGTGCGCGATATGGCTACCGAGGCCGAGGCCATCATCCTGGCGGATGACGAGGTCGAGGACGTCCAGACAAGCGTCCCGCCGGAGGGCGACACCGGATTCCGCACCCTGATCGCGGCGCGGTCCGGGCGCGCCGCCAACTCCGCCACGATCTTCGTGCGCCTCGACCAGGAGTCCGATCTTGACGACGCGGCCCTCCGCCTCGAGGAGTCGCTCGGTGCCATCGAGAACGATGGCTGGACCGCCGTTGTCCAGCAGAACGTCGGGCCGTCGGCAGGCGGCAACCTCGCCGTGGTCGTCGGCGGCCCCGACCTTGACGCAGTCGAGGCCGGCACCGAGACGGTGACGGCAGTCCTTCAACGACATTGATGGCCTGGCCAACGTCACCAGCGACCTGGTCGCCGCCGCCCCGATCGTCGAGGTCCGGGTCGATGCCGAGCGGGCTGCCGCGGCCGGTGTCAGCGCCGCCCAGGTGGGCGGAATCGTCCGCGCGGTCCTCACCCCGACGTCGGTGACGACGATCCAGCCGCCCGATGCGGACGAGCCGGTCGCCGTGCTGCTCCGCTTCGACCCCGCGTCGGTCGATTCGACGGAGGCCCTCGCCGCTCTGCCGGTCGGGCCCCAGGCGACGCTGGGCGACGTGGCGGACATCGAGCAGCGCGAGGTGCGCGCCACGATCTCGCGCGTGAACGCGACTCCCTCCGCCACGGTGAGCGCAGAGATCACGAGTGAGGACACGGGCGGCGTCTCTGCCGCCGTCAACGCAGAGCTCGACCGGCTCGAGTCGTCCGGCGAGCTACCGACCGGCGTGACGGTTTCCGTTGGCGGCGTCACCCAACAGCAGGCGGAGGCCTTCAGCGGCCTCTTCACCGCCATGGCCGTCGCTGTCGTGCTGGTCTACCTGATGCTGGTGCTCGCCTTTGGATCGCTGATCACGCCGTTCATCATCCTGTTCAGCCTGCCACTCGCAACCATCGGCGCCTTCCCGGCATTGCTGATCACCGGGCGGCCGATCGGCATCAGCGCGCTCATCGGCTTCCTGATGCTCATCGGCATCGTGGTCACCAACGCCATCGTGCTCCTCGACCTGGTCGAGCGCCTGCGCGCCCAGGGCGTGCCGCTGAAGGAAGCGTTGATCCGCGGCGGCCACACGCGTGTGCGGCCGATCCTGATGACGGCGATCGCGACGATCCTGGCGCTGGTGCCGCTGGCCGCAGGGTTCAACGAGGGATCAATCATCGCCGCCGAGCTCGGCACGGTCGTTATCGGCGGACTCTTGAGCTCCACCTTCCTGACCTTGATCGTGGTGCCGGCGGCATACCGACTGATCGAGGGTCTTCGGGGCCGCGATCTGAGACCAGAGGCGGCGGTGAACAGGGGGACAGCCTCGTCCACCACGTAGGGCTGTGCAGTGCGCGGTGCGCGAGGGTGCCTCTCACCGCGCATCGTCCTAGCGGGCCTGTGACGCCATCGTCCGGATATCGGTGGCCCGGCATGAGAGCGGATAATTGGGGCAGCTACGCTCCCATCACCACTCGGAGTAGCACAGCGCACAGGCTGAGAGGCTTGGAAGGCTGCCGCTCTGCCAACTGAGCTCCAACGGAGCGTCCAACGTCTGGGGCCAATCTTGCAGGCGCATGCCGCCATGCGCCTCCTTGGGTGGCTGGCCATCTCCTTCGCACCGGCCGTGATTGGCCTCCGCTTTCCCTCAGCCGAGTACTACGCTCGCCTCGAGAAACCGTCGTGGGCACCTCCCGGCTGGCTGTTTGGCCCCGTTTGGACCGTGCTGTACGCGCTGATGGGCATTGCGGCGTGGCTGGTTGCAGACAAGCGAGGCTCGGCATCGCGGACACCGTTGCTGCTGTGGACTGCACAGCTCGCGTTGAATGCCACTTGGACCCCCGTGTTCTTCGGACTCCGCAGCCCCCGGCTGGCGCTCGCCAACATCGCCCTCCTGTGGCTCGCAATTGTGGGAACCGCGGCGGCGTTCTTCTCGCGGCGGCCCCTCGCTGGCGTGCTGCTCATGCCGTACCTGGGCTGGGTCAGTTTCGCTACGGCGCTGAATTACGCGATCTGGCGCCGCAACCGCTGACGCTGTCCGCAACCTTGCGGTGCGGCTCCGATAGACGGTCATCTGTCTATGCTTCGTGCTGTGTTATGTTCTACGGACTATGTACACGATCAGGCAAGCGGCTTTGCGGTCCGGCGTCTCGGTACCTCTCCTCAGAGCGTGGGAACGTCGATACGGAATTGTCCGGCCGGCGCGTACCGCGTCCGGGTATCGGCTGTACGACGATGAGTCGCTCGACCGACTTCGCGCGATGCGTGGGCTCGTCGAGGAGGGCTGGACGCCGAGTATGGCGGCCGCGAGCCTGAGTGAACAGGGTCAGGAGGGCGTGCGGGCCATTCTCGATCGTGTGGATGGAGCGCCCGCGGACGCCACGGCCACGACTGGGGCCGATACCGCCCCCGCCCTGACGGAAGCCTTCGTTGACGCTGCGAGCCGTATGCACGAGGCGCGCCTTGAGGCCGTCCTGGACGAAATGTTCGCGCGCGGGTCATTCGAACAGGTGGCACAGGGGCTCCTGATGCCAAGCCTTGCTGGGCTCGGTAAAGCCTGGGCTGACGGCCGTGCCACGATCGCCGCAGAGCACAGCGCCGCGAACGCCGTCGCGCGTCGACTGGGTGCGGCCTTCCTGGCCGCCGGTAGGCCGCCCGCCGAGGATGGCGTGGTCCTGGTGGGCCTGCCACCGGCATCGCGGCACGAGCTCGGCGCCCTCGCATTCGCCACGGCGCTGCGCCGCACGGGGACGGCCGTCCGCTACCTGGGGGCCGACCTCCCCGTGCGGGACTGGATCGAGGCCGCCAGCCAGACGAAGGCCGAAGCTGCGGTGATCGGTGTCGTGATTCCCGGTGACGCGGGTCCAGCCGCGCGCGTCGCAACCGCGCTGCGCGCCGCGCATCCGCACATCCTCATCGCGTTTGGCGGCGCCGCTGCCGGCCGGGTCCGCGTCCCGCCCTCCGACGACCATCTCCAGCTGCCCGACCAGCTCGTCGATTCGGTGGAAGCCCTGCGCTCAGCCCTTGGGCATCCCGGGCCAGGATCGGCGGGGGTCTAGCCACAGCCCGGTCGGGGCCGGCCGTCGCCGGCAAGGCCGTTGATCAGGCGGCCAGCCCGCGTCGCTTCTCGAGGACGATCTGCTGGTCCTGGATCAGCCCGGTCGCGAAGCCGGCCTCGCTCTGTGCCAGGTAGTACTCCCACATCCGGAGGAACCGCTCGTCGAAGTCCGAGTGCCATGACCTGCTCGCGGTGCGCCAGCAGATTGGTGCGCCAGGCTCGCCAGCGTTCGCACGTAGCTGGACGCGATGTCCTGGGTGCCGGTGACCAGCAGGCGTGTGCCGTGGAGCGAGCGCTCGATGGCCGCCAGGGACGGCACCAGGCCGCCCGGGAAGATGTAGGCCTGGATCCAGTTCACGCCGCGGCGCTGCGGCTCGTAGCCGACGTCTGGCAGGGTGATCGCCTGGAGGCTCACCTTGCCCCCCGGCGCCCAGGGCCCGGTCGCACGCCGCGAAGAACGTGCCATAGAAGTACTCGGCGCCCACCGCCTCCAGCATCTCGATCGACACGATCGGCGTCGTACCTGCCGGTCGACCTCTCGGTAGTCGCGCAGCTCGACGCTGACGCGGTCCGCGAGCCCGGCCGTCGCCGACCCGCCGCGTCGCCAGCTCGTGCTGCGCCTTCGAGATCGTGATCGTCGTCACCCGGCAGTCAAGCTCCCCGGCGGCGTAGAGCGCGAACCCGCCCCAGCCACTGCCGATCTCGAGCACGTGCATCCCGGCACGAGGCCGGCGCGCTCGGCGATGATGCGGTACTTGTTGCGCTGCGCATCGGCCAGCGACTGGTCGGGCGTCGCGAACACGGCACTCGAATAGGTCAGCGACTCGTCCAGGAACAGCCGATAGAAGTCGTTGCCCAGGTCGTAATGGGCACGGATGTTGCGCGGGCTGCCGCGAGCGTGTTCCGCCTGGCCCGGTGAGCCGACAGTCTGCGGCAGCCTGCAGCGGCAGCTGGATCCAGCCGGTTCAGAGGGCGAGCGTCTCCCGATTCAGCGCCGCGAGCCTGAGCAATGCCGGCAGGTCGGGGCTGCTCCAGTGGCCGTCCATGTAGGCCTCGCCGGCCCCCATCTCCCCGTTGAAGAGCATGCGCCAGGCTGCCGCCGTGTCGTGGATGTGCAGCTCGCCGACTGGCCGCTCGGGTGTCCGCGACCAGGCCTGCCGCGTGCCGTCGGGCAGCGAGCACGGTGAGCTGCCCGATGCGAATCCTGCGCGCCACCCCGAGAGCGAGGCGCCGACGCGCGCTTCGGCCGAGGCCCCGGTCGCCGCGCGAGCGGCCACCGTCCGTAGGCTCAGTGGAAGTGCCTCCTCGCCGGATCGTACCGCCATCGGCGCGGGCTGTCGTCGGTGCGCCCGATGGCGATGAAACTGGACACCGCGGCGAAACAGGCGAAGCGCGTGCCAGGTGGATCATCGCGATCGTCCTGTGCGTGATGAGCGGGTGCCGCACCAGCATCCACAGGAGGCCGCGCGTGCGTGAGCGGGCGCCGCGCGAGGACCAAGCTGGTGGCCAGCACCAGCTCGCCCTCCTGTCGTAGATCGATCCCGATCCGCAGCCGGTCCGGTTCGTCGCGCACGGTCACGTGGTAGCGGCCGTCGGAGCCGATGAACGGCGAGACATAGAAGTCCTTGTCCATCGACGCCGAGAAGGCGTCATCGCTCGGCGCCCGCCGCGAGCGGAGCGTGTAGAGATGTCGCTCGCCGTGGGTGTTGTGCACCTCCACGATGACGGCCTGCAGCCGGCCCACTGCCGTCGCGGCAGAGGTAGAAGCTGGCCGGATTGAAGACGTAGCCCAGCACCCGCAGGTTCGTGACGAGGGTGATCTGCCAGCCGTCGGGGTCGACACCCTGCGCTCGGAGGTGCGCGCGGACTGTCGGCCGCAAGGTCGCTCGCCGCGTCGGGCAGGTGATCGGCATCACGGAAGGAGACGATGCCGCCCCGGTTCCGTCCAACGAGCGGGAGCACGGCGCGGTCGACGCTCGTCGAGCTCGTCCAGGTCGAGCGCGAAGTAGAAGACGTCATGCTCGAGCGCGTAGCTCGGTCGTCCGTGGCGCGCCGGTGGCGACACGGTCCCATCCAGCAGGTGGCTCCTCATGCCGCCTGCTCCGTGCGCGCCGCATCGCGCGAGCGCCTCGGCCGCCTCGTAGCCCGAGCGGCAGCCGTCCTCGTGGAAGCCGTAGCCCAGGTGGGCCCCCGCATACCACGTCCCGCGATGGCCCTGGAGCGCGCCGACCGCGCTCCTGTGCATCGGAGCGTGCGGAAGGTGTACGGCGGGTGGCGCATCTCGCGCGCGCTGATCACCGCGTTCGGATCGAGCCGGTCGCCCGGGATTCAACGAGACGAAGGTACTGCGGCTGGCCCGGCCAGGGACTGGAGACGGTTCATGTCATACGTCATCGTCAGGCCCCCCCCGATTGGCGGCAGTTCACCGTGTCGACGTTCCACGATGCCCATGCTGCTCGCCGCTCGCGGCAGGATGCTCGTCGTCGGTGTGGAGCACGACCTGGTTGGTCGAGTACTCGAAGCCGCTGAGGGCGGTTCGCTCGCGCAGGTCGGCATCGGACAGCAGTCGGAGGGCGTCATCGGCGTGGGTCGCCATGATCGACGCCGTCGAACCGCTCGGCGCGCCATCGGCCGGTGCGGACGAGCGCCCCCGTGGCGTCCGCGGCGCACCGAGACAACCGGGACGCCCGCGCGGACGGCGTCGCGCGGCAGCGGTCGAGAAGATCGGTCGACGTAGCGTCATCGACCCGCCCGGATCGGTGCGCCACTGCAGCGGCGTCCCAAAGCCGATCAAGCCGTGGTTGTCCAGGAAGTGGAGCAGGTAGTCGACCGGGAAGTCGCCGATGCGGTCCGCGCGCGGTCGACCAGACCGCGGATACGATCGGAACGAGGAAGTGCTCTCGAAATGCCCGTCCGAAAGCCTGCGCTCCACGAGCCACTCGTCGAGCGTCGCCCCTGTTCGCGGCGGGCGCCTCGAGCGCTTGACGCGTGCATCCCGATAGAACCGCGGCATGTCCGCCAGCATGCCCCAGTGCCCCGGGCTCGCCACGGCGGACGCGCTGGGCGAAGAGGCCCTCGAACGCCTCGCGTGCTGTAAGTCGATGTCGCAGGCACGGCAGGCGGCGCCGAGGGACATGTCGCTTGGCTGCGTCTCGACCCCCAGCTCGGCAAGCAGGCCCCACGAAGCGCGGGTACGTGGTCTCGTTGTAGACGATGAAGCCGGTGTCGACCGCGACCGGGCCCGATCGGTGCCTCGACGCTCGACCGTCCTGACATGACCGCCCGGCGCGGGATCGCGCCTCGAAGAGCGTCACCGTAGTGCGTCGCGACGCAGCGCGTACGCCGCGGTCAGGCCGCTCACGCCGGCTCCGACGACTGCGACCTTCATGTTCGCGATGCCAGGGACGCGCCGATTTCGCGCAAGCTCGTCGAGGCGTTCGTTGCATTCCGTCACGGGCATCGCGCGCGATGCGTGCGAACGTGCCCCCGGCGAACGGCGCCACCAGACGGCGAAGCCCCGTGAGGCGAATGTCGGCGACGTAGTCGATGTGGGTCGCGCCATCGCGCGTTTCGAAGCGGATATCGTCGACGGCCTCCACGCCAGAACCCCGGCCACTGAGCACCACCCGGCGAGAAGGCTTCGAGCTGCAATGATGCGGTACTCCATTGGGCGCGACGCCGGCCGCCCGTGCGGATCTCCGAGCTCGATAGCGTGGCCCCCACCTCGGCCGCGCCGTGGCCATCGATGCGCTCTGCAGCGGCGACGCCGGGGTCCCAGCGGCCGGCGTTCGCGAAGTCCGCGATAAACGCGAAGGCGTCCTCGATCGGAAGATCGGTTTGGAGCTGCTCGCGCAGAATCGGCATGTCTGGTCCTCCTGTTCGCGCGGTCGCCGAGCGCCCGCTCGGTGTGTGTCTATACTTGTGTCGCACCACATTGCTGACGTTCGGTGAGAGTGCTGTCAAATGTTTGTCTATAGTCTTGGCGGTCAGGAGCGGATGGGAGGTCCGATGGATTGGCGGGTGATCGTCGACGCCGCGCTTGAGGTGACGGTGGTCGGCAGCTTCAGCCGGATCGGCCCGGCGGTCCGGCGACGGCTGTTCGAGCTGGCGCGACGCCGCCGCCCGGTGCCCTGCGCGGGAAGACGGCGCTGGTGACGGGCCCGACCTCCGGGCTCGGACAGCGCCACGGCACGCGCGCTCGCTGCGCTCGGCGCCCGCGTCGTGCTCCTGGGCCGCGACGAAGATCGGCTGGCCGCGGTACGCGACGAGCTGACAGGCCTCAGCGGAGAGGATCGAGTTCCCGACGCGTGGTCGCCGACATGGCGTCGCTGGCGTCGGTGCGCGCGGCGATCGAGCAGAGTTCACGCGACCGAGACGCGGCTCGACGTGCTGGTCGACAACGCCGGCGCGATCTACCCCGAGCGGACGCTGAGGCCCAGACGGGATCGAGGCGACGCTTGCGCTGCTTGGTGGTGGGACCGTTCGCGCTCATGGGCGGCCTACTGCCGCTCCTTCGGCGCTCGCGGCGACGCCGCGGGTCGATCGCCGTGAGCTAGCGGCGGGATGTACACGCAGGCGGTGGACCTCGACGACCTTCAGTCGCGAGAAGCGGCGCGTACTCCGGTGCCGCTCGCCTACGCTCGCGCGAAACGCATCCAGGTCGCGCTCGATCCGTGAGTGGGCACGCCGCCTGAAGCGCGGCGCGGATCGCCGTCAACGCGATGCATCCCGGGCTGGGCCGATACGCCCGGACTGGCGAGCTCGCTCCCCGGCTTCCATCGGCTGATGCGACCGCTGCTCCGAACGCCGGAGCGACGGCATCGACACGATCCTGTGGCTCGCCACGACCCAGGCGTATCGGCTGCGCTCCGAGCGGGAAGGCTACTACCTGGACCGCGCGGTCGCGTCCGTTCGACCGCGTGCCGGGCACCCGTCTCACCGCTGCCGACCGCCGCGCGCTGTGGGACGCGGTCGTCACGCTGTCCGGAGGATCCGGTCCCGCGCGAGAGTAAATGGCTTCCGTGCCACGATAGTGGTCGGCAGCCGCGAGGGCTCGCTGATGACGATCGTGGTTGGCATCGGCGGGTGGCGTCCGCCGGGCCGATGACAGCGCATAACTTGGCCCGCTGCGCTGAGAGGACCACTCGCGGCAGCACAGCGCACAGGCCGAGAGGCTTGGAAGGCTGCCGCTCTGCCAACTGAGCTACTCCCGCCCGGTTCGTGCTCCGGCAGACAGCATGACTGACGCGGAGTGACGGCCCGGACCGTGAATCCGATAGCACAGCGCTTCCAGCCGGGCGGTCATCCATGCGGCGACCCAGCCGGGCGGCGGGGCACTAGTGGCGAGGAGCCACGTGCAACTTGTCTATCATCCCTAAGCGATGGGTGATGAGCAGAGATGACAGGAAGCCTTCAGGTCTGCGACGACCCGACATGCGAGGAACTGGCAACGCACGAATTGCTGGTCCAGCTCCCCGACGTTGACCGGGAGGTCTTTCATCTATGCCGGTCGCACGCGTTGGCCGCCGAATCCGTCATCGTTCGCCGCCGGCCGAAACAGCCACCGGCGCCGAAGGATGGGATGCGACGCAAGCTGCGCCGCCCGGGAATCGTGCGTTGGCTGGTCAAAGGCACCGGGAGCGACGATGCCCCGGAGGACGTGGACGCCACCGCCAAGCGCGAACTGATAACCGATACAGAGTTAAACATCTATCGCGAGATCCTGGAGCTCGACGACGGGACTCGACTCGAGGTCACCGCCCGTCTAACCGACCACCAGGATCCGGCGGCCGGCGATCAGGTCCGTGGCATCGTCACGGATCCTCCGCGATAAGAGAGCCATCGTCCGTCACGCCTCTTGGTCTGGCCGAACGGCGGGAATGACCTCCGGCGGCGCCGGCCAGCGCTGGAGCACGATCTCCGCGTCCCCCGGGTCCATGCGATACCCGCGCACATCGGCGTCCCAGGTAATCAGGTCGCGTCTGGCCACCCGTCGCATCACCTTGTTTGGACCGGCCACGATGCCGGCGAATGCCGTCCCAGAGCGTTTCCCGTAGCGAGCCGTCAGCCCGGCATCCAGTACCAGGGCTTCGTCACGGGTGGAAAGCTCCGCGACCTCGCGCAGCAGACGCCGGCTATCCGCGCCACGAATGGCGTTGAGGACCTCACCGAGCTGCCGGCGCCGAAGGTCCGCCTGGTCGGTCTGGTCAGGTACGAGTTCGCCGGGCCGATGCTGAGGACCCATCACCCAGCGCCAAGCGAGTGCCAGCAGCTGCTCCTCCGTATCGGCCTCGAACTCGATTCTGGGCACTTGAAGACTCCTATACATACTCGTCACGGCCCTGTCACGAATATATCACGGGAGTTTTCGTGCTACACTGCGTTCCTCGGCTGCAAGGCTGCGAACCGTTTGATCCTCTGGCCCGCGAACGACGGACTGCCACCGGCGAATCCGATTCGTGTCGACTTAGCCACATGGGGGCAGAGGAGAAGATATGCGTTACACCCGACTCTCAACCTACGATCTGACCAAGGGCGACTTCAACGAGCTGACCGGCATTGCCGAGAAGGGCATCCTGCCGACGTTCGTCAAGGAGCCGGGCTTCGTCAATTACGGACTGGTCGACGCCGGCGACCACAAGGTCGTCTCGATCAGCATCTGGGAGACCCGCGAGGCCGCTCAGAAGTCAGAGGGCATGGCTGCCAGCTGGATCAAGGAGAACATCGCCGACCGCGTTCGCCTGGTGACGACCTACGTCGGCGACCTGGCCCTCTTCCGCGGCCTTCCCGTCGCCGCCTAGTCGCACGCTAGACGGCCGCCGTGCGCGACCGGTCGGCCTACCCGCCGGCCCGCGCACGTGGCCACATCGCCGTCCCGGCTCGCTGCCGGGGCGGCTCTTTGCGTTCCGCGGGGCGCCGCCGCCCTAGGTCCCGGCACACCTGCGCCAGCGACCTACCCCGAGGGATGCGCCGTCAGGGTGCTCACGATCGCGAAGTCCGGGATCGGGCGCGACCTCAGTCCACGACGGCATATCGCAGCAGCACGATGCCAGTGTCGAACGTTGCCGTGCCGATCAGTCGGAGTTGGATCGGCTCGCCATCGGGGAACGGCCGTTCGCCGGATCCCAGCGAGATCGGGTTCATCCAGAACCGCAGCTCGTCGACCAGGCCGGTCGCCACCAGCTGCCGTGCGAACGCACCGGAGCCGAAGGACAGGAGATCCCCGTTGGTGCGTTCCTTCAGGGCGCGGACCGCGGGTCCCAGATCTCCCTCGAGCTGCTGTGCGTTCCATGTCAGGTCCCCGATCGGCGAGCGGGAAGCCACGTACTTGGGCATCGCGTTGACCCGGTCGGCGAAGCCGATGTCGTCGCTGAGGGTCGGCCAAACGGCGGCGAAACCCTTCGTAGTTCTTGCGTCCAAGCAGCATTGCGTCGGCCGCCAGGAGCTGCTCGTGCGAAGCCTTGCCGGCGGCGCTGTGCCAATCGTGTTCACCATGCTGGTTGAACCACACGTCCTGCCGGTCCTGCACGCCATCGACGGTCAGTTGTGTCGAAATGATGACCCTGCCCATGTGACGCCACCTCCCTGCGAATGTCATGCCATCCCCGGCGTCGGTGATGCGACCGATCCGGCAGGCGCTGACTTGCCGTCGGCCAAGGCGCCATTGTGACCATGGACCGAATGCTGGGGCCCTCAGCCGAACGAGCAGTCCAGGCTCACCTTGTCCAGCGCCTGCTCGAGCGTCGCGAGCTCCTGATCATCGAGCTGCTGGATGAAGAGCTTCGACACCCCGGCGAGATGGACGGGTAGCGCTTCCTTGAGTCGGGCCAAGCCCGCGTCGGTCAGGACCACAACCACTCCACGCCCGTCTGCGTCCGAGATCGCCCGTCGCACGAGCCCTTCCTCAACCATCCGGTCGATGCGCCGCGTGATGGCTGAGCGCGAGCTGAAGACCTTCGTCGCCAGGTCAGTCATGCGGAGCTCCCCTCCGGCAGTCGCCAGCTGGGCGAGCACATCGAAGTCGCCGAGCGGCAATCGCGTCCGCATCGCAAGGTCCCTCGCGAGCTCGCGCATGAGCGAGGCGTGGGCGCGCAGCAATGAGCGCCAGGCTGCCAGCCCTCGCTGATCGGGGAGCGCTTGCCTGACAAGACGATCGACGGACGCTCCTGGGTCGTTGGACGACGATACTTGCATCTGCACCTAACTCGCGCTATGGTGATTGCAGTTGCAAGTATATCGGGTGAGACCCGGAAGGAACAGCGCGATGGTGACACTAGCCCCTCAGCGGGAGACAGAGGCCCGCATTCAGTTCGCGACGCCGGCGGGCGAAGCGGAAGTTCGGCGGGCCGTCGCCGCGCTGGAAGCCCATGGCATGACGGTCGTGCGGGCCCGGGACGCCGCCGAAGCCAAGCGGCTCGTCCTTGACCTCATCCCGCTTGGCGCTCAGGTTCACCACGGCGCATCGGTAACGCTCGATGTCACCGGCGTCAGCACCGAGCTCGAGACTTCCGGCCGATACGATCCGGTCAGGGCGAAGATTCGCAGCCTGGATCGCGCGACGAACGGCGACGAGATCCGCCGGCTCACGGCGGCTCCACAGGTGATGCTCGGCAGCGTCCACGCCATCACCGAGACGGGCTCGCTCATCGCCGCCTCGAGCAGCGGCAGTCAGCTCGGTCCGTACGCCGCGGGCGCCGGCCAGGTGATCCTGGTCGCCGGCACGCAGAAGATCGTGGCCGACCTGGAGGAGGGCCTGCGACGCATCGACGACTATGCCTTCCCGCTCGAGGACGCCCGCGCGCTCGAGGCGTACGGGATCCATAGCGGGGTCAACAAGGTGCTCATCATCAACCGAGAAGTCGTCCCCGGACGAATCACCATCGTCCTCGTCGACGAAGCCATCGGCTTCTAGCAGGAGAGAGGACACTCATGAAGACCACGACACAAACGGTGGTGCGCGACACCATCCTTGTCGACTCCGCGCACACCCGCCCGATGATGGGCATCCAGGTGCTGGAAGCCGTGCCGGCGCGGAACGTCCCGTACGACTTGTCCGACCCGTTCATCCTCGTGCACGAGGCGACCGTGCCGATCACGCCCGAGCGGGCGGAGCTCGATACCACGCACCCGCACCGCGGTTTTGACAACCTCTGGTACATCCTGTCGGGCAGTGCCAGCACGGGTCATAGCACCGGGTCCGACGGGGCGTTCGAGCGCGTCCGGCTCGATACCGGGGCATTGCTCAAGATCCGCACCGGGCGCGGCGTCTACCACGCGGAAAGCATCGGCGCCGACGAGCTTCGCGAGGGCAAGACCGGCGAGTTCCACAGCGTCCTGTTCTGGGTGAACCTTGCCCGCCGTGACAAGGACGTTGAGCCAACGGCTCAGGTCGTCGAGCCCGCTGAGATTCCGACTCGCACTGAGGCGGACGCCATCGTGCGGACGCTGGTGGGTCCCGGCTCGCCGGTCGAGCTCGGAACGCCGGGCCTGATCCTGGATGTCGAGCTGCCACAGGGCGGCCGATTCGAGACAGCGGTCCCTGCGGAGTTCAATGCATTCGTGTGGATGCTGGATGGCGAGGGCGCCATCGGGGCGAACGAGTCCAGGGCGTCCCAAGGGCAGATCGCGATCCTTGGAGCCGGCGAGGCGCTGCGCGTGACCGATGCCGCTCCGGGCACGCGGTTCATGCTGATGGCCGGGAAGCCATATGGTGAGGAGCCGATCTACAACGGTCCGTACGTCGACTGACAGATCGATCATGACGCGGCGGCCGCGAGTCGAGCGCGCGCTCCCGGGAGGCGATCGTCGACCGTCGGGAACGACCCGCGCGCCGCCCATCGAGCGTTCGCCGATGAGCCCCGCCTGGTGTCGCGGTTGCCTGCGGTGAGAAGGTATAACTGAGCCTGCGATGCCGAACCTGCCGTCGGGGACCGTGACGTTCCTCTTCAGCGACATCGAGGGCAGCACCGCCCTGCTCAAGCAGCTGGGCGACGAGCAATATGCCGACCTGTTACGCACCCATCGACGCATCGTGCGCGAGACGTTCGGCCTGTACCACGGCCAGGAGATCGACACCCAGGGCGACGCCTTCTTCTATTCGTTCCATCGCGCCCGCGAGGCGGTGGCTGCGGCGGTGACGGTGCAGCGGCAGCACCACGAGCAGTCGTGGCCGGAGGGCGTGACGGTCCGCATCCGGCTCGGGCTGCACACCGGCGAGCCGGCTGTCGGCGAAGACGGATACACCGGATTGGATGTGGTGCGCGCCTCGCGCATCGCAGCGGTTGGGCGAGGCGGGCAGGTGCTGCTGTCGGACACGACGCGCGCGATCGTTGCCGGCGACTTGCCCGACGGGGTGTCGATGCGCTCGCTCGGTGACCAGCGATTGAAGGACATCGACCAGCCGGAGCCACTGCACGAACTCCACATCGACGACGTCCCGGTCACGTCCGAAGTCCCGGTCCGATCCGAACCTCAGCCTCCGGGGCCTCTGCGCGATGGCGCCCTTCCAGCCGAGGCTCTGGCGAGCATGCCCGGATGGCTCCGCGACGTCGCGGCGCAACTGACGCCGGTCGCCGGCCGGGCGAGCCAGCTGATCGAGGAGAGGGTGCTCGCCGAAATCGAAGCCGGCCTTCGCGAGCGGGATGAGGCCACCGGCAGATCGGCGGTCACCCACGTCCTCGGTGGCCGACGAGATCGCAAAGCTGCGAGCCCTGCGCGACGACGGAGCGCTCACCGACGAACAGTATTCGAAGGCGCTCGATCGAACGATCGCCGGCACGGACTGACCGTCGCGGTCGACCCGCGTCGCGGCCGATCGGCGCCAGAAGCGTAGTGCTGAGCGGGAAACCAGAGACAGCGGTTCTGTGCTAGTTGCGCGCTAGGCCGCGGCGTACCCCTCTGTTACCTCATCCTTGTGCGCAGCAAATGCCGCGAGGACCTCTTCCTTCTCGCGCTGCGGCACGTTCAAGGCATCCAGCGTGCGACCCAGCTCGGCCGCTACCTCGTCGAACTCCTCAGGCGCAATCCGGAGCTGGCGATGGGCTTCTTCGAGGCTGACTGCGTCCCTGCCAGGTCTCGTACCAACGTACTCGAACGGACCTCCGGCAACGTTGCAGACCCAGAGCGTCCGCATCCACTTCAGCCCTGGCAAACGATCGGGCCGTTCGTTGCTCCACTCACGGAGCTGTGGGTTCTGCGAGCCCTTGCCGACCTTCGGGTTATCGATCAACGCATCGCTGAAGTGGTCCACGACCGCGGCGATGGCGAAGACCCCGCCCAGCCGGTCGTACAAGCTCTGCTGCATCGGTTTACTCCTTGGCTGTAGATGACCCAAACGCCGTCTTCCGGCGATGGACAGCCTCGGCTCCCGGCCACCCTCGTTCCGGTTCTGGCCGCCATCAGCCGCATCGGCGGCCGCGAACCGCCGTAGCGTGCAGCAACGGACGCTGAATCTCAGTGACTGTTGTCACGCTGACCGATGCCCGTAACTCGCTCTATGGATCAGGATTCAGGGCCTCGACGTCGAGTACTTCGATACGCCCGCGGGACAGCCGGATCGAGCCCCGTCGCTCTTTGGCCTCCAGGAGCCGACTGACTACCTCACGCGCGGTGCCAAGCTCCGCTGCGATATCGTCGTGGCGCATCGAAACCCCACCATCACCATCCAGGTGGTCTGCGATCAGCAGGGCCAGGCGATCTTCGACTGTGCCGAATGCCAGTCGTTCGAGGATGGCCGTCACATCGACGAGGGCGCGCGTCACGGTCTCGAGGAGAAATCGCTGCATCCCAGCATCGCTCTCTGCCCAGTCGCGCACGACAGTGGCGGAGATCGTGACCACTTCCGTTGGCCCCTCAGCCTGGCCAGTCGCGAGCAGTGGCTCGTCCCTCAGGACGGAGAGCATGCTGACCAGGCTCGCCTCACCGGGGCGAACGTAATAGAGGGTCACTTGTCGTCCCGTCGCCCCAGTCCTGAAGACCCGGATACTCCCGCTGCCGACGGCCGTGAAGTCTGACCCTGCGTCGCCCTCGCGAAACAGGATCTCACCGGGCTCAAGCCGTGCGCGGTGAGCCGCAGCGAGCAGGAGCGCCCGCGATTCCGCGGACGCCACGCGATAGAACGTCAACCCTTCGAGGATTTCGCGGCCATCCCCGCCCATCAACAGGGGGCCCGATGACTTGCGGCCCGTGCTGCGAACGCCTCGACGGCCGCCGCGAACGCAGCTGCCAGCGGTGGGTCCTCCAACATATCGGTTCCGTGAAGGTTCGACTCGAGCATCAATAGCTCACCGTCGGCCGCCCACCGGTGGAGCTGCCGGGTATCGTCGGCCGCACCCAGGGCGTCCTGGTCGCCTGAGGCGAACAGGATTGGGCAACGAAGGGCCGCCACGTCCTCCTCCTCGAACGCATAGAGCTGATCCTGGGAACCTGTCCCGTTCACGCCAGCCAACCAGATCACGCCACCGAGATTTGCTTCGGGCTGCCGGGCGGCGTGCAGCGACGCCATGGCGCCGAGGCTTGCACCACCGGCAATGACTGTCCTCGCGCCCTCGCGGCGGAGCTCATCGGCGCCCCCCAGCACGTCCTGCCAGACGCTGCCAATCGTGGGTCGCTCGTTGTAGGTCAGGACCAGGTAGCGGTGATCGGCCAAGAGCGAGGCGAGCTGCGTCCAGTCATCCTGGCTGCGACCCGAGCCCCACATGTGCGACAGCACGATGCCTACGCGCCCGTCGCCGAACAGGCGACCGGAACGAACCTGGCCGTCACGGGTCGTGAATTCCACCTCGCGGTATTCCGCGCCCATCGGCGCAGAAGCCGTGGGGGAGATAGCCGGCGTCGCGTTCGACGCCTGTGACGGAACCGACGCTGCACTGATCGGGCTGTCCATGGGTTTCGGAGCGCAGGCCGCGCACACCAGGAGCGCCAGGACGACGACCAACAGCGTCATCGACTGCGGCTGCTTCTCGTTGCGCATGTGACGGCCTTGCATTTGACCCCGTCATTCCTGCGAGCGTCGTGCCAGATGCCTGGCTGGATTAGGCTTCCCACTCCCGAAGCAAGGGTCCGTGCAACTCTGCAGCCATCGAACGCACTGACACAGCGCCTGTCCGGCATCTCGCCTGATCTGATCATCGCCGGCGCGCTGACGGTGATCGGCGCAATCCTGTATGCCACGCAGCTCGGGGCAGTGGGCTTCTCGTCCGACGAGGGACTGACCGCCTGGGTCATGGACCTGCGGCCCGGGGCCTTCCTCTCGCAGATCACCGTCGAGGCGCCGCATTACGCGGTCTATTACGGCGTCCTGCGGGTCCTGGTGGCCGTGTTCGGAACCAGCGAGGCCGCGATCCGCTCGCTCTCGTACCTCTCGGCCGTGGCAACCGTGCCGTTCGTGTACCTGATCGGCCGCCAACTGGCGCCCGGGCGCCTGGTGGCCGTCGGGGCAGCTGTCCTTCTGATCGCGAACGGCTTCGTGCTGAACTACGCCGTCGAGGCCCGGGTCTATCCCTTCGTCATGCTGCTGGTCACCATAGCCACGTGGCTGCTCCTCGTCGCCACGGAATCCCGGCGCCCGTTGCACTGGGTCGGCTACAGCGTGGTGATGACTGCCGCCATCTGGGCCCACTTCTACGCGTTCTTCCTGGTGCCAGCGCACGTTGTCTGGCTCTGGTTCCAGGGCGCGAGGTGCGGGCGGATGGGATTGCTGGCGGTGCTCGGCTGCATCGCGGCATCGGTTCCGATCGGCCTTGCCATCACCCTCCTGGGGCCCGAACGCGAGTGGCTCGTGCAGCCGACGTTCGGGCAGGTCATCGCGGTTCTGAGTCGAACCACTGGGGCGGCCCAGGCGGGGATCCTGGGTCCCGTCCTGCCGCTCGCCTATCTCACCGCCGTCGCGGCGCTATTCGTGACGTGGCTGCGCGGACGCCAGCCGTCCCACGCGCTGATCCTGCTGTGGATCGTCACGCCGGTCGCGGTGGGCCTGATGGTGAGCGTCGTCAAGCCGGTCTTCATCCTGCGGTCGATGACCATCATCGCGCCCGCCCTCGTGCTCGCCATGGCCACCGCCGTCGCCCAGATCCGCGTGGCGTGGCTTCGGCCTGCCGCGGTGGCGGTCGTCACGATTCTGTCGCTGCAGCACATGTTCGTGCCGAACCCGACGCACCCCGATTTCCGCAGCGCGATTGCCGCTGTCGCCGAGCACAGCGAATCTGGCGATGCCTTCATAAATGTGCCGTTCAAGTTCATGTGGCTGGCGTCGCGGTATTACCTGCAGCAGGCGGGCGCGATGGAGGAGCTGGAGGTTCTCAATCGCAAGCGCGACGACGCGGCGGCCATGCAACCCCGTCTCAAATCGGTGGTGGATTCGCGCCAGAGGCTATGGCTGCTGGAGGGGCTTAGCGCCAGTGGTCGGGAGCCGTGGGCCGCGCGCACGTGGCTTCGGCGGCTCGAAAGGTCGGGGTACGTCGTGACTGGCGAGTGGGGGTTCCATCGGCTGAAGCTCTTGTTGCTCGAGCCCAGCAGGAGGTTCGGCGGCGCCCGCGCGAGGCTCAGAGAGCCCACTCGGAGCGTCATCAGTTGTCGCTGTCTGCCCGAGTCCCTCCGGTCCATCCCTGATTGGTAAAGGTGGGCACGAACCGATATCCCTTGCCGGGGACGGTTTCGATGAAGCGCGGGTGGCGATAGTCATTCTGGAGCTTGATCCGCAGGCTCCGAATGTGCCGGTCGACGATGTTGCTCTCGGCGACGAAGTCGGTGCCCCACACGCTGTCCAGGATCTCCTCCCGTGTGACGACTCGCCCACCCCGGCTCGCGAGGACGTACAGCAGGCTCTGCTCGATGCCGCTCAGGTGGATGACCGAGTCACCGGCGCGAACCACGCCGATGCACGATGTCGACCTCCATCTCGCCGAGCTTGATGGTCGGGACGATCGGCCGTTCGACGCCCGAGGCTCGCCGCGCGATGACGATCGACCGCGCGAGGAGCTCGTCTGGTGAGAACGGCACCGCCAGGACATCATCGACCCCCAGGTCGAAGGCCCGCAGCTTGGTCGGCAGGTCGCCCCGCCGCGTGAGGCCAAGGATCGGCGTGTCGCTCTGGCGCAGCGTGTTCGATGCACCAAGGCGAGTGAGCACCTCGGGGGCGTCGGCGTGATCCATGTCGACGATCGCCATGTGCGGCCGCCAGCCCGCGAGGATCGTCTCCGCTTCGGCCAGATCGGCTGCGGCCCGCGTCACGAACAGGCCGTGATTGAGCGTCAGCTCAATGAGATCAATGAGCAGCGGACGGTCATGCAGGACCAGCGCTCGGCGCGCATCGGATTCCGGCGCACGAGCAGGGCCTTCCATCGCTTCGACCCTCATCGCGTCTCTGTTCACCACAGGATTCTCCGAACGACGCTCGTGGTCAACTGGCCGGTCGCAGGATTACGGTGCGTAATGACGCAAGCGCGCCTCGCGGCACGCTTGTAGGAGCGAACCGAGACGAGACGCGACGAGGGGAGGGGCCGAGCGAGGGTGCACAGCTCGGCTCGCGTCTCGTTCTTTCCTGCCACGCCCCCCGAGATCCGTCAGCTATTGCTGTCCGCATGACGATCGCACACGACTCGATCGGACCGATCACTTCGAGGCAGGATCACGCTGACCTCGCCGTTGCCTTCGAGGTAGACGGCCCGGACATCCTCGAGCCTGTCGATCCCCTGCAGACGGATCTCGGACAACAGCTCCTCCTCCGTGATCAGCGCGCGGCGCAGGCTGGGCCTGATGAGCCGGCCGTTCTGGACGAGGGGCGTCTTCTCCGGATGGACGAGCCGCCCGATTCGGGGCACGCGGTAGGCGAGCCAGTCCAGGACGAAGCTCCAGCCGATGATGGTGGCCACCAGCAGGCTGCCACTGGCAAGCGACATGTACTCGTCAGCCATCGCGTTCTGCGCGGCATCGGCCACCAGCACCAGCACCAGCAGGTCGCTCATGGTGGTCCCGCCGGTGCGACCCCGCAGCACGACGCGGAGCAGCACGAAGATCACGAAGTACATCACGGTCCCACGCAGCAGGGTCTCGGGCACGCTCAGGTCCGGTCCCACGACCTCTCCGAAATCGATGCCAAGCCAGTCCATGACGCGGCGTTCGATGCACGTTTGATTCCATCGAAACCCCGATCGTCCACGGGTTATGTGATAGAGTTATCACATGTCATCGCCCCAGGCGGCCATCGCCCGTGACAGCGGGTCCATCGATGTCTGGCGCGTGCTGGCCAGCCCGCAGCGTCGCCAGCTGCTCGACCTGCTGAGCGAAGGCCCGCGGACCACCGGCTATCTGGCCGATGCGATGCCGGAGCTGAGCCGCTTCGCCGTCATGCAGCACCTGGGTGTCCTGACCGACGCCAACCTGGTGGTGGTGCGGCGTCGCGGGAGGCATCGGTTCAACCATCTCAATCCCGTTCCCCTGCGGCGCTGGTACGAGCGCTGGGTCGTGCCGCTGGCCGACCGTGCCGGGGCGGAGCTGCTGGCGCTGGAGCGCCACGTCGAAGGAGGACCATCCATGACCGTCGTGACCGATGAGATCCGGACCGTCCGGATCGAGACCGAGCTGCGCTTCCGCGCGACGCCCGAGCGGCTCTTCCGCGCCCTGACCGAGGAGTCGCTGGAGTGGTTCCCCACGACGTACGGTGAGGAGCGCGTCAAGGCGGTGGTCGTCGAGCCCCGGGTGGGCGGCGCGCATTACGAGGACTGGGGCGACGGCGCCGGTCACCTGTACGGGCACGTGACCGTCTTCGACCGGCCGTATCGGCTCAGCACCCGCGGGCGCGTCTTCGCAGGCTCCATCCTGGACACCGCCTATGAGATCGAGCCGGATGGCGACGAGACCGTCCTGCGCATGTCGAAGGTGGCGGTCGGACCGATGACCGATGAGCAGGCGGGCTCCATCCGGACCTACGGCGATATCGGCCGCTTCGAGGAGGCACTGCGTCGCGTGGTCGAGGGCTGAACGCAGGCGTCATCGCTCGCGCGTACGCGCGCCTTGCGTACAACCGCGCCGATTGCCTGCGGTACGCGCCATCGCACTCTCCCGTTGCGTAACACGGCGCCGTTCCCCGGCGATGTCGGGCGCGTTGGCGCCCTTGTACCCAAGCTGAGTGTCAGAGCCTCGACCCACGCCGCGTCATGCCGGCTCGCGAGCGTTGGCTTCGTCTGCCACGGTGGACCTTGATCTCGCCCAGGGTGACGCGTGCGAACACCCCGGCCGAGACCGTGATCAGGGCGGACAGGCTGAGCACCGGCACGATCCCGATCACCGATGCCAGCGCGCCGCCGAACCCGAGCACGCTGACCAGGCAGATCAGCGCCACCATGGTGGAGAGCGACCCGAACACCCGGCCCCGGTACGCGTCTGGCACACGCTCCTGCAGCAGCGTCTGCACGGCCGCGCCGGAGGTCACTGCCGGGATGCCCAGCAGGAACGAGGTCACCAGCACCACCGGCAGCAGCGGCACGTTGAACTGGATCAGCTGCATGGCGCCGGCAACGATGCAGGCGGCGGCCAGCAGGTCGACCGTCGGATGGCGGCGGCTCAGGCGCGACGCCACCACGCCGCCGAGCATGCCGCCGGCGGCCCGCGCGGTGAGCACCACGCCGAAGACGGCGGGACCGGCGCCGACCACGTCCCGGATGAAGGCAGCGAACAACGGATCCGTCATCACGCCACCGAAATTCATGAGGAGCAGGACCACGAACAGGGCGAGGATGGCACGGGTCCGCGTGATCAGGCCCAGGCCTTCACGCCACTCCCGCCAGAAGTGGGCGGGCTGCCGGCTCGGAACTGATCTCTGCCCGGCCCGGCGCACGAATCGCCGCGATCAGGACCGCACCGATCATGAACGTGGCGGCATCGATGATGGCCACGCCCTCGATACCCCACAGGGCGAGCGTCAGGCCTCCCAGTGGCGCTCCGATCAGTCGTGCCAGGCTGTTGTTCAGGGAGTTCAGGGCGTTGGCCGTGACCAGCTCATCGGCCTGGACCAGTCGTGGCAGGAGGGCGTTCTCGGCCGGTCCGAACAACGTGGACAGGGCCGCCTGGGTGCCGACCACCGCCAGGGCGACCGGCAGCACGCCGAACGCATCAATGGTCAGCAGCCCGGCCACCGCCAGGCCCGAGGCGAACGAGGTAATGACCATGACCCGCTTCCGATCCCAGCGGTCCACATAGACGCCGGCGAAGGTGGTCAGCACGAAATTGGGGATCAGCTCGGCGGTGATGATCAGCGCCGTGGCGATGGTGGAGCCGGTGCGCGAGTAGACGTAGAACGGCAGGGCGGCCAACAGCAGCCAGTCGCCGGTCATCGAGATGAGGCCACCGAACCACAGCAGGGCAAAGTCCCGCCTGCGCAGTACCGCGAGCATGGTTCAGGCCGCGGTCGGGGAAGGGTCCGTGAACCTCCAGCAATCGCAGCGTTTCGGCCGCGAAGACGGCCTCCAGCCGGGCATTGCTGCCGACCGCCTCGTACCCGACGACGAGTGCTGGGCCGCCGTATGCCTCGAGTTCGCGAGGCGGCATTGCGCGCAGCCGAGGATGCTTCCGCCGGAAGGCGCGCGCTTCGGGCAGCGCCAGCGTCATGGCGCTCACCGAGGAGGTGACCTGGAGCGCGCAGTCGGGGCAGTCGGCGTAGAGCCCGCGGCGGTGGCTGCCGACGGGCAGGTCGTGGCGCTCGTAGGTCTGAAGGGGCAGCCGGTTGCCGCATCGCGTACACGCGACGTGGCCGGTCTCCAACCCGTCGCCGTAGTACGCGTGCGACCACTCGTCGGCCCGCCGCAGGATGGCGGTCGGGCGCACCAGCCCCTCCAGCAAGGTGGCGAAGACTGGATTGGCGAGCGGGAACTCCACGGCCCGAGCGGACGGGTTCGGGTCGCAGCGCGGGCACCGGAATGCGATCGTGCCCGGAGCCTGCTCGATGCGCATGAGGAGCGTGCCCACCCCGCACTGCGTGCAGTGCACGCGCGTGTGCACCCAGCTGTGGTCAGGGGGCGGCATGAGCCCGAGCGACTCCGCCTCCTGACGCAGGTCGCCCGCCAGCGAACGGCGCAGATTGGCCTTGCCTCGGGTGAGGCGCATCGAGACCGCGTCGGGCGTGCTGCCGGTGCGATGGGCGATCTCCGCAACGCTCCGGTCGTCCAGGTAGCGCTGGCGCATGGCCTCGCGGGAGGACGCCGGAAGTGAACCCAGTGCCATGTCCACCAGCTCGGCCATCTCGGCCCGTTCGAGCTCTGCTTCGAGGTCGAGCGCGGCCCGCGGCTCGACGAATGTCTCGGCGCCGAGCGATGTCGCGGGCAGCTCGCGCCCGCGCCTGCGCGCCCATCGGCGGCAGACGTTGCGGGCGATGGCCGACAGCCACGGCTCGAAACCCGCGGGCTCGCGCAGCTTGCCCCGCTGCCGCCACGCCTCCAGCAGAGTCTCCTGCGCCAGGTCGTCGGCGGCATGCCGATCTCCGGAGACGGCTGCGCACAGCCGGACCAGGCGCGCGCGGTCGAGGTCTCGCCACAGGTTGGCTGGTGTCATCTGGATCTCCCTGGCCGATACTGTGGGTCAAATCGCGACCTGACGCGAATTACCAACGCCGATAGGCATTCAGCGGGGATTTGCATGCGTTTTCGCGCGACCCTGGAGACCGAGGGAAAGACCGCCACCGGCATCAACGTGCCTTCCGAGGTCGTAGAGGCGCTGGGTGATGGCAAGCGGCCGCGGGTCACGGTCACCATCAACGGGCATACCTATCGCAGCAGCGTGGCGGTGCTGGGCGGGCGCTACATGCTCGGCGTCAGTGCCGAGAACCGGGCGGCCGCCGGCGTCGAAGGCGGCCAGGAGGTGGATGTCGAGCTTGAGCTGGACACCGCTCCGCGCGAGGTCATGATCCCGCCCGATTTCGCCGCTGCCCTGGCGGCCGAGCCGGCGGCGCAGGCCACGTTCGACGGCCTGTCGTACTCGAACAAGTCATGGCACGTGCTCCAGATCGACGGCGCCAAGACGGACGAGACGCGGCAGCGCCGCATCGCCAAATCGGTGGAGGCACTCCGCGCCGGCAAGGTGCGCTAGCCATGGCGCTGGCCGATCGGGTCGTCGCGGTACCGGGAGCGACCGGCGCTGCCGGGCGCGCGGCCGTGGCGGCCTTCGCGGCGGAGGGCTGCAAGGTCGGGTTGATCGGGACCGATGCGGAGAGGCTCGACAGCCTGGCCGCGAACCTGGACCTGGCCGATGGCCGTTGGCACGGCGGGGCGGGCGACGTGACCAAGGCGGATGACGTTCGGCGTGTGGTGGGCGAGATCTCCGAGGCGCTGGGTCCGATCGACGTCATGGTCCACGTCGTTGGCGGCTGGCTGGGCGGTACGCCCGCGGTGGAGCTGGACCCGGCGGACGTGGCCACCTCCTTCGACCAGCACGTCTTCAGCACGCTGCACATGGTCCAGGCGGTCGTGCCGGGCATGGTCGAGCGCGGCTGGGGACGGGTGTTCGCCGTCTCGCAGCCTCTGGCGAGCGAGCCCGGGCCGCGCGGCGGTGGCTATCTGATGGCCAAGGCGTCGCAGGAGGTGATGATGCGCAGCCTGGCGCGGGATCTGGCCGGTAGCGGGGTGACGGCCAACCTGCTCATCGTCAAGACCATCGACAAGGACCACGAGCGCGACCGCGAGCCGACCACCAAGAACGCCCAATGGACGACGCCGGAGGAGATCGCCGCGGCCATGGTCATGCTCTGCGGCGATGCGGCGGCCACCATCAACGGAGCGCGGATTCCACTCTTCGGCCGCTGATTCGGCCGCTATGGTTGCGGCGAACGGTGCGGGCCCAATCGCACCGACCGGGGAGGGTGCCCAACATGTGGATGGATCCCGCGCAGGGGCGGTGGGTCTGCCCCCGCTGCTTCGAATCGAACGAGGCCGATGCGGATCGCTGCTCCGGCTGCGGCCTCGAGCGCGGCGTCGACCCCGCGGCGGCCGCGACCGACGCCGGGTGCTCAGCCAGTGGCACCCGGGGCCGAGGGAGCGCAGCCTGCCGGCCCGATGACCGCGGCAACCCCTCCGGACTCGGGCCGCCCGGGATGGCTGCAGCTCGTCCTTCGCTTCTGGTGGGTCGGCCTGCTGGTCATCGGCGGTGGCATCGCAGCAGTGAACTACCTGGGCGGCTCGCGACCCGTGACGGAGATGAGCGTGGGCGAGTGCTTCGACTTGGCGGACCCCGATTCGGAGTTCATCGACGACGTCACTCAGCGCGAGTGCACGGAGCCGCACCAGTTCGAGATGTTCTTCGTCGGGGACCTGCCCGATGGTCAGTACCCGTCCGACAGCGACGTGAACCTCTGGCTCGAAGCGAACTGCATCCCGGCCTTTGCCGAATACGTAGGCGTCGACTACCAGAGCTCGGTGATCGAGGCGCTCCCGATCACGCCAACTGAGGACGGCTGGAACGATGGCGACCACAGCGTGCAGTGCGCAATGCACGATCCGACCAACCCGGAGCTGACCGAGTCGCTGAGGAACGCCGCCCGCTAGCTCGTCACCAGCGGTCGACCGCGTCCACCAGGGCGTCCACGTCGGAGGAGGAGCGGGCCAGGACGATGACGCCATCGGCGCCGGCCTCGTGCCAGCGCGCCCACTCATCGCGCGGCGCCTGGATCCACGGGCTGCCGGTGATCGGCTCGTCGCTCAGCCAGTCGCCCTGGAAGCCGACCATCAGGCGCTGGTCGCCGCGCGCGCGACCGCTCTGCTCCAGCGCCTCCAGGTAGGCGGGCAGGTTCGTCTCGAAGTTGTCGTCCATGGCCGTCCATCCATCGCCGAAGCGCCCGGCCAGCCGGGCACCAGCCCGCGTCTCGCCGCCGATGATGATGGGTGGCGGGGGATCGGGAACCGGACGGGCGTAGGCATCGGTCAGCGGGTAGAACGGGGATTCCCGGGTGACCGGCCCGCCCCTCCACAGGGCACGGATGACGGCCACCGCCTCTTCCAGGCGTTTCACGCGCTCGGGCGCCTCGGGGTAGTCCATGCCGTAGGCCCGATGCTCGTTCGGTCCGCCGCCGATGCCGATGCCAAGGACGTGACGGCCGCCGCTGCCGATCTGGAGCGTCGCCGCCATGCGGGCGAGAAGGGCGGGATGGCGGTTCATGACATTGATGACGAATGAGCCGATGGTGACGCGCTGGGTGGCCCCCGCCGCCATCGACAGGATCGTCCAGCTCTCGACCACCGGCACGGTGAGGTTGCCGCGTCCGGTGAAGTGGTCCCACGCCCACACGCCCGCGTAGCCCGCGGCATCGAGCCGGCGCGCGCTCTCCAGCCACCACTCGGGGCGGGCATCGATGGTGCGCAGGCAGATGCCGATTGGCAACCCACCCGCAGCCCCTGTCGTGACCATGCCCCGATGCTAGGCCAGGCGGTCCGCCAGCCAGGCGAGGGCCAGCGGATAACGCCATGCGGCGTTGGTGTGGCCGCCCTCGAAGAGCTCGAAGCGGATCCGATCCTCCGACACCCCGGCGGCCAGCACCTCCCGATGGAAGGCGGTGGTGGCCAGGTCCAGCGAGTACTCGTCGCCGCGGCCCGCATCCAGCCAGATGGCGCGCATGGAGCGCAGCGCCTCACCACGGGTGCGGGCCATGCGGACCGGGTCGGCCGCCAGCCATCGATCCCAGAGCTCCGGGATGAGCTCGCCGGTCTCGACATCGAAGGGCAGCCGCACTGTCCCGTCGTCATCGGCTGACCAGCAGGCGGCCATGCAGCCCAGGTTCAGCAGCGAGCCGTCGCCGGCTCGGGGGCGACCGGGTCGCGCGTAGAAGTCCTCCCAGAACGCATCGAGGGACCCCCGGTATCGGTCGCGCAGCGCCTTGACGGCAGGGCCGATCTCCGGGCCGTAGGCCAGCTCGAACAGGCCGTCGCCGGCGTGCGAGGCGAAGCCACCGAACAGGTCCGGCCGCAGCATGGCGTTGACCATGGCGCCGTAGCCGCCGCTGGAGTGCCCGGCCAGGCCGCGATGCGCGGCGTCCGCCAGGGTCCGGTACGCCCCGTCCACGAACGGCACCACCTCTTCCCACAGGTAGGTGCCGTAGCGACCCGTGCCGGGCGAGTCGATGAATTGCGAGCCGCCCAGCCGCGTCCAGGCGTCGACGTACACGACCACCGCCGGCGCCGCGCCCGGCCACGAACGCGGCATCCAGCTCCTCCAGCGTGATTCCGCTGCCATGACCGCCGGTTGCGCCACATGTCGACCGCGTTGGAGAGCCCCTGCAGGACGTAGATGGCCGGAAAGCGGCGCTCCGGCTCGGCGTCGTAGGCAGGCGGCAGCTGGACCAGCAGCGGCCGTCGGTGCGGGTCGCCCAACGGGTTGCCGGTGAGCGCCTGGCTGTCGATGACGCGCTCGTCGACCCGCCCCGCCATCGGGTGGGCCCACGGTGGCCCCAGGGCATCCCAGTCCTCGCCACCCATCGGCCTAGGACGCCTCGCTGCCCGCGATCTCGATCCGCGTCAGCCGGCGGATGGCGATCGCCACCGTGAGGAGCAGCACCAGGCCGCCGACCACCAACGCGGTCTCCAAGGTTCAGGGGCGCGCTGAAGACGGCCAGCGGCGCATCGGTCAAGGCGTCGGCGATGGCCAGCGTCTGCTGCCGCACGCTGAAGGTCTGGGTGCCGGCGAACAGCCCGGCCAGCACCCCCTCCCAGATCAGGACGTAGCCGAGGCCGAACACCAGCGCGCGGCCGGTGATCAGGCTCAGCGCCACGAAGATGCTGCAGTAGATGACGGAGCCGATGGCGGCCGCGATCGTGAAGGCCGGCACCAGGCCGGACTGGTCGCCGCCGGCGATGAGGCCGGCCAGGAAGATCGGCACGCAGGTCAGCAGGATCGAGCAGGCGGAGGCGATCACCAGCTTGGTGATGAGCGTCACCCAGCGCGGGATCGGTTTGGCCAGCAGGTAGATGGCGGTGCCCTCGTCCAGCTCGGCACCGAGGGTGGCGGTCCCGAACAGCAGCGCCACCAGCGGCATCAGGGTGGCGATGCCGAAGGTCTCCAGCAGGACCGATGTGTAGCGCGGCCAGGTTGGCGTCCTCGGCGCCGAGGCGCAGGGCCAGGGCGACCAGCAGCATCACCGAGCCCAGCAGCAGGAGCAGGATCGTCCGCCGCCGGCTGAGCAGCTGCCGCATGGTGATGCCGGCGATCACGCCGTTCATGCGCCGGCCCTCATTGGCGCACCAGGTAGCTGAAGACCGATTCCAGCGACTCGTCGGTGGGGAGCAGCTCGTGCAGCCGGATGTTCGAGCGCTTGCGCCACGCCGGCCACCGCCCGGCTGAAGGCGCCGAAGTCGTCGGTGCGGACGGTGATCAGCCCGTCGTCGAGCGCCACGCCGGCCGTGGATGGCTCGTTCATCAGCGCCGCCGCCAGCGCCCGGTCGTCGGAGGAGCGGACGGTGAAGGTGTGCGGCCGGTCGGTCATCAGGCGGCGGATCTCGCGGAAGTCGCCGGATGCGGCCAGGCGGCCGGCGACGATGACCAGCACCCGCTCGGCGACCCGCTCCACCTCCTCCAGGATGTGGCTGGAGAACAGGATCACGCGGCCCTGGCCGGCCATCTGGCGCAGCAGGTCCATCATCTGCAGCCGCTGGCGCGGGTCCATGCCGTTGAACGGCTCGTCCAGCAGCAGCACCGGCGGGTCGTGGACCAGCGCCGAGGCGACCTTGATCCGCTGCCGCATGCCCTTGGAGTAGGTGCCGATTGCCCGGTCCTGCGCGGCGGCCAGCTCCACGTGGCCGATGGCGCGCCCGGCCGCGGCGGCCGGCCTGCTCGCCGCTCATGCCCTGCAGCCGCGCATTGGCGACCACGAACTGGCGGCCGGTGAGGAACGGGTAGACAGCCTCGCTCTCCGGGACGAGGCCGATCCGCCGATACAGCTCCGGGTGGCCGCGGGTCGGGCTGCCGGCCACCGTCACGCTGCCGGACGAGGGCGCCAGGAAGCCCGCGATCATGTGCAGGATCGTCGACTTGCCTGCGCCGTTCGGTCCCAGCAGGCCGGTGATGCCGCCGTCCAGCCGGAAGGTGACGTCGTTGACGGCCACCACGTTGCCGTACCAGCGCGACGCGTTGGCGACCTCGACCGGCGGGGCGGCCTCCGACGGCGCCTGGACGCGATGCCGCGGCCGTCATGCGGCCACCCGGCGGTAGCGCCACATGACCACGCCGGCGGTGACCAGCGAGAGCAGCACCCACTCGATGGCGAACCAGTACAGCGGGAAGCCGGTGGCGCTGACCGGCGAGTCCGGCGCCGGCCCGCCGACCAGCAGGTCGCGGGTGCCGTCGATCGGCACGAACGGGTTGATCAGCTGCGCCAGGTCGCCGATCGGGCCCGTTCGTCACGGCCTCGCCCAGGATGGCGCTGACCGCCGCGGTCACGATGAAGACGGCGATGATCGCGCCGGTGGCATAGGCGCGCCGCGGGGTGTAGGCGGCGATCGCCAGCGACAGGCCGGCCAGCGGGATGGCGTAGAGGAGCGGCGCCAGGAACACCTGCGGCAGGTTCTCGATCTCGTTGCCGAACGCCTCGGCCACGTCCTGCGGCCAGCAGCACGCGACCCGAGGAAGAGGACCAGCATCGGCGCCAGCGCCATGCCGAACACGGCGGCCGCCAGCGCGGCCAGCTTGGCCAGGGCGTAGTCGGTCCGCTCCAGGGCGTGGCTGAAGTAGAGCGACAGCACGCGGTGCCGCTGGTCGGAGCTGACAAGCTCCGGCGCCTGGGCGGCGACGAAGATGGCGAGCAGGATCTGCGTGTCCCACAGGTAGTTGTCGTAGGTGTACGGGACGGGCGCCCCGGGCGCCAGCGCCGCGATCGCCACGGACACGCCGGCCGGCGCCAGCATCAGCGCGGCCAGGCCCCACGGCACGATCTTGGCGCGGCCGCTGCGCTTCAGCGCATAGGCGGCGCGCAGGCTGGCCCAGAACAGGGTCGCCACCGCGTAGCGGCGTCCCAGCCGCGGGCCGTCGTAGCCGCGATAGCCCAGGTCGTAGATCGCGCCGGTGGCGCTCTCGCGGCTGCGCAGCGCCGGCTCCTGGCTGGTCATGAGGCGGCCTCCGCGGCCGGCGCGGCGGACTCGGCCTCGAGGTTCGGCACCTCCGCTGCCGTCGCCGCGGAACAGGTCCTCCAGCCGGTGCCGGCGATGCTCGAGACGGACCAGGCCGAGGCCCAGCTCGTCGATCGTGTCGCGCACGAGGTCGTACGGCCGCTCGTCCGGCGCATCGACCAGCACGGTGCGTCCCTCGACGCGCGCGTCGAGACCGGCCGCGGCCAGGCGGGCGGCCAGGGCATCGGCTCCGTCCTCGACCTCGACCCCCAGCGTGCCGGTCCGCTCGGTGAAGGAGGCGATCGGCGCCGCGCGCAGCAGCCGCCCGTCGTCGATGGCCAGCAGGAAGGAGCAGACGCGCTCGATCTCGCCCAGCAGGTGCGACGCGACCACCGTTGCGATCCCGAACTCGGTGCCGGTGCGCTTGACCAGGTCAAGCATCTCGTCGCGGCCCGCCGGATCCAGGCCGTTGGTCGGCTCGTCGAGCAGCAGCAGCTTCGGGTCGTGGACCAGCGCCTGGGCCAGCTTGACCCGCTGCTTCATGCCGGTCGAATAGCCGCCGATCGGCCGATAGCGCTCCTCGTACAGGCCAACGTGGCGCAGCACTTCGGCCGTGCGCTCGCGCGAGGCCGATGCCGGCAGGCCGGACATGCGGCCCATGTGGGTCACGAAGTCGGTGGCCGACAGGTCCGGCGGCAGGCAGTCGTGCTCCGGCAGGTAGCCCACGAACTGGCGGATCTCCGGTCCCTGCCGGGTCACGTCCAGGCCCATCACCGAGGCCGAGCCGCTGGTCGGCTCCAGCAGGCCCAGCAGGATCTTGAGGAAGGTGCTCTTGCCCGCGCCGTTGGCGCCGACCAGGCCGATGATCCCCGGTTCGACGTCGAGCGTCAGGGAATCGAGCGCGGTAACGTGCGCGCCGTAGCGCTTGGTGAGCGCCGGGCCTCGATCAGGGGCATTGCTCCCGAGTCTAGCGGGCGAGGCGATGCGTGAGATTCGGCGCCCGCATGTGTTTCGCATGAACGGGACGCCTCCGCGCGGGGTAGTACCGGAAGATGTAGAACAACAGTCGAATCACACGAGGAGCGAACGCTTTCGTGCACTCGCCGCTTGGAATGTGGCGGGTGAGCCTGGAGCGGATGCGCGTCGACTGGCCGATCGTCGGTGCCGCGTGGCTCATCACGTTGCTGGCAGCGACCCTACTGGCCGCGGGGCCCGATCTACTCCAGCGCCGTGTCGCTGGCAGGGCTTCATCGGGTGCTGGCCGATGCCCCGGTGCCCGACGCCAATATCGAGGTCACCCTGCGCGCCGAGGTCGCGGATGCGCAGGCGATCGACACCACGGTCAGCCGCGCCCTGCGCGACGCGATGGGTGACCTGCCGACCGAGGTCCGCTGGAGCGGGCAGTCGAACACGTTCGCGCTTGCCCGGCCAGGACCCGGACGACGTGCGCGACCTGGCCGTGCTGGGCTTCGCGGACGGGATCGAGGAGCACGCCAGCCTGGTCGACGGTGGCATGGCCGGCGGAGGCGGCCGGCGCTGAGCCGATTGACGTGGCCGTCTCCGAGGAGGCCGGCACCGAGATGCGCGCCGCGGTGGGCGACGAGCTCGAGCTCACCAGCCGGCTCGACGCCAGCATGGTGGTCGGCGTCCGGATCTCTGGCGTCTACCACGTCGACCGACCCCACCGATCCGTTCTGGTGGGAGGACCAGCAGCTGCTGGCCGGGGTCAGCATCAGCGACCGCTACCGGACGATCGGTCCGCTGCTCAGCGACGCGCACCAACGCCCTCGAGCACGCCGGCGCCGGCACGCGTGGCCTTCACCTGGCACGCCTTCCCGGACTTCACGGCGCTGGGCGTGGACGAGACATCCGCCCTGCGCGCTCGGCTGCGCGACCTGTCGCCACGGCTGCAGGCGGCGCTCCCCGAGGCTCACGCCGCGGGTCGCCACCCAGCTGGGACCGATCCTGGCGCGTTCCGAGCGCTCGCTGCTGGTCAGCCGCACCGGCGTGCTGCTGCTCATCATCCAGCTGGCGGTGCTGGCCGCTTACGCCATCGTGCTGACCGCGAACCTGCTGGTCGAGCACCGCCGCGTGCACACCGCCCTGCTGCGCTCGCGCGGCGCCGGCACCGCCCAGATCGCCGGGCTGGCGCTGACCGAGGGGCTGGTGCTGGCCGTGCCCGCCGCCCTGCTGGGGCCGTGGCTGGCGGTGGGAGCGCTGAGCCTGCTGAACGTCGCCGGGCCGCTGTCGCGCATCCAGCTGGGCATCGTGCCCATGGTCAGCACCGACGCCTACCTGGCCGCCGGCGCCGCCGCGCTCGGCTGCGTGGCGCTGCTGGTGCTGCCGGCGCTGACCTCGGCGCGCTCCTTCATGGACGAGCAGGCCGGCGTCTCGCGGCAGGAGACGCGGACGCTCGGCCAGCGCGATCGGGATCGACCTGGCCCTGCTGGCGGTGACCGTCATCGCCCTCTGGCAGCTGCGCCTCTACGGCTCGCCGCTCACCACCTCGGTGCGCGGCACGCTGGGCCTGGACCCGCTGCTGGTGGCGGCGCCGGCGATCGGCCTGCTGGCCGGCGGCGTGCTGGCGTTGCGGCTGATGCCGCTGATGGCGGAGCTGATCGAGCGGGCGGTGGCGCGCGGCCGCCACCTGATCGGCTCGCTGGGCGCCCGGCAGCTGGCGCGACGGCCGCTGCGCTATACGCGCGCCGCGCTGCTGCTGATGCTGGCCATCTCGATGGGCATCTTCGCGGTGAGCTACGGCTCCACCTGGGCCGACTCGCAGCAGGACCAGGCCGCCTACCAGGTCGGCACCGACGTGCGCGCGATCCCCGGCCGCGGGCCGTCGGCGATCCCGCCGTGGGCGCAGGCGGCGACCTTCGGTTCGCTCGACGGCGTGACCGGCGCCACGCCGTTGCGGCGCGAGCGGCTGGTGGTGACCCGCGCCGCCGGAGCCGGCGAGCTGATCGGGCTGGTGCCGGAGGCATCGGACGCCATCCAGTTCCGCGACGACCAGGCATCGGCGCCGCTCGCGGACGTGCTCGCGCCGCTGGCGGCGGAGCGGCCGCCGGTGGAGCTGATCGAGCTGCCCGGGACAGCCGGCCCGCCTGCGGGTCGGCGCCGAGATCGACATCACCTCGCTGGTGCAGCAGACGGTTCGACCCGGAGACCGGTGAAGGCGAGCCTGTCCCCGGTGCCGCTGTCGGTGCTGGACGGCCGGCCGGTGTACGGCGTCTCGCTGGTGCTGCGTGACGGGGACGGGCTGCTCCATCGGTTCACGACGGATCCCATTCCGCTCAACCCCGACGGTCCCGAGCAGGTAGAGGTGGAGATTCGCGCCCCCGACACGCTGGCCGCCGGCGCCCAGGACCTGCCACTGCACATGACCGGGCCGATCACCATCGTCGAGGTCGGGCTGCAGGCCGCGCTGCCGGGCCTGGTCTTCGCCGATGAGGGCACCGTCGCCCTGACCTCGCTGGAGTGGAGCGACGCGCCGGAGGGCGATGCCTGGCAGCCGGTCGACCTCGCTTCTGCGGGCGGCTGGGTGACGACCGTCAGCCCGGCCGGCCAGGCGTTCCCCACCACCGTCCCGCACGAGGGCCTCGCGGTCGAGCTGACCGGCAGCAACCCGCTGCTGGGATCGGGCTTCACCATCGGCAGCCCCAACGAGATCGGCTACCTGGCCAGCGCGGTCGACCGCTTCGGCGAGGCGGAGCTGCCGGCGGTGGTGAACCGGGCCCTGCTGGAGGGCACCTCCCTGTCGGTGGGCGAGGTCCTGGGGGTTCGCCTCTTCGGCCAGCAACCGGATCGTCCGCATCACCGGCGCCGTGGACTCGTTCCCGACCACGGATGCCGACGAGCCGCTGGTCATCGCCGACCTGCCGACGCTCGAGCTGATGCGCTTCGCGGTGGGCCGGCAGATCAACTTCCCGGACGAGTGGTGGATCCAGACCGCCGACGGCCAGGCGGATGCGGTGGCGGCCACGCTGCGCGCCGCGCCGCTGACTGCGGTCTCGGCCGAGACCGTCGATGAGCGCACGCGCATCCTGAGCGCCGATCCGGTGGCGCTGGGCATCATCGGCGCACTGAGCGTGGGCTTCGTGGTCGCCGCGCTGTTCGCGGTGATCGGGCTGGCGATCAGCGCCGCCGTCTCCGCCCGCCAACGACGCACCGAGTTCGCGCTGCTGCGGGCGCTTGGCCTGTCGGGTCGGGAGCTGTCCGGCTGGCTCTGGCTGGAGAACACGGCGGTGGTGACCGTCAGCCTGGCGGCGGGCACGGTGATCGGCCTGGTCATCGGCTGGGTGGTGCTGCCGTTCGTCACCGTCACCCAGGCCGGTGACAACCCCTTCCCGCCGGTGCTGCTGGAAGTGCCGTGGGGCGCCATCGCGCTGCTGGAGCTGCTCGCCATCGGCGCGCTGGGGATCACGGTGGTCGTGCTCAGCCGGGTGCTGCGCCGCTTCGGCATCGGCTCCGCCCTGCGCATGGGGGAGGACTGAGCCATGCGCTCGATGTGGGCCGCCGCCTTCCTGCTCCGCCGGCTGCGCGTGGAGATCGGGATCGCGCTGCTGATCGTTGGCCTGGTGGCCGCGACCAGCCTGGTCTTCTCCGCGGCGCCGCGGCTGCTCGACCGCGTCTCGGACGACGGGCTGCGGCATGAGGTCGCGAGCAGCGGTCCGGTGCAGCGCAACCTGCAGCTGTCGACCGTCTCGGTGCTGCCCGCTGCGGAGGGCTCGCTGGACGCCGTCAACGAGCTGGGCGACGACTTCGCCGACGAGTTCCCGGCGGTGCTGCGCAACGCGATCGCGCGGGCGGCTGCTGGCCTTCACCACGGTGCGCTTCGCCATCGCCGACCCGCCGCAGTACACGACCTTCGTCAGCCTGCGCTACCAGTCCGGGCTGGAGGATGCCATCCGCATGACCGATGGGCGGCTGCCGGCCTCGACCGGCGACGCCCTGGCCCAGGCCTCGTTCGGGCTGGACCCGTCCGAGGAGCCGCCGCCGCCGGTTCCGCCGGTGTTCGAGATCGCCGTCTCCGATGCCACGGCCGAGGAGATCGGCGTGGGTGTCGGCGACGTCCTGTTCGGCGCCGCCGATGGCGCCGATCCGCTGCTCGCGTCGCGCCTTCCAGCGCGCGCCGGAGGCGCGCTTCGAGGTGGTCGGCATCTACCGCGTGACCGATCCTGATGCGGAGGCGTGGTACGGCGACCGCGCGCTGCAGGTCGTGAACATCGGCGGCAGCCTGGACAGCCCAATCGCCTTCGCCACGGCCCTGGTGGCGCCCGATACGCTCGACGGCCTGGTCACCGGCCAGCTGCCGATCCGCTATCCAGTGGCGCTACCTGGTGGATCCGGCCCGCCTTGACGCCGGGCAGGAGGCGGAGCTGATCACCGGCCTGCAGCGGCTGGAGACCCAGTTCGAGACGACCAGCAGCGACGCCTCGCTGTCGACCGGCGTGGTGCTGCGCACCGGGCTGCTGGACATCGTCGAGCGCTACCACGACCAGCGCTCCGCCACGACCGCGGTGCTGTCGGTGGCGGCGATCGGGCCGTTCGCGCTGGCGGTGGGGGCGATCGGCATGATCGGCATCCTGCTGGTCAGCCGGCGACGGCCGAGCCTGGAGCTGACACGCGGGCGGGGCGCCACCGGCTGGCTGCTGCTCGGCACCCAGCTGTGGGAAGGACTGCTGCTGGCCGCGCCACCGGCCCTGATCGGCTGGGGGATCGCCAGCCTGATCCTGCCCGGCCGGCCGAATCTCGCGTCGGCGATCCTGGGGCTGCTCGTCTGCCTGGCCGCCGCCTTCGCGCTGGTGATCGCCACCTGGCCCGCCGTGCGGCGGAGGTACGGCGCCAACGATCGGGACGAGGCCCCGCCGCTGCGGCGCCTCACCGCGGCGCCTGGTGCTGGAGGGCACGGCCGTCTTCCTGGCGGTGGCCGGCGCCCTGCTGCTGCGCCAGCGGGGCCTGGCCGTCGAGGATGAGGAGGTGCGCTTCGACCCGTTCCTGGCCGCGGTGCCGGTGCTGGCCGCGGTGGCGGTGGGAATCGTGCTGCTGCGGGTCTATCCCTTCCCGATTCGGGCGGGCGGCTGGCTCGCCGCCAAGCGGCGCGACCTGGTGCCGGTGCTGGGGCTGCGCAACGTGGGGCGCCACTCGGCGGCGGTCGCCCTGCCGCTGCTGGTGCTGATGCTGACCGCCGCCTTCACGGCCTTCGCCTCCGTGGTGAGCGTGACCGTCGACCGAGGACAGCAGGACGCCTCGTGGCAGGAGGTCGGCGCCGACTACCGGATCGACACGATCTCGGGCGCCGGCCTGTCGAGCCAGATCGACCCCGAGGCGGCCGACGGGGTGGAGGCGTGGGCCGACGCGCTGGTGGACGTGGCGGCGCCGTTCGAGGGTCAGTCGAACCAGCGCACCAACATCTACCTGCACGCGCCGGACGTGGCAACGTACCCCGCCGTGGTGGAGGACAGCCCGGCTCCGGTCGACCTGCCGGCCGAGATGGTCGAGGAAGCGGATCCGAGCGCGGGCACGCCCGAGCGCCCGATCCCGGCCATCATCTCGCGCCGCCTGCCGGGCGGCAGCCTCGCCGTTCAATCCCGGCGACACCTTCGTGCTCACCGTCCGCGGCCAGCCGATGACGATGGAGGTGGTCCAGGTACGCGAGACCTTCGCCGGCATTCCGCCGGAGACCGCCTTCGTGGTCGCCTCCTTCGAGCAGCTGGCCGCCGCCTACCGGAACCCACCGCTGCTGCCGTCCGCCGTGCTGCTGCGCGGGCCGGAGTCGATCGAGCAGGACATCGCCACCACCTTCACCGAGCAATCGGCGTCGGTGCGCTTCACCTCGCGCCACGCGGTGTATCGGGACCATGCTGGAGGCGCCGCTGGTGGCGGCCATCGGCGACGGCTTCCGGCTGACGATGCTGGTGTCGGCCTGCTACACGGCCATCGCCGTGATCGCCGCCTTGACGCTGTCGGCTGCGAGGCGCCGTCGAGAGGAGGCGCTGCTGCGTACGCTTGGCCTGAGCGGTGGCCAGTCGCTGTGGCTGACGGTGGTGGAGCACGCCCCCGTCGGTCTTCCTGGCCGTGCTGCCGGGCCTGGCACTCGGGATCGGCATCGCCTACCTGCTGGCGCCAGGGATGGGCCTGTCCGCCTTTGCCGGTGGCGGCACGCTTGGGCCTGCGCATCGACTGGTGGGTGGTGGGGCTGGTGAGCCTGGCGCTGGCCGGGGTGGTGGCGCTGGCGATCGGCATCGGCACGCTGGACGGCGCGCCGCGCCCGCGCAGCGGACGCGCTGCGCTTCGGCGACGATTGAGCGAGCACACGAGGACCGGCATGACCGATCAGATCAGCGACATCGTCGACCTGCAGCCCGGCGAGCAGGTGGGAGTCGAGCCGCAGCGTGCCCGCGTCATGGCCGGCGACGAGGCGCTGATCGTGTGCGACAACCTGGTGAAGATCTACAAGGTCGCCGACCTGGAGGTGGTGGCGCTGCAGGGGCTTGACCTGTTGGTCGAGCGCGGCGAGTTCATCGCCCTGGTCGGCGCCTCGGGCAGCGGCAAGAGCACGCTCCTCAACATCCTGGGCGGGCTGGACGTCCCGTCTGCCGGACGCGCCACGGTGGCCGGGCACCACCTGGGCGAGATGGACGCCAAGGAGCGGACCGGCTACCGGCGCCGGGTGATCGGCTTCGTCTGGCAGCAGTCGGCCAGGAACCTGCTGCCGTACCTGACCGCCGCCGAGAACGTGGAGCTGCCGATGCTGCTGGAGGGCGTGGCGCCGGGCGACCGCCAGTCGCGCGCCACGCAGCTGCTGGAGCTGGTTGGGCTGGGAGAGCGCGGCGACCACCGTCCGGATCGCCTCTCCGGCGGCGAGCAGCAGCGCGTCTCGATCGCCGTGGCCATCGCCAACCGGCCGGCGGTGCTGTTCGCCGATGAGCCGACGGGCGAGCTCGACTCGGACACCGCCCAGCAGATCTTCGACCTGCTGCGATCGGTGAACACGGAGCTGGGCGTGACGATCGTGGTCGTCACCCACGATCCGCTGGTCAGCGAGCGGGTCAGCCGCACCATCGCCATCCGGGATGGGCGCACCGCCACCGAGACGCTGCGTCGCGCCGCGGTGTCGGAGGCCGGTGAGCATCACCTGGTGGCGGAGGAGTACGCGGTCCTCGACCGCGTTGGCCGCCTGCAGCTGCCGCGCGACTACGTCGACGCCCTGGGCCTGCAGCGCCGCGTGCGCCTGGTGCTGGAAGACGACCACATCACGGTCTGGCCCGACCGCGACGGCGATGATGGCGTCGGAGGTGCCCGATGAGCGACGGCCGCGACGGCGTCGAGCTACGCCCCGCCGGGGACGCCATCGTCCGATGGCCCGATGGTCGACGCGCAGGGCCTCGTCCGCGAGTACGCGATGGGCGGCGGCGTGGTGCGCGCCGTGGGTGGCATCGACCTCCGGGTCGAGCGCGGCGCGCTGATCGCGGTCAAGGGCCGCTCGGGATCCGGCAAGACCACGCTGCTGTCGCTGATCGGCGCCCTCGAGCGACCCAGCGCGGGCAGCGTGGTGGTCGACGGCCTGACCGTGTCCGACCTGTCCGAATCGGAGCTGGTCGCCTTCCGCCGCAAGCGCATCGGCTTCATCTTCCAGGCCTTCGGCCTGCTGCCGATCTTGTCGGCGACCGAGAACGTCGAGGTGCCGCTGCGGCTGATCGGGGCGGAGCCGACGCTGCGCGAGGAGCGGATCAGGGAGCTGCTGGGCCTGGTGGGCCTGGCGGATCGGGCCAACCATCGGCCGCACGAGCTGTCGGGTGGCGAGCAGCAGCGGGTTGCCATCGCCCGCGCGCTGGCCAACGAGCCGGCGCTGCTGCTGGCCGATGAACCAACCGGTCAGCTGGACTCGCAGACCGGCCACGGGATCATGGGTCTGCTGCGGCGCCTGGTGCGCCAGCGGGGCGTGACCGCCATCGTGGCCACGCACGATCCGGCCATGCTCGACGTCGCCGACCGGGTGATCGAGCTGCGCGACGGGGTGGTGCTGGCCGACAGCGCCGCCTCGAACGGCGCCGGCTGACTTCCCCAGGCGGTGGCACGCGACGTGCACCCCGATGCGGAAGATCAACAGATACTGCCGAGGGGGGCACACGGATATGGCCGGTCGAGATGATCCAACCGAGCGTCCGCCGCCACGCGCATTCGTGATCGAGGACGACGTGCAGACGCTGGCCCTGCTGACCGACCTGGCCGAGATGTGCGGCTTCGAGCCGGTTTCGTTCACGCGCATCTCATCGGCACGGGCCGCGCTTCGGGAGCGCGTGCCGACCGTCATGGTGGTCGACGACGACCTCCCCGACGGCCGCGGCGGCGACCTCGTGACGCGAGGTCCGGGCCAACCCGCGCACCAGCCACGTGCGGGTGGTCTTCTGCACCGCCGCGGATTCGAGCGCGTCGCCGCGAGATCGCGCTGCTGGCGCCGGTGATCCAGAAGCCGTTCCGGGTGCGCGACGTGGAGCGCGCCCTGCACGAGGCCGCGACCGGCTGAGCCTTCTCCGGCGTGCGCTCGGCCGCGTACCCTCTGGCCGTCACATGGCGACGGCCGATCTCACCGCCCTGATCCTGACCAACGAGTACCCGCCCTCCGTCTACGGCGGCGCGGGGATTCACGTTGGCGAGCTGACGCGCGCGCTGCGCGAACGCATCGGCCTGGACATCCGGACCTTCGGCGACGACGAGACCGACGAGCCGCGCTTCCGCGTCCGCGGCTATCCGCCGGCCCACGACCTGGCGCGTGGCCGACGAGCGGATGCGCGGCGCCTGGGCGGCCCTTTCGCGCGACCTGGCCATGGCGATCGACCCGGTCGACCGCCGACGTCGTGCACTGCCACACCTGGTACACCCACCTGGCCGGCCTGCTGGTGCGCGCAGGCGTACGGCATCCCGCTGGCGGTCACGGTGCATTCGCTGGAGCCGCTGCGGCCGTGGAAGCGCGAGCAGCTGGGCGGCGGCTACGACGTCTCGACCTGGGTCGAGCGGCAGGCGCTGGAGTCGGCCGACGCGGTCATCGCCGTCAGCCAGGGCACCCGCGCCGACGTGCTGCGCCTGTTCGACGTCGCCGAGGAGCGGATCCACGTCATCCACAACGGCATCGACGCCGGGTTCTGGCAGCCCGATCCCGGCCACCGACGTGCTGGAGCGCTACGGCGTCGACCCATCCACGCCGTTCGTCCTGTTCGTGGGCCGCGTCACGCGCCAGAAGGGGATCGTCCACCTGGTGCGGGCCATCCAGCACCTGGACCCGGGCTTCGGCGTGGTGCTGTGCGCCGGCCAGCCGGATACGCCGGAGATCGCGCGCGAGATGGAGGAGGGCGTGGAGGCGGCGCGGGCGCATCGGTCCGGCGTCACCTGGATCCCCGAGATGCTGAGCCGCAGCGACGTGCGGCAGCTCTACTCGCATGCGGCGCTGTTCGTGTGCCCATCGGTCTACGAGCCGTTCGGGATCATCAACCTGGAGGCCATGGCCTGCGAGCGGCCGGTGGTGGCCAGTGCGGTGGGCGGCATCCCGGAGGTGGTGGTCGACGGCGAGACCGGGGTCCTGGTGCCGGTCGAGCTTCGCGCGGATGACCCGATGACGCCGGTCGACCCGGCGCGTTTCGAGGCCGACCTGGCTGATGCGGTGAACCGCCTGATGGCCGATGCGTCCCTGCGCGAGCGGATGGGTCGGGCCGGGCGAGGACGGGCGGTGGAGCGCTTCAGCTGGTCGGCGATCGCCGACCAGACGGTGGAGCTGTACCGGTCGCTCATCGGGTGATCGGGTAGCATCGGCCTCCCATGGCCAGCCCACCCCGAGCGCCGCTGCGCCCGACAACCTCGCGTCCGTCCGCCGGCAACGGGCCGGTGCTGATCGCGCGCGACCTGCGCAAGAAGTACGGGACGCTGCAGGCGGTCGACGGCGTCAGCTTCGAGGTGGCCAGCGGCGAGGTGTTCGGCATCCTGGGGCCGAACGGCGCGGGCAAGACCACGACCCTCGAGATGATCGAGGGCATGCGCACCATCGACTCCGGCAGCGCCACGGTCGCCGGACATCGACGTCGCCAAGGACCCGCGCGGGGTGAAGTCGCGGATCGGCATCCAGCTGCAGGCCTCCAGCTTCTTCGACGAGCTGAGCCTGGTGGAGCTGCTGCGAGCTGTTCGGCCGCCTGTACGGCGTGCGATGCCGACGCCATGGCCCTGCTGGCCGAGGTGGAGCTGACCGAGAAGGCCAAGTCCCAGGTCCGCACCCTGTCCGGCGGCCAGAAGCAGCGCTTCAGCATCGCCGCCGCGCTGGTCAACGACCCGGCCATCCTGTTCCTGGACGAGCCGACCACGGGCCTCGATCCGCAGGCGCGCCGCCACCTGTGGGGCGTGGTGCGGGAGCTCGCCGAGCGCGGCCACACCATCGTCCTGACCACCCACTACATGGAGGAGGCGGAGGAGCTCTGCCACCGGGTGGCGATCATGGACGGCGGCAAGATCATCGCCCTGGACACGCCGGACGCCCTGATCGACGCACTCATCGGTCGCGGCTTCACCAAGGAGCGGGTCGAGCGGCTGGCCAACCTGGAGGACGTCTTCATCGACCTGACCGGGCACGACCTCCGGGAGGACGAGTAGATCCGATGCGCTTCGGCGTCTACTGGGCCCTCTTCGTCGCCAGCTTCAAGATGTTCGTCCGCAACCGAGGGGCGCTGTTCTTCAGCCTGGTGGTGCCGCTGGTGATCATGCTGATCTTCGGCGTCCTCAACTTCGGCGGCACCACCCAGGTCGCGCTGGGCGTGGTCGACGAGGCCAACAACGAGGCGAGCGCCGCCCTGGTGGAGGTGCTCGGGCAGACCGACGCCTTCGAGGTCGAGCAGGGGAACCGCGAGGACGAGCTGCACGAGCTGGAGGAGGGCGATCGCGACCTCGTCCTGGTCATCCCGGAGGGATTCACCGTCCCGCCCAGCCAGCGCCGCCGATGCGCAGCTGGTGGCATACAGCAATGCCGCCGCGCAGCCGCAGCAGGCACAGGTCGGCAGCCTGCTGCTGAACGCGGTGGTCGGGCAGATGCTGCTCAGCGCCGGAGACCCGAACGCACCCGCCGGCCCGCTGGTCTCGACGGAGGAGCTGCCCGGGCGCGAGCCTCGGCTACATCGACTTCCTGGTGCCGGGCATGGTGGCGCTGACCATCATGCAGCTGGGCATCTTCAGCGTGGCCTTCGGCTTCGTCCAGCTGAAGCGCACCGGTGCGCTGCGACGCCTGTTCGCCACGCCCACCAGCCCCACCTACTTCCTGGGCGCGCAGGTCACCAGCCGCCTGATCATCGGCGAGGCGCAGGTGCTGATCCTGCTCGGCATCGGCCTGTGGTTCGGCCTGCAGCTGGTCGGCTCGGTGGCGCTGCTGCTGGCGGTGGCGGCGCTGGGCTCGATCGTCTTCCTGGCGATGGGCTTCGGCGTCGCCGGCTGGGCCAAGAACGAGGACCAGGCGGCGCCGGTGGCCAACCTGATCAGCCTGCCGATGACCTTCCTGTCCGGCGTCTTCTTCCCGCGCGAGGCGATGCCGGACGTCCTGCAGCGCATCACCGACTTCCTGCCGCTGACCTACCTGGCCGATGCGCTGCGCAAGATCACCAACGACGGCGCCGGCGTGGCCGAGATCAGCCAGGACCTGCTGGGCATGACGGTGTGGGCGGTGATCGCCTTCCTGATCGCGCTCCGCCTCTTCCGCTGGGAGTGACCTGAGGCTCAGTTCAGGCCCGGAATCTCGACCTCGATCAGCGGACTGCTGGTCATCATCAGGTCGACGTCGGTGCGGCCCCAGTTGGCCGCCACCTGCTCCATGATCCGGCGGCGCTCGGCCGGCTCGGTGATCTCGTGGGCGGTGGCGGGCAGGTCGGCCTTGACCGGACCCTTGAGGTGGAAGGTGACGTCCGGATCGGCCTTGATGTTGGCCAGCCAGCTGCGCGGGAAGCCCGGCATGCCGCTGATGTAGAGATGGCCGTCGATGGGGTGGAAGACCAGCTCGATCCGCCGCGACTGCCCTGACTTGCGGCCGGTGGTGGTCAGGTCGATGAGGTGCCCGCGCGACAGGGCTCGGCGGATGCGATCGTCCATGCGCTCATTGTAGTTGCATGCGCAACTATCTGCCACACGACTGCCGGCATTCGGCATTTCAAGACAGAATCTGTCATGAACTGGTGCCATCCTCGGAGGCCGATAGACTGGCGATGCCGTGACCGTGACCGATCCCCTGGCGCCCTTCTCCGAATCGACCCGCGCCTGGTTCCGCGAGGCGTTCGCCGAGCCGACGCGCGCCCAGGCCCTGGGCTGGCCGGCCATCGCGGCCGGCGAGCACACCCTGCTGCACGCGCCGACGGGCAGCGGCAAGACGCTGGCCGCCTTCCTCTGGATGCTGGACCGGCTCTTCGCCGAGACGGAGCCTCGTCCCCGGGAGCGGCGACTGCGCGTGCTGTACGTCTCGCCGCTGAAGGCGCTGACCTACGACGTCGAGCGCAACCTGCGCGCGCCCCTGGCCGGCATCCGCCGCACCGCCGAGCGCGCGGGCACGGAGCTCCCCGAGGTGCGCGTCGCGTCCCGGACCGGAGACACGCCGGCCGATGCCCGCCGGGCGCTGGTCAAGGACCCGCCGGACATCCTGGTCACCACCCCGGAGAGCCTGTACCTGATGCTCACCAGCCAGGCGCGCGAGGCGCTGCGTGGCGTGGAGCACGTGATCGTCGACGAGGTGCACGCCATCGCCGGCACCAAGCGTGGCGCGCACCTGGCGCTGAGCCTGGAGCGGCTCGGCGGCGCTGACCGAGCGGCCACCGCAGCGGATCGGGCTGTCGGCCACCCAGCGGCCGCTGGAGGCGATCGCCGCGTTCCTGGGCGGCGCCGGGGAGGACCGGTCGGTCCGGATCGTGGACGCCGGTGAGCGCAAGCGGCTGGAGCTCGAGGTGATCGTGCCCGGTCGAGGACATGACCCGCCTGGGCGAGGAGCTGCCGCCCGACGAGCAGCCCGGCGGACCGGCGGCGGGACCCGAGGCCAGGCGCTCGATCTGGCCGTCCATGCACCCGCGGCTGCTGGAGCTGATCCGGGCGCATCGGTCCACACTGGTCTTCGTCAACTCCCGGCGGCTGGCCGAGCGGCTGGCGGCGCGCCTGAACGAGCTGGCCGGCGAGGAGCTGGTCATGGCGCACCACGGCAGCATCGCGCGGGAGCAGCGGCTCGAGATCGAGGAGGCGCTGAAGGCCGGACGCCTGCCCGCGCTGGTGGCCACCTCCAGCCTGGAGCTCGGGATCGACATGGGCGCGATCGACCTGGTGATCCAGATCGAGGCGCCGCCGTCGGTGGCCGCCGGGCTGCAGCGGATCGGGCGGGCCGGGCACCAGGTCGGCGAGGCGTCGACCGGCAAGATCTTCCCGAAGTACCGCGGCGACCTGCTGGAGGCGGCCGTGGTCGTGCGGCGGATGCTGGACGGGGCGATCGAGGAGACCCGCATCCCCCGCAACCCGCTGGACGTGCTGGCCCAGCAGCTCGTGGCCATCGGCACGGAGCGCGCCTGGTCGGTGGACGAGCTGCACGCCCTGGTCACGCGCGCCCACCCGTTCCGCGACCTGTCGCGGGAGCAGCTGGAGGGCGTGCTGGACATGCTCTCCGGCCGCTACCCCTCCGACGAGTTCGCCGAGCTGCGACCGCGCGTGGTCTGGGATCGCACCACCGACTCCATCACCAGCCGCAACGACGCGCGCGTGGTGGCGGTCACCTCCGGCGGCACCATCCCGGATCGCGGCCTGTACGGCGTCTTCCTTGCCGGCGACAGAGGACGGCAAGGGACGGCGCGTCGGCGAGCTGGACGAGGAGATGGTCTACGAGTCGCGGGTCGGCGAGGTCTTCCTGCTGGGCGCCAGCTCGTGGCGGATCGAGGAGATCAAGCCGGACCGGGTGATCGTTTCGCCCGCCCCCGGCGAGCCCGGCAAGATGCCGTTCTGGAAGGGCGACGGGATCGGCCGGCCCATCGAGCTGGGCCGAGCGATCGGCGCCTTCCTGCGCGAGGTGGAGCCGATGAAGCCCGATGCCGCCGACGGCCCGGCTGCGCGACGACCACGCCCTGGACGAGCTGGCCGCGCGGAACCTGGTCGCCTACCTGGCCGAGCAGCGGGAGACGACGGGCGCCCTGCCCACCGATCGGCAGCTGGTGGTCGAGCGCTTCCGCGACGAGCTGGGCGACTGGCGGCTGTGCCTGCTGTCGCCGTTCGGCGGCCGCGTCCACGCCCCGTGGGCGATGGCCATCGAGGCGCGGATGGCCGAGCAGGGCCGCCCGGCGCAGGCCATCTGGACCGATGACGGCATCGCGCTGCGCCTGCCCGATGCCACCGAGCCGCCGACCGACGAGCTGTTCATGCTCGGACCGGACGAGGTCGACGACGTCCTGATGAGCGCGCTCGGCGGCTCGGCGCTGTTCGCCGCCCACTTCCGCGAGAACGCGGCGCGGGCGCTGCTGCTGCCGCGACGGCGGCCCGGCCAGCGCACGCCGCTGTGGATGCAGCGCCAGCGCTCCGCCGACCTGCTGACCGTGGCCAGCCGCTATGGCTCGTTCCCGATCATCCTGGAGACCTACCGCGAGATCCTGAGCGACGTCTTCGACGTGCCGGCGCTTGAAGGAGGTGCTGGGCGGGATCCGCTCGCGCGCCATCCGCGTGTGCCTCGGTCGAGACGCGGTCGGCCTCGCCGTTCGCGACCGGGCTGCTGTTCGACTACATCGGCACCTACCTGTACGAGGGCGACGCGCCGCTGGCCGAGCGCCGCGCGCAGGCACTGTCCCTCGACCGCGAGCTGCTGGCCGAGCTGCTCGGCGCGGAGGAGCTGCGCGAGCTGCTCGACCCGGCCGCCACCACCGACCTGGAGCTGGAGCTGCAGGCGCTGGCCGGCGGCCGGCGGGTGCGGACGGTGGACGGGCTGCACGACCTGCTGCGGCGCGTCGGCGACCTGCGGACCGACGAGGTGGCAGCGCGCGCGCGACCTGCCCGAGGTCGAGGTCGCGCTGTCCGGGCTCGGCGAAGGACCGGCGCATCGTCGAGCTGCGGCTGGCGGGCGAGGGGCGATGGATCGCGATCGAGGACGTGGCCCGCTACCGCGACGCCTTCGGCGCCAGCCCGCCGCCCGGCGTGGCGCGAGACGTGGCTGCAGGCCGCGGACGGCGACGAGCACGCCGCCGCTCGACGCCCTGCTGCTGCGCTGGGCGCGCACGCACAGCCCCGTTCACCGCGGACGCGCCGGCGGGACGCTGGGGGATCGCCCCGTCCCGCGTCCAGGAGCGCCTCCGCGCCCTGGTCGAGCAGGGCGTCCTGCTGGAGGGCGCCTTCCGGCCCGGCGGCACCGAGCACGAGTTCGCCGACCCCGACGTGCTGCGCGCCCTGCGCCGCCGCTCGCTGGCGCGCCTGCGGCGCGAGGTCGAGCCGGTGTCCTGCCGATGCGTTCGGCCGCTTCCTGGTGGCCTGGCACGGCATCGGGTCGGCGGCGACCGGCCACGACCGGCTGCTGGAGGTGATCGGCCAGCTGGAGGGCTACCCGATGCCCGCCTCCATCCTGGAGCGCGACGTCCTGCCGGCCCGCGTGCGCGACTACACCCCGCGCCTGCTGGACGAGCTGGGCGCGGCGGGCGAGGTGGTGTGGATCGGCCGCGGACCGCTGGGCCGCGACGACGGCCGGGTGGCGCTGTATCGCCGCGATCGGGCCGAGCTGCTGGCCTCGGCCGGCGCCTTCGAGCCCGGGGAGCGGCCCGAGTCGCCGCTGCACGACGCCATCCGGCAGCACCTGGAGCGGCGCGGCGCCTCGTTCTTCGGCGGGCTGCGCATGGCGATTCGGCGACGCCCGCAACGACGACGAGCTGCTCGATGCGCTGTGGGACCTCGTCTGGTCGGGCGAGGTCACCAACGACACCTTCGCCGCCCTGCGGGCGCTCTCGCTGCCGCGCTCCCGGTCGCGCTCGTCCCGGCCCGGGCGGCCAGCCGGCATGGGGCCGCCGCGCGCCGCCGGGCGCTGGTCGTTGACCGCCGACCTGGTGGGCGAGGGCCGCTCACCGACCGAGCGCGGCCACGCCACGGCGCTGGCGCTGCTCGAGCGACACGGGGTGGTGACCCGCGAGGCGGTGCTGGCCGAGGGCCTGGCCGGCGGCTTCGCATCGGTCTACGCGGTCCTCAAGCCGATGGAGGAGGCGGGCCGCGTGCGGCGCGGCTACTTCGTCGATGGGCTCGGGGCGGCGCAGTTCGCCATGCCCGGCGCGGTGGACCGGCTGCGCGCCGAGCGCGCAGGTGGACGAGACGGCGGGGCCGCAGGTGGTGGTGCTGGCCGCCGCCGATCCGGCGCAGCCGTACGGCGCCACGCTGCCGTGGCCGCGGGGAGAGGGAGACGACCGGCTGCCGCTGCAGCGCGCGGCCGGCGCCTACGTGGTGCTGGTCGGCGGGGAGGCGGCGCTCTACGTCGAGCGCGGTGGCCGTGGGCTGCTGACGCTGCCGGCCGCCGCGGACGATCCGGAGATGGCGGCGGCGGCGGTGCGCGCGCTGCCGCGCCTGCTGCTGCCCGCGGGACCGCTCAGGGAGCTGAACCTGGAGCGCGTCGACCGGGTGCCGCCGGCCGAGTCGGCGCTGGCCGGCGAGCTGAGGGAGATCGGCTTCCGGCCCGCCTATCGGGGCTGGATCGATGCGTGCCGCGACGGCAACGAAATGTCCCGTAGGAACCTTGCCTCGACCCGTTGATGCAATCGCGGGAATCGCTGCCCGGCTCCTCCGGGACAAGAACTACATTACGGGCCGGGAGCCGACCCGCCAACCCACTTGTCCACGAAATTCGCAGCGACATGGCCAGGTTGTCCACGCCCCGTCCACATCATCCGAGCTGCACCGTCTCGCGGTAGCTCGGGACGTGGACGTCCAGGCCGAGCTCGCGCCGCAGGCGCTCGGCGAAGGGCGCGGTGGCATCGGGGTCGCCATGGACCAGGAAGACGCGCTTCGGCCGTGCCGCTGGGGCATCGGTACCGGAGGCTTCGGCTCCGGTGGCTGATCCGGCGAAGTGCGCCAGCCAGGCCGTCAGCTCGTTGACGTCGGCATGCGCCGAGAAGCCGGAGATCGAGACGACCTTGCAGCGCACCGTCGTACTCAGCGTGGTCGATGCGCGCCGTCTTGCCGCCGGTCTGCAGGTGCCGGCCCAGCGTTCCTTCCGCCTGATAGCCGATGAACAGCAGCGTGCAGGCCGGATCGGGCAGGAAGTCCTTGAGGTGGTGCATGACCCGGCCGCCGGTCAGCATGCCGGAGCTGGCGACGACCATGATCGGGCGCGGCTGGTCGCGGATCGCCTTCGACTGATCGACCGCGTTGGTGTACTGCTCGCCGGGATAGGCCAGCGGCGAGTCGCCGGAGCGCAGCAGCGTGGCGGTCTCCTCGTCGTAGACCTCCGGGTGGCGCAGGTAGACGTCGGACGCGCGCGAGGCCATCGGCGAGTCCAGGTAGAGCGGCACATGCGGGATGCGCCCGTCGCGCAGCAGCTCGTCCAGGACCCACACCAGCTCCTGGGTCCGGCCGATCGCGAAGGACGGCACCAGCATCACGCCGCGGCTGCCGGCCACCTCGTTGATGGTCGCCGCCAGCTGCTCAACCGCAGCCTCGTGGTCGGCGTGCTCCCGGTTGCCGTAGGTCGACTCGGCCAGCACGAAGTCGGCGTGGGTGAGCGGCGTCGGGTCGGCCACGATCGGGGTGTTGCTGCGCCCGAGGTCGCCGGAGAAGACGACCGTGGTGGTCGCGTCGCCGTCGGTCACGCGCAGCTCGATGATGGCCGAGCCCAGGATGTGCCCCGCGTCATGGAAGATGGCGTGGACGCCGGGCGCCACCTCCGTCATCTCGCCGTAGCGCACGGCGCGGAACTGGCGGACGGTCTGGTCCACGTCGCGCTCGTCGTACAGCGCCGCCTGGGTCATGGTCATGCCCTGCGGCGGGGCCGTGCGAATCCGCTCGGGCAGCGCCTCGTCGTCCTTGGGCGGCTGCCTCCGCCGCGGCCTCCTCCGACTGCAGGTCGGCGTCGCCGGCCGCCGCCTGCTCCGGATGCTTGCGGCGCCATCGGGCCTCCGCCTCGGCCTGCAGCTTGGCGGCGTCGCGCAGCACGATCTCGGCCAGGTCGGCCGTGGCGGCGGTGGTGACGATCGGCCCGTGATAGCCCGCCCGCACGAGCGCCGGGAATCGCGACCGCAGTGGTCCAGGTGCGCGTGGGTGAGCAGCAGCGCGTCCAGCTCGGCCGGCCTCGAAGGCGAACGGGATCCGGTTGCGGCTCACCTCCTCCGGCGAGCCCTGGAACATGCCGCAGTCGACCAGCACGGCGGCGTTCGCGGTGCGGACCAGGAACTGCGAGCCGGTGACGGTGCCCACGGCACCCAGGAACTGAAGGCTGATCCCCATGGCGGGCCGGAGTATGGCCGATGGCGCCGCGTATCATCGGTCGCCTATGGCCTTCCCGATTCCTCCTCCCATCGAGCCGATGCTGGCCAAGCCCACTCCCGAGCTGCCCGTCGGCGACGGCTGGCGCTACGAGCCGAAGTGGGATGGCTTCCGGGCCCTCGTCTTCCGCGACGGCCGGGAGCTCTACCTGCAATCGCGGGACCTGAAACCGCTGGACCGATACTTCCCGGAGCTGATCGAGCCGATTCTGGCAGTCGGCGGGGCCGATGCGCGATTCGTGCTCGACGGCGAGATCGTGATCGCGCGCGACGGCTGGCTGGACTTCGAGTCGCTGCTGCTGCGGATCCATCCCGCGGCGTCGCGGGTCGCGATGCTGGCGCGCGAGACGCCGTCATCGTTCGTCGCCTTCGACTGCCTGGCCACCGGCGACACCGACCTGCGCGAGGCTCCGCTGGACGATCGGCGCGCGGCCCTGGAGGCCGTGATGGCCGATGCCCCCGAATCGGTCCTGCTGACGCCGGCGACCCGCGATCCGGCGGTGGCCCGCGAGTGGTTCGACGTGTTCGAGGGCGCCGGCCTGGACGGGGTGATCGCCAAGCGACACGACCTGCGCTACCTGCCCGGCAAGCGCGAGATGGCCAAGATCAAGCACCTGCGCACCGCCGATTGCGTGGTGGCGGGCTTCCGCTGGCACAAGAACGGGCCCGGCACCATGGTCGGCTCGCTGCTGCTGGGCCTGTGGAACGACGCCGGCCAGCTGCAGCACGTGGGCGTCACCTCGTCGTTCACCATGGAGAAGCGGCGCGAGCTGGTCGAGCTTCCTGGAGCCGTACCGGGCGAATGCCCTGGATGGCCACCCGTGGCAGGAGTGGAAAGAGTTCGAGGCGCAGTGGGAGGGCAAGCGCATGCCCGGCGCCACCTCGCGCTGGAACCGCGGCAAGGACCTGTCCTGGGAGCCGCTGCGGGCCGAGCTGGTCTGCGAGGTCGCCTTCGACCACCTGCAGGGGGACCGATTTCGCCACGCGGCGACCTTCAAGCGCTGGCGCCCGGACAAGCCACCCGCCGACTGCCGCTACGACCAGCTGGAGGAGACGCCGCCGGCCCTGCTGGCCGATCTGTTCGGCACCTGACTCACTCTTGATCGCAGATCGTGCCGGGCAGATCGCGAACGTCGGTGACCGGTGTGGCCCTCGGGCGGTCTCCGCTGACTCGGCATCGGTCCGATGGTGGCACACACGGGGCGGCAGGCGCCGCGGGCGCGAATCGGTGCAGCCGGTAGACTTTGGCGCCGACATCGACAGCTGCTGGGAGGACCGCGCGTCCGTGACTGCCACCGAACCCAACGCCGCCATCAACGAGATCGCCGACCGCTTCTTCGAGGGCGTGCTCGAGCGTGAGCCGATCTTCGCCACCATCCTGGGCGACGACCGCTTCGACGACCGCCTGCCGGACCTCGGCGCGGAGGGCCGCGCCGAGGAGGCGCGGGTGTATCGGGCCCTGCTGGAGGAGGTGGAGCCGATCGATCCGGCCGGGCTGGAGCCGGAGCAGGTCATCACCCGCGACATGCTGATCCTGGTCGCCCGCAACCAGCTGGAGGCGCAGGAGAAGAAGCTCTACCAGCTGGCCATCAACCACATCTCCGGCGTGCAGACCATGCCGGTGATGGTGGCCCAGTACCAGATCGCGGAGACGCCGGAGGGGCTGGAGAAGCTGCTCACCCGGTTCGCCGCCTACCGGACGGCGGTCGACCAGTACATCGACACGCTGCGCGAGGGCATCGCCGACGGCCGCACCGGCGCCGCCATCCCGGTGCGCAAGCAGATCGAGCAGATCGAGCGCCTGGCCGCCACGCCGACCGAGCAGTTCCCGGCCGTGGCGCTGGCCCACGTCGCCGACGACGACGCCCGCGCCCGGGTGGCCGCCGCGGTCGACGAGCACATCAAGCCCGCGCTGCAGCACCTGCGCGACTTCCTGGCCGACGAGTACGAGCCGCACGCCAAGGACGAGCCGGGCATCGGGACCGTGCCGGACGGGCAGGAGCTGTATCGGCTCGCCATCCGCATGCAGACCACCGTCTCGACCACCGCCGAGGAGGTCCACGCCTTCGGGCTGGAGGACCTGAGCCGCATCGAGGCCGAGATGGACGAGATCGCCCATCGGCTGGGCCACGCCGACCGCCACGCGCTGAAGGAGGCGCTGAACGTCGACCCCACCAACCACACCGATTCGCGCGAGGCGATCGTGCAGCTGGCGGAGGGGCAGACGGAGCGCGCCTACGCCGCCGCGCCGCAGTACTTCGGCCGGCTGCCATCGGCCAACTGCGTGGTCAAGGCGGTGGAGGAGTACCGCGAGCGCGAGACGCCGCCGGCCTTCTACATGCAGCCCTCGCTCGACGGCTCGCGCCAGGGCCAGTACTACATCAACACCTACCAGCCGGAGGAGCGGCCGCTGCACAAGATCGCGGCCATCACCTTCCACGAGGCGACGCCGGGCCACCACTTCCAGATCGCGATCGAGATGGAGCTGACCGGGCTGCCGCGGTTCCGGACGCTGGGCGGCCGGATGGCGGGCGTGGCCTACGTCGAGGGCTGGGGGCTGTACTGCGAGCGGCTGTCCGACGAGATGGGCCTCTACCTGGACGACCGGGAGCGGCTGGGCATGCTGGACGCGCAGGCGTTCCGCGCCTCGCGCCTGGTGGTCGACTCCGGGCTGCACGCCATGGGCTGGACCCGCGAGAAGGCGATCCAGTTCATGCACGAGCGCGGGACGCTGCCCATGGTCGACGCGGAGATCGAGGTGGACCGATACACGGTCTGGCCGGGCCAGGCCCTGTCCTACAAGATCGGCCAGCGCGAGATCGAGCGGGCACGGCGCGAGGTGTCGGAGAAGATGGGTGACCGATTCGACCTGCGCGCCTTCCACGACGAGGTGCTGGGCCACGGCACGCTGCCGCTGGCCACGCTCCGCCGCGAGATCCCGAACTGGGTCGAGGCGGCCGTCGCCGAGCGGGAGGGCGCCGCCACCCGGTGAAGGCGCCGGAGCGCGTCACGCTGGCCGGACGGTACGTCCGGCTGGAGCCGCTGGAGGAGCGGCATCGCGACGACCTGCTGGCGGCGGCCGCCCAGGATCCGGCGACATTCCGCTACCTGTTCACGGACCTGTCGCGGGGCGCATCGGTCTGGGATGACTACCTGGCCGATGCGCTGAAGCCCGAGTACGTCAGCTGGGCGACGGTGGACGCCGAGGACCGGTCGGGCCGTTGGCTCCACGCGCTTCCTGGACATCGCGCCGGAGCACGGGCGGGTGGAGATCGGCTGGACCTGGATCGCGCCCTCGCACCAGCGGACGGCCACCAACACCGAGGCCAAGCTGCTGCAGCTGACCTATGCCTTCGACGAGCTCGGCGCGACGCGGGTCGCCTTCAAGACCGATCAGCGCAACGAGCGGTCGCAGGCCGCCATCGCCCGGCTGGGCGCCGTGCGCGAGGGCGTGCTGCGCCACCAGTTCCGCATGCCGGACGGCTACATGCGCAGCAGCGTCTACTTCTCGATCCTGGCCGACGAGTGGCCCGCCGTGAAGGAGCGGCTGGTCGCCCGGCTGGAGGCGTGACGCTCAAGGTCAGCTGGCGACAGGCGCTGGCCTGGCGGCTGGAGCGGCAGCTGCTCAACCCGGTCGGGAACCTGTCGGTGGCCGACACGGTGCGTCGCCTGTGCGGCGTCCAGTCGCAGGTGGCGTCGTCGGCCGAGCTGGCGGTGCGGGTCCGGCGCCAGGACTCGCAGGCCGGCGAGGTGACGCGCGCCCTGGCCAAGGGCGACCTGATCAAGACCTGGGCGATGCGCGGCACGCTTGCACCTGCTCGACGCCCGAGGACGCCGGCAGCTACCTGTCGCTGCTGGCCGCGGGCCGTTCCTGGGAGGCGCCGAGCTGGCAGAAGTGGTTCGGCGTCGGTCCCAAGGAGATCGAGGCGCTGCGGGTGGCCGCCCGCGAGGCGCTCGACGGCCGTGCCCTGACCCGCGAGGAGCTGGCGGCGGAAGTCACGAAGACGCGCGGCCTGGAGCACATCGGCCAGGAGCTGGCCTCGAGCTGGGGGACGCTGCTCAAGCCCTTGGCCTTCCAGGGCGACCTGGCGCTGGGGCCCAGCCAGGGCAACCGCGTGACGTTCGTCCGCCCGGACCAGGCCAGCGCGCGGTGGGCTGGCGTTCCGGAGCCCGATGACGCCGCGCCGGCCGCCATCCTCGCCTACCTGTCCGCCTATGGGCCGGCCACGGTCGAGGGATTCAGCAACTTCATCTCGCGCGGGCGCGTGTCGAAGCGCTCACTGAAGAGCTGGTTCGCGGCGCTCGGCGATCGCGTGACGGCGGTGGAGGTGGACGGGGAGCAGAGCTACGTGCGGACCGAGGACCTGGACGAGCTGGCGGCGGCCAAGCCCACGAAGGCGCTGCGGCTGCTCCCCGGATTCGACCAGTGGGTCCTGGGCCCGGGCACCGACGATCCGCGGATCGTGGCCCCCGCGCGCCGCGCGGCGGTCAGCCGCCAGGCGGGCTGGATCTCACCCGTCGTGGTGCTGGGCGGCGTGGTGGCTGGCACCTGGGAGCTGGACGGCTCCACCGCTGCGCATCAGCTGGTTCGCCGAGGCGGGAAGCCACCGGAACAGCGCTCTCGGCGCCGAAACCGCGCGTCTCGCCAGGATCGTCGGGCGCGAGCTGGCGATCGAGATCATCCGGCGTAGGTGCGCGCCGGCCTACGATGCGCCGATGACCACGGCGGCATGTGGATCATTCCGGACCGCCGCATGGAACGCGCCTCGAGGGTGATCGCTAGCCGCCCCACTCCTGGGAGATGTCGTAGTCGGGGTCCGGCTTCTCCTCGGCCGGCCGGTCCTTCTCCGGGACGTGGCGCAGGTTGACGCGGACGCGATACCACAGCGACGAGCGGCCGCGCATGCCGTCGACCAGCACGTCGTCCTCGGCGATGTGCTTGGCGGCCTTCGGGATGGCGCTTCTTCCAGCGCTCCAGGCCGTCGAGCGCATCGGCCTTGGCCTTGGCCTGGCAGATCACGATCAGCGGCTGCGTCGAGCGGCGGCGGCCGGTGGGCGCCACGGTGCCGTCGGCCCGACGCGCGGGAGCCGGCGGCATCGGCTGCGGCTGATCGCCGGCGCGCCCGCCCGGTGGCGGCCCCGTCGGGCCATGGCATCCGCCGCTTCGACGGCTGGACGCGCGGCGGCTCGCCCGGCTGCTTGGCGTAGTTCGGCGGCCATGGCGCGTCGCCCAGCCCCGACGCCTCGTCCCGCTCGGACAGCTCCAGCAGCGCCTCCAGCGAGCCCGACCGCCTCGTCGATCCCGGCGCCCACGTCGCCGAGCTTCGCGTAGCGGGCCGGCATGGTGCGCAGGGTGAAGTCGCCGAGCTCGGCGTCGGGCACCTCGTCCCAGGTCAGCGGCGCGGAGACGGTGGCGAGCGGCACCGGCCGCACCGAGTAGGCGGACGCCACGGTGCGGTCCTTGGCGTTCTGGTTGTAGTCGATGAACACGCCGTGGCGCTCCTCCTTCCACCACTTGCTGGTGGAGATGTCGGGGGCGCGCCGCTCGACCTCGCGGGCCATGGCCAGCGCCGCGCGCCGGACCTCGGAGAAGCCCCAGCGCCGCTCGATCCGCGCGTAGACGTGGATCCCGCGCGAGCCGGAGGTCTTCGGCCAGCCGACCAGGCCGTGATCGGCCAGGACGTCGCGGACGACCAGCGCCACGCGCCGGACATCGGCCCATGGCACGCCGGGCCCCGGATCCAGGTCGGCGCGCAGCTCGTCGGGGTGGTCCAGGTCGTCGGCGCGCACCGGATGCGGGTTCGAGGTCCACGCAGCCCAGGTTGGCCACCCAGGCCAGCGCGGCGCGGTTCGAGACGACCACCTCGTCGGCGGTGCGGCCCGAGGGGAAGGCCAGCTCCACGGTGCTCACGTACTCCGGCACCGACTTCGGCGCCCGCTTCTGGAAGAAGGCCTCGCCGGTGATGCCGTCCACGAACCGCTTCAGCGCCATCGGCCGGTCGCGCACGCCGAGCAGGGCACCATCGGCCACCGCCAGTGAAGTACTCCACCAGCTCCAGCTTGGTGATGCCGGCGTCGGGGAAGTAGACCTTGTTCGGGTTGGTGATGGTGACCTCGAACCCGTCGAGGTCGAGCGAGACCGATGGGTCCTTTGGCATGCGATCAGCCTACCCTGTCGCCGACAGACACCCAATTGGAGCTCACCGGCGCCGATGATCGACCGCGTCATTGCCTTCGGCACCCGGATCGTGACCGCGGTCGACGGCTGGCTGCTGCGCCATCGGCTGACGCGGGTGGCCCGCACGTCGGTCGTGGGCCTGCTGGATCACGACGGCCTGAACTACGCCGGTTCCATGGCGTACTTCTCGATCCTGTCGTTCGTCAACGTGCTGCTGCTGGGCGCGGTGCTGCTGACCGCCTTCATCGGCGAAGGGGAGGCACGGCGCATCATCCTGACCTGGTTCGAGCAGAACACGCCCATCGATCCCGACCTGATCAGCGAGATGATCGATGCCGCCATCCGGTCGCGGGGCAGCATCACCGTCGTCGGCCTCATCTTCCTGCTGTGGGGCGCGCTGGGCTTCTTCGGCGCGGTGAGCCGCGGCATCAATCGCGCCTTCACCGATGGCAAGCCGCTCTTCATCCTGCGCGAGAAGCTGCTGGGCATCCTGCTGATCCTGTTCAGCGGCGGGCTGATCCTGGCGTCGGTGGCGATCGGCATCGTGACCAGCTACCTGCAGAACGCGGCCGGCGAACGTCGTGGATCGCGTTCCAGGGCGGCGACCTGGCGGTGGCCCTGATCGGCGCGGTCGTGCCGTTCCTGCTCGTCTTCATCGCCTACCTGGTGCTGTACCGGGTGGTCCCCAGCCAGAAGGTCACGCTTCGGCGACGTCTGGCCCGGGGCGCTCGTGGCGGCGGTGCTGTGGACGCTGCTGCGGGTGGGCTACACGATCTACGTGACCCAGATCGCCCACTTCGAGGACCTGTTCGGACCGCTGGCGGCGATCATCACCCTGATCGTCTTCATCTATTTCGCCAGCGTGGTGCTGCTCATCGGGCGCCGAAGTGGCGCGAGCCAACCTGATCGAGGCCGGCAGGCACCGCCAAGCGTGATTTGGCGCGTGGCTCACGCTCGCACGGGACGCTGCCGAAACGTTGGCATTGGGGTACTACGGTGTAGTACATTCGGGTCGGGTCACGGGCAGGGTGCCCGCGCTTAGCATGGCCCGACGGATCACGAACGAGGGGCAACTGGGCACCGTGAAATCCGCTTTGAACACCGCTTGATGAGGCGACGATCCCGACTGGCCGTCACGCTTGTGACCCTGTTGACGGCCGGCGGAATGATCGTCGGAGGTGATCCGCGCGACCAGGTCCTGGCCGCGGATCCCATCGCAACAGGCACAAGGCAGAGCGCGCCAGCATCCAGGCCGAGCTCGCCGATCAGCGCGCGCGCCTGGACGAGCTGCGCGCCAAGTCGGCCGCGCCTCTCCGACCAGCTGGATCTGGCCGAGGCCGAGCTCGCCGACATCACCGCGGAGTACGAGCGGGTCGTCAGCCTGCTGACGCAGGTGCGTCGCGAGGTCCGCGAGATCACCGAGCAGCTGGAGCGGCTGCGCGCCCGCATCGATCGCATGGATGACCGGCTGATGGCCGTGTCGCGGGAGATCGTGGTGCAGAACGCGGAGCTGCGCGCCCGCGAGGCCCTGCTGCAGGACCACATCCGCTCCGCGTACGAGCAGAGCCAGATCTCACTGCTGGAGGTGCTGCTCAGCGCGCCGTCGCTCGACGCCGCCACCAACCAGGTCGGCTACCTGGTGACGCTGTCCGAGCAGGACCAGGTGCTGGCCGATGAGATCCGCCGCATCCGCGAGCAGCTCGACGTCAAGAAGGAGACGCTGCAGCAGGGTCGCGCCACGCTCAGCGAGGCCCGGTCCGTGGCGGTCGAGCAGGAGCGGCATGCTGCGCCAGCGCCAGCGCCAGCTGTGGCGCCTCGAGAAGGAGACCGCCCGGCTGCGAGCCGCCGCCGCGCAGAAGCGCGCCGAGCAGGAAGCGGCGCTCAATGCGGCGCTGGATGCGAAGGGCGACGTTGCCGCGCAGATCGAGCAGAACGAGGCGGCCTTCCGCCAGGCGACCTCACTGGTCAACCGGCTGGTCGCCGAGCGCGAGGCACTGGAGGAGGCGCGCCGCCTGGCGGAAGAGGAGGCGCGTCGCGAGGCACGGCGCAATTCCAAGCAGCTCTCGGCGGCCGGCTACCGGTGGCCGGAGATCGGCGCGCGCATCACCCAGGAATGGGGCCCCACCAGCTTCGCCCTGGAGCCGTCGTACACCTACCACGGCGTCTATCTACCCGCACTTCCACGGCGGGATCGACATGACGGTCGGCTGCGGCGCGCCGATCCTGGCTGCCAAGGCCGGCGTGGTGGTGGCCTCGGGCCGGCCGCTGTGGCCGTACGACCCGGGCTACGGCGTGGTGATCGACCACGGCGGCGGCATCCAGACCTGGTACTGGCACATCACCACCCAGATCATCGTGTCAGCCCGGCCAGGTGGTGGGCACGGGCCAGGTGATCGGCTACGAGGGAACCACCGGCTTCTCCACCGGCTGCCACCTGCACTTCGCGACCAACATCAACGGCATCTGGGAGAACCCGCGCTTCCTGCTGCCCGTAGGCCGCCTAGGCCGGGACGGCCGGACTCGGAGGCCGATCGCACCGCCGGGCGGTACAGGCTCCTCGACGTACTCGATCAGCATCCGCGCGCGTGCTGAACTGCCAGATCGACGCGGAGATGGCGGCGCGCATGGTGGCCAGCCAGTCGACCGGCAGGTCCTCGTCGTCGCGCTCGAAGAAGCGCGGCACGATCTCGTCCTCCAGCAGGCGGTAGAGCGCCTCGGCATCGGCCTCGTCCTGGGCGCCCTCGTCGGAAAGCTGCTCGCGCGCGCCGATGGCCCAGCCGTTGTCGCCGTTGTAGCCCTCATCCCACCAGCCGTCGAGCACGCTGACGCTGGGCACGCCGTTCATGGCGGCCTTCATGCCCGGACGTGCCGGACGCCTCCAGCGGCCGCCGCGGGTTGTTCAGCCAGATGTCGACGCCCGCCACCAGGAAGCGGGCGATGCGGATGTCGTAGTCCTCGACGATGAAGACGCGGCTGCGCAGCCGGTCGGAGCGCGACAGCTCGAAGATGCGCTGGATCACGCCCTGTCCGGGCCGATCCGCGGGGTGCGCCTTGCCGGCGATGACGATCTGCACCGGCTTGTCCGCGATCGGACAGCAGGCGAGCCAGGCGCTCCTCGTCGCGGAAGATGAGGTCGGCGCGCTTGTAGGTCGCGAATCGCCGGGCAAAGCCGATGGTCAGCGCCTTCGGATCGAGCGCTCGCGCCACCTCGCGCAGCTGGTCGGGCGGCTCGCCGTGGCGGGCGAACTGGCGCGCCAGCCGGCTGGCGATGAAGTCGGTCAGCTCCCGCTTCTGCTGCATGTGGCCCGCCCACAGGTCCGCGTCGTCGATCTGGCTCGACGCCCGCCAGCGTCCGACGGGGCCGGCATGGTCGCTGGCCAGGAAGGTGCCCAGGGCGCGCTCGTAGAGTCGCCGCATCGGCCTGCCGAGCCAGGACGCCACGTGGACGCCGTTGGTGATGGCCGGTGATCGGATGGCCGGCCACCGCCTCCCAGGTCTCGGTGGCGGTCTCCGCGTGCAGCTTGCTGACCGCGTTGGCGTGGCTGGCGTGGCGCAGCACGAAGGCGGTCATGTCGAACGGCGCGTTCGGGTCGTCGGTGCGGCCGCGACCGAGCTCCAGCAGCTCCTGGTCCTCCATGCCGGTGACGTGCAGCCACGGCGCCAGGTAGTTCGACACCAGGCCGCGGTCGAATGTCTCGTTGCCGGCGGCGACGGGGGTGTGGATGGTGAACACCGCATCGCGGCCGACCTGCTTCAGCGCGTGTGGCGGCCGAGAGCGAGCTGTCCTCGGCCATCGCCTCGCGCGCGCGTTCCAGCAGCAGGAAGGCGGAGTGACCCTCGTTCAGGTGCCACACCGCCGGTGCGATGCCCAGCTCGCCCAGCGCACGCACGCCGCCGATCCCCAGGATCAGCTCCTGGCAGAGGCGCATCTCGCGGCCGCGGACGTACAGGATGTGGGTGATGGGCCGGTCCGGCCCGGCGTTGGCGGGGAGGTCGGTGTCCAGCAGCAGGACCGGCACGCGGCCGACCTGCGCCACCCACACCGCGGCATGCACCTGGCGGTCGGGGAAATCGACGCTGACCTGCAGGGCGGAGCCGTTGGCGGCCCGCGCCCGGCGCAGCGGCAGCATCGAGGGATCCAGGTCCGGCTGCGCGTGCTCCTGGTGCCCATCGGCATCGATCTGTTGGCGGAAGTAGCCACGGCGGTACAGGAGGCCGACGCCGACGAAGGGCAGGGCCGCATCGGACGCCGACTTGCAATGGTCGCCGGCCAGGACGCCCAGGCCACCGGAGTAGATCTGCATCGACTCGTGGAAGCCGTACTCGGCACAGAAGTAGCGCGATCGGCCCGGGGAGCGCGCTGCCCGGGCTCGGCCGCGATCTGCTGCTGGTACCACGAGTCGCTGCCGTTGCCCATGTAGCGGTGGTACTCGTCCAGCAGGCGGCTGGCGTCGACCAGGAACTCCTCGTCGGCCGAGGCCACCTCCCAGCGCCCGGCATCCATGCCGGCCAGCACCGCGATCGGGTTGCGGTGGCGGGCCCACGCCGCCGGATCGAGCCGCGAGAAGAGGGCGCCGGCGCGCGGCGTCCAGCTCCACCACAGGTTGTAGGCGAGGTCGTCCAGGCCCTCGAGCCCGCGCGGCAGGTTGAAGTCGTGGCCGGGGAGCGTCGGCACGCGCAGCGTCGTGCCCGGAGGGCTGCTCATGGAGGTCCGATCCTACTCGATGCCACATTCTCGACAGGCTGGTTTACGCTATCGGACCCGTGATGGACGGTTATTCGGTCAAGGACGCCGCAGTCGTCCTTGGCATTCCGGAACGGCGCGTTTGGGAGCTGCTTGCCCGCGGCGTGCTGGCCGGTGCGCCGGAAGGTCCCGACGGCATGATCGTGTACCTCCAGCCGCGCGGCGCGCCGGCCTCGGTGGCGCAGCGCCGCAGGGGCAGCCGGTGCCGCCTCAGAATCGACCGGCGCCAGGACCAACGGCAACGGCGGATCGCACGAGCTGAGCCCCTTCCGCGAGCTGCTGACCGAGTTCCGGAACCTGACCGAGCGCTACGGGCAGGCGCTGCTGGCGCTTGGCGAGGCGCGCGGCGAGGTGGCGGCGCTGCGGGACCGGGTGGAGCTGCTCGAGGCGCGCATGGACCTGCGCCTGCCCAGCACCCCGCCGACCTCGACCGTCGCCTGGGAGATCCCCGAGTTCGCGGCCGAGGAGGAGGTCCGGCTGCATCAGTCTTCGAGGCCGATGCGTCCGCGGCGGACAGACGCGGCCACCGCCTGAATTCGAGGAGGCCGTGGCGGGCGAGGATGAGCCGGCCGCGGAACCGATGATCGACCTGGTCGAGGAGGCGATCCTCGCGGAGGAGCTGCTCGCGGAAGAGGAGCCGATGGTCGAGGAGCCAGCGGCGGAGCCCGTGGTGGATGAGACCGCCGGCGTCGCGATGGCGGCCGACGAGCCGGTAGCGACCGGCCCGCGACCGAGCGAGTCGCTCCCGAAGCAGATGCGCCGAGACAGAGGCACAGGACGCCCGTTGCGGCAGCGGCCGAACCGGTGGCGGCCTCGGAGGCTGAACCAGGAGTCCGAGCCGGAGGTCGATGCCGGATCGGAGCTCGAGCCGGAGCCGGCAGCCGCAGCCATCGCAACCGCAGCCAGAGGAGGCGCCGCGGAGGCGCCCGAGAGCCCCCCGACGGCGCGCCCGCGGCGGCAGGACGGCGACCGCCGCCTTCGCGGCTGCCCTTGCCCGCGCCGACGACCCGACGATCGCCGAGCTTCCGGGTGCCGAAGAGACGGCGGCCGCTCTGGCCGCCCTGCAGCGCGACATCGATGCGTCCCGCGCGCGCGGAGTCCCTGCCGGGCAGCCGAGGCGGTGCCGCGAGGCCGAATCGACCGAGCCGCAGCCGACTGCGCCGGAGCCGGCCGAGCCGGAGGCGATTGCCGATGCCGAGCCGGCGTGTCGAGGACATTGCCGCCGCAGCAGAAGCGGAAGCGGCGGTGCCGGGCGAGATCTGGCGGCCGAGCCCTCAGAGGACGGCAATGCCGCCGCCTTGGCAGAACCCGGAGCCGACCGATGACGAGCCGCCGCGCCGGAGAGGCCGGCCGAGGCCGAGACGCCGGGCCACCGCAGGCATCGGTCCCGTCCTATTACTCAACCGATGTGGTGGAGCCCGACTGGTTCGCCGATGGTGACTTCAGCTGGCTCGAGGCTGCACAGGCCGAGGCGATGCGCATCGAGGCTGAGCGGTCGCAAGCGCCCGAGGCGCCACCGGAGTCGGCGACGAGCGCTGATTGAGCCGACGGCGAGGAGGAACCCCGGCCGCCGCGATCACGAGCCGGACGGAGGCGGCGGCCGGGGAGCCCGTGGCCGAGGAGCCCAGCCCGGAGCCCGTGGCTGAGGCCGAGGTGCCTGCATCCGAGCCGGAGCCGGCGATGCCGTCCGATGAGCCTAGACGAGGGCGGCGACCTCCGCGCGGTTCGCCATCGAGATGGGTGACGAAGGACGGGCGTGGCTGCCGCAGACGTGGCCTTCGGGGAGCACCCCGACCCGGACGCCACGCCGCCCGACGTGGGGCATGACCAGTTCGCGCCGAGCTTCGAGTCACAGGCGATGGCCGAAGAGGAAGCCCGGACCGCCATCCAGGACGCTTTCGAGGAGGCACCAAGCGGCCTCGAAGAGGAGTCGCTCGCCGCCGGGGGCGCAGCCGTCGCGGTGGCCGTTGCAGAGCCGGAGACGGAGCGCCAGCCAGAAACCGACGCCGCAGAGGATGTCGAGATCACTGCCGCCGCGCCGAGCCCGAGCCGGAGCTCGAGGTCGCTGCCGATGAGCCCGAGGCCGTTGTCGCCGATCCGAGCCCGAGTCGTCGCCGAGGCCCGAGGCCGTCGTCGCCGAGCCGACGAGGTCGCTCCCGACGAGCCCGAGGCCAGCCTGCACAGGTGGCGCGACGAGCGTCTGAGGCCGAGGCCAGGCAGGCGCAGGCGCCTTCGGAAGCCGGCCGAGCCAGCGGACGCCGGCGGAACCGCCGGATCGCAGGCCGCGGAGAACGTGCACGCCGGGCATGAAGCCGAGGTCGAGGCGGAAGCGATCCAGGAGGCGTTCGAGGAGCCGATGCCCGCACCGGAATGGTCGGCCCCGACGCCGGAAGGCAGAGCCCCCTGTCAGCGACCAGCCTCCGACGATGCACGCAACGAGCCGCGTGCGGCCGACGACTCGCCGCGGACCACCGCCGCAGCCGCCGCCGCCTTCGGACGTCTGGAAGAGTTCATCGCGCAGCCCGATCTGCCCGAGCCGGCCGCCTGCCCGCCGCGATGCCCACGGATCCGGTCCCGATGGCGGAGTCGAAGCCCACGCCCGTATCGGGCGAAGAGGCGCTGATGTGGCTGGGCGAGGAATTCGAGGAGGCCGACCTGGAGGTTGCTGCCCAGGGCTGGCGCAGTCCGGACGCTGCACCGTCCGCCCGGGTAAGCTCGACGCCCGTCCTGGAACTGTCGGATGCGGAGCTTGCGCGGCTGGCCGAGGACGAGGGATGGGACGCGGACGAGGTGGAGGCGATCCGACGCCTGCTCGGACGCCCGTCAGATGCCCTGGCGCCGGAGCCGCATCTCACCCGCCGCACCCGCGCCCGACTGCCGGTCCGGAAGCATCCCCGTCGTCTGGCGAGCATCCCGGCCCGTCCATGGATGGGTCCGCCGTCAGGCCGCCACCAGCAGCGTCGCAGCGCCCGGCCTCGCCAGCACCCGCGGCATCCCGGAGCCGTGGTCACCACGGCCCGCGGCCGATGCGCCGGGCGCTGGCGCCGACGAGCCCCCCGATCCCGAGTGGCTGCAGGGCCGTTCGGGCGCGGCAGCCGAGGCCTATCGGCGCCTGAGGAAGCTCTTTCCCAGCTGACCCGTCAACGGCTCAGGCCTTGGCAGTCAGCTCGTCCAGCTCGTCGCGCAGCGCGGTGAGATCCGTGTCCTGCCTGGCCCAGTCGGCAAGCTCCGGATTGAGCTGAAAGGCGCGGCGCAGGAGCGGTCGCGCGTCGTCGAGGCGGCCGGCGAGCGCCTGGAAGCAGGCGATGTTGTAGGCCGCGGCCGCCGCGTCCCGCTCCGGCAGTCCTCCACTTTCGACGATCCGCTGCGTCTCGTCCAGATAGGCGGCGATCCGATCCGCATCGGCGCCGACGCCAGCCTGCACGACCCAGCCGAAGTGCTCGAAGGCATGAAACGGCCCGTTGCCGAACGTTCCTCCGAACGAGCCGCTCCGACCCCGCCAGCGCCTCCGGGTCGGTGGCCGAGATCTCGCCGATCAGGCGCTCGCTGACGTCATCGGCCTCCTTGCTGATCGCCTCCCAGTCCCAGTCGGCACGCGCCGCCTGCTGCTCGGTGTTGATTGCCTGGATCTCGTCGCTCGGACATTTCGGCCGGCTCCTCGCCGCGCCGCGCATCCGCATAGCGATTCGCCTGGCGCGCCTTCCACGCGGTCAGGTGCGCCTGGTGATCCTTCGGCGACCAGTCGCCTTCGCGCATGGGGCGGTCGCGGACATCGGGATCCAGCCCACCGAAGACATCGCGCTCGGCGTCGCGCATCGAGCGCAGCAGGGCCACCAGGGTCGCGGTCAGGTCCGTGCTCATCGATCCTCCTTCGGGAAAGCGGCGGTGGCGTTCAGGCGCTCGGTCCAAGATGGAAGCCCAGCCGCCGCGGCAGCGCGGTGAGCTGGCGCAGCCACCATGGTGCCCGACGGCCCTGCATCTCGCGGGCCTCGCGGCTCATGATCGCCCGCCGGATCACGCGCGCGCCAAGGTAGCGGAAGGGCTCCGGCGGCAGCCGATGCGGTGGTGGGCTCACCAGGCAGAGCCGCGTGATCGGCTCATCGGACCCAAGCGCCAGGGCGGCCAGCACTCGTCCGGCCAGGTGGGAGGGCGCCACCCCGTTGCCGGAGTAGCCGAGGGCGTAGTGGACGGCCCCGCCCTTGAGCGTGCCGAAGCGGGGCAGATGGTCGCCGCTGACGTCGATCGGTCCGCCCCAGGCATCGGTCAGGCGCACGTCGGCCAGCTGCGGGAAAAGGGTGCGGAAGGCCGTCGGCCGCCCGCCGGGCCGAGCCAAGGTCATCGGTGAACGAGGGACCGATGCGTCCGTCGTAGCCCGGCACGCCGCCACCGGAGCCGATCGCGATGCGCCGGTCGCGGGTGACGTGGAAGTACTCGACGTTGAAGCGCGCCGTATAGATGGACTCGCCGCCGGTCCAGCGCAGCTCCGCCAGCCGCTCTTCCGCGATGGGTTCCGAACGGACCATGTAGCTGCCCCAGGCGAGGATGGACCGATGGAACGGCCGCCATCCGGCACCCCACGCATTCACGGCCAGGACCACCTGGCCGGCCGTGAGCCGATGCGTCCCATCCGCGGTGTCGACATCAGCGCGGTTCGCGAGCCATTGCGATGCAGGCGAGGCCGCACCGTGCTCTGCTCGTGAATGACGACGCCTCGCTCCAGCGCAATCCGCCGCAGGCCGCGCGCCAGCAGCGCCGGCTGCACGGTGGCGCCGTCGCGCATGAAGCGCGCCGTTGCGGAAGCGCGGGGAGGCGCAGCGCGCCTGGACCTCGTCCGGGCTGAGCGCCACGAACTCCTCGGGCACGCCCAGCCGCTGCGCCACCGCCACGGAGCCGAGCGGCCGGTCGTCGTGCGGGGCGGTGGTGGAGACGACCAGCATGCCGGCCTGGCGGTAAGTGGCGTCGACGCCGTGCTGCTCGCACCACGCCCCGATCGCTCGCACCGACTCCGACACGGCGCGCGCCGCGGCCAGCGCCGGCTCGGCGCCGTACAGCTCTTCCAGCGTGTCGAGCTCATCCCACCAGGCATTCACGAAGCCGCCGTTGCGCCCGGACGGGCCGCCGCCGCAGATGTCCTGCTCGAGCAGGACGACCTCCCGCTCCGGCGCGCGCTCCTTCAGGTGGAGCGCTGTCCACAGCCCCGTGTAGCCGCCGCCCACGATGGCGACATCGCAGGTGCGGTCCCGCAGCGGGCCAGGCAGGGGCGGCGGATCGCCTTCGGCCGCCAGCGCCTCGCGCAGCCATGGGCTGCGCACGCCCGCGACCGGGTCGGAGGGCGAGGTCCTCAGCGGTGAGGCTTGGCTCGGGCATCGCACTGGACGATAGCGCCGCGGTCCCGGTTTCGGAGGCCCGTCCGCCGTTGTTGGTTGACGCCAATGGTTCGCTGCTTTCGACTGAGGTATCCGCTGAACCCGGGCCAGCCCACCGCGAACCGGGGCCGGCGTCGGTATGATCCGGCCATGGCCGAATACGATGCCGCCACCGCGCTGATCGTGGTGGACGTGCAGAACGACTTCGCCGATCCGGCGGGCAGCCTCGCCGTGGCCCGTGCCGGACGCATCCTGCCGCGCATCAACGACGAAGTGGCGAGCGGCCGGCGCCGCGGGTGGGATGGTGGTCTACACGCAGGACTGGCATCCCGAGTCGACGCCGCACTTCGCCAAGGACGGCGGCATCTGGCCGGTCCACTGCGTGGCCGACACGTGGGGGGCGGAGCTGCATCCCGACCTGGTGGTCGACGGCGACGTCATCCGCAAGGGCAAGCAACGGCGAGGACGGCTACTCCGGCTTCTCCATGCGCGACCCGATCAGCGGCGCCACGATCTCGACACCGTTGGAGTCGCTGCTTCGGGAGCGCGGCATCACCCGGGTCGTGATCTGCGGCCTGGCGACGGACTACTGCGTGAATGCCACGGCGCTGGATGCGCGGCGGCTGGGCTTCGAGACGCAGGTGCTCATGAATGCGGTTGCGGCCGTCAACCTGCAGCCCGGGGACGACGAACGGGCATTGACCGCCATGGCCGATGCCGGTGCGGAGCTGGTCGGTACCTAGCCCCTACGTCCCGGCCGTCGGCCGCCGCCGGCTCCAGGCCACCACGCCTGCGCCGATCGCCACCGTCAGCAGCCCGATGATCACCCACGTCTGGTTGCTGCTCATGAAACTGCCCGGAATCACCCCCAGCCCCTGGAGCGTCCAGACCGTCCCCGCCAGGATGGCAAGCAGGCCGATGATCAAGCCCACCGTCCGCATGCCTGCAGCATAGTCCGGGTGCGGCACAGGTGAATTCGGGCGGTCTTGCGCCACTCGGAAGGCTGCGTATACTCGCGTCGAGTCGGGCCGCCGATGCGCGGCGCCAGCAGCCTTCCCTCCCCTTCCACCACGTCCAACCGTCGGCTCACGGGGTAGTGGCAAGACCCGTGGCCGGCGCTCACCTGAGGCGGATGACGCCCGACGTGGTCATCACACTCAGGGAGGGTCCCGCGTGGCCTATACCGATCAGGTGCTCACCTGTGCGGACTGTGGCATCGATTTCGTGTTCTCCGCGTCCGAGCAGGAATTCTTCGCGCAGAAGGGCTTCACCTCTGCGCCAAAGCGCTGCCCCTCGTGCCGCGCCCAGCGTCGTGCCGCCGGCGGCGGCAGCAGCTACGGCAAGGCGGCAGCTACGGCGAGGGCGGCGGGTCCTACAGCCGCGGTCCCCGGGAGATGTTCGACGCGGTCTGCGCGCGCTGCGGCAAGGACACACAGGTGCCGTTCCGGCCGACGGGCGCGCGCCCGGTGTACTGCAGCGACTGCTTCCGCCTCATGCGCGGCTAGCGCCCGACCGGCGCCCCGAGCGGCCTTCCGGCTCTCATCGGGAGGCCGCTTTTCTGTGCCCGATGGCGGTCCCTGGATGCGTGCGCTCCGACCGTCGTTAACGGAGCGATGCGTCCCCGGCCGTAGAATGCGAAGGCGATTCACGCGGCAGAGAACTTGCGGGAGAGGCGCCTGATGGGCGACCACGACACCTGGCGCGACCTTGGGCAGCAGCTGCGCGTCGACTCGATCCGATCCAGCGCCGCCGCCGGCTCCGGCCACCCGACCTCGTCGATGTCCGCCGCCGACCTGATGGCGGTGCTGATCAGCAAGTACCTGCACTACGACTTCGGCGCGCCCGACGACCCGCGCAACGACCACCTCATCTTCTCGAAGGGCCACGCTTCACCGCTGCTGTACGCCATCTATAAGGCGGCCGGCGCCATCAGCGACGACGAGATGCTGACCTTTCGCAGGCTTGGCAGCCGGATCGAGGGTCATCCGACGCCGGTCCTGCCGTGGGTCGACGTGGCCACCGGCTCGCTGGGCCAGGGGCTGCCGATCTCGGTCGGCGTTGCCTATGCCGGCCGCTACTTCGACAGGATCCCGTATCGGGTGTGGACCCTGTGCGGCGACTCCGAGATGGCGGAAGGCTCGATGTGGGAGGCGTTCGAGGCCGCGGGCTTCCACGGCCTGGACAACCTGACCGCCATCATCGACGTCAATCGGCTGGGCCAGACCGGCGAGACGATGCACGGCTGGGACCTCGATGCCTACGTCAACCGGGCAACCGGCTTTGGCTGGCATGCGATACCGATCGACGGCCACGACGTGGCGGAGATCGACGCCGCCCTGGCTGAGGCGATCGCCACCACCGGCCGACCGACCGTGATCGTGGCCAGGACGGAGAAGGGCCACGGCGTCGCGGCCGTGGCCAATGTCAACGGCGCGCATGGGAAGCCGCTGGGCGATCCCGACGAGGCCATCGAGGAGCTGGGCGGGATCCGCAACATCAGCGTGCAGGTGCCAAGCCGGAGGGCAGCGACAAGCCGCACAGGTTCCCGACGGACGGCCCGCTGATCCTGCCGGCCTACGAGATCGGCACCAAGGAGGCGACCCGCAAGGCCTACGGCGACGCACTCGTGGCGCTGGGCAACGCTCGCGGCGACGTGATTGCCATCGACGGCGAGGTCGGCAACTCGACCTACTCCGAGGAGTTCGCCAAGGCGCACCCCGACCGGTTCGTGCAGGCCTACATCGCCGAGCAGCAGATGCTGGCCTACGCCGTCGGCTTCCAGGTGCGCGGCTGGCGGCCGTTTGCGGCCACCTTCGCCGCCTTCCTGTCGCGCGCCTATGACTTCGTGCGCATGGCCGCCGTCAGCCGCGCCAGCCTGGTGCTCGCCGGCTCGCATGCGGGCGTGAGCATCGGCGAGGATGGACCATCGCAGATGGCGCTGGAGGACCTGGCCGCCCTGCGCGCCGTCCATGGCAGCACCGTGCTCTACCCGTCGGACGCGAACCAGGCAGCCGCGCTCCTGGCCGAGGCGGCTGACCGCGAGGGAATCGTCTTCATGCGCACGACGCGCGAGAAGACGCCGGTCATCTACCCGCCGGGCGAGTCGTTCCCGATCGGTGGTGCCCGCGTGGTGCGCTCAGGCGAGGACGACCGCGTCACCCTGGTCGGGGCCGGCATCACGCTGCACGAGGCGATGAAGGCAGCCGACGCGCTTGGCTGCCGAGGGGATCAGCGCCCGCGTGATCGACCTGTACTCGGTCAAGCCGGTCGACGCCGACACGCTGCGGGCCGCCGCGCGCGAGACCGAAGCGATCGTCACGATCGAGGATCACTTCCCCGAGGGCGGACTCGGCGACGCCGTGCTGGACGCCCTGGCCGAAGCGCCGGAGCGGCCCGTCGTGCGGAAGCTGGCGGTCCGGATCATGCCAAGCTCGGCAACGCCGGCCGAGCAGCTGGCGGCGGCGGGCATTGACGCGGAACACATCGTGGCGGCGGCGCGCGACCTGGTTGGCGCTCACGCCGGCGCGGAGGCCTGAGGAGGTACGACCGACATGAATGCGCTGCAGCGGCTCCACGCCGAGTGTCGACCAGAGCCCGTGGATCGACTTCATCGACCGGCAGCTGATCGAATCCGGCCGCCTCCGCGATCTGGTCGGCGACGGCATTCGAGGGCTCACCAGCAACCCGACCATCTTCGGCAAGGCGGTCGCCACCGGGCAGTACGACGAGCTGATCCGACGCGAGATCGAGGCCGGCGACGACAGCATGGGCATCTACGAGGAGATCGCGGTCTCGGATGTCAGCGACGCGGCGGACGTGCTGCGGCCGGTCTACGACGCAGGCCGACGGGGCCGACGGCTTCGTCTCGATCGAGGTCGAGCCGGACCTGGCCGACGACACCGCTGGCACGCTGGAACGCGCGCGTCACCTCTGGCAGCGCGTCGGGCGCCCCAACGCGTTCGTCAAGATCCCGGCCACCGCCGCCGGGCTGCCGGCCATCGAGGATGCCATCGCCGAGGGGATCAACATCAACATCACCCTGATGTTCAGCGTCGACGTGTACCGCGACGTGGCACGCGCCTACATCGCCGGCCTGCGCCGTCGCCTGGAGCGCGGCGAGGACGTGACCGCGGGTGGCATCGGTCGCCAGCTTCTTCGTCAGTCGGGTGGACACCAAGGTCGACAAGCAGCCTGGACGAGATCGGGACCGATGCGGCCCTGGCCCTGCGGGGGCAGGCCGCCATCGCCAACGCGAAGCTCGCCTACGAGGCGTTCGAGGAGATCTTCAGCGGCGAGGAGTTCGCCGAGCTGCGCGGCAGCCGGGGCGCGCGTCCAGCGCTGCCTGTGGGCAAGCACCTCGACCAAGAACCCCGACTACCGCGACGTGCTCTACGTCGAGGAGCTGATCGGTCCGATGACCGTCAACACCATGCCAATCGAGACCATCGAGGCCTTCCTCGACCACGGCAAGCTGGAACGGACGCTCGACCAGGACGTGGCCGGCGCGCATACGACCCTGCGGCTGCTCGAGGAGCAGGGAATCAGCATGCGGCAGGTCACGGACGAGCTGATCGACGAAGGCGTGGCCGCCTTCGGCAAGTCCTTCGACGACCTCATCGCTGCCATCGACAGCCAGCGCAAGGCGCTCGCACCGGCATGACCGATGGCCCGCTCGACGCGGCCATCGCGGAGCGACTCGCCACCTGGGAGAAGGAGGGCGTCGCCGAAGCGGCTGTGGGCCAAGGACGGCAGCCTGTGGGCCGACTCCGGAACGCCGCCGGAGACGCTGAGCGGCTGGCTGGGCTGGCTGGACCTGCCGTACACGATGCGCGGCAGGGTTGCCGAGCTGGAGCACCTGGCGCGCGACGTGATCGACGACGGGTATGCCCGCGCAGCGGTGCTCGGCATGGGCGGCTCCAGCCTGGCACCCGAGGTCTTCAGCCGCACCTTCGGCGCTGGTGGCGCGACGCGCGACGGCATGGAGCTGCGCATCCTGGACTCGACCCACCCCGATGCCGTTCGAGGCTTCAGGGAGTGGGCGCAGTCGGCCCGGACCATCTTCTTCGTCAGCAGCAAGTCCGGCTCGACCATCGAGCCGAACGCCTTCCACGCCGCCATGTCCGACTTCGCGCCGGCGCTCGACTTCATCGCCATCACCGATCCGGGCAGCTCGCTGGCCGAGCTCGCCCGGGCGCAGGAGTTCCGGTCCATCGTGGAGGCGCCACCGGACGTCGGTGGCCGCTACTCGGCGCTGTCGGCGTTCGGGCTGGTGCCGGCGGCGCTGGCCGGCGTGGACCTGGCGGCGTTGCTGGATCGCGCGGTCGCCATGGCCGAGGCCTGCCGGCGGCCGGCGCAGTCGAATCCCGGCCTGCGGCTGGGTGCCGCCATCGGCGAGGCCGCCCTGGCGGGTCGCGACAAGCTCACCATCCTCACCTCCCGCCGCCTGGCGAGCTTCGGCGACTGGGCGGAGCAGCTGGTCGCGGAGAGCACCGGCAAGCGAGGCACGGGGATCGTGCCGGTGGTCGGCGAGCCGATCGGCGAGCCGGATCGTTACGGCGGCGACCGTTGCTTCGTGGTGATCACGTTGGACGATGCCGCGGCACCCGACCTGGCCGAGCTGTCGGAGCTGGCCGAGCTGGCGTCCACGCTGGAGGGGCTGGGCCATCCGGTGATCCGCATCGGGCTGTCGGACCTGCACGAGCTGGGTGCCGAATTCCTGCGCTGGGAGGTGGCGACCGCCGCCGCCGGCATGGTGCTGGGGATCGATCCCTTCGACCAGCCGAACGTCCAGGAGAGCAAGGACGCCACCCGCGGGCTGCTGGACGCCTTCCGGCGCGCAGGGCAGCCTGCCGCTGCCCGCGTCGATCGTGGCCGAGGCCGGGCTCTCTGCGGTCGCCGACAAGGCGGCCCTGGGCGATGACCCCGTGACGGTGGATGGGGCACTCCGCGCTCTGCTGAGCACCATCGGTCCCGGCGACTATCTCGCGGTCCTGGCCTACCTGCCGCAGGACCCCGATGCGATCCAGGCTCTCGACCGGTTGCGCGTCCTGGTACGCGACGGGCTCGGCAACGCCACAACCGCCGGCTTCGGGCCGCGCTTCCTGCACTCGACCGGGCAGCTGCACAAGGGCGGTCCGGCGAGTGGCGTCTTCCTGCAGCTCACCGCCGAGCCGCATCGGGACCTGCCGATCCCCGGCTGGCGGGAGAGCTTCGGCACCCTGATCGCAGCCCAGGCGCTTGGCGACCTGCGCTCGCTGCAGGCCCGCGGCCGTCGCGTCCTGCGCCTGCACGGCGATGATGCGGCTACCGTGCTGCAGCGCGTGGAGACGGTGACCGCCGACGCACTGGGCGCCACCATCGGCGCCTGATCCAGACACATTCACGGATTCACGCACAGGACGGAGGCCGCAGGACAGATGCAGGTCGGGATCGCGGGCCTTGGACGAATGGGCGCCGGCATGGCGCGACGGCTGGCGCGCGCCGGGCACCAGGTCGTGGCCTGGAACCGCACCGAGCAGGTCGCCATCGATGTCGCGGCGGAGTCCGAGAATGACGGCCGCATCGCGGTGGCGGACCCGCTCGACGGCATCGTGGAGAAGCTGGAGGCCCCGCGGCACGTCGTCATCAGCGTTCCGTCCGGGCAGGCCACCGACGACCTCATCCACCAGCTGGCCGGAATCCTGTCCCCCGGGGACGTGATCGTGGACGCCGGAAACTCGAACTTCCGCGACTCGCAGCGCCGCGCCACGGAATTGGAGGCGCAGGGGCTGGACTGGCTGGATATGGGCGTCAGCGGCGGAATCTGGGGCCTGCAGGTCGGGTTCTGCGCCATGCTTGGCGGCAGGCGCGAGGTCTTCGACCGCTTCGAGCCCGCCGTCCGCGATCTCGCGCCGGAGGGCGGCTACCTCTACTGCGGCCCGGCCGGCGCGGGGCACTACGTCAAGATGGTCCACAACGGGATTGAGTACGGGATCATGCAGGCCTACGGCGAGGGCTTCGACATCCTCCACGCCTCGGACTACGACCTGGACCTCGCCGGCATCGCCCGCATGTGGCAGCAGGGCTCGGTGGTCCGCTCCTGGCTGCTGGAGCTGGCGGGCGATGCGTTCACCCGCGAGGGCAACGATCTGGACCAGATCAAGGGCTGGGTCGCCGACTCCGGCGAGGGCCGCTGGACGGTGGCCGAGGCGATCGACCACGACGTGCCCGCCCCCGTCATCACCCTCTCGCTGATCGAGCGCTTCCGGAGCCGTCGCGAACCGGACTCCTTCACCGATCGCGTCCTGGCCGCCCTGCGCAACGAGTTCGGCGGGCACGCGGTGAAGTCGTCGGATGCGAAGGACTGATTGACCCATGACCACGATCGACCCAGCCGACCACCATCGCGGTTCCTGCCGGCGACGGGGCGGCGCAGACGCAGCTCAACCCGCTGCGCGAAGGCCTGCGCCTTTCCCGCATGCCAGAGCCCTGCACCATGGTGATCTGCGGCGCAACCGGGGACCTCACCGAGCGCAAGCTCGGCCCGGCCCTCTACAACCTGTTGCTCGGTGGATTCCTGCCGCCCGAGTTCACGGTGGTCGGCTTCGCGCGGCGGGGGATGACGCGATGAGGCCTTCCGTGATCACCTGCGCAAGGGAGTTGATCGGTACAGCCGCAATCGGCCGATCAAGGAGTCGATCTGGGAGTCCTTCGCGCAGGGGATCGAGTACCACGACGGCAGCTTCGACGATCCGGAGGCGTGGGCCAGCCTTTCCAGCCTGCTGGACCGAATCGATCGCGATCGGGGGACCGCCGGCAATCGGCTCTTCTACCTCGCCGTGCCGCCGACGCTCTATCCCGTGATCGTCCATCAGCTCGGCGAAGCGGGCCTGGCGAACAGCAGCGGTGATCGGTCCGCGACGCGCAAGGGATGGTCGCGCGTCATCGTCGAGAAGCCATTCGGCTTCGACCTGGCCAGCGCCCAGCAGCTCAACGCCGAGCTCCGCGGGGTCTTCCGCGAGGAGCAGATCTATCGCATCGACCATTACCTGGGCAAGGAGACGGTCCAGAACCTGGCCGTCTTCCGCTTCGGCAACGGGCTGTTCGAGCCGATCTGGAATCGCCGATACATCGACTCCGTGCAGATCACGGTCTCCGAGACGGTGGGCGTCGAGGGCCGCGGCGAGTTCTACGACCAGACCGGGGCGCTGCGCGACATCGTCCAGAACCACGCCCTGCAGCTGCTGGCCGCATTCGCGATGGAGCCGCCGGTCGAGTTCCGGGCCTCCGACCTCAGGGACGAGAAGCTCAAGGTCCTGCGGGCGGTGCGGACCATGTCACCCGACGAAGTTGCCGCGAACGTGGTCCGCGGCCAGTACGTTTCCGGCTGGGTGGAGGGCCACAAGCTGTCCTCCTACCGAGACGAGCCTGAGATCCGTCCCGACTCGGAGACGGAGACCTTCGTCGCCCTCAAGCTGGAGATCGGCTCCTGGCGCTGGGCCGGCGTGCCGTTCTTCCTGCGCACCGGGAAGGGTCTGCCGACCCGGGTCACCGAGGTGGCGGTGCAGTTCAAGAGCCCGCCCCTGTCGCTGTTCGAGCGCGCGGGCGCCACCAAGGTGGAGCCCAACATCCTGGCCATCAGGATTCAGCCCGATGAGGGCATCCTGCTCCGCTTCGGCGCCAAGGTCCCGGGTCCGGGCATGCAGATCCGCAGCGTGAACATGGACTTCCGCTATGGCTACAGCTTCGCGGTCGACTCCCCCGACGCCTACGAAACGCTCCTGCTGGACGCCATGGTCGGCGATCCCAGCCTCTTCACCCGCAACGACGAGGTCGAGCGCGCGTGGGAGATCCTGGATCCGATCCTGAACACCTGGAGTGCCGGCGCCGGCGGTCCGCTGCACTTCTACGGAGCCGGCTCGTGGGGGCCGCCGGCCGCCGATGAGCTCCTGGAGCGTGGCGGTCGATCCTGGCGACGGCCGTGAACGAGACGAACGGCCGGCTGGCGGCCGAAGCCGAGCGCGAGCTGGAGGTCCATCGCCAGCTGATGCGCTTCGGCGAGGCCGAGTCGCGGGTGGCGCCGGTCTGGTCGATGCGCGACACCAGCGTGGCCGCGGTGGCGAACCACCTGGCCAAGCTGTGGACCATGGCCGCCGAGGACGGCGCGCGCGTAACCGAGAAGGGACTGCCGCACGCCCGCACCTCGGTCCTGAACCTGATCGTCACCGTGCCGGACGAGCCCGCTGCCGAACGAGTGGTGGCCACCATGCTGGGCCTGGGATTTCGCCACCCGTCGCGCGCAATCGTGCTGCTGGCCAACCCCGAAGCTCAGGGTCCAACCGTGGACGCGGCGGTCAGCGCCCACTGCCATACCGTGCACGAGGGCGACGAGCAGGTGTGCTACGAGGAAGTGGTGCTTACCGTCCGCGGCGAGGCCGCGTCGCACCTGGACGGGATCGTGGCGCCGCTGCAGATCCACGATCTGCCCACCCTCGTGTGGTGGCCGGGCGACCCACCGTTCGCCGACCCGGTCTTCGACCAGCTGGTGGAGCTGAGCGATCGGCTCATCATCGACAGCAACGACTTTTCCGATCTGCTGGTCGGCTTCCGCCGGCTCGCGAACCTGCGGCGCCGCAGCGGGGTCGGCGACCTCACCTGGAAACGCCTCGGCTGGTGGCTGGAGCTGACGGCCCAGTTCTTCGACGCGCCGCGCTTCCGCCGCTACCTGCCGAACCTGAACCGGGTGCGGATCAGCTACGCGCTCCCGCCTGCCGGCGGTCTGTCGCCCGCCGAGGATCCTCTCGATCCGGCGCCCGGGGCGGCGAGCCCCATCGCCCAGGCCATCCTCTACGCCTCCTGGATCGCCTCGCGCCTGAACTGGAAGCGCTACAGCACCGAGCGCGTGCTGGAGGGTGGCCGGCTCGCGCTCACCCTCGAGGGGCGCTATGCCATGGTCGAGCTCCAGATCTCGGGCGTCCCGACCGCCGACGTCCCGGCCGGCGAGCTGCTCTCGGTTCGGCTGCGCGCCCATGGCGAAACCGGGGCGGCGGAATTCATCATCGATCGGGACGGGGACGAAGCGACGGTAGCCTCCAATGCGGACGGCATGACCGCCCAGCTGCGACGCGTCCGGATGGAGCAGCTGGTGGAGAGCGAGCTGCTCTCGTCCAGCCTCATGGCCGACCGCCACGAAGACGTCTACGTGGCTGCGGTTCGGGCGGCGGCGATCTTCCTTGCCGCCGCGCGACCAGCGGAGGAGGCCTGGGTGACGCGCGAGTTCGTCGTGCTGCCCGATGCCAATGCCGTCGCCGCCGCCACCGCAGACCGCCTGATCGCCGCCGGGCAGGCGGCGATCGACGATCACGGCACCTTCTACCTGGTCCTGACCGGCGGCTCCACGCCGCAGCTCGTGTGCCCGCTGCTGGTCGTGCCGCCGCGCGTGCTGCAGCTCGACTGGACCAAGGTCGAGTTCTTCTTCGGTGACGAGCGCGCCGTGCCGGCCCGTCACCCGGACTCCAACTACAACCTCGCCCGGCAGACCCTGCTCGACTACCTGCCCGGATCGGACCGGGGCAGGTGCACCGCATGATCGGCGAGGCGGCCGACCTGGAGGCGGCGGCGCGCGCCTACCAGGCGCTCATCAACCGAATCGTGCCGAAGGGCGAATCGGGCCTGCCGGCCTTCGACCTGATCTGGCTGGGGATGGGTCCCGACGGGCATACCGCGTCCCTGTTTCCGGGCACGGAGGCCCTGAAGGAGACCGATCGCGTGGGTCGTCCCGAACTGGGTGCCGCAGCTCGACGCCTGGCGGCTGACGCTGACCTTCCCCATCCTCAACGCGGCGCGCGAGGTGAACCTGGTGGCCGCCGGCGAGGAGAAGGCCTGGGCAGTGCGGGCGGTCAAGGCCGGCGCCGACGATCTGCCACCGTCCGGCATGGTGGACGCGGCCAGGACGGTGTGGCTGGTCGATCAAGCCGCGGTGACGGTAGGCTGACTGCCATGGCCTGGCTCTTCCTGCTGGGGGCGCTGCTGACCGGCACGATGGCCTATCGCATCGGCTGGCCGGCGTGGACCGGCTACCGCCAGCGCGAGTCGCGCGACCTGAATGCCGAGCGCTATAACGCATGGCGCGGGCGGGCCAACACCGGTGCCTCGCTGCGCGAGGGGATGACCGGCGCCGAACGCCGCAGCCTGTGGCTGGCCGGCGCCCTGGCCCTGGCAGCCGCGGCCTGCCTGATCGCCTTCTTCGGCCTCACCTGAGGCAGCGGCACGAGATGCGGGTGGAGCTCCTCTACTGGGATGGCGACCCGACCTACATGACCACCCGGCAGCGGCTGGTCGAGGTGCTGACCGAGGACGCGTTCGAAACACCGATCCAGATGGTGGCCGTCAACCGGCTGGACGATGCCGAGCTGCTGGACTTCCGGGGATCGCCCACGATCCGCATCGACGGCGTCGACATCCAGCCCGATGCCGAGGCGCCGATCGGTTTGGCGCTGCGGCGCTATCCCGCCGACGACGACCTGGACGGCCCGCTCACCGAGCCGATGCCTGGCAAGCGGCTGATTCGCCGCGCCGTCGAGCGAGCCCGCGGCTGGGGCCACGGCCGGCCGGAATAGGTCCGGAGGCGGCCGGTGCCCTTCGGCCCAGGCCGTACGTCTGCGCCGCGACGGGGATGACGGTAGACTCCCCGGCAACCATGGGACCCCGCCCGCGATGAGTGCCAACAAGCGGCCGAGCACTTCCAGTCTGCGGCGTTTCATCACGTCTCGTCCGTACGTCAGCGTGGCCGAGATCCGCCGCCGATTCGGACTGGACGATCCCGACGCCATGGCCCACGTGCATCGCAACGGCACCTCGGCCTGGATCGGTCTACCGGAGCGCGAAGCGACGAAGCTGCAGGAGCTGTGGCATCGAGACGAGCTGGGGCTGCAGATGTCGGTCGAGGTGCGAGCACCGGTCGTGGTCGGCGTCTACCCGATGCGGATCGCGCGCTACGTGATCGACGGCCTCGCGGCTGTCGGGGCGGCTCCCGCCAACGGCCAGGCGCATTCCGGCGGCTCCGCGCGACCGTACCTCAATGGCGACCGGGCGATCTCGCCGCCGGCCGGACCAGAGCCTGCCTTCTCGCCGGACACGTCCCAGATCGAGGGTGAAGCGGGCTCGGACACGCACGCGGCGCTCCATCGCGCCGAGTGAGGATCGCCGTCCTCTCCCGAGACCTCATCCTGGCCAGCCGCATCCTGGGCCAAGCGTCCGCCGGAGGGCACGAGGGCGCGCTGGTGGCCGATCCATCGGCCCTTCCGCCATCGGACACGGTTGATCTGCTGTTCGTCAACTGGGCCGACCGCAACGACGGGTGGGCCGATGCGCTCACCGCGTGGCAAGAGGGTGCTGCTCCCCAACGCCGACCCGCGCCTGATCCTCTACGGGCCGCACACGGACCTGGTTGCGCATGCGGCGGCGAGTGCCGCGGGTCTGGGTCCGATGCTGGCGCGCTCGAAGCTGGTGGCCAGCCTGCCGAGCCTGTTCGACGGAGCACCGGCCCGGCCGGGCACGGTCGTGGCAAATAGTCAGAGGTCCTGAACGGCCAACGATCCCCGTTGACTGAGCGCAACGAATTGATGGTCAAAATGGGTCAAGTCATTGACCCATTAGTACTACTCGCCTAGCCTATCGGTTCCTTCCGCGCGTTCGGGCATGGGGCCTTTCGCTCCAACCGACCAGCTTTTTCATCTTTGTTGGAGCGCGCGGCCTTGGGGGGTCAGAACCGCGATGTCCAGACCGAGTATCACCGCAATCATCCCCGCCATGAATGAGCGGGAAAACCTACCTCACGTCCTTCCGCGCATCCCCGCGATCGTTGACGAAGTCATCCTGGTCGATGGCAACTCGACTGACGGTACGGTGGAGGCTGCGATGGAGCTGCTGCCGTCGATTCGTATCGTGCAGCAGGAGGGCATGGGCAAGGGCGCAGCCCTGCGCACCGGGTTCCACGCCGCAACGAGCGACATCATCGTCATGCTCGATGCGGACGGCTCCACCGATCCGGCGGAGATTCCGGCGTTCGTGTTTGCCCTGCATGGCCGGCGCGGACTTCGCCAAGGGCTCTCGCTTCCTGCACAGCGCCGGCACCAGCGACATGCCGTTCCACCGCCGGATGGGCAACGAGACCTTCGTCCGGCTCGTGCGCATGCTGTACGGCGGCCGGTACACCGACCTGTGCTATGGCTACAACGCGTTCTGGCGACGGGTGCTGCCGTACCTCGAGCTCGATGGCGACGGCTTCGAGATCGAGACGATGATGAACATCCGGGCGCTTCGCGCAGGCCTTCGCATCGTCGAGGTTGCCAGCTACGAGGACCGGCGTGTCATGGGCGTGGGCAACCTGCGAACCATCCCCGACGGCTGGCGAGTGCTGCGCACCATCTTCGGCGAGCGCCGACGCGCCGTGTCGTTGCTCGAACCGCTCGAGCCGCTGTCACGGAGCTACCAGTGGCTGCCGGTGGCGATTCCCATCAACGGCGGTCTGGTCGACGTCGGTCTGGCGAGCACGAATGGCCACGGTCGAATGGCCACGGCTCGAATGGCCATGGCTCGAATGGGGCCAATGGCAACGGCCATGGCACCGACGGCGTCGTGGCCGCGGTCCTGGTCTCCGGCAACGGACACGCCACGAACGGGCAGACCAATGGGCACAACGGCAACGGGGCTCACGCCGACGGTCTGGCGGGCGCGGTTCCGCTCAAGATCGCGGAGCCGGCGGCGAGCTACGAGGTGGAGGTGACGGCCGACCTGGAAGGCGTCGTCGAGAGCTGGCGAGGGCTGGCCGACGGCTACGTCGAGCGCCTGGATGAGCTCCTCCGCGCCGTCGACCGCGAGGCCGTGGTTCGCGCCGCCCGGGAGCTGCGCGCTGCACGCGACCGGGGTGCGACGATCTTCATCGCTGGCAACGGCGGCAGCTCGGCAACGGCTGCGCATTGGGTGAACGACCTTGGCAAGGCCACGAAGCGTGCCGGCCGCCCGCCCATGCGCGTGATGAACCTGACGGACAACGTTCCCTGGTTGACGGCGCTGGGCAACGACGAGGGCTACGAGCGTGTCTTCGCGGGTCAGCTGGAGAACTTCGCCCGACCGGGTGACGTGCTGATGGTGATCACGGCCAGCGGCAACTCGCCGAACATCGTCCGCGCCGTCGAGACGGCAAGGGACTCGGACATGCGGACCATCGGCCTCGTCGGCTTCGATGGCGGGATGGTGTGCTCCATGCTGGACGAGCCGATCCTGGTGCGGACCGAGACGGGGGCGTATGGCCTGGTCGAGACCGCGCATGCGGCGATCGCCGACATCATCACGAGCTGCCTGGTAAGCGACACGCTGCCGGTCACCGTCTCGATCGCCTGACCGTTCCTTGGCAGACCCAGCCCCGCGCCAGGCGGTGATCCTGGCCGGTGGGCGCGGCGTTCGCATGCGCCCGCTTACCGACGATCGCCCCAAACCGATGATCGAGTTCGGCGGCCGTCCGTTCCTGGCGTACATCGTCGACCGGTTGGCCTCGCAGGGCTTCGACCGGATCCTGATGCTGCTCGGCTACCTGCCCGAGGTGATCACCGACTACTTCGGCGACGGAGCGGCCCACGGCGTCAGCATCGAGTACTCGATCTCGGATGCGGACGACCTCACCAGCCGGCGCCTGCAGATCGCGCGCGAGCGCCTGGATCCGCTCTTCATGCTGATGTATTGCGACAACTACTGGCCGATCGACCGCGCCCGCCACTGGGAGCGCTATCAACGAGATCGGGGCTCCGGCGATGGTGACCGTCTACGCCAATACGAGATGGCTATTCGCGCGACAACGTGCGCGTTGACCCCGAAGGCATGGTGCGCGTCTTCGATCGCAGCCGCACCGCGCCGAACCTGTCCGGTGTCGAGATCAGCTACGCCTTCCTCCAGCGCGATCTGCTCGATCTGCTGCCGCCCGATGGCGACGAGCTGGTGGAGCAGGCGCTCTACCCGCGCCTGGCGGCGAGCGGCCAGCTGGGAGCCGTTGTCAGCGAGCACCGCTACTACAGCGTGGGCACCCTCAACCGCCTGCCGCTCACCGAGGCGTTCTTCACCGGCCCGCCCACGGTCATCCTGGACCGCGACGGCGTGCTCAACGAGCGACCGCCCCGCGCCGAGTACGTCCGGACGCCTGATGAGTTTCGCTGGCTGGACGGTGCCAGGGAGGCCCTGGCTCGGTTCCGTGAGCACGGATACCGCGTGGTGGTGGTCACGAACCAGGCCGGCATCAACCGCGGCGCCATGTCGGTCGAGGACCTCGATCGCGTCCACCGGCGGATGCGTGAGGACGCGGAACAGGCCGGCGGCGCGATCGACGCCATCTACCACTGCCCACACGACTGGGAGGAGGGCTGCTCGTGCCGAAAACCCAAGCCGGGTATGCTCTTTCAGGCTCAGCACGACCTACAACTGGATCTATCGCGAACGCCGTACATCGGAGACGATGAACGGGATGCGGAAGCTGCCCTTGCCGCGAACATGCCCTACCTGTCGGTGGACGCGCATCATTCGCTGCTTGCCAGGGCCAATCAGCTCCTGAACGGCATACCGGCAACCATCTGATGAGGCTCACATGCAGCGACCCCAGCGCGTACTGATCACCGGATCCCGCGGATACGTGGGCTCCGTCATGGCTCCCCTCTTCCAGGAGGCAGGCCTGGATGTCGTCGGCCTTGACGCCGACTTCTATGCGGGATGCGACCTGACGCCCGTGCCCGCGATCGAAGGCAAGCGCGCCGACATCCGGGACATCACCACCGACGACCTGCGCGGATTCGACGCGGTGGTCCACCTGGCTGCGCTCAGCAACGATCCGATCGGCAACCTCAACCCGGGCTGGACCGATGAGATCAATCGCGATGGCACGCGCCACCTTGCCGAGGCCGCGCGTCGGGCCGGCGTCCGTCGTTTCCTGTTCGCCTCGTCCTGCATCATGTACGGCATTGCCGAAGGCGGCGTGGTCGACGAGACCTCGCCACTCAACCCGCAGACCGCGTATGCGCGGTCCAAGGTCGACGCCGAGCGGGACCTGCTGGCGCTCGCCGGCGACGACTTCTCGCCGGTCCTGCTCCGCAACGGGACGATGTACGGCCTCTCGCCACGGATGCGCTTCGACACGGTGCTGAACAGCCTGACCGGCTGGGCGGTGACGACCGGGAAGATCACGATCATGGGGGACGGTGAGCCGTGGCGGCCGGTCGTGAACGTGCGCGACGTGTCGCGCGCCTTCCTGGAGGTCCTGTCGGCGCCGATCGAGGTCGTCCACGGCGAGGCGTTCAACATCGGTGCCGAGAATTTGAACGTCCAGGTCCGGGACCTGGCCCAGGCGGTCAAGCGCGCGGTGCCGGACGCCGAGATCGAGGTGCTGGCCCAGTCCGACGCCGACCAGCGCACGTACCGCACGAGCTTCGCGAAGTTCGGCCGCGCCTTCCCCGGGTTCCGATTCGAGCGCGACATCCAGACGGGAGCCGCCGAGCTGGCCGACGCCCTCCGCGAGCTCGGGCTCACGTTTGCCGACTTCACGAGCGACCGTTTCACGCGCCTGAAGCGCCTCGATCGGCTGATCGCCGAAGAGCGGCTCGACGACACCCTGCGCTGGCGCGCGTCCGAGGCTGCCTAGCATGGACCTCGCGGCCGCGTCGGGCGCCAAGCGCGCCCCGATGGACCTTCCCAACCCTGGCATCGTCCTGACGCGCACGCCGCTGCGCGTCAGCTTCGCCGGCGGTGGGACGGACATTGCGGCCTTCTACGAGCAGGACCGCGGCGCGGTCCTGAGCACCAGCATCGACAAGTACGTCTACGTCACCGTCAAGCGCCACGGGCCGGTCTTCGACGAGCGCATCCGCCTCAACTACTCGGTCAGCGAGTCGGTCCACGAGATCGACGCCATCCGCAACGACATCGTGCGCGAGTGCCTGCGGCTGCTGCGCATCGAGCCACCGATCTACGTGAGCGTGGTCAGCGACCTTCCGGATTCGTCCGGCCTGGGCGGCTCCAGTGCGTTCGCCGTGGGGTTGCTGCATGCTCTGCACACCTTCCGAGGTGAGGCGGTGTCGTCCGAGCAGCTTGCCGAGGAGGCCAGCCATGTCGAGATCGACATGCTCGGCCAGCCCATCGGCAAACAGGACCAGTACGCAGCCGCCGTGGGCGGCATGAACCTGCTCGAGTTCCAGACCGGACGGGAGCGTGGCGATCAGCGCGCTGAACGCATCCCGGGCGGCCATCGATGGTCTGTTCGAGCGACTGCTGATGGTATGGACCGGGCATCAGCGGCGCTCCAGCAGCGTGCTGTTCGAGCAGCGTGACCGGACGCCGGATCACCGCCGGCAGCTCCGCGCCATGCGCGAGCAGGCCTACGCGCTCGAGACGCTGATGAACGATCCTCAGCCCGACTACCGGCGATTCGGGGAGATGCTCATGGAGGGCTGGCAGCTGAAGCGGGAGCTGGCCAGCTCCGTATCGAGCGAGGAGATCGACGCCTGGTACAGCGCTGCCATTGCAGCCGGTGCAGTCGGCGGCAAGCTGTGCGGGGCGGGCAGCGGAGGGTTCCTCATCTTCCTGGCGGAGGCCGAGGCGAAGGACCGGGTGCAGGCGGCGCTGCCCTCACTGCGGGCCGTGCCGGTCGGCTACGAGCCGCACGGGTCGCGCGTGCTCCTGGCGCAGCTCGACTGATCATGCCGCGGCCAGACTTCTTCATCGTCGGCGCGCCTCGCTGCGGGACGACGGCGATGTACACCTACCTGCGCCAGCACCCGCAGGTCTTCATGCCGGACCACAAGGAGCCGATGTACTTCGGCGCCGATCTCACGCAGCTCCACGAGCGCCTCAGCGAGCGCGACTACCTCGCGCTGTTCAACGGCGCGGAGCCGGGACAGCGCGTCGGCGAGGCCAGCACGTGGTACCTCTACTCCAAGCTGGCGCCGTCGGAGATCCATGCCTTCAACGCCGACGCCAGGATCGTGATCATGCTCCGCAACCCGGTCGACGTGATGTACTCGCTGCATCGTGAGCTGGTCTTCTATCGCGGCGAAGCCATCGACGACTTCGAGGAGGCGCTGGCCGCGGAGCAGGATCGGCGTCAAGGGCGGCGCCTCGGTCCCAGCCGGCGCCCCGAGGCGCTCTTCTACCGAGACACGGTGCGCTTCGCGGACCAGGTCGAGCGCTATCTGGACGTCTTCGGCGGACAACAGGTGACCGTCATCCTGTACGACGACTTCGTGTCCGATACACCGCTCGCCTACGCCGACCTGCTGCGGTTCCTGCGAGTGGACGATGGCTTTCAGCCGGACTTCGTCCAGGTGAACGAGAGCAAGCTGCCGCGCAACCGCTCCCTGCAGGCCCTGGTGGTCAGACCGCCCGCCCCGTTCGATCGGCTGGTGCCGTTGGTGCGGCGTTTCGGTGCCGCGCACAAGCTGCGCGCCGCAATGCTGGCAGCCAACAGCCGGCCAGAGCCGCGACCCGCCATGCCGCCGGACCTGCGGCGGCGCCTGACCGATGACCTGGCGCCGGAGGTCGCGCGCCTCAGCGGCCTGATCGGGCGGGATCTCACGGCCTGGAGCACCGTTCCCGTCGCGACGCCGCAGGTCGCCTCCGCACCGACGTGAGCAACCGATCGGCCGCCGCCAGCGGCCGGATCCCGCTCATGCTCGCTCGGCTGGCTCCCTTCCGGCGCACACTCGGCACAACCGCCGGGCTGGTGGTGGCGATCATGGTCACCAGCGCCACGGGCTTCCTCTTCTGGTGGATGGCGGCCCGCATGTTCCCGGCGGAGGCGGTCGGGCTGGCCGGCGCTTCGGTGTCGGCCATGCTGTTTCTCTCGCAGATCGCGGTGCTGGGGCTCGGCACGCAGCTGGCCGGCGTCCTCCACCAGGAGTCGCGCGCGGCCTCGCTGGCGCTGACTGCCGTGCTGGCAGCCGCTGCTGCCGGCGTCGTGCTCGCGCTCGCCTTTGCGGCAGGCACGCCGTTGCTGTCGGCCGACCTGTCCTTCCTCATCGCCGGACCGGGGCCGCTGCTCATCTTCATCGCCGGCGTGAGCCTCACGACCGTGGCGTCCGTCCTTGACCAGGTGCTCGTCTCGCTGTTCCGGAATGCGTACCAGCTGCTCCGCAACCTCATCTTCTCGTTCAGCCGGCTGGCAGTCCTGGCCCTGGCCGCCACGATCCTGGCCCCCACCGCCATCGTGATCTACGGCGCCTGGATGGTGGGCGTGCTGGTCTCCCTCCTGATCGTGGGGGTTCTCGTCGCACGCGGGCGCCACGCCCATCAGCTCAGGCCGCTCATGTGGCAGAGCCTGCGCCAGATGGCGCGCAGCGCCTTCGCCCATCACGTCCTCGACCTGTCGCGCTCGTCTTCGGTCTGGCTGCTGCCGCTGCTGGTGACGGTGCTGCTCTCCCCGGAGCTGAATGCCAGCTTCTACGTCGCCCTGCTGCTCGCGAACTTCGTGGCCGTGGTGGGCAAGTCAGCGACGTTCACGCTCTACATCGTGGGCGCCAGGGCGCCCCACGAGATGTGGCGGCAGCTGAGACTCACGCTGGCGCATCGCCCTCGTGACCTCCGTGGGGGGCACGATCATGCTGACCCTGGTCGGCAGCCAGCTGCTGGGCGCATTCGGCGCCGGCTATGACGCGGCCTACCCGGCGGTGGCGGTCCTGACCCTGAGCTGCCTGCCGCTGGCCGTGAAGGACCACTGGATCGCAATCCGTCGCGTGCAGGGCAATGTCGCGACCGCGGCCGGGATCGGCGTCGTACTGCTGGCGGTCGAGCTGATCGCGTCCGGGCTGGGCGCCATGCGCGGCGGCCTGCTTGGCCTGTCGATTGCCCGCTTCGGCGTGCTCGTCATCCAGGCCGCCTTCATGGCGCCGCTCGTCTTCCGCTCGCTATTCCCCGGGCGGCTGGTCGGAAGCGCCGAGCAGCTGGCCGAGCCGCCGACAGGGGAGCTGGAAGGATGAGCGAGCCGCTGTCCTTCTCGGTCGTGATCTGCGCCTACACCCTGGATCGTTGGGATGACCTCAGCCGTGCCGTCGCATCGGTCCACTCGCAGACCGTGCCGGCCCACGAGGTGATCCTGGTGATCGACCACAATCCGGAGCTGAAGGATCGTGCCGAGCGCGCACTCCGCGGCATCACGGTGGTCGAGAACACCGGCCGACGTGGCCTGTCGGATGCGCGCAACAGCGGCGTGCGCGCCGCGACCGGGTCGGTGGTGGCCTTCCTTGACGACGATGCGGCGGCCGCGCCCGATTGGCTCGAGCAGCTTGCCTGCGGCTTACGCCACCCCCTCGGTCATCGGGGTCGGCGGTTCGGCGGAGCCTGCCTGGGATGCCGGGCGGCCACGCTGGTTCCCAGCCGAGTTCGACTGGGTCGTGGGCTGCAGCTACCGCGGCATGCCCACCGAGCGCGCGCCCGTCCGCAACCCGCTGGGCTGCAACATGTCATTCCGTCGCGTGGCATTCGAGATAGCCGGCGACTTCAATCCCATGGTCGGACGCGTGGGCACGGTGCCGGTGGGTTGCGAGGAGACGGAGTTCTGCATCCGGCTGGCCCGGATGGCGCCGGGCACCGAGCTGGTCTACGAGCCGATGGCGCGGGTCACCCATCGCGTCCCGGCAGCGAGGGGCACATGGCGCTACTTCCGCTCGCGCTGCGTCGCCGAGGGAGTATCGAAAGCCATCGTCAGCGACCTGGCTGGAAGCCAGCGAGCGCTCGCCACGGAGCGGCGCTATGCCATGTGGACCCTGCCGACGGGCGTGCTGGAAACGCTTGGTCGCGGCCTCGTCGAGCTCGACGCCGCGGCTCCGGCTCGGGCCTCCGCGATCGTCGGTGGCCTGCTGTTCACCGCTGCCGGCTATCTCTCGCGACGGGCTCGGCGCGGCGGCCAGCGGAGGGGAGCAGCGTCCCAAGGCGCCAACTCCTGATCCGACCGTGAACGCTCCCGGGAGTCGCCCACTGCGCATCCTCATGGCCACGCCGCAGTTCGCGCCGCATCGCGGTGGGGTCGAGACCCATACCGCGGAGGTGTCGCGCCGCCTCGCCACTCAAGGCTTCGAGATCACCGTCCTGACGACGGACCTCACGGGGACGCTCCCGAAGAAGGAACGCCTTGATGGTGTCCGAGTCGAGCGCGTCGGCGCCTGGCCAGCGCACGGTGACCTGTTCTGGTCTCCCGCCGTCGCTCGCGCGGTGGCTCGCGCGGACGTCGATCTGCTGCACTGTCAGGGGTATCACACCTTCGTGCCGCCGCTGGCCATGCTGGCGGCCCGCCAGCGCCGATTGCCATACGTCCTGACCTTTCACTCCGGCGGTCATTCATCCTTCCTGCGCAGGGCCATCCGTCCCGCCCAGGTCCGGCTGCTACGACCGTTGCTCCGTGGCGCGCGCCGGCTGATCGCGGTGTCCGACTTCGAGGCGGATCTCTTTCGACGCTCGCTCGGCGTGGCACCCCCGCGCTTGATGATGATTCCGAACGGGGTGGACGCCGTGTCGCCTGCCGGCGAGACGGTCGCCCGTGACCCCTACCTCCTGGTCTCGGTGGGACGGCTCGAGCGCTACAAGGGACACGATCGGGTCATTCAAGCCTTTGCGCGTGTCCGCGCCGATGAGCCGCGGGCGCGGCTGCTGATCCTTGGTTCCGGCCCAGATGAGGGGCGGCTCCGCGGCCTGGCACGCGCCTCGGAGGCGACGGACGCCATCGCCTTCGGCAGTGTTCCACGCGAGGACGTGTCACAGATCCTGGGCGCGGCCGGCACGGTGGCCCTTCTCAGCCAGTACGAATCGCAGGGGCTCGGGGCCCACGAAGCGATCGCACTGGGCTGTCGGCTCGTCGTAAGCGACTCGACGGCCCTGGCCGAGCTCGGTCGTTTCAGCCAGGTGCAATTGGTCCCCGCCACCCTCGACGAGGTCGGGCTGGCGGGCGTCCTGCTGGAGCAGATGCGGGCCGGCCCGCTGACCGTTGGCGCCGCCGTCAGCCTGCCAAGCTGGGACGAATGCGCCGAGCGACTGGCAGCGGTCTACCGGGAGGTGGCCGGGACCTCGGCATGACGGCCCGCCATGCGACGTTGTGCCTGCTGCAGCATGGCGCGGGGAGCCACGAGGGCGCTGAGCGCGTAAGCGAGGTTGTACGGCCGTAGGGCAGTCGACGGGCTCCAGCGCCAGGCGGCCCGAATATCCCGCCAGGCGCCGGCGCGACCCTTCCCTTCCGGCAGGATGCGATGCTGCGCGGCGCGCTGCAGGTGCGATCGCGCGATGGCGGCGTGCACCGCGTGGCTTTCTGCGGCCGACACATCCCGACGGTGGCGATGGACGTTCAGGCCCGCCAGCAGGGCGATCTCCACTGGCGTTCGCTCGTCATCGCCGGATCGATTCTGGATGAGCCGGACGCTGTTGTCGGCCTCAGAACGAACCATGAAGTCGAGCAACGGCGTGTCGATATAGATGACGGGGCCGTATGCCGACGCGCGGAAGGAGAGCTCCACGTCGGCCGACAGGCCGACCTCCGGCCGGAAGAAGCCGCCGCTCTCGTCCAGCACCCAGCGTGCGACGGCGACCGAGCCAACGTTCCATGGCGGATTGCCGTCGCCCAGCAGGACCCGGAACCAGGAGGCCGAGTCGTGGATGCCAGGGCTGACCGGCAGCGGCCGCTTGGACCCGTACCAGATGTGGTCCGCCGACCGTCCCTGCTCGTCGACGCGGCGGCAGGCCGTGAGCACCATCGACAGGCGCTCGTTCGCGGCCGGCCAGCCCTCGATCGCTGCGGCAATGCTCTCCAGGCATGTTGGCCGCAGGCGGTCATCCGCGCACAGCAGCTGCACCCACTCGAAGCGCGCCAGGCCCGCGGTGCGGTTGAAGTTCTCGTCGATCCGCACGTGGTCCGCGAAGCGGTGGTAGCGGAGCCGCGGATCGTCGTAGCTCCGCACGATGCCTTCGATGTCGTCGCTCGACACATTGTCGCCAATGACCATCTCCCAGTCGCCATGGGTCTGGGCCAGCACACTCTCGATTGCGCCCGGCAGCCAGTGAGCGTCGTTGTAGACGGGGGTGAAGATCGAGATCGGGGGAGGCATGATCAGTGGAAGAATCGCTCGTCCTGCTCGATCCGCAGCCGGTCGACGAGTCGATCCGCCGGCAGTCGCACGTCGTCATAGGTGAGCACGTCGTCCTTCGCGACGGACCGGGTCAGGACCGAGCCCTCCGCCACGCCCATGGGGAGGAGGCGCTCCGCGCGCGTCACGTCCGCGTTCTCGCACTGCCCGTAAGTCAGATAGCCGCCGATGCCGTCCAGCGTCTCGCCGGCGGTCAGGTCACGCTTGGCGGTGGCGAGCACCTCGACCACTGGACCGCCCGCGGGCGCCAGGACCGTATCGCCCAACAGCACCACGCGCGCCACCGAGGTGGGCACCTCGAAGTGGCACAGGTGCTGGGGCGTATAGAAGCTGTAGAGCGGACCGTCGCCCTTCTTGTAGAGCTTCAGGTAGTGGCGCTCCAGCGGATCGTCGTGGGTGGCAATCACGTACACGCCGGGGGCCGGCTGAGCACCAACGACGTAATCGACGATCCCGCCCATGCGTTCGAGCTCGTCGAGGTCGTAGCGCTGAGTGAGCTCGTCCACGTGGCCGCTGTGCTGCCACTGGTTGAGCCCGCGGCGCGGGGCCCGCATGCCGGTCGCGTTGGCCACGATTGCCTGCTCGTAGGAGACCTTCGTTCCATCGGCGAAGCTCGTTACCATCAGGACGCCGAGGCCCCATGTGTCCGCATAGCCCTGTTGGGTGGTGGGCGTGCGATAGGGATCCTGCAGGCCCTTGATGTTGCCGCACACCAGCGGGCGCAGGCCGATGCCCTTGACGAACCGATACAGGTTGGCCTCGACTCCGGGCTGGTCGCCGTCGCAGGCGGTGAGGATGACGCCGGCCGCATCGGCGTGCGCTTTCAGGATCGGCCCGATCGTGCCGTCCAGCTCGGCGTTCATCAGGATCACGTGCTTGCCTGCCGCCATCGCCGCTTCGACCACGGCGGCGGCATGGTCGACCGTGCCGGTCACTTCCACCAGCGCCTCAATCGACGGGGCCGCGCACAGCACCATCGGGTCATCGGTGATCGCGAACTCGTTGGCGGCAATGGCGCGCTCCAGCTGCTCCGCCGAGCTGACGGTGCGCGGATCGGTGACACCGGACTCCGCGTAGGCGCGAGCGGCATTGTCGAGCGTTCGGTTGGCCACTGCGGCCAGCCGCAGTCCGGGGAAGGCGCGGAACATCTGCCGCGCAATGCCCCGCCCCATGGCTCCTGCCCCCACCATCCCGACCTGGACGGGCCGTCCGCTGGCTGCGCGCTCCTCCAGCGCGCGATCAACGACGATCACGGGCGCGCCGGCCGTGGCTCGAGCAGCGGCCAGGCGCGATCCTTGTCGGAGATCACCGCGACGGGGAGCGGCCACTCGATGCCGAGCTCGGGGTCGTCATGGCGCAGCCCACGCTCACGGTCGGGCGTATAGAACTCGCTCACCTGGTAGAAGAGCTCCGTGTCGTCTTCCAGCGTCTGCATGCCCACCGCGCAGCCTTCCGGCACCAGCAGGCTGCGCCGGCTGGACGCATCGAGCGGGACTGCCACATGCTGGCGCTCGGTGGGGGAGTCCGGGCGCAGATCGACGACGACGAAGTGCGCCGCGCCCCTCACGGTCCGGATGTGCTTTGCCTCCTGCGCTGGTGGCAGCTGGTAATGGAGGCCGCGCAACGTGCCGCGCCGGCGATTGAACGAGATGTTCGCCTGCGATACGCGGCCGGTCAGGCCGTGCTCGCTGAATTCGCGCGCATCAAATGCCCGGGCGAAGAATCCGCGGTCGTCCGTGAACGGCTCTAGCTCCACGATGGTGACGCCCGGCAGGTGCGTGTCAGTGAACTTCATGAATCCCCGCATTGCGGCCGGGCCGTCGGCCGGCGTCGGATGGCAAAGGCTCGCAGCATCGCGCGCGAGCCAGCACGGAGTGTAGCGCCGCCGCCAATCGCCCGAATTCCGGCCTCTGAGCGCATGGGCCGAGTTGCCATACAATGCACGACGACTGGCGCCGATCGCGAGGCCTCGCCGACCCGTTCCCCGGCGAGCCGCCCGAGCCTGCACGTCCCGCCCACGACTTTGCCTGGAGGCGCTGGTAACTGATGCACGCTCGATGGCTCGGCATCCTCCTCGTGGTCGCACTGGTTGTCCTGGCCGGCGTCGCGGTCTGGGGATACGGCCTGCAGAACCGCGTCGCCGAGGTCGACGCGTTCTGCCGCGAGCAGCCGGCGAGCAGCATCTGTGGCGGGGAATCGCCGAGCGCCTCCGGTCAGTCGTCGTCACCCGCGTCCCCGAGCGCCAGCGGCCCGCCAGGGACACCGGGCGCCACCGCCTCGGGCGATCCGGCCGTGGGCGGCGCGATCTGGATGCCGCCCCAGAGTTCCGACACGGCGTCGGTCGTGATCGCCGCCACGAACAGCGCGGAGGAGGGCAAGGCGCGGGCTGACGTGGTCGTCGAGGGCAGCGCCGACGGCGAGATCAACGCCGCCATGGCCGAGCTTGCCACCGTCGGCGGCGGCGAGGTCGCGCTGCTCGAGGGGCGCTACGAAATCGCCGCTCCGATCGTGATGGACGGCGACGGGCTGGGCCTGGTGGGTGTCAATGTCGGCAACGCTGCCGGCTACGCTGAGGAGGCGCTCGGATCGCAGATCGTCCCGAGCGATGCCTTCCCGGGCAACGAGTTCCTGCTCCATGCCACGCCCGAGGCATATGGACCCCTCATCAGCCTCATCCACCTCGACGGGTTGGACCGGGCACAGGGCATGAACATCGAGGGCAAGCGCCCGACCGTGTCGCTGAATGCGGTGACGCAGTCATCGGGTGTTGGCATCCGCTTCGCCGGCGCCAGCGTTGGCGAACGACCGTACGACGGCTACGTCCTGTTCAATCGTGTCTTCGACGGCGCCGGCATCGGCATTCTCAATGACGAACGATCGGGCGACATGCTGATCGAGGGCAACATCGTCTTCCGCATGGGCGACGATGGCTTCCGTTGCTACGGTGCGAGCGAGATGTATCGCGTGAACCATGCCTACGAGAACGAAGGGGTTGGCCTCCGCATCATCCCGGGTTGTGTTCGCACCCGCCTCTCCAGCAACAAGTGGGAGGGAAACACGCAGGGTGGCGTCAGCATCGAAGGCGGAGCGGGCTTCACCATCGTGGGTGACACGTTCGCCCACAACGAGTCCGGCGCGGCCAACGCCGGTGCCCACCTGCAGCTTGGGGTGCGTGGAGGCACCGCCACCAGTGGCGTCCTGGCGTGGGGGCTATCCTTCGGGAAGGGCGACGACGAGAACCCCTACCTCATCCGGGTGGGAGCGTCGGCCGACGACATCCACATCGGACCGATGTTCTCGTCCGGCGGCTACACCGACGAACCGATCCTCGTCGAGCCGGGAGCACAGGTCGAGTTCTACGGGCCTGTGTCCGACCCCATCGTCGACGAGTGACCAATTGATCGCGCATACCCACCACCTTCGATGACCGTTCGCGTCCTGTACATCGGCGGATCCGGCCGCAGTGGCAGCACGCTGGTGGGCCGCATCCTGGGCCAGATCCCGGGCTTCGTGGACGCAGGAGAGCTAAGTGCCCTGGCGTGGGCGGGCGTGCGCGAGAACCGCTTGTGCGGCTGCGGGCGCCCGTTCGACGTGTGCCCGTTCTGGACACGGGTCGGTGCAGAGGCGTACGGCGGATGGGCGGACACCGATGCCGAGCGCCTGCAACGGGCATCCGCCATCTCCGACCTCGACGGACTGCGCGCGATCATGAACGGGGGGACGTTCCCGCACCGTGCCCATCATCGGCACCTTGCGCAGCTGTACGAGGCCATCTCCAGGGAGGCCGGCGGCTCGATCGTCGTCGACTCGTCGAAGGCCCCGCGCAGGGCTGCGTTGCTCGCGTCCATCCCCGAGCTTGACGTCCGCGCGATCCACCTCGTTCGCGACAGCCGCGGCGTGGCGTACTCGTGGTCGAAGGTGGTCAGACGCCCGGACGTGCCAGATCAGGACGTTGAGATGCTGCGCCTGAGCGCGCCGCAGGTGGCCGCCCGATGGATCCAGCACAACACGATGATGGAGATGCTGGGCGCGCGCATTCCCGTGGCTCGCCTGGGCTATGAGCGCTTCCTCGCTGATCCGCGCGCGGAGCTGGAGCGGGCGCTCTGCCGGCTCATGCCGGAGCTGCGCCCCGACGCCCTCACGTTCCTCAGTGGACGGATGGTGCATCTCGAGCCAAACCACACCGTGATGGGCAACCCCATGCGCATGCAGACGGGCGAGGTCCCGCTCAAGCTGGACGACGCGTGGCGCACAGCTATGGCCGTCCCGGCGAAAGCGGTGGTCACTGCTATGACCTGGCCCTTCCTGCTTCGCTATGGCTATCCCGTGATCGACGGGCAACCAGTGACTCGGCACCATGAATAGTCATGCCTTCGTAGGGGAGAAGAGAAGAACGTGAGCGAACTACGCGCCGATGCGCCGGGCGACGGACCGGGCGCAGCCAACGGCGTGATCGGGACCACCTCGGTGGGCACCGCCGGACTGCGAGTGCCGCGTTTGGGCGTCGGCTCGGTGCCCCTCGGCAACATGCTGGGTGAGGTGGGCATCGTCGTCGACGACGAAGAGGCCATGCGCATCATCGAGGCGGCCCATCGGACAGGCGCGCGCCTGGTGGATACCGCCCCGCAGTACGGAGCCGGCCTTGCCGAACGCCGGGTCGGCGCTGGTGTGGCACGGCTGCCTCGCGACGAGATGGTGATCTCCACCAAGGTCGGTCGCCTGCTCCGCCCGGTCTCGACCCTGCGCAAGGTGGGAGGGGTGCTGAAGCAGTCCATCACCGGTCCCGAGCGAGGGCCGGCTCTGATCGGCCGCCATGCGATGCGGTTGGGCCGTCGGGTGACGGGCAAGGATCCCGCCTATGGCCTGGGCTATCCATTCGATCGCGGGGACGAGAGGGCGTTGGAAGCCTACTTCGACTTCAGCTATGACGGAGTCATGCGCTCGGTCGATGACAGCCTCAGGCGCATGGACCTGGAGCGGATCGACATGCTCCTGATCCACGATCCCGACGACCACCATGATGAGGCCCTGGCCGGCGCTTTCAAGGCCCTCGATCGGCTGCGCAGCGAAGGATCGGTGCGCGCCATCGGGGTCGGCATGAACCAGTCGGCCATGCTCACGCGCTTCGCGCAAGAGGCGGCCTTCGACTGTTTCCTGCTGGCCGGACGCTATACGTTGTTGAACCAGAGCGGCCTGGCCGACCTGCTTCCGGCCGCCACCGAGCGCGGGATGCGCGTGGTGCTGGGCGGCGTATTCAACAGCGGGCTCCTGGCCGATCCGCGGGCAGGTGTCGCCTATGACTACCATGCAGTCGCGGCGGACGCGGAGCCACTCCAACGGGCCCTTCGCATGAAGGCGGTCTGCGAGCGGCACGGCATTCCGCTCGCCGCCGCCGCGCTCCAATTTCCCCTGGCGCATCCCGCGGTCGCGACCGTGCTCGTCGGCGTGCGTTCGGCCGCGGAGCTGGAAGAGAACGTGCGTCACTTCACCACGCCGATTCCCCCCGAGCTGTGGGAGGAGCTGCGAGCCGAGGGCCACATCCCCGCCGGGGTACCGGTGCCCGGCGACGCTCCGGCGGGTGACGCGGCCTCGTCGTGACGACCCGGGTCCTCTTCATCGGTGGGTCCGGACGCAGCGGGACGACGCTGCTCTCCAGGGTCATCGGGCAGCTGCCGGGCTATGTGGCCGTGGGCGAGGTCCGAGAAATCTGGCGGGACCGGGTCGGGCAGAACCGCCTGTGCGGCTGCGGGCAGCCATTTGCGGAGTGCTCCTTCTGGCAGCACGTGGGCGACGTGGCCTTCGGAGGCTGGTCGAACGTCGACCGGGCCGCCACCGAGGCGCTGGTCGGCAGGCTGAACTGGCTTGGGGCCTACCGCGTCCTGCTGCCCGGCTCGGAGGATCGGCTTGCCTCGCCTGAGCTGGCCGACACACTCGGGCGGCTGTACGACGGCATCGCGTCGGCGGCGGGCGGAGCGACGATCGTGGATACCTCCAAGGGACCGCCTTACGGCGTGGCCCTCAGCTCGGTGCCGAGCCTGGACTTCCGTGCGATCCATGTCGTCCGGGACAGTCGAGGGATCGCCAACTCGTGGTTGAAGGAGATCCCGCGTCCATACACCGCGCAGCGCGTGCTCCGCGGCCACAAGCTGAGCGCGGTCTCCTCGGTGCGCTGGCTGGTGCACAACTCGGAGATGGAGCTGCTCGGCAGTCGGGTGCCCATGACTCGGCTGGTGTACGAGCGCTTCGCGCAGGATCCCAAGGTCGGTACGCGTCGCATCCTCGGCAGGCTCGGGTATCCCGCCGATGCCGACGCGTTCAGCTTCCTGGACGAGGACGGAGCGGAGCTGCGTGCCGACCATACCGTGGCCGGTAACCCGAATCGCCTCGACACCGGCAGGATTCGGGTCAAGGTCGACGCCGCATGGCGACAGGACCTGTCGACCCTGCAGCGTGTCCAGGTGTCAGCCATGACCTGGCCCATGCTGCTGCGCTACGGATTCCGCCTCTAGGCATCCGCGACGGGGGGCGTAGCGGCGGCAGGCCGGCCGTCGGTGGTACGGCCGCGCGTCAGGGACCGGGGTACCCCTTGCTGGTGCTCGCTGAGCCAGTGCGGTGCGGTCTGGTGCCCTTACGGGACCCCCTGGGTCTCGCGTCAACGCAACGCGACCCCCCGATTAGGTCATCGACGGGTCCGTCGCTCGTTCCCTAGCCTCGCCCGCGCTGGTTGGGGGGACGACCGCGCTGACCGGAGGCACGATGCGCTACAAGGCTCTTCCCCTTTCTGTTCGAGGCTCACAACCGGCCAAGCCGTCGGCCCCGCGTCCGCCATCCTCCCCCAGGAACCGACTCGCGCTGCTGCTGGCAGCGGTCGCCGTGATGGTCCCGGTCGCCTTCAGCTACTCGGCGTCGACGATCGTCCTGCCGCGTATGGCAGAGGCCGACGCCCGCAATGGCGGGCGGCCATCGCTCCCCCCGGGTCAGGCACGCAAGCAGGGGAGCCCGTCGCCATCGGCCAGCGCAGCAGCGACCAGCGCCGCCACACCGACACCGGTTTCCACACCGACACCGGTACCGTCAACCGCTTCGACACCAAAGCCCGCGACGCCCACGCCCGCGGCGGCGACGCCAGCGCCCACGCCGATCAGCACCACATCGGCGACCGGGACACCAGCTCCGACGACTGCCCCCTCAGCGCCGGCGCCAGTGTCCGGTAGCCGTTGCGCGACGGCATCATCATCCGCTCCGTCCGGCTGGCGACGCGTCATGGCCGATGGCTTCAACGAAGACATCCCGCTCGGGGAGTGGGGCAAGGTGGGGGGCCGCTGGGAGAACCCGGGCGGCATGTGGCGAGCGCGAACGGCCGGCTACACGGATTCCAGTGGTCGCGGCACCTACAACTCACCGAAGACGACCTCCCAGCACGATGACCTGCTCGACGTGTGGATTCACTCGGAGGGATCGACAAGGTACGTCGCGGCGCCGATCCCGCTGGTCGGCGACACCTATGGCCAGCGCATCTCCGTCTGCATGCGTGCGGACGAGATCCCGGGGTACAAGATCGCGTTCCTGCTGTGGCCCAACCAGGGACCTGGCAACTACCACGGGGAGATCAACTTCCCCGAGGGCAGGCTGCTGACCACGGGGTCGGCGCATGCCTACATGCACTACGACCCCGAGCCGACCGACGGCAAGTCGCAGGATGCGTACGACACCGGCACCCGGCTGCAGGGCTGGCACGTCTTCACCATGGAGTGGCACCCCGGCCGTCACTATGCCGCGTTCTACATGGACGGGCAGCTCGTCGGCCGGTCAGAGAAACCGGAAGTCCCGAACGGACCGATGCACTACGTGATGCAGATGGAGACCTACATGGCGGGCCAGGAATTGCCACCGCCCGCCGCGGGACATGTCCTGGTCGACTGGTTCACGATCGACGTCCCCAGCTGATCGTCAGCTGAGGATCAGCGGGGAGAGGAAAGCGGCGGCCAGGACCAGCGCTGAATGCCCCAGGATGGCGGGCCAGAGCGTGCGCGATCGGGCCAGTTCGATGCCGTACATCAGCCCGACGCCGGCCATCACTGCCACCAGCGCCGGGGACCGCCAGCCGATGTAGGTTGCGGCGAAGACCGCCGCGGCCAGGAATGGCGCCAATCCGCCGATGGCGTTGTGCAGGAGGGGCTGGAGCAGGCCGCGGAAGACGAGCTCTTCGGGGATGGCCGCCGCTCCCACCAGGGTTGCTGCGGCAACGGCGGCCATCCATGGGGAATCGGTCGCGACCGGTACCGTGGCGGGAGAGATCCAGCCGACCAGCACGCCGATCGGGACGCTCAGGATCACCACGATGACGCCGGTCCACGGGACCGCCAGCGGAGCGATCCCCATCCGTCGCACGCCGACACGAGTCAGGCGTGCGGTCGCGCCGATAGCCAACAGCAGCGGCGCCGCGATCAGGCCCAGCCACGCCAGCGGCGGCAGGTCCGGAATGGGAAGGGTCAGGCTCAGCAGGCGGATCAGCGGGATCAACGCGACCGCCGGCAGCAGCCGCACGCCCGGCTCTCCGATGGCCAATGGCGATCGCTGAGCCCAGCCAAAGTGGGTGAGCGCGATCACGATGACGGCCGAATCGATCAGCGCCGTAGCCACCGCCGAGACAAGAAGCACCAGTTCGGCGAAGATTGCGGCCGCCAAATATAGGATCCAGGCCGACGTCAGACTCACTGGCCCGGGAGAAGCTCGACGAGGCGCAGCAACATGATGATGGCGAAGGCCGCGAGCAACGGCAGCACGGCGACATCGAGTCCGTGGATCCATCGACGGGCCTGGCCGCCGCCGAAGGCTCGGACTGCCTCCCGCTCGACGAGCAGCACGATCAAGGCGAAGAGTGCAGCCAGACCGACCGTCGTGGAAACGACGTCGTAGCCGGTTCCGAGCAGGAAGTCAACGACGGAGGGGTTGATGATCGACGTCACGTTCTTTTCCGACTCGCAATAAGGGACCGGCACCCGGCCCCGCTACCATGCTAGGTGATCCCAATCCGACAGAGCGCTCCCTCGATGCTACGAACGACGGCTGATCAGGCTGTGGCTGGCGTTGCCCGGACTCCCGCGATCGGCGGCGAGTCCGCTCGTCAGTACTGGCTTCCACGCGCCCTGATCTGGGGAATGCTGCTGATCGGCGCAGCCCTGTGGACATTGTCGATCGGCCAGATCGACATCAGGGCCATCACCGATATCGGCCTCGTCAGCCAGGCGCCCCCGACGATGATCGCCAGTCTGGGGATCATGGCCCTGGGTTTTGCTCTCAGCCTGCGTCTGCAGCCCTTCTCGGTGGCGACAACCTTGGCCGGCGTCGTCCTGCTGGCCGGCGCGGTCCACGGGCTGCCCTCCCTGGTCGAGGACGCACCCCGCTTCCAGACCGCGTACCTGCACGCCGGCTTCACCGGGGCCATCGCCGAAAACGGCCAGCTGCTGACGAGGGTGGATGCCCGATTCAGCTGGCCGCTCTTCTTCTCGCTCGGCGCCCTGGTTACGCAGATTGCAGGGATCGGCAACGCCATTGCCATGCAGCCATGGGCGGCCGTGGTCAGCCAGCTGCTCTACCTCCCGCCACTCCTGATCATCTTCCGCTCGCTGACGTCCGACCAGCGCCACGTCTGGACCGCCATCGCGCTCTTCTATGGGGCGAACTGGGTCGGGCAGGACTACTACTCGCCCCAGGGCTTCAACATCCTCCTTTACCTGACGACGCTGGCTATCGCGCTGCACTGGTTCAGGCGATCGGTGACCCCTGGATGGATCGCCGCGATCGTGCATTGGATCGATCGCCGGCTGCCGGGTCTGCGGCGGCCGATGTACGACGAGCCACCCACGCCGGCTCCGGAGGCGGTATCCGCGACTCCCCCGCAACGGGCGGCACTGGTCGTCATCATGGTGCTGCTGGCGTTCGTCAGCGTCGCCAGTCATCAGCTCACGCCCTTTGCCCTACTGGGCGCGACGGGGGCGTTGGTGCTGCTCGGCCGCATCCAGCTAACGGGCCTTCCGGTGGTGATCCTGGTACTGAGTGGCCTGTGGGTCAGCTACATGACGGTGGACTTCCTCGCCGGCCATCTGGTGGGGCTGCTCAGCGAGCTGGGCAGCCCGGCTGGGGCAGCCGAACAGCCGGCGTGGCGCACCGCCTGACCGGCAGCCCAGGCCACGTCTTCATCGTGCAGTTCCGGCTGGTCATGACCCTCGCCTTCTGGATCCTGGCCGCGGTCGGCGCGATTCGTCGCTTCCGGCACGGGCACCTGGACATCGAGGCGCTTGCGCTTGCCGCCGTGCCCTTTGGCCTCATCCTGCTCCAGGCATACGGCGGCGAGCTGGTGCTCCGCATCTACCTGTTCAGCCTGCCGTTCATGGCGTTCCTGGCCGCCGGCGCCTTCTTCCCGACCCTGCGGCCCATGCGGATCCGCACGACGCAGGCGGTCGCGGTGGTCGTCGCGGTCCTGTACATCGCGCTGCTGGTCAGCAAGCATGGCAATGAACGAGCGGACATGATCTCGGCCGATGAGGTCGCCGCCACCAACCTGCTGTACGACAGGGCTCCGCCCGGCTCGCTGATCGCCACCGTCAGCACGTGGGGGGCGGTCCGCTATCGCGGGTTCGCCGACTTCCGGTACTCGCAGGTGCCCAACGAGTTCCTGAGCGAGGACGTGCCGGGGCTGCTCGTCGCGCTCGAACACAGCGAAGCGCCCTGCTCGTACCTGATCATCACATCCAGCCAGCAGGCGAATACCGAGCTCAACTGGGGATACTCGCCAGCCGAATGGCGCGAGTACCAGGAGGTACTGAGGCAGAGCGGCAGCTTCCGAGAGCTCTATGCGAGCCGGGACGCGACGATCTTGGCTCCGGAGACAGCGCCGCTCAGGTGCACCGCGGCGTGGTCGTGAGACGCCTCTTCCGCGCCCTCATGTTCGGCTGGACGGCCGCGGTCGCGGTGCTCGTCTTCGCCGATGTCGCAGGACCGGTGCGTATCGGGCTCACCGTCACATGGCTGGCTGTCGCGCCCGGCTTGGCAATCGTGGCTCTCTTCGGATTCAGGGGTGTGCTGACTCGGCTCCTTCTGGCGATCCCGTTGAGCCTTTGCCTGGCTGCCGTGGTGTCCGCGGTGCTGGTCTATGCCGGGATGCCGTCCTGGGAGCTGGGCATGAGCATCCTGGTGTCGGGGACCCTGGCTGCGCTCATCGCTGAGCTGGCACCGCCACAAGTCGACCTGGCGATGCACGAAACGGGGACGACCCACCTGAGCGGCAAGCTGGCTGAGCCGTCACGTCAAGCGCAGCTGGTCGCCTCGCTCCAGGACGGCGCAACCCTCGCCGAAGCGGCGGACGAGGCCGGCGTCAGCGCGTCCACCCTGCACCGTGGGATGCGACGCTCCATCGTGCTCCGGCGGGCGGTGCAGGTCGCCAGCGCCACCGGCCTTGAAGAGCCCGCCCTGGACGCTGGCGCTACCTCAGGGTCGGAATAGGCGAGTTCCGCAGCGGCGGCAGAAGAACGACGGCTCAGTAATCTCGTGGTGACAGTGCGGGCAGCGCTGCGGTCCCGCCTCCGGACCGCGATTACTGTCGGATTCATGGCCGATGCTCGCGCCCAGCCAGGCGAGGCTCGCTCGCGGCGATACCGGTGACGCCTGAACTTCGGGGTGCGGAACGAATCGCCGGCGTCCCGCGGCCTGCTGCGACAGGTTCCGCCGTCGGCGCCACTCGCTGAACGCCGCAAGTGCCAGGATCGGCAGGCTGGCGCCCACGAATATGGCCAGTATCGAGGCGAGGTTGTCCACGGCGTTGTTCACCCTGACTGACGCTGGGCCGGACCTAGATTCTAGGCCGTCTGCCCTCGAACGTCGTCCGCTGCTCCACGACGCGTCATCCCTAGAGAGCGGTGCGGCAGATGCACCATCGCGTGCTCGCGGTGCCAAGGATTTGATTGACGTCCTAGTACTTGAGTACTAGGTTCGGCCAGCCGGGGGGACCCGAGCTGCCCTTGGTTGCCGGCCAACCGCATATGTGCCCGAGCCCCGCGTAGTTGGCCGCCGCGCCGTCTGCCCAGACGCTGCGTTCTCTTCCGCGTCGCCCTCATCTCTTCTTCTTTTGGGCTGCGCGGGATCTCGATCTCGCTCAGCCCATCGGGGAGATGTGGCTGTGCGCGCCGTGGGGGCGAGCACTGGTTGCGAGACAGAGCTCAAGCGAGGAGGCGAAACACGGGGAGAGACCGAGGCGACAGACCGCGCTAGTCGGCGCGGGGTCGGGCCACCGAGGCCCGGCGAATTGCAACAGCCATTCGAGGAATCAATTCTCATGCGTACTTTCAATATGCAGGCTCGGCTCCTGCTGGTAAGCCTGACGACCATGCTCGTGCTGTCCGTCACCATGATTGGCGCGACCGTGGTCCTGGCAGCCAAGCCGATTGACACGGTTGCGGTCGACCTCGACCAGTGTCGCAACGGCGGCCTGGAAGACCCGCAAGAATCGTTCGCGCAGTGCGTGACGACCGGCTCGGCGCGTCCGGCTGGGTCAACGGCAACGCGGGTGCGTCGAACGCGCACTTCGCCGAGGGCGAGTCGATCTCGTACCGCGCCCGGCTGAGCGGCCTGCCCGCGAACGCCGTGGTCACCCTGATCATGGGCTATGACGTCATCCACAACGGCCACGACGCCATCGACTACTCTGACCGACAAGAACCGCTGGCAGACGCCGGAGACCTCCGTCGCGGCGACGCCGGACGATCCGTGCAACGGCGTGGCGGGCTGTGGCGATCTCGTGCCTGATTCGTTCATCACCATCGATGAGCCCGAAACGAACATCAATGTCGACACCTCCAAGAACTTCGCGAACGGCTGCCAGGGTGGCTCGACTGGAGCGTCGCAGCCATCGACGAGCTTCAACGCGCTTCCTGCTGCGGAGCGACAGATGGAGCTGTTCGGGGGCATCAACGGCACGTTCGAATACGTCGGTACTGATCCAGGCCTGCTCGACAAGAATGGCGACCAGGAGCAGCAGGTGCAGGTGACCTTCAACGCGACCAGTGCCACTCCGGTCCTGGCCTGGGGCGGGCATATCGCCAGCCGTCTGGATTGGGGCTGCGCCGACGGAGAGCGTTCAGCCTCCGCCATCAGCGGCTCGCCGTACCACATGCGCATCAAGAGCGCCCTGGTCAACGGCACGCCGGTGAGCCTGGGCAACCAGGATCGCTCGCTGTCGGCCTCAGCGGTCATCTTCATCCAGTCGAATCTGACCACCACCCCCGGTGGCAGCGTTGACTACACGGCAGACGTGACTGACTCGCTCAACGTGGGCGTCCCCACCGCCGGCGGGACTGCCGACTTCTACCTGTATTCCAGCCAAGCCGACTGCTTGGCGGATACCACGCGGACGAGCGCTATATTCTCGTCGCTCAACGTGGCCGTCGCTAACGGCGTGACCGGGACGGTCACCAAGACCTTCGATCCGGGTCCGGCAGACGACGACGACGTACGCCTGGTTCGTTCACTACGACGGCAGTACCAATCCAGCAGTCAGCTCCGGGAGACTCGGTCTGCACGGAGCTGGTGACGATCACGCCGCCTGACGCATCCGCTTCCGGCTCCTAACCCCTCTCGCGGACCTCAGAGATCGGGCCGGCCCTCATGGGCCGGCCCGATTCGTTCTCACGAATCTCCGTTCAGTAGGCGGAGTAGCTCGCCTTCGCCACCTGGACCCATTTGTCGCGCTTGACGGCGTACTGGAACGCAGTTATGACCCCGGTGCCATGAGACATCAACGCATCCGAGAATTGAACGCTGAATGTGCCGTCATCGTTGACCCATGGATTGAAGTACTCGCCGTGACAGGCGCCCGCGCCGCAATAATCATCGGGATAGCCGAGCCACACGATGACCTGTTGGCCACCTGCCAGGGAGCGAATCCAGCTCCATCGACCGTCATTGACCCGCCAACCGCGCAGGGACTCGGCTCACACGATACCGAGACGCTCGTGCTTCGCTTCGGTGACCCAGCCACAACGAGCTGCATCGGCAGCAAGATCGCAGCGAGGCCAAATAGCATCGCCAGCGTGGCAGCCCAATTCGTGAGCCGCGAACGCCGGCGAGGGGTGGGGGCGCGGTTCTGGCGCCCAGCGGTTGCCATCCCAGTACGTCATGGGCATTTCCTTTCGGTAGCCCGGCTGACTGGCTCCCGCCTCCCAGCCCCGTGGCTTTGCGTCCCCGCCTCACGACGGGTTTGCCTTTTCGTGTCCACGCCATCCGGCACGAAGCCGCGCGGACGCGGCAAGGCTATGAGGAGGCTTGCCTCGGGTCCATCACCTGTCCGGTAACGCGACCAGGCCGGTGGTCAGGCCAACAGGCCGATGGTTAGGAACGGCCTGCCCGTCTTAGGTGTTGAATCGTGTAGTTCCCGGGTACTAGCGGCGGATGGTGGTCTCCTGGCCGTTCGGCGTGTCGCGCACCTCGACGCCCAGCGCGGCCAGCTCGTCGCGAAGCCGATCGGAGGTCGCGAAGTCGCGGGCCGAGCGGGCGGCAGCACGCTGCTCCAGCAATTGGGCGGCGCCCTCCGGCAGCTCGGTGATCTCCTCCTCGGCCGGCGCGTCCAGGCTCAGCCCCAGCACCCGGTCGAAGTCGAGCAGCAGCGCGCGACGCTGGGCGGCATCGAGGTCGTCGGCGCCTGCCACCGCGTGGGCCACCGCCAGGGCCGCGGGCATGCCCAGGTCGTCGGAGATGGCATCCACGAACCGCGCGCGGTAGACGGCCATCGGCTCAGTGGCCAGGTCGACCGCTGATGCATCGGCGTCGTCTGACTCGCCGGCCGCCCGACGCAGGCGCCGCAGGCCGGAGGCCGCCGCGTGCATGGCCTCCTCGGTGAAGTCGAGCTTGGACCGATAGTGGGCGGTCAGCGCCAGGTAGCGGAAGGCGAGCGGCTCGAAGCCCTTGTCGGGCAGGTCGCTGACCCGGATCACGTTGCCGGCCGACTTGGCCATCTTGGCGTCGGCCAGCGTCAGGAACTCGCCGTGCAGCCAGACGCTGACCACCGGGTGCCCGGTGACGCCCTCCGACTGGGCGATCTCGTCCTCGTGGTGCGGGAACTTGAGATCGATCCCGCCGGTGTGGATGTCGAACCGATCGCCCAGGTACTTCATCGACATGGCCGAGCACTCGATGTGCCAGCCCGGAAAGCCCTCGCCCCAGGGTGACGGCCACTTCATGACCCGCCCGGGCTCCGCCAGCTTCCAGAGGGCGAAGTCCTCCGGGTCGCGCTTGTCGCTCTCGACGTCCACGCGGTGACCGGCTCGCATCTGCTCCAGGCGCTGGCCGGACAGCTGGCCGTAGCCCGGGAACTCCGAGACGTCGTAGTAGACGTTGCCGTCCACCTCGTAGGCCAGGCCGCGCTCGAGCAGCTCCGCGGTCATGGCCACCATCTCCTCGATGTGGTCGGTGGCCTTCGGCATCGACGTCCGCCGGCGCCATGTTCAGCAGGCGCTCGTCCTCCAGCCAGGCGGCGGTGTAGAACTCGGCGATCTGCTCCGGCGACTTCCCCTCGACCTCGGCGGCGAGCAGGATCGGGTCCTCGCCCGTCTCGCGCATGTGGCCGACGTCGGTGATGTTCTTGACGTACAGCACCTCGTAGCCGAGGTACTGCAGGGTCCGCCGCAGCAGGTCGCCGAACAGGTAGGTCCGCAGGTTCCCGATGTGGGCGTAGCGGTAGACCGTGCTGCCGCAGGTGTAGATCGTGACGCGCCCGGGCGTGATCGGCTCCAGTGGATCGACGCGGCGAGTCAGCGAGTTGTACAGGCGCAGGGTGGGGAGCATGGAGCGCGAATTGTACCGATGCGAGCGCCGTCAGTCCTCGCTGGCGGCCTCTGTTCGCAGCTCACGCAGCGCCTGCTGGTCCAGGCGGCCGAAGCGCGGCAGGTCGCCGATGCTGGCCGAGCGCGCCAGGCGCTCCTGCATCTTGCCGAGCACCAGCGGGCCGAACTGCGGCAGCGCCATGAGCTGCTTGAGCGTCTCGGCCGGAACCTGCAGCAGCTCCGACTTCTCGGCCGCCACCACGTCCGCCGTGCGCGGGCTGCCGGTCAGGGCCGCGATCTCGCCGAGAACGTCGCCGGGCCCCATGGCCGACAGCGACTGATAGGCACCCTCTCCACTGGTCCTGCCCGCCACCAGGCGACCGTCCAGGACGAAGTACGCGCTGTCGCCCTTCTCCCCGGCGCGGGTGACGACGGAACCGGACTCGGCCTCGATCACGCGTCCCGTCGTGATCAGCGCGTCGCGGTCGCGCTGCGGCATGCCGGCCAGGGCCGGGATGTACCGTCCCAGCGCCTGCACGTCGTCCACCGTGGCCGGACGCCCGATTCCGACGGATGGAGCGGCTGCCGCGCCGCGCAACAGGGCGAGCGAGCGACGCCACTCGGCCGCCGGCTGGCCGATGCCCGGCAGCACCGCGCCGATCACGCGCAACGACGATCAGGATGCCGGAGCTGACCGCGAACATGACTCGGACGTCGATGATGTCGGCGAAACCCGCCAGGCCCATGCCCAGCAGATAGAAGACGTCGCGCAGCACGTAGCCCGTGCTGAAGACCCGCCCACGCATCTCGCGCGGAGTGTTGCGCTGGTTGATCAGGCGGCCGGCCACATATGACGGCGCGTTGAGCACGCCCGAGATCCCGATCAGCCCGATGGCCACCCAGACGTTCGAGGTGAGCGCGTAGGCCAGGCCCGCCAGCCCCATCCCCAGGAAGCTGAAGATCAGCCAGCTCCCTTCCCGCAGCCGATCGGCATAGCGCGCCATGAGCAGGCTGCCGACCACGAAGCCGACCGAGGTGATGCCCTCCTGCAGCCCGTACTCGAATTCGGTGGCGTTCAGCACGTCCAGCGCGAACGGCAGGAGCAGCACGTTCTGGAGGCCGAAGATGACCATGACCGGTATGCGGATCAGGTTCATCGAGCGCAGGATCGGCGTCTGCACGATGAATTTGGCGCCGAATGCCAGGTTGCGCACCACCTCGCCGACGGTCGTCTTCTCCTCGACGATGATCTTCGGGATGCGCACCAGCGCGATCAGGGCGCCGGCGAACAGGAACGTGGCGGCGTCGATGAAGAACACGAGCTCGACCGAGAACTGCGCAAGCAGCCCGGCCAGCGCGAAGCCGATTGCCGTGGAGCCGAACTGGGCAATCGCCATCAGCGAGTTGGCGGCGGCCAGCTCCTCATCGCTGGCGACCTCGGGCAGGACGGCGTCGTTGGCCGGGTCGAAGAACTGCCTGACCGATGACGAGAGCAGCACGATCACGTACAGCCAGAACACCGAGTCGCCCTCGGTGATCAGGAACGGGATCGAGGCCACCAGTGCCGCCTGGATGACGACCGTGACGATCATGATCGTCTTGCGGTCGTATCGGTCCACGAACACGCCCGCGATGAGGCCGAAGATCAGGGTCGGCGCCGCCGAGACCATCAGCATGATGCCGACGTTCAGGACCGAGTCCGTCTCGCGGAAGACGATGATGCCCGCCGCCAGCGAGGTCAGCGCGTCGCCGATGGTCGAGACCAGCTGCCCCGTCCAGAGGTAGATGAAGTCGCGGTTGCGGAAGATCGCGAACGGCGCCGGTGGGGTGGGAGCAGGCGCCGCGGCGACGGTCAAGAATCCCTCCGATTGACCTTGAGCACTGGGCTGGCGTTGGGCTCGCTCACGCCGGCGCGCATTGTGCCATGACTACCATGGGCCGATGCCACAGCGCGACGCACCCGACGGCACACCCCTGAGCCTTGGCGAGGAGCCGGCGTTCTGCCCGACCTGTGGTGCGCCAGTCAGCCCGCAGCTGCTCGAGGACGACCACCGTCCGCGCCTCGTGTGTCCGAACGGCCACGTCACGTATCGCAATCCACGGCTGGTGGTCGGGCACGCTGCCGGTCCGCGGGGGCCGTGTCTTCCTGGCCCGCCGCTCGATCGAGCCGGGGGCCGGTCTGTGGACGTACCCGGGCGGCTTCCTGGAGGTCGGCGAGTCCGCGCAGGAAGGGGCGCGGCGCGAGACGGAGGAGGAGACCCAGCTGCGCGTCGAGGTCGGCCGGCTGATCGGCGCCTATTCGCGACCCCACGTCGCGGTGGTGACGCTGATCTACGAGGCCACGGTGGTGGGCGGCCAGGCGCTGCCCGGCGTGGAGACGACCGAGGTGCGCGACTTCGGGCCGGACGAGATTCCGTGGGAGGAGCTTGCCTTCACGACCGCCGATTCGGCACTCCGCGACTGGGTGGCATCCCTCCCGGGACGCGGGCCGCGCTACGAGCCGGAGCTGTACGTCACGGGGGATCCCGCCGAGGGGTAAGCGCGCCTATCCCTCGTAGCGGCGGAAGACTGCCACCGCGTTCTGCCCGCCGAAGCCGAAGCCGTTGACGATGGCCATGTCGACCCGTGCCTGACGCGCGGTGTTCGGCACGTAGTCGAGGTCGCAGGCCGGGTCCGGCGTCGTGTAGTTGATGGTGGGCGGCACCACGCCGTCGCGGATGGCGAGCACTGCCGAGAGCCCGCTCATGGCGCCCGCCGCGCCGAGCGTGTGGCCGATCATGCTCTTGTTGCTGGTGACCGCCAGGTTATCGGCGTGGGCGCCGAAGGCGGAGCGGATGGCCTTCGACTCGCTGGCGTCGTTCAGCGGCGTGCTGGTGCCGTGGGCCACCACCAGCTGCACCTGTTCAGGCGCCACGTGAGCGTCGCGGAGCGCCTTCTCCATGGCCCGCCCCGAGGAAAAGGCCGATGGATCCGGTGCGCTGATGTGGAAGGCGTCCCCGGTGAGTGCGCCGCCGGCGATCTCTCCCACGACGTTGGCCCCGCGCCGCTCCGCGTGCTCAGCCGACTCGACGACCAGCACCGCCGCGGCCTCGCCGAAGACGAAGCCGTCGCGGTCGGCGTCGAACGGCCGCGAGGCGCCGGCCGGATCGTCGTTGCGCTTGGACAGGGCGCCCATGTTGGCCAGGGCGGCGAATGCGACCGGCAGGATGGCGCTCTCCGTGCCGCCGGCGACGACGACGTCCGCGTCGCCGCGCTCGATCATGCGCTGCGCGTCGATGAATGCCTGCACGCCCGACGCGCAGGCCGCCACGCTGGTGATGATCGGCCCACGCAGGCCGTTCTGGATGCTGATCTGGCAGGCGGCCATGGACGGCGACAGCATCGGCACCATGAACGGGCTCACGCGCTGCGGCCCCCCTGCCCGGTAGACGTCCTGCGAGGTCGACACGTCCCCGATGCCGCCGCCGCCGGTGTTGATGACGACGGCGATGTCATCGCGGTTGGCGTCGCTGATCTCGAGCGTCGAGTCCTCGATCGCCTGCGCGGCGGCTGCCACCGCCAGCTGGCTGAATCGGCTCATCCGGCGCGCCTGCTTGAAGTCCATGTAGTCGCGCGGCTCGAAGCCCTTCACCTCGGCCGCGATCCGGACCTCCTCGTTCGACGGGTCGAAGGCGGTGATGCGGGCCACGCCGCTGACGCCGGCGGTGAGGTTCGACCAGAAGGTCGGCACGTCGTTGCCAATCGGCGAGACGGCGCCCATGCCGGTCACGACCGCGCGGCGCCCGGGGTCGGCGCTCACCTCACTCCTCGAAGCGCCGGACGATGACCGTGCTGTTGTGCCCGCCCAGGCCCATGGAGTTGGAGAGGGCGACGCGAACGTCCGCCTGCCGCGCCTGGTTCGGGACGTAGTCCAGCGACAGGTCCGGATCGGGATGCCGGTAGTTGATGGTGGGCGGGATGCAGCCGGTCTGGATGGTCTTGACGCAGACCCAGGCCTCGAACGCGCCGGCGGCGCCCATCATGTGGCCGGTCATGCTCTTCGACGAGCTGATGGCCAGCCCGTTGCGGGCATGCTCGCCGAACACGGCCTCGATGGCCATGGACTCGTAGCGGTCGTTGAGCGGCGTGCTGGTGCCGTGGGCATTGATGTAGTCAACCGCGCTCGGCTCAATGCCGGCCCGCTCCAGCGCGGCGCGCATGGCGCGCTGGTTGCCCTCCCCCTTCTCGGCCGGCGCGACCATGTGCACGGCGTCGGCAGACGAGCCATAGCCGACCACCTCGGCGATCGGCGTGGCGCCACGCGCCTTCGCGTGCTCCAGCTCTTCCAGCACCAGCACGGTGCAGCCTTCGGACACCACGAAGCCGTTGCGGGTGGCGTCGAACGGCCGGCTGGCGATCGCCGGGTTGTATTCGCCGGTGTCGGGGTCGACCGGCGAGCCCAACGCCTTCATCTGCCCGAAGCCGGCAATCGCCAGGGGCACCACCACGGCATCGGTCCCGGCGCCGAGCATCACGTCGGCCTGGCCGCGGGCAATCGACTCCATCGCCTCGCCGACTGCGTGGCCGCCGGTCGCACAGGCGCTGACGATGGCCATGTTCGGGCCGCGGATGCCGTACTGGATGGCGACCATGCCCGAGGCGGCGTCCGGGATCATGTGCGGGATCAGGAACGGCGAGACGCGGTCCGGCCCACGCTTGTCAAGCGTCAGGACGCCGTCAGAGATCATGCCGATGCCGCCGATGGAGGTGCCGACCACCATGCCGAACCGATCCGGATCGGCCTGGCCGGTGTCGAGCTGACCACCGTCACTCAGCAGGCCCGCATGGCGCAGGGCCTCCCCGGCTGCGGCCACGGCGAAGTGCGTATTGCGATCGTGGCGGCGCACGTCACGCGCGTCCATGTGCTGGGTGGCGTCGAAGCCCTTGACCTCGCCGGCGACATGGATGTCATAGCCGCTCGTGTCGAAGGCGGTGATGTCGGCGATGCCGGAGCGGCCGGCGACGAGCCCCTCCCAGTTGGCATCGGCGCCGATGGCCACCGGCGAGAGGACGCCAAACCCGGTGACGACGGCGCGACGGCCGGTCACGACGGGAGCCAGATGCCGTCCGCCCCCGGTGCGTCGACCGCGTGGACCGACGTGCCCGGCACGATGCGCCGGATCAGCCCGGTCAGCACGCGTCCGGGACCGACCTCCACGAAGTCATCGATGCCATCGGCCGCCATGCGGCGGATGGTCTCCGTCCACTGCACGCCGTGGACGAGATGCTCGGTCAGCTCTCGCCGCAGGCCGTCGGCAGTCTGGATGACGCTGGCGTGTACGTTGCCGAGCATCGGTGGCGTCGGATCGCGGAAGGGAACCTTGGTCAGGATCCGGCCGAACTCGTCGCGGGCGCGGCGCATGAGCGGGGAGTGGCTGGCGACGCTGACCGTCAGGCGGGCCGCCTTGCGCGCACCGACCGTCCTGCTCATCTCGAGGGCGAAGACCAGGGCCGGGATGACGCCCGACAGGACGATCTGGCCCGGCGCATTGCGGTTGGCGACCGCGATCTCGCCGTGCTCGCGAGCCTGGTCGACGATGTCGTGCACCTGCTCGTCGGTCAGGCCGATGACCGCGCCCATGCCGCCGTCGATGCCCCGCTCCTGCATGATCCGCCCGCGCTCGCGGACCAACCGCATGGCGGTCTCGAAGTCGATCGCGTCGGCGGCGACTGCCGCGGCGTACTGCCCGGCCGAGTGACCCGCCAACAGCTGCGGACGCAGCTCCAGGCCCGCCAGCCGCGCTTCGGCGCGCAGCGCCTCCAGGTAAGCGATGCTGGTGGCCAGGATGGCGGGCTGGGCGTTGATCGTCAGGTCCAGCTCCTCCGCCGGGCCTTCGGCGATGAGGCGGCTGATCGGGAAGCCGAGCGCCGCGTCGGCGCGCTCCATGATGGCCAGCGCCTCGGGCGATCGCTCGAGCAGCGCCGTGCCCATGCCCACGTACTGCGACCCCTGGCCGGGGAAGACAAAGGCATGGTGGCGCGTTGAGTCAGAGGGGGGAGTGGTGGTTGTCTGGTCGGTCATGCGGCTCGTATGGTCGATTCGGCGGCTCCGAGTATAGCCGTGAGCACGATTTCCGCCCATCTGGCGGCCATGCGTTGACGATCAGTCCGCGCCGGCGAAGCGGCTGACCACCTCGTGCAGGACCGGCAGGCCGAAGCGCAGCGCGCTGACCGGGATCCGCTCGTCGTTGGCGTGCCACAGCGACAGATACGGGAACTCCGGCTCCAGCCGCAGCGGCGTGAAGCCGTAGGTCGGGATGCCCAGTCGGGCCATCGCCTTCCCGTCGGTCCCCAGCGTGATCATCATCGGGAGTGCGGTCGCCTCCGGATCCGCCCGGGCGAGCGCTTCGCGCATGAGCTGCACGATCGGCGCGTCGGCTGGGCAGTCGACCGGCGGCATGGTCATCACCGACTCGACCTGCACGCTCATCGCCGGCGATCTCCTGCAGGCGTCGCAGCAGCTCTTCCTGGTCGGTGCCGGGCAGGGTGCTCACGTCGATCTCCGCCTCGCCGAACGCCCGGCACCACGTTCACCTTCTTGCCGACGTGGATGACGGTCGGCGTCACTGTGTCCCGCAGCATGCCGTCCAACGATCGCTGCATGGTCGGCTCGCTGACCGCCGCCTCGATGGCCGCGGTCACCGCCTCGCCCTCGCCCGCATCGGCCAGGCGCAGCACCTCGCTGAGGCCGATGCCCTCGAAGAAGCCGCGCACCACCGCTGTTGGCCGCGCCGGCTGCCGCGATGCGGCCAGGCGGCTGGCGGCGTCGGCCAGCTTGATGGCGGCGTTGTCGGGCGACGGCATCGAGCCGTGGCTGGGCGTGCCGGTCGCGCGCATCCGGGTCCAGATGATGCCCTTCTCGGCGACCTGGATAGCGTAGGCCCGCCGCCCGCCGACGGTCATGGAGTAGCCACCCACCTCGTTCAGGGCGGCCGCCGCCGGGCGCCCGGCGGCATCGGCAAACAGGTCCGGACGAGCGTCAACCCAGTGCATGGCGCCGTACTGCCCGCCGGCCTCCTCGTCCGCCACGGCGGCCAGGATCACGTCGCGCCGCAGCTCGCGCCGCTCGCGCTTCAGGGCCAGCATCACGCTGAGCTCCATGGCAAGCATGTCCTTCATGTCGACCGCGCCACGTCCCCAGACACAGCCGTCGGCCAGTGCACCGCCGAAGGGATCGCGGCTCCAGCCATCCGCGTCGACCGGGACCACGTCCAGGTGGGACAGGAGGATCAGCGGTGGTTCGGGATCCGGGACCGTGGCCGGCAGGCGGGCGAAGCAGGAGCCGCGGCCGGGCGCCACCTCCAGCACCTCCGCCGCGATGCCGGCCTCGGTCAGCACCTCGGCACAGAGGGCGGCCGCCCGCGTCTCGCCGCCGTGGAGTCCAGGCCGGCGGCCGCGTCGCGCACCCCCGGCGGATTCACCGATGGGATGCGGATCAGGTCGCGCAGCAGCTCCACGCACTCATCGGTGGCGCGATCCCAGTCGGTCATCGCGTCAGCGGTACCCGACCGCGGCGGAGCCGGCGGCCTCGGGACCGGCTGATGCTGGGACCCGCGAGCGCTCGGCGTGCCGGCGCCGAACCAGCAGCGCCAACGGCAGCTCGGCCAGCAGCAGCACGACGGCCACCGCCAGCAGCACCGGCAGGTCGTCGGCGAGGCCCATCACCAGCAGGGCGGCCAGGAAGTAGCCGTGGATCGCAACCCGTGTCCATGTCGCCAGCCGCAGGTCCAGGATGGCCACGCGACTGCCATCCGGCCTCGCCGCGGTCGTACGCCACCGCCCACACCGCCACCGCCAGGAAGGCGAGCATGGCCAGCGCGAATGGCAGCGCCGCCGCCGCCCGGCGCGGAGTCGATCAGCGGCTTGATGAGGATGAACGGGGTCAGTCCGGCGATCAGCAGCACGAAGGCCGGGAAGGGGACCAGCAGCTGCAGCCATTCCAGGGAGGGTCGGGTGCGGGCCGCGTCGCGGAGCCATCGGGTCAGCAGGCTGAAGCCGAGGGTGACGAACAGCCACGCGTAGAAGTTGCCGTAGGGACGCCGAACCAGCCGTCACCGGGGTCGATGCCGACCCAGGTCCACAGCCCCATCCGGATCGCGATGGCGTCGAAGGCCAGGTCCAGGCTGATGGCCAGCACGCTGTCGACCACCGGCGCGTACCGGCGTCGCACGCCGAGCGCATCGGTGATGCGCATGGCCCCGGCGATGATGAGCGCCCAGGTGAGGCCGATGACGACCGGCGCCCGATCGATCTCCAGCGTCCAGGCCGGGTTGTAGTGGTAGGTCTGGAAGATCAGCTGGTCCAGCTCCTCCAGCAGGATGCCGAAGGTGGCGGCGCTGATCAGCTCGAAGAACGGCAGGCGGCCGCGCCGCAGGGCGGCCACCGCGGCCCCGATGAAGAAGGCCGTGGCCGAGATCTCGAGCAGGAGGTAGTCGGGGTTCATGCGCAGCCGATGGTATCGGCCACCGGCCGCTGCTGCTCAGGCGGCGGCGGGTGCCCGGCGCAGGCGACCGGTCACCAGCCAACCGGCCAGGCCCGATGGCGAACATCGCCACGCCGGCCAGCACGGCCTGGATCGGCAGCGTCACCACCAGCAGCAGGCAGCCCAGCAGCCCGACCGCGTTCAGGAACCGGGGCCAGCGTCGCTGGCGCATCGGCCTGGGTGAAGGCCGCGGCGTTGGCGATGGCGTAGTAGATCAGGACGCCGAAGGACGAGAAGCCGATGGCTCCGCGCAGGTCGGTGGCCAGGACCAGGACGCTGATCGCGATGGCGAGCGCCAGCTCCGCGTGGTCAGGCACGCGGAAGCGAGGATGGACCGAGGCCAGCCAGCGCGGCAGGTCGCCGTTGCGCGCCATGGCCAGCGTGGTACGTCCGACGCCGGCGATCAGGGCGAGCAGCGCCCCCAGGCTGGCGACCGCGGCCCCGGCCTGCACGACGGGCAGCGCCCAGACGGCGCCAACAGCCTCGACCGCGGTGGCGAGCGGCCGCGAGCTGCCGGCCAGCGCCTGTGCACCCGCGGCGGCCAACGCCGCCATCCCCACCGCGAGATAGAGGAGCACAGTGATACCCAGCGCCAGCGGAATGGCGCGCGGGATGGTGCGCGTCGGCTCGCGAACCTCCTCGCCCAGCGTGGCGATGCGGGCATAGCCGGCGAAGGCGAAGAACAGCAGCCCGGCTGATTGCAGCACGCCGTACACGCCGGCCGGTTCGCCAGCCGGCGCCGCCGCGCCTCGAGACAGAACGCCGGCCGTCGTCACCACCACGAACACCGTCAATGCCGCGATCGACAGCGTCACCAGGACGCGCGCCAGGCCTGCCGTCCGCGTGATGCCGCGGTAGTTCACGGCCGTCAGGCCGATCACCGCGACCACCGCCAGCAGCCGTTGCATGAGCCCTGGCTCAGGGACCACGTACGCCGCGAAGGTCAGCGCCATGGCGGCGCTCGACGCCGTCTTGCCGATCACGAAGCCCCATCCGGCCAGGAAGCCCCAGGCTGGACCGAGGCGTTCGCGGCCATAGACGTAAGTGCCGCCGGAGGTTGGGTACTGCGCCGCCAGCTGGGCGGAGGCCACCGCATTGCAGTACGCCACACCCGCCGCCAGCAGCAACCCGATCAGCAGCCAGCCGCCGGCGGCTGCGGCGGCTGGCCCCCAGGCCGAGAAGACTCCCGCGCCGATCATCGAGCCGAGCCCGATGACCACGGCGTCCCCCGTACCCAGCCGGCGCACCAGCGCCGCGGCCACGGTCACAGCGCGGCCGCCACCCGGCGCGCGGCGTCAGTCAGCTCTTCGTCGCTGACGTTCGGCAGCACGTCCTCCCACAGGGGCAGCATGAAGTTCTTCGCCTCGAGCATGCCGAGCGGCCTCGGCACGAACCAGACGTGAAAGTGGGCGCCGCCATCGCCCCAGCGATAGAGGTGCACGCGCCCCACGTCGCCCAGCGACAGGATCGCCCGTTCGATCCGGCCGGCCAGCGGTGCGAAGGCTGCGGCCGCATCGGGTGGCAGGTCCTTGAACGAGTCGACGTGGACGTGGCTGGCCAGCCACACCGTGCCCGGCAGGCTGCCGCCGACCGGGGGATGGAGGCTGAAGTGCTCGTCCGACCAGACGGCGTCGGTGGCTCCGCCCTCGCAGAGCCCGCAGGGCTCGCCGCCGGCCTCGCCGCGACGCGGAGGTTCTGGGATGACGCGTTCCCCCGGCTGGCGGACTGTGAGCGGCTCGATGAACGGCAGGACCATGATGTGTCTCCTTTCGACTTAGAGCCGGGGCGGACCCTGGCGGATCCGTCGGCGGAGGGTCTCGACCGACTGGTCGGACTCCCATCGGCTCTCGATGAACCAGGTGGCGCCGGCTTCCGCCAGCGGCTCGAGAAGGGCACGATCGGCGGACCGATCTGTCCCGGATGTGAGGCCCTCTGTGACGATGTCGAACGGTCCGGACGCCTCGCGATGCTCCGCCATCCACGAGGCCACGCCAGCCACGGCGGCCGGGGACAGCACTTCCTCGTCCGCGCCGTCTTGCGACATGTCGGCGACGATGACCCCATCCCAGCGCGCGGCGCGGCGCAGCGATCTGGCGTGCGGCCAGGCGCCGATCGGCCAGATCGGGATGCGAGGTCGCTGGACGGGCCGAGGGTCGAAGTGCAGCTCCTCCATCCAGTAGTGAGCTCCGCGGTAGCTCACCGTCTCGCCGGACCAGGCCAGCTCCAAAATGTCGAGGCACTCGTCGAGCTTCTCGGCCCGAACGCGGCGAACCGGATCCTCGGTGCTGACTCGCGAGTAGCCTCCGTCCCACGTCCCGCCCAGGCCGACCGGCAGGACGAAGCGCCCGTTCGACAGGTGGTCGATCGTGATCGTCTCCCGCGCCACCTTCCATGGACGGCGACGCGGCAGCGAGAAGACCATGGCACCCAGCGTGACGCGCTGCGTGACCGTGGCCATCGCGCCGAGGACGACCCAGGGGTCGAAGACATCGCCGCGCTCGACCGAGATGTCGTCCCACGCGAATACACCATCCCAGCCGCTTTCCTCGGCCTCGCGGGCCATCTCGACATAGTCATTTGCCGAACCGAATGAGGTGATGACTCCAAACTTCATGGCGGTGCCTCCTTATCGCGTGACCCACTGCCGGACCGCGGCGGCCGGAAGATGGCCTGCGGCGCGGCGGGCGATCTCGATGAATGGCCTCAGCCGGACCGAGAGCTCCGTCCGCGTCGCGCGGAACGCCGCCAGGCGCTCTTCCTCGCTTCCCTCCGCCGCCGCCGGGTCCTCCAGGTGCCAGTGCAGCGAGCTGTGGGGTCCGGGAATCGCTGGGCACTGCTCGCGGGCCGAGTCGGACAGCGTGATGACGTAATCCAACGGCTGGTCCAGCAGCTCGATGACCGGCTTGGCGCGGGCGCTATGCCAGTCGATACCAAGCTCCGCCAGAACACGGATGGTCAGTGGGTGGACGCGCTTTGGCCGCGTCCCACCGGACAAGGGCCGGAAGTCCTCGCCGCCGAACAAGCCGAGCAACGCTTCGCCCATCTGGCTGCGGGCCGAATTGCCATTGCAGACGAAGAGCACGGCGATCGGCCGGCGCTCCGCGGCGTTGAGTGGCCCGCGGGCGGCAGCATCGATGGTCGTCTCGAGGTCGACCAGCTCGACCTCCAGCCGCTCGAGCTCCTCGCGCTGTTCCGAGATCCGACGCCGTTGATCATCCAGCGCCGTGACGAGCTCCGGGTCCAGTGGGCCGCCGTCCAGGCAGCGCCTTGCCAGCTGTCCCGCCTCCGCCGGTCCAAGGCCGAGCCGGCGCAGGGTGAGGATCAGCTTCAGCCGCGACAGGTCGGACTCGCCGTAGAAGCCGGTAGCCGTTGGGCTCGCGCGGCGGGGACGGCAGGATGCCGGCCGCCTCGTACCAGCGGACCCCGGAGGCGGAGATGCCGGCGCGCCTGGCCAGCGTCGAGATGTTCATCGGCTCGCAGGCTAAACCCTACAGTCACTGCAAGGTCAAGCCCTTCGAGCCGATGGGTGGCCGGCGCTAGAATCGCCCCATGTCCACCGAGGTCGCCGCTCCCACCTTCCCGATCTACCTCGCGGGCGAATTCGTCGAGGCGGGCACTCCCCTGGAGGTCCGCGATCCCGCCACTGGCGACCTGGTTGGCACCACCTGGCAGGCGGGTCCTGACGAGCTGGAGCGTGCGACCCTGGCTGCGGTCGAGGGTCTCGCCGCCCTGCGGCGGCTGGCCAGCTTCGAGCGCCGTGACGCGCTGGCGCACGTGGCCGACTGCATCGCCCGCGACGCCGACGAGCTGGCCGAGCTGCTGACCCGCGAGTCGGGCAAGCCCATCAAGGACGCGCGCGGCGAGGTGGCGCGCGGCGCGCTGACCTTCCGCACCGCGGCCGAGGAGGCGCTCCGCATCAACGGGGAGTGGCTGCCGCTCGACTGGAACGCGGCCAGCAAGGGACGCAGCGGGATCGTGCGGCGCTACCCGATTGGTCCGGTGGCTGGCATCAGCCCGTTCAACTTCCCGCTCAACCTGGCCGCGCACAAGGTCGCGCCGGCACTGGCCGCCGGCTGCAGCATCGTCCTCAAGCCGCCATCCAAGGACCCGTTGGTCATGCTGCGGGTGGCGGGCTACCTGGCGGAGACCGACCTGCCGCACGGCGCGGTCAGCATCCTGCCCATGGACCGGCCCACCGGCGACGCCATGGTCCGCGACGATCGGTTCAAGCTGCTGAGCTTCACCGGCTCGCCGAGCGTCGGCTGGAAGATGAAGGCCGAGGCGGGCAAGAAGAAGGTGGTGCTGGAGCTGGGCGGCAATGCGGGGGTGGTGGTCGACGAGACCGCGGACCTCGACTGGGCGATCAGCCGCCTGGTCTACGGCTCCTTCGCATATGCGGGCCAGGTCTGCATCAGCGTGCAGCGCATCTACGTGGTCGAAGCCATCTTCGACGAGTTCGCCCGCCGCTTCACCGACGGGGTGCGGGCGATGCAGATCGGCAGCCCGCTCGATCCGGCGACGGACCTGGGACCGATGGTCGACGAGAAGGCGGTCGCCCGCACCCATCAGTGGGTGCAGGAGGCGCTGGCCGATGGCGCGCGCGCACTGACCGGCGGCGAGCCGAACGGTCTCTTCTATCCGCCGACGGTGCTGGTCGACGTGCCGAAGGACGCGCGTGTCTGTGGCGAAGAGGTGTTCGCGCCGGTCGTCAACCTGTTCGGGGTGCCGGACTTCGCGGCCGGCCTGGCCGAGATCAACGATTCACAGTTCGGCCTGCAGTGCGGGGTCTTCACGAACAACCTCGAGCGGACGCTGCAGGCGCACGACCAGCTGGAGGTCGGCGGCATCATCGTCAACGATGTGCCCACCTGGCGGATCGACCACATGCCCTACGGCGGCGTGAAGGATTCCGGCCAGGGCCGCGAGGGCATTCGCTGGTCGATCGACGACATGACTGAGCCGCGCCTGCTGGCCTTCGCCCGGCCGCTGTAGGGCGGCGCATGACCGAGCCGCTCCCCGAGACGCCGCTGGCGCCCATGCCGCGCGTGCGCTGGGCGCGCCTCCTGCACCGTGACGAGCTGCGCGACGGGGAGCTGATCCCGGTCGAGATCGATGGCACGCCAGTGGTCGTGGTCCGCCACGCCGGCGAGTTCTTCGCCGTTCAGAACAACTGCACCCACCAGGACTTCCCGCTGTCAGAGGCTGGCTTCGACCCACATGACGAGCTGCTCACGTGTGCGTGGCACGGCGGCTGCTTCGACCTCAGGACCGGCGCGGCCGTCATCCCGCCCGCCACCGAACCGGTCGAGACCTTCCCAATCCGCACGAGCCCGGATGGGTGGGTGGAGATCGCGTTGACCGGCATCGTTGGCGCCGGTCGCCTGATGTCGCTCGAGGCGCTTCCCTTCGTCAACTGGATCTTCTGGGCAGCCCTGAGCGCCGGCACACTGCTGGTGGTGGGCGTGACGGAGCTGCTGGGCGGCACCACCAGCGGCTATCGGCTGTTCATGGCCTGGCTGCTGGCCGCGTTCGCTGCGGTGCTGCTGCTGTCCGAGCTGAACCTGTCGGCGGGGACAGCGATCGACGCCACTGCTGGCACGCGGCGGGTGCTGGTGCTGGCCTACGTTGCGCTGACCGCGGCCTACCTCGTCGCGTCGATGGCCCGCTGGCCACGCTCCGGCCTGGCGATCGCCGGCGGCCTGATCGGGGTCATGGCCCTCGCCACGCTGGCCGCCGGCAGCCCCACCTTCAGCCCGCTCCTGTTCAGCGTGCAGCTGGCCCTGGCCGCCCTGGCGTTGGGCGCCGTCAATGCGGCCATGCTGCTCGGCCACTGGTACCTGGTCACGCCGAAGCTGTCGCCGACGCCGCTGCGCCGCATGATGTGGCTGCTGCTGGTCGCGCTGCTGCTGCAGGTCATCATCTTCACGGTGGCGGTCGTGACGGTCAGCAGCGGACCGTTGGGCGGGCCGATCGGCTGGCTCACGTGGCTCAGACTGGCGGTCGGCATCCTGCTGCCGATCGGCATCACCGTGCTGGCCATCCTGGCCAGCCGAGCGCCATCGCTGCAGGCGAGCACCGGCCTGCTGTACATCGGCCTGGCCTTCATCATGGCCGGCTCGATCGCGGCAGCCAGCATCACCTACCTGACCGGCGTGCCGGTCTGAGGCCGATGGAGATCACGGTCCGCACCTTCGCCATCCTGCGTGAGCTCTCGGCCGACCGCACTGTCGTCTCACTCCCCGACGATGCGCCGCTTGAGGTCGCCTGGGCCGTGATGGCGGACCGGTACCCGGCGCTGCGGGCTCACCGACCATACGTTCGGCCGGCGCTGGGCGGCGCGTATGCCAGCTGGGATGCCGCGCTGTCCGATGGGGACGAGGTCGCCTTCCTGCCCCCGGTCAGCGGCGGAGCGCTCATGACGCTGACGGATGAGGCGATCGACGTGGCCGCCTTGGAGGCGAGCCTGGCGGCGCCGGGTCACGGCGCGGTGGTGACCTTCGTCGGCAGGGCGCGCGACACCGCCGATGACGGCCGCCAGGTGCTGGAGCTCGAGTACGACGCCTATCCCGAGATGGCGATGGGCGTGCTGACCGAGATCGCGACCGAGGCCGAGTCGCGTTGGGGAGCGGCGGTGGGCGTGGTGCATCGCACGGGCCTGGTGCCGATCGGCGAAGCGGCCGTGGCGATCGTCACCGCCGCCGCCCACCGATCCGCGGCCTACGAGGCCAACCGGTTCGTGATAGAGGCCATCAAGGAGCGGCTGCCGATCTGGAAGCGTGAGCGCTTTGCCGACGGCAGCGAGTGGAAGCGGCCGGGCGCCTGATCGGCGCGAGAAGGGGATTTGAGCGCCAGTTAGCCTCGCGTCTGCATGGCGCAAGAGTTGCCTCCACGCAACGGATGTCGGGTGTAATGTTTGACGGGTACTAGGACCGGTAGTACCTTCGTCCCAACGAAGCCAACAGGCGCGCACTTAAGTAGGGGAGTTACCCGATGGTTCGAGATTACGAGGCCCCAGCAATCGAGGACTTCGGGTCGATCGCAGACCACACGTTCCAGACACCTGGCAAGGGGACGAAGTCCAGCGACACGACCTTCGAGACCGACAAGTTCCACGAGCTCTCGCACCCGGCCGGCAGCTAACCACTCCGGCGTGCAAACTAGAGACCGGGCCATTGGCCCGGTCTTTTGTTTGACACGAGGCGGGAGGTTCTGTGGGGGCAATCGCCGGATTCCTGGGTGACCTCGCAGATTCACGCGCGATCCTGGACGCGATGGTCGCCGCGGCTCCGCATCGTGGTCCGCGCTCGGCATACATCTCACTCGGAAGCTGCGCCCTGGCAGCATCCTGGAGCGACGCCATCCCCGACGCAGTGGTCGGGGAGAGCAACGGCCTGGCAGTCGCGTTTGTAGGCACGCTCGACAACCGAGCCGAGCTGGCGACGGAGCTGAGCCAACACGGCGCGCCGGCTCCCCCGCATGGGAGCGATGGACTCGTGAAGGTCATCGCCGACGCCTATCGATTGTTCGGGCGCGGCTTTCCGTCGCGCCTGCGTGGTGTATTCGCCGCGATCGTGACCGACGGCTCGACCGCCTACTGCTTTCGCGACCAGCTTGGGTACAGGCCGCTCTTCTACCGCCATGATGGTCAGTCGCTCTGGGTAGCGTCCGAGCCGAAGCAGGTCGTCGCAGGCGCTCGGATCCCGCGTGAGCCCGATCTCGACGTCGTCGAAGCCACCTTTTACCGCAGCCTGGACGACGCATCGCCCGCTGCCCTGCGTGGCGTTGAGCGACTGCCGAAGATGACGGCGCTCGTGGTGGATCGATCCAGCGCGCAGCGCCAGCGCTACTGGTTCCCCGAACGCCTCCTGGAAACCGGCTCCTACGGCGATTCGGAGCTACAGGAGCGCTTCGATAGCCTGATGACCACCGCGGTGCAGCGCTCCCTCACGGGCCGCGATGTCCTCTTCCTGAGCGGTGGGATCGACTCGCCGGCGATCGCTGGGTATGGGGTGCCGGTACACCGCGAGCTCTATGGCCGCCCGCTGCCGGCCCTGACGGTTGTCTATCCCAAGTACCCGTCCGTCGATGAGAGCCGGTATGTCTCGATGCTCGCGGACCATTACGACATGCCACTGCATACGTATGAGCAGGAGGCGAACGGCATGGCCGATCTCGGGCGCTGGACCGCCTTGGCCGACACGCCATATCGCGCCGCGGCTCTCTCACAATATGAAGAGTCCAACTTATGGGTTCGAGCGCTCGGACTCAGCAACGTCCTGACCGGGGAGCATGCCGAATTTCTGGTTGCGATCGGGTGGTTCACCCTCGACCACTACCTCTCGCACGGGCGGGTACGCTCGGCCTGGCGGGAGGTGGCCGCCCATCGCTCGAAGGGTCGGTCATGGTTCGAGGTGCTGCGCCGCGCCGGACGTGCGGCGTCCTCGGGCCATGTGATCAATGCGGCCAACCGCCTGAGACGCAATCGCTCGCCGCTCGTGCCCATGTGGGTGGACGAGATGCATGCGACCGAGGAACAACCGGTGCCGGTGCGCGATCGTTGGCGCCAGTCGCAGCTGGGAGCCTTCATCGGGCCAGGCACGTCTCTCGAGGCCGAGGAGGTCTGCCAGGCGGTCTGCAACGTCACGGTCCGCCGGCCGTGGACCGATGTGGACCTGTGGGAATTCTTCCTGAGCCTGCCGGCCGAGCAGAAATTCCCCGACCTCCGGTCAAAGGGTCTGGTGAGAAACCTGCTCCGCAACCGCGTACCAGACGAAATCCTCGACCGCACCGATAAGACCGTCTTCGACGAGGCGGGACTTGCCCGCATCGACTACCAGGTGCTCGAGCAATTCCTGCTGCGACCCGATTACCACGTCGTCGGCGTGGACTACGGCATCCTGAGACGTCTGATCACCGAGAAGAGCCTCAGCCTGCTCGATTACCAGTGGGCGCGCGACCTCGCGAACATCCACGCATTCCTCAGCCAATGGGACGGCACCACCCTTGGAGCCGCCGATACCCGCGCAGCCCGTTTCAATCGCCCCGATGGCGTGGCCAGCGCATGAATGACCAGACGGTTGTCTCTAGGAATCCCGAGGTCGTGGCCAGGGACCTGCCGGAATCGGAAGGAGCTGTGCTCCTGAACCTGGCGAATGGTGCGTATCACGGGCTGAACCCGACCGCGCTGGTGACGTGGGAGCTCATTGACGGCAGCCGCACCGTGGAGGAGCTGGTGGACGGCGTCCGAGATCAGTTCCCCGGCGCGCCCGAGACATTGCGCGCAGATGTCGTGCGGTTTCTTGAGGGGGCCCTTGAGCGAGACCTGGTACGCACCGCTCAGGCGGAGGAAGAACGCGGGTAACGCGCCAGCTCGACATGCTGGCCTCGTCCCGGCCATGGTCCGACATCCCGTCCGGCGAGCTCGACCCAGGCGTGCGCGTCAGGAGAATCCGGTCGATGAGGCAGGCCGATGACGAGTACGGCGGTGTCGCCCTGGGCCCGCAACAGGCGGTAGAGGACCAGGCTCCGGATCAGGCATCGAGGCCGCCAGCGTCCGACCCGAAGACCACGCGAGACTGCCCTGCTGAGCAGCGCTGGTGGCAGGAGCTCACCGGTTGACGCCTCGCCGAGGACCGTGACCGCCTGAGGCAGGGGATGCCGCCGAAGGATGGCGAGCACGACAAAGCACGCCCACCAGACACGCGCCAACAGCCAGGCCCTTTCCAGGACCGAGAGGTTGCCGCGGGGTGGTTGACGCTGCGGGCGATCCGCTCATCTCGCCATGGTGCCAGCATCCGCCATGCGTCGTTACCTGGGCCCTGTGCCTGCGACATGACGTTCCACGGCGCGGATGACTTCGCCCATTGCGTCCATGGTCACCGGACGATGCAGGTCGACCACTTGAGCGTGGCTCACCAGGTCGACGATCCTCGAGAAGTTCGCCTCGCGATGCTCTGGGATGGGTAGCAGAAACGAGAGCGCATAGAGGTCGCGCGTGGCGAGCGGCCGCGATACGGGCTCGATGGACACGCGGTCTGCGGAGCGCAGGATCATGATGGTGTGCAGCGGAACCGGGACCCCGTCGCCACGGTGATCCGGGTCCAGCAGCAGGCAGACGCGTCCGTCTGGCATCGACTGCGCTGTCGCACCTGGGATCGCGATCTGGGCTGCCACGTCGGCGCGAAGCCGAACGACCGATGGCCCGGGGTAGACAGCTGGCGTGGCGATACGACACCGGGCGGTGTCCTCCGCCAGCAGGCGATGCCCAGCCGCGGCAAAGGCGGCTGCGATCGTCGTCTTGCCATACATGCTCGGCGCCGCGAACAGGATCCCGTGCCCGTCGATCGCCACTGCCGAGGCATGAATCGCGATATCGCCAGCCTGGCTGGCACAGATAGAGGCAGGAACCCCGAAGAGGCGAAGCTCCTTCAGGAGCGAAGGTTGGCCACCCTCGACCGCGATCGACGGCGCTCCTGGATCAATGACGTACCAGCCGGCGTCACTTGCCCAGAAGGCGAACCCGGCGCCGTTCCGGAGGAGCCGTCCGTGGAATGGGTTGCCCGGACGGACCTGCCACGTGATGACCGCCTCGCCATCCGGCGCCGGTCCGGACCATGACTCCACCGTGAGCGGCGACCCGCCGCCGATTCGGAGACTGCGAAAGCGGAAAGGCGACCTGACGGCAAAGCCCATGCAGCTTCCGACGTCGTCATTCGCCACGGCCCGGTCAGTATTGAGAGAGGGAGCCATCGGTCTGGGCGATGCGGACCGCCCGACGGCAGGCCCACAGGCCCACGGGCATCGTCAGCGCCGTTATGGCGGCGAGGATCAGAAATGGTCCCCATAGGGTGGCGATCCCCTCGCCGCCCAGGGCGGCTCGTCGCACCAGTTCGAGCGCCTGCGTCAGCGGCAGCAGCTGTCCGATCGTCTGAAGCCAGTCGGGCAGGACGGTGACGGGATAGAACACACCGGCGAGCAGCACGGATGCCACGCTGATGAGCAGGGCCACCGGATTCCCCTGCTTGATGACGATGACGACCGCCGCCGACAGCAGCCCCAATGCGTTGAACGCGAGCACGGCGAGAACGAGCGAGACGAGCGTCATCGCCAGGTTGGCGCCCTGGAAGCTGGCCCCAAGCACTACCCCGACGACGACATAGAGGGACAGCGTCACAAGGGCCTGGACGTGCGCCCACAGCGATGAGGAAAGGAAGAGCACGCCCAGCCGGTTGGGGCTGAGGAGCATCAGCTCCAGCGTGCCCATCATCTGCGCTTCGCGAATGCGCGACGACATGCCGGTCAAGCCCAACGCCATCAGGCTGGTCATGATCACGCCCACGAGCGCAAACCCGAAGTAATTGCCGCCATACGGCTCGAGTGTCCCGGCAGAGTCACCGACGGCCTGGCTCAGGAAGAAGATGCCGAGGATGCTGAGCGCCGATGAGCCGAGCGACATGAGAAAGCCCACTCGGTAGCTGGTCGCGGTCAACATGTCCCGGAAGAAGGTCGCCGACATGACCTGCCCCCAGCCGCTGACGGCGCCGACCGCGCCGCTACGCATGGGCCGCCCGGTAAATGTCATCCAACGTCGGCTCACGCATGGTGGAGGAGTAGAGCGAGCTCCCAGCGTCCAACACGGCGCGGATCACATCAGTGATCGATCCGTCCGCGGAGGCGAGATGGATGGCCAGCTGCGTGTGCGAGGGTCCTTCGTCAACGTCAATGGAGGTGACCTCGGGCAGCGCGCACAGGCGATCCATTAGGCCGCTCGGGCATTCGCTCACCAATAGCTCGAGGATGGGTGTCAACCCCAATCCGGCTCGCAATTCGTCGACGGTGCCCACCTGGACCACGTGCCCTGCACGCATGATCGCAATCCGATCGCAGATCGCCTCGGCCTCCGAGAGCGTGTGGGTCGCCAGCAGCGCGGTATAGCCCAGGCGCCCGACGATGTTATTGGCGATATGGTCGCGAAGCTCTTCAGCGGCAATCGGGTCAAGTGCCCGGGTGGGCTCGTCCAGGAACAGGACCTTGGGTTCGGTGAGCATGCCGCGTGCAATGGCAAAGCGCTGCTTGGTCCCGGTCGAGTAGCCGTCGAAACGCCGGTCCGCCGCCTCCGCTACGTCAAGCACCTCGAGCAGATGGTCGATGCGTCCGCGGATGGATGAGCGTGGAAGATGGTAGAGGGCAGCGAAGTATTCGAGGTTCTGCCGCCCGGTGAGCCGCCAGAAGAATGAGCGCTCGTCGCCCGTGACGATGCCGATCAGGCCGCGGACAGTCTCCGCCTCGCGCACGACGTCATGTCCGAGCACCAAGGCCCGCCCCGACGTTGGCAGGATGGTGGTCGACATCATCCGGATCAGCGTCGTCTTGCCGGCTCCGTTTTCGCCGAGCAGCCCAAATAGCTCACCCTCACGAATCTGCAGCGAGACGTTGTCCACGGCAGGGACGCTTTCGCTGCGCCATCGGTAGAACGCCAGGTCCTTCATCGTCCGGACGCGGCGGAAGCTCTTGCTTATCTCCACGGTCTCGATCGCGTTCACCATTCAGGCAGAACTCGACTCGCCCGCTTTGAGGGGTCAGGCACCATAGCCTCGGGATCATACGGTCAGATGACCTGGCGCGAACCCAGCGAGGGCTGCAGTCAGGCGTCAGACCCAGCACCACCCGTCGGGCGGGGGCCCTCCGTGCGGGCGCGGCATGTACTGGCCATCGGTGAGTTCGCCGGGGGTGCAGTCCGTGAATGGGATTCGCAGACGCCAGTCGTCGTACGAGAGGGGCCAGGCGTAGATCAGTGGCGCCCAGAACACGAAGACGGCGATCGCTACGGCCGCAATTGCGGCCGCGGTCCATCGCCTGGGCCGCGGCGGGAGCCTGGTGACTGACCATGCCAGGGCCAGGGCGAGGAAGGGGAGCACCGGCACGATGTAGTGCAGGAAGACGAAGGATCGCCCGGTGGTGAGCACGAGCCACGGCAGGTACGAGCCCGCCACCGCCACGACCACGACGAATTCTGCGTGCCAGATCTGGCGCCGCCTGGCGAGGGTGACTGCCGCCCAGACTGTCGCCAGCAAGGCCGGCAACCAGAGGGCGAGGTTGGCAAACGCCAGGATGTGGCGATATCGACCATCGGCACCGATCTCGAAGAAGTAGGTGACCGCACGTTTGCCCAACGGCCAGCTCCAGGCCGGGGAAGCATAGGGATGACTACCCTCAAGGCCAAAGTGGAAGGTGGCCATCCGCAGTTGCTGGCCGCCGAACACCCGAGGCCATGCTTCCTTCTGCCAAGGCGGCGCGAAGACGACCCCATCCAGCACGCCGATGTACGACGCCATGTAGACGGCCGCGGGCAGTAGCACAAGGCAGACGAGCATCATCGGCACCATCGCGGCCAGCGCCTGCCGGCGTCCTCCATTGGCGCGGCGTGCATCGAGCTCCCACGACAACGTCATCAGCCCGACACTGATGAGTATCAAGATCCCGGACCACTTGGTGGCCACGGCGGCCCCGCAGCACAGCCCGGCGGCGATGAGCCACGGCTCCATCAGGCGCGCCGGCCTGCCTTCACGGTTCGCGATCGAGTCCTCGGTGCAGCACCGCGAACAGGACGGCGAGGACACCAAAGCACGCAAGGAAGATGTCGAGCATCGCCACGCGGGAGGAAATGATCGACAGTGGGTCCAGCGCGATGAATGCACTGGCGACGCCCGCCCCAACCGATGAGCCGGTCAATCTCCGTGTCAGAACGTAGAGGGCCGCCACCATGACCACCCCGGCGACTGCGGCAGTCGAGCGCCAGGCAGCGGGCTCCATGCCGCCGATCGCGATCCCCAGCGCGATCAACCACTTGCCGAGTGGCGGATGCATCCCAGACTCGCTGAGGCCGCCGCAGAGCTCGCGCCCGAGGTTCAGGTACGTGCATGCATCCTGGGCGTAGTAGGACTCGTCAAAGACGAGGCGATCCGGGACTCCCAGGTCGATGACACGCACGACTGCGGCCAGGGTGACCACGAGGCCCAGCAGAATGCTGTCTGTCAGGCGCCAGTTGCTCATCGCCCGCACAATAGCGGCCGCGTCCGGATTGGTGGACGTGCCGTTCCGCGGGGAGGTCGCGCGTGCCCGATGCGCATTCCAACTGGAAACGTCGCGGCTCACGCGCCGAGCGCGAAGCAGCCATGGCAGTGCTCACCCTCTGCCTCACCCCGGAACCGCCCAGCCAGGACGTGGTTGCCGAGCTGATTCGGCGAACGCGGACCGAGACGGTGCTCGAGGCAGCCAGGTACCACCGCGTCGGTGGCCTGGCATACGTGCGCCTTCGGACACACGACGTGCCCGGACCGGTCCTCGATGGACTGCAGCAGATGTACACGCAGGCCGTGCATCAGCACATGCGCACCCTCTGGGCCCTCGGCCGTCTCCAGGCGATCCTCGACGAGGGCGACGTCCCGTGGGCAGTGGTCAAGGGTCCCGTCCTCGTCGAGCTTCTGTATGGCGACGCGGGCACGCGTTCCTACGAGGATCTCGACGCGCTTGTTGATCCGCCGCGGTTCCACGAGGCCGTGAGGCAGCTGGATGCGGCGGGCATTCCACTGCTTGACAAGAACTGGAAGGCCATTCGGCGCGAGCGGTTCGGCGAGTTGCACTTTCTGCTGCCGGGCAACCTTCTGCTCGACCTGCATTGGAGCCTGGTGACGATCTACCGCGGCAGGACCGCCGTGAGCAGCTCGGAGATCCTGAGTCGGCGTCGGAAGGTAATGCTCGCAGGCATCCCGGCATGGTCCCTGGACCCGGTGGACCAGGTCCTTCACCTTGCCGTACATGCCGCGCTGTCCGGCGCGGACAAGCTCATCTGGCTCAAGGACATCGATCTCGCGGTGAGGGCGTTGGGCAACGAATTCGAATCGCTGGCCGACCGCGCCGAGCGATGGCGGGTGGCGGCACCGGTCGGGCTGATGCTCACGCGGGCGGCGACCACGCTCGGAACTCCGGTGCCCGCGGGCCTTGCCGAGCAGCTCCTCGGTCGCTACTACCGCACCCTTCTACCCCTCATCGATCAGCTGTCGCCATGGCAGCAGGCCTTCGGGCGCGTGACGACGCCCAGCCTCCTTCTGGCGCGGAGCATCGGGCAGGGGCCAGTGGGCAGCGCCACGTGGTTGGTGCGCCGCAGCATCCGAAACCTCGATCCGCGCGAGCCGGCGGCTTCGCTGGCATTTACGCCGCGCGGCGACAGCGCGGATCGCGACGCGTTCTTCGAGTCGGTATCGCGCGCCGAAGCACCGCCGCGGGCGTATCCGGACGACTGATTCGCCGCGGTGACCTGCCAGCCTGGCGGCCGGGCAGCCGGGTCGGGCTGCGCGTTCATTGGCGCCTGTCGAGTGCCCCGTGCACAATGCCCCGACATGCCGACGCCAAAGCCGGGCCAGATTCGGTGCCCGACCTGCCAGCAACCAACTCCCCCGGCCGCCTACTGCACGCAGTGCGGTGCCCCGCTGCCGTCCAGCCTGCACGCGCGACCGCGTGGCATGGACCGCGCAGAGCTCGAGGAGCGCGTACGGCATCGGCGCCCGGGTGACCCGGCCATGCGACGCGGCCGGCCGCTGGGCGACGACGTCGCTGCCACCGGCTACGTCCCGTTCCAGCCGGAGCCGCAGGACGCCAACGCGATCCGTGAGGATGAGAGCGCACAGCCGGTCGAGCACATCGATAACACGCCGCCCGACTTCGACGATCGGCCCGCGCCACCTGCACCGGCCTACCAGGAACCGCGTGACGACCGCGCGGCGGCCGCCGCCGTGGCGGCGGGCTATGCCGCCGCTTCGACGTACGAGCCCTCGGCGCCCGCCCAGCGGGCCGGTCCCGACCCGTACCAGGCTGATCCGTACGGGCCGCCGCCTGCGCCATCCACTTACGGCGAGGCTCCCGTCGACGAAGGTGGATACGGGCCCCCGCCGGATGCCTACCCATATTCCTATCCCGCGGACGACGGCGGAGGGCGAAGCGGCTCCGGCGCGCTGCCGATCATTGGCTTCATCCTGCTCGGGGTGCTGGCCCTGGGCGTGGGCGCCGCGCTGGCCACGCTGCTCGGCGGCAATGGCGGTGTGGCAGAAACCTCGTCTTCGCCAACGCCCGTCGTGAGCGTGGCGCCGAGCTCGGCCACCTCCTCCGAGCCGAGCGGGGCCGCCTCCGAGCCGCCTTCGACGCCCGAGCCGACAGACGGGCCGGTCACCTTCCCCGATGGCGCCGTCATCACCGTCCAGGCCTGCGGCACTGCCGACATGACATTTGACGGCTGCCTGGTCGATGGCTCGACCATCACGGGTCGGATCATGTGGGTCTGGATTGGGTTCCACGACACCGGGGCAACCGACACGATCACGCTGACGCTGCAAAGCGATGGCGACACCATCGACCAGCAGGAGAAGGTGCTGGGCGAGGTCCTGGGCGAATGCGAACGAGATGGGGAACCAATCTGCAGCGGTTACCTGATCGGCGCCGCGTACCGCGAACTTGAGCCGGGGGAGTACGAGCTCGTGGTCCGTCGCAATGGCGACTTCGCGGACAGCGCGACCTTCCGGGTCGAGGGCTAGTCCGGCCAGCTGCGTCGCGGCTCGCCGCCCGTTTCGCGCCGTCGGACGGCGAGCGCGCTGATCGCCTCCAGCACGCAGCGGTTGGCGGCCGCGGCGGTCACCTCCGCCATGTCGTAGGCCGGGGCAACCTCGACCACGTCCATGCCGGCCAGGTCGACCGCGCCCACGACCTGGCGGATGGCGCGCAGCAGCTCGCGGGTCAGCATGCCACCGGGCTCCGGGGTGCCGGTGCCGGGGGCCATGCCCGGATCCAGGACGTCGATGTCCACCGAGAGGTAGATGCGCTCGGGCCCGTCCAGCGCCTCGCCGATCGCGTCGGCCACCACGGCATCGGCGCCGCGCTCCTCGATCTCGGTCATGAAGTGCCAGCGCAGCCCGTTCTCCCGCATCCAGTCCAGCGTCTCGGGTGGCGGCCAGTACCCGCGCAGCCCGACCTGGACGAAGTTGCGACCGGCCACCGCCCCGGACTCGATCAGTCTCCGCATCGGTGTCCCGTGTGAGCGCAGCGACCCCCACGTGGTGGCCGCCGTGTCGGCATGCGCATCGAAGTGCACGATCCCCAGGCTCTTCGGGGCCACCCCCGCGGCCACCGCGGTGGCCGCGGGCCAGGTGATCGAATGGTCGCCGCCCAGCACGATCGGGATGGCGCCGGCCTGCATCAGCACCTCGACCTTGCGCCGGATGACCTCGTGCGCGCGCTCGGGGTTGCCTGGCACGATTGGCGCATCGCCGGCATCGGCGCAGGCCAGCCAGTCGAAGGGCTGGATGTCGAGCTGCAGCGAGTTGACCGAACCTGCGTGGTAGGTCGCTGCCCGAATGGCGTTCGGTCCGAAGCGGCTGCCCGGGCGGTGGCTGGTGCCTTCGTCGTACGGGGCGCCCACGATCGCCACATCCGGCCGCTCGCGGGCCAGCGCGTCGTCGTCGAGGACCGGCAGCTTCTGAAAGGCCGGTAGGCCGACGTAGGCGGGCAGGTGATGGCCCTTGTAGTGGTGGTACGGGTCCCCGCCGACGGGAGGATCCTCGTCGTTGGTCCCGCCGTGACGGCGGATCTCGTCAGGCATCGGTGCTCGGCAGCTCACGCTGCCGCCTCCACGAGAACGGGCGCCGTCGCGGTGCGGAGCAGGCCCGTTGAGGCGAAGCGGGCCGATCCTAGCAGAGCCCCTGCTACCATCGCGACGCATGGCCGCCCGGCGCCACACCTACACCATCGAGCAGGCGAACGCTCTGATCCCGCAGGTTCGTGCCGTGCTCCTGCAGCTGGCCATGGAGCAGCGGCGCATGGATGCCGCCCACGCGGAGATGCACCGCCGCCTGGAGGGCAACGGGGATCCGGGCTCATCGGCCGAGGCCGACCGGCTGGAGCGCGAGGCGGCTGACATCGGGGAGGGGATGCGCACCCTGGTCGACCTGCTCGACGGGCTCGGCGTGCAGCTGCGGGACCCGGAGATGGGCCTGGTCGACTTTCCCGGCGAGCGTGACGGCGAGCCTGTCTGGCTGTGCTGGCGCCTGGCCGATCCCGAGGTCGCCCACTGGCACAGCACCGACGAGGGCTACGCCAGCCGAAGGCCGTGGTGACCGTATTCGGCGTCGTCGGTGACCTGTCGCTGGACATCGTCGTGGCCCAGTCCGGTCCCCGGCGCGCGGGCTCGGACGTGCCCGCCAAGATTCGGATCGGCCCCGGGGGCCAGGCCGCCAACGTGGCCGTTCGCCTCGCCCGGCAGGGCGCCGATGCGGCCCTCGTGGCGCCGATGGCCGACGATGCCGCCGGGCGGCTGCTGCGGGAGGCGCTGCTGGCGGAGCATGTCTCGCTGCGAGCGCTGCACGCCACGCGCACCGCGGCGGTGATCGCGCTGCTGGACGCGGTGGGGGAGCGGACGATGCTCTCCGACCGCCAGACCCTCGACCCATCCGTCGTGGCGCCGCTGTTGGAAGGCCTGGATTGGATCCATTGCTCCGGCTACGCGTTGCTCGACGATCGCAGCGGCGACGCGCTGGCGGTCCTGCTCAGCGGCCGAGGCCGGAGTGTGCGGCTGAGCATCGCCGGCGGCTCGGTGCCCCCCGATCCGGCGCGGGTGTCGCGCTTCCGGACGAGGCTGGAGCGGGCGCGCCCAGACCTGGTGATCATGAGCGGCGACGAGGCCGATGCGCTTCTGGCAGGGCGCCCGGCCCGCGCACTGGCCGCGGCCGCCGCCCTCCAGCCCCTGGCATCGGTGGTGATCGTGACCGTGGGCGCCGATGGCTCGGGAGCGGTGGCCGGAGGAATTCGGCTCGAGGCCGCTGCTCCGCAGCTCCCCGGACCGATGCTGGACGCCACGGGCAGCGGCGACGCCTTCGCCGCCGCCCTGCTGGTCGCGCTGACCGGCACCGGGACGGCCGCGTGGCCGCCCTCCGCGGGCGCGCTGGCGGCGGCCATGGAGGCAGGCAACCGGCTCGGCGCCCAGGTCTCCCGTGTGCTGGGTGCGCAGGGTCGCGTCGAGGGCGAGGCAGTGCCGGCGTGAGCCTGCGGGTCGGCGACGAGGTCCGCGAGACGCTGGCGGGCGGCGGGGCGGTGGTGGCGCTCGAATCGAGCCTGATCGCCCAGGGGCTGCCCTACCCGCACAACATCGAGACGGCGCTGGCCTCGGAAGCTGCCGTGCGCGCGGCCGGTGCGGTGCCCGCCACTACCGTCGTGTCGGACGGCGAGCTGGTGGTCGGCGCGAGCGCGTCGCTCATCGAGCGCCTGGCCGATCTCGAGCGCCCGATCGCGAAGGCGGGTTCGCGCGACCTCGGTCCATTGCTCGCCTCGCGACAGCTGGCGGCCACCACCGTCTCGGCCGCTGTGCGGCTGGCGGCGATGGCCGGCATCCGCGTGATGGCGACCGGTGGCATCGGCGGGGTTCATCGCGGGGCGAGCCACAGCTTCGACATCTCGTCGGACATCGACGAGCTGGCGGCGACGCCGGTGGCGGTGGTGTGCAGCGGGGCGAAGGCGATGCTCGACGTGTCTGCCACGTTCGAGCTGCTGGAGGCGCGCCGGGTGCCGGTGATCGGCATCGCGACGGACCATGTGCCGGTCTTCTATGCCGCCGCGACATCGCTGCCGGTCGCATTCCGGGTCGACACTGCTGCGCAAGCGGCGGCGACCATCGACGCCCACTTCGGCGTGCCGGGCAGCGGCGGCATCCTCCTCGTCCAGCCGCCGCCCGCCGAGCTGGCCCTGGACGCCGCCGAGGTGGAGGCCTGGTCCGTCGAGGCGTTGGAGGCGGCAGATGCCGCCGGCATCATCGGTTCGGCACTGACTCCGTACGTTCTCGCCCACGTGGCCGGGGCGTCGCAGGGGCGCGCGCTACGGGCCAACATCGGCCTGATCGTCAACAACGCCCGGACGGCAGGCAGCTTCGCGTCAGCCCTCGCGACGACCGCGACCGGCGCCTGACGCCCCGGCGGGGCGGACGGCCGCGGCGCTTTACCGGCGGGGTATCCTGCCGCAGGCGGACCGATCCCCAGCAGGAGGGTGGATGCGCATCTATGACGGGAGCCCGCGGCAGGACTGGGAAGAGGTCCTGCGCGCCATCGGCGCCTTTGCCGACCGCGAGCGGCTCAAGGAGCTGCTCTTCCTGGAGCTGGAAGATGGCTTCCTCCTGCAGGGCCTGGCCCTGCCCACCGGCGGCGCCGACTCCGACACGTTCGGCGTGCTCACCAAGCGCACCTACGAGCTGCTGGACGAGCAGGTGGCACAGCTCATGGACGAGGCGGCAGCCGCGCGCGCCGAGGGACCGGAAGGCAGGCCACACGCCGAGATCGAGAACTACATGGAGCAGGCCCTGCGTGTGATCGGCTCGTGGATCGACGAGGCGAAGGCGCGCGACGTGTTCTTCTTCGAGCAGGAAGGTTCCTTCGTGCTGCGACTGCTGCACGCGACCGCCGGGGGTGCCGTGGGCCATCAGCTGGCTGAGTTCACGAAGCCGGAGATTGTGGCTATGATCGAGGCCGCTCCGTATCGACGTGGCTCCGAGACGTCGCCGGAGTCGGCCCCAGCCGCGGCCCCGGAAACGGCCGCAGCAGAAGCGACAGGGGAGGCGTCCGAATGAAAGCGTTGAAAGTGGTGCTCATCAGCATCGGCGCCCTGCTGGCGGCGCTGATCGTCATCCCGTTGACCATCCTGGCCGGGCTCTTCGTGTGGCTGAAGCTCACCGAGGAAGCCGACGAGGAGGATCTCGAGATCGAGGACACCATCTAGCCGCGTCAGCCAGTGCTGATGGCCCAGGCTGCGGTCCAGGCCATCGCAGCCACCAACAGCCCGTACCACAGCCAGCGCTCGCCCACCGCGCCAAGGCCAACGCTGGCCAGGCCGATTGCGCCCAGCGCCAGCGAGGCCGGGCTCGCCCGACCGCTCGCGACCAGCGCCAACCCGACTCCCAGGCCGACCGCCAGTGCCAGCCCGATCGCCAGCGATTGTGTGCTCCGGCGCCCGATGACCTGCGCCAGGCAGCGCGAACCGGCGGCCGCATCGCTGTCGAAGTCGCGCAGCGTGTTGGCCAGGTGCGCGGCGGCCGCGAAGACGGCCGCCAGCGGCACGGCCGGCAGGACCCGGTCCAGCGGCACATCCACGCCCGCGCCGACCCACAGCGGCAGCAGCCCGAAGCTGATGAGGTAGGGCAGCGGGGAGAGCGGCGTCCGCGACAGGACCAGGTTGTAGGCGGCCGCGCTGGCGACCGCGCCCAGGCCCAGGAAAAGTGGCAGCGGCCCCAACCAGGCCGATGCCGCCACCTGTACCGCCAAGCCGGCCGAGGCCAGCCACAGCGCCAGGTTCTGGCTCACCTCGCCAGCCGGAATCGGCTTCTCGATGCGCCCGGCGGCATCGTCGCGGGCCGCATCGGCCAGGTCGTTGGTGGCGCCCGTGAACACCTGCGAGCCGGCGACGGCCAGCACGGTCAACCACCAGCGCTCGTCGATCGGCCGCCCCTCCTGCGCCAGCAGGATCGCGCCCAGGACGCCCGACAGGAGGGTGACCGCGATCGCCGGCGCGGGATGGATGAGGCGGATGGCGGCCAGCATGTGACGCATTGTGGTTGGCACGCGGTCTGCAATGTCGAACCGCATGGACACTCGCCCGATACAGCGGATGCCGCGCCATCGCCGCCTGTGGCAGACGATCAGCAACCTCCGCCGGCGCATCCAGCAGGAGCGACTGCTGCTGGCGCATCCCGGCATGGAGCTGGCCGCCGCGCGTGAGCTGGCCCGCACGCAGCGTCGCCTGGAGGTCCTCCGCAACCAGCTGCGCTGAAGGCCTCAGGCGTCCATCGGCCTCTGATAGAATCGGAAAAACCCCGGAGGGCTCAGAGACCGATGCCGAAGTATGTCTTCGTCACGGGCGGCGTCACCAGCTCGCTCGGCAAAGGCATCACCGCCGCCTCCATCGGCCGAATCCTCAAGGCTCGCGGGATCCCGGTCTCCATCCTCAAGCTCGACCCCTATATCAACATCGACCCCGGCACCATGTCGCCGTACCAGCACGGCGAGGTGTTCGTGACCGATGACGGCGCGGAGACCGACCTCGACCTCGGCCACTACGAGCGCTTCATCGACGAGAACCTGTCGCAGGCCTCGAACGTCACCACCGGCCGCATCTACCAGAGCGTGATCGCCAAGGAGCGCCGCGGCGACTACCTGGGCGGCACCGTGCAGGTCATCCCGCACATCACCAACGAGATCAAGGAGCGCATCGCGCGGGTCGCGCGCGACGGCACCGGCGCGGTGGCGACCAGCGGCCTGGCGGCCCACGGGGTGGTGATCGTGGAGGTGGGCGGCACGGTCGGCGACATCGAGTCGCTGCCGTTCCTGGAGGCAATCCGCCAGATGCGCAAGGACGTCGGGCGGGGCAACGTGCTCTACGTCCATGTCACCTGGCTGCCGCAGATCGGTGCCACCGGCGAGCTCAAGACCAAGCCGACCCAGCACAGCGTCAGCACGCTGCGCGGCATCGGCATCCAGCCCGACGTCATCGTGCTGCGCAGCGACGAGCCCATCGACGACGAGCTCCTGGACAAGGTCGCCCTCTTCACCGACGTCGACGTGCATGCCGTCATCCCGCTGCGCACCGCGCGCAGCATCTACGAGGTGCCGCTGCTGCTGGAGCGCGCGGGGCTCGGCAAGCTCATCACCCGGGAGCTGGACATCCCGGCCTCCGAGCCGGACCTGGCCGACTGGCAGGAGCTGGTGGCCCGCATCCGCGCGCCGCGGCCGGACCTGGAGATCGCCATCGTCGGCAAGTACACCGAGCTGCCGGACGCCTACATCAGCGTCACCGAGGCGCTGAAGCACGCCGCCCTGCACCACCGCGTCGACGTCAAGGTGCGCTGGATACGCTCGGAGCAGCTGGAGCGCATGGAGCCGGAGCAGGTGGCGAACGAGTTGAAGGGCGTTGCCGGCGTGCTCGTGCCCGGCGGCTTCGGCTACCGCGGAGTCGAGGGCAAGGTCCGCGCCATTCGCTGGGCCCGCGAGCAGAAGGTCCCGTTCCTGGGCCTGTGCCTTGGCCTGCAATGCGCGGTGATCGAGTTCGGCCGGGTGGCGCTTGACAATCCCGATGCCAACAGCAGCGAGTTCAACGTCTTCACTGAGCACCCGGTCATCGACCTCATGTCCGACCAGGCCGATGTCACCGACAAGGGCGGCACCATGCGCCTTGGCCTCTACCCGGCCAAGCTGGAGGAGGGCTCGAAGGTGCGCGACGCCTACGGTGCCGAGATCGCGTACGAGCGCCACCGCCATCGATTCGAGGTCAACAACGCGTACCGCGACCGGCTGGGCGAGGCGGGCATGCTGTGGAGCGGCGTCTCGCCGGACGGGCGGCTGGTGGAGTACGTCGAGCTGCGCGACCACCCGTGGTTCGTGGCAACCCAGGCGCACCCCGAGCTGAAGAGCCGGCCCAACCGGCCGCATCCGCTGTTCCGCGACTTCGTCGGGGCGGCTGCGACCCGCGCCGGACTGCCCACCGCAGCCGCGGAGCAGACCCGCGAGGAGGCGGGCGAAGAGCCGACTGCGCCGGTTGCCAAGCCGGCCGGCAGCGCGGCCGGCGCCGACCGCAGCGGCTGAGCCGATGGCGACCCGGACGCGATCCCGCGTCAATCTGAAGACGTACCCGGAGCAGCTCGAGCGCTTCCTGGCGCAGTACATGGAAGCCGTCTACCGGCAGCTGGCCGGGTTGGACGAGGAGATGGGCCTGGCGGCGATCTACGCCGAGCACGCCAACCTCTTCAGCACCGAGGCTATCGGGGCCCTTGCGGGAGCGAGCCGAGAAAGACGATGACGCCGGTCGCCAGGCGCGCGAGCTGCTGGCCTTTGCCCTGCAGCAGCACGTGGCGGCCGCCACGGCGGACCTGACCGAACGAATCGAGGTGGTGGAGGCGCGGGCTGCCGTCATCTGGCAGGGCGAGCAGATCCCGTACCGGCAGGTGCCGAACCGGGCGGCGGATATCGCCAACCGGACGGCCCGGAACTCGCTGTATGACGGCTACCTCGAAGCGGTTGAGGCGATCAATCCGCTGCGCGAGGAGAGGCTGGCAGCGGTTCGCACGGCGGTGCGCGCCCTGGGTTATGCCGATGTCCCCGCCATGGTGGCGGCGACCGCCGGCTTCGACCCCGATGCGCTGGCGGCCGAGATGCGCCTCTTCCTGGCCGAATCCGAGACGGTCTACTTCGCCGCCCTGCGCCGGTTCCTGGCCGAGATCGATATCGAGCAGGGCGACGCGTCGAAGGTCGACCTCGAGCACGTGATCCGCGGCGAGGGATGGGATCGCTGGTTCGGGGCGCACCGCATGCTGCCAGCCTTCCGCGCCACGCTGGCCGGGCTCGGCATCGACATCGACGCCCAGCCGAGCATCCTGCTTGACGTCGAGCCACGGCCGCAGAAGTCGGCGCGTGCGTTCTGTGCGCCGGTCAACGTGCCGAATGACATCCGCCTCGTCATCCAGCCGCGCGGCGGGTGGGACGACTATGCGGCCCTCCTGCACGAGGGTGGCCACGCGGAGCACTTTGCCCATGTCGACCCGGCCCTGCCGGTCCCGTGGCGCCTGCTCGGCGACAACAGCCTGACCGAGGGCTACGGGCTGCTGTTCGAGCGGCTGGTGGGCGAGCCTGCGTGGCTGCGCCATATCATCGGCATGCCCGACGACGAAGCGGCCGGCTTTGCGGACTTCAACGCCTTCTGGTACCTGCACCTGCTGCGGGGAGGCAGCGCGGCCCTGCTGTACCAACTGAGCCTGCATCGCGGCGAGGACCTGGCCATCGCGCGCGAGGAATATGCCGGCATGCTGGGGCTCACGCTGGGCGTGCGCTTCCCGCAGGAGCTCTACCTGCAGATCGACGACAACCTGTACGTGGCGCGCTATATGCGAGCGGCCATGGTCGCCGGCAGCCTGAGCGCCTGGCTTCAGACCACTGGCGGCGAAGCGTGGTGGACGAGCGCGGAGAATGGCGTAGCCATGAAGCGCGGCTGGGCGCGCGGACAAGAGGGAGATGCGCAGGACGTGGTTGCGCATCTCGGGTATGATCACTTGGACTGGCGGCCGGTCCTGCGTCAGATCAGGACCCAGCTCATCGGCGAGATGAGCGGATACGGCGGGCCCAACATCACTACTCGCGCTGGGACCCGCAAGGTCTGACTCCGTACCGCCGCGCGTCCCACGGACGATCGACAGCCCGAGCACACGACCACGGCTCGCCTCACGCGGTCGCACCAGGGCTGGCGCTCCCTCCGAACCTCCACTCTGACCCCATGGCCATGGGAGGGGTGGCGCAACCCAGGCCCCTTCCACACGTTCGAGGTCACTCCCCCACAATGCAGCCGCGAAAGCCAAGCCACCGATGAGCGACGAATCACGACCCCCACGCCGCGGCCGCCCGCGCCGCCGGCAGGACGGCGGCGGCGGCGGTCCGCGCCGTCAGCAGCCGCGCACCACGTACCAGCGACGCAACAACTACGCCACCGGCGGCTACTCCTCGATCTACGCCGGCCCCTTCCCGACCGATGCGGACGAGGGCGGCATGAACCTGGCCGACCTGCAGGCCAAGGACGTCGACGAGCTGCGCGAGCTGGCGGGCGAGCACGGCGTCGAGGGTTACGAGGAGCTCGAGCACTCCGACCTGGTGCTGAAGCTGCTCGACGTGGTCCCGCTCGCACCGAGCCAGTCACGCGTTGACCAGAACGGCGGCCAGCCGGGCGTCGCCACCGGCATCCTCGAGATCGTCGACGAGGGCTTCGGCTTCCTGCGCCGCCACGGCGTGATGCCGTCGAACGACGACATCTACGTTTCCTCGTCACAGGTGCGGCGCTTCGGCCTGCGCACCGGCGACAAGGTCGAGGGCCAGACCCGTCCCCCCAAGGACCAGGAGAAGTACTGGGGCCTCCTGCGCGTCGACACGGTCAACGGGGTGGACCCGGACACGGCCAAGCGACGTCCGTACTTCGACTCGCTGGTGCCGGTCTTCCCCGACGAGATGTTCGACATCGAGACGGACCAGAAGAACCTGACGCAGCGCCTGATCAACCTGATCAGCCCCATCGGCAAGGGCCAGCGCGGCCTGATCCTGTCGCCGGCCAAGGCCGGCAAGACCACCGTCCTCAAGCACATCGCGGCGGGTATCAGTGACCAGTATCCCGAAGCGCTCTTGATGGTTGCCCTCATCGGCGAGCGGCCGGAGGAGGTCACCGACATGAGCCGCAGCGTGAAGGGCGATATCTACGCCTCGACCTTCGACGAGCCGACCGAGAACCACACCCGCGTGGCGGAGATGGCGCTCGAGATCGCCAAGCGGCAGGTCGAGACCGGGCGCGACGTCGTGATCCTGCTCGACTCGATCACCCGCCTGGCGCGGGCCTACAACCTGGCCCTGCCGGCGTCAGGCAAGACGCTCTCGGGTGGCGTCGACCCGGTCGCGCTCTACCCGCCCAAGCGCTTCTTCGGCGCTGCGCGCAATGTCGAGGACGGCGGCAGCCTGACCATCATCGCCACCTGCCTGGTGGACACCGGCAGCCGCATGGACGACGTCATCTACGAGGAGTTCAAGGGCACCGGCAACATGGAGCTGGCCCTCGACCGCAAGCTGTCGGAGAAGCGCATCTTCCCCGCCATCGACGTGCTGCGCTCCGGCACGCGCCGCGAGGAGCTGCTGCTCGACGAGAACTCGCTGCGCATGGTCTGGACCATGCGCCGCATGCTGAGCGCGGTCGGCCCCAACGAGGGGATCGAGCTGCTCATGCAGCGCCTCGGCAAGACGAAGGACAACGCCGAGTTCCTCGTCTCGCTCAGCAAGAGCGTCGAAGCCTCCGAGCGCTGATCCTGCCCCGCGTCCCGTGACCGGCCCGCAGGCCCGGCCTCGCCTCGGCATCCGGCCGCTGCCGGGCTTGCTGCTTGCGGCCGTGCTGGTGGCGTGCGCCGGACCCGCCACGCCCTCGCCGTCTGCCTCCGGGACGGCGGTGACGGCCAGTCCATCGGCCGATGCCAGCCAGGGCCCCATCGGCGAGGTCATCGCCGCACCGGGCTCCGACAGCAGCGTCTACGCGCCCAATCCCGGCGCGCTGGTGGTGGCGATCGATGCCGGCCACGGCGGCTGCCTGGACTGGGGCGTGCCCGATCCGCGGCAGCGCGGGGTGCCCTACTCCGAGAAGTCGATGACGCTGGCCATCGCGCAGCAGCTGCAGGCCATGCTCGAGGCGCAGGGCGTGACGGTCGTCATGACACGGGACGATGACGTGGCGCTGGCCGGCGACGACTACCCGGACCTCGGCTGCCACGGCCCGCCGTGGCGGGACGTGAACGGCGACGGCGAGTCGGGCTTCGATCCGGAGGGCGCAATCCGCACTCGCGACGAGCTGCAGGCGCGCCTGGACCTGGCCAACCTGGTGCGCGCCGACGCGCTGGTCAGCATCCACATCAACTCGCTCACCGAGAACGGCGTCGTCTTCGACATTGCGGCGACCGAGACCTTCTATACCGATGAGACGCCGTGGGGCGATGGCGTCACGGCTCCGCTGGCCCAGGCCATCCAGGACGGCGTCGTGGACGAGCTGGACGGCGTGGCCGATTACGACCGGCAGGACCGCGGCATCCAGGCGCACAACCTCTTCATCGTGGCGCCGCCCCTGCTGGAGACGACCCCGGAGCGGCCCGATCCCCGCAAGCAGCCGACGCGCGGCGCGCTGATGCCGTCGGTGCTGACCGAGGTCGGTTCGATCACGCATCGGGCCGAGCAGGACCTGCTCGCCTCCACATCCGGCCAACGTGCCGCCGCGCAGGGCATCTTCGCCGCCCTGCAGGGCATGCTTGCGAACCGTGCCCTGGGGGTGGCATACCAGGTCCCTGCCCTCGAGCCGATGCCCGGCACGCTGCCGGTCGCCCAGGCTGGCGACGGCCCGATCCTCTGGGCGCCGCGCCGCGCCCGACGGCCCGCTGACCATCCGGCTCACCAACACCGGGAGCGAAGCGTGGCCGGCGGACGTCACCCTGGTGGGTGGCTGGGACGCGAGCGACGAGCCGTACCTGCGCGTGCCGCCGGCGGCCCTCGAGCCGCTGCTGGACCAGGCGTTGCCGGCGCTCGGACCCGGCGAATCGGTCGACGTGGTGGTCAGCGTGCCGGGAGCCGGATCGGATGCGCGAGGCCTGGCCTGGATCACGCTGGCCGATGGCGACATGGCCTGGACCGACATGGGGATTCCGGCCCTGCAGGTGGCCGTCGGCGGCTCGACAGGTTGACCCTCGCGCAGGGGGGTTGCTACCATCGGGGCTGCCAGATCTCGAACCGGCAGCTGTCGCCGGCTCGGGGGCTCGAGCGGGATCAGGCAATGCCGTCGAACAACGCTGGGGAGCGCTTGTATTGCCTTATCCGCGGCAGCGGCGCCGGCTGACCCTCGCTCGTCCCGTCTCACGGGCAGTCACGCACATCGCCGTCATCGGCCTCGTCGCATGTGCCTCAGCCTTCGGGTACGCCGCCACGCGGCCCGCGGCCGGTGCGGATCTCGACACCGCTTCGCTCCTCCCCTTCGACCTCGGTCTCCCGCGTGCGTGGCGCCGACGCCGCGGCCGTCGCACGTCTCGCCAATCCACGTTTGAGCTCCAGCCGGATCCCAATCGCCCCGACCCGATGTTGTCGCGCCGCGTCCTGCGCGCCACGCCGAGCGCCACTGCCGACGCCAGTCGCGCCACCACCGCCCGCGCCCGACCCACCGGCAGTGGGCGGCGTGGCTGCGGCTCCGCTGCCGCCCGTCGTGCCGCAGGACATCGTCGGCACCGGCGTGCTGCGGCTGGCCCGTGAACGGCGACCATCACGACCTACTTCAGCTCGTGGCACCTGGCGATCGACATCGCGGCTCCGTACGGCACGACCGTGATCGGCCTCTGACAGCGGCGTGGTGACCTGGGCCGGCTGGCGCAACAACGGCGGCGGGCCTGGTGATCGCCATCGATCACGGCAACGGGATCACCACCGTCTACAACCACCTCGGCACCGTCCTCGTTGGACCGGGCCAGGCGGTCAGCAAGGGCCAGGCGATCGCGGCAGTCGGCTGCACGGGCGTCTGCACCGGGCCGCACGTCCACTTCGAGGTGATCGTCGGCGGCGTGCTGGTCAACCCGCTCCGCTACCTCTAGGCCCGACGCCGGTCCACGCAGCGGCCGCTGAGCGCAGGCCCGTTGGTATGATCGGCTGCCGATGTTCGCTGACCATGCGCGGATCCTGGTGGCCGCCGGTGCCGGCGGCGACGGCTCCGTCCTCCTTTCGACGCGAGGCGCACGTGCCGCGCGGTGGCCCCGATGGCGGGGATGGCGGCCACGGCGGCGACGTCGTCCTGGTCGTCGATGCCGGCATGACCACCCTGGGCGACTATCCAGCGTAATCGGCACTTCAGGGCCAAGCCCGGCGGCAAGGGTGCGCGGCGACGAGCCCACGGCCGCAACGGCGCCGGGCGCGAGCTGCCACGTCCCGCCGGGCACGGTGGTGCGCGTGGCCGCGGACGACGAGACCGATGAGGCCGGCCGGCTACTCGGCGAGCTCATGGCTCCGGGCGAGCTGCCTGGTCGTGGCGCACGGCGGCCGAGGCGGACGCGGCAACGTGCACTTCGTGTCGCCCACCCATCGGGCACCCACCCATTACGAGAAGGGAGCGCCGGGCGAGGAGCGCTGGATCGAGCTGGAGCTGAAGCTGATCGCGGATATCGGCCTGGTGGGCGCGCCGAACGCGGGCAAGTCGACGCTGCTGGCCGCGCTGACCGCGGCCCAGCCGAAGGTCGGGCGCATTCCCGTTCACGACCACCAGCCCGAACCTGGGCGTGATGGCGTTGGACGAGGAGCGGACCGCGGTGATCGCGGACGTGCCGGGCCTGATCGAGGGCGCGCACGAGGGTCATGGGCTCGGCCACGCCTTCCTTCGCCACGTGGAGCGCACCCGGGTGCTGGTGGCGGTGGTGGACGGGGCGGCCGATGACCCGGTCGCCCAGTGGCGGGCGGTGGCCGAGGAGCTGCGCCTGCACGATCCGGCCCTGACTCGAGCGGCCCATGCCGATGGCGGTCACCAAGCAGGACCTGTCGGATGCGCGCGCACGCTGGACCGTTGCGCGCCAGGGCGCTGCGAGCGGATGGCCACCAGCCGATAGCGGTCTCCGCCCATGACGGAACCGGGCTCGATGCCCTGCGCGCTGCGCTGGACGAGGCGCTGGTCGCGGCGCAGGCTGCCGAAGCCGAACGCCCGGCAGCGGCGCCGGTCCGCCTCCATCGCTTCGACCCGCTCGACACCGGCTGGCAGGTGGTGGCCGAAGACGGTGCGCTGCGCGTCCGCGGCCGGCGGATCGAGGCGGCGGCGGCGCGGATCGACTTCAAGAACGACGAGTCGCGCGACCGATTCCAGCGCACGCTGGAGCGGATGGGCATCGACGCCGAGCTGCGCCGTCTGGGCGCCGGTCCGGGCACCATGGTCCGCATCGGGCGGGTCGAGCTGGAGTGGGGCGAGGACGAGTGACGCTCCCGTCGGTGCTCGCCTCGTCACCGGATCGCGCCATCAAGTCGTCCGCCAAGAGCGATCCGAAGCGTGCCGGCGGCGGATGACGGGCCGCAGCGCATCGGCATCCTGGGTGGCACCTTCGACCCGCCGCATGTCGGTCACCTGTGGCTCGCCAGCCTGGCCGCCGACGCGATGGCGCTGGATCGGGTCATCTTCATGCCGGCGGCGCAACCGCCCCACAAGCAGGGCCGCCGCATCAGCCCAATCGTCGACCGGCTGCTGATGACCCGGCTGGCCATCGGCGGCAACGACGAGTTCGAGCTGTCGACCCTGGAGGTCGGACGGACCGGGCCCTCGTACACGGTCGACAGTATCGAGGAGCTGCTGCGCACCTACGACGATGCCGCGCTGTTCCTGGTCATGTCCGCCGACTCGCTGGCCCAGATCGACACCTGGCATGAGCCGGACCGGCTGCTCTCGCTGGTCGAGTGGGTGGTGGGGCCGCGACCGGGGACGCCGCCGCCGGATCCGGAGCACCTCCGCCAGCGCTTCGGAGCCGACAGCCGCTCGGATCCATCTGCTGGAAGGCCCATCACTCGACGTCAGCGCCACCGAGGTCCGCAAGCGGGTGGCGGCGGGTCGGACCATCCGCTACCTTGTGCCGCAGGCCGTCGAGGAGCTGATCGTCGAACGCGGGCTCTACCGGCGGATGCGTCAACGCCGCGACGCGCTCGGGGCGGACAGCAACACGGAGTGACGGAGCTGGCAGAAGCGGCGAAGCAGACCAACGCGCAGGACCCGGGCGACCTGGCCCATCGGATCGTGGATGTCGCATCCGACAAGAAGGCTTCGGACATCGTCCTGCTGCGTACGGCCGAGATCACGACCATGGCCGACTACTTCGTCATCGCTTCGGCGGCGCAGCGACACGCCAGGTGCAGGCACTGAGCCAGGCGATCGTCGACGAGCTGCGCGACGAGGGCATCAAGCCCATCGGCGTCGAGGGCCTGCGCAGCGCGCGCTGGGTGCTGCTCGACTATGGCAGCGTGATCGTCCACCTCTTCGCCCCGGAAGAGCGCGAGTACTACGGCCTGGAGCGCCTCTGGAGCACAGCCACGCAGGTGGTGCGCCTGGTCTGAACGACCGCGGTACTCCTTCGGTCCTGGCGCTGGATGGGCCGATGGGTGCCCCCAACTCGGGTACCGACGGAGTACTAGCGTGGCCGTGGACGGTCCTCCTATTGAGAGGGGACCGGGCCGATCCCATCCTGCCGCTCATGACCGAGCGCGCACCGCTGTCAAGGCCGATGGAGACCTGCCGCTTCTGCGGCGGCCAGCTGCTGAGCAGCGTGTTCGACACGGCGTTCAAGGACACCGTCGCGGACGAGCGGCTCTTCTTCGCCATCCCCGGCGCCCTGTGCGTGCCGTGCCGCCAGCTGTACGTGGACCAGCAGCTGATCGGCATCCTGGGACTTACCGAGGCGCGCTGCACCTTCGCCATCGAGAGCGACCGCGTCCTGCGCGCCGGCGCCGCCTGACCTCTCTGCCTGCCGCCTAGCGGCGCGCGGCGGTCGGCCGCTCGCGCGGCATCCCGATCACGAACTCGCCCAGCCAGGCCACCAGCGCCGGCTCCGGCTCCATGGCGTTCGTCTTGATCGCCAGGTCCGTCTCGAAGAGGCCGATCAGCATCGCCTCCAGCTCCGCGCCCGTGTAGCGCCGCGCCGCCTCCACCAGCCGCTCCGCCATCCGGGCGTTGCCCACGTCCGACCCGCTTGGTGATCTCGGCCGGCGCGACGCCGCGCGCGGCCAGGTCGCGGGCCACGATCAGGTCGGACAACCGTCCCTGCAGCGCGCCCAGGATGCGCAGCACCGGTTGGCCCTCGGCCAGCGCCCGGTCGACCGCCGCGCTGGCGGCCGCCGGCTCCCGGCGGTCGATGGCGTTGGTGATCGCGAACAGGCTGGCAGGCCGCGTGTCGGCCACCAGCGCCTCGACGTCCTCGACGGAGATCGGCCGGTCGCCCGCGTAGGTCGCCAGCTTCCGCAGCTCGCCGTCGGCGATGCGCGTCTGCTCCCCGCGCTCGACGTCCGACTCGGTCACCGCGCCGCCGATCCGCTCGGCCAGCACCGCCGCCGCCCTGCGGCTCGATGGCCAGCCTCCAGCTCGGTGGCGTGACGGCGGATCCATGCCTGCAGCTCGCCGCGGCGCGGCGCCGTGCGCTCGACCACCTCTCCGCCACGCGCCTTGACCGCGGTCGCCAGCTTGGCCAGCAGCGCCGGCGGCCGCGTGGCGTCACGCGTGGAGCGGACGTCGACCAGGGCCAGCGCGGCGCCGTCGGGCAGCTCCTGGACCAGGGCCAGCAGCCGCTCGCGTGGCCGCGGTCGACCGTCCCGCCGCGCGCAGCGGCTGGCGCAGCACGGCCAGCCGCATGCCGAACAGGCCGACACTGCCGGACTCCAGGCGGGCGCGATCGATGGCGGCCTCGTCCGGGCTGCGCTCCGGCATGATCTCGACCGGATCCTCGGCGCCGACCGCGTCGCGCAAAGCGCGGCCACGCACCTGGTCGAGGCCGAAGCCATCGTCGCCGTGCGCCAGCAGCAGCGGCACGCTCATGCGCCGGCCTGCCAGGCCGTCCGCAGCCGCTCCACCAGGACCTCGGGCTCAAGGTCTGCGGCCTCGCACAGCTCCGCCTCCAGGGCATGGGCCGGTCGCCGCGCCGCGTCGAGGTCGGCGGCGTACTCGAGGATGGCGCACCTTCATGTCATCGATGCGCTCGTCGATGGTCATGAACCCCTGCGCCACGTGCCGGTCGGCGACCGAGACGATCACCGACGGCCAGCCGCGCGGAAAGCAGCGGTCGTCGAGCAGGCAGGTGACCGGGTGGGAGGCCACCGGCGCCGTCAGCTCTTCGAATCCCATCGCGGCCAGGCGCTCGGCGGCAACCTGGCCGTGGATTCCCGCCCCTGCCGCGTCTCAGCCTTGTCGATGTCGTGCAGCAGGGCGGCGACCTCGACCAACCGCACATCGACTGGCACGCCCGCCACTGCGACCAGCCGCGCGGCCTCGGCCGCGACCCGCGCCACGCCCCGCGAATGGACCACGATGCCGTCCGGGAGCTGAAGGGAATCCAGCAGCTGCAGGGCCTGGTCGCGACCGGGTACCACCATGGGCCGATGCTACCCGCATCCCGCGGTGCGCGGTCGCCGCTGACGATTGATCCGCGCATCGACCACCACCTCCAGTGTGCCCTCCAGGTCCGTGCGTCGGATGCGCAGGCCAGGCACGGCGGCCAAGTGGTCGAGCGTGATCGCGTGCGGATGGCCGTACTCGTTGTCGACGCCGCACGAGATGAGCGCGACCGCCGGCCTGCAGGACAGCCAGCATCTCGGGCAGGCTGCTCGAATCGGAGCCGTGGTGTCCGACCTTGAGAACGTCGACCCGGCTCAACAGGCCACGCTCCAGCAGACGGCGCTCGACCGGCGCCTCGGCGTCGCCGGTCAGCAACGCCCGGAAGGTCCGACTCTCCAGCAGCAGCACCACGGACGCGTTGTTGATGTCGTCCTCCGGCAGAAGACCGGCAGCGTCCTCCGCGCTGGGATAGAGGACGCGAAGGCGAGCCGCCGGCCCGAGCGGGATGACGTCGCCAGCCTGCGCCAGGCGTATCACGGCAGCCGGGCTTCATGGTTGCGCCAGCGCCAGGAAGCGGGGGTAGCTCGGGTTGTCGTACGGCGCGGCCCGGATCGACGACCATCCCCGACCTCGAAGCGCTCGAGGGCCGGCAGCAGCCCGGCCACGTGGTCCTCGTGCGGATGGGTCAGCACCAGCACGTCCAGCCGTCGCTGCCAGAAGGGCAGCCGCTCGCCCAGCCGGCGCAGGGTCAGGTCCGGATCAGGCCCGCCGTCGATCAGCGCCGTCTCGCCGGTCGGCGCCACGACCAGGATGGCGTCGCCCTGCCCGATGTCCAACGCGAAGAGGTGCAGCCGGCCGTCGGGGCCGCTGGCCAACGTCAGACGCTCCGACGAGCGTGACCGCCGCCACGGCCAGCGGCAGCGGACGGGCGAGGCGTGCCAACACGCCGCTCGCCATCGCCACCTCGTCGTGCGTGCCCGGGAGGCTGTCGGCGGCCGCCGCCAGGCGGCCACGCACCAGCAGCAGCGCCGGGTACCAGGCGGCGGCCAGCCAGCGGCGGACCGGTCAGCTCGACCGACGCCAACGGCACGGCCGCCGCGGCCTGCCCGACCACGACCATGGCCCGCAGGCAGGCAGAACGCCATGCCGCCGGTGAGCCATGCCACCAGCATGCGGCCAGCGGGAGCGCGTCGCCGATGGCTCCCGTCAGCGGCGGCGAGCGCGCTGCCGAGCATCACCAGCGGGATCAGCGGCACGACCAGCACGTTGGCGACCGGGGCGATGAGCGACAGCCGCTCGAAGTTCAGCAGGATGACGGGCAGGGTGGTGACCTGGGCAGCCATGGTCAGCGCCACCGGCTCGCGGATGAGGGCCGGCCAGCGGCGGAGGCGCGCGGCGAACGATGCGCCGAACCAGATCAGGCCGGCCGTCGCCAATGCCGACAGCTGGAAGCCGACGTCCCAGGCGATGGCCGGCGATGCGAGCAGCATGAGCAGCGCCGCCAGCATCAGGGCCGACATGGCGTGCGAACGGGCGCCGCCAAGGCGCGCAACCAGCAGCGCTGCCGGCCATGAGTGCCGCGCGCACCACCGACGGAGAGGCGCCGGTGAGCAGCACGTAGGCCGCGACTGCGCCCACCGCGGCGATGGCTGCCAGCCAACGGCCCGATGGCAACCGTGTCAGCGGGCGCGCCGCCGCCGCCGCGATGCGCGGCAACGATGGCGATGTTCCAGCCCGAGATCGCGACCACGTGCGTCAAGCCGGCGCGGGCGAAGGCCTCGTTGATGTCCGGATCGATGCCGGAGCGCACGCCGAGCAGGATCCCGGCCGCGAGCGCGGCCTCAGGCTCCGGCACGAGCCGGTTCAGGCCCGAAAGCAGCCACGCAGCGTGCGCCATGCAGGGCGTCGGCAACAGGCCCGAGCTCGTGGCCGATGACGCTGACCCCGCGGCTGCTGGCGATGGCGGCGACGCCCTGGCGCGCCAGGTAGGCCCGGTAGGCGAAACCCTCGAAGTCCTCGGGCTCCTCCAGCGACGAAGTGACGCGGACCCGGTCACCGGCCCGCACCACCGCGCTGCGCGGCAGCCAGAGCAGGACGCGTCCGGCGAGGGCGGTGGTCTCTCCGCCGGGACCGCTCGACTTCCACCCGATCGATGACGACCTGCTGTCGCTCTCCGCGCGGCCGTGGGTCGTCGATGGCGGTGCCGGCGAGCGCCCGCTCCTCCGCTCCGACGGCGGCGACGACAGTACCCTCGCCGGTTGGCAGCGCAACGACGGCGCCCCGCCATGCGCCGACCGTCGCAGCAACAATGACGATCCCGATCACCGCCAGCGGACGCCACCGCAACAGGAGGCCAGCTGCCGCCAACGGAACGGCCCCGATCGCCACAAGCTGCAGATTGGCCGTCGCCCCGCTCAGGGCATCCCCCGCCACGATTCCCGACACCAGTCCGGCCAGCGCGGACGGCAGCAGCAGGGCGCCCATGGCCGGCTGCGATTCCGCTCAGAAGGTGACCAGGCCGCGGATGTCCTCGAGCTGGCCGCGGTCGATGACCTCGCGCTCGACCATCTCGTCGACGGTCGCGAACGGCTGCTGCGGCGCGTCCGGCGACGATCTTCTGCACCGTCACAGGACCGATGCCGGGCAGCGCTTCCAGCTCTTCGGGCGTGGCCGTGTTGACGTTGACCAGCGTTGAGCCGCCTCCACCCGGGTCACCGCCGCCATCGGTGCCGCCGCCCCCGCCGGCTATCGGCGCGCCGATCAGCGGCACATAGACCTGAGCACCATCGGCCAGGAGCGCCGCGAGGTTCAGGCTAGCGGCGGCGGCGTTCAGATCGGCCTGGCGCGAGTAACCGCCGGCAGCGGCGAGCGCATCGCCGACGCGAGCACCGGGCGGCAACAGCACGATGCCTGGTCGTCGGACCGCGCCCTGCACGTCGATCACGAGGTCGGCACCGGACACCGGCGACGGCGACCCCAGCGCCGCCGGCGAGAGTGACTCGGCCACCTCGGCGTCAATCGGGCGCGGGAGCGGCTCCCACAGCTCCGACCAGCAGCCACGCCGCACCCGCCAAGGACAGCAGGCCGGCGACAACCAGCCCGACGGCGAGCTGGTCGCGCCGCGTCATGGATGACACGCGGGCGCCTCACAACAGGAAGGCGAGACGGTGATGGACCTGTCCGGGGCCCGGCGCCCGGGCACTCGACGCCGGGTCCCGGAAGCAGGAGGCGCAGCCTAGCGACGCGACGCTTATTGCCCGCTTACCGTCCGGTTTGCACGCTCCCAGATGGTGCGATCCGCGCTAATCCGCAGGCGTGACCACGTTGACCAGCTTGCCGGGCACCTGGATGACACGCCGTGGCGCGCGGCCATTCAGGTAGCGCTGCACGTGCTCGGAGGCCAGCGCCAGCCGCTCGATCTCCGTCGGCCGGCGTATCGCGCGTGACCACCAGGCGATCGCGCAGCTTGCCATCGACCTGGACCGGCAGCTCGATGGTGTCGGCCACCGCCAGCTCGGGGTCGTACGCCGGCCACGGCTGCTGGTGGACGCTGTAGTCGTGGCCGCGCCGCGCCCACAGCTCCTCGGCGAGGTGCGGTGCGCCTGGTGCCAGCAGCAGCAACAGCGCGTCGACCGCCTCGGCGTAGGCCGTCGAGCCGCCGATCCCCGCGTCACGCGAGCGGACGATCGCGTTCGACAGCTCCATCAGCTTGGAGATGGCGGTGTTGAAGCGGAAGGCCGCGTACTCGTCGGTGACGCCGGCGATGGTGGTATGGGTGGCGCGACGCAGAGCCCGCTCCAGCTCGTCCCCGGCGCCCAGCACCTGTGTCCCGCTCCGGCCGCCACCGTCGGGCACCTCGGCCTGGGCGATGTGCCAGACGCGGCCCAGGAAGCGGTGGATCCCCTCGATCCCGGTCGGGTTCCAGGGTCCGCCCTGGTCCCACGGGCCGATGAACATCAGGAACAGCCGCACCGTGTCGGTCCCGTAGCGCGCGGTCAGGTCGTCGGGATTGACCACGTTGCCGCGCGACTTGCTCATGCGGTGGTGATCCGCGCCCAGGATCTGGCCCTGGTTGCGCAGCGCCACGAAGGGCTCGTCGAACGACAGGTGCCCCATGTCGCGCAGTGCCTTCACGAAGAAGCGCGAGTACATCAGGTGCAGCACCGCGTGCTCCGCGCCGCCGGTGTACAGGTCGACCGGCATCCAGTGGGCCACCGCCTCGGGATCCCAGGCCCGCGCGTCGTCGTCCGGCGAGCAGTAGCGCAGGAAATACCAGGCCGAGTCGACGAAGGTGTCCATGGTGTCCGTCTCGCGGCGCGCCTCGGCGCCGCACACCGGGCAGGTGGCCTTCAGGAAGTCCGCATGCGACTGCAGCGGGCTGACCCCGGTGGGCGCGAAGTCGACGTCCTCCGGCAGCAGCACCGGCAGCTGGTCCTCCGGCACGGGCTGGGCGCCGTGCTCCGGACAGTAGACGATCGGGATCGGCGCGCCCCAGTAGCGCTGCCGGCTGACCAGCCAGTCGCGGATCTTGTAGCTCACTGCCGGGCCGCCGATGCCCCGGTCGGCCAGCTGCTGGGTGATGGCGCCGATCGCCTCGCTGGCCGGCATGCCGCTGAACTCGCCGGAGTCGACCAGCACCTCGTCCGCGGTGTGCGCCACGAATGGCTCGTCGTCGGGCAGGTCCGCCGGACGCCGGGCGCACGACGTACCGAATCGGCAGGTCGTACGTGCGCGCGAACGCGCCGTCGCGCTCGTCGTGGGCGGGCACGGCCATGATCGCGCCCGTGCCGTAGCCGGGCAGCACGTAGTCCGCCACCCAGATCGGGATGCGCTCCTGGGTCATCGGGTTGATCGCGTGCGAGCCGGTGAAGACGCCGGTCCTTCTCGCGATCGGCCGACAGGCGCTCGATCTCGGTCTCGCGCCGCGCGGCGGCCACGTAGCCTTCCACCGTTCCGCGCTGCTCGTCAGTGGTCAGCACCGGCACCAGCGGGTGCTCGGGCGCCAGCACCATGAAGGTCGCGCCGAAGGTCGTGTCCGGACGGGTGGTGAAGACGCGGATCGGCTCGACGTCATCGGCCTCCACCGCGAAGTGCGATCTCGGCGCCCTCCGATCGGCCGATCCAGTTCGTCTGCATCAGCCGGATCGGCTCCGGCCAGTCCATGCCGCTGAAGTCCAGCAGCTCGTCCGCGTAGTTGGTGATGCGGAAGAACCACTGCTCCAGGTCGCGCTTGATGACCGGCGTGCCGCAGCGCCAGCAATGGCGGTCGGCGCCCTCCACCTGCTCGCGCGCCAGCACCACCTGGTCCTTCGGGCACCAGTCGACCGCCGCCATGGACCGATACGCCAGCCCGGCGCGGTAGAACTGCAGGAACAGCCACTGCGTCCAGCGGTAGTAGCGCGGGTCGCTGACCACCACCTCCCGCGCCCAGTCGAAGCCGCAGCCCGGTGGTCCGGAACTGCGCGCGCATGCGCTCGATGTTGTGCATTGGTCCACATCGCCGGATGGATGCCACGATCGATGGCCGCGTTCTCGGCCGGCAGGCCGAACGAGTCGAAGCCCATCGGGAACATGACGTTCAGCCCCTGCATGCGGCGCATGCGAGCCACGATGTCCGGACCGGTGGCCGCGTACCAGTGCCCGATGTGCAGGTCGCCCGACGGGTAGGGATACATGGTCAGCAGGTAGTGCTTCTGCCGCGGGATCGTCGATCGTCGGCGCGGTACAGGCCATCGGCCTCCCAGCGCTCGCGCCAGCGCTGCTCGTACGCGGCGGGGTCGAAACGAGGGCCGCGAGCGGAGCGGGCCTCGGTGTCGGTCCGTGACATCATCGGTCCTTCCTTCGTGCGGTCCACAGGTCAAGGCGGTAGGGGACGGAGAACGGGCGGCCATCGTTCAGGCCATGGCGGCCGAGCAGCGCAGCCAGGTCGAGGCGGAAGCGGTCCTGCTCGTCGGGCGGATATGCCGACCCGCACGTACGAAGCGGTGAAGGCCATGCCGATGAACTCGTCGCCGGTCATGACCAGCTCGTGCGCGCAGCTGGGTCAGCTGCGGCGCGTCGAACGCGGCGGCGTGCGCCTCGATCGCTCGTCGGGTCTCGTCCGGCAGCCCGGTCGCCTCGGCCAGTCCTGCCTCGTAGCGTCCGGCCTCGTCGTTGGTGATGTGGCTCAGCAGCTCCGCCGTAGTCGGCCAGGAACGGCGACCGCTCCGCATCGCGGACGTTCCAGAACAGCGCCAGGCCGCCGCTCGGCTTCAGGATGCGCGCCGCCTCCGCGCAGGGCGCGGTCCTTGTCGAACCAGTGGAACGCCTGGGCAGCGGTGACCAGGTCGGCGGATGCGGGATCCAGGCCGGTCTCCTCCGCAGTCGCCTGCACCGGTCGAGACGAGCAGGCCCTGCGTTGGCGGCGCGGCCGCGCAGCACGTCCAGCATCGGCTTGCCCGGCTCCACCGCGGTGACGCGCCAGCCCAGCTCGGCCATGGCCAGCGAGGCGCGGCCGGTGCCCGCGCCAAGGTCGACCACGTGCGGCTGGCGCGGAATCGGCAGGCGCTGGGCGATGGCCTCGAACAGCTCGTCCGGGTACGTCGGCCGGTAGCGGTCGTAGTCGCCGGCCCAGGCGTCGAAGCCGCGGGCGCGGGCCGGATCCACGCCGCTCACGACCCGGCCTCCGCCGGCTCCGGGAACCAGGCCATCAGCAGCTCGTCACGCAGCACGCCGCCGTCGGCGCGGTACTGCTTGCGCCGCAGCCCTTCGCGCACGAAGCCGGCGTGCTCGTAGACGGCGATCGCGCGCGCGTTGTCCGGAAAGACGGCCAGCGCGACCTTCAGCAGGCCATGCTCGCGCGCCCACTCCTGGGCGGCCCGCACCAGGGCGGAGCCGATGCCGACCTCGCGCCAGCCATCGGCCACCACGATGCTCAGCGTGCCGACGTGGCTGCTCACCGCGCTGCGCTCCAGGCTGACCTGGACGGTGCCGATCGGTTCGCCGTCCGCCTCGGCGACCAGCGCCAGGCCGTCGCCGGTGCGCAGCATCTCGCCGATGAAGAAGGCCTCGGACGGCTGGCTGACGGCGCTGGGCGGAGTCACCAGCCAGCGGCCCTCGCGCCGCACGTCGTCGAACAGGCGCGCCAGGCCGCGCGAATCGGTCGGCCGGGCGGGGCGCAGCGTCCAGCGCCGGCCATCGCCGGCCGTTCGCGCCTGCGCCTCCACGTCGCTCACCATCGCGGCCTGCTCCATCGGTTCATCCATCGGTCCAGGACATGACAAAGCCCCCGTTCGTCAGGACGAAGGGGGCTCCCATCGCGGTACCACCATGACTTGACCGAGGTGGGTGGTGGAGCTGGGGGGACTCGAACCCCCGACCCCCTGCATGCCATGCAGGTGCTCTCCCAGCTGAGCTACAACCCCACGGTCGGTCCACTCATCGGCGAGGATATCGGACGCCATCCCGGCCGGTCTCCCGGCTGCTCGGCGGGCGAGTTCCGCGTGCTCCGGCGGCCGGCTTTCACCATCCCGGCTCGCTTCGTGCCGGAACGCAGCGCGTACTACTCCCGCGTCGTCGCGTTCGTGCTCGAGTATAGCAGCCGGGGCGCCAAACCCACGCTCAGGCGCTCGACGTCTCCGGCAGCATGGTGCGCAGCCCGTCATCGAGCGGACGCGAGGTATAGCCCAGCTCGGTGCGAGCCTTCGCGTCGCTGAACCAGTAGGTGACGCCAAGGCTGGCGCGCACCAGCTCACCCAGGTCCGGGCCGCGCAGAAGGGCCGAAACCGATCCCACGGCGCCCACGCCACGGACCAACCAGGGCGGCACCTCGACGCGAGGCGGCGGGTGGCCGCCGAGCGCCGCGGCGCGCTGCATCACCTGCCGCATGGTGGCCACCTCGCCGCCGAGCAGGTACTCGGCTCCAAGGCCGCCGCGGTCGTGGACGAGCAGGATGCCGGTCGCGATATCGTCGACGTGCGCCAGGTTGCCGCCGAGGTCCGGCACGGCCAGCACCTGCAGCCTGCCGGCCAGCGCCTGCTGGATCTGGGCGCCGACCTGCGAGTGGTCGCCCGGTCCGTAGATCATGCCGGGCATCGCGATCAGGATCGGCGAGCCGCTGGCGGCCCGTTCCTCCGCCAGGAGGTGGGCGCGGTACTTCGTCTCGTCGTACCAGGACAAGAAGGTCGGGCGGGTGCTCGCGCTGAAAGGTCTCGTCCGGCAGCTGGCCGAACGTGTTGCCGAGCACGTTGGCGGTGGAGATGTAGACCACCCGCGCCACGCCGGTGGCGGCCGCCGCATCCAGCACCCGACCGGTGGCGGTGACGTTCGCCGCCCACATGGTGGGGCGCTCCCCGGGCCGGATGCCCACTCGGTAGCTGCCCGCCAGGTGGAAGACCGCATCGGCGCCTTCCATGGCGGCGACCAACGGGGCGGGATCGGGTGCCGCCAGGTCCATCCCGACCAACGCGGCGCCGCTCATGCCCAGGCTGCCCGCATTGTGCGGATCCCGCACGGCGGCCACGACATGGTCCCCGCGTGCGAGCAGCTGTCGCACCACCGCCCCGCCCACGAAGCCGGCGCCCCCGGTGACGAACGCCTTCATCCGCCCTCGACTGCGTCCCTGAGGCGCTCGAGACCGGACGCCAGCTCGCCGCCGGCCGCGTTGGCGATCATGCCCTCCAGCGGCGCCATGAACGCGCTGCCGGCCTTGATCTCGATCCCGGAGCGCACCACCGTGGCGTCATCGTTCGGTTCCATCTCGAGCGTGGCGGTCACACTGACGCCACTGGCTTGGCTGGCCAGCGCCAGTCGGCGGCCGGGCTCGAACTCGGTGATGGTGAGGTCGACGGTCAGCGATTGCCCGGCCATGTCGCGCACCACCCGTGCCGTCGAGCCGACGGCGACCGGATCGGGCGAGGTCCGTCTGGCGGACACGATGCCCGACTGCCAGCGCGGCAGGTTTGCCAGGTCGGCCACGAAGGCAAACACCTCCTCCGGCGGAGCGGCGATGGTGATGCCGGCCTCGACGCGTCGCATCGGCCTACCCTACCCGATCGTCACCAGGCGACCGCCAGGAGTCCGGCGTGCGGCAGGTGGCCGTCCCGGGTATCCTCCAGGCGGCATCGCCACGCACGGTGGCGACCGCGGCGCGCCGCTCAGTGCGCCCCAATCGCCCTCGGAGGACCTCTTGCTTCGTCGTCTCATGCCCGCGGCCCTGCTGTCGGCCGTGGTGCTCGCCGCCTGTGGCGGCACCAGCGCTCCCACCATCAACGATCCCGCCGAGATCATCAGCCAGGGCCTGGAGGCAACCGCGGATGCCACCAGCTTCCACATCGACCTGAGCGTGACCGGCGACCTCACCATCCCGGACACCGGCGGGACCTTCAACCTGGAGGGCACCACCGCCTCCGGTGACTTCGACATCGCCAACAAGCACGGCCGCCTCACGTTCGAGGTGCCCGCGCTGTTCAGCCTGAGCGGCGAGGTGCTGCAGATCGGTACCGACTCGTACGTGAAGACCAGCCTCACCGGTGACACCTATAGCAAGTCCACGGTGGCGGACAGTAGCGACGTGCCGACGGATCCGGATAAGGCCCTGGCCGGGCTGCAGGACTTCCTGGGCAAGGAGGGCGTGGAGACGGAGAAGCTGGCCGACGTCAACTGTGGGGATCGCACCTGTTACGCGGTGGAGCTCACCATCCCGAGCGCGCTGCTGGCCGAGGGCAGCGAGGTTGCGGGGATCGATCCGAGTGAGATGGTCGGCGAGGCGCTCGTCCTGAACATGCAGTTCGATCGCGAGAACCTGCAGCTGACCCAGCTGTCGTCGGACATTGATGCCGGCGAGGCCGGCACGTTCGGTCTGCTGCTCACCCTCTCGAGGTACGGGGAGCCGGTCGAGGTCAGCCCGCCGCCGTCCGATCAGGTGACCGAGGGTACCCCGCAGCTGCCGTTCTAGTCGCTGTCAGGACGCGGCGCGTCACCGAGATTACTCGCGTGGTGCGTACATCAGCGCCGGAGCACGTCGCACACCGGATTTGAGGATCGCTGGAGCGTTGGCTCCACTCCGCCCGTGCGTTGGATGGCGCGTTGGAGCGTCGGGCGGCGCAGTTGTACTCCAGGTGGGGGTATCGGCTCGGCTTGGCCCGCGGCGAGGCGCGTTGAGCGTGAAGGTGGTGGAGATGAGGGGACTCGAACCCCTGACCCCTGCGATGCGAACGCAGTGCTCTCCCAGCTGAGCTACATCCCCACGGGTCGGGCCGGGCGGCCGTCGGCGAGTATAGCAGTGGGTCGGCGCCTCTTCCCAAAGTAGAACATCTGTTCTATCATCGGTGGGGCCATGATGGTCCAGCCCGATCGCCCACGGCCCGTCCAACCCCTCCCCGAGCTCCTGGATGCGCTGCGCCTGCATGGCCTGCGGCGTGGCGTGGAGCCCTCCGGACCGATGCCGGCCCGACCCGCCCTGCCGACCGGCCAGCCGGACCTCGACCACGCCCTGGGAACGGGCGGCTGGCCGCGCGGCGCGCTGGCGCTGATCGATGCGCCCACCGGCAGCGGCGCCACCAGCCTGGCGCTCGGCACGCTGGCCGCCTGCCAGGCCTCCGGCGGCCTGGTCGCCTACCTGGATCCGGCAGGCAGCCTGGACCCGGCCACCGCGTCCCGGCTCGGCATTGACCTGACCTGGCTGCTGGTCGTCCGCCCGGCCGATGCCGCCGAGGCGGTCGAGCTGGCCGGCTGGCTGGCCCGCGAGGGCCGGATCGACGCGATGGTGCTGGACCTGGCCGATACCCTCCTGCCGCGCGGGCTGGATCGCCTGGCCGACCTGCTGGTGCGGTCGGGCGGCGTGACGCTGCTGCTGGCCGGGACCGGGCGCGAGACGGCCGGCCGGGTGGCCGGCGTGCGGGTGGCGCTGCGGCGACATGCCTGGCTGGCGGTGGGCCGCGACCTGGTGGGGCAGCGGGTGGAGGCCACCGTCACGCGCCAGCGCTGGGCGCTGGCGGGCAGCCGCGCGCAGCTCGACCTGTACTTCGCCGAGGGCCGGCGGACCGATGCCCTGCTCCGCACGGCGGCCCATCCGCTGGCAGAGCCGGCCGCGCCGGACGCCGCGCTCGAGGTGCCGCCGCTGCAGGTGGTGGGTGCCTGATGCGGCTGCTGGCCCTGGTCTGGCCGGACCTGCGCCTGCCGGAGGCGGAGACGGCGCCGTGGGAGCCGATGCTGGACCGCCTCGACGACCTCTCCCCGCGGGTCGAGCCGGTGGCGGTGGGGGTGGCGCTGGTCGACATCACCGGCCTGGGACCGCTGCTCGGCGAGGAGCGTCGCATCGCGGCGCGGGCGGTGGCGCTGTGCCGGGAGGTGAGCCCGCTGCCGGTGCGCGTCGGGGCGGGGGAGAACCGCTGGCTGGCGGCGCTGGCCGCCCGGCTGGCCCACCCGGAGCGCCCCGATGCCCCGGCCGCCTTCCGGACGCTGGCGCGCCGGGAGCTGGCGGAGCTGCCGCTGGACCTGCTCCCCGCCGATCCGGCCACGCGCCAGCGCTTCGCGCTGTTCGGGCTGACGGCCATGGGGCAGCTGGCCACGCTGCCGCGCTCGGCGGTCGGCGCCCAGTTCGGGGTCACCGGCGAGCGGCTGCAGCTGCTGGCGCGCGGCGACGACCCGCGTCCACTCACCCCGCGGCGACGCCCGGCGCGCCTGGTCCGCTCGATCGTCTTCGACCCGCCACTGGAGGGAGTGGGCGCCATCGCCCTGGCCCTGCGCCGCGTCTGTGCCGAGCTGTGCGAGGCGCTGCGCGCCCGCCACCTGGCTCCCGGGCGTGCCGCCCTGCGCCTGCAGCTGGAGGACGCGCCCGCCTTCGGCGTGGAGCTGGCCTTCCCGGCGCCCGCCCTGGAGCCGGACTGGATCGCGCGGCTGCTGCTGGGCCGGCTGGAGCAGGCGGCCCGTGCCCGCCGGCTGGGGGAGGTGGAGGAGCCGCGAGTGGGGTCCATCGGCCTGGTCTTCGACCGGTTGGCCGATCCGGCCAGCCGGCAGCTGCCGGCCTTCGAGGCGCAGGCCGCGCGCTGGGAGGAGCTGCGCTGGTCGCTGGAGCGGCTGGCCGCCCGCTTCGGCGAGGGCCGCCTGTGGCGGGCCGTGCACGACCGCCCAACCGCGTCGCTGGCCGAGCGGCGGACGCGCCTGGTGGACATCGGTCCATCCGCGTCATGACCCGCCTGGTCGACGGACACCCGCTGGTGCAGGTGGAGACCGATGCCGCCGGCATCCCGGTGCGCCTGCGCATGGACGGCACCACCCACGGCGAGGTCGGGATCTGCAACCGATGGCGGCTGGACGACGACTGGTGGCGGACGCCGGTGGCACGTGCCTACTTCAAGCTGGTGACCCGCGACGGGCTGCTCTGCACCATCTACCTGGACGAGATCCGAGGCACCTGGCACCTGGAGCGCATCTTCGACTGACTCATGGCCGACACCTCATCGCAACGCTTGCCTGCTAGGCTCCATGCCGATGCCACCCAGCTTCCGCGTGCGCCCGGCCACGCCCGACGACAAACGCCCGAGCTTCGACGTCTTCATCCCGGCCGTTCGCGAGCTGTCCGCCCGCCAGGGTGCGCCGTGGGACCCGGATCCTGACGAGGTCTGGAACAACCAGACCGCGTTCCTGGACTTCCTGGCGGCGCATGCCGCCGAGTGGTGGGTGGCCGAGGACGACGCATCCGGCAAGGTGATCGGCTATGCCCGCTCGCTCGAGCGGGGCGGGCTGTTCGAGCTGTCCGAACTCTTCGTCCAACCGGAGAACCAGTCGGCCGGCGTTGGGAGGGCGCTGCTCGACAAGGCCTTTCCGAATGGGCGCGGCGAGGTCCGCGTCATCATCGCCACGACCGACGTGCGCGCCCAGGCGCGCTACTACCAGGCGGGCACCGTCGCCCGCTTCCCGATCGCCGGCCTGACCGCCAAGCCGGGGGTCGCCGCCGGGACACCGCTGAGCAACGGGCTCGAGCCCGCGGCGGCCACGACGGACGATGTCGGTCACCTGGCGGCGCTGGAGCGCTCGGCGCTCGAGTTCGATCGCGGACGCGAGTTCGAGTGGCTGCTGGAGAACCGCGAGGGGTACCTGTACCGCCGCGGCGGTGAGATCGTGGGCTCGGCCTTCCTTGGGCCGCGCGGCGCCATCGGCCCCATCGCCGCCACGCATCCAGACCACCTGCCGCCGATCCTGGACCACGTCGAGCGACGCGCCGCGGAGCGGGAGATCGAGGAAGTGGCTCTGGAGGTGCCGATGATCAACGAGGTCGCCATGCGGCACCTGCTGGGCCGGCGGTTCAAGATGGACACCTTCCTCACCTTCCTGATGTCCAACCGGCCGTTCGGCCAGTTCGACCGTTTTCTTGGCCTCTCGCCGCCGTTTGTGCTCTGAGTCGCAAACGAGCGCCGCCAGGCACGTGTGGCACCGCCCGTGCAGGAGATTGGTTCATATGAGCGATTGGCAGCGCAATCCCGGCGCGATTGACGATCCGGGGATGAAGGGTGGAACGGAGCCGGAGCTCGATCCGCTGCCGCCCGGGGACAGCGCCGACGACACGAGCTCGCAGGAGTCACTGGTCAGCGAGCTCGACATGCCGGGTCCGGACGATCCGGTGGCGTGGAGCTTCATCGAGCCCGGTACGCCGATCACGAGCCGCGAGGGCGTGCGGATCGGCAAGGTGGCAGCCATGCTGGGCACCGAGATGGAGGGCATCTTCCACGGCATCGCGCTGGATCCGGCCGAGAGCGGACCGTTCCGCGTCATCCCGGCCGACCTGGTGACCAACCTCACCTCGTCAGAGGTTCGCGTCCAGCTGGCGGCCGACGAGGTCGGCACCCTGGCGGAGTACAACGAGGCGGGCTGAGCCCTACCATCCGCATCAATGGCCGATGCGCCGCTGGTCGACCGCCTCTGGCCCGACCCACGCCCTGCACTGTCCCTGGACGAGGCGTTCCGCGACCTCCGCCTGCCCGAGCCACCCGCTGGCCGACCCTTGGTAGGCGTCAACATGATCAGCAGCGTCGACGGTCGCGCGCAGCTCGACGGGCTGGCCGATGGGCTGGGCTCGCGCGAAGACCGGCGCCTCATGCGCCTGTACCGGACCGGCTATGACGCGGTGGCCAGCGGGGCCGGCACGTTGCGCGCCGATGACTTCTACTCCTGGTTGCCCGATGACCTGGCGCGCCGCCGCGCGGATGCGGGCAAGCCGCCGCAGCCGCTGGCCATCGTGATCGGCGGGTCATCGGCCATCCCCACCGATCGGCGCTTCTTCGCCCACCCCGAGCAGCCGCGGGCGGTCGTCGTGGGCTCGGACAGCCCGCACGCCACCGCGTCAGAGCTGGCGGGTGTCGAAGTCTGGGTGGCGCCCACGCCGAATCCACAGCCGGGTTGGCTGCTCGGCCGGTTAGTCGAGCGCGGCGTGCGCGCGCTGCTGATCGAGGGCGGGCCGACCGTCAACTCGTCCTTCCTGGCCGCCGACGCGCTGGATGAGCTGTACTGGACGGTCGGGCCGCGCCTGGTCGCCGCCGACGGACGCCAGATCGTGGCGTCACTGCCGGAGCGCCACCCGCCGCACGTCGGCAGGCTGGTGAGCGCCCATCGCTCGGGCGACGAGCTCTTCCTGCGCTACCGGTTCGCGGGCGCCGAGGCATGAACGCTCCGGCCGTAAACCTGGGGCGGCTGGGCGTGTGGGGTCACCTGGACTCCCTGCCCGCCGGGACGCTGGGCGACTACGCGGCGCGGGTGGAGGCGCTGGGCTTCGGCACGCTGTGGGTGCCGGAGACGGTCGGCCGCGAGCCCTTCACCCTGCTCGGCCTGCTGGCCCTCCGGACCACCTCGCTGATCCTCGGCACGAGCATCGCCTCCATCTGGGGCCACGATGCCCAGAGCACGCGGATGGCGGCATTCACGCTGCAGGAGGCTACCGACGGTCGCTTCGTGCTCGGACTCGGCGTCTCGCATCCACACCTCGCGCAGCGCCTGCGGGGCCACTCCTACGACCGTCCGCTGACGCGCATGCGCGAGTTCCTGGAGGCATACCGGGCGGCGGTCTACAAGGGACCGATGGCCGATGGCGCCCCCGAGCCGCCGATCCTGCTGGCCGCGCTGCGGGAGCGGATGCTGGCGCTCGCGGCCACGGACGCGGATGGCGCATTTCCCTACCTGGTCACGCCGGAGCGGGTGGCCTGGACACGATCCATCCTGGACACGGCGGCGCCGGACCGGCACCCGCTGCTGGCGGTGAGCATGCCTGCCGTCCTCTCGACCGATGCCGCCCTGGCCCGTGCGGCCGCGCGCGGCTACCTGGCGCCTTACCTGCGCACCCCGACCTACCAGGCCACGTGGGCGCTGCAGGGCTTCGACGAGACCGATTGGGAGAAGCCGGGCAGCGACCGGCTGGTCGACGCCATGGTGGCCTGGGGTGAAGCCGGCGCCCTGCACGAACGCATCGCCGAGATGGTCGCCGCCGGCGCCGACCACGTGGCCGTCATCCCCATTGCCGACGACGGCACCACCGAGAACCTGGCCGTGCTGGAGGCCCTGGCCGCCAGCTAGCGTTCCGCGCGTTCGCTCCACGTCGCGCGGTCGATGGCGTAGACCAGCACGCGATTGCCCCACAGGTCGGTCTCGCCGTCGAGCGCCTCACCCAGGCGTTCGGCCACGGCGATCGAGGCGGCATTGGCGGGATCGATCAGGCTGATCAGCCGGTCGAAGCCGACGCTGGTGAATCCCCAGTCCATGGCCGCGCCGGCCGCCTCCGTGGCGTAGCCGCGGCCCCACCAATCGCGGCCGAGGACGTAGCCGACCTCCGGCCCCGGCCAGTCGGCCGGGTTGATGATTCCGGCCCGTCCCATCACGACGCCGCTATCGCGATCCTCGATGGCCCACATCCCGTAGCCGCGCAACGCCCAGTGGCCGATCCAGCCGGCGACTGCTCGCCACGTCTCCTGCAGGGTCGGCATCCGGCGATCGCCGAGGTAGCGCCAGACTTCCGGGTTCTGCATGAGCGCGTGCAGCGCGGCGACATCGCCCTCGGTGAACGGCCGCAGGCGGAGTCGCGGCGTGTCAACGAGGGGGTAGTCGATCTCCATCGGTTCGTCAGCCGAGGACCGATCGCAGGAACTCGACCGTACGCGCGTAGGCGAGCTCGCTGGGGGCCTCGACGTACTCGGGTCGATCCGGCTCGGCGAACCAGTGCTTGGTCTCCGGGTAGCTGTGTGACGCCGACTCACGGTTCGCGGCCTCCGCCGGCTCTGCCGGCGCCTCCTCGAACTCGTCGTTCTCTGCCCAGTGGCTCAGCCACGCGACGGGCGGGTCACGCGGCTCGGCCGGTGGATCCCAGCCGCCACCGTAGTAGGTGACCAGCCCTGCCACCTCCGGGCGCGTCTTGGCCAGCCACCGTGCATACACCCCGCCGAAGCTAATGCCCAGCACGGCGGCGCGATCGCCGCGGGTCTCGGGCAGACGCAACAGGTGGTCCAGCGCGGCCGCGCTGCGCGCGACCAGCCGCTCCGCATTCGCCTCCTCGTCGAGCTCGTTCTGCTGGTAGGACTCGGCTTCCTCGATGGTCGCCAGCACCCGCCCGTCGAACAGGTCCGGCGCCAGGACCGTGAACCCGTCACCGGCCAGCCGGTCGACCAGGTCACGGAACATGCCGTTCAGGCCCCACCACGCGTGGAGGGCCAGGACCGGTGGTCCGGGCGGGTTGGCGGGCGCGGCCAGGTAGGCATCGGCGCCGCCGTCAGGAGTCGAAATCCGCGTCGTCTGTCCCATGCGGCCATGGTAGCCGCGGTTGCGTCAGCCCTCTGTCAGGAACCGATCCAGCGCGGCGCGGAAGGCGGCCGGCTGCTCGACCCAGGGAAAGTGGCCCGCTTCGGGGATGGTGGCCAGCTGCGCGCCCGGAATGGCATCGGCCATCTCACCGGCCGAGACGACGTCGCAGATGAAGTCGGCCTCGCCGACGACCACGAGGGTCCGCGTCGCGATCCGTGGCAGCTCCGGCCGCAGGTCCATGGTGGCCTCTTCCTCCGCCCACGCCGGCCCGACGCGGGAATGGAAGCCTGAGTCGGTGAGCGTGGCCGTGAAGCGCCTGGCAGTGTCGTCCCAGCGGTGGAAGTACATCGGCATGATGGCCAGCATGGTGGCCATCGCCGCGTCATCGGTCGCCTCCACTTCATCGGCGTCCAGGAGCGGTCGCACCTGGGCGTACCACGGCTCGCCCTGCCGCCGATCCATGGCGGCAGTGACGCGCTCCATGGCCACGGCGTCCAGGGCCGGGGCGGTGTCGAGCAGGACCAGGTGGGTCAGGCGGTCGGAATGGTCGACGGCATAGCGCATGGCGACCATGCCCCCGTGGGAGAAGCCCAGCAGGCCGACCCGATCCAGACCCAGCTGCCGTCGTACGGCGTCGATATCGGCGGCGTAGTCGGCCAGCCGGTACGCGGCCGCGTCAGCCGGCGCGCTGGAGCCGCCGGTCCCGCGCGGATCGAGCCACACGATCGTGGCCAGTTCGTCCAGTCCAGCCAGGTCGCCCAGGAAGGCGGTGCTGGTGCCGGGACCGCCTGGGTGGGCGATCAGCACGGGACCCTGCCCACTCGCGCGGTAGTGGAGCCGTACGCCGTCGTGGCCGGGCAAGAAGGCTTCGCCAGGCACCAGCCGTGGGCCGTCAGCCACGGCGTCGGCGGGCGACCAGCAGGTAGATCGCTGCTACGACGCCGGCCAGCGGCACCAGCAGCAGGGTGAGGATTCTCAGGAAGTCAACGTCCACGGGTCCGCCTCATGCTCCGGTACCGCTGCTGCCGGATCCGGCACTCACGCCGAGGAGGAGTAGCACCGGCAGCGCCAACAGCACCACGACAATCAGGGTAGCGACCCACTTCTCTCGGGTCGTCCACTCGCCGGACATCCAGACCAGGATCAACCCGATCAGCGGCCCGACAAAGGGCAGGAAGACCGCGCCGACCGTGAGCAGCAGGATCGCGAGCACCTCGACCGGGCCCCAGCGCGAGCGCCGCTCCGTGGCTGGTGGTGGCGAAGCAGGATCTCCGCCACCACCTGTCTCGGCCGCCACGATCTCCTCCGGTGCGCCGAGCCGTTCGAGGACATTGCGGGCCGTCACCTCGTCGCGGCTGCCGGCCTCTGCCAGCGCAGATTCGATGTGCTCGTGGACCTCCGCGATCAGCTCCCCCCGGCGATCCGCAGGCAGCGGCTGGGCCGCCCGCTCGAGCCGGCCAAGGTAGTCGCTGACAAGAGCCTCAGGCTCCATAGGTCCCTCCTTAGCTCGCCATGGCGAGGATGGCGTCGACGGCGCGGCGAAACCGAGCCCAATCGAGCGCGAAGCCGTCCAAGGCCCGCCGACCGTCGTCGGTGATGCGGTAGTAGCGCCGCGGTGGCCCGGCATCGGACTCACGCCAAGTCGTGGTCACCAGACGGTCGCGGCGGAGTCGGGACAGCAGGGGATAGATGGTTCCCTCGCTGGTCACCAGCTCGCCCGCGCTCGCCAGCTTCCGGACGATGTCGAAGGCATACGACTCGTCGTCGCGGACCACGGCGAGCACGCAGTACTCGAGCACGCCGCGGCGGAGCTCGGTGAGCGGGTTGCGTGTCTCGCCCGGTACCATGTCACACAAGATAATGGCGTGTCACGGATGCGTCAAGATGCCCCTTGCCAGCCTCTTGGCAGAATCGAACAGACGTTCTATTCTGTCCGTTCCCGATGCCCGACGAGTACTGCGAACTCCACGCCCACTCGAACTTCAGCTTCCTGGACGGCGCCAGCCACCCGGAGGAGCTGATCGGGCGGGCGGCGGTGCTGGGCATGCCGTCGCTGGCCGTCACCGACCACGCCGGCCTGTACGCCGCCGTCCGGCTCTGGAAGGCCGCGGCCCAGACGCGGACCGAGGCAGCCCGTGACGCCGGCCTCTCCCCGGTGTCGGCCATCGTGGGGCTGGAACTGGCGATTCCCGCCGACGAGCGCTCGCTGCGGCTCGCCCGCCGTGGGCGGAAGCTCAACGATCCGCTGCGCGGGGAGAAGGCCAGCCGCGGCTGGCCCGGCGAGTTCCACGCCGGACCAATGCCTGGCGACCACCTGGTCCTGCTGGCGTGCGACGGCACCGGCTACGCGGCGCTGTCGCGGCTCGCCTCTCGCGGCCATCTGGCGGGGGAGAAGCAGTTCCCGATCTTCGAGCGTGCGCTGGTGGAGGACGCCCTGGACGAGGCGCGCGGCCACCTGGTCGGCCTGTCGGGCTGCCGCAGCGGGGAGGTGCCGCGTCAGCTGCTGGCCGGCGACCCGGAGGCAGCGCTGGCCGCCGCGCAGACGTGGGCCAGCTGCTTTCCCGACGGCGACTTCGCGATCGAGCTGAGCCACCACCTGCAGCCGGACGACGACTGGCTCATCGGCCAGCTGGCCGAGCTGGCGGAGCGCGCCGGCCTGCCCACGGTGGTGACCAACGAGGTGCACTACGCCGATCCGGGCAGCCACCGGCTGCAGGACGTGCTGGTCTGCATCCGCCACGGTGCCACCCTGGACGAGGCGCGCGAGCTGCTCCTCCCCAACGCCGAGTACCGGCTCAAATCGGGGGCCGAGCTCGCGCGCATCGGTCCCGGGCTGCCGGACGAGCGCAGCCAGCGCGCCTGGGCTGACGGGCTGGCGCGGGCAGCGGCCATCGGCCGGTCGTGCCGGCTGGACCTGGACTTCGAGCGCTATCGGTTTCCGGGCTTTACGGTCCCCGAGGGCGAGACGCCGTTCTCATACCTGTACCAGCTTGCGCACGATGGCTTACGGCGCCGTTACCGGCCGATTACCAAGCAGGCGGTCTAGCAGCTGGCACACGAGCTGGACGTCATCGAGCGCACCAACCTTGCGGAGTTCTTCCTGATCGTCTGGGACCTGATGGAGTTCGCGCGCAATCGCGGGATCATCGGTCAGGGGAGGGGGAGTGCCGGCGACTCGATCGTGGCCTACTGCCTGGGCATCACCAAGGTCGACCCGATCGAGCACAAGCTCCTGTTCGAACGTTTCATCAACGAGGCGCGGACGCTGCCGGACATCGACATCGACTTCGACGTCAACCGCCGCGAAGAGGTGATCCAGTACCTCTACGACCGCTATGGCGAGGACCACTCGGCCATGGTCTGCACCATCATCACCTACCGGGCTCGCTCCGCCGTGCGCGAGGTGGCCAAGGCGCTGGGCTTCCCGCTGGAGGCGGTTGACCGGGTGGCCAAGGCGCTCGACACCCGCGATGCCAGCGACGTGGCCCGCGACCTGGCGCTGGACGGCAGCTTCGGCTGGCTGTTCGACGAGATCGGCCTGGACATGGAGGCGGAGGCGGTCCCGTCGAACCGTGACGGACGCCGGGCCGATGGTGGCGCGCTCGTCGCGCGCGAGTCCGATTCCTCCTGGAACCACCGTCCTCGCCCGGTGCTGGCACCGGCTCCGCTGCCGCTCCGCGCCGACCTGGCCGATGCCGAGACACGGGCCCGGGATGCATCGGGCGACCACGATGGGCGGCCGTACAGCGAGTCCGGCTGGGTGCCGCCGCGACGGCCGCGCGTGCTCGACCAGTCGGTGGTATCGGTCAAGCACGAAGGGTGGGAGCAGAAGCGCTACGGGCCCGGCGGCCTGCGCGTGGATCCGTCGGCGGAGGAGCTGCCAGCGGGGGAGCTGGCGGTTCCCGAGCCGCGCGACAACGGCACGCCCGGTGCCTCCGGCGATCGCCCCGCCGTGGTGCGGGTGGACCCGGAGTCCGGCATGCCGATCGAGGAACGACGCCGCCCGAGCGTCCTGCCGAGAGCCGTGCAACCCCCGGATTCCGGCCAGGGATTCACCGCCAGAATGTCTGGCGCGGTTTTGGGGAAGGAAATCGGGTCAGATCTAGACATCCAACCCGAATACCAACCCGATTCAGGGCCAGGCATTCCCCTGGCGGATATCTGGCAGGAAGCGGCAATGAATGCCCACGCTCAGCCGCGCAACCGCTGGCAGTGGCTCCTCACCTTATGCGCCGAGATCGACGGCTTCCCCCGCCACCTGGGGATCCACGTCGGCGGAATGCTCGTCACCCGCACTCCGCTGATCGACCTCGTCCCCATCGAGCGCGCCAGCATGCCCGGCCGGGTGGTGAGCCAGTACGACAAGGAGGACATCGAGGCGTTGGGACTGGTCAAGATCGACCTCCTCTCGCTGCGGACGCTGGGCGTGGTGTCCGAGTGCCTTGACCGCATCGAACGCGACACGGGACAGAGGATTGATCTGGACGCGCTCCCCCACGACGACCCGGAGGTGTTCCGCACCATCTCGGCCGCCGACACGGTGGGCATGTTCCAGGTCGAGAGCCGGGCCCAGATGCAGGCGCTGCCCAAGTCGCGCCCGGAACGCTTCGAGGACCTGGTCGTCCAGGTGGCGATCATCCGGCCCGGCCCGGTGCAGGGCAACGCGGTCCACCCCTACCTCCGCCGGCGCGCTGGCCAGGAGGACGGTCACCTACCTCCATCCCAGCCTGGAGCCGATCCTGTCCGACACGCTGGGCGTGATCCTCTACCAGGAGCAGGTCATGCAGGTCGCCATCGAGGTGTGCGGCTACACGGCCCTGGAAGCCGACATCTTCCGCAAGGCGATGGGCTCCCATCGGTCCCACCAGAAGATGCAGGCGGAGCGCGACCGCTTCGTGGGCGGGGCCATGCGCACCGGCCTGACCGAACCCGACGCGGACGAGCTCTTCCGCCGTTGCAGCGCCTTTGCCGAGTTCGGCTTCGCCCGCGCCCACGCCGCCGCCTTCGCCAAGATCACCTACGACACCGCCTGGCTGAAGCTGCGCTACCCGACCCACTACTACGCCGGCGTGCTGAACAACCAGCCGATGGGCTTCTACTCGCCGGCCGTGGTGGTGGGCGACGCCAAGCGGCACGGGGTGAAGGTGCTGTCGGTCGACGTCAACGAGTCGGCCTGGGAGCACGACACGCGCCCGCTGCCGGATGGCAGCCATGCGCTGCGGCTGGGCATGCGCCAGGTGAAGGGGATCGACGAGTCCTCGCGCGAGACGCTGGAGCGCGAGCGGGCCATCGGTCCGTACTCGGGCGTGCGCGACTTCGTGGCCCGCACCGGCCTGGGCGAGCAGGTGGTCGAGCGGCTGATCGCCATCGGTGCCTTCGACTGGACCGATGCGCCCCGCCGCGAGCTGCTCTGGCAGCTGCGCACGACCATGGAGGATGCCAACCCGGCGCGTCCCGCCCTGGGACTGACCGATGACGCCCAGCGCGCGCTGGGCGCCTCCCTGCCGCCGATGACCTTCGCCGAGAAGGTGGCCGCCGAGTACCGGGAGCTGGCGATGGCGCCGACGGCCCACGCCGTCGAGCTGTTCCGCGAGCGGCTGGCGGCGCGTGGCGTGATCCCGGTGGCCGAGGCGGGCAAGCAGCGCGATCGTTCGATGGTGCGGCTGGCCGGCCTGGCGGTCAGCGTCCAGCACCCGATGACCGCCAAGAACTTCGTCTTCATCGCGCTGGAGGACGAGACCGGCATGATCAACGTGACCGTGCGGCCGGAGATCTACCAGGCCAACCGGGCGGTGCTGCACCGGCATCCGCTGCTGGTGATCGACGGCACGCTCCAGGTCGAGGGCGAGGTGCTGAACGTGGTCGCCCGCCGCCTGCACCCGGTCGACGCCGTGGTCAACGAGGAGGCGCGCCAGACCCGGCTGCCGTTGGGCAAGCAGCAGCGCATGTTCCGCTAACCTCACCCATCAGCGAATGCGATGAGGTGGCCCATGTCCGAGGGACAGCAGCCCATGACACCGCCGCCCGCGATGCTCCACGGGAAACAGGTCAATCTCCGACCGATCCGCGCCGACGATCTGGACGCCTTCTACGCTGGCCAGGTGGACTTTCGCCTCCGCGGCGCCTACTTCCCGCTGGGCCTCATGTCCGAGTCAAAGCTGCGCAGCGAGTTCGCAGAGACGGGCCTGTGGCAGCGTGACGAGGGCTACCTGCTCATCGTCACGCCGGATGGCGAGATCGCAGGCCACATCGAGTTCTTCAAACCGGTCAACTACTGGGACGCATTCGAGCTCAGCTACCTGCTGTACGACGAACGGTTCGCCGGCCACGGCTACACGACCGAGGCCGTGCAGCTCCTGGTCGACTACCTGTTCGGCGCAAAGAAGACGCATCGGATCCAGCTCGACATCGTGCCGGAGAACGTCGCCTCGCGGCGGATCGCCGAAAAGTGCGGCTTCGTGCTGGAGGGCACGATGCGCGGAGCGCTCTTCAACGGCGGCCGCAACCAGGACATCGTGATCTACTCGCTGCTCCGCACCGACCCCCGGCCCTGGCACGCTGCCGACTCGCAGCCGCATGTCACTGCCTGACCCGACGCTGCACGAGCAGATTCGGTCGTTCGCCTTCGGGCTGCCCGAGGCCTGGGAGGACCACCCGTGGGGCGAGTCGGTGGCGAAGGTCGGGAAGAAGGTCTTCGTCTTCATGGGCATGGGCCAGGGCGAGGACGGGTCGGCCCACCTCACCGTCAAGCTGCCCGACTCCCACGAGGAGGCCCTGGCGCTGCCCTTCGCCGAGACGCCTGGCTACGGCCTGGACCGCGGGCACTGGGTGACGCTGCACGCGCCGCCGGACGCGCCAGCTGGAGATGCTGACCGCCTGGATCGAGGAGAGCTATCGGGCAGTGGCCCCGCGCAGCCTGGTCAAGGCGATGGACGGCCGATGAGACACCCCGTGCTGGTGAACTTCGAGGGATCTGAGCACACGGCGGAACCAATCCGGCGCGTACCTCGTCCAGCCTGCGTAACGCGGACCGGCCCCACTGATCGGTCCACCAGCTGGGAGGTCTCCGTCCGATGCGACGCCTGCTGACCCTTGTCGCGGCCACCGCCGCGCTGCTGCTCACCGCCACGCCGGCGCTCGCCTGCGGCGGCCTGGTGGGTCCGAACGGTGCCGTCAACCTGCTGCGCACCACCACCTTCGCCGGCTACCACGACGGCGTGGAGCACTACGTGACGAGCTTCGAGTTCGCCGGCGGGCGAGGGGGAGTTCGGCAGCATCGTGCCACTGCCGGGCATACCGACCGACGTGGTGCGCGGCGGCGACTGGACGCTGCAGCGGCTGATCCAGGAGACGACACCCGTGCCGGCTGCGGATGGGATCTTCCAGGCCGTCGGTGAGAATCTCGAGGCCCGCGCTGAGGTTCTGCTCGAGACCAAGATCGACGCGCTCGAGATCACGGTCCTGCGCGGCGGCGGCGACGAGGTTGGCCTGTGGGCCTCCGAGCACGGCTTCCGGCTGCCGCCGGATGCGCCCGAGGTGCTCGACTTCTACGCCGATCGCTCACCGATCTTCATGGCCGCCCGCTTCGACGCCGATGCTGCTCGGCGAGCGCGGCCAGGCCGTCGGCGACGGCACGCCGGTGCACCTGACCATTCCAACCGACAATCCCTGGGTCCCGCTGCGCATCCTGGCCCTGGGCCGCACCGCGGCCGAGACCATCCAGGCCGACGTGTTCCTGCTCACCGATGACAAGCCGGCCATGCTGCCCGATCCGAACGGGATCCTGGGGACGCCGGGACTCTCGCTCGATCACGCGGCGCCCGCCAGCTCGCAGCTGCTCGCCGACCTCCGCTCCGACAAGGGCATGGAGTGGATCCCGCAGCGGGCCTGGCTGACCAAGGTCGGCATCAACGCCGCCGCCAGCGACCTGCGCTTCGACCTGGCCATCGACGTGTCCGGCAAGGGCGCGCCGTCGCTGCAGGATGCCGGCTTCGCGCCCTTCGGTCCGGCGCCAGGTGCCCCCCAACAGCACCCTGGTCTGGGTCATCCTGCTGGGACTGGCGCTCAGCCTGCCGCTTGGCCGCCGCCTGGCTGATCACCGTGGTCGCACGATCCGGGCCGGGCGGACGACCGATGGCCGGGGCCTGAGGGACGCGGGCATGACCGCTCGCCGCTGGCTCGAGCGTGGCCGTGCTGGCCGCCACCCTGCTGGCGGCTGCCGGCTGCGGCCGGGTCGCCGGCGGCGAGCCCGTCACCCTGCAGATCACCATCCACTACTCGCAATTCGAGGAGACCGCACTCACGGTCCCTCACGGCGTGCCGGTCACCTTCGTGCTGGTCAACGAGGACCCGATCGGGCATGAGTGGCTGATCGGCAACGCCGCCTTCCACGACCGCCACCGGCACGGCACGGAGGCGCACCACGGTGCGCGGCCCAACGAGATCTCGCTGAAGCCGCTGGAGACGGTACGGACCACGCTCGTTTTCGACGAGCCGGGCAGCCAGCTGTACATCTGCCATCTGCCGGGCCACGAGGCCTACGGCATGGTGGGCACGCTGACCATCACCTGAGCCACGGCCGACCGGGTCAGGCGCCGATCGGCTCGACGCCCAGCAGGCCGGGCAGGATGTCGCCGAACAGGAATCCGGCGATGCCGGCGACGGCTCCCAGCAGCAGGATCTCGGCGCCCGAACGCAGCCAGCTGCGGCGCGTCCAGCGCGACTTCACCACGCCGATGGCGAAGAGCACGGCCGCCGGTGGCGATGACGCTGGTCCAGATCGCCACCTCAACCGGCAGGAACACGTAGGGGATCACCGGCACCGCCGCACCCAGCCCGAAGGCGGCGCCCATGATCAGCGCACCCTGCAACGGGCTGCCCTCCGCGAGCCGGTGGGTCAAGCCCAGCTCCTTCTCGACCATGGTCTTGAGCAGGACCGATGGATGTTGGGCCAGGCTGCGCGCCATCGGAGGCGGCCGTATCGGCCGGCAGGCCGTCCTCCTCGAACATGAAGGCCATCTCGGCCTCGGCCTCGCCCGGCCGCTCGCGGACCTCTTCGCGCTCGCCGACGATCTGCGCCTCGAAGATCTCATGCTGGCTCTTGCTGCTCATGTACTCGCCGGCGGCCATGCTGAACACGCCTGCCAGTCCAGACGCCAGCCCGGCGATCAGCACCGGAAAGCGGTCCGCCGACGCGCCGGCCACCGTGCTCACGACGGCGAGCGTGCTGACCAGCCCGTCCTGGGCGCCGAAGATCGCCTCGCGGATCTCGCCCAGCAGGCTGGCCTTGCGGCGCTCCTCGGCCAGGTGCCCCGCCAGCCATGCGCGGTCGAACTCGCGCGCGGCGAGGCCGGCGCGTGCCTCTTCGCTGTCCAGAATCGCGGCCTTCTCGGCATCCATGCCTAGATGCTAGCCCGGCCGCGCCTGCGGCGGGGCGCGGTCGGCGTCCGCCAGACTGCGATAGACTGCCGCAGGTCCTTTAAGTCCGGCCCGGTGAGGCCGGAAAGGAGCAGATGTGCAGACCCTGAGCCGCATGCCCGAGACGCCAGCCGCCGATCGCGCGGCCGGCGTCCGTTTCATCTCCAGGGCTGCTGGCCACCGCCGACGGCACGCTCATCCATGGCCTGCTGCGCGGCGCGCCCGTCGCGGCCGAGGGCGACCTCATCTTCACGACGGCCGCCACGGGCTGGGGCGAGATCCTCACGGATCCGTCGTACGAGGGCCAGATCGTGGTGCTGACGCATCCGATGGCCGGCAACTACCGGATCGCTCCCGCAGGAGCTCGAATCGAATCGAGTCCACGCCCGCGCTCTGATCGTGACGCGCCTGGTCACGCCACCGGCCGGCGACGGTCTGTCACTCGAAGAGCTGCTGGCCGAAGCAGGCATCCCGGCGCTCGAGGGCATCGACACCCGCGCGCTGACGCTGGCGCTGCGCCGCGGCGCCGCGCGACGGGCCGTCATCCGTCCTTCCGTCACTGAAGGGAACGATGGCGATGCCGACGAGCGCCACGCCGTCCAGGAGGCAGTCGACAGCCCGCCCTGGGAGTCGGTGGACCACGTGGCCTCGGTTTCGACCCGATCGATGCACGCTCGTGGCCCCCACCGGCCAGCCACGCGGCCGGGCAGTGCTGATCGACTACGGCGTCAAGCATTCCCTGCTGCGCGCGCTCGCCGCGCGTGGCCTGGCGATCACGGTGCTGCCGCACGACGCGAGCGCCGCCGACGTGTCCGCCCATGACCCCGACCTCGTCGTGCTGTCGCCCGGCCCGGGCGATCCATCGCGCATGGCACCGCAGATCGCCACCGTGGCGACGCTGGCGGCCGCGGCCCTGGCCGGCGGCCCGCCGATCCTGGGCATCTGCCTCGGCCACCAGCTGCTGGCGCTGGCCGCCGGCGCTCCGACCCGACGCCTGGCGGTCGGCCATCACGGCGGGAACCACGCGGTGATCGAAACCGCCAGCGGGCGCGTCGACATCGGGGCGCACAACCACGAGGTCGCGGTGCTCGACGCGCCAGAGCTCGCCACGGCCGGCTACCGCGTGAGCCACCGCGACCTGAACGACGACACGGTGGAGGGACTGGTCCACGCGTCGGGCCGGATCGCATCCGTCCAGTTCCACCCCGAGGGAGCGCCCGGACCCATCGACGCCGCGCGCATCTTCGACCTGGCTGCCGACGGCGCCATTCCCAAGCCTTCGTGACCGCCCCGCGCCGCGTCCTGGTGATCGGCTCGGGGCCGATCGTCATCGGCCAGGCCGCCGAGTTCGATTACGCCGGCGTGCAGGCCTGCCTGGCGCTGCGCGGCGAGGGCGTGGACACGATCCTGGTCAACTCGAACCCGGCGACCGTGATGACCGATCCCGACGTTGGCGGCACGGTGCTTATCGGCCCCTTATCGGTCGCTTACCTGGAGCGGGTGATCGCCGAGCACCGGCCGGATGCCCTGCTGCCCACCCTCGGCGGCCAGACCGGTCTCAACCTGGCGGTGGCCATGGATGACGCCGGCATCCTGGAGCGGTACGGCGTGCGCGTGCTGGGCACGCCGCTGGCCGCGGTGCGAGCGGCGGAGGACCGCGGGGGCTTCCGCTCGCTGGTGACCGGCATCGGCGAGCCAGTTCCGGAGAGCGCCGTGGTGGAGTCAGTGGAGGACGGGCTGGCGTTCGTGCGCCACCTCGGCGCGCCGGTGGTCGTGCGGCCGGCCTTCACCCTTGGCGGCGGCGGCGGCGGCTTTGCGATGGACGAGATCGAGGCCCGGGAACGGATCGCGCATGGCCTGGAGGCCAGCCCCATCCACCAGGTCCTGGTCGAGCGGTCCCTGTTGGGCTGGTACGAGATCGAGTTCGAGGTCCTGCGCGACGCGGCCGACACGACCATCGCCATCTGCGGCATGGAGAACCTGGACCCCATGGGCGTCCATACCGGCGACTCGATCGTGGTCGCGCCGATCCAGACCCTGCCCGACCCGGTCGTCCAGCGACTACGCCGCTGCGCCCTGAAGATCGTGCGCGCCCTGCGCCTGGAGGGCGGCTGCAACGTCCAGCTGGCCGTGTCGCCAGACGGTGCCGACTACCGCGTGATCGAGGTCAACCCGCGCGTCAGCCGCTCCAGCGCGCTGGCCTCCAAGGCGACCGGCTACCCGATCGCACGCCTGGCGGCGCTGGTGGGCCTGGGCAAGCGCCTTGACGAGCTGCCGAATCCTGCCACCGGCATCGGTTCGGCCGCCTTCGAACCGGCGGTCGACTACGTGGTCGTCAAGCTGCCGCGCTGGCCGTTCGACAAGTTCCCCGAGGCGGATCGCTCGCTGGGCGTGCAGATGAAGGCGACCGGCGAGGCAATGGCCATCGATCGCGAGTTCGGCCCGGCCCTGCTCAAGGCGGTGCGTTCGCTCGACCCGCGCGGCCGCGGCTGGACCTGGCAGGACCCGGCGTGGGGGCTGACGCATCGGCCCCCCGATGACATCGCAGCCTTCCTGGCACCAAGCGACACGCGGCTGTGGCGCATGGTGGGCCTCCTGCGCCATGGATGGACCGATGCCTCCGGGCTGTCGACGGCAACCGGGATCGCGCCATGGTTCACCGAGCGACTGGCGGAGCTGGTCGACGCCGAGCGCAAGGTGGTAGGCGCGCCGTTGATCGATGCCAAGCGCGCTGGCTTCGGCGACGCCGACATTGCGGCGCTCTCGGGCGTGCCGGCGGTGGCGGTGCGCCGCGCCCGGGTGCGGGCCGGCATCGCGCCGGCCTACCGACGCGTGGATACCTGTGCCGGCGAGTTTCCGGCCGAGACGCCGTACTTCTACAGCTCCTACGCGACCGGCGAGGTGCCACCGCCGCCGGACCGGCGCAGCGTGATCGTGGTCGGCTCCGGACCGATCCGCATCGGGCAGGGGATCGAGTTCGACTACTGCTCGGTGCGCGCGGCCTGGGCGGTGCGCGCCATGGGCCTCGACGCGGTGGTCATCAACAACAACCCCGAGACGGTGTCCACCGATTACGACGCCTGCAGCCGGCTCTACTTCGAGCCGCTCGACACCGAGTCGGTGCTCGACGTGATCGATCACGAGCGAGCCCTCACCGGCGAGCCGCCGCACGTGATCCTGACCTTCGGCGGCCAGACGGCGATCGACCTGGCCAAGGACCTCGCCTACGCCGATGTGCCGATCGCCGGGCTGACGGCCGAGGCGATCGAGACGACCGAGGATCGGCAGCGGTTCGCGCAGCTGCTCGACGAGGTGGGCCTGGAAGGGCCGCGCGGCCAGATGGCCGAGGATGCGCACGGCCTGCGCCAGGCCGTGGAGGCGCTGGGCCTGCCGGTCATCGTCCGGCCGTCGTGGGTGATCGGCGGCCGGGGGATCGCCGTGCTCACGTCCGAGGAGGAACTGTCCGCGCTGCTGGCCACCGAGATCGGCTGGCCGCTGCGCGTGGACGAGCTGGTCGACGGGGTCGAGCTGGACGTCGACGCCATCAGCGACGGCACCGACTGGTGCGTGCCGGGCATCCTGGAGCAGCTCGACCCGCCCGGCATCCACTCGGGTGACTCGGTGGCGGTGGTGCCACCACAGAGCCTCTCGCGCGAGCGGCAGGAGGCGGCCGCAGAGGCCGCCGGGCGGATTGCGCTGGCGCTCGGACTGCGGGGCATCCTCAATGTGCAGATGATCCTGGCGGCCGGTCGGGTGGTGGTGATCGAGGCCAACCCGCGAGCCAGCCGCACGGTGCCGATCGTGGCCAAGGCCACCGGTCGCGACGTGGTGGCCGAGGCGGTGCGCTGCGCGCTGGGCGCCTCCCTGGCCGAGGTCGGGCTGCGACCGGGCCTGGCGCCCGATGCGCCGCTGGTGGCGGTGAAGGCGCCCATCGGGTCGCTGTGGAGGCTGCCGGGAGTGGATCGACGGCTCGGGCCTGAGATGCGCTCGACCGGCGAGGTGCTGGGCCTGGCGCCCGATTATGCCGCCGCCATGGAAGCGGCTCGGCAGGCCGAGGCAGCGCACCTGGTGGCCGGGGAAGTGGGCAGCATGCCTCCCGCCTGACATCGCTCGGGCGTGAAGAGAGGCCGTCGCGGCTCCGGTACGGAGGGTCCCAGACCGCGACGGCCCCTAGTTCGAGGCGTCAGGCGAACAGTCGAACTGTCCGACGGGATGGACCATGCTTGTCACCGCCGGCCCGAGCTTCCATTGGCGACGATCCAGTCCCGTGGGTGCCGGTCAGCCGATAGGCTGCCCGACGCCTTCGCCGTTCAGAGAAGCAAGTAGCGTGCCGGACACTGGCCTTCCCTAGCGGCGGCGCTGGCGTCCCTGGCGCGTGCCCGTTGCGGTCACGGTCATCCGGCGCCGCAGGTAGCCGCCGTACCAGCCGATCAGCGCTCCCAGCGCCCACTGCAGCTGCAGGATCTGGTTGATGGTGATCGCCGCGAACACCGAGCTGAAGGTCGCGCTCGGCAGCGGCACCGGATCGATCAGGAGCGCAAGGATGGCGGCCTGGATCAACGTGCCGGCGATGCTTGCCGCCAGACCGAACAACCATGGCCGCTGCCAGCCGATCCAGCCCGCGGCGACCACCGCGAAGACCGTGCCCAGCAGCCCGACGATCTCGACGAGGCCGTAGTTCGGTGGCGTGGTGTTGGGGAATTGGCTCGTATAGGCCGCGGCGGTCAGCAGGTTGACGTAGGACAGCATCTGGGCCACGGCCCAGGCGATCCCCGGCAGCAGCCAGCCGCGCGGGTTGAAGGCGAGCACGTAGAGGCCGGCCACGACGCCACGGAGTGGCCCGCTGTACGTGAAGCCGGCCAGGGGATCCGGCTTGCCGGGCAGCGGGGGCGCCGGCGGGAAGAGGCGACCGAACAGCCCGGCCGGGCCGGTCGAGCGCGGTGCCGCGCTGCCGTCCGCGCTCGTCTCGGCGACCTCGGCGTTGTCGATCTCCTCGCCGCGTTCCTGCTGGCGCGCGCGACGGCGTGCCTCAGCCCGGCTGATCGGCGGGCGGCGAGTTTCATTCGACATGGTCGGCGATTGTACGCGAGACGGGCATCGCAGCCGCAGTGCCCGATAAGCGGTCGCAAATCGCGCGATAAGCGGCCAATCCCATCCTCTGCGCGCCATGCCCCTGCCTGCCGCCTTCCCGGAGGTGTCCAGGTGTCCCGTCCCCGCCCCGCGCTGGCCGTGCTGGCCAGCATCACGCTCCTGCTGGCCGTCCTATCCACCACCGTCGCGGTGAGCAAGGAGACCGCGGGGCCAGTCCAGCTGGTCGTCACTGCCGGCCCACTGGCCGCCGAGCCGATCGCCCACCTGCTGGTCAGCGAAGTCATGACCGGCGGCACCAGCGCGTCCGACGAGCTGATCGAGCTCTACAACCCATCGGCAGCGGCGCTGCCGCTGGAAGGCCTCGAGGTGATCTATGTCACGGCCACTGGTGGCACGACAACCCGCAAGGCCTCGTGGGCGGCCGGCGCCGGGTCGCTGCCGTCCGGTGCCCACCTGCTGATCGCGAACGCCGCGGGCGCCTTTGCCGGCATCGCCGATGTGACCTACACCAACGGCCTGGCCGCGCCCGGTGGCAGCGTGGCGATTCGGATCCTGGGCGCCAGCACGGCCATCGACGCTGTCGGCTGGGGCACCGCCGCCAACCCCTGGATGGAAGGCATGGCGGCCGCAGCGCCCGCACAGGGCCATTCGATCGAGCGGCTCCCCGGCGGAAGCGGCGGCTCGGGCCAGGACACGAACGAGAACAGCGCCGACTTCGTCGAACGGACAGCTCCGGATCCACAGAGCACGGCCGCTCCGCCGATCGCCGTGTCGACGCCGCAACCGACCGCCAGCCACTCGGCCGCGGAGACGCCGGTCCTGACGCCCGTCCCGACGCCGAGCGCCACCGCCGATCCCACCACCACGCCAACAATGCCGATCAGCCCCACGCCCTCCGCGACGCCGTTGACGCCACGCCTCCGCCACGCCCAGCGAGACACCGGTCACGTCTCCGTCGCCCACGCCCTCATCCGCGTCGCTGACCATCGCGGAGGCCCGTGCCCTGCCCGACGGCACATCGGTCCTGGTGGAAGGTGTAAGCCTGACCGACTCCGCCTTCAGCGATGGCGGCGGTTACCTCGCCGATGCGACGGGCGGCATCGCCGTGATGCTCACCGATGGAACGTTCCCACGCGGCATGATCCTGCGCGTCCGCGGCGAGCTTGATCAACGCTTCAGCCAGCGGACCTTGCGGGCGGTGAGCGCGGACGTGGCGATCAACGGCCCCGGCACGGACCCAGGCGCGGCCGCCGCAGCCACCGGCGCGATCGGCGAAGCGCACGAGGGCGGGCTGGTCGTGCTGGACGGCGTCATCGTCAGCGGTCAGACGACCCTGACCAGCGGTGTCGCCGTCGACGTGGACGACGGCAGCGGACCGGTTCGAGTGACGGTCGGGACAGCTACCGGCCTTGACGTCACCGCCTGGACGCGAGACGCGCGACTGCACCTGCGTGGCGTGGTCGGCCAGCGTGACTCGAGTGGATCGGGAACGGCGGGTTACCGGGTCCAGCCGCGCGATGCGGCGGACATCCTGGCGGTCACACCCCCGGCCACCCCCGGCCCGTCTGCCACCGTCGATCCGTCGGCAACGCCGGAGCCATCGGCGGATCCGTCAGTGCTCAGCATCGCGGCGGCGAGGGCGACCGGGGTCAACACCCGCCTGACGGTGCGCGGTGTGGTGACGTTGCCGTCAGGCCTGGCAGAGCCGGGCGAGGCCGCCATCCAGGACTCGTCGGGCGGCATCCTGCTGCGCCTCGGGGACGAGGCCGGCAGCCTCAGGCTCGGCGAGCTGGTCGAGGTGGCCGGCACGCGGTCGACCAGGGCAGGCATGGAGACCATCCGCGTCTCCCTGCCAGCACGCAAGCTCGGCATGCGGGCGCAGCCCGATGCGCAGCGCCGCGCGACGGGTGCGCTGGGCGAGGCCGAGGAGGCGATGCTGGTCGTCGCACGCGGTGAGGTGACACTCACGCCCCGCCGCACCAGCGCGCGAGAACGTCTACTTCGACATCGACGACGGATCGGGCCCGCTCAGGATCTTCGTCAGCCAGCCATCGGGCATCCAGACCGATGCGATCCTCCTCGGGTCCGTGGTGGAGGTGACCGGCGTGCTCGGCCAGGAGACGACCGGCAAGCTGCCGGACCGCGGCTATCGGCTCTGGCCTCGCGGAACGTCGGATGTCAGGGTCGTGGCAGCGGCCCCGGGGGCGACCTCTGCTGGCGGTAGCCTTGGCACCGGCGGCGATGGGGAGCCCAGCGGAGCGAGCGGCTCAGGTGGCGTGGCCGGTGGGCAGCCGGGCACCGGCGCATCGGCCACGAAAGCAGCGAAGCAGCAGGGCGTACCGCGCCTGGAGGCGCCGGCACCGACGGCGTCCATCCCGTCGGCGATCCCGCGTGCTACCGAGCCGCCGCAGCTCGTGCGCGACGCCGATGGCACCGAGCCCGACCCGGCGCCGGCATCAGCGGCGCTGCTGGTCCTGGCGGCGCTGCTGCTGGGCAGCGGCGGCGTGGCGGTCGGACCGCCGGGTCTGGCCGGGCGCCTGCTCGCCCGCTTGCGGGAACGCTTCGGGGCGGGCCAGGACTCCGACGGGAGCGTGCCACCTGGCCCGGCAGGCGGTGTCGGTGCTGCTCCGCGCCTCGTGCCGCTGACCGTGGTCGAGGATGCGCACGAGCGTGCCGGGCGTATACTCCCGCCGACCTGAGCGCTGAGCACGCGCCACGCTCAATCCACGCTCGCACCGAGGACCCGCCGCCACGTGACGGACGTCTCCCAGGCAGATCGACCGATGACTGGCAGTCGCCAGTACCACATCGCGCTCGAGCGTGGCGAGCTGGCGGAGTACATCGTGCTCGTCGGCGATCCGGGCCGGGTGGCCAAGGTGGCAGCCCACTTCGACGCCGTGGAGCTCGAGCGCAGCAATCGGGAGATCACCACCGCTACCGGGACCTATCGGGGCATGCGCCTGTCAGCCATGTCCACCGGGATGGGGACCGACAACGTGGAGATCGTGCTGGCCGAGGTGATGGAGATCACCGACCAGCCGTCGTTCATCCGCATCGGCTCATCCGGCGCCCTGCAGCCGGAGATCGAGCTGGGGGACCTGATCGTGTCGATCGGGGCGGTGCGGCTGGAGAACACGACGGACTTCTACGTGCATCCGGGCTACCCCGCCATCGCCCATCGCGAGGTGGTGGCGGCCCTCGAAGCGGCCTGCCTGGAGCTGGGCTATCGGCACCACTTGGGGCTGACCGCCACCGCGAGCGGGTTTTACGCTCCGCAGGGAAGGCAGATGCGCACGCTCCCAGTTCGCTATCCTCAGCTCGCGGAGGAGCTGCGGCGCCAGCGCGTCGCGAACCTCGAGATGGAATCGTCGGCCCTCTTCGTGCTGACGAGCCTCGCGGGGCTCCGCGCGGGAACAGTCTGTGCGGCGTACGCACAGCGGATCGAGGGAACGTTCCTGGAGGGTGCGGCTAAGGAGGCCGCGGAGGCACGTTGCATCGATGCCGGGCTCACCGGTATCCACCGGCTCTGGTCGAAGGACCAGGAGCAGGACGGAGATCCCCGACGACGGTCGACGTGACCGGCGGGCGAGGCGGGGAGCAGTAACCGCAAACCGGCGCGATCAGCCGGAAGAAGGAGGCAACCGACCGATGGCGACCAATGCCTACTGCGTCAAGTGCAAGGCTAAGCGCGACATGCAGAACGAGCAGAAGATCACGATGAAGAATGGCAAGCCTGCCACCGAGGGCAAGTGCCCGGTGTGCGGGACCAAGATGTTCCGCATCGGCGCCTGAGAACGCTTCTGCAAACCCACGCGCGTCGCAGTTGACAGCGCGTTCCGGCCGCCCGGCCGTGCTTCGTCGGACCAGCCTCCGATGGAGCCGCCGGGCGGCTTGGCGTCCTGGCCGCGATACAATGGCGCTCTGGTGGATGAGGCAGCCGGCCAGCCGATCCTGGCGATCGACCTAGGCGGCACTCGAATTCGCGCCGCCTATGTGAGCCCCGACCTTCACGTCGCCTCCCGCCGGGCAACGGACACGAACGATCAGGAGGGCGTCGACGCCGTCGTGGATCGCCTCTGCGCGCTGGGCGCGGATGCCCTGGCACATGCACGCGCCGCCGGACTTCCGGCTCCCGCCGGCATCGGCATCTCCTCACCGGGCCCCCTGGACCCGTGGCGCGGCGTGGTCCTCGCGCCCCCCAACCTGGCTGGCTGGCGAGACGTGCCGCTGGTCCAACGGGTGGAGGACGCCCTTGACCTGCCGGCCTTCCTGGAGCGAGACACCAACGTGGCGGTCATGGCCGAGTGGCGCCACGGCGCGGGCCGCGATGCGCGCAACGTCATCTACATCACCGTCTCGACCGGGATCGGCGGCGGCATCGTGGTCGACGGCCGGCCGCTGATCGGTCCCGATGGCACCGCCGGCGAGGTCGGCCATGTCACGGTCGAGCTGGACGGACCACCGTGCGGGGATGGCTCGCCCGGCCATGCCGAGGCGATCGGCTCCGGCACTGCCATCGCCCGCGATGGGCGCGCGCTGCTGGAGGGGCACCGCTCCGCGAAGCTGGCGGCCGTCTTTGCCGCGTCGGGTGCGACGGAGCTCGGCGCCGAGCACGTGGCGCGCGCCGCCGACGAAGGTGACGCGGCCTGCCGGGCCGTGCTGGACCGGGCGTGGGTCGCGATCGGCGCCCTGGCAGCCAGCCTGGTCAACGTGCTGAATCCCGAGGTGATCGTGATCGGCGGCAGCATCGCCGCCCATCGGCCGGAGCTGTTCGACGTGGTTCGTCGCGAGATCGAACGACGCGCCTTCGCCGCCCCGGCACGCCGCGTGCGGGTGGTCCCGGCCGAGCACGGCGACGACGTCTCGCTGATCGGCCTGCTGCCGATCGTCAATGAACGCCTCCATGACCCCGCCTACGGGCGTGGGCGCACTCCCGTGGCGAACGCATGAGGAGCCATCCGTGACCCGAATCGGCATCAACGGCTTCGGCCGGATCGGCCGCCAGACGCTGAAGGCCATCATCGAACGCCACCCCGATGACCTCGAGGTGGTGGCCATCAACGACCTGGCACCGACCGCAACCAACGCCCATCTCTTCAAGTACGACTCGACCTACGGCCGCTTCCACGGCGAGGTGACCGCGGGCGACGGCCAGATCACGATCGACGGCCACGTCATCAAGGCGTTCAGCGAGCGCGAGCCGGTCAAGCTGCCCTGGCGCCAGCTGGGCGTCGACATCGTGATCGAGTCGACCGGCATCTTCACCGACGGCGAGAAGGCGCACTGCGCACCTGGATGCCGGCGCCTCGCAAGGTGATCATCAGCGCCCCGGCCAAGAACGAGGACGTGACGGTCGTGCTGGGCGTGAACGAGGGCAGCTACGACCCGGCCAAGCACCATGTCCTCAGCAACGCCTCGTGCACGACCAACGGTCTGGCGCTGCCCGCCAAGGTGATCTGGGACTGCTTCGGCATCGAGCACGGGCTGATGACGACCGTCCACTCCTATACCAACGACCAGAACGTGCTGGACGTGGTGCACAAGGACCTGCGCCGGGCGCGCAGCGCCGGCCAGAACATCATCCCCACCAGCACCGGCGCGGCCCGCGCGCTGGCCCTGGTCATCCCGGAGCTGAAGGGCCGCTTCGACGGCTTCTCGCTGCGCGTGCCGACCCCCACCGTCAGCATCGTCGACTTCGTGGCGGTCACCAGCCAGCCGGTGACCAAGGAGAGTGTCAACGCCGCGCTGAAGGAGGCGGCCGACGGACCGATGCAGGGGCTGCTCGGCTATACGGAGGAAGAGCTGGTCAGCATGGACTTCAAGGGTGACGAGCACTCCAGCATCGTCGACGCCGACTCGACCATGGTCACCGGCGAGAATCTGCTCAAGGTGGTCGCCTGGTACGACAACGAGTGGGGCTACAGCTGTCGCGTCGCGGACCTGGCGAAGTACGTGGCCGATCGGCTTTGAGCCCGTCGCCCACCATGAACAAGAAGACGGTCCGGGACATCGACGTCGAGGGCAAACGCGTCTTCCTGCGTGCCGACCTCAACGTGCCGCTCGACGACGGGCGGATCACCGATGACACCCGTATCCGCGCCAGCCTGCCGACCATCGTGTACCTGCTGGAGCACGGCGCCAGCGTCGTGCTGGCCAGCCATCTTGGCCGGCCGAAGGGCAAGGTCAACGACGCGCTGCGGCTGAAGCCGGTCGCCGACCGCCTGTCGCAGCTGCTGGGCCGCCCGATGCGCATGACCGGCGACGCGCTGGGACCCGGCGTGGTCACGGCCGTCGACAAGCTGCGGCCGGGGGACCTGCTGCTGCTCGAGAACCTGCGCTTCCACGCCGAGGAGGAGGCGAACGACCCGGATTTCGCCAAGTCGCTGGCGGAGATGGCCGACGTGTACGTCGACGATGCCTTTGGCTCGGCGCATCGGGCGCATGCCTCGACCGAAGGGATCACCCACTACCTGCCGGCCGTGGCCGGCCTGCTGATGGAGCGCGAGGTCAGCTCGCTGTCGCGCCTGCTGGCCAAGCCGCCCAAGCCGTTCCACACCGTCATCGGCGGCGCGAAGATATCGGGCAAGCTGGAGGTGCTCGAGACGCTGCTGGCCCGCTGCCAGGCGGTCCTGGTCGGGGGCGGCATGGCCAACACCTTCCTGGCAGCGCGGGGCGCGGCGCTCGGCAAGAGCCTGGTCGAAGCGGACCAGCTGGAGAACGCGTCCCGGATCATGGCCGAGGCCCGGCGCAAGCGCGTGCGCTTGATGCTGCCGACCGATGTGGTGATCGCGGCCCAGGTCCATCCACGCTCGCAGCGCCAGGTGGTGTCGGTGGGTGAGGTGCCCAAGGACTGGTATGTCGTGGACATCGGGCCCCAGACGCTGGCGAGCCTACACCGAGCACCTCTCGCGCGCCAAGACCATCTTCTGGAATGGACCGATGGGCATTTTCGAGATCGCACCTTTCGCCGAGGCGACCAACGCGATGGCCCGCTTCCTGGCGGAGCGCACGGCCAGGGGCGTGGTGACCATCGTCGGTGGCGGCGATTCGGTGGCGGCCGTGGAGCAGCTGGGTCTGGCGGACAGGATGAGCCACGTCAGCACCGGCGGCGGGGCGTCGCTGGAGTTCGTGGAGGGCAAGCAGCTGCCCGGCGTGGTGGCGCTGCTCGATGCGGATCCGCCCCCCAGGCCAAAGCCCGCACCGAGGGCGCTGGCCACCACCAAGCCACCGCCCCGGCCGGCCGCCAAGGCGCCCGCCGGTGCCACGTCTCCGTCGAAGGCCGCGTCGAAGGCGGCGCCCAGGCGGAGCCGATGACGACCCTGATCGAGGACGTCGTCGCGCGGGAGGTCCTGGACTCGCGCGGCAACCCGACGGTCGAGGTCGAGGTCTTCCTGGACGGTGGCGCGACCGGTTCGGCGATCGTGCCGTCCGGTGCCTCGACCGGCGCTCACGAGGCGGTCGAGCTGCGCGACGGCGACCGTGAGCGCTATGGCGGCAAGGGCGTGCTGGGCGCCGTTCGCCATGTCAACGACGGCATCCGGCCGGAGCTGCTGGGGGCCGATGCGGTGGACCAGGTCAGCGTGGATCGACTGCTGATCGACCTGGACGGCACGCCCAACAAGGGGCGGCTCGGGGCCAACGCGCTGCTGGGCGTGTCACTGGCCGTGGCGCATGCCGCTGCCGATGCGCTGGTGCTGCCACTGTATCGGTACCTGGGTGGCGCCGGCGCACGCGTGCTGCCCGTGCCGCTGGTGAACATCCTGAACGGCGGCAAGCACGCCATCGACTCCACCGACTTCCAGGAGTTCATGATCGCGCCGCTCGGGGCGCCAACCTTCCGCGAGGGTCTGCGCTGGGCGGCGGAGACCTTCCACGCGCTCGGCGCACTGCTCCACGAGCGCGGGTTCGCGACGACCGTCGGCGACGAGGGCGGCTACGCGCCCAGCCTGGCGAGCAACGAGGCGGCGATCGCCGTGGTCGTCGAAGCCATCGAACGCGCCGGCTTCGCACCGGGCAACCAGATCGCCATCGCGCTCGACCCGGCCACCACCGAGCTCTACGCCGATGGCGCCTACACCCTGTCCCGCGAGGGTCGAACGCTGACGCCGGAGGAGCTCGTCGGCTTCTGGCTGGACTGGTTCGAGCGCTATCCGATCATCAGCCTGGAGGACGGCCTGGCGGAGGACGACTGGGAGGCATGGCGATCGCTGACCGAGAAGGCGGGCGGCCGCGTGCAGCTGGTCGGCGACGACCTGCTGGTGACCAACACGGAGCGGCTGGCCCGCGCCATCGAGGAGCACGCCGCCAACAGCATCCTGGTCAAGCTCAACCAGATCGGGACGCTGACCGAGACGATCGAGGCGGTCGAGATGGCCCAGCGCGCGGGCTGGACGGCGGTGATCAGCCATCGCTCCGGCGAGACGGAGGACACCACCATCGCCGACCTGGTGGTCGCGCTGAACACCGGCCAGATCAAGACCGGCAGCATGAGCCGCAGCGAGCGGGTCGCGAAGTACAACCGCCTGCTGCGGATCGAGGAGGAGCTGGCGGACGCCGCGGAGTACGCCGGGCGCCGGGCCTTCGCTCAGCATCGATCGTCGTCGGATGCCTGACGTCCTGGACGTTGGCGAGCAGCTGGCCGCGCTCTCGCGCGAGGGTCACGACTTTGCGCGAGTTCTTTCGCGCACCATCCGGCTCGCTGAGCCTGACCATCGCCCGCTGGCCGGCCGGGTCGGCGGACGACCAGACGCCGCACACCGAGGACGAGGTCTACTACGTCCTCAACGGCCGCGCGGCATTGGTCGTCGAAGGGTCACGGACCGATGTCGGCCCAGGCTCGGTCGCCTTCGTGGCAGCCGGCGACGACCACCGATTCGTGGGCATCAGCGAGGACCTTGAGGTCCTCGTCTTCTGGTCTCCGGCGCGTCATGGCAACGCGCCCGCCGCCGGTTAGGACTCGGTCGGAGCCTCGCCGTCGGTCTCGGTCTGCTTGCGCCGGCGGGCGGCGGCGGACTCGCGCGTCGCTCGCGTGACGGCGACCTTGGCCTTGCCGGCGGCGGTGCGCGGCCGATCGGCGGCTCGCGCGCTGGCGGCCTTCGACGCCTTGGCGGCGGCCACCTTCTTGCGCTGAGCGGTCTTCGTGGCGGCGGAGCGCTTCTTCGGTCCCGCTTCCGCCTGTGCGCCGTCGAGCAGATGCGCGGCGTTCGCCTTGGCCATCAGCCGGCTCTTGCGGCGAGCGGCGTTGTTGCGATGGATGATGCCCTTCTCGGCGGCACGATCCAGGGCGCTGATGGCGGCGGTGACGGCCTCCGTGCCTTCGCCCTCAGCGCGGCCGAGCGCGATGGCGCTGGCGCGCTGGACGAGCGTCTTGGCCTCGCTGCGGGTGCGCCGGTTGACGGCGCGGCGGCGATGCTCCTGGCGAACGCGCTTCAGGGCCTGTGGGGTGCGCGCGCCCTTCCAGGTGCGAGCCTTTCTTGCCACGGACGAACCTCGAGTGGGGAGAGCATGAAATGAGCGCCGGCAACATGCGGCGACTCGGCGGCGGAGTATAGCACCGGAGCGCTGCCCCGCCAAACGCGGCGGTCGCCGGATGGCCGATGGAGCGGCCAGGACGATCGTCGCTCGACAGCCGTGCGAACAACCGGCAGAATCCTCCCTGCGCCCGCTCTGCATGGCGGAGCGTGCAACGCCGCAGGGTGTCGCGGCGTCCTGGGAGGGAACAGGCCTGTCGACGTACCGAACCGTAGTCCTGCCGCAGGGTCGGCCTGTCATCCTGCGCCCGCAATGAGCACGACGCTATCGATGACAACGCTCACCGCCCTCACCCGTCCTCGCGTCCTGCTCCGCGCCGGGACCATCGCGCCGGGGCTTCCTGTTCGGCTTCCTCCCGCCTCGGTCCTCGGCCTGCTGGTCATCGCCGGGGCATCCGCCGCCATGGCGATCAGCCACGCCAACCGCGTCATGCCGGGCGTCAGCGTGGCCGGCATCCCGATCGGCGGGCTGGAGCGCGCCGCCGCGATCGCGAGCCTGGAGGCAGGGCTTCCGTCTCTCGACGAGGGAACGCTTGACCCTGCAGGTCGACGGTGTGGCTGCGCAAGTTCCCGGTCGCCGATCTCAACCGCGCATATGACCTCGAGGCCACCGTCGATGCCGCCTTCGCCGTGGCCCGCAGCGGCAATCCGCTGGCGGACGGTGTGACGCGGCTGCGGACGCTGGCGCACCCGACGGCCACTGCGAGTGCCGGCGTGGTCATCGATCCGGCGGCGGTGGAGCAGATCGTCTCGGAGGTGACTACCGCGTACGACCACCCGGCGGCCGATGGGCGGGTGAAGCTCCGCAAGCAGGACGGTTTCGTCGCCACTCCCGCGGTCGAAGGCGTCACCGTCGACGCCGCGGCCCTGAGCCAGGCACTCAACGACAGCGCTGGCCGGCTCGCGCGGCGACATCGCGCTCGACGTGCCGGTGCACGCACCAGGCTCCGGCGGTCAGCACGCGCGACGCCCTGGCCGCGGCCATCGCCGCCAACTGGATGAGCTCGACAGCAGCTGAACCTCACCGGCGGCGGGCATCGGCTGAAGATCTCGGCGCCCAAGCTCGCATCGCTCATCACCTTCGGAACGCTGGCCGACGGCGGCTGGGGCGCTGCGGTTGACGAAGCCGCGCTGGCCAAGCTGCTGCGGCCTGTCGCGGACCGCGTCGCCTTGGCGCCGCGCAATGCGTCCTTTGCCTGGGGTGCCGGCGGCGCCGTCGGCTTCTTCCCCGGCGAGGCAGGTCGCAAGCTGAAGACGAAGGCCACCGTCGCCACCGTGATGGGCGCCCTGCAGCAGCGCGCCGCAGGCTCCACCAAGCCAGGCGCAGCCCTGGCCATGGGCGTTGTCCAGCCCGCGCTCACCAATGCCGAGGCGCGGGCAGCCGCGCCGCGGATGGAGCTGCTGTCGACCTGGACGACCTACTACGTCCCGGGCGAGGGCAACTTCTGGAATGCCAATATCCACATTCCCGCGTGGGACCTCGACGGCAAGGTCATCGCCCCGGGTGAGTGGTTCGAGTTCTGGCAGGGCATCGGCCCGGTCACCCTGGCGCGTGGCTACGGATATGGCGGCGCCATCATCGGCGGACGATCGGTCCCGAACGGCGCCCTGGCGGGTGGCATCTGCTCGACGTCCACGACCCTCTTCAATGCCGCCATGCGCGCCGGCCTGGAGATCGGCGAGAGGGAGAACCACTCCTACTACATCGACCGCTATCCGATGGGGCTGGACGCGACCGTCCTCAAGACCGATACCTGGGAAACGGACATGACCTTCCGGAACGACACGGAGAATCCGATCGTGATCCGCTCCTACACCGCGAACGGAGTCGTGCGGTTCGACATCTGGGGCGTCTCCGACGGCCGCACCGTGTCACTCTCCGCGCCCGATCACCAGCAACCACGGCACCGCCATCGAGACCACGGTGGTCAACCCGAGCCTGGCACCCGGCACCGCAATCCGGAAGGAATACATGCACGACGGGTTCGACGCGGTGGTGACCCGATGGGTGCGGGACGCCAACGGCAACATCCTCCACGAGAACACCTGGTACAGCGACTACAGCACGGTCAACGGCATCACCGAGGTCGGCCCGAAGCGGAGCTAGGCCAAGGGCAGGGACCGATGTCGTGGCGGTTGCGCCGACGTTCCAGACTCCCCGCTAGACTCCGGCCGGTGATCCCCCAGGAGCGCATCCGCAACTTCAGCATCGTGGCGCACATCGACCACGGCAAGTCGACGCTGGCCGATCGGCTGCTGGAGACGACGCACACCATCGACAAGCGCCTGATGACCAGCCAGGTGCTGGACTCCATGGACCTGGAGCGCGAGAAGGGGATCACCATCAAGGCGCGCGCCGTGCGGCTGCAGTACGACGCCAGCCGACGGCCAGACCTACGCCCTCAACCTGATCGACACGCCCGGGCACGTCGACTTCACCTACGAGGTGAGCCGATCCCTCCAGGCCTGCGAGGGCGCGATCCTGGTGGTCGACGCCAGCCAGGGGATCGAGGCCCAGACGCTGGCCAACGTGCACCTGGCCTTCGCCCAGAACCTGGTCGTGATCCCGGTCATCAACAAGATCGACCTGCCCAGCGCCGACCCCGAGATGGTGATCGCCGAGCTGGAGGACACGCTGGCCATCCCGCGCGAGGAGGTGATCCTGGCATCGGCCAAGGACGGGACCGGGGTGGACCAGATCCTGGAGGCCATCGTGCAGCGCGTGCCGCCGCCGCGCGGGGACGCATCGGCCCCGCTGCAGGCGCTGGTCTTCGACAGCCACTACGACCAGTACAAGGGCGTGGTCGCCTACGTGCGCGTGGCCAACGGCACGCTGCATGACCACGAGCGCATCCGCTTCATGGCCACCGGCGTCGAGAGCGACATCCTGGAGCTCGGCTACTTCCGGCCGCAGCCGGTTCCGACCCGCAGCCTGACGGCGGGCGAGGTGGGCTACGTCGCCTCAGGCCTGAAGAGCATCGCCGAGGCACGCGTGGGCGACACCCTGACCGATGCGGACAAGCCCGCGCCCGCGCCCGCTGCCGGGCTACCAGCAGGCACTGCCGCTCGTCTTCGCCGGCCTCTACCCGATGCGGGGCGACGACTACCCGCTCCTGCGCGAGGCGCTGGACAAGCTGCACCTCAACGACGCCAGCTTCGTCTACGAGCCCGAGTCGAGCGTGGCGCTGGGCTTCGGCTTCCGCTGCGGCTTCCTGGGCCTGCTGCACATGGAGATCGTGCAGGAGCGCCTGGAGCGCGAGTTCGACCTGGACCTGCTGGCGTCGGCGCCCAGCGTGGAGTACCGCGTTCGGCTCAACCATCGGGCCGACGAGGTGGTGGTCGACAACCCGGCCAAGATGCCCGACCCCGGCGAGATCGAGGCGATCAGCGAGCCATGGGTGGCGGCGCAGGTCATCACCCCGACCGACTACATCGGCCCGATCATGGAGCTGGTCACCGGCCGTCGCGGCCAATTCGGGACGATGGAGTACCTGGACCCCAAGCGGGTCAACCTGCACTTCGAGCTGCCGCTGGCCGAGCTGATCATCGACTTCTACGACCTGCTCAAGAGCCGCACCAGCGGCTACGCCAGCCTGGACTACCAGTACATCGGCTACCGGGAGGGCGACCTGGTCAAGCTGGACGTGCTGGTCAACGCCGAGCCAGTCGACGCGCTCTCGCTGATCGTCCATCGGTCCAACGCCTACCGGCAGGGCAAGGCGCTGGTCGAAAAGCTGAAGGAGCTGATCCCGCGCCAGATGTTCGAAGTGCCGGTCCAGGCCGCCATCGGCTCGCATATCATCAGCCGCGAGACGATCCGGGCCATGCGCAAGAACGTGCTGGCCAAGTGCTACGGCGGGGACATCACTCGCAAGCGCAAGCTCCTCGAGAAGCAGAAGGAGGGCAAGCAGCGCATGAAGCGGATCGGCTCCGTGGAGATCCCGCAGGAGGCCTTCCTGGCGGTGCTGCGCATGAACGAGGCGTGATCGGTTGAACTTCGAGGAGTCGCTGCGGCTCTCGATCGCGCTCGGCCTCACCATCTTCCTGGTGCTGCTCCGGTTCGACTCCGACCGGATCATGCGCTCCGACTACTTCCGCTACCGCTACCCGTGGCTGGGGCCGGTCAGCTACTACGGGCTGGTCATCCTGTTCGCGATCGGGATCGCCATCATCCTGCCCAACGGCCGCGGCCATCTCTTCCTGACCCGGCCGGAACCCGGGACGATGCTGCCGCTGGTGCTCGGCTTCGCGGCGGTGGGCATCCTGAACGCGGTGGCCTTCGCCTTCCGCTGGTACGGCGGCATCACGCCGCTGCCGACCTCCCTGCTGCCGAGCCGGCTGCTGGGCGCGGGCGCCAGCGCCGTGGCCGACGAGCTGCAGTTCCGCTCGATCGTGCTGGGCATGCTCATCTTCGCCGGCATCGAGGCCGGCATCGCGGTCATCGTCCAGGCCGCTGCTCTACGGGCTCGCCCAGCGCCGCCTGTGGCGGGAACGGCAGTGGTACTTCCTGATCGGCTCGGTGATCCTGGGCTATGCGTGCGGCTGGGCCACGGTGCTCACCGGTTCGGTCGTGCCGGCCATGGTCGGCCACTTCGTGGTGATCGCCGCACTCTTCGCCTTCGCCGGCGGACGCCTGCGCCAGCGACCCATCTGAGGCCGATGGAGCCGACGGCTCGCCGCCTATCCGCCTAGGCGCTGCGCAACAAAGGGATGTCTTCCGTGATGCGGCCGGACACCGAGAGCCACCATCTCTACGTGCACGTGCCGTTCTGCCGGCTGGTGTGCGCGTACTGCGACTTCGTGACGGTCGGCGGGCGCGCCGACGCCATCCCACGCTACGTGGCGGCGCTGCATGCGGAGATGGCCCTGCGGCCGACGCCGGGCCGCCTGGCCACGATCTACTTCGGCGGCGGCACGCCGTCCCTGCTCCCGGTTGCCGCGGTCGAGGGCCTGATCCGGGCGGCGGTGGACCGATGGGCGGGCAACCCCGAGGAGATCACCCTGGAGGCCAATCCGAGCGGGCGCGAGGCGCCCGACTGGGCGCGGCCTGCGCGCCGCCGGCGTCACGCGGATCTCGCTGGGCGCGCAGTCGCTGCGCGACGCTGACCTGCGCGCCCTGGCGCGCGGCCACACGGCGGCTGAGGTGCGCGCGGCGTTCCGCGCCACGCGGGCGGCCGGGTTCGACAACGTGAGCCTGGACCTGATCTACGGCATCCCCGGTCAGACGCTGCGCAGCTGGCGCAGCGTGCTGCGGCAGGCGATCGACCTGCGTCCGGAGCACCTCTCGCTCTATGCGCTGCAGCTGGCGCTGGCGCCGGATGAATGGGCTGCGCCACCGCGGCGCGGTGCCCTGCGCTGGCGCCGGCGTGTGGCTGCCCAACAGGACGATGGCCTGGCCGCCGCCCAGTACGCGGTTGCCGAGGAGGTGCTGGAGGCGGCCGGCTACCGCCACTACGAGCTCTCCTCGTGGGCGACGCCCGGCCGCGAGTCACGGCACAACGGCGCGTACTGGGATCGCCGGCCGTACACCGGCCTGGGCGCCGGAGCGCACTCGTTCGACGGCCGGTCGCGATCGTGGAACGTCCGCGACCTCGACCGCTACCTGGTCATGACCGCGGCGGGGGAGCGCCCGCTCGCCGGCGGCGAGCAATTGGACGCAGCGACGCATGCCTTCGAGGCCATGGCGCTGGGGATGCGGCGCGTGGATGGCCTGAGCCGCGCCGGCTTCGCCCGCGAGTTCGGCGCCGACCCGCTGGCCCGCTTCGGGCCGGCGCTCGGCGATTCGGTTCGGGCCGGCCTGCTGGCCGTCGATGCCGACCGCCTCAGCCTGACGCCGCGCGGCCGTCTGCTCGCCTCGGAGGTCTTGATCGGCCTGCTGCCGGGCCCAGGCGATGCGCCTTCCGCCTGAGGTCGCTGCCTTCGAGCCTCGCTTGGGCATAATCTGCAATCCTCATATCTCCATGGAACTCTCTGACGTTTGCTTGGCCGGACTCGCCGACGGCCGTATCGACCTCGCCTTCCGCCGCTGGGAGAGGCCGCGGGTCAAGGTCGGGGGACGCCAGCGGACGCCCATCGGGGTCGTCGGATTCGACGCGGTGGAGGTGGTGCCGCGGAGCGCGGTCACGGCGGCGGCGGCGCGCCGCGCGGGCTTCGACACGCGCAAGGAGCTGCTTGCGCTTCCTTGATCGGCGCAGCGACGGCGAGATCTACCGGATCCAGCTGCGGGTGGTCGGCCCGGACCCGCGGGTCGCCCTGCGCGACCAGCTGCCAGATGCGACCGCCCTGGCCGACATCGAGCGGCGGCTGGCCCGGCTCGACCGCGCCAGCACCCACGGGCCGTGGACCCTGGCGGTGCTGCGCGCCATCGCGGCCAATCCCGAGCGACGAGCGGGGGACCTCGCCGCCGAGCTCGGCCGGCCGCGGCTGCCGTTCAAGGTCGACGTCCGCAAGCTCAAGGAGCTGGGTCTGACCGAGAGCCTTTCGATCGGATACCGGCTGTCACCCCGGGGCGAGGCGGTCCTGGCGCACCTCGAGGGACGCTGAGGTCAGCGGCTGCGCCACCAGCGCAGCAGCCCGGCGTAGACCAGTGACCCCGCGGCGCCGGCCAGCAGGTCGTTGACCGTGTCCCAGGTGCCCCGCACGTTGCGCAGCCCGAAGAGGACGTCGCTGTAGTACTCCTGCGCCTCGAGCGCGATATGGCCGATCTGGGCGGCACCCACTGCGCTGAGCACCGGCAGATCACCCAGCTCAGCCGCGACGATCGTGGCGGCGCCGGTGCCGTGAGCGTGCGGCAGCGCGTCGAAGTAGCGGTAGCGGTCGTACAGGTCGAAGTGGTTGCCGAGCAGGTCCAGCGCGAAGATCGACAGCCACAGGTTGTCGGTCCAGACCGGGTAGGGTCGTGACGCGCCGCGCAGGACGGCATGCTTGATCGGCACCACCAGGCTGAGCGGGATGATGACCAGGCCGCGCGTGCCGATCGCCTTGCCCCGGTAGCGCGGATCGTCCGCCTTCCTCCGCGCCTCGCCCATGATGGCGAGCATGGACAGCCGCAGCCCGGCGTTGCACAGGTAGCCCAAGAGCCGCACCGCGCCATGCTAGAGCGGAGGCGGTTCGTTGACATCGGTCCGGCCGGATTGGTACCATGCGCACACCGCTTGGCACTCTCGGCCATAGAGTGCTAATCGAACGAGATCCAGAGGTACCGGATGGCCGACGACCAGTCGCAGACAACCGAGACGCGTTCCTCGCGCCGCATCGACCTCACCGAGCGGCAGCGCAGCGTGCTGCGCGCCGTGGTCGAGGACTACGTCCTGACCGCCATCCCGGTCGGCTCCAAGGCGCTGGTCGACCGTTACGGCACTGCGGGTCTCACCGGCCACCGTGCGCAGCGCCATGGCCGAGCTGGAGACGCTGGGCCTCCTGTCGCCATCCGCACACCAGCGCCGGCCGCGTGCCGTCCGACCTGGGCTACCGCCTGTACGTCGAGTCGCTGATGCGCGAGACCGCGCTGGACCGGACCGACGAGCTGATGATCCGGCACCAGTTCAGCCAGGTGCAGCTGACCAGCGACGAGGTGCTGCGTCTGGCCGCCTCGATCCTGGCCGCCAGCACTCGATCGGCCGCGGTCGTCACGCCGGCTCGCTCGCGGCGCGCGCGCTACGGGCACGTCCAGCTGGTCGAGCTGGCGGACCAGGCGCGGCTGTGCGTGCTGGTGCTGGCCGACGGCAAGGTGGTCCAGCGGCGCCTGGACCGCGCGCTGCTGGACAGGCTGGCGCAGGCGACACCCATCGGGCAGGCCGACCTCGACCAGGTGGCGGCCACCCTGAACGTCGAGCTGCCGAGCCTGTCCGCGCCGCAGGTGCGCCGCAAGATCGGCACGGCTCTCGCCGCTGGCCGGCTCACGTGGCGGAGGTGGTGTCCCAGATGCTGGAGGAGTCCGACGGGGTGAGCGTCGAGGAAGTCTTCACCGACGGCATCACCAACGTGCTGGAGCAGCCCGAGTTCGCCCACGGCGCCAAGCTGCGCGGCGTGCTGGAGGTGCTGCGGCGATCGGATTTCCTGGAGCAGCTGGTGCCGGTCCTGACCCGTGGCGAGGGCGTGCACGTGATCATCGGCCACGAGAACCAGATCGAAACCATGCACGAGGTCAGCCTGATCTTCGCGCCGTATGGCGCGCGCGATCGGGCGCTGGGCCTGCTGGGCGTGCTGGGACCGACCCGCATGCCGTACCCGCGGGCCATTCCCACGGTGCGCTACCTGGCCGCCCTGATGAACGAGCTGATCAACACCGGGCATTACAGCGAGAGCCATGACTGAGCAGACAGACCAACGGCGACGCCCGCGAGGCGGTCGAGGAGCGCGAGCCGCGCGCGCGCAAGGGACCGTCCCGGGCGGAGCTGACCCAGAAGCTGGAGGAGCTGCAGGCGCAGCTCGAGCAGACGCAGGCGCAGTCCGACGAGCACATGCGCGCCTGGCAACGGGCGGCCGCCGACTACTCGAACTACAAGCGCCGAACCGATGAGGAGCGCGACACCGTCGCCGTCTTCGCGAACGCGCTGCTGATCGGCAAGCTGCTGGCCGTGCTGGACGACTTCGACCGCGCGCTGGATAACGTCCCGCCCGACACCGACGACTCGTGGGTCGAGGGCGTGCGGCTTGTCGAGCGCAAGCTGCGCAACGTGCTCGAGTCGGAAGGCGTGACGCCGATCGAGGCCATCGGCCAGCCGTTCGATCCGAATGTCCACGAGGCCGTCGTCCACGAGGAGACGGCCGACTATCCCGATAACCACGTCATCGACGAGCTGCAGCGCGGCTACCGGCTGCACGACCGGGTCCTGCGCCCGGCGCTCGTCAAGGTCGCGAACAACCCGAAGGAGCACTGACCGAAAATGGGCAAGATCATCGGCATCGACCTGGGCACCACGAACTCCGTGGTCGCCGCCATGGAGGGAGGCGAGCCGCAGGTCATCACCAACGCGGAGGGCGGCCGGATCACGCCGTCGGTCGTCGCCTTCGCCAAGTCCGGGGAGCGGCTGGTCGGCCAGGTGGCCAAGCGCCAGGCGATCACCAACCCGGAGAACACCATCTTCAGCATCAAGCGCTTCATGGGCCGCCGCTGGGACGACCCGGAGGTCGCAGCGCAGCAAGGACCTGGTGCCGTACAAGGTCGAGAAGGACCCGAAGTCGGACGGCGTGGTCGTCACGCTGGCCAACGGCAAGACCTTCAGCCCGCCCGAGATCAGCGCCATGATCCTGCAGAAGCTGAAGGGCGACGCCGAGGCCTACCTGGGCGAGAAGGTGACCGAGGCGGTCATCACCGTGCCGGCCTACTTCGACGACACCCAGCGCCAGGCGACCAAGGACGCCGGGCGCATCGCCGGCCTGGACGTCAAGCGCATCGTCAACGAGCCGACCGCCTCGGCCCTGGCCTACGGCCTGGACAAGCAGAAGGAAGAGAAGATCGCCGTCTACGACCTGGGCGGCGGCACCTTCGACATCTCGATCCTGGAGCTGTCCGAGGGCGTCTTCGAGGTGCGCTCGACCAACGGCGACACCCACCTGGGCGGCGACGACTTCGACCAGCGCATCATCGACTGGCTGATCGAGGAGTTCAAGAAGGACCAGGGCATCGACCTGTCGAAGGACCGGATCGCCCTGCAGCGCCTCAAGGAGGCGGCCGAGAAGGCCAAGATCGAGCTCTCCTCCACGACGCAGACGGAGGTCAACCTGCCCTTCATCAGCGCCGATGCATCGGGCCCCAAGCACCTGGTCATCACCCTGTCGCGCGCCAAGCTCGAGGACCTGGTCGCCGACCTCATCACGCGCACCTCCGGCCCGGTCAAGCAGGCGCTGGCCGATGCCGGCCTGAAGCCGGACGACATCGACGAGGTGATCCTGGTCGGCGGCATGACCCGCATGCCGGCGGTGATCGAGGCGGTCAAGGGGCAGTTCAACGGCAAGGAGCCGCACAAGGGCGTCAACCCCGACGAGGTGGTGGCGGTCGGCGCGGCGATCCAGGCCGGCGTGCTGGGCGGCGAGGTCAAGGACGTCCTGCTGCTCGACGTCACCCCGCTGTCGCTGGGGATCGAGACCCTGGGCGGCGTGGCGACCAAGATGATCAACCGCAACACCACCATCCCCACCAGCCACACGCAGATCTTCTCGACCGCCTCGGACAACCAGCCGAGCGTGGACATCGTGGTGCTGCAGGGCGAGCGGGAGATGGCGGGCGACAACAAGAAGCTGGCCACCTTCCGGCTGGACGGCATTCCACCCGCCCCGCGCGGCGTGCCGCAGATCGAGGTCACCTTCGACATCGATGCCAACGGCATCCTGAACGTGGCGGCCAAGGACAAGGCCACCAACAAGGAGCAGAAGGTCGCCATCACCGCCTCCTCGATGCTGGCCAAGGACGACGTGGACCAGATGGTCCGCGACGCGGCCGAGCACGCCGAGGAGGACCGCAAGCGCCGCTCCGAGGTCGAGTCTCGCAACGAGGCGGATGCCCTCGTCTTCCAGGCCGAGCGGCTGGTCAAGGACCTGGGCGACAAGATCTCCGACGAGGAGAAGGCCGAGGTCCAGGCCCGCATCGACGCCGTCAAGGAAGCCCTGAACGGGACCGATGCCGGCGCGATCGACTCGACCAAGCAGCAGCTCGCGGAGGTGCTGCAGCGGATCGGCACGCGCGCCTACGAGGCCAGCGAGTCCGGGCGGCAACGGCTCCAACGGGGCCGATGGTGACGGCTCGACCGGTGGCGCCGGCCCTGAGTCGGGCGAGGGCGCCGAGGAAGGCGAGACGATCGAGGGCGAGTACAAGGAAGTCTGATCGCCCGTCACGGGATGGGCCGTCGGGCCACCTCCTTGGCTGGCTGGCGCTACAGCCGGCGGAGGCGGACCGACGGCCCTTCGCATTTCGGGGAGCAGGCTCTCCGATGATCGTCAGATGAGTGGGCCGAGCGTCCTGTACGAGGACGACGGACTCGTCGCGGTCGATAAGCCGGCGGGGATGGCCACGGCTGCTGGCGGCGGCATCGAGACCGACGCGTCGCTGCACGCCTGGGTGACGCGTCATGTCGGCGCGCGCGCCTACATCGTCCATCGGCTCGATCGGGGAACGAGCGGCGTGATCGTGTTCGCCAAGACGCTCGGAGGCCCATCGCGCGCCTGTCGCAGGCCTTCGAAGCGCGCGAGGTCGGAAAGCGCTACCTGGCGGCGGTGGACGGCCACGTGCGGCGCGTGGCCGGCGAGATCGCCGATCCACTGCGGACGTTCGGCTCGGGGCGGGTGGGCGTGGACCCGAGCGGTGCCGAGGCGCTGACGCGTTACCGGCGGCTGGAGCGGCTCCAGGACGCAGACCTGCTGGAGATCGAGCCGCTCACCGGGCGCCGGCACCAGATCCGGGTGCACTGCTACGCCATTGGCCATCCGGTCCTGGGCGATACGCGGTATGGCGACGACCGTCCCGTTGGGGCGTGCCGCGGCTGATGCTGCACGCCGCCGAGTTGCGGCTGACCGTGGACGGCGCGCCGCTGACGCTTCACGCGGACCCGCCGCCAGACTTCCAATCGGTGGTGGGGAAACTGCGCCAGGCGACGCGGAGCCGCGCACGAGCAGAGCCGCGGCATCGGGCTAGACTCGGACCCGATGCGCCTCGCGACGTGGAACGTCAATTCGCTGAAGCAGCGCCTGGAGCGTGTGCTGGCCTGGGCCGAGCGGCAGCAGCCGGACATCCTGTGCATGCAGGAGACGAAGCTCACCGACGAGCAGGCGCCGGCGCTCGACTTTCGGGCGCTCGGCTACGAGCTGGTCCATCACGGTCCGGGCCGCTGGAACGGGGTCGCGATCGCGTCGAAGGTGGGGATTGACGAGGTGACCGCGGGCATCCCGAGCGCCGACGGCTGGACCGATGACGGCGGGCGCTTCCTGGCCGCCACGTGCGGCGGGGTCCGGGTGGCCAGCATCTACGTGCCGAACGGGCGGATGGTCGACTCGGAGTTCTACCTGGAGAAGCTGGACTGGCTGGCGCGGCTGTCAGCGCTGGCTGGACGACAGCGACCCGGCCACCGATCTGGCCGTCTGCGGCGACTACAACGTGGCGCCCGACCGATGACGACGTGTGGGACGCCCAGGCGGCACACGGCGCCACCCACGTCTCGCCCCGCGAGCGCGCGGCGGTGGAGAAGCTGCGCGGCATGGGGCATGGTCGACGTGGTGCGCCAGTTCCACCCGGAGACCGGCTTCTTCACCTGGTGGGACTACCGCGCCGGGCACTTCCACAAGAACTTCGGCATGCGCATCGACCACGTGTACGCGACGCCGCCGCTGGCCGCGCGGGCGGTGGCGGCGGAGCGCGATCGGGACGCCCGGAAACCCTCGACCTACCCGGGCATCCCCTCCGACCACGCGCCGCTCATCGTCGACTTCGCCGACCCGGCCTAGGCCGCCGCGGGGGCCGGCGCCTCGACCACGGGCACTTCCTCCGGCGCCGGACCCGGCCGGCGCCGCTGGAAGAACTTGACGATCTCCATCACGAACAGGATCACCGAGCCGGCGGCCGCACAGAGCGAGCCACTGCTCGATCGTCAGCGGCACCGTGAGCAGCAGCCGATTCAGCAGATCGAGCTGGTTGGCCAGGATGATGAAGACCAGCGAGATGCCGCTCAGTCGGAGCAGGGTGGAGTTGGACAGCAGCGAGCGGCTGAACACCGACGCCGTCAGGTCGTTGCACGCCAGGCCGTAGAACAGGTTGGCGAACGAGAAGGTCGCCAGGCCCATGGTGCGCGCCAGCCTCTCCACCTCCTCCGTCGTTCCGCTCGCGTTGACGCTGACCCACTGGATCACGACGAGGGTCGAGGCGGCCATGATCGCGCCGTAGATGGCGAGCCGGATGCCAAGCTGCAGCGGCATGACCTGCTCGTCCGACTTGCGCGGAGGTCGGTCCATCAGACCCTCGGTCGGCTCGCCAAGGCCGAGGCCGATGGACTGCAGCACCTGGGTGGTGAAGTTCACGAACAGGGTCTGCTGCGGCACGAAGGGGAGCCGCCATCAGCACGTTGAACAGGCCGGAGCCGAGGAACGTCCAGATCATGCCGAACAGGACGCCCATCTGGTAGCGGATGTACTTCACCAGGTTGTCGTAGAGGGCCCGGCCCTTCTCGACAGCCTTGACGATGGTGGCGAAGTTGTCATCGGTCAGGATCATGACGGCGGCCTCCTTGGAGACCTCGGTGCCGGTGATACCCATGGCGACCCCGATGTCGGCCTTCTTCAGCGCCGGGCGCGTCGTTCACGCCGTCGCCGGTCATGGCCACGATGCGGCCCTTGCGCTTCAGGATGTCGACGAGGCGAACCTTGTGCTCGGGCGTGACCCGGGCGATGACGCCGATGTCGTCGATCCGACGCAACGCCTCGTCGTCGCTGTAGTCGCCCCACTCGGCGCCGGTGATGGCCTCACCGCGGATGCCCAGGTCCTTGGCGATGGCCGCCGCGGTGACCGCATGGTCGCCGGTGATCATGCGGACCTGGATGCCGGCGGCGTGCGCCTCCGCGATCGCGGTCCCTGGCCTCCGGTCGCGGCGGGTCGACGATGCCGGCCAGCGCGAGCAGGGTGAGGTTCGACACCAGCGGCAGCAGGTCGGCGTTCGGATCGAACGTGGCGGGGTCGTAGTCCCGACGCGCGACCGCGATGACCCGCAGCCCGCCCCTGGCCAGCCGCTCGTTCTCGGCGTTGAACCGATCGACCAGGTCCGCGGCCGTGGCGACCTGCCCGTCCGGCGTCAGCGCGTTCGCGGCGCGGGCCAGCAGCTGGTCCGGGGCGCCCTTGACGAAGGCGCGGATCACCTCGCGGCCGGACTCGTCCTTGACGCGGTGGAAGGTGGCCATGAACTTGTAGGCGGCGTCGAACGGCAGCACGGCGACGCGCGGAATCGCCTCACGCGTCTGCTGCGGGTCGATGCCGCCCTTCGCGGCCAGCACGACCAATGCGCCCTCGGTCGGGTCGCCGACCAGCCCACCGTCGCGGACCTCCGCATCGGCGCAGAGCGCCATCGGAAGCAGGTAGGGAGTCAGGTCAGGTCTCGGGCTCGCCGTCGACCGTCGTGATCTGGCCGGAGGTGGAGTATCCCTCGCCGGCAATGGTGAAGCGGCGGCCGGGAATGGTGAGCTCCACCGCCGTCATCTGGTTCAGGGTCAGCGTGCCTGTCTTGTCCGAGTTGATGGCGGACGTGGAACCGAGGGTCTCGACCGAGCGCAGGCGCTTCACGATGGCGCCGGCCGCCGCCAGCGTCTTCGTGCCGATCGACAGCAGGGTCGGTGACGACGGCGGGGAGGCCGGTCGGTACGGCGGCCACGGCGAACGCGACCGCCGAGATGAACAGGATGTCGAAGGGCTGGTCGTACACGAAATAGCCGAGCGCGATCGATGCAACCAGCGCCAGCCCGGCGATGATGATGATCTGGTTGGTGAGCGCGTCGAGCTGCTTGGTGAGCGGAGTCTTCTCATCCTCGGTCGCCTGGAGCATGCCCGAGATGTGGCCCGACCTCAGTGTTCATGCCGGTGGCGGTGACCACGAGCTCGCCCGACCCGCGCGTGGCGCTGGTGTTCATGTACGCCATGTCGACGCGGTCGCCGAGCGGAGTATCGGGGCTGGCGACGGGATCGATCTGCTTCGGCACCGGCGCGCTCTCCCCGGTCAGAGCGGACTCGTCGATCTCCAGGGTGGCGGCCCTGATGATCCGCGCGTCGGCGGGGATCCGGTCGCCCGCCTCCACGGCCACGATGTCGCCGGGGACAAGCTCGTGAGCCGGGACCTGGAGCAGCTCGCCATCGCGCCGGACGCGGCTCTGGACGATCATCATCTTCTGGAGCGCCGCGACGCTGGCTTCGGCCTTGCCCTCCTGGTTGAGGGACATGACCGCGTTCAGCAGGGTCAGCCCGAAGAGCAGCAGTGCCGTGCCGCGGTCACCGATGACGAGCAGGCTGACGATGGCTGCGCCGAGCAGCACGATCTGCATCGGGTCCTGGTACTGGCGCACGAACTTGCTCCAGCCGGACTCCTTCTTGGCCTCGGCGAACTTGTTCGGCCCGTATTCGGGCGCGTCGCTTCTCGACCTCGGCGCTGCTCAGCCCCCGCGCGGGATCCACGCCCTGGGTCTTGAGCGCCTCGTCGACGGGCAGCGTGTGCCAGGCCGGTGCCGATGCAGGTGCCTGAGCGGTCATCGAGTTCTTCCTCCGTGGGTACCGAGCGTCATTGCAACAGCGTCCCGCCGATCAGGACGACGATGGACAGGATGCCGAGCAGCACCAGCATGGGCCATACGAACCGGAGCCATGTGCCGTAGCCGACTCGGGCGATCGCCAGCCCACCCATGACGACCGCCGATGTCGGGGTGACCAGGTTGATCAGGCCGTTGGCGGTCTGGTAGGCGGTCACCACCAGGAACGCCGGCACGTCGGCGAAGCTGGCCAGCGGCGCCATGATCGGCATCGCTACCGTCGCGAGGCCCGATGACGACGGAATCAGGAACGAGAGCGGCAGGAACAGGACGTACATCAGCGTGACGAAGGCCGCGCCGCCCAGGTCGGCTACCGCCTGCTCCGCCGCATTCAGCACCGTGTCGGTGATGAGGCCGTTGGTCATGACCACGGTGATGCCGCGCGCGATGCCGATGATCAGGGCCACGCCCAGCAGATCCCGGGCTCCGTCGACGAAGGTCGACGTGAAGTTCGTTTCGCCCATCCGTCCGACCGCTCCGATCAGGATCGCAAAGAACAGGAACGAGGCCGTCATCTCCGGGAACCACCAAAACAGTGTGGGGAGCCCGATGCCCAGGTCCTCCCACGGGATGACGCCGAAGATCATCACCGCAAAGGCCAGGAAGAAGATGGCCAGCACCAGACTTCTGCCGGCCGGTGAGCGGCGCGCTGGCGTCGATGCTCGTCCGCCCGCCGCGAGGAAACGTGCCTCGTTCTCGGCCTTCTGCGAATAAACGAGCGATTTGCTCGGATCGGCCTTGACGCGTGCGGCATAGCGCATCACGAACCAGATGCCGATCGCGGTGCCGATGACCAGGATGATGAGGCGGCCGATCAGCCCCTCATCGATGGTGGTGCCGGCAAAGCCCGACGCGATGCCGGTGGCAAAGGGGTTGATGGTCGAGCCGAGCACGCCGATGCCGCAGCCGAGCAGCAGCAGTGACGCGCCGACCAGCGCGTCGTAGCCGGCGGCGATCATGACCGTGACGATCAGCACGTAGAAGGCGAGGCTCTCCTCGGCCATGCCATAGGTCGTGCCGCCGATGGCGAACACGCTCATCAGGATCGGGATCATCCATTGCTCGCGGCCCTTGAATCGCTGCACGATCCGTCCGATGCCGCCCTGGATTGCCCCCGTCTGCATGGTGACTCCCAGGAAGCCGCCGATGACGAGGATGAAGAGGGCCACGTCGATGGCGCCGAACAGCTCGCCGCTGTTCCAGACGTCGATGCTGCCGTCTTCTCCCTCGATCCCGTACAGGCCGTTGATCGGCGCCAGCAGGGAATCGATGATGATCCGCTGCGGGTTCTGCTCGACCTGGTGATAGGTGCCCGGTATGGGCTGCCCTTCCTCGTCGAGGTCGTACACGCCGGCAGGGACGATCCAGGTGGCCACCGCCACCACGATGATCAGGGCGAACAGGATGGTGTAGGCGCTCGGCAGTGAGAACCCGCGCTTGGGCTCCTGCGGTGCATCGGACGCTGGCGATTCGGCAACCGTCATGACGCATCTCCCTGGGCTACGGCCTCAGCCGGACCGGGGCCGCTCCCCGTGGGACCGGGCACGCCGGCGGCCGGTTCGACGTGCTCGATGTTGATGCCGGTGAAGCCGTAGAACAACGAGATCACCGGGCTCAGCAGGTTGAAGAAGCAGAACGGCAGGTAGGCGACCGTGGCCACCCCCAGCACGCCTGCCATGTAGCGCCGCAGCTGTTCCACGGCACCAGCGGCGAGGTCACGGTGCCCGAGTCCTCGACGGCGCGAGACAACATGCGGGGCGCGATGCCACGGCGCGCGAACTCGAAGCGATACACGCGGCTGGGCATGACGATGGCGACGTACTGGTCGCCGGCAATGACGTTCAGGCCGATGCAGGTGCCGATCACCGAGGCGATCAGGCGACCCGTCGACTTGGCGCTGGTGACGATGGGGCGCACGAGGCGCTCGAGGAAACCGGCGTCCTCCATGATCGGCAGCGAACGACAGGGCGCCCAGCACCAGCCAGATCGTGTTCAGCATGGATGCCATGCCGCCGCGGGAGAAGAGCGCGTCGATCGTCTCGTTGCCGGTGCTCGACACGAAGCCCGTCGCGAGCGCGCGTAGATCGCGGTCAGGGCGGTGCCACCGGGCCCTTCGACGTGTCGCCCACGAACGCCTCGACCGCGGCGGGCTGCGTGAAGACGGCCATGACCGCGGCGAACAGCGCGCTGGCGAAGATCGCCAGGAAGGGTGGCGCGCGGCGGACCGAGAGGATGATCAGGAACACCAGCGGCAACAGGTTGAGCAGCGAGATCGAGAACTCGGTGGCCAGCGCTTCCTGGACGGTGGCCGGATCGAAGGCCGATCCCGACGGCGGCGCCAGCAGCCCGAGCAATGCGAACCCGACCAGGGAGATCAACACCGCCGGCCCGGAAGTCCACAGCATGGCGCCGATATGCTCCTGGGTGGTGACATTGCCGACCATCGACGGCACCAGCACCGTCGTCTCGGAGATCGGCGTCATCTTGTCGCCGAAGTAGGCCCCCGAGATGACCGCCCCGGCGGCGATCACCGGATCGGCGCCGACCAGCGGGGCCAGCGCGACGAAGGCGACGCCCAACGTGGCCGCCGTGGTCCATGAGCTGCCGATGGCCAGGCCCACCAGCCCGCAGATGATGGCGGTGGCCGGGTAGAACCACTGCTCGTTCAACAGTCCGACGCCGTAGTAGACGACGGTCGGGATGGTGCCGGCCATGTTCCAGGCGCCGATCAGCGCGCCGACGCCGAGCAGGATGTAGACGGCGCCCATGGCGGAGCTGACTCCGCCGATGGCCGCGTCGCGGATCCGGGCAGTCGAATGGCCGTTCTTGAGCGCCACCGCCCCGGCCACCAGGGCGCTGGTGAAGAGCGCGACCTGCAGCGGGCCGCCGGTCGCATCGGTGCCGAACAGGCCAATCGTCAGCCCGATGAGGACGACCAGGGCGACGACGGGAATCAGTGCGTCAAGGAACGACGGCTGCCGCGGGGCAGCGTCCTCGGCAACCGCACTGGGGCTCTGATCGGCGTCATGTGGACGTCGTGGTCGCGCGTCGGGCCTGCCCGCTCAGGCGATCACCTCGATGGCGGCGGAGACGGGCGCATCGCCGTATCGGCTGTGAGCCTGCGTGCCGCGCACCAGCGTCATCATCAGCACCAGCGCAGCGATCGCGATGATGCTCACGACCAAGCGGGAAACGTCTTCGGTTGCCATGCTCGTCACCTCAAATGGGATCGCGCAGGATTGGACAGGTCATGCAGTGGCCGCCACCCCGGCCCTTGCCGAGCTCGAAGCCGGCGATCTCGATCACCTCGACGCCAGCCTCGCGCATCTTCGCGATGGTGAAGGTGTTGCGCTCGTAGGCGACCACGACGCCGGGCTCCAGCGCGACCACGTTGTTGCCGTCGTCCCACTGCTCGCGCTGCTGCTGGTAGGCATCGCCGCCCGTGGCCACGACCTGCAGCTTCGGGACGCCCACGGCGTCCGCCACCGCCGACAGGAGGTCCTTGTCCTCGCGGACGTCGAGCGTGCCTTCCTTCTCGCCGGGGCGGATGCTGATGGCCCGGATGCCGTCGACCACCTTGGGAAAGGCAGTGACCTTGTCGCGGTCGAGCATGGTGAAGACCGTGTCCAGGTGCATGTGCGCGCGATCCTTGGTCATGACCGCGGCGATGACACGGTTGGCCGCGCCATTGGCGAAGAGGGCCGGGCAATCTGCTCGATCATGCGGCCCTGGGTGCGCTCGGACAGCCCGATCGCGACCGCCCCGTTGCCGATGATCTCGACGTCGCCCCCCTCCAGCGTGGCCTGCCCGAAGTCCTCGGCCTGGAAGCGCTCGTCCTCCCCCAACGGTGGATACCAGAACTCGAAGTCGGCATCGGCGAACATCGGATGGGCGCGGTAGATGGCCGCCATGTTGTAGGCCTCGCGCCGCCTGGCCGGCCAGAACATGGGGTTGATCGAAACGCCACCGTAGATCCAGCACGACGAGTCGCGCGTGAACAGGCTGTTCGGCAGAGGCGGCAGGACGAAGATGGTCGGGTCGTCAATGGCCGCCGCGATCACGGAATGGCGCTTCACCGACTCCAGGTCCAGGCCCAGCTCGCCCACCGTCAGGCCGCCGATCAGATGCCGCGCCAGCTTGTCGGCGGGGAAGTCGGCGAGCGCTGCACGCACGTCGTCGACCAGGCCGGTGCCGACCACGTACTCGGTGGTCACCAGGTCGACCAGGCGCTGGCGAGCCTCAGGGCTGGCGGCCAGCGCCTCGGCCAGCAGATCCTGGACGTAGAAGACCTCGACCCCTCGCTCGCGCATTCGCGCCACGAACTGGTCGTGCTCCCACTGCGCACGCTCGACCCACAGCACGTCGTCGAACAGGAGCTCATCGTGGTTGTCCGGGGTGAGGCGTTTCAGGCTCAGGTCAGGCCGGTGGACGATGACCTGCCTCAGCTTTCCCACCTCGGAATGGACGCCAAACGTGGCCATCTAGGTTCGCTCCTCCGCTCGTCTGGTCAGATCATGCTGCCGACTAGGCGTCGGGAGCAACGATATTCGTACCGGCGGTCCCGGCCACGATCGCGTCGATGTCTTCCAATGAGCCGATGGCGGCGCGGCGCCCGGTCGCCTTCACGAACTCTACCGCCGCGTCGACCTTCGGGCCCATGGAGCCGGCCGGGAAGCTGCCGGCCTCCAGCTCGGTGGTGGTGACGCGGTCCATCCGGCGCTGGGTGGGCGCGCCCCAGTCGAGGTACACGCCATCGACGTCGGTGGCCATGACGTAGAGCTCGGCTTCCAGGTCGCGCGCCAGCAGGCTGCCGGCGAGGTCCTTGTCCACCACGGCCTCCACGCCGACCAGATGGCGGTCCTCGCCCCGCGCATACATGGTCGGGATGCCGCCGCCGCCGGCGCAGATGATCAAGACACCCTGCTCGAGCAGCCACTTCATGGGCCGCAGCTCGAAGATGCGCAGTGGGCGCGGGGAGGGCACCACCCGCCGCCAGTGGTCGCCATCGGGCTTGACCGTCCAGCCCTTCTCAGCCGCCAGCGCCGCGGCAGTGGCCTCGTCGTAGATCGGTCCCACGAACTTGGTCGGATCACCGAAGGCCGGGTCGTCGGGGTCCACCTCGACCATGGACAGGATGGTGGCCAGCGGCACTTCGAAGGGCAGCACGTTGCCAAGCTCCTGCTCCAGCAGGTAGCCGATCATGCCCTGCGTCTCGGCGCCCAGGATGTCCAACGGATAGGGCTCGACGTCCGGATAGGCCGCGGCCTGCAATGCCAGCAGGCCGACCTGCGGGCCGTTGCCGTGCGACACGATCAGCTGATGGTCCTTGGCGACGCGCGCCAGGCCCCGCGCGGCGGTGCGGATGTTCGTGCGCTGCACGTCCGCGCTCATGGCCTGTCCACGCTGGATCAGGGCGTTGCCGCCCAACGCGATGACGACCCTCAATCGACTCCTCCGTTGTGCTGCCGGATGGGGCGCTCAGTCGCCGAGCGTGGCGACCATCACCGCCTTGATGGTGTGCATGCGGTTCTCGGCCTGGTCGAAGACGATTGAGCGCTCCGACTCGAAGACGTCGTTGGTGACCTCCATGCCATCGAGGCCGTACTTCTCGAACATCTCCGCGCCGACCTTGGTGTTGCGGTCGTGGAAGGCGGGCAGGCAGTGCATGAACTTCACGCGCGGGTTGCCCGTTTTCGCCACCAGGTCGGCATTGACCTGGTAGGGCTTGAGCAGCTTGATGCGATCGCCCCAGACCGATTTGTCCTCGCCCATCGACACCCAGACATCGGTGTACAGGTAGTCCGCGCCCTTGACCCCCTCGGCCGGGTCATCGGTGATGGTGATCTTGGCCCCGGTCTGCTTGGCGATCTCCTTGCACTGCTTGAGCAGATCCTTCTGCGGCCACAGGTCCTTCGGAGCGCAGATGCGAACGTCCATGCCCATCTTCGAGCCGCCGATCAGCAGCGAGTTGCCCATGTTGAAGCGGCCGTCGCCCAGGAAGCAGTACGAGATGTCGTGGAGGGGCTTGTCGCTGAACTCCTGCATGGTCAGGAAGTCGGCCAGGATCTGGGTGGGATGGAACTCATCGGTCAGGCCGTTCCAGACGGGCACGCCGGCATTGGCCGCCAGCTCGTCGACGATCTCCTGGCCGAAGCCGCGGTACTCGATCCCGTCATAGATGCGACCCAGCACGCGGGCGGTGTCCTTCATCGACTCCTTCTCGCCGATCTGGGTCCCGCTGGGACCGAGGTAGGTCACGTGGGCGCCCTGGTCGTAGGCGGCCACCTCGAAGGCGACCCGGGTGCGGGTGGAGGTCTTCTCGAAGATGACCGCGATGTTCTTGCCGCGCATCCGCTGCTGCTCGTAGCCGCCATATTTGGCTCGCTTCAGGTCGCGGGCGAGGTCGAGCAGGAAGCGGATATCCCTGGGCGAGAAGTCCAGGAGGGTGAGGAAGTTTCGGTCCCGGATGTCGTAACCCATCGTGTACCTCGTCGGGCGGATGGCAGCTCGGTCGACGTGAGAGCAACAGGATGCCCGATGCCGGGGTGAGGCGTCATCACCCGAGGGGTGGCCGCTGGGCGGCGTCGAACATGCGCCGGATGGAACGGCGGGTCACCGCGAAGTAGATGCCTCCGGCGGCCACCGCAAACAGGATGCCTGGGACCAGGGGCAGGCCGGCGATCAGCACCAGGGCGGCGACCAGCGCCGCCATCGTCAGTCCGCGCAGGGCCGCAACCGCCTGGGTGGCCGCACCGCTGCTGATCCGGTCCTCGCGCCAGGCGGGCACGATGAATCGGGTGTTGGCAACGCGGCGTCAGGAAGAAGGCGGCGACCGGCAGAAGGAGCCACAGCCAGACGGTCATGCGGCCGGCTCGTAGGCCTGGAGGGCCCGCGTCAGCGTCGCGACCCGACCGGGTGCGCGGCCAGGACATCGACGTCGCTCCGACGAACGTGCGGTAGGCACCGCAGCGCCGTGGCCAGGGCGGGGACGAAGTGCGGCTCCTCCATCGGCTCGACGTCCGGCTCGAACCAGATGCCGGCGATCGCCAGGTTGCCGGTCCGGCGGTCCAGCCGCGGCTCGATGCGTCCCACGATCCGGTCGCCGAACAGGAGCGGCAGAACGTAGTAGCCGTAGCGCCGCTTGGCGGCCGGGACGTACACCTCCCAGGTGTAGTCGAAGGCGAACAGCTCGCGCAGCAGGCGCCGATCCCAGACCAGCGGATCCAGCGGCGCCAGGAAGGTGACGGCGGGAGCGCGGCGCGAGCGCGAAGCGGTGGCTTCCAGCAGTGGAGCGCTCGTCCGCCATCACGTATCGCACCTGCTTCATTCCTTCCACCGCCACGGGGAGCAGGGTCCCGGCTTCGACCAGCTCGGCCACCCAGCGTGTGCGATCGGCGACCGAGCCGGTGCTGTAGATGACGTCGGCCGGCGCCTGGCCGGCCAGCAGGCCGACCGCGCGGTAGCGGCTCAGCAGCCGGTGGCGCAGCGCATCGTCCTCGGACTCGCGGTGGGTGAGCAGCTCGGCTGGCACGAGCCGTTCGATCAGGTCGTAGTAACGCCGGTTCCCGTCTCGTCGCGCGATCCCCAGCCGGCCGCTGACGAAGAGTGCCTCCATCACCGCGCGCGCGGCGGAGGTGGGCGCCCACCACCAGTCGACCGGGTGGTTGTGGTCCCGGAAAGCGGCGGTCGAGAGCGGCCCGTCGCGGCGGATCTGGGCCACGATCGCATCGGCCACGGCTGCCTGCTCGCGCAGGATGGTCCCGTCGTAGTGGCGGCCCGATCGGTCCCAGGACAGGGCGTAGTGCGGCAGCTCGCCCATGGGCAGGATGTTCAGGCTCTTGTTGTAGATCTCGATCAGCCGCCGGTCCCTCCCGTACAGCCAGCGCTCGCACCAGCCACGCCGGTAGCCGCGAATGCGCGCGTGCAGCACCAGGTCATGGTTGCGGGCGCCCGGCACCTCCAGCGGATCGAATTGCAACAACCCGAGGTGTTGGATCACGGTCAGGACCGATGAGGCCCGGGCCGGCAACGACCGCGGCGGCGCCAGGAGGTGACGGCCGACCAGGAAGCGGCGGGCTTGGTCGGCCGATATGCGCATCGGCTCGGACATGAGATGTGAGCATGCCACGGTATCCCCTTGACAGGCGATGATCGGGTGGCGCCAGATTGGCGCCGACACAGGGAGGCGCGGCCATGCAACAAGTACCCGGCGACCCTCGGGTCGTGCATCCGCTCGCGCATGGCGGCGCGGCTGACATCGAAGATATGGGGCGCCGCGGCCAGCGGATCACGATCCTGAGCACGGAGCACTGGAACCTCCTGGCGACCCGTTCACTGTCGTGGTCGGAGTCCTTCAGCCGCGCGAACATGTTCCTTACCGTGTTGAGCGGCGCCGCGGTGGCGCTCGCGCTCGTGGCCCAGGCCACCGACTTCGGCGACGGCTTCACGCTCTTCGCCCTGCTCAGCTTGCCGGTCGTCCTCTTCGTGGGGGCCACCACATTCGTCCGCCTGGTGGAGATCAACAACGAGGACGTCCACTGGGTGTACGGCATGAACCTGCTGCGCCACGCGTACCTCGACATGGAGCCCGACCTCGAGCGCTACTTCGTGTCTGGCTCCGAAAGCGATGCCGCTGCCATCGTGAAAACGTACGGCTCCCACGGCACCGGCACGGTGCTGGGCCACGCGCTCGTCACGACGCCCGCCACCATCGCCTTCGTCAACGCCATGATCGCCGCCATCCTGGGCGTGATCGCCCTGATGGAGTGGCAGATGTCCATGACGCCCGCTGTTGTCATCGGGGCGGTCATCTTCCTGATCGCCTGCGCGCTCCAGATCTGGTTCAACCGCTACAGCGCGGCCGTCTACCAGCGCGAGCACGCAAAGCGAGACCCGCTCGGTGACGACCCGGTCGCCATGCCCAAGTAGTGAGGGATCTGGCACTCCGAGTCAGAGAGTGCCAATCTGTATAATCCCGCGGCGATGGCGATCAAGCGCGACTACTACGAGATCCTGGGCGTGCCACGCGATGCCTCCGACGAGGAGATCAAGCGTGCCTTTCGCCGCGCTGCGCAGCGCAACCACCCGGACATCGACAGCTCGCGACGGGGCGGAGGAGCGCTTCAAGGAGCTGAACGAGGCCTACCGCGTCCTCTCCGATCGCCAGCGCCGCACCGCCTATGACATGTTCGGTCACGCCGGTGTCGACGGCGCCAGCGGCGGCGGCTTCGAGGGCTTCGGCGGCGGCTTCGGGCCGTTCGGCGACATCTTCGACGCCTTCTTCGGCGGCGTCGCCGGCCGGCACCCGCGGGCGGCGACGGGTCGTGGCCGGCGCCGACCTGCGCTATGACCTGACCATCGACTTCGCGGATGCGATCGCCGGCGTGACGACGACCGTCCAGTTCCCGACGCTGGTGACCTGCGACGTCTGCGGCGGTTCCGGCGGCGAGCCGGGCACGCGAACCGGAGACCTGCCCGGAGTGCAACGGGTCCGGCGAGCGGCGGCGGGTCAGCCAGACGATCCTGGGCCAGATGGTGAACATCGTGGCCTGCCCGCGCTGCAACGGCGAGGGCCGGATCATCGCCACGCCCTGCCACAACTGCCGCGGCGACGGCCGGGTCCGACAGGAGCGCACGCTGCAGGTCACGGTCCCGGCCGGCATCGACTCCGGCCAGCGGATCGCGATGGAGGGCCAGGGCGAGTCCGGGCCGCGCGGCGGACCGCCGGGCGACCTGTACGTGGTGGTCACCGTGCGCGAGCACCCGGAGCTGATCCGCCGCGGCACCGAGCTCTACTACGAGCTGCCGGTCACGTTCCCGCAGGCCGCCCTGGGCGCTTCGCTCCCGATCCCGACCGTGGAAGGCACCGAGGAGATCGACGTGCCGGCCGGCACCCAGTCCGGTGCCGAGCTGCGGCTCAAGGGCCGCGGCGTGCCGAGGCTGCGCGGCAACGGAAGCGGCGATCTGCACGTGGTCGTGACCGTGGTCATCCCCGAGAAGCTGGGCAAGTCGGAGCGCGACCTGCTCAAGCAGCTCAATGAGGTGGCGGGGCCGGCGGTGCTGCCCACCGGCGGCGGACCGGGCCTGTTCGATCGGCTGCGCGACATCTTCAACTGACGAGCCGATGCGCTGGCTGGAGCTGACGGTCGAGGTCGACTCCGAGGCGGTCGAGGCGGTCAGCGAGATCCTGGGGCGCCTGGGCCGCGGCGCCGCGGTTCGTCCCACGCGGCTGCTGCGGGACCCGGCCGACGAGCTGGCGGTCCGCGAGGATCCGACTGCGCCGTACGAGCTGACCGCCCACCTCCCCGACGACGCGGCCGCGCCGGCCGCCATCGAGCAGACAGAGCGCGCGCTGTGGCACCTCCAGGCGTTCGGGCTTCGTCCGGTCGAGCGGGCTGCGCGTCCGGCCGGTCGAGGATCGCGACTGGACCGAGGCCTGGAAGGCCGGTTACGAACCGCAGCGCATCGGCCGTCTGGTGATCGTGCCTTCCTGGCTCGAGCCCCCGAGTCGGGACCGATGCGGTCGTCCTGCGCCTGGACCCCGGCATGGCCTTCGGCACCGGCCTCCATCCAACCACGCGGGCCTGCCTCTCTCTGCTCCAGGAGGTCGGGCCGATGCCGGCGCGCGTGCTGGACGTCGGCAGCGGGTCGGGCATCCTGGGGATCGCCGCCCTGGCGCTCGGCGCGGGGACGGTTGACGCCATCGACACCGATCCGGAGGCCGTGGCTGCCACCGCGGCAAACGCCAGGGTCAACGGTTTCGCCGAGCGCCTTTCCGTCCGCCAGGGAACCTTGGACGACGCCACGCCCGAGCCCTATCCGCTGGTGCTGGCCAACCTGGTGGCCGCCGTGCTGATCGAGCTGGCCCCGCGGCTGGCGGCTCACCTGGCGCCCGGCGGCACGCTGCTGGCCAGCGGCATCATCGACGAGCGCGCTGCCGAGGTGGAGTCGGCGCTGGCCGCCGCCGAGCTGCAGTGCGCCGAGCGTCGCAGTGACGGCGAGTGGGTCTCGCTGCGAGTGGTGACGGCGTGACCCTGCATCGGTTCTTCGTCGCGGCGGACGCCATGCGCGGCGAGCGCTTCCCGCTGCCCGAGTCGATCACGCACCAGGTGAGCCGGGTCCTGCGTCTGCAGGATGGCGACCGGCTGGTGCTGCTTGACGGCGCCGGTGAGGCGGCCACGGTTCGCCTGGCAGACGGCGCGTGCGTCGTCGAGTCGCGCGGACCGGCGGGCGGCGAGCCGGTCCATCGGCTGGTCATCTGGCAGGCCCTGCTGCGTGGCGACCACCTGGAGCCGGTGATCCGGCATGGCACCGAGATCGGCATCGCGGCCTTCCGGTTGTTCGTGTCAGAGCGGTGCGTGGCCCGGGAGCTTTCGCCGCGGCGCCTGGAGAGGCTGCAGGCGGTGGCCCGCGAGGCCGCGGAGCAGTCCGAGCGCGGCGTGGTGCCGCCGGTCTCCGCGCCGGTGCCGCTGCGCGAGGCGCTGGAGCCACCATCGGTTCTGCTGTACGAGCGCGCCGACGGATCAGGGCTGGGCTCGCTGGTCCCGCCGGCCAGCCTGGTGATCGGTCCGGAGGGTGGCTTTTCGCCAGGCGAGGTGGCCGCAGCGGAGCAGGCGGGCGTGACGGTGGCCGGCCTGGGGCCGCGCATCCTGCGCTCGGAGTCGGTGGCTCTGGCGGCCGCTGCCGTGGTGTTGTCGCGCAGCGGCGACTTCGCCTAGGCTGCGCTGGTGGCCGACTACGAGCCGGATTGCCTGTTCTGTCGCATCGCCGCCGGCGAGATCCCGGCCGACGTCGTGTTCTCGGATGACGCCGTGGTTGCCTTCCGCGACATCAATCCGCGCGGCGCCGACCCACATCCTGGCCATCCCGCGCCGCCATATCGCCTCCGCGGCCGACCTGACCGACGCCGACGGCCCCATGCTGGCGGCCCTCTTCGGCGCGCTGCGCCACGTGGCCGAGGAAGCGGGGCTGCGGGGCTACCGGATCGTCACCAACGTGGGAGCCGAGGCCGGGCAGAGCGTCTTCCACCTGCACCTGCACCTGCTGGGCGGGCGTGCCATGGCCTGGCCGCCGGGATGACGGTCGCACAGGGCTTCGTCGAGGCGATCACCGCCGGCTACGGCTTCGACGGGCCGGCTGTGGAGCTGGGCGCCGCGCAGCGCGAGAGCGCGACCTATCCAGAGGCGCGGGTACGGATCCCGCTGGCCATGCTGAACCGCCACGGCCTGGTGGCCGGCGCCACGGGCACCGGCAAGACGAAGAGCCTGCAGGTCATGGCCGAGCAGTTGTCGATTGCCGGTGTGCCGGTCTTCATCAGCGACATCAAGGGCGACATCTCCGGGCTGGGTGCAGCGGGGACGCTGGATGAGCGCGTGACGGCGCGGGCTGAGCGCGCTGGGCCTGACCGGATTCACCCCACGTGCCTTCCCGGTCGAATTCTTCACGCTGGTAAGGGACAAGCCCGGCGTGCGCCTGCGCGCATCAGTTGCCTCGTTCGGCCCGATCCTGCTGGCCAAGGTCATGGAGCTGAACGAGACCCAGGAGTCCGTTCTGGCCATGGCCTTCAAGTACGCCGAGGACCGCAAGCTGCCGCTGGTCGACCTGGCGGACCTGCGCGCGCTGCTCAACCACCTGAACAGCGACCTCGGCAAGAAGGAGATGGAGGCCTACGGCGGCGTGGCGACGGCCACGGTGGGCGTCATGATCCGCAAGATCGTCGGCCTGGAGCAGCAGGACGCCGACGCATTCTTCGGTGCGCCGGAGTTCGATGCTGCCGACTTCCTGCGGACGACGCCCGACGGCGCCGGCATGATCAACGTGCTGGAGCTCGCCGACATGCAGGATCGGCCGATCCTGTTCTCGACCTTCGTGCTGTGGCTGCTGGCCCGCCTGTACGAGTCGCTGCCCGAGGTCGGCGACCTGGATCGGCCCAAGCTGGTCTTCTTCTTCGACGAGGCGCACCTGCTGTTCCGCGATGCGAACAAGGCCTTCCTGCAGCAGATCGAGCTGGTGGCCCGCCTCATTCGCTCCAAGGGCGTCGGTGTCTTCTTCGTCACCCATGCCCCGGCCGATGTGCCCGATGAGGTGCTGGGCCAGCTGGGCAACCGCGTGCAGCATGCCCTGCGCGCCTTCACGCCCGATGACCTGAAGGTGGTCAAGGCCACCGCGGAGACGTTCCCGGTGACCGAGTTCTACGAGCTCGGCCAGGAGCTGACCCAGCTGGGCATCGGCGAGGCGCTGGTGACGGGGCTGAGCCCGAAGGGCGTGCCGATGCCGACGGCGCGGACGATGATGCGACCGCCGATGTCGCTGATGGCGCAGCTCGATCCGGCGGCTTTCGATGCGGCGGTGGCGGCCTCGAGCATCGGCGTCAAGTACGCCACCGACGCCAACCCGGCATCCGCCGAGGAGATGCTGCGTCCCAGCGCCGGCGGCAGCCGCGCCGCCGCCGGCGCCGACGATTGATGTCTCCGATCCCGCGGACAAGCCTTCCGGCGGAGCCAAGCGTCCGACCCGCGCGCCGGAGCGCAAGGACGACGTCGACTGGGGCGACATTGCCAAAGAGGGGTCACGGGTGGCCCGCAGCGGGGCCTTCAACACGATCCTGAAGTCGATCCTGCGCGGCTTCGGGAAGCGCTAGGCGGGACGTGGGCGCGGTCTCGTCAGTCGCGAACCGTCACGCCGGAGAGGTCCTCCTTGGGCTCCGGGAACTGCGGGTTCATGCGGCGCGCCGCATCGGCCACGACCCTGGCCACCGCCAGGTCGCGGTACCACTTGCGGTCGGCGGGGATCACGAACCACGGCGCCTCCGGGGTGGAGCAGCGCGACAGGGCATCGGCGTAGGCCGCCATGTAGTTGCCCCATTTCGCGCGAGCGTCCAGGTCGGCCAGGCGGAACTTCCAGCGTTTGGCCGGATCCTCCAGCCGCTTCTCGAGGCGATCGCGCTGCTCGTCGCGACTGATGTGCAGCATGAACTTCAGGATGGTCGTGCCCGCCGCTACCAGTGTCTGTTCGAAGGCGTTGATCAGCTCGTACCGCCCGCTCCAGACCGACTTCGGCGCCAGCTCGTTGACGCGCACCACCAGCACGTCCTCGTAGTGGCTGCGGTTGAAGATGCCGATGCGGCCCGTGCCCGGCGCGTTGTGATGGATGCGCCACAGGAAGTCGTGGGCCAGCTCCTCCTCGTTCGGCACGCCGAAGCCGATGACGCGCGTGCCCTGCGGGTTGAAGGCGGTGAAGACCTTGCGGATGGTGCCGTCCTTGCCACCGCCATCCATGGCCTGCAGCACGATCAGCAGTGATTGCCCCTTCTCGGCCCACAGGCGCTCCTGGAAGTCGGTCAGCTCGTCGCGTAGCGCTTTCAGCTCGACGTCCGCCGCGTCGCGGTCGCCCTCGAAGCCGGGCGTCCCTCCGGGATCGATGGCATGCAGGTCCACCTTCGAGCCCTGCTCTACCCGCAGCTGTGCCGCGAACGCCGCCAGATCGGTGGGTGACTGCAATGACACGGGCGGAGTCTACGCGCGTTGACCCTCCCCACCTCCACTGATAGACTCCGCGGGCTTACGCGCCAGGCGTGCGTGAGGCAGGCGAGCCTGCCCATCGCCGTGTGGTGCGAATCACGGCAGAGAGGAGGCGAGACGTTTGGCAGAGGTCCGCGTGGGCGAGAACGAGACGTTCGAGAGCGCGCTGCGCCGCTTCAACAAGAAGATCCAGCAATCCGGGATCCTGGCTGAGGCACGGCGCCGCGAGCACTACGAGAAGCCCAGCGTGAAGCGGAAGCGCAAGGAAGCCAAGAAGCGCAAGGCTACCCGCGCATAGTCGCCAGACGCTCCCTCGGCGGCGGGCCCGGCCAAACGGTGTGAACCGATGAACCAGCCGGCATCACCCGCCGATTCCAAACCGACGACCCTCCAGCAGCGGATCGAGTCCGCCATGCGCGAGGCCATGCTGGCCCGCGACGTGCGGCGCACCGGCACGCTGCGCATGGCCATGGCCGCCTTTCAGAACCGTCGCATCGAGCTGGGTCGCGACCTGACCGACGAGGACGTCATCGACGTGCTGTCGAAGCAGATGAAGCAGCGCCGCGAGTCGATCGAGCACTTCAAGGCCGCCGGCCGCGACTCGATGGTCCAGGTCGAGGAGGAGGAGTCGGCCATCATTGCCGAGTTCCTGCCGCAGCCGCTCTCCGAGGACGAGCTGCGCGACCTGGTCGGCGCCGCCATCGCCGAGACCGGCGCCTCGTCACCCGCCGACCTGGGCAAGGTGATGGGCAAGGTCGCCCCGCAGGTCAAGGGCCGCGCCGACGGCAAGGCGCTGTCCGAGATGGTGCGAGCGCAGCTCGGCGGCTGACCCAATGTTCATCCCGCGCACCCTGGCGGAGACCGAGGGGGGCGGTGGGCGAGGGCCATGGGCCCGCGCCCTGATCGTCGGCATCCTGCTGGCCACCAGCCTGTGGGCGATCATGTCGGTCAACGTCGCCTCGGGCCAGGTCAGCCTGGGGGTGGGCGACGTGGCGCAGACCGAGATCCGCGCGCCCATCAGCAGCAACTTCGTCTCCGAGTCGCAGACGGACGCCGCGCGCGAAGAGGCCGCCGACCAGGTCGCCACCATCTACGTGCCGATCGCGCCGCTGGCCGACATCGTGGACCAGCAGCTGCGCGCCTACGACGCCGTGGTCGGCGGCATCACGAGCACGCTGGAGCAGCGCGACGCCGGCGCCCTGACCGATGAGGAGGTGCCGGACGAGCTGAACCGGATCGCGCCGCAGCTCACCGACGAGCAGGTCGAGCGGCTGTCGGTGATCTCCCTGATTGGCTGGCAGCGCATCAGCGACGCCGGTGGCGAGGTGCTGGAGGCGATCCAGTCGGAGGAGATCCGCGCCGACGAGATCACCGACGCCCGCGAACAGCTGCGTACCAACATCACGCAGGACCTGTTCCAGGTCGATCGCGAGCTGGCCGGCGACCTGGCCGACGACTTCGTGGCGGCCAACTACGAGGCGTCGGTCGAGCAGACCGATGCGGCGCGCCAGGCAGCACGCAACGCGGTGAACGACGTCATCTTCAGCGTCGAGCAGGGCGAGACGATCGTCCGCGCCGGCGACCGGATCACGCAGCTGCACCTGGAGACGCTGGACGAGCTGGGCCTCACGCGACCGCGGCTCGAAGCCTCGACCATCGGTGGCAACGCCCTGGTCGCCATCATCCTGGCGACCCTGCTGGTGGGCTTCCTGTGGCGCTTCGAGCCCCAGATCTGGTTCCGCAACCGCTCGCTGCTTCTGTTCGGGCTGGCGCTGCTGGGCAGCGTGGTGGCGGTCAAGATCGCCGCCGACCGGACGCTGTGGGCCTACGTCGTGCCGACCGGTGCCACCGTGCTGCTGGCCACCATCCTGCTCAATGGCGCGGCTGGCGCGGCCATGGCCGTGTCCCTGGCGGTGCTCGCCGGCGTCATGAACGGCCTGACGCTGGAGCCGGCGGTCTACACGCTGGCGGGCGGAGCCGCGGCGATGATCGCGATGGTCCGCGCCGAGCGCCTGAATGCCTTCCTCCGCGCCGGGCTGCTGCTGGCGGTCACCAACATCGCCGTGCTGACCGCCTTCGGCCTGCTCGACCAGCGGGATGTGGCGGGCATCCTCCAGGGCATCGCGGCCGCTTCGGTCAATGCCGCGCTGGCGGTGGTGCTGGCGGTCGGCTCCTTTGCCGTCATCGGCAACCTGTTCGGGATCATGACCGTCTTCCAGCTGCTGGAGCTGGCCAACCCGTCCTCACGCCTGCTGCGGCGCCTGCTGCTTGGAGACGCCGGGGACGTATCACCACAGCGTCATGGTCGGCAACCTGGCCGAGCGCGCGGCCGAGACGATCGGCGCCGATCCGTTGCTGGCCCGCGTCGCCGCCTACTACCACGACATCGGCAAGATGAAGAACCCGCTCGCCTTCATCGAGAACCAGGCCGGGGCGAAGCAACATCCACGACGAGCTGTCGGCCGAGGTGAGCGCCCGGATCATCAGCAGCCACATCCGCGACGGGATCGACCTCGGCTACGAGAGCGGGCTGCCGGTCCAGATCATCGGCTTCATTCCGCAGCACCACGGCACCAGCGTGATGAGCTACTTCTACGGCAAGGCCCTGACCGAGGTCGGCGGCAACGACGAGCTGGTGCCGAAGGAGGTGTTCCGCTATCCGGGTCCGAAGCCGCAGAGCCGCGAGGCGGCGATCCTGATGCTGGCCGACGGGGTCGAGGCGTCGGTCCGATCGCTGGACGACAAGGACGAGGCGAGCATCCGCGGCATGGTGGATCGGCATCGTCGACGCGCGGGTCGAGGACGGGCAGCTGGACGACGCCGACCTGACCCTGAAGAACATCGCCCAGATCAAGGACGCCTTCGTCCAGCAGCTGCTGGGCATGTACCACAGCCGCATCAAGTACCCCGACAACGTGGTGCCGATGGAGCAGCGTCGGGAGCGCGCCTAGCCCTTTCGGCCCGAACCTTGAGCCGGCAGGCCGCGTCCCCTACGATGCCCGCATGGGCTGCGAGGTCACGATCCACGACAAGGTCGGGCGCGACCAGCTGGCGGCGGCACTCGAGCCCATGGAGATCGCCCAGTTCAACGACCTGGTCGCGTCGGCCATCGACGAGACCGTTGACGCGGCCCTCGGACGCCGCGAATGCGAAGTCGAGCTGACGCTCTGCGGCGACGCCGAGATGGAGCGCCTCAACTTCGATCACATGGGCGAGCGCAATCCCACCGACGTGCTCGCCTTCCCGCTGCACGAGTGGAGCATCGACGGCCGCCACTCCCACCTGGCCGATGACGACGGCGTATCACCGCCCGGCGCGACGCTGCTGGGCGACGTGGTGCTCGACGTGGACCAGGCCGTGCGCCAGGCCAGCGCCGGCGACTGGAGCGTGCCCGAGGAGATGGTCCTGCTGGCGATCCACGGCACGCTGCACCTGCTGGGCCACGACCACGCCGACATGGACGAGGAGCAGGCGATGCGGACGCTGGAGCACGACGTGCTGGCCGCCCTCCATCGGCGCCACCGGGAAGTCGGCTGGAAGCCAGGCTCCCTCTTCGACCGCGCCGGGCACGCCGTCACCACCGGGAGCTGAACAGCTCCGATTCCTGCTCTGCTCCTTGCTCAGCCAGCGGGTGCGGTGATCGGCAGGATGGCGGCGCCCACGCCCACGCCGTCGACCGCCACGCTGACCAGCCAGCAGCCAGCCGTGGGGAAGCGCACCGGCCGCAGCCAGAAGTAATGATTCGAGGTGGGCGGCCTTGATTCGGGGATGGGTGGGCTGTCGACCGGCAGGGAGATCGCCCTGAACGCGTCCAACAGCATCGCACGTGCCGTGATCTGCGATCCGGGTTGCGGTGTGGGAGCGATTCGCACCCGGAGCACGATCGAGGTCTTCGACCACCACGCCTCACCGTCGAATGGCAGCAGGATGAAGGCCGATGGGCCGCCGACCTGGTGGTCGCCCGCATATCGGATGATCGGGGAGGCCGGGCAACCGTCCATCGGCGCCGGCGGCACCCAGCCATCGGACACGCTGAACACGGTGGCGGTGCCCGCGAGGGGGTCCACGGCGCAGGCCATCCGCCCGACCGGGCGTGGGTACATCGGGCGTCCCTCCGTGGTCTGCCAGCCCACCCATTCGGCCGTTCCGTCGGTGACGAGCGCGTAGACCGGCGTGCCGGCGCCGGGTGCGGTTCGGCCGGCGGAGAACAGGTCGCCCAGGGTCAGCCAGCCGCGGTAGGCGAGGGGTGTGCTGGCGGGCTGGATGTCGCAGTCGGCCAGGGTGAGCCGATCGTCAACGGGCAGCGCCTGGTCGCCCGCCCAAGCGCCGGCGCCCTGCGGTCCGCCAGGCGGGTAGCCCACGGCCACACCGGCGCTGGTCGGCGCAATGGTCGATGGCGTGCTGGTCGCGGTGCCCGGCGCGCGAGGGGCGGGTGACTGGCCGGCGGCGAGCACCGCGGCACCCATCACGACCGCGGCAGCTGCGCCGCCCACGAGCCACGCGATTCGCCGCGAAGCGCGAGCGGTCGCGCGACTGAGGCAGGGCGAACGCGGCCTCAACCTGCTCGGCCGTGACAGCGAACGGGCGTCCGGCCACCACCCCCTGCAGGACCTCGCGCAGTCGCTCCCGATTGACACCGATGCTCTCGGCCGCGACGAGCTCACGCCGAACGCGCTCGACCGGCATCCCAATGGCGCACCGCCAGCGCGTCAAGCGAAACGCCGCCAATCAGGTGACCACCCGCGATGGCCCGTTGCCGCGGGGTGAGGAGGGTCAGCGCCGGAGGCGGTGGCCTCGCCGGGTGCATCGATCTCGCGGATGCGGCCATGGCCCTCGAGTGCGCGGCGCAGCACGGCGCCGACCATCGAGCCCCATTGCGGTTCGTCGGCGTGGGCGCGCAGGACGTCTGCCAGGCCGGCCGCCGCGGCCGCCTCGGACGCGGAGCGGTGCTGCAGGACGAGGTAGGCAAGGGCGGCCAGCTCGCGCCCATGACGGCGAGCGGCATTCGCCACGCGCGAGCGCGCCGTGTCATCCACCCACCCGAGCATACGCCGGGCGGTACGCCCCCGCGGTGGGCGCCTCGGGACTGCGTTGGGCGCAGCCGGCTACGCCGCCTCGGCCAGGGCCTCCGTCATGGGCAAGGTGCCCTCCGTCGATCGCTGCGCCGTGGCTCGAGCCACCAACGCGTGCTCGGCTGGCGCCAACAGCCAGGCTGCCAGGAGCGCTCCGAAGACAGCGAGTGCTGCGATGACCATCGGTCCTCCTCCTTGTTAGGCCCCGTATGCGATCTCGCCATGCTGGGCGAGGTCAAGGCCGGCCTCCTCCGCGTCACGCGGGACCCGGATCCGCACGATGACGTTCACGGCCAGCAGGATGACCGCCGTCATGGCCGCCGAGTAGATCGCCACCACGCCGACGCCCACCAGCTGGATCGCGACCTGGCCCGGCACGCCGGCCAGCAGCCCGTCGCGCCCGGCCTCATTGACCGCCAACGACGCGAACACGCCGGTCGCCACCGCGCCGAATGCCCCGCCCACGCCATGCACCGCGAAGACGTCCAGCGCATCATCCACACGGGACCGCAGCCGCAGCAGCGAGGCGCCGTAGCACACGACGCCCACGCCGAATCCGATCAGCACCGCCGCCGAGGGGCTCACATAGCCGGCCGCCGGTGTGATGGCCACCAGGCCGGCCACCGCGCCGATCGCGGCCCCGACCACGGATGGCGTGCCGCGGTGCAGCCAGCTGATGGTGACCCAGGTGAGTGCCGCCATAGCCGCGGCGGTATTGGTGGTGACCAGCGCCACGGCGGCGATCCCGTTGGCGCCCAGCGCCGAGCCGGCGTTGAAGCCGAACCAGCCGAACCACAGCAGCCCGGCACCCAGGACGGTCATGGGCACGTCATGCGGCTCGGTGGCGGGCTCGACCAGCCCCATCCGGCGACCGACCATCAGGGCTGCCACCAGCGCCGCCACGCCGCTCGACAGGTGCACCACCGTGCCGCCGGCGAAGTCCAGCACGCCCAGCGAGTAGAGCCAGCCGTCCGGCGACCACACCCAATGGGCGATCGGCGCGTACACCAGGGTCGACCAGCCGATGCTGAACAGGACGAAGGCCTTGAAGCGTTTGCGCTCGGCGAAGGCGCCGGTGATGAGGGCCGGCGTGATGATGGCGAACATCATCTGGAAGGCCATGAAGCCGAGGTGGGGGACGGTCGTCGCGTACACCTCCGACGGGGCTCCGGTCACGCCCTCGAGGCCCGCCCATTCCAAGGTGCCGATGACTCCCAGGCCAGCGTCCGGCCCGAACGCCAGCGAGTACCCCCACAGCACCCAGATCACGCTGACCAGGGCGAGCATGAAGAAGCTGTGCATGATCGTGCTGAGCACGTTCTTGCGGCGCACGAGGCCGCCGTAGAAGAGCGCCAGCCCTGGCGTCATGAGCATGACCAGCGCGGTCGCGATGAGCACCCACGCTGTGTCCCCCGTATCGATCATCGTCGCGCTCCCTGCTCGCTTTGTGCAGTGAGCCTAGGCAGGTCGAAGTACCCGGCGCTCCTGCTGTCCAGAGGTCGCGCCTGCTGATCGTTGTGCACTCTGCACAAAGCGAGCCGCAGCCGTGGTTGGCCGGCTCACCCTGGATCTTCTCAGGCGTGACTCAGGAGCACGTTCGCAGGAAACCTCAGGCCAAACCGTTTCAAGCTGGCCGCCCATGAGCGTGAGGGACGTCCGATTGGGCCGCACCGGGCCTCGAATGTCCCACCAGTGCTCGTGTGATTCACACCTGAGAAGACGCCGACACCGGGCATCCATAACGTGCATGTGATGCACGCCTGAGGAGACGTCGATGCCGCAGGAGGGTCCTGTGACCTCAGATGGGCCGATCGGCCTTCAGCTCGTCTGGGATGGAACCTGCCATCCAGCATGGCGTCGACCACCATTGCCGCCGAACCTGGTCCGGTGCTGATGCCCCACGGGCCGTGACCGGCGGTCACGAAGACGCGCTCCAGGCGGCCCACCGGCCCGATGAAGGGCCGCCCGTCCACGGACTGCGGCCGGGCGCAGACCCGGCTCCGCACGATCGCAGCGTCCGCCAGCGCCGGCACGAACCGCGCGCCGTGGGCCACCAGGCTGGGGGCGAGCGCGTCGGGCTCGGGCGCCGACGGCAGGAACGTGGAGCCGACGGTGCTGACGCCGCCGGCAGTCACCATCGAGAAGGTGAAGAGGCCGTCCGCCGGCTCGTCCTCGGCGACCGGGCGGTTGACGGTGTGCACGGCCCCCTCCTCGAGGACGCTCGTTCGGTGTCGGGGAGAGCGCCACCTGGACGGTCACGCCGTAGGTCGGTCGGATCGGCCGCCACGCGCCGGTTGGATCCAGCGAGCTCCGCGCTCCACGGACCGGCGGCCACCAGGATGGCCCCGGCGTCGAGCGAGGTGCCGTCGCCCAGGCGCAGCGACGGACCCGCGTCGATCGCCACGGCGCGGACGCCGAGCCGCAGCGCGGCTCCAGCGCGTTCGGCGCGAGCCGCCATGGCCTGGGTGGCGGCGTGCGGCGGAATCGGGTAGCCGGTCGCCAGCAGGATGGCGGACAGGCCGCCGGCCAACATCGGCTCACGCTCACGAAGCGCCTGCTCGTCCAGGAGGGCGGCTGACAGGGCCGGCTCGGTGGCGTTCAGCTCGGCGACCCGCGCCTGGCCCGCGGCCGGGTCATCGGTCAGCAGCAGGAGTCCGGCAGGCTTCGCGGGGAAGCTGAAGCCGCCATCGGCCAGGGCGCGGTAATGCTCGAGCGTGGCCTCGTGCAGCGGCGCCAGCACCGGATCGAAGGGGTGCTGGACCACGCCGGAGTTGCGGCCGGAGGCACCGGCGCCGATCTCCGTCGCCTCCACCAGGACGACCGATGCGCCGCGCTCGGCGGCGAAGGCCGCGGCCGAGCAGCCGATGATCCCGCCGCCGACGACCAGGAGGTCCGGATGGGCCATGGCTCGTCAGCGTAGCCGGGGCCGCTACCATCGGGCTGGTGAAAGTCGTCGCCGGCCTCGGCAACCCCGGTGAGCGGCATCGGCTCACCCGCCACAACGTGGGATTCCGCGTGGTCGACCTGCTCGCCGACCGATGGGGCCTGACCGGACAAGGTCGGGTCCGGGACGGCGCTGCCCGCCTGGAGGTCCAGCTGTCGGACCCGGAGGAGCGCGTGCTGCTGGTGAAGCCGATGAAATACATGAACCTGTCCGGCGGTCCGGTGCGCGCCGCGCTGCGCCAGACCGAGCGCGGACCCGGCCGAGGACCTGCTGGTGGTGACCGATGACGTGGATCTGCCGCTGGGCCGTCTGCGGCTGCGCCGCGAGGGATCGGCTGGCGGCCACAACGGGCTGCGCGACATCATCGCCAGCCTGGGGTCGAACGAGTTCAACCGACTGCGGGTGGGGATCGGACGCCCGGGCAGCTCGCGCGTGACCGTCAACCACGTGTTGGCCACCTTCAAGCCGGCGGAGCGCGAACTGGCCACCGAGTCGATCGCGAGCTGCGGCCGATGCGGTCGAGACGTGGCTGCGCGACGGCATCGAGGCGGCCATGAACGAGTTCAACGGCCTCGACCTGGCTGCCCCGATCGCATGACGACTGCCACCCGTGCGCGGCCATCCGCTCCGGCGCCGACGCGTGGCGGCGCCGACCGCCGCGTCTCGGCGTTGACCGCCGAGCTGGCTGCGCACCTGCCGCCTCCCGGCGCACTCAGTGTCCCGGCTGCCGCCAGGGCCGCGCACCTGGCTGCCCGCCGCAGCGGCCTGCCGGCCGGCCAGGCCATGGTGGTCGTGGCCCGGAACGAAGATGAGGCCCATCGACTGGCCGATGATCTGGCCGCCTGGCTGCCGGCCGGGGGCGTGCGGGTTCTGCCGGAGCGGGCGGCCATGCCGCTGGAGCGGGCGCTGCCCGAGCACGACGAGTCGGCCGAGCGGTTGCGCGCGCTGGCCTGGTTGGCGTCGCGGCCGCGAAGCGCCGTGCTGGTCGCACCGCTCGCGGCGCTGGTGCAGCGAACGCTGACCGCCGGGCAGCTCGACGCGCTGGGCGTGCAGGTTCGCGTCGGACAGCGCATCAACCAGAACACGCTGCTCGGCTCGCTGGTGGCGGCGGGCTACGACATCGCGGTCGAGGTCAGCGGCGTCGGCGAGTTCGCGTCCCGCGGCGGAATCGTCGACGTCTGGCCGCCCGGCGCCGGCGAACCGGTGCGGCTGGACCTGTTCGGCGACGAGGTCGAGTCGATCCGCGCCTTCGATCCGGTCACGCAGGCCTCTCGGCGCCGCCTGGAGGAGGTCACGCTGCTGCCGGTCGGCGAGTTCCTGCCCGCCGATGGCTGGAGCGCACTGCCGGAGCGCGCGCCACGCCACCTCACCGAGGCGCTGCAGGCGGACCTGGCGCGCCTGGAGCAGGGCGACCTGGCGGAGGCGGCCGAGACATGGGCTGCGCTGCTGGGCGGCGCCACCACCGCCGATCACCTGCCGCCATCCGCGCACCTGGTGCTGACCGACGACGACGAGCTGTCCGCCCTGGCCGCTGCGCTCGACACCCAGGCCAAGGACCGGCGCAGCGCGCTGGTTGTCGAAGGGCGAGCTCCCTCGTGACTGGCCGCTGCCGTACGACGCGGCCGCCACGCTCGTCGCCCTTCAGGAGCGCGCCTCCGAGTCGCTGAGCGACACCGGCGGCGCCGACGCTGGCTACGCCGCCGCGCCGATGCTGCCCGGCCGGCTCGACCGGCTTGGCGCCTGGATCGGCGAGATGGGCGGACGTCGAGTCGTGATCAGCACGGACCAGGCCAGCCGCGTCGGCGAGCTGCTGGAGGAGGCTGGCCTGCCGGCTTCGGCCGTGGCGGAGCTGCGCGAGCCGCCCGTCTCCGGCGCCATCGGGCTGGTCCATGGATCGCTGTCCGGCGGATTCGTCCACGAGCCGCTCGGGCTGGTGGTCCTGACCGATCGCGAGCTGTTCGGCGCGACCCGCATCCGCCGCCTGGCTCCCTCCAAGCGGGTCGTGACCCGCGACCTGGTCGGCAAGCTGGAGCCGGGCGACCTGGTGGTCCACGTCGACCACGGCATCGCCCGCTACGCCGGCATGACCCAGCGCGAGTACGGCGGGGACGTCAAGGAGTACCTGCAGCTCGACTTCGCCGGCGAGGACAAGATCTTCCTGCCGGCCGACCAGATCGGCCGCATCACCCGGTACTCAGGTGGCGCCGGCCCGACCCTCAGCAAGCTGGGCGGCACCGACTGGGAGCGCACCAAGCGACGGGTGCGCCGGGCGGTGGCCGAGCTGGCGGAGGAGCTGTTGGAGATCTACGCCGCCCGCGAGTCGGCGCCCGGCTTCAGCTTCTCGCCCGACACCGTCTGGCAGCGTGAGCTGGAGGAGGCGTTCCCGTACAGCGAGACGCCGGACCAGGTGCGGACCATCGAGGAGGTGAAGGGCGACATGCTTCGCCGCCGACCGATGGACCGGCTGGTGTGCGGCGACGTCGGCTACGGCAAGACCGAGGTCGCCCTGCGTGCCGCCTTCAAGGCGGTGCAGGACGGCAAGCAGGTGGCCGTGCTGGTGCCGACCACCGTCCTGGCGCAGCAGCACCTGGGCACCTTCGAGCGGCGGCTGGGCTCGTTCCCGGTGGAGGTGGCCATGCTCAGCCGCTTCGTGCCGAAGCGGCAGCAGGAGAAGATCGTGGCGGCCGTCGCCGACGGCACGGTCGACGTGCTGATCGGGACGCATCGGATCCTGTCGAAGGACATTGCCTTCGCCGACCTGGGCCTGCTGGTGGTCGACGAGGAGCAGCGCTTCGGGGTGGCGCACAAGGAGCGCATCAAGTCGTTCCGCAAGGAGGTCGACGTGCTGACCCTGTCGGCCACGCCGATTCCGCGCACCCTGCACCTCAGCCTGGTCGGCATTCGCGACCTGTCGGTCATCGAGACGCCGCCCGAGGCACGCCTGCCGATCCAGACCCGCATCGCCGAGGACGACGACGGCCTGGTGCGCGATGCCATCAATCGCGAGCTCGATCGTGGCGGCCAGGTCTTCTTCGTCCACAACCGGGTGGAAACCATCGAGACCGCCGCCGAGCGGGTTCGTCGCCTGGTGCCGCGCGCCAAAATCGCCATCGGCCATGGCCAGATGGCGGAGGGCATGCTCGAACGGGTGATGCTCGACTTCGACGCCGGCCGCTTCGACGTCCTGGTCTGCACCACCATCATCGAGTCGGGCCTGGACATCCCGAACGCCAACACCATCATCATCAGCCGGGCCGACACCTTCGGCCTGGCGCAGCTCTACCAGCTGCGTGGACGGGTGGGCCGATCCGACCGCCGCGCGTACGCCTACCTCCTGCACCGGCGCGGCACACCACTGTCCGCAGTTGCGCGCAAGCGGCTGCACGCCATCTTCAGCGCCTCGGACCTGGGCGCCGGCTACCAGATCGCGCTGTCGGACCTCGAGATCCGCGGCGCCGGCAACATCCTGGGCGCCGAGCAGCACGGCTTCATGGCGGCTGTCGGCTTCGAGCTCTATACCCGGATGCTGGCCGAGGCGGTGGACGTACGCCGCGGGCGGGTGGTCGGGGTGGAGCCGGCGCCGGTGCGCCTGGACCTGCCGGGCTCCGCCTACCTGCCCGATGCGTACGTCGGCGACTCGGGGGCCAAGCTCGAGATGTACCGACGATTCGCCGTCATCCGCTCCGACAGCGACGCGGAGCAGCTGCGCGCCGACCTGCGCGATCGGTTCGGACCGATCCCGCCGCCGGTCGAGGGCCTCTTCCGGGCGGTCGCGGTGCGCATGGCCGCGGAGGCAGCCGGCGTGCCGGAGGTGCGCGCCGACCAGCGGCTGGTGACCCTGAAGTGGCCGCGCTTCGACCGCCAGTCCGTGTCGCTGGCGCTGGGAGTGGCCGGCTTCCGGCCGGAGCTGGGTTCGAACCAGGTGCGGCTGCCGGTGGCTGGCGGCCGCGACCCGGTCGACGTGGCGCTGCGAGCCCTGACGGCACTGGCGCGAGGTGCTTGAGGGTCGTGATCAGCCGCAGCTGGAGCAGGTGATGGTGCCGTCCGGGAGGATGGGCTCGAAAAATACATTCAGCCACCAGGTCCCCGCCTCGGGTCGATCCAGCACCCTGTGGTACACCAACGCGTCCCGTTCGAACTCCGCCGCCAGCAAGGCAGCGTCCAGCCGCCGTGCGTCGGCGACGTCCAGGCCCAGACAGTTGAACGGGTCGGCGCCATACGAGTCGGAGCTATCCACCACCGGCGGACGGTCGCGGAGCAGGTCAAACGCAGCACGTGGCAGCGCAGCCAGTATCTCTTCCTGGGTCATGTTCGAGTCAGTGAACGGATTCACATAATCCGAGACGCTAAGGCACGCGGCGAAACCGGACGGCACGTACGGACGCACGGTTTGGTCGACCCACGCAGCGCGCGGCAACAGAACCGGCAGCTCTTCGGGATTCAGTACCCTCTGCCCCATCCACGTCCGGAGGGTGAGCGCGCGCACCAGCGCGATGCCGTCATCGGTCAGTGACTGCTCGAGCCATCCGGTCGACCTAACGTTCGCCTCCCCGAAATACTCGTTCCAGATCAGCCGGCCATCGGCGTATAGGAACGCCGCTCCCTTGTACGGCGGACCGGGACGCAAGAAGCTCTCGATGAGTTCGGTGTCGGTCGGGTCGCTCGGTGTCGCACCGAGCGGAGGCAGGCCGATGAATCCGACGTCACGGTAGGCATAGTCGATCGCACCCGGGGTCGGCGACGGGGCATCAGGAGTAGACGTCGGGGCGTCCGGGGTGGACGTCGGCGTAGTGCCAGCGCCGCCCCCAGGTTGGAACCCGCCGATCAGACCGGCACCGATCGTGACTGCGACCAACGTGACCGCCGCTGCACCGACCGCAGCACCGATAGCGAACGAGCTTGCCTGCAGCCAGGGGGCCGCCCAGTAGGGCCTGTCCTGGCTCGAGAGACGGAACTCGCGCAGGACGTTGTCTCGGACACGAGGCGATAGCTCATCGCTCCCAGCCGCCAGCCAGCCACGCACGGCTTGGGTGCGATCTGGGTCCATGCGCGTCATCTGATGGCCTCCTGGAGGGCGGGTCGCGCCGCCGCATCAATGGCGGCATGGAGTGCCTTCATGGCGTAATGCAGGCGCGAGCCGGCGGTTCCAACCCGGATGCCGAGCATGGCGGCCACCTCGACCAGCGGTAGGTCAACGTAGTAGTGGAGGACGACAACCGCCCGGTGGTCGACAGAAAGGGTCCGGAACGCTTGCTCCAGCTGATCACGATCCGCAATGTCCGCGAGAGGATCATCGGCAGGCGCATCGGTCTCGAGCAGGACGAGATCTGGTGACCAGTGGCGCATGCGGCGCGCCTCGGCATGGCAGGCCCGCACGAGCAGCTGGTACGACCAGGCCTCGAAGCGAGCCGGATCTCGGAGCGTCGGGAGACTCTTCCAGATCCGCAACAGGGCCTGTTGTGTGGCGTCCTCCGCCAGGTCGAAATCGCGAAGGATCCGATGTGCCACGCCTTGCAGCCGCCCGCCATGCACAACAACAAGTGTGGCGAACGCCTCCTCATCCCCTCGCTGAGCCGCTATCACGAGCTCGGTATGCATCCCTCACCACATGGTGCGCCGCTGAATGCTGGCGCCATATCCCGGTATGTGAGGACCAGAGCGGCCATTCATTCAATCTCAGGGGGATCAGCGGGCGTCTCTCGTGGTCTGCCGGTCGCGCAGCGGGGGAGCCTTCCCCGCGCGCGCTGACGGCGCTGGCGGCGGCGCGCTAGGGTGGACCGGCCATGACCGACGACCCGCGAGTTCGGCTGCGCGACGTGACACTCGCCGACGCGGACCTGCTCGATTCCTGGAGCGACGACCCGGAGCGGTCCGAATTCAATGACTTTGGAGAGCCGCCGTCGCCGCTCCCGCGCGACGTGCTGGCCAACGGGCCGCTGCGCAACGACCGCAACGGGATGCTGGTGGTGGAGCGGATTGCGGATGGAGAGCCGATCGGCACGGTGGGCTGGCACCTCGTCCACTACGGCCCGGGGTCCCAGTCACAGGCCTGGAACTTCGGCATCGAGCTGCGCCCTGAGACCCGGGGCCAGGGCCTGGGCACGGAGGCGCAACGCCTCCTGGCCGAGTTCCTGTTCGCCACCTATGACCTGAACCGGGTCGAGGCGTCAACAGACGTGGAGAACCTGCCCGAGCAGCGCTCGCTGGAGAAGGCCGGCTACGTCAGGGAGGGGATCCAGCGCGGCGCACAGTTCCGCGCTGGCGCGTACCACGACCTGGTGACGTACTCCCGGCTGCGCGACGACCCCTAGGTCGCCCGACACGGGGCGTATACTCTTCCGCGACAGCTCTCGACCCGGGACGGGCGCACCCGTCCGGCGCCGATTCGAACGACACCGCGCACCGCGCGCGGACGAGACGAAGGAGGCGCTCCCGTGGCCAGCCGTCCCCTCATCGACCCTCAGGCGTCGCGCGCCGTGCTGCACGTCGGCGACCGCTCGTACGCTATCACCGGCTGGACGCCGCCGGGCGCCGACCTGGCGACGCTGCCGTACACCGTCAAGGTGCTGCTCGAGAACGCGCTGCGCCACGCGGCCGGCGGCGACGGCCTGGTATCGGCCGATGACGTCCGCGCCCTGGCGTCCTGGGACCCATCGGCTCCGGGCGAGGTCGAGCTCCCGTTCATGCCGGGCCGGGTCATCCTGCAGGACTTCACCGGCGTGCCGTGCGTGGTCGACCTCGCGGCCATGCGCGACGCGGTGGCCGAGATGGGCGGCGACCCATCGCGCATCAACCCGCTGGTGCCGGCCGACCTGGTGATCGACCACAGCGTGCAGGTCGACCAGTACGGCAGCGACGCCGCCTTCCTCATCAACGTCGAGCGCGAGTACGAGCGCAACGGCGAGCGCTACGCGCTCCTGCGCTGGGCGCAGCAGGCCTTCGACAACTTCCGGGTCGTGCCGCCGGGGACCGGCATCGTGCACCAGGTCAACCTGGAGTTCCTGGCCGACGTGGTCAGCGCTCGACCAGGCCCGACGGCGAGCTGGTCGCCTTCCCGGACACGCTGGTCGGGACCGACTCGCACACGACCATGATCAACGGCCTGGGCGTGGTGGGCTGGGGCGTGGGCGGCATCGAGGCCGAGGCGGCACTGCTGGGCCAGCCGCTCTACCAGCCGATGCCGATCGTGGTCGGCTTCCGGCTGGACGGCGAGATGCCGGCCGGCTCCACCGCCACCGACCTGGTGCTGACCGTGACCGAGATGCTCCGCGCGCATGGCGTGGTCGGCAAGTTCGTCGAGTTCCACGGCCCGGGGCTGTCGCGCCTGGGCCTGGCGGACCGGGCGACGATCAGCAACATGTCGCCGGAGTTCGGCGCCACGGCCACCCTCTTCCCGGTCGACGACGAGACGCTGCGCTACCTGCGCATGACCGGGCGCCCGGCGGAGACGGTGGCGCGCGTCGAGGCGTACGCCAAGGAGCAGGGCCTGTTCCGGACCGATGACTCCCCCGAGCCGCGCTTCAACGAATCGCTCAGCCTGGACCTGGGCAGCGTGGTGCCGTCCGTGGCCGGACCGCGCCGCCCGCAGGATCGCGTGCCGCTCACCGGAGCTGGTGGAGAACTTCCGGGGCACCTTCGCGGCCGGCCTGCACACCCACGATGACGGTTCGACGCACGAGCACGCCGAGCCGGCGGCCGCGGTCGAGACGGTCGTCGAGGAGGCCTCCGAGGAGTCGTTCCCGGCCAGCGACCCGCCGTCGTACACGCAGCGCACCGAGGCCGATCCGGGCCGGAGCCGGGCCAGCCGGCGCCGCCGGCTCCGGCGCCGCACACCAACCACGCCGACGACCCACTACCGGGCGGTGGAGGTGGACCTGGGCGACGAGCAGGTCAAGCTGCGCTCCGGCTCGGTGGTGATCGCCGCCATCACCTCCTGCACCAACACCAGCAACCCCAGCGTGATGGTCGCCGCCGGCCTGCTGGCCCGGAACGCCGTGGCCCGCGGCCTGCGGACGCCGGCCTGGGTCAAGACCTCGCTGGCGCCGGGCTCGCGCGCGGTGACCGACTACCTGGACGGCGCGGGCCTGATGGACCCGCTGCAGGCGCTGGGCTTCGACCTGGTCGGCTACGGCTGCACGACCTGCATCGGCAACTCCGGGCCGCTGGCGGAGCCGATCGCGGAGGCGATCGACGCCAACGACCTGGTCGGCGTGGCGGTCCTGTCCGGCAACCGCAACTTCGAGGGGCGCATCCATCCGCAGGCGCGGGCCAGCTACCTCGCCTCGCCGCCGCTGGTGGTGGCCTTCGCGCTGGCCGGGCGGATCGACATCGACCTGACCACCGAGCCGCTGGGCATCGGCTCCGACGGTAAGCCGGTCTTCCTGGGCGAGCTGTGGCCGTCGAACCAGGAGGTGGCCGCGGTCGTGGCCGAGCAGGTGCGCTCCGAGGTCTTCACGCGCAACTACGCGTCGGTCTTCGACGGCGACGAGCGCTGGCGCGACCTGCCGGTGCCCGGCTGGCAACCGCTACGCCTGGGACCCGGACAGCACCTACGTGGCGCTGCCGCCGTTCTTCGCGGGGCTCGGCGCGGAGCCCGAGCCGCTCGCGGGACATCGATGGCGCGCGGGTGCTGGTCATGGTGGGCGACAGCGTGACCACCGACCACATCTCGCCGGCCGGTTCGATCGCGCGCACCTCACCGGCCGGGGAGTGGCTGACGGAGCACGGCGTCGAGCCGCGCGACTTCAACAGCTACGGCGGCCGCCGCGGCCACCACGAGGTGATGATGCGCGGCACCTTCGCCAACATCCGGCTGCGCAACCTGCTGACGCCCGACCAGGAGGGCAACGTGACCGAGCACCTGCCCAGCGGCGAGCGGATGAGCATCTTCGACGCCGCCATGCGCTACGCGACCGAGGGCACGCCGCTGGTCGTGCTGGCCGGCAAGGAGTACGGCTCGGGCAGCAGCCGCGACTGGGCCGCCAAGGGACCGTTCCTGCAGGGCGTGCGGGCGGTGATCGCCGAGTCCTACGAGCGGATCCATCGGTCCAACCTGGTCGGGATGGGGATCCTGCCGCTGCAGTACCTGCCGGGCGAGTCGGCGTCGTCGCTGGGGCTCACCGGGCGGGAGACGTTCGCCATCGACGGCATCGCCGGCGGGCTTCGGCCGCGCCAGGAGCTGACCGTGACCGCCACCGACGAGACGGGCGCGAGCCGGCAGTTCCGGGTGGTGGCCCGCCTGGACGGCGAGATCGACGTGACCTACCTGGAGCAGCGGCGGCGTGCTGCAGACGGTGCTCCGCCGCCTGGCCGGCGGGCTGATGCCCGGCGATTGCCGGTCGCCGCGCCATCGGGCTAGACTCAGGGCGCCGCCCTCATTCGTGCCTGGAGTCTCCCGTGACCGTCCGCTCCGCCCGACGATCTGCGCGCCAAGATCCGGGAGATCCCGGACTTTCCGAAGCCCGGGATCCTCTTCTACGACATCACCACCCTCCTCAAGGAGCCGGACGCATTCCGGGATGTGATCGACCGCATGGCGGAGGCGGTCGCAGGGCGACCAGATCGACCTGGTGGTGGGCATGGAGTCGCGCGGCTTCATCTTCGCCGCGCCGCTCGCCTACAAGCTGGGCGCCGGCTTCGTGCCGGTGCGCAAGCTGGGCAAGCTGCCGGCCGACACGATCGAGGTCGAGTACGACCTGGAGTACGGCACCGCCACGCTGGAGGTGCACCGCGACGCGATCACGCGAGGGGCAGCGCGTGCTGATCGTGGACGACCTGCTGGCCACCGGCGGCACCGTGCTCGGCACCATCGAGCTGGTGCAGCGGCTGGGCGGCGAGATCGCCGGGCTCTCCTTCCTGGTCGAGCTCAGCGCGCTGCATGGGCGCGACAAGCTCGGCGACTTCGCGATCCACACCCTGATCGCGTACTGACCGTCGAGGGCCGGAGCTGATGGCGGTCGCCCCCAAGGCCGATCTCTACGCTCGGGCCGTCGCCGACCGCGATGAGGTCGCCGCCTTCCTGCGCACGGATCGCCGCTACGCGGCCTACGCCCTGGGCGACCTGGACGGGCCGAATCGCGCTCGTTGCCGCTGGGGCATGGCCTACGACGACCTCGGCCGCCCGATCGCGCTGGCCATGCACCAGGACGGCCTCATCCCGCAGCCGCTGTTCGTGATGGGCGATCCGCCGGGGTGCGCGAGGTCCTTTCCAGCGTCATCCGCCCGCGTGACGCCTACCTGCTCGGGACGGAGGCGCTCGACGAGGCGGTGGCCGGCCTCTACCAGCTGGAGCGGCCGGTCACCCTGCACCGCATGGTGGTCGACCGCGCCAGCTTCGTCCCCTTCGCGGGGGGGCGGTGCGGCTGACGGCGCGCGACATCGACGACCTGAACCGGCTCTACCAGCTGGGGTTCCGCGGCGCCTTCCCATCGGGCGTGCTGGAGGACGGCATCTACTACGGCGTGCGCGTGCGGGGCCGGCTGGTGAGCGCCGCGGGCACGCACGTCATCAACACGCACGAGGGGATCGGCGTGGTCGGCAACGTCATGACCCAGCTCGAGTACCGTGGCCACGACTTCGCCAAGATCGCGACCAGCGCCGTCACGGCCGAGCTGCTGACGCGCGTCGACGACGTCGCGCTCAACGTGCACACCGATAATGCCCCGGCCGTCGCCGCCTACCAGCGGCTCGGCTTCCGGCCGCACTGCCTGCTGACCGAGCGGCTGGCCAGGCGACGCGCGGCGGCTGGGGATTGATGCGACCCATACGAGAGGCACTGCGACTGACGTGGCCACGCGAAACGAGGTAAGGGGCGACATCGCCGACATCGGCCTGGCCGATGCCGGCGCGCTGAAGATCGAGTGGGCGGACCGGCAGATGCCGGTGCTGGCCGGCATCCGCGAGCGATTCGCGGCCGAGCGACCGCTGGAGGGCTGGCGCATCAGCGCCTGCCTGCACGTGACCGCCGAGACGGCCAACCTGATGCGCACCCTGGCCGCCGGCGGAGCCGATGCGGTGCTGTGCTCGTCCAACCCGCTCTCGACGCAGGACGACGTGGCCGCCTCGCTGGTCGCGCATCACGGCATCCCGACCTTCGCCATCAAGGGCGAGGACCGCGACTCGTACTACGGGCACATCGGGGCCGCGCTCGACCACCGGCCGGAAGTGACGATGGACGACGGCGCGGACCTCGTGAACGAGCTGCATACCCGCCGCACCGAGCTGCTGGACGGGGTGGTGGGCGGGACCGAGGAGACGACCACCGGCGTCATCCGGCTGCGCGCCATGGCCAAGGCGGGAAAGCTCGCGTACCCGATCGTGGCGGTCAACGAGGCGCTCACCAAGCACCTCTTCGACAACCGCTACGGGACCGGGCAGAGCGCCATCGACGGCATCCTGCGCGCGACCAACATCCTGTTCGCCGGCAAGACGGTGGTGGTCGGCGGCTATGGCTGGGTCGGTCGCGGGATCGCCTCGCGGGCGCACGGCATGGGCGCCAACGTGGTGGTGGTCGAGGTGGACCCGATGCGCGCGCTGGAGGCCGCCATGGATGGCTTCCGGGTCATGGGCGCCGCGGATGCGGCGCGCGACGGCGACGTCTTCATCAGCGCCACCGGCAACCTGAACGTCTGGGGCCGTGAGCACTTCCCGGTGATGCGCGACGGGGCCATCCTGGCCAATGCCGGGCACTTCAACGACGAGTTCGAGCTCGGCGCGCTGGAGGAGCAGGCATCCTCCTCCCGCGAGGTGCGGCCATTCACCCGTGAGTACGCCATGCCCGATGGGCGGCGAATCTACGTCCTGGCCGATGGGCGGCTGGTCAACCTGGGCGCTGCCGAGGGGCATCCGGCCATGGTCATGGACATGAGCTTCGCCAACCAGGCGCTGGGCCTCGAGTGGCTGCGGGCGCACCTGGGCGAGCTGGAGCCGCGGGTCTACGGCATCCCCGATGAGCTCGACCGCGAGGTGGCGCGCCTCAAGCTGGAGTCGATGGGCATCGAGATCGGGGAGTGGACGCCGGAACAGCGCGCCTACGCCGACTCCTGGGAGTCCGGCACCTGATCGACCGATGGTCACCCGCCGATCGGTTCGTCACGACTCGTGGCGACCACGGCTTCGGCAGCCAGCGTCAGCGGCGGTACGCCGTGCGTGGGTTCCAGCGGTAGCGAACGGAGCCGGCGCACCGGCGACAGCCACAGAACGCCAGCGGCGGTGAGGGCGCCGACCGGCGCCAGGAAGGCGGCACCGCGGAGTCCGATCGCCTCGGCCGCGAGGCCTGCACCGATCGTCGCCACCAGCTGAACCAGCCCGGCGGCGACCGTGAACGAGGATGCGACGCGCCCCAGCGCCCGGTCGTGAACGAGCGCCTGGCGCACGCTGGTCTCGGTCACGTCGTACACCGTGACGCCGCTGTCACCGATCAGCTGCTGGCCGCAGAGGAAGAGGACCGCCACGAACGGGGCACCGGCCGGCGCGAGCGGAATCAACAGGTTGCCGAAGGCGGCCATCAGCATCGCCGTGATCGCCACCGGGCCGACGCCCCACCGGCGGACGGAGCGGTCGGCGACCACCGCACCCGCCAACGATGCCACGCCGCCGACCCCTGCGATCAGCCCAATGGCTGCCGGACCAAGTCCCAGGTCCTGCGTCGCAAACAGGATCCACACCGCCCCAAAGACGCCCCACATCGCCGACTGCGCCATCTGGCCGAGCACGAAGGCGCGGAGGATGGGGTCGCGGAACGTGATGGAGAGCCCTTCGGCGATCTCGCGCAGGACCGGCTCGCGGTGCTCGGGCAGAGGCGGAGGCGGCTCGGGCCGGCGGATGGAGAAGACCAGGACGGCCGAGGCGAGGAACGACACGGCGTCGATCAGGATGGCGATCGGAGCGGTCAGCACCTGGACCAGGAACCCGCTGATGCCGAAGGCCGTGAATTCCGCGGCGGACCCGCTCGCCGCCAACGCGCCATTGGCGGGAACCAGCGCGTCCCGTTCGACGATCGTCGGCAGGTACGCGTTGTCGGCAGCATCGGCGAAGGTGGCCAGAACGGCCGTCAGGCCGGCCACCACGAACAGCTGCGCAAGGGTGAGCACGCCCAGGACGAAGGCCGCCGGGATCGAGGCCAGCAGCGCTCCGCGCAAGAGATCGGACCAGATCAGGACGGGGCGGCGGCGCAGGCGATCGACCCAGGCTCCCGCCAGCAGGCCAAAGACGAGGGCAGCGGCCAGGTCAACCGAGCGGAGAAGGGCGACCTCCACGGCGCCGGCGTCGAGCACCAGGATCGCGACGAACGGCAGCGCCATGCGGGTGATGAGCGAGCCGAAGATGGAGATGGTGCGGCCCGTCCAGAAGCGGACGAAGGAGCTGTCGTTCCAGAGCGGAGAGGTCGGTCGGCGCACGATCGCGCAGCATACCCGCGCCCACCGAGTCGCTGGAACCCGCGTTACACTCGCGACCATGCGCGAACCAGCCGCGTCGCATTCCGTTCACCTCTGAATCGGTCACCGAGGGCCACCCGGACAAGCTCTGCGACGCCGTCGCCGACGCGATCCTGGACGACGTCCTGGCGCAGCGACGCCGCCGCCCGCGCGGCGATCGAGGTGACCGCCACCACCGGCCTGGTGCTGGTGCTCGGCGAGCTGACCACCGAGGCCTACTGCGACGTGCAGAGCGTGGTGCGGCGCACGGTGCGCGAGATCGGCTACGACGACAGCCGCCTCGGCTTCGACTGGGAGACGTGCGGCACGCTGGTCGCCATCAAGGAGCAGTCGCCGGATATCGCCCTCGGGCGTGGACCACGCCCTGGAGGCCAAGCAGGGGACCGATCCGGACGAGCTGGGTGCCGGCGACCAGGGAATGATGTTCGGCTACGCCAGCGACGAGACGCCCGAGCTGATGCCGATGCCGATCCAGCTCGCCCACCAGGTGGCCCGACGGCTGGCGGAGGTGCGCAAGGACGGAACGCTTCCCTTCCTGCGGCCCGACGGCAAGAGCCAGGTGACGGTCGAGTACGACGTCGACGGGCGGCCGCTGCGGGTCGACACGGTGGTGGTCAGCACGCAGCACGATCCGGACGTGGGCCTGGACGTCCTGACCGATGCGGTGCGCGACGTGGTCGTGCGCCAGGCCGTGCCGGACGAGCTGCTGGACGACCGAGACGCGGTACCTGGTCAATCCCACGGGACGCTTCGTCATCGGCGGGCCGATGGGCGACTCGGGGCTGTCCGGCCGCAAGATCATCGTCGACACCTATGGCGGCATGGCGCGCCACGGCGGCGGCAGCTTCAGCGGCAAGGATCCGACGAAGGTCGATCGTTCCGGCGCGTACATGGCGCGCTACGTGGCCAAGAACGTGGTCGCCGCCGGACTGGCGCGGCGCTTCGAGCTGCAGCTGGCCTATGCCATCGGCGTGGCGCGACCGCTGGCCGTGAACGTCGAGACCTTCGGAACGGGGCGCATCTCCGACGAGCGGATGGCCGCGCTGATCGGCGAGCACTTCGACCTGCGGCCGGGCGCGATCATCGAGGCCCTGGGCCTGCGCGCGCCGATCTACCGGCCGACCGCCGCCTACGGCCACTTCGGCCGCAGCGACCTCGACCTTCCCTGGGAGCGCACCGATCGCGCCCAGGCGCTGCGCGACGCATCCGGCGCGCGCGGCGAGGCCACGCTCTCCAGCTGACCGATGGCGCCTCCGGCGCGGCGCGCGTCGCCGGTGCGCTGGGGTGAGCCGCCGCCCGGCCTGCTTCCACGGACGGTTGCCCGCATCCGTCGCCTCTTCGGTGAGCCCGCCGCCGGCGTCCCCACGCGCGTTGCCGGAGCTGCCGTGGCCTTGCGTCGCGCTGAGCTCGCCGCGCCATACCTGACCGCCGAGACCGCGGGCGACCACCCAGCCGCCGGCCTGGCCGCAACGACCGCGATGGAGCGTTCCGCGGCCGCGGGCGAGTGGTGGCCGGCGGACATCTGGGGCCATCGGGCGCTGTGGCACTTCGAGCGGGCCGGCATGGAGCTGGAGGCCACCCGGGCCGCCCGCTTGATCGGCGACCTGCGGACCGACGCGGGCGATCCGCTCAGCGCGCGCCGCTACTATGCCGAGGCGATCAGCGAGGCACGCGACCTGGGTGCGGAGCGCGAGCAGGGACTGGCGGCGCTGGGCATGGGTCGCGCGGCCATGGACCTGTCCGACGTGACGCACGGCCCGGCGGCTGGCCCAGATGGCGGAGGAGCTGCTCGAACGGGCCGAGGCGCCACCGAGCGAGATCGCGGCGGCCCGCGAGCTGCGTGGCGAGGAGAAGGAGGTCTGATGACAGCGCGACGAGAGGCGCGACGCGACATGCGGGTGGCGATCGTCGGCGCCGGCGTGATGGCCGAGGCCATGATCGCCGGCCTGCTGGCGGACAAGGCGGTGCCGGCATCCCGCCTGGTCGCCTCGCATCCGCGCCGCGATCGGCGCGACCTGCTCGCCGCCCGTCACGGGATCACGGTGGTGACGCGCAACGCGGAGGCGGTGACAGGCGCCGACATCGTGGTGCTGGCCGTGAAGCCGCAGATGCTGGGTTCCGTCATGCGCGAGGTCGGGCCCGCGCTGGAGAAGGGCCAGGTCGTCCTGTCGATCGTTGCCGGCGCCACGCTGCGCACACTGACCACGGGCCTCGGCACACGCCGCCGTGGTCCGCGCCATGCCGAACACACCCGTCGCAGATCCGGCGTGGGATCGCGGTGTGGACCGCGTCATCGGCCTGCACCGCCCGGCAGCGCGAGCTCGCCCGATCGGTACTGCGCGCCATCGGCTCCGAGAAGGAGGTCGGCGACGAGACGTTCGTGGCCATGGCCACCGCCCTGTCGGGAACCGGTCCGACCTACCTGTTCGCGGTGATGGAGGCGCTCATCGACGCCGGCGTGCACATGGGCTTCCCGCGCGAGCTGGCGCACGACCTGGTGGTCGAGACGCTGATCGGCTCCGCCGAGTACGCCGCGCAGTCGGAGCTGCATCCCGCCCAGCTGCGCAACGCGGTCACCTCGCCAGGCGGGACCAGCGCTGCGGCGATCTACGAGCTGGAGAAGGGTCGGCTGCGAACCGTGCTGTCGGACGCCGTGTGGGCCGCCTATCGCCGCACACAGGAGCTCGGCGAGCGCCTGGAGGAGGAGACGGGCACCTAGTCCCCGCCGGCCGGCGAGTGCAGGTGGTACGGTCAGGCCGATGTTCGCCATCGTCATGGCCGGAGGCGTCGGCACCCGGCTCTGGCCGCTCTCCCGCCGCCGCTCGCCGAAGCAGCTGCTGGCGCTCACCGGCGACACCAGCCTGCTGCAGCAGACGGTCGCGCGGCTGGGCGCCCTGCTGAAGCCGCACGACATCTACGTCATCACCTCGCAGGCGCACGTGCGCGCCACCCAGGAGCAGCTGCCGCAGCTGCCCGCCGACAACGTGCTCGGGCGAGCCGCTGGCCCGCTCGACCGCCGTGGCCGCCGGGCTGGCGACCGTCATGGCGCGTCGCGAGTCGGACGAGATCGCCCTGGTCCTGCCGGCCGACCACTACCTCGCCGACGAGGATTCCTTCACCGACGCCATGCGCCAGGCCATCACGGCCGCGGAGCGCGGCTACCTGGTCACGCTGGGCGTGGTGCCGTCCCACGCCGCCACGGGCTACGGCTACATCAAGGTCGGCGAGCCCATGCACGAGGCGGTGACCACGGCGCTGGTGGAGCGCTTCGTGGAGAAGCCCGACGCCGACGAGGCGGCGAAGTTCCTGGACGAGGGCGGCTACCTGTGGAATGCCGGCATCTTCGTCTGGCGGGTGTATGCCTTCCGTCAGGCGCTGGAGCGGTTCCAGCCCGAGCTGGCGGCCGCGCTGGACCAGGTAGCGGAGCTGCATCGGACGCCGGGCTGGATGAGCGACGTGCGCGACCTGCTGGAGCCGATCCCGGCCATCCAGATCGACGCCGGCATCGCCGAGCAGGCCGCCGCCGAGGGCCGGGTGGCGGTCGTGCCGCTGGAGGCCGGCTGGAGCGACATCGGCTCATGGTCGGCCCTGCTGGAGGCCCTCTCGTCGAAGAGCGGCAGCAGCCTGGTTGCCTCGGGCGAGCACCTCGACCGCGACTCGAAGCGGGTGCTGGTGCACGGCGGTGACCGCCTGGTGGTCACGGTCGGCCTGGAGGACGTGATCATCGTCGACACGCCCGACGCGCTGCTCGTCTGCGCCCGGGATCGGGCCGAGGAGATCAAGCCGGTGCTCGACGAGATCGCGCGCAAGGTCGGGGACCGATATCTCTGAGCCGATGACCGCGCCGGCCACGACGGGGCGGACCATCGACGCCGAGGAGCCGACGCGGTACGCCTGGCTGGCGCGGCTGTTCGGACGCTGCCTGGCGGGTTATGTCTGGCTCGTCGGCCGTACGGCCCGCTTCTCGGGTGGGCCGATCAACCAGGACCCGGTCATCTACGCCATCTGGCACGAGTCGAACCTGGTCGGCGCGATCGCGGCCTACCGGCTGCTGCGCCACCGGCGCGCGGTGTCGTTCAGCACGCGCGGCTTCCGCGGGCATCGTGATGAACACGATGCTGCGCTCGTTCGGCGCCAGGTCGTGACGCTGCCGGATGAGGGACGCAGCACGCGGACCGAGGCGGCGGCCATGGCGCGCGAGATGGCGGCGCTCGGACGCTCCGGGCACATCCTGGTCGTCAGCTGCGACGGTCCGTTCGGACCCTACCGGGTGGCGAAGCCCGGCGTGCTGATCGTGGCGCGCGAGTCGGGCCTGCCGATCCAGCCCTGGGCCATCGCCTCGCGGCCGCCGTTCCGGCTGAACGGCCGCTGGGACCGGATGATCGTGGCGCTGCCGTTCGGGCGGATGCGCGTCTTCGAAGGGCTCGGTGCTCGAGGTCGGTGCGCGGGACCGGATCAAGCCGCGGCTGGCCGAGCTGCAGGCCCAGCCTCGACGAGGTCCAGGCGCAGGCCGACCTGGCTGCCGGGACATAGCACGACGCCGGCCGCTGCGTGCGGCCGGCGTCTGCCGTCGCGATGCCTATCTGAAGAGCGACGACTCCCAGCCATCGGTGATGTTGTCGCCTGACGGCGCCGGCGGCAGCAGGCCGGCCTCCCACCCGTCGCGCATTCGTGCTGGGTGATGGCGGCTGACGCCGACCAGGCCTGCCTCCCACCCGTCGCGGACGTCGTTCTGAGCGGCGCGCATTGGTCCGATCAGCCGGCCTCCCAGCCGTCGGACAAGGCCTGGGCATGCTGCATCTGCCGTGCTGTGTGAGCGGCGATGGCGCCCGGCAGGAAGCCATCGGTCAGCTGGTCCGCTCCCGACGCCCCGCGATGGGACCGCGGCCATCGGTCGGGTGAGCAGGAAGGCCACGACAAGGATCGCGGCGGTCAGCGCCAGGCCGGCGGTGATCGCACGTCCGTAGCTCTCCGTGCTGGCGATGGGCTTGACCTCGGCGGTCTTGGTGATCTGGCTCATCAGTTCGTTCTCCATGCTGGTCGCGGCCTGGGTTGGTCGGCCGTCGTCATTCCCAGGGCGTGAGGAATGACTGAACGGTCGTGCAGCCGACAAGGAACGCCCTCAGGGCAGAGAGCGATCGGAGCAGGAACGGCGGATGAACGTCCGAGCCGGTGTATCGACGGCCGGGGTCGTGCCAATGGCACGCTATGCGGGCTGCCGGACTGGAGGAATGCGTGGACCTTCGGGCAACCGAGCGCAGTAGCGGGCTCATCGGGCGCGACCGTGAGCTCGATGACCTGCGCTCTGCGATGGAACAGGCCGCGCAGGGCAACGGCCGCCTGGTGCTGATCGGCGGTGAACCGGGCATTGGCAAGAGCCGCCTGGCAGACGAGCTGGCCGGCCAGGCGCGGGATGCCGGACACGCGGTCCTGTGGGGCCGTGGCTGGGAGGACGCGGGCGCGCCGCCGTATTGGCCGTGGGTCCAGATCCTGCGCTCGTATGTGAGAGGCACGGATCCCGACGAGGTCAGGCGGCAGCTTGGCCATGGCGCATCCGATGTTGCCCAGATGCTGCCGGAGCTCCGCGAACTGATCCCGGACCTCGATCTCCGACCGGCATCGGAGTCGGATACCGCGCGGTTTCAGCTATTCGACGCAACCGCGACCTTCCTCCGCAACGCGGCAGCCTCGCGCCCGATGCTGGCAGTGGTCGATGATCTGCAGGCCGCCGACACGCCGTCGATCCTGTTTCTGAGGTTCCTGGCCAGCCAACTCAGCGAGATGAGCCTGCTGGTGGTCGGCACCTATCGGGATGTGGCCCTCACGCCTGACCATCCGTTGACCACCGCCCTCGTGGAGCTGACCCGCGAGCCGGCCACTCGTCTGCTGACCCTGCCGCGGACTCGACGTGGGATCCCTCAGTGCGTTCATCGACGCTGAGACCGGCGTACGGCCGGATGCCAGGGCCGTCGCGGCGGTCTGGCGCGAGACGAAGGGAAACCCACTATTCGTGCGGGAGGCAGTCCGCCTCCTGTCGGCGGAGGGTCGGCTCGATGCCGCCGCCGAGCTGCATTCATTGCGAATCGAGGTGCCCGCGGGGGTCCGGGATGTCATCGCGCGACGTATCGGACACCTGAGCGAGCAGGGAAAGCGCGCCCTCGAGCTTGGTGCTGTTCTGGGCCCGGAGTTCAGCGTCGACCTGCTCCGGGCAATCGACGAAGGCGGCCCTGGCGACATGCTGGACGCCGTCGACGATGCCAGCGCGGCGGGCTTGCTGGTCGCGGTCAGCGGTGCACCTGGACGCGTCCGATTCTCCCACGACCTGGTGCGCGAGACGCTCTACGACAACATGTCGCCAGGTCGCCGCGCGCGGCTTCATCAGCGAATAGCCGACGTCCTCGAGGAGCACTACGCCTCCGAGCCGGAGCTGCACCTGGCTGAGCTGGCATTCCATTTCTACGAGGCAGCTCGCAGCGAGCCAGCGGTCGCTCCGAAGGCGATCGACTATGCGTCGCGTGCCGGCCAGCGCGCGAGCTTCGCGCTCGCCTTTGAGGAGGCGGCGCGTCAGTTCCGCATGGGGCTCGCGCTCGCGGACGTGGCGGACAGCCCGATGGACGAGCTGCGGATCGATCTGCGGCTGGCGCTGGGCGATGTCCAGGCTCGCGCGGGCGACCTCTCGTCGCGCGAGACCTTCCTGCATGCATTGGAGCTCGCGCGCCGATCCGGCTCGCCGCAGCAGTTGGCCCGCGCAGCGCTGGGCATCGGCGGCCGGCTCCCCTGGCTGCGGCCCGGCAACGACAAACAGCTCATCCCCGCTTTGCAGGATGCCCTCGTGCGATTGGGAGGGGCCGACGATCGGCTTCGCGTGAAGCTCCTGGGGAGGCTCGCCTGCGCCTGGCGCAGCTCGCCTGACCAGCGCGATCAGAGCGCCGCGCTGAGCCTCCAGGCTGTCGAGCTGGCGCGAGAATTGGGTGATCCGGCGACGCTGAGCTATGCCCTTGCCTCCCGCTATTGGGCGACGTGGTGGCCCGAGAACACCGCCGACCGCCTGCCGCTGTCGGAAGAGATGGTGGAGGTGGCGACGGCGGCGGGGGACGCAGAGCGGATGATCGATGCCCAGCTGATGCTGTTCATCGCCTATACCGAGGTCGGTCGCATGGCGGAGGCGCGCCGGAAGCTGCAGGATGTGATTCGCATCGCACAGGACGTCCGCGGGCTGACGCCGTGGCAGCTGTGGCTGGGCATGGCACCCGTGTCTCAAATCGCTCTCATGGACGGCGACTACGCGCAGGCATCGGAGCTGCTGCAACGTGAGGCAGCCTATGGCTTCCCTACAACCACCACTCGGGACGATGTCTCCGCATGGCGGCTGCAGGCGTTTCTGCTGGCTCGCGAGCAGGGCACCCTGGCAGGAGTCGAAGGTGACGTTCGCGCCTCGGCCGACGAGTTCCCTTGGTATCCGTGCCATCGCGCTGCCCTGGCCCTGCTGCTGCTGGATCTCGGCCAGGAGGCTGAGGCGCGCGCCGTTCTGGGAGAGCTGGCCCATGACGAGTTCTGCTGCGCTGTATCGCGACAATGAGTGGTTGCTCGGCATGGCCATGGCCAGCGAAGCATGTGCCCTGCTTGGCGCGACCGACCATGCGGCCGTGCTCTACGCCCAGCTATTGCCGTTCAGCGGGTCACATGCCATCGGCCATGCCGAGGGCAGCGTCGGCGCAACCGATCGATATCTCGGGCTTCTGGCTGCCACTCTTGGCGACCTCGATGCCGCGATCACGCACCTCGAGGCGGGAATGCAGCTGAATGATCAAATGGGCTCCCCGCCATGGACGGCCCACACGCAGGTCGACCTGGCGCGGACGCTGCGCGCGCGAGGCGGACCCGGTGACGCACGACGAGCCGATCGGCTCGAGCGTGCTGCCCTCACGACGGCGCGGGCACTGGGAATGCTTGCGCTCCAGGTCACCATCGGTGGATCGGACGGGGAGTCGCCCGAGACGGAGGCCCCCACGTCGAAGGCGGGCCGATTCCGACGCGAAGGGGACTACTGGACGGTCGTCTATGACGGCAAGACCGTGCGCGTCCGCAATGCCAAAGGCATGCATTACCTCGCCCGCCTGTTGGCCGATCCGGGACGCGAGTTCCACGCCCTGGACCTTGCCGGTGACGGCGTCGCCAGCGCGTCGGTGGGCGTCGCGGACGAGTCGGGAATGGCGATCGGCGATGTCGGCGACGCGGGTGTACGCCTGGACGCGGAGGCGAAGGCCGCCTACCGGGCCCGCCTCAACGAGCTGCAGGACGAGGCTGCGCAGGCGGAGGCCTGGAACGACATCGAGCGCGCCGCCCGAGCGCAGCAGGAGATCGCCTTCCTGACCGATGAGCTGAAGGGAGCGGTCGGCCTCGGCGGCCGCGATCGCCGCGAAGCCTCGGCCGCCGAGCGCGCGCGCTTGAGCGTGACCCGCGCCATGCGCAGCGCGATCGTCCGCATCGCGTGAGCAGCACGGCCCTGCTCGGCGGCCATCTCGACGCGACCGTCCGGACCGGCAGCTTCTGCTCCTACCAGCCCGATCCGCGCGTGCCAACCGCCTGGGAGCTGTGAGCCTGCCAGCACCGGCCCGTTACCAGTAGAGACCCTTTCGCCAACGGAGTCCTGCGCAGCACGTGACGACGATCAAGTTCGGGACCGACGGCTGGCGCGCGGCCATCGCCGAGGACTACACCTTCCACAACGTGCGCCGCTGCGCCCGGGGTGTGGCGGAGTATCTGCAGCAGACCGGCGCCGCGGATCGCGGCGTCGTCGTCTGCCACGACCGCCGATTTGCCTCCGAGCACTTCGCGCGCGCCTGCGTCGAGGTGCTGGCCGCGCACGACATCCGCTCCTTCACCCCGCCCGAGGCGGTGCCCGACCCAGGTCGGCTCCTTCTTCACGCGGGAGCTGGGCGCCGGCGCGGGCATCGTCATCACCGCCAGCCACAACCCGTGGACCGACAACGGCTTCAAGGTCAAGGCCGATACGGGCGGCGCCGCGGCGCCGGAGATGCTGGCCGCCATCGAGGCGACCATGGACGCGCATCCGCGAGGACGAGCTGCCGCCGCGCCGCGACGTACGAGGACGCAATGGCCGCCGGCCTGGTCGAGACCTTCGACCCGTACCCGAAGTTCCGCGAGCAGCTCGAGCGGATCGTCGACCTCGAGCGCATCAAGGCGGCGGACAAGCGCGTGCTGGTCGAGCCGCTGTACGGCTCCGGCGCGGGCTGGTTCACGCGTCTGCTCGGCGACGGGCGGCTCACCGTGCGCGAGCTGCACACTGGAGCGGAACCCCTTCTTCGGCGGGGTCAATCCGGAGCCGATTCGCCCCAACATCGACGCCTGGCTGGAGGAGATCCCGCGCTGGGGCGCGGACATCGGGATCGCCTTCGACGGGGACGCCGATCGGGTGGGCATGGCCACCGAGCAGGGCGTCTTCGTCAACCAGCTGCAGGTCTACGGGCTGCTGTACTGGTACCTGCTCGACGTGCGCGGGCAGATCGGTCCGGCGGTCTACACCGTCACCACCACCTCGATGGCGCCGAAGCTGGCCGAGCTCTTCGGCACGCAGGCGTACGAGACCGGCGTGGGCTTCAAGTACGTGGGGCCGAAGATGACCGAGACGAACGCCGTCATCGGCGGTGAGGAGTCCGGCGGCTTCGGCTTCGGCATGCACATCCCGGAGCGCGACGGCCTGGCGTCGGGCCTCTTCCTGCTCGACCTGTGGCTGACCAAGGGCAAGCAGGCGTCCGAGGTGCTGGCCGAGCTGCAGGCGCTGGCCGGGCCGAGCTACTACAACCGGATCGACATCCGCTTCGCGCGCGATGGCTATGACGCGCTGAAGAGCGAGACGCTGCGCCGGCTGGAGCACGAGGCGCCGGAGGCGCTGGCCGGGCGGCCGGTGGCGCGCCGCCAGCCGCTGGAGACGGCTGACGGGTTCAAGTTCTACCGCGACGATGGCTCGTGGCTGCTGATCCGCTTCTCCGGCACGGAAGCGCTGCTGCGCATCTACGTCGAGGCGCGCTCGCCCGGAGGACGTGGACGCCCTGCTGGAGGCCGGTCGCGCCATGGCCGCTGCCGGCGTGGCCGCCTGATGGCTCGCGGTCGCTGATGGACGCACGCGACTTCTTCGGCTACAAGCACCCGGACGAGGAGCCAGGCCGGCGTCCCGAGGACGAGGATCGGGGACGGCGACCAGCCGCCGCAGTTCGAGGAGGCGATCACCCTCGACGACCCGGCGGTCATCAAGAGGATCGACGCGTCGGACATGCTGGGGCGGGTCCGCGAGCTGCCGCGCCAGCTGACCCAGGCGCGCCGCGTGGCGGCGTCGGTGACGCTCGACGACCGGCACCGCGACGTGGACCTCGTGCTGGTGCTGGGCATGGGCGGCTCGGCCATCGGGGCGGAGCTCGTCGCCGGGCTGGCCGGCGACCGCCTGCGGGTGCCGCTGATCGTGCATCGCGACTACGGGCTGCCGGCATGGGTCGGCCCGCGCACGCTGGTGATCGCCGCCAGCCACTCGGGCGACACGGTCGAGACCCTGTCGGGCGCGGCCGAGGCGCGACGGCGCGGCCTGCCGTTGGTGGTGGCCATCGACCGGCGGGGCGCTGGGCCGCCAGGCCGAGACGGAGGGCACGCCGTTCCTGCGCTACGAGGCGCCCGGGCAGCCGCGCGCCGCCATCGGCTTCGGGGTCGGCCTCATCCACGAGCTCCTGATCGCGGCCGGCCTGCTGTCGGATCCCGACCCGCTCGGCCCGGCGGTTGAGGCGCTGGAGAGCATGCTGGAGCGCAACGCGCCGGGGGTCGAGACGGATGCCAACCCGGCCAAGCAGCTGGCGTGGGCCATGTTCGGGCGCATCCCCATCGTCTTCGGAGCGGGCGCCATGACCGCCGTCGCGCATCGCTGGAAGACGCAGCTCAACGAGAACGCCAAGGCGTGGGCCATGTTCGAGCCGATGCCGGAGGCGAACCACAACGCCATCGAGGGCACGCTCAACCCGCGCGAGCTGTCCGACGCCCTGTACGTGGTGGAGCTGCGTGATCGCGACGAGCCGGAGCACATCGGCGCGCGCTACCGCGTGGTGGAGGAGCTGCTCGGCGAGCGGGCGACCAATCGCAGCGTGGTCTGGGCGGAGGGGCAGACGGCCCTGGCCCGGACGCTGGACGCGGTGGCCATGGGCGACCTCGTCAGCGTCTATCTGGCGATCCTCTACCAGACCGACCCGACCCCGGTTACACTGTTGGCAATGTTGAAAGAGCGGCTCGCCAGGTCGACGGACTGACGGGCGCCGAGAGCGGCGCCGGGTGCCGGCGCCGGGAGGAGACGCGAACGTGCACTCGAGCATGATCGGCAAGGTCGAGAAGGCAATGCGCTACGCGCACGAGCCGGATCGGGTGAAGTTCAGCAGCCTGACCGCCAGCTTCGCTGGTGACAACGGCACCCACACGATTTCCCTCGACGCCGATACCTGGCATTGCAGCTGCCATCTCTTCGAGTCGGCCGGTGGCTGCTCGCATACGCTGGCGATCCAGAAGATGCTCGACCCAATGCTGACCGACGCCGCCAAGGACACTCCGCTCTACGGGCGGGTCGAGGTCGGCGCTCCCGCGTAACCCGCGCGCAGGTATCCCGCCTGCGCTGGTTCTCAGGCGTGAATCACAGCCTCCTTCGAGGCAGTTTCAGCATGCGATCGCTTGAATCCACACTCGAATTCGAGCCGTAGCCAGGCCCGGCTCCCTCCGCGGTGGTTCCTGGTTCACGCCTGAGGAAACAGGAGACCATCGAGCGCAGCAGGGTGAATCAGTCCAGCCTTTGGTGAGTTCCAGCGACCGGCCGCGGACCTGCTACGATCGCCGGCACCAACTGAAGACCGCGACGGGTGCCGCCGCCGAAAGGCCGGCGGTTGAATGGCGAAGCCGGTGCAAGCCGGCGCTGTCCCGCAACTGTATCCGGACCTCACTCGTCCGGGAGCCAGGTCGCCCAGCCAGGTCGCGATGTCCGAACCCTCGTGTGAAAGGGAAGGCATCACCATGAGCCCCTGGCGGCATCTCCGTTTCGTTCCACCTCTTGTGCTGGCCCTGCTGCTCGCTGCCTGCGCGCAATCGGGATCCAGTCCCAGCGCGGCAGCCAGCGGGGGCAGCGAGCCATCGCACGCCGGCCACCGCCACGCCGGAGCCGGCCACCAGCTACCCGCTCACACTGACCGATGACGCCGGGCGCGAGGTGACCCTGGAGGCCCAGCCCCAGCGCATCGTCAGCCTGGCGCCGTCGAACACAGAGATCGTCTGCGCCCTCGACGCGTGCGACAGCCTGGTCGGCGTACCCGAGTACCAGGTCGGCTACCCCGATGACGTGGCGGCCACGGTTGCCGACCTGCCCATCGTCGTCAGCTTCGGCCCGGTCGATCGCGAGGCGATCGTGGCGACCGAGCCCGACCTGGTCCTGGCCGCCGGCAACGAGCTGACGTCCACGCGAGGACATCGACGCCCTGACCGAGCTCGGCCTGCCGGTGATCGTCCTCTATCCGGAGAGCCTGGACGAGGTGAGCGCCGACATCGAGCTGGTGGGCGAGGCGCTGGACGCTCAGGCCGAGGCCGCCGATGTCACGGCCGAGATGGCCGAGACCATTGCCGGCGTCGAAGCCGCGGTCGCCGGCGCTGGATGCGCCACGGACCTTCTACGAGGAGAGCGTCTTCGAGGGCACCATCTACACCGCCGGCGAGGACTCGTTCCTGGCCTCCCTGATCGAGACGGCCGGCGGCGATCCGATCACCGGCGATGCGGTGACGACCGCCATCCCGCTCGAGGATCTCGTCACGGCCGATCCGGAGCTGATCGTGCTCGGGGACGTGATCTACGACCCGACCATCACGCCGGAGACGGTCGCGGCCCGCGACGGCTGGGCCGAGATGACGGCGGTGGTCGACGGGCGACGTGGTGCCGTTGCCCGAGGCCATCCTCGTCACGCGCCCCGGGCCGCGGATCGCGGAGGGCCTCGAGGCGCTGGCGCGGGTCATCCACCCCGACGCGTTCGACTGATGCGCGCCGCCACCGCCCAGCGAGGCAACCCGCCCGCTCCCGATCGGCGTCACGCTGACCAGGACGGTGCTGGTGCTGGGCGGTGGCGGCCTGCTGCTCGTCATCCTGCTGGTCACGGCGGTGGCGCTGGGCAGCACCCAGATCGGCGTCGGTGACACGGCCGCGATCCTGGCGCGCCGGCTGCTGGGCCTGCCGGTCGCCGAGACGTGGGCGCCCAGCGCGGAGACGATCATCATGCAGATCCGGCTGCCACGGGTCCTGACCGCCATGATCGTCGGCGGCGGGCTGGCCATGGCCGGCACGGTCTTCCAGGCGCTGCTGCGCAACCCACTGGCCGATCCATACGTGATCGGCACCGCGGCCGGTGCCAGCTTCGGGGCGGCGCTGGGCATCGCGGCGCCGCTGGTCCTGCCGATGCTGGCCATCGGGGCGGGCAGCGCGTTCCTGGGACTGGGGGTGGTGCAGGTGCTCGCCTTTGCCGGCGGCCTGGGCACCGTGCTGGTGGTCTACGGCATCGCGCGCGGCGGCGGCCGGGTCCAGATGATCACCCTGCTGCTGACCGGCTACGCGGTCTCGGCCGTGCTGGCCGCCGGCGTGGCCCTGCTCATGTTCGTCTCGGGCCGCGCGCTGGGCGCCATCTTCAGCTGGCTGATGGGATCGCTGGCCGACGCCGAGTGGACCGATCTGGCCTTCGCCGCGCCACTGATGCTCTTCAGCTTCATCGCCTTGCTCACCCGCTGGCGGTCGCTGAACCTGCTGCTGCTCGGCGACGCGCAGGCGGCCAGCCTGGGCCTGGACGTGGAGCGCGAGAAGCTGCGGCTGACCGTGCTCGCCACCCTGTCGACCTCGGCCGCGGTCGCGATCTCGGGCACCATCGGCTTCGTGGGGCTGGTGGTGCCGCACCTGCTGCGGCTGGTGATCGGGCCCGACCATCGGCTCCTGCTGCCCGCCTCCATCCTGGGTGGGGCCGCCCTGCTGGTGCTGGCCGACCTGGTGGCGCGGCATGGTGCCGGGCGGGGGCATCCCGGTCGGCGTGGTCACCGCCCTGATCGGGGCGCCGTTCTTCCTCTATCTGCTGCGGCGCAGTCGCCTGCTGCGCGTGGAGGCGCATGGCGTGAACGTGTCGGTGCGCCGCCACGGCGGTCGTTGGGCTGCGTGACGTCGACTTCGCGTACCCGCGCCCCGGGCGACGAGCCGTTGTCGGTGCTGCGCGGCGTGGACCTGGCCGTCGCGCCCGGCGAGATGGTGGCGCTGCTGGGCGCGAACGGCAGCGGCAAGACGACCCTGCTGCGCCTCGTGAGCGGCACCCTCAAGCCCCAACGGCGGCGCGGTCGACGTGGCTGGGCGTCCGGTTGGGGATGGACGCGGGACGCGCTCGCGCGCCGGGTCGCGGTCCTGCCCCAGCAGCTCGACCTGCCGGACGGCTTCCGGGCCGCCGAGCTGGTGGAGATGGGTCGCGCGCCGCACGCCCGGCGGCTCTTCGGCTCGACCGCCGATGACGAGCGGGCGATTCAGCGCGCCCTCGCCGACGCCGATGCCCTCGACCTCGCGGATCGGCTGCCGCACGAGCTGTCCGGCGGCGAGCGCCAGCGGGTGCTGGTGGCCATGGCGCTGGCGCAGGAGCCGGAGCTGCTGCTGCTCGACGAGCCGACCCTGCACATGGACCTCGCCCACCAGGTCGCGCTGCTGCGCGCCATGCGGCGGCTGCAGGCGCGAGCGCGGCCTGACGGTGCTGGCCGTCCTCCACGACCTCAACCTGGCGGCGGCGTTCGCGCCGCGCGTCGTGGTCCTGCACGAGGGCCGGGTGGTGGCCGACGGCGACCCCGGCCGAGGTCCTCACGCCCGGAGCTCGTGGCGCGGGTGTTCGGCGTTCGGGTCGCAGGTAGGCGCGACACCCGATGGACGGCGCGACCAGGCACCTGGCGGCGACGCCGGACGGGCTAGATCCCCTCCGGCTCGTCGTCGACCACCAGGTCGACCTCTTCGCTGCCGTCGTGGCGCAGCGAGCGATGGACGTGGATGTGCGGGTGCGTCTCGTCGCTGATCTGCTCGCGCTCGACCTTGACCATGGTCGCCTGCGACACGTCCTCCAGCCGCTCCTCCTGCGGGCAGCGCCGCGTTCGGCAGCTCCGAGAAGAGCACCAGGTTCAGGAAGACGTTGAAGACGGCGATGAGCGGGATGCCGAACAGCGCGCCCCACACCCCGGCGACCTGGGCGCCGACCAGCAGGCCGACCAGCACCAGGATGGGATGCATCCCCAGCGCGCCCTGCATCAGCCGTGGCTGAAGCCAGTTGACGACCACCGTCTGGACCACCACCAGGATGATGGTGATGACCAGGAACCACTGCGGCACGTAGATCCAGGCCGCGACGATGGGCGGGATCAGCGCCAGCGGCGGGCCGAAGAACGGGATCAGCATGGCCAGCGTCGACAGCGTGCCGACCAGGAACAGGTACGGAATGCCGAAGATCGTGCCGACCACCGCCACCAGCGCGGCCTGGATGCCGGCCAGGATCACCTGGGTGCGCAGGAAGCCGCCGAAGGCGCGTCCCACGCTGACGCTCCAGGATGGCGGCCTCGTCGGAGAACTGGCGCGGCACGGTGCGCGTGAGCTTGCTGGAGATCCGCTCGCTGTCCATCAGCATGTAGAGCGACAGGATGAGGATCAGCACCAGCGACCCGAGCGTGGCGAGCGTGGCCCGCGCGATCTCCTCCGCCTGGTCGAAGATCGCCCCGGCCACGCCGCCGACCTGCGTCTGCGCCGTTCGGTACAGCTCCACCAGCGTGCCTGCAATCCAGTCCCAGCGCCTTCTCGTAGCCGGCCAGCGTGTCCTCGATCCGGACCGACGTCTGCGGGAACTCGGTGGTGATCTGGCCGACCTCGCCGGTGATCGCGCCGCCGGCGACGAACATCACGAAGGCCAGTCCAACCAGCGCCAGCAGGTACGAGATCACCACCGCCAGCGGGCGGCTCAGCGGTAGCCGCTCCTCCAGGAAGCGGGCGATCGGCGACATGATGAAAGCCAGCAGCCAGGCCAGGAAGACGATCAGGATGATCTGGCTGAAGCCCGCCATGAACGCGAACGCCATCTGCAGCAGCAGCACGGCGAAGTAGGCCGATCCCAGGATCAGGAAGCCCAGCAACCAGCGTCGCTCGCGGGGACCCAGGCCGCCCATCAGGCCCCCGGCCGTCATCAGCCCCTGGCTCCTCTTGGACCGATGCCGACCGCCTCGCGCACCTCGGCCAACGTCGTCTCCAGGATCGGCCGCACCTTGGCCGCTCCGGCGGCCAGCACCCGCTCGACGACGTCCGGATCGGCGGCCAGCTCCATCCGCTTCTCACGCATCGGCCGGAAGAACTCGATGATCCGATCCGCCAGCAGGGCCTTGGTGTCGACGCAGCCGGTTCGCGCGGTGCGCTCGCCATCCTGGATCTGCAGGTAGTCGGCGCCGAAGAATCGATGCAGCTGGCAGACGTTGCAGACCTCGGGCCGGCCCGGATCGGTCCGCTTGATGCGCAGCGGGTCGGTGACCATGTTCATCACGATCTTCCGAATCTCATCCGGCTCGGCGAAGATCGGAATGGTGTTGCCGGCCGACTTGCTCATCTTGCGGGCACCATCGGTCCCGAGCACCACCGGCGCATCGGTGAAGACGGCCTGTGGCTCGGGGAAGATCCGGCCGTAGCGGCGGTTGAAGGCGCGGGCGATCTCGCGCGATAGCTCCAGGTGCGCCGCCTGGTCCTTGCCGACCGGCACGCGGCTGGCCTTGTAGATGACGATGTCGGCCGCCTGCAGCACGGGGTAGTTGAGCAGGCCCATGCTGTTGTCGATCCCTTCCTCGCGCTTCTCCTTGTAGGTCGGCGTGCGCTCCAGCCAGCTGACCGGCACCACCGTGTCGAAGATCCACATCAGCTCGGTGTGCTCGGGGAAGTCGGACTGCCGGATCAGCGCACAGCGCTCCGGATCAAGGCCGACCGCCAGCAGATCGAGCACCATGTCGTGGGTCAATGCCCGCAGCTGCGCCGCGTCGTGGACGGTGGTGAGGGCGTGCATGTCGACGATGCCGTAGATCGCCTCGTACTCGTCCTGCAGGCGCACGTAGTTGGCCTGGGCGCCGAGGTAGTTGCCCAGGTGTGAGGCGCCGGATGGCTGGATGCCGGAGAAGACACGCTCGCGGACCGCGGGCTGCGAGGTCTCGGGAGCGGAGGCGACCTGGCTCATCGGAGGCCGAGTGTAGACCTGCTCCGCGATAATGCGTGCGTGAACGACGCTTCCTGGTCGGCGGCGGCGGATCCGACGCGACGGATCGGGCGCACCGTCGAGTTCCACTCGGAGATCGACTCCACCAACGACCGCGCCCGCGAGGCGCTGGACTCCGGGGTCGGCGACGGCCTCGCCGTGGTCGCCGATCTGCAAACAGCGGGGCGCGGCCGGCGCGGCCGAACGTGGACGTCGCCATCGGGCGTGAACCTGATGCTCAGCGTCGCCATCCGGCCGCGGATCGAGGCGGCGGACGCGGGACTGCTGGGCATTGCTGCGGCCCTGGCCGTGCGTGACGCCTGCGCGGCGCTTGCACCGAGGGCGGACCTGCGCGTGCGCTGGCCGAATGACGTGGTCGCCGCCGACGGCCGCAAGCTGGCCGGGCTCCTGGTCGAGACCGCCATCGAGGACGGCCGCCTGGCCGAGGCGGTGATCGGGATCGGGATCAACGTGAACTGGTCCGTGGCGGACATGCCCGAGGACGTCCGTGGCCGCGCGACATCGCTGCTGGAACTCGCCGCGAACCCGGTCGACCGGGTGACCCTCCTGTCCGGGGTGCTCGACGCCATGGATACCGAGGTCGCGGCTCTGGAGCGCGGGGAGTCGCCCGTCTCGCGCCTGGCCGCCGTCTCGGCGCTGGATGGACGCCATGTGACCGTCGACCTCGGCCCCGATCGCTTGGCTGGCACCGCCGTCGGACTCTCGGAGCAGGGCCTGCTCCTGCTCGACACGGACGCCGGGCGCGTGGCCCTGGCCGTCGGCGAGGTGGTGTCGGTGCGCGACGCTTCCCAGCCGGATGCGGCGATCGGCGTGGTGGCGGGCGCATGAGCCAGGGCCGAGACCTTCCCGCATGGTGCCCGCCGGGCCACGCCGGTCGGTGACCCTGATCTGCCGGCGGTGCGGGCCGCGCAGGCAGATTCGGCCGCATTTGCGGCCCTCTACCGCCGATACCTGGACCGCGTCTACGGCTACGCCTTCTACCAGCTCGGCGACCACCACGACGCAGAGGACGTGACCGAGCGCATCTTCATGGCTGCCCTGCGGGCGTTGCCGGAATTCCACGACCAGGGCTCGACCTTCCGGGCGTGGCTGTTCCGCATCGCCCACAACACCATCGCCAATGCCCACCGGAGCCGCGCCCGCCGGAGGACCGAGCCGCTGCCCGATGACTTCCAGCGCGCCGCGCCCAATGCCGATCCGGCCGGGCAGGTGGCGCTCGCCGACGAGCTGCGCGAGATCAGGCGCGTTGTCGCCCAGATGCCCGAGGACCGGCGCCAGGTGATCCTGCTGCGATTCGTCGACGACCTGTCGACGGCTGAGATCGCGGAGGTGCTTGACCGCTCTGCCGGTGCCGTCCGTGTCCTGCTTCACCGTTCCCTGCGGGATCTCGCCGCGAGGCTCGACGCCCGCACCTGATCCTCCAACCGCCGGGCGCGGATCCCCGGCGGGTAACGAATCGGTCCTTGCGGTGTTGGCTAGGATGACGGGCCACTGTCTGCCCACCCACCGAAGCACCCGTCCCGAGGGAGCATCCGTTCGTGACATCCCGCAGCCAGGCGGAGCGCCTGGAACACGCCGTCGAGCAGCTCATGGCCGGCGACCGACCGACGGCCGATCGCGGCATCGCTCCGCTGCTGGAAGCGGCCGCGCTGGTGCGGGCGGCGATGCCGCCCATCCCGGGCGGCGATGCCCTGGACGCGCGGCTGATGGCCCAGCTCACGCAGCGCCGGCGAATGAACGCCGCGGTCGATGCCCTCGAGACCTTTGCGCGTCGTGAGCTACAGCATCCCGGACGGCTGATCGCGGCGAGCGCCGTGTCCTCGGCCGCGGTTGGCGCAGTGACCGCCGTTGCGGTCTGGCGCATGCGACGGCACGGCGGCCTCGGCCTGCGAGTCGGGCAAAGGTAGGCGGGACCGATGCGCATCAAGTTCCCGCTCCGCCGCCGCGATGCCCCCACCGACGCCTGGGCGAAGTGCCCCAGCTGCGAGTCGCAGATCTTCAACCGCCAGCTGGAGCGCAACCTCCGCGTCTGCCCGACCTGCGGGCACCACTTCCGGATGAGCATCGGCGAGCGGATCGACCTGCTGCTGGACGAGGGCTCATTCGTGGAGCGCGACGCCGGCTCTGGCCTCCGGCGATCCGCTGGGTTTCCAGGACCAGAAGCGCGTATCCGGCTCGGCCTGGAGGCGGCGCACCTCAAGACGGGGCTCCGCGAGGCGGCGGTCTGGGGCACCGGGCGCATCGACGGCCATCCGGTCGCGATCGGCCTGTTCGACTTCCGGTTCATGGGCGGCAGCATGGGCAGCGTGGTCGGCGAGAAGATCGCGCGCTGCTTCGAGGCGGCGCTGACCGAGCGCATCCCGGCGATCGTGATCTCCGCCTCGGGTGGCGCGCGCATGCAGGAGGGCACCCTGTCGCTGCTGCAGCTGGCCAAGACCACGGCTCCGCTGGCGCGAATGGACACGGCCGGCGTCCCCTTCATCAGCGTATTGACCGATCCGACCACCGGCGGCGTGCTGGCCAGCTTCGCCAGCCTGGGTGACGTGATCGTTGCGGAGCCGCGTGCCCTGATCGGCTTCGCCGGAGCCCGTGTCGCCAGCGGCACGGTGGGCGAGGAGCTGCCCGAGGGCTTCCAGAGCGCCGAATTCCTGATGGAGCACGGCTTCGTGGACCTGGTCGTTCCGCGCTCCGAGCTGCGCGCCACCCTTACCCGCCTGGTGCGAGTCCTGCCGCCCGCTCCCGCCGAAGAGGCGTGGGCGCAGGGTGAGCAGCGTGGCTGGGGGCCGATCGGCGTGCTGTCCGGCCTTGCCGAACGGGTCGGCGGCGCGGTGAGCGAAACGATCGGGATCGACGTCGAGGCACAGCCCGCGGCCGATACCAACGGCGACGCGCCGCGTACTTCGGTCGCCAAGCGTGAGGCTGAGGAGCGCCAGCCATGACCGAGATGCTGCCGCCCACGCTCGAGGCGATTGCCAACGCAGAGCCCGACCAGGCGGCGATCGACGCGGCCTGGCGGCGCGTGCAGCTGGCGCGACATCCGCAGCGTCCGCGAACGCTGGACCTGGTGCCTCGCATCTTCGACGGCTTCGTGGAGCTGCATGGCGATCGGTCGTTCCGTGACGACCCGGCGCTCGTCGGTGGACCGGCCCTGCTCGAAGGGCGGCCGGTGATGGTGATCGGCCACCAGAAGGGAACCGATACCGAGTCGAACATCCATCCGCAACTTCGGCTCGCCGCATCCCGAAGGTTTCCGCAAGGCGCAACGGCTGATGCACCTCGCCGAGAAGCTCGGCATGCCAGTCATCACCTTCCTGGACACGGCCGGCGCCTTCCCGGGTCCCGCTGCCGAGGAGCGGGGACAGGCCGAGGCAATTGCCACCAGCATCAAGCTGATGACCGGTCTGCAGGTGCCGATCGTGGTGGTGGTGCTGGGCGAGGGAGGATCCGGCGGGGCGCTGGCCATCGGCGTCGGCGACGTGGTGCTGGCACTCGAGAACGCGGTCTACTCCGTCATCTCGCCAGAGGGCTGCGCCTCCATCCTGTGGCGCGACCCCGAGAAGGCGCCGGTGGCGGCGGCCGCGATGCGCATGACGGCGGCCGACCAGCTGGAGCTGGGCGTCATCGACGCGATCATCGATGAGCCGAAGGACGGCGCCCAGCACGACCCTGCCGCCACGGCGCGGTCGGTCAAGGCGGCGATCGTCAGCAACCTGCAGCGCATCAGCCGAGTCGAACCGGAAGCGCTGCTCACGAGCCGGTATGCTCGCCTGCGATCCATCGGGCTGGTCCTGGAGGCGGAGGGCGAGGCGGCCCCGCTGCTGGAGCCCGTCACGCTGCGCGGGCGCATCGGGCGCTTGCTGCGGATCCCCGGCGTGCCGAACCGCCGCGGTGGAGCGAGATCTGGCCGAGTGGTGCGGATGACGGCGCGAACGAGGGTGACAATTGACCGATCACGACGCCGAGCTCGAGCAGATTGCCAGGGCCGCCAGGGAGCTCGTACCCGAGCTGACCGAGCGCCTGCAGCGGAGCGGGCTGGGGGAGCTCGGAAGTCCGCTCCGGCTCCCTGCGCGTGCGAGTGGCGGTCAGCCCGGATGGCAGCCGGACGGCGGCAGGCCCAAAGATCGTCGCCACCGGCGCCGGAAGTGCCGGCCCGGCCAGGCCGCAGCCCCGAACCGGCCGCCGCGGCGGCCGCCGGCAAGGCGACGCACGGCGTCACGTCCCCGGCCGTCGGCTTCTTCGCCTACGCCGATGGGTTGGGACCGGGCCTGCCCGTCGACAAGGGAGATGCGCTGGGCCACGTCGAGATGCTCGGCGTGCGACATGACGTCCGGGCTCCACGCAGCGGGACGGTCCGCAACCTCGTCACCGAAGCGGGCGAGCCGGTCGAGTACGGGCAGCTGCTGATCGAGCTGGAGCCGGTCGAGTGAGCATCGCGCTCCTCTTCTCCCCGCAGGGCTCCCAGACGGTCGGCATGGGCCGCGACCTGGCCGATGCATGGCCGGAGGCCGCGCGCAGCCTTCGAGATGGCGGACCAGGCGCTCGGCTGGAAGGTGAGCGAGGTCGCCTGGGAAGGGCCGGAAGAGCGCCTGAACCAGACACAGCAGACGCAGCCGTGCCTCGTGGCGACGTCCCTCGCCTGCCTGGCGGCGCTGCGTGCGGCACTGGCGCGAACCGGCGTGGACCTGCAGCCGGCATTCGTGGCCGGTCACTCGGTCGGCGAGTACGCGGCGCTGGTCGCCGCCGGGGTGCTGGCCGCGGCCGACGCCATCCGCCTGGTGGCGCGACGCGGCGAGCTCATGGCGTGCCGCGCAGCGTGGACGGTGGCATGGCGGCCGTCATCGGCCTGGACCGCGATGCCGTCGCCAATGCCATCGGTGCCGGTGGCCGGCCCGACCGACCTGGTGGTCGCCAACGACAACGCGCCGGGCCAGGTCGTGATCTCCGGGACGCGCGCCGCGCTCACCGATGCCGCGGAGGCGTCTGCGAGACGGCCGGCGCCCGCCGCGTCATCCCGCTGCCGGTGTCGGGACCGTTCCACTCGCCATGGATGGCGGAGGTCAGCGATGCGCTGGCCGCGGCCTTCGAGGAGGTCGAATGGTCGGATGCCGACGCCGCCGGTGGTCAGCAACGTCACCGCCGAACCGGTCACGGACGCCGAGCGCATCCGCAACCTGCTGGCCGAGCAGGTGCGCTCGCCGGTCGAATGGGTCGCCGGCGGTCCGGCGCATGGCGGACGACGGCGTCGACACCTTCATCGAGTGCGGGCCGGGTGCGGCCCTGACCGGCATGGTGAAGCGCATCGCGCCCGAGGCGCGCACCCTGCAACGTCGGCGACGCGGCCACGCCTGGCGGCCACCGTGGCGGCGCTCGGCGCCGTGCCGGCGGAGGCATCGGCCTAGATGTTCAGCAAGATCCTGATCGCCAACCGCGGCGAGATCGCCGTCCGCATCCTGCGCGCCTGCCGCGACCTGGGCATCCCGGCGGTGGTCGCCTACAGCGAGGCCGACCACGACACGCTGGCGGTGCAGCATGGCCGACGAGGCCATCTGCATCGGCCCGTCCGAGGCGCGCAAGAGCTACCTGAACCAGCCGGCGGTGGTGTCGGCGGCCGTCATCACCGGCTGCGACGCGGTGCATCCCGGCTATGGCTTCCTGTCGGAGGACGCCGGCTTTGCCGAGGTGTGCGCCGCGCACGACCTGGCACTTCATCGGGCCGCGGGCGGAGGTGCTGGAGCGATTCAGCAGCAAGTACGCGGTGCGCCGCATGCTGGCCGCCAACGGGCTGCCGACCGTGCCGGGCAGCCGCGGCATCATCACCGACCTGCGCGACGCGCATGGAGCAGGCGCAGGAGGCCGGCTACCCGGTGCTGCTCAAGCCGTCGGCCGGTGGCGGCGGTCGCGGCATGCGGCTGGTGCGCTCGCCGCGCGAGATGGAGACGTCACTGCCGCTCGCCCGATCGGAGGCGCAGGCCGCCTTCGGCGACGACAGCATCTACTTCGAGAAGTGGATCGAGGAGGCGCGCCACGTGGAGGTCCAGGTGCTGGTCGACCAGCATGGGAACGGCGTCCACCTCGGGGAGCGGGACTGCAGCATCCAGCGCCGCCACCAGAAGATCATCGAGGAGGCGCCGTCGCCGGCCATGGACGACGGGGCTCGCGAGCGACTGCGCGACCTGGCCATCCGCGCGGTGGTGGCCGCCGGCTACGAGAGCGCCGGGACGCTGGAGTTCCTGCTCGACAAGGACGGGAACTTCTACTTCATCGAGATCAACTGCCGGATCCAGGTCGAGCATCCCGGTCACCGAGATGCTGACCGGCCTGGACCTCATCTCGGAGCAGATCCGCCTCGCCGCCGGCGAGCGCCTATCGATCACCCAGGAAGAGGTCCGCCTGGACGGCCACGCGATCGAGTTCCGCATCAACGCGGAGGATCCGGGCGACAACTTCTCGCCGCAGACCGGCGTCGTCGACGAGCTGATGCTGCCCGGCGGGCCGGGCGTCCGGGTCGACACCCACCTGTACGCCGGCTACGAGGTGCCGCCGTTCTACGACTCGCTGCTGGCCAAGCTGATCGTGTGGGGCGACACTCGACCCGATGGCGCTGGCGCGGGCGCGGCGCGCGCTGGCCGAGTTCAAGGTCGGCGGCCTGAAGACAAACCTGCCCTTCCATCGTGGGATGATCGACAACGCCGCCTTCCTCGAGGCGGAGATCAGCACGAACCTGCTCGACCGGGTGGGGCCAGCGGCCTTCGTGGCCGGCGGCGCATGACTTCATGGAGCGAATGTCCGAACCGATGACGATCGAGGATCCGAACACGACCGAGCAAGGAGCGCAGCCGCCGCTTTCGCGGCCCCGCTGGAGGCCGCCGACATCATGCGGATCCTGCCGCACCGCTACCCGTTCCTCCTGGTCGACCGCGTGATCGAGCTGGAGCCCGGCAAGCGCGCGGTGGGGATCAAGAACGTGACCGCCAACGAGCCGCAGTTCACCGGGCACTTCCCCGGGCGGCCGATCATGCCCGGCGTCCTGATGGTCGAGGCGCTGGCCCAGACCTGCGGCGTGGCGGTGCTCACCCTGGACGAGTACCGCGGCAAGATCGGGCTCTTCGCGGGCATCGACGATTGCCGCTTCCGCCGCCTGGTGCAGCCCGGCGACACGCTGCGCATGGAGGTCGACCGTCGAGAAGCTGCGCGGCATGTTCGGGCGCGCCCGAGCCGTGGCCAGCGTGGACGGCGAGGTCGCGGTGGAGGGGACGCTGTCGATCATCATCCCGCGCGACCAGTCGCTGGCCGGAGGCCTGACCGATGGGTGACAACGGCACGCGCGATGCGCGAAGAGCGGCGGGTGGTGGTCACCGGCATGGGCGCCCTGACGCCCGATCGGCAACGACGTGGCGTCGTTCTGGGAAGGGCTGATGGCCGGCCGCAGCGGCATCGAGCGGATCACCTCCTTCGACCCGAGCCGCGTCGACAGCAAGGTCGCGGGCGAGATCCGCGGCTTCGAGGCCGACGAGGTGATGCCCAAGAAGGAGGTCCGCCGCAACGATCGCTACGTCCACTACGCCTGGGCGGCGGCGGCCGAGGCGATGCGCGACGCCGGCCTCGACAACCCGATCACCGACGAGGCGCTGGCCGAGCGGACCGGCGTGATCGTGGGCTCGGGGATCGGCGGGATCAACACCATGATCCGCGACGTGATCGAGGCCCACGACCTGGGCATCGAGCGCGTCGGGCCATTCCTGGTGACGGCCCTCATCCCGGACATGGGCGCTGGCTACATCGCCATCTACGCCAATGCCCGCGGACCGAACTACGCCACGGTCAGCGCCTGCAGCAGCAGCAACCACGCCATCGGCGACGCGCTGAACATCATCCGTCGCGGCGAGGCGGACGTGATGATCGCCGGGCGGCGCCGAGGCCGGGATCGGCGAGATCCCGGTCGCGGCCTTCGCCGCCATGCGCGCGCTGTCGACCAAGCGCAACGACGACCCATCGAAGGCCTCGCGTCCGTTCGACGCCGATCGGGACGGCTTCGTCATGGCCGATGGTGCCGGCGTGCTGGTGCTGGAGGCGCTGGACCACGCGCACGGCGCGCGGCGCGCGGATCCACGCCGAGGTGGTCGGCTACGCCGCCACCGACGACGCGTCGCACATCACCCTGCCGGCGCCGGGCGGGCGCGGCGCGGTCGGGCAGCATGACGCCAGGCGCATCGCCGATGCCGGGCTGACCATCGACGACATCGACTACATCAACGCCCACGGCACCAGCACCGGCCCCAACGACAAGTCGGAGACGGCGGCCATCAAGACCGTCTTCGGCGAGCGGGCCTACGCCATCCCGGTCAGCAGCACCAAGAGCATGACCGGGCACCTGCTGGGCGCCGGCGGGCGGCGTGGAGGCGATCGCCTGCATCCGCGCCATCGGCGAGGGCTGCATCCCGCCGACCATCAACTACGAGTTCCCCGACCCGGAGTGCGACCTCGACTACGTGCCGAACCAGGCGCGGCGCGCCGAGGTGGGCATGGCGATGAGCAACTCCTTCGGCTTCGGCGGGCACAACGCCACGCTCATCTTCCGACGGTACGAGCCGGATGCAGCCGCATGACGGAGCGCCGCTCGGGCGACCCGATCCTGGCCGCCATCGACCTGCTGACGCCCGCCTTCGAGGCCAGCGGCCTGGACGAGCTGGAGGTCGAGGCCGGCGAGCTGGTGGTGCGCCTGGCCAGGCCGATGCGCCAGCGTGCGCTGCGGCACCCGGGTCCGCCGCGCCAGCGGTCGCTGCGGCCGCGCCCACGCGCCGGACCGGGCCGGCCAGCCCATGGGGCGACCCGCGCCGGGCATGCGCTTCGTGGTGGCGCCGCTGACCGGGGTCTGGTACTCGGCGCCGTCGCCCGGCGCACGCGCCTACGTGCAGGCCGAGGACGAGATCGGGGTCGGCTCGGTCATCGGCCTGATCGAGGCCATGAAGCTGTTCAACGAGATCAAGTCGGACGTGGGTGGCAAGGTGACGCGCACCCTGGTCGAGAGCGGGACCCTGGTCAAGCGCCAGCAGCCGCTGATCGAGGTCGACCCACGCGGATGATTCGGTGCTGCAGGAGGATGGCATGACGGCGAATGCGGTCATCACCGGCTGGGGGATGTATGCGCCGTCGCGCGTCATGACCAACGACGAGCTGTCGACCATGGTCGATACCTCGGACGAATGGATCGTGAGCCCGCACGGGCATCCGCGAGCGCCGCATCGCCGCCGACGACGAGACCACCACCACCCTCTCCGTCAATGCCGCGCGCGACGCGCTGGCCGTCGCCGGCGTCGACGCCTCCGAGGTCGACCTGGTGATCGTGGGGACCTGTTCGCCGGACTATCCGCTGCCGGCGACCGCTGTGCTGGTGGCCACCGAGCTGGGCGCGACCCGCGCCGCCGGCTTCGACCTGCAGGCCGCCTGCTCCGGCTTCCTGTACGCGCTGGCCACCGGCGACAGCTTCATCCGCAGCGGCATGTACCGCCAGGTGCTGGTGATCGGAGTGGAGGTGCTCAGCCGATTCCTCGACTGGACGGATCGCAGCACGTGCGTCCTGTTCGGCGACGGCGCGGGGGCGGTCCTGCTGTCAGCCTCGGACCAGCCCGGCGGACTGCTCGGGCTCGGAGCTGTTCAGCGACGGCGCCGGCTGCGAGGGGATCATCGTGCCGGCCGGCGGCAGCGTGCGCCCGGCATCGGCCCAGACCGTCGCCGATCGGCAGCACACCATCCACATGCTGGGCAGCGAGGTCTACAAGTACGCCACCCGACAGATGGCCGACTCCGCGGTCGCGGCGCTGCGCAAGGCCGGCCTGTCGGTGGGCGACGTCGACCAGTTCGTCTTCCACCAGGCCAACCTGCGGATCATCAAGAGCGTCGAGAAGCAGCTTGGAATCCCCGAGGAGAAGGTCTTCATCAACATCGAGAAGTACGGCAACACGTCCGCCGCCTCGGTGCCGATGGCCCTGGCGGAGGCGGTCGCCGCCGGCCGCATCCAGCCCGGCGACCGAGTCCTGATGGTCGCCTTCGGCGCCGGCTACACCGCCGGAGCGGCGGTGGTCGAGTGGACCGCCGATCCGGCGCGTGCCTTCCTGGCGCCGGGCGAGCAGACCCGCCTGGGCCGCCCCATGGCCGCTGCGCCCGAGCTGGCCGCCGCCCGCTGATGTTCGACCTGACCGGCAAGGTCGCGCTGGTCACCGGCGGCAGCCGCGGCCTGGGCCGCGCCATCGCATTGGCCTTCGCCGCACAGGGCGCCGACGTGGCCGTCAACTTCCGCGGCGACCAGGCCGCCGCCGACGAGACCGTCGCCGGCATCCGCGGCGCGGGACGCTCGGGAGAGGCGATCCAGGGCGACACGTCCGCCGGCCGCGAGTCGTGCGAAGAGATCGTGAGGGCCGCGATCGGCGGCGTTCGGGACGATCGACATCCTGGTCAACAACGCCGGCATCACTCGCGACAACCTCCTGATGCGCATGGACGAGGAGGAGTGGAACGCCGTCATCTCGACCAACCTGGCGGGTCCG